>NZ_RDQF01000019.1 GCF_004114425.1 Bradyrhizobium vignae | reverse complement strand
CTGCCGTCGGTCACAACTTCCGCCGCATCCTCGCCTGGCTGAGGGTTCTTTGGTGCCTCTTCCTGGCCACCCTCATCGCAGCCATCAGCGACCGCTCACCGCTGCAATCGGCTTCTTAACGGACGACTCGCTATGTACCAGTTGACAAAGCGCACCTGCGCCGTCCGCTTGCCCTCGACGCGCGGGTTTTGCAAATCACTGCCCACGACGATTTGCCAGGGAGCTTCAATGAACCGACTAGCCATCTGGAAGAAGCGGCGAGCAATTCCTTGCGTTCCGTTTGCCAAACACTCGCGCAAGGCCAGCGATTCCAGACAGGCTACCGTCATTCCTTGACCATAGGCTGGATCGAAGCTGCACAAGGCGTCGCCATACACCAGATAGCCTTCCGGAAAGCGGCGCAACTTCTCGTAATGGCGTCGCAAGTTCGAAACAAACTTGTATGACGTAAGCGGAGTAAGTGGTTCTGCATTCTGGATCACGTTGAATATTTCCGGCTGTTGCAAGCTGCGCGCAAACTCAAGGAAACCAGCATCATCCTCTGGCACTTGATCGTCCCTGTAACCGCCTAATGTCACAGTCCAACGTTCGCCCTCCTGTGGCAAAAGAGCACCGAAGCGAAAATCAGGCGAACACGCTGCCATGATGACGAACTTCCTGCCATGCAAACAATTCGTCATATGTTCGGGTTTGAGACGATAGAAGCGGGTCACATACCCAAGATTGACAGTGATCTGCTCCTCTGGCGGCTTTGCGAAACCAAACGCACTCAGCCATGCGGGGCTCGATGATCCGCGACCGCTGGTATCAACCACGAGATCGGCGTCTATTGTTTCCCCGTCATGTGAACCATCTTTTGATTGGACGCGAACGCCAGTCACGCGGCCCGATAGTCGATCAAACACCGGCTCCACAACGTCACGTCGCTCCCACACCCGAATATTGGATAGTTGAACGAGCCGCCGTCTCACGAAGCCTTCCAGCGTCGGTCGGCTCACCCCGAGCCCGACCATCTTGCTGGGGGTGTTGTGAAGATAGACGCCGTAGTTGAACCAAAGCCCATCGTTGACGAGGTCCGCAGGTACTGCTCCCTGAGCAATCATTCCCTCGGTAAAGCCGGGAAACGACTGCTCAAGTATCTCGCGCCCACGAGCAAGCAATCCGTGCGTATGCCGTCCTTGCGGAACGCCTTTGCGAGGATCAGGCAAATCCGGAAGCGCATCACGCTCAAGTACGGTCACTTCGTCGAAATGATCCGCCAAAGCGCGAGCGGCCAACAGACCACCCATTCCCGCGCCCACCACGATCGCGTGCTTGCCAACGTGTGCCATCGACCTCTCCCAGCACTTACTTGACCGCAGGACGAAACGTTGAACATTCGCCGGTACCATCGATCGGGCCCGGTCCAGCATCCTCTTAGATGCTGGGTGCGTGATCGAGTCAGCTCCAACTGCGTTGGTGATTTTTCATCGCTAGTGATTCAGGCTTGCTTCACGGCTCTCGGAAAAGTGTTTCGCAAGGGCGGATTTCGGTTTCATGCCATTTGCGCGACGAGTCCAAAGGCTAAGCAGAATACCGTTCGTGGACGTGCCAAGGGGAGTGGGTGATCCTAAGCGGCCTTTCGGCCCTCATATGAGGCAATGAGCCTGACGTATTGAAAGCCGATTTTTCACCATGGTAGATTACCACTTTATCCCGATTGGTTTGAAGCCGTCCTGTAGTGCTTTTTTGTACTGTGGAGGACATTTATGCGAAGCTCTCGCGCAATCCTTTATTTGCAACGACTTGGTGAACTCGCCTCTCAGCTCTCAGAACTGGAAGATCTTCGAAGTCTAGTCGCAGATGCAGAGCGCGCCGCCCGCGGTGCGCCTGCATTGCGCTCCAGACGCCATGCTTCGCGCTCCCTCCGAGGTTGTGATCTCGGCGCCTCGTCGGTCCGTCTCCGTCGCTACTCGCCACCAAGCAGAGGTGCAGGAGGTCTCAGGGCCCCTCACAACGACAACCAAATCGATTGGATGTTGCTTGCGCCATTTCCCGACGGATGGTGGGCTTCCCCCTAAGCTCTTCAACGGCTGCTAGTGAATCAAGTTTTCTCGTCCGCTTATTGCCCGTCGCGGCCAACACCGCCCGCTGCCTAACCGTCAGCTATGAGGGGTAGTCCGGGTGCGGCCGAGATTCGCACCAAACCGTCGAGAATGACCCATTTGAGACTCTCGGATTTGCGCCAAGGACGTCCGCTGAGCAGATTGGCGCCGCACCCGCAGCTCTAGTGTGAGGGACCGCAGCTCAGCTCCTTGATCCTCCCGGCGGCGTCAAACGCAAAATGCGCAGTCATGACACCAGTACTGGTGCTGTACGAGATAATGATGCTGTCCTGGGAGAGATTGAGATCGTCCAACTTGCCTGCCGGATAGTCTCGAAGGCGCTCGACCCAATAGGCACGAAGTGCCTCGCGGCCGGTAATGGTTTTGGCGCCGCCACAGCCGCAATGAACCACGGCATCTTCGGCATACATGTCCAGGATCGCCTCGAGATCGCCCGCGCGGTAGGCATCGAGCCAGTCAATCGCAACGGCCATCGAGTCAAATGACATATTTTTTTTTCTTTTTTCTCACCTAAACGCCGTCAAAGCTTGCGACTTTAGGTAGGGTTAACCCCGTTAAGCCTCTTTCTCCGAGCAGTTAATTGTATTTTAATACCCTCACCCGGCCCCGGCCATATGCCGAAACTCATAGATGCCGGGCCGAGGCAGAGTCCATGTTAGACGTGACTGCCAAGCAGGGGATATCCGCGCGCATCCGGCTCGTGATCGGAGATCGACAACCGATCGTGCTACAGGGGCTGAGATCGGTGCTCGGGGCACAGCATGACTTCGACGTCGTCGCATCGTCCAGCGACGGGACGAGCTGTCTCGAGGCAATCCGGAACTTGGCGCCCGACATCGCGCTTCTTGCTGACACCCTGCCAGATCTGACGGCAACCGAGATCCTCGCGATTGCGAAAGCTGAGAACCTTGCCACGCGCCTGGTGTTCTTTACCGAGTCCGAATCCGACCGCGGTCTAACCGCAGCGATCGCTGCCGGCACCTGCTGCGCAATTTCGAAGTACGCCTCCCCCGACAGCATGCTGCGATCACTGCGGCTGATGATGAAGCGCAGTGTCTCGCCCGAGCAGTTCGAGCTCTCGCCAACCGGCAACGACGCTGACGGGGGCGGCAAAATTGAGAAAATGCTGGAGCTCTTGACGCAGCGCGAACGTCAAATTGTACGACTAGTGTCGGAAGGAATGTCGAACAAGGAGATCGCGCGCCAGCTGGACGTTTCTCCAGGAACAGTCAAAGTACACCTCTACAATATATTTCAGAAGCTTGAGATCACCAACAGAACCGTACTCGCGACCCTCGCGTTGCTGCAGCGCCCCTCCGGCTTCGGCACGCTCGCGTTGGCCTTTCTGGCGATCGCCATCGCGGACGAACTCAAGGCGTCGGAAGCGAACGACATGCTTCCGAATGACGACGGCATCGGCCACGCGGGAGAGCACGCCGAATATGAGCCTTGGAAAAAAGCCATTCTCCGCCACCTCGTCGTCTGGGAATCCTCCGAGCCGCCTCCGCTCATCCAGCGAGAGTTTTCTGCCAAGCTGAGCCGAGTCACGAGCCCGGCGGCGGCAACGGAGGCGCTGCACGCGGCCGAACAATCCGCAGGCGCGAAAGCGTGGAAAGACCACGGTCCTGCTGGATCGAGCGCGTCGAATCTTGCTCCGCTCTCGCTGCGGGGGATGAACGGCATACAGATTGGAGGTGACCCGACCCCGGAACATCAAATCCCGCGGCCTGCGTCCAATCCGACGTCGGTTCACGGGGAGTATGGCACCTTCGCCGCTCTCGCCGGCGCGCTGATCTACGCGCTGCACGATCCTCATCTCGCAGCCGCGCAGACGCATGACGCGGCTCATGCATCGATCGACAGCTTCCAGGCCGTCACCGGAGAGAATGCCACCACGAAAGTTGCCGCGATCAACAATGCTGACGCTCATCATGTCGACAACTCGGTCGCGGGTTTCCCTTCGCACGAGGCCCACCTGCCTTCCGCGTTCCTGACCACTGGAAACGATGGCGTCGCCGGAGAAGGCGCTCGGAGCCAAATGAGCGATGACGCCGCGGGTGACAACCTCCAAAAAACGTCCGGCTTGGTGGAGCTTGGTCACGATGTCAGTCTTGGCAGAGATGGCCGCGATCAACTGACGGGCGGCAACGTTGAAAAGGTTGTTCACCGTTCCTCGACCGATTCCAGTTCCACCGCGTCCGACGTTGTGTTCGATTTCGCATCCGGGCCGAGCAGGATCAATCTTGCAGCTTTCGGAGCGCTTGCCTGGTTGCATATGACCGCGGCAAGCAAGTCCATACCGCCACACACACTCGCCTGGATCTACGACTCCGCAAGCAATGAAACGATCGTCTATGTGAATCCGACCGATCATGTTCTCGATGTCGGGGATCGCAGCCTGCTGGAAATCCATCTGCAGGGGATTGTGTCCATTGCGGACGCGGATCCCGTCCATCAGCTGGAAGGCACGGCTGTCGCGATCACCCTGGAGGAGCTCGAAGGAGCGCTGATATCGGTGGCCGCAACCGATGAGACTGTCCAGAGTGCGGATAATGTCCATGGCATCGTAGGCGAGGACACAGCCGGGGCGGATGGAATCTGGAACACACTCGCCGACGACGGCTTGAGGTTTCACTTCGGGCAGACGCGGGCCGGTTCAGGAGCGTCGACGAAGTTCAGGACCGTCACCGCCGATTCGGCGGCTGCAACGGAAGAGAGGGATGGTGCCTCTCACGTCTCGGTCCGCGGTTCATCAACCGAGCCTGCTCATAGCGCGATGGCTGCGGCAGCTGGAAATCTCACGTTCAAGAGTGAGCCGGAGAAGGCGGACACCGGCATTTTGTCGCCTGTGCCGAACGAGGTGGTCGGACCGAGCTTCGCAGCGGCCGCTGACGCGGACCGCGGCAACTCGCAGCACGCATCGGAGCCAGAGTCTGCAAAGCCGGCAGCCACGGAGTCGGCTGAAGCCGACTCCAAACCGGGCAAAGGCGACGGCAATGAAGCCGAGCATCACGCTTCGGCTTCGAAGGCCACGCCGGGGTCGGCGAAGAAGGCAGAACCAGGTGGCGCGGAACACGGCAATTCGGGGCACGATTCACGCTCAGCCGCTGCAAGCGCACCGGAAGCATCCGAGATCGTCGAACCGGGTGTCGCAATGGCCGACACCAAGGGCCGCGGTAACTCCGAGCACGCTTCGGAGCCGGGGTCTGCACAGGCGGCCACAGGGTTGACTGAAAAGGGCAACGGCGTCGGCAATGGCGCCGAGCATCACGCTCCGGCTTCGGACGCTTCGCGAGGTTCGGCGAAGACGGCAGAACAAGGTGGCGTGGCACACGGCCATTCGGGGCACGATTCACACTCACCCGCTGCAAACGCATCGGAGGCAGCCGAGATCGTCGGACCGAGCGTCGCAACCGCCGAGAAGGCGGGCCACAGTAACGCGCACCACGCCGAGCCAGGCTCTGCGAAGGCGGCAGCCACGGACATGGGCGAAGCGAGGTCCGCACCGGGCAGCGGCGCAGGTACTGACAATGGGCATCATTCCTCGGCTTCGGACGGTTCGCGAGGGGCGGCGAAGACGGCAGAACCAAGCGGCGTCGAACATGGCAACTCGGGTCACGATCCACACCCAAGCCCTGCAAACGCACCGGAAGCAGCCGAGACCGCCGAACCGAGCGTCGCAACGACCGACGGCGCGGGCCGCGGTAATTCGCAGCACAGTTCGGAGCCAGGGTCTGCAAAGCTAGCGGCCACGGAGTCGACTGAAGCTGGTTTCACACCGGGCAATGGCGCCGAGCATCACGCTCCGGCTTCGGATGCTGCGAGCGCGGCAGCCGCAGTGGCGACGGCAGAACCGGCCGCCGCGGCACACGGCAGCTCGGGGCACTCAACCGCTGCAAACACGCCGGAAGCAGGCGAGATTGCCGCACCGAGTGTTGCAGCCGGCGGTGACGCTGGAGGCGGAAACGCGCAGCAGGCTGCGCAATCTGCTGCATCAGAAGCCGCACAGCCGGCTAAAGCTGCTTCCAAGGTCGGCGGCGCGGATCAAGAACTGGTGTTCCGCTTCGATGGTGAGACAGCTCCTTCCACTTCCGTCGCGGCAGTCGAGCTCAAACGAGTTCATGATCCTCTCGATCCGCACGTTCCGCTCGGTCAGGAAGGAGACCTCGAGATGATCGTCAAAATGGCGCCTCAGGCCCCGGTCGAGCACACCGCCGACCACGGCACCAATGGTCCGCATCACGGCATTGTACCCGCGCCTCATGACTTGCTGATTTGAAGCGTTGCATCGCGGCGCACCGTTCGAAAACGATGCGCCGCCATGTGATCATGCGGCCTCGGCGTCGACCTTGCCGATCCAGTCGCGGGCCAAAGTCACGTCGGCTTGTGACAATTGATGGCCAGCCGGCAGGACCTCGTGCGTCACGCTCGCGCCTGCTTGCGAGAGCAGAGCCGCTAGCCGTGCCGAGTTGCTCGCCGGCACGATCGGGTCGCCCTGTCCCGAGAGGAGCAGAACGGGCTTGCCTGCAAGGTCGGCGTTCGGCGGATCCGACAGCGGCACCATGGCGCGCAGCAGGATCGCGCCGGACAACACCTCGGGCTTCAGCAGCAACAGCGCGGCTGCAATGTTGGCGCCGTTGGAGAAGCCGACCGCGACCGGCGCGGCGATGCCATATTGCTTCCGCGCCTCCGCGACGAACTCGCCGAGCTCGATCGCGCGTCGCCGCACGTCCGCCTCGTCGAACACGCCTTCAGCCAGACGCCGGAAGAAGCGCGGCATGCCGTGCTCGAGCACGCGGCCGCGCGGCGAGAGCAGGGCCGAGCCGGGCGAGATCATCTTGCCGAGCCCGAGCAGGTCGTTCTCGTCGCCGCCGGTGCCGTGCAGCAGCAGCAGGGGAGGGGAGCCCGCGTTGATCGCGGGCTCGAAGCGATGGATGAATGCGGTTTCGGTCATGACGCGGTCTCTTCCAGGCTCGGCAAGACCTCTTCGATCTGCTTGCGATGTTGTTCGAGGAAGGTCGGCAGCTTCAGGTCACGTCCGAGCGTGGCGACGGGCTCGTCGACGGCGAAGCCGGGGATGTCGGTCGCGATCTCGAACAGCACGCCGCCGGGCTCGCGGAAGTAGATCGAGCGGAAGTAGTTGCGGTCGCGCTGCTCGGTCGGGTGCAGGCCGTGATTGCTCACGAGCCTCGCGGCCATCTTGCCCTGTTCGGCATCGTCGGCCGCACGGAAGGCAATGTGGTGCACCGAGCCGCCGCCCTGATGTCCCCGCAGGAAACCTTTGGCCTCGTAGATGTCGACGATGCTGCCTTCGGCATCGCCCGGCGCCTTGAAGCGGATCACCGAGCCTTCTCGTCCCATTTCCTTGAAGCCGAACACGTCGGTGAGGACGGCAGCCGTCTTCGCCGCGCTGTCGAGCAGCAAAGTCACGCCGTGGAAGCCGCGGATCGCATGCTCGGCCGGCACCTCGCCATTGCTCCAGCCGGGCTCGTTCTCCGCGCCGGGGATGCCGACGAGGGCCAGCGCCATGCCATCGGGGTCGGTGAACGGCAGCACGGACTCGCCGAAGCGCTTCTCCAGCGCCTCGTAGCGAATGCCCTTCTCGGTAAAGCGCTGCGTCCAATAGCCGAGCGAGCGTTGCGGCACGCGGAAGGCGGTCTGATGGGTCTCGCCGACGCCGCGGCGCCCGGCCGGAACGCCGGCCCAGGGGAAGAAGGTCAGGATCGTGCCGGGGCGGCCGGTCTCGTCGCCATAATAGAAGTGATAGGTGCCGGGATCGTCGAAATTGACCGTCTTCTTGACGAAGCGCAGCCCGAGATCCCGGGTGTAGAAGCCGAAATTGCGGATGGGATCGCCGGCAATCGCAGTGACATGGTGCAGTCCAGACATTGTCGTCCTCCAGATTCGGGAAGCGGTCTTGCTCTGCGTGGAAATATCGTTGCGCTTTGGATTGGAGACAATCCATGCAAATATGACGACTATGTCTACGATTTGGAAACAATCTGCGGGGTCGCCCCTTGGATAAGCTCGGCAGTCTCCGGGCCTTCGTGAAGGTGGTCGAAAGCGGCAGCTTTGCCGAGGCCGGTCGGCAGCTGCGGCTGTCGCGCTCGGCGATCAGCAAATACATCGCAGATCTCGAGGAGAGCCTCGGGGTCCAGCTCCTGAATCGGACCACGCGGCACGCGAGCCCGACCGAGAACGGCCAGCGCTACTTCGAGCGCGCGGTCGTGATCCTCTCGGAGATCGAGGCGGCCGACCAGGCCGTGACGCAGGCCCAGTCGGCGCCGCGCGGGCTGCTCCGCGTCAATGCGCCGATGTCGTTCGGCACCATGCGGCTCGGGCCGGTGCTGGCCGATTTCATGGCGCGTTATCCCGAGCTTCAGCTTCAGATCGTGCTCAGCGACGATCTGCTCGATCCCGTCCAGGATGGATTCGACGTGACGCTGCGGATCGCGGAGCTGGAATCGTCCAGCTTGATCGCGCGCAAAATCATGCCGGTGGCGCGCATGATCTGCGCTTCGCCGGATTATCTCGCGCGGCATGGCACACCAAAGCATCCGCAGGATCTGCGTGAGCACGCTTCACTCACCTACGGCTTCCTGCTCACGGGCAACCAGTGGAAGCTTACCGGCAGTGACGGCGACCACTGGATCCAGCCGGCCTGGTCGCTCTGCGTCAATAACGCCGAAGTGCTGCGCGACGTCGCGATCAAGGGCAGGGGGCTGGCGCTGCTGCCGGAGTTCATCGCCGCCGATGCTTTCCGGAAGGGCGAACTGCGCGTTGTGCTGAACGACTATTCTGCGCCGCCGCTCGCGCTCTACGCGGTATATCCGCCGACGCGGCATTTATCGGTGAAGGTGCGGCTGTTCATCGACTTTCTCGTCGAGCGGTTTGGGCGCGACGTGGACGAAGCCGGCGGGCGCAGACGCGCGGAGGCTGGGCCGTGAACTACCGAAGAGCGCCTTCGAAGCAAGCCTTGGTCAGCTTGATCAGATCGCCCGTTTCGACGCACCGAGGATCCCACGCTGTACCAGCTGGTTGGATGCAGTCCGCAGCCCGGCCTGAGCGCTGATTTGCTGTGACGACCACATCACGGACCGACGCGGTCACCCCACTGGTCCCGATCGTAGGCCTGCAGGATGCGGACAAAATCAGCCATGCTGGATTGATCTCGGTGTTCGGCCACAGCGGCCACCTGAATATCGGATGCAGGCTGGTTCGCTTGCCAAAACCGCACGAGGAGATCGGCGATGTTTCTCATGGCGTTCTCTCAGCACCAACTGTGACGGTCGACACCAAGAGCGGCATCCTGCCGCTCGATCAGGAGTCCGGCGGGCGCTACGCCGCCGGACCTGTCTTGCAACTGCCGCTCGCGGGACCGGTTCCGTTGCCCTTCACTGTGTGCTCGTAGATAGCAAGAGCACCTGGTTGTCGCCATTGTGCGGGGGTATGACGTGAACATACTGACGTAGGGTCAGCCGCTATGCGGCGACTTTGGTCCCGCGAGCGCTGCTCGCGGGGCGGAGCAGGTCGATCTGAAAGCCGTTCGAGCGCTGGGCCTAGCGGCGCAGCGTGAACTCGTCGGCGCCTCGTCGATGCTCCCACTTCGCCTGCTCCAGCTCGGGCCGGTCGCATTCGGCTTCCGGATAGCCGATGCAGAGATAGGCGATGAATTTCCAGGAGTGCGGCACATCGAGAATGGCGTGGATCCGATCCGGGCTCAGGATCGACACCCAGCCGATGCCGATACCGTCGGCGCGCGCGGAAAGCCACATCGCCGTGATGGCGGCGACCACGGAATATTCTGTTGTCTCCGGCATGGTCGCACGGCCGAGGCCATGACCGATGCTGCTGGCCTTGTCCGCGAACACGGCGAGATGACCGGGAGCCTGTTCGAGGCCCGACAATTTCAGCGTGGCGTAGCGCGCTGCGCGGTCGCCGAAATAACAATTCAGCGCGTCGGCATTGCATGCCTTGAAATCGTCGGTCACGGCCCGGCGCCGCGCGGCGTCATCGACAGTGACGAAGCGCCAGGGCTGGCTGAGTCCGACCGAAGGCGAGAGGCAGGCCGTCTCGATCAGGCGTTCAATTGCACCCTCCGGCAATGGATCGCTGCGAAAGCGGCGCACGTCGCGACGCCACACAAACAGCTCGCGCAAGTGCTGGCGGAAGGTATCGTCGAACTCGACCATGAGGTCAGCGTCCCATTTGGAAGGAGGCGGCCACGAGCAGGATCAGGATCTCGCCCGTCTGCTCGAACGCGCCGAGGACGTCGCCGGTCTGCCCGCCGATCTGGCGGATGGCAAGCCGCGCCAGCATGAGGCCGGCAAGCGATAGCAGGAGCAGTCCGACCAGCGCCTTGCCCGGCCCCAACGCCAGGGCAAGCGCGAGCGTTCCAAGCGCGAAGGCAATGGCGATGCTGCCGCCCGGCGGCGCTCCGGCGCTGGCCGACAGGCCGTCAGGTCTCGCAGGCGGCACCAGCGACATGAAGGCCGGCACGCCGGCGCGGGCAGCAGTTTGCGCCGCGCACAGTGCGAACGCGACGGCGAGGGGATCGGCGATGGTCGCGAGCGCACCCCAGCGCAAGCCGAACGACAGGATCAGTGCGCAGACGCCATAGGTCCCGATCCGGCTGTCGCGCATGATCTCGAGCTTGCGCTCACGCGTACGGCCGCCGCCGAGTCCGTCCGCGGTATCGGCAAGCCCGTCCTCGTGCAGCGCGCCGGTGATGAGGGCGGTCGTGGCCAGCGCGAGCAGGGCGGCAAGGTTCGGTGTCAGTCCGAACCGGATGGAGATCTTGTAGACCAAGGCGCCGGCGAGGCCGACCAGCAGTCCCGCGACGGGCAGCGCCCAGGTCGCGCGCGCGATCGCTCCGTCACCGGCGGGCTTCGACGACGCGACGGGCAGGATCGTCACGAATGATGCTGCGATTCGAAGATCGGCGACGACGTCCCGCAAGAGTTCGGCGCGCGGCATCATTTCAATTTCATCGGCAGGCCGGCGACGACGAATTCGACCTCGTCAGCGACATCGGCAATGATCTGATTCATGATCCCGGCGGCATCGCGGAAGCTGCGCGCCAGTGCGTTGTCGGGCACGATGCCGAGGCCGACCTCGTTGGTGACGAGAACAGCCGGGCTCTTCAGCCGGGGCAGGGCGCCGGCAAGCGCATTCACCTCGTGCTCCCAGTCGCGCTCTGCATGCATCAGGTTGGAGAGCCAGAGTGTCAGGCAGTCCACCAGCCGTGCGCCGCCGCCATCGGTTGCGAGCAGCGCGGGCACGAGATCAAGCGGCACCTCGCGCTCGATCCAATCGGTTCCGCGCCGCGCGCGGTGTCTTGCGATGCGTTCCTCCATTTCGCCATCGAGCGCCTCGGCCGTCGCGATGTAGACCGGCTGGCCGGAAAAGGCGCGCGTGCGCGTTTCCGCACGCTTGCTCTTGCCCGATCGCGCTCCGCCCGTGATCAAGATGGTGGTCATGAAGGTCTCCCGTGAGCCTGACTAACCATCAATCGTGACCAAAGACAAAGCCGAAATCAGGGGGCGAGGGGCTTGCGCTCCGTCCTCGCTTTGCGCAACAGGGGTGGACAGGAGGCGGGTGTGGGCTTTGCGGGTGCGATGGTGGTGGCGATGGCGGTGGATGCCCTTCTGGGCTGGCCCGCCCCGCTGTTCGCGCGGATCGGCCATCCCGTCACCTGGCTCGGCCGGCTGATTGCCGCCATCGACGCCGCCTGGAATCGCGCGTCCGATCCGCCGGAGTGGCGCCGAGCTGCTGGCATTGCCGGAGCACTGGCGGTGATAGCGCTCTCAGTTGCGCTCGGCTGGATCGTTCAATCGGTGCTCTCGCTGGGCTGGATCCAGATCATGTTGATTGGCATCCTGGCCTGGCCATTGGTCGCGCTGCGCTCGCTCCATGATCACGTTGCCGCCGTCGCGATGCCGTTGCAGGCGGGCGACATCGCCGCCGCACGCGAGGCGGTATCGCGCATCGTCGGCCGCGATCCCACAGCGCTCGATGAAGCCGGCATCGCGCGCGCGGCGATCGAGAGCCTTGCCGAGAACTCCTCCGACGGCATCGTCGCGCCGGTGTTCTGGGGCGCGCTGTTCGGTCTGCCCGGCATCTTCGGCTACAAGGCCATCAACACGCTGGACTCCATGATCGGTCATCGCAGCGAACGACATGAAGCCTTTGGGTGGGCGGCGGCGCGCATCGACGATGTCGCCAATTTCATTCCGGCGCGCCTGAGCGGATTCCTGTTCGTGCTGCTGGCGTCAAGGCGATCGGAGGCGCTGTCGTGCATGGCGCGCGATGCGCGCCGGCATCGTTCGCCGAATGCCGGCTGGCCGGAAGCGGCGATGGCGGGGGCGCTCGGCGTGCGGCTCAGTGGTCCCCGCATCTATCACGGCAGCGCGACCGACGAGCCCTGGCTGAACCAAGGCGCGCGCGATCCGCGCGCCGCCGATATCACGGAGGCGCTGACGGTCTACCGCCGCGCCATGATGCTGCTCGCCGCCCTCCTTGCGATCCTCGCCTTCGCATGACAGAACGAGGCATGCGCGAGCACGGTGGAAATCTCGATCTGGCCCAGCAGCGGTTTGGCGGCCGCGCGGAGGATTGGATCGATCTGTCGACGGGGATCAATCGGTTGCCTTATCCCGTGGGCGAGGTGAACTCGCGCGCGTGGAGCGCGCTGCCGTCGCGCGCCGAGATCGATGCCTTGCATCAGGCCGCGCGGCAGGCCTATCGCACGCGTGCACCGGTCGTTGCGATGGGCGGCGCGCAAGCCGCCATTCAATTGCTGCCACGCCTGACGTCGTCCGGTCGCGCGCGCATCCTTGCGCCGACCTACAATGAATATGCAGGGGTGCTGTCGGCTGCAGGCTGGGATGTCCAGGAGGTGACGGAGCTCGATGCGCTGGCGGGCGCGGATCTCGCCATCGTCGTCAACCCCAACAATCCCGATGGCCGGCGTCATTCGCCAAAGGATCTGCTCGCACTGCTGCCGCGTGTCGGCCGCCTCGTGATCGACGAGAGCTTTGCCGATGCCGTTCCGCAATTATCGCTTGCGCCGGAGGCGGATCGGCCGGGACTATTGGTGCTGCGCTCGTTCGGAAAATTTTATGGTCTTGCCGGCCTCCGGCTTGGCTTCGCAATCGGCAATGCGGCCGACGTTGTGAAGCTTACGGCGATGACGGGTCCATGGCCGGTGTCGGGCACGGCGATTGCGATCGGCTGCCGGGCTTTGCGCGATGATGCCTGGGCCGAGGCCACGTCGGCGCGGCTCGCCCGCGACTGTGTTCGTCTCGACACCATGGTGCTGTCGCAAGGCTGGCGGCTCGTCGGCGGGACGCCGCTGTTTCGTCTTTACCAGATCCCCGACGCGCTGGCCGCGCAGGAGAGGCTCGCGCGTGGCCAGATATGGTCCCGCGTCTTTGCGCAAACGCCAGCATGGCTGCGCCTCGGGCTTCCCGGCAGCGAAGCCGAATGGGCGCGCCTTGGCGAGGTCCTAGCGCGCTAGCGCGAGCAGGCCTTCGATGTCGAGATGCTTTTCGATGTGATCGGCCAGCGCCTCGAGTGCGCTCTCGATCCTGGCATGATAGGGCTCTTCGCCCGCGGGAATGTCGAGCTTGGCCAAAAATGCCTTGCGGAAATCATCCGACGTGAACAGGCCATGCAGATAGCTGCCTTGCACGCGGCCATCCGGCGAGATCGCGCCTTCCGGCTCGCCATTCAGCTTCGCGAACGGGCGGACGCGATCGGGGCCGTCGGTGCGGCCGATGTGGATCTCATAGGCCTCGATCGGCTGCTCTGTGGCGGCATGCGCGGCCGCGACGCGCGTCAGCGTCTTCTGCGGGCTCATCACGGTCTCGACATCGAGAAGCCCGAGGCCCGGCGTGTCGCCCGCGGGACCTTCGATGCCATCGGGATCGGCCACGCTGCGGCCGAGCATCTGATAGCCGCCGCAGAGGCCGAGCACATGGCCGCCGCGACGATGGTGCGCGAGCAGATCGATGTCCCAGCCCTGCGCGCGCAGGAAGGCGAGATCGCCGCGGGTGGATTTCGAGCCGGGGATGATGACAAGCCTGACATCGCCGGGAATTGCTTCGCCCGGACGGACCATGACGAGATCGACGCCTGGTTCGAGCTTGAGCGGATCGAGATCGTCGAAATTGGCAATGCGCGACAGTGCGAGGCAGGCGATCTTGCACTGGCCCGGCTTGCGCGCATCGCTCAGGCCCAGCGCGTCCTCGGCTGGCAGCTCGCCGGCGCGCGCGAACCAGGGCAGCACGCCGAGGCCACGCCACGACGTCTTCTGTTCGATCAGCCTGTAGCCGTCGTCGAACAACGTGGGATCGCCGCGGAACTTGTTGATGACAAAGGCACAGATCATCGCGGCATCGTCGGGGTCGATCACCGTCTTGATGCCGACGAGCTGGGCGATGACCCCGCCGCGATCGATGTCGCCGATCAGCACCACCGGCACGTCCGCCTTGCGGGCGAAGCCCATATTGGCGATGTCGGACTTGCGCAGGTTCACCTCCGCCGGACTGCCGGCGCCTTCCACCAGCACGAGATCGGCGCGCGCCTTCAGGCGCTCAAAACTCTCCAACACCGCGCTCATCAGCGAGGGCTTCATTGCGGCATAGTCGCGAGCTCGCGCAGTTGCGATGCGCTTGCCGTGGACGACGATTTGTGCGCCGACGTCGGTCTCGGGCTTGAGCAGCACCGGGTTCATGTCGGTGTGCGGCTCGACGCCGGCGGCGAGCGCCTGGAGCGCCTGGGCGCGGCCGATCTCGCCGCCATCGACGGTGACGGCGGCATTGTTGGACATGTTCTGCGGCTTGAACGGGAGCACGCGCAGGCCGCGGCGCGTGAAGGCGCGGGCAAGGCCGGCGACGATGAGCGATTTGCCCACGTCCGAGCCGGCGCCCTGGATCATCAATGCGCGCGCCGTCATGCCTTCAGAACTCGACGCCGGCCTGCGCTTTGATGCCGGAGCGGAAGGGGTGCTTGACCAGCGTCATCTCGGTCACGAGGTCCGCGATCTCGATCAGCTCGTCCTTGGCGTTGCGTCCGGTGAGCACGACATGCGTCATCGGCGGCTTCTGCGTCCTCAGGAACTCGACGACCTCGGCGATGTCGAGATAGTCGTAGCGCAGCGCTATGTTGATCTCGTCGAGCACGACCATGCGCAAGTGCTCGTCGAGAATCAGCTCCTTGGCCTTCTCCCAGCCGGCGCGTGCGGCGGCGATGTCGCGGGCGCGGTCCTGCGTCTCCCAGGTGAAGCCTTCGCCCATCGCGTGGAACTGGCAGAGGTCGCCGAAATGGCCGGTGAGCAGGCGTCGCTCGCCGGTATCCCAGGCGCCCTTGATGAACTGCACGACCGCGCAGGGCAAGCCGTGGGCGACGCAGCGGACGATCATGCCGAAGGCAGAGGAGGATTTTCCCTTGCCGGCGCCGGTGTGGACGATGATGAGGCCCTTTTCGCCGCTCTTGGTCGCCATGATCTTGTCGCGGGCAGCCTTCTTCTTCGCCATTTTCTGGGCGTGCCGGGCGTCGGTTTCCTCAGCTGTTTGGGTATCCGGTTCAGGCGTCATCGGTCCCGGTCCTTCGGCTTGACAAGTGGCGGCCACCGGCAAATGGTGGCCGGGCGTTGGTTCCTGTCCTATGACAGGCGAAGAGGGAATGCGATAGGGTCCGAATCGGCAAGATTTGGGTCCAAAATGCAGCCGCCCCCGCGACCGTGACCGGAGAGATGCCCGAAGCCACTGATTCCCTTGGGAATCGGGAAGGCGGGGATCGAAGGGTGAAAACCCTGCTCCGCAAGCCGGGAGACCTGCCAGCGCGAACGTGTTTTGGACCGGCGGACGGGGTGTTCCGCGACGGGGAAGCGGGCCCTCAGGAGAACGGTCCGCGCGCCTCATCGCCTCCCGCTGTTTATCCTGGAAGAGGCGATGACCGTCACACTTCACGTCTGCATCACCTGCCGCGCCGGCCAGACGCTCGGCGAGGGCGACACGACGCCCGGCAAGCGCCTGCATGGTGCGATCCTCGAGGCCGGCGTGCCCGATGGCGTCAGCGTGGTTCCCGTCGAATGCCTGTCGGCCTGCAGCCAGGGCTGCTCGGTCGCGCTCAGCGCGCCCGGCCGCTGGTCCTATGTCTATGGCCGTCTGTCGGATGCCAACGCGCGCGACGTGGTCGCGGGTGCTGCGGCCTATGCCGCCGCGCCTGATGGCATTGTGCCCTGGCGCAGCCGGCCGGAAATCTTCCGCAAGCAATCGCTTGCCCGCATTCCCCCCATTGCCGTCGTGCCGGAGGCCGCTGAATGAACTCGCTCGCAAAAGTCCCGGTCACGGTGGTCACTGGTTTTCTCGGCTCCGGCAAGACCACGCTGATCCAGCATCTGCTGACCAATGCCAACGGCAAGAAGCTCGCCGTGCTCGTCAACGAGTTCGGCAGCGAGGGGGTCGATGGCGAGATCCTGAAATCCTGCGCCGACGCCAATTGCCCGGAGGAGAACATCGTCGAGCTCGCCAATGGCTGCATCTGCTGCACCGTGGCCGACGATTTCATTCCGACCATGGAGCAATTGCTGGCGCGCCCGGTGCGGCCCGATCACATCCTGATCGAGACCTCGGGCCTGGCGCTGCCGAAGCCGTTGCTCAAGGCGTTCGACTGGCCGGAGATCCGCTCGCGCATCACGGTCGATGGCGTGATCGCGCTGGCCGATGCCGAGGCTGTCGCGGCCGGCCGGTTCGCGCCAGATCCGGCGGCCGTCGAAGCGCAGCGCGCGGCGGACGAAAATCTGGATCACGAGACGCCGCTGTCGGAAGTGTTCGAGGACCAGATCGCCTGCGCCGATATCGTGCTGCTGACCAAGGCTGATCTTGCGGGCGCGGCGGGCATCGAAGCCGCAAAGGCCGCGATCGCTGCCGAGATGCCGCGCCGCGTGCCCATGCTGCCGATCACCGACGGCGCGATCGATGCGCGCGTCATCCTCGGCATCGGCGCTGCCGCGGAGAACGACCTCGCCGCGCGCCCCTCGCATCATGACGGCGAAGAGGAGCACGAGCACGACGATTTCGCCTCTGTCGTGATCGATCTTCCGGAAGTGGCGGACGTCGATGCGTTGGTCGCATCCGTCCAGAAGCTCGCCCGCGAGCAGAACGTGCTGCGCGCCAAGGGCTACATCGCGGTCGCCGGCAAGCCGATGCGGCTGTTGCTGCAGGCGGTCGGAGAGCGCGTGCGCCATCAGTTCGACAGGCCCTGGGGCGCAGGTCTCAGACAGTCAAAGCTGGTCGTGATCGGCGAGCATGGCGACATCGACGAGGCCGCGATCAGGGCAGGACTTGCTCTTTCAGGATCTGGTATCTGATGCACGTCGTCTTCCGCGAGAGCCGCGGTCTCGAGGAGACCGCGACGCCAAGAGACATCGGCCAGGACCCGGCCGATCTCGTGGTGCTCTCGTATTCGGATTCCGATCTCGCCGCGTTCGCGGCCGGCTGGCGGCGTGGCTGCCACAGCCTGCCGTCGCTGCGGCTCGCGAATCTTGCGGAGCTGCGTCACCCGCTGTCGGTGGACACCTATATCGAGCGCACGCTGTCGCAGGCACGCGGCATTCTGGTGCGCCTGATCGGCGGCGAATCCTACTGGCCGTATGGGCTGGCGGCCCTGCAACAGCTCGCCAAGGACCGCAATATCGTGCTGGCCGTGCTGCCGGGCGATGGGCGCGACGACCCGCGGCTCGATGCATATTCGACGCTGCCAGTCTCGACGCTGCGTCGGCTCAAGGTGCTGTGCGATACCGGCGGCCCCGTTGCCGCTCAAGCCGCGATCGCGCAGCTTGCGTTGGCTTCGGGCCTCTATGCAGGGCCGGTCACCGGCGAGATGACCGTGCCCGAGATGGGTTTTTATGATCCCGTTCGCGGCGTCATCACCGCCCCTGCGGCTACCAAGGGAAAACCGGGCGCGCTCGTCGCCTTCTATCGTTCCTATCTCACCGCCGCGGACACTGGCCCGGTCGACGCGCTGATCGTGGCGCTGCGCGAGAAGGGGTTTGACGCGCACGGCGTGTTCGTCACCTCGCTGAAGGCTGCGGGCGTCGCCGATTGGCTGCGCGCGTATCTCGCGCAAAATCCAGCGGCCGCGATCGTCAATGCGACGGCGTTTTCCGCGATCGGCGACGACGGCACCACGCCGTTCGATGCCACGTGTCCGGTGTTTCAGGTCGCACTCTCGACGGCGCGGCGCGAGGATTGGGCGGAATCGCTGCGCGGCCTCTCGCCCGGCGATCTCGCGATGCATGTGGTGCTGCCCGAGGTCGACGGCCGCTTGTTCGCGGGCGTGGTGAGCTTCAAATCGGCCGCTGAGCGCGATCCGGAGTTGCAGTTCTCGCACCTGGCGCACAGGCCGGATGAAGAACGTGTGAAGGCCGTCGCCGCGCGCGTCGCGGCCTGGCGGGGCCTTGCCGAGAAGCCGGCCGGCGAGAAGCGGCTGGCGATCGTGCTCTCGAATTATCCGGGACGTCCGCACCAGATCGCGCATGCGGTCGGTCTCGATGCGCTGGCCTCGGTCGAGGCCTTGGTGTCCGATCTCGCGGAAGTGGGCTTCGAGGTTGCGCCGGTCGACGCGCTCGGCGAGACGCTGCTGAGGCAGCAGCTCACTTGGCGTGTTGCCGATTATCGCGCGGCGCTCGCGCGCATGCCGCAATCCTTGCAGGAATCCTTGCAGGACGATCTCGCCCAGGCCTGGGGAGCGGTGGAGGATGATCCGAGCTGCCGCGACGGCGCGTTCCACTTCGCCGCAATTCAGTGCGGCCGCTCGATCATCGCAGTCCAGCCCGAGCGCGGCGATGCGGCCACGCGCGATGCCGATTATCACGATCTCGCCCGCACACCGCGCCATGCCTATGTCGCGTTCTACCTCTGGCTCAGGCAGCAGGGCTGCGATGCCGTCGTACATATGGGCGCGCACGGCACGCTGGAGTGGTTGCCGGGAAAGTCCGTGGCGCTGTCAACGAGCTGCTGGCCGGAGGCATTGATCGGCGATCTCCCCGTCATCTATCCCTTCATCGTCAACGATCCCGGCGAGGCCGCGCAGGCCAAGCGGCGCATCGGAGCGGTGACGATCGGCCATCTGCCGCCGCCTCTCGAAAGCTCCGCCGTGCCGGAAGGGCTGCGCCGACTCGAACGGCTCCTTGACGAATATTCGACCGCCGACGGTCTCGATCCCGCCCGCCGCCAGCGCCTGATCGCGGCGATCCGCGACGAGGCGCGAGCGGCCGGCCTCGAGGAGGATCTCGGCCTAGATGCATCGGCAGCACCGGCCGAAGCCATTCCGCGGATCGATCGCTTCGTCTGCGACCTCAAGGAAAGCCAGTTCGGCGACGGCCTGCACGTGTTCGGCCGCGGCGCCTGCGGCGAGGCGGAGCGGGATGCGCTGCTCGCTGCACTGGCAGGCCGGCGCGTTGCGCCGGGGCCGTCGGGCTCACCCTATCGCGGACGTCAGGACGTCTTGCCGACGGGGCGCAATCTCTTCGCCGTCGATCCGCGCGCGGTGCCGACGCCGTCGGCGCATGCGCAAGGAATCAAGCTCGCCGAAGAGCTGCTGCGCCGCCATCTGCAGGATCACGGCGATTGGCCGAAGGGCCTCGTCGTCGATCTCTGGGGCTCGGCGACGATGCGTACCGCGGGCGAGGAGTTCGCGATGGCGTTGCATCTGGCCGGCCTTGCGCCGCGCTGGGATCACGCTTCCGGCCGCGTCACCGGTTACGACATCATCGCGCCGGCCGAGCTCGGTCGCCCCCGCATCGACGTCACGCTGCGGGTGTCGGGCCTGTTCCGCGATGTCTTCGCAGGCCTTGCGCAATTGTTCGAAGCCGCCTCCGAGGCGCTCGCGGCGCGCGACGAGGAGGGCGATGAGAACCCGTATCGCCAACGCACCTCCCGCGTGTTCGCGCCGCGTCCCGGACAATACGGCGTCGGCCTTTCCGCGATCCCGGATGCCTTCACGCCCGAGACCCGCCAAGCAGCCGGCGAAGCGTGGCTGTCGGCATCGTCCTGGGCATTCTCGGTGGATGGTACAATGCAGCCGGATCGCGCAGGCATCGAATCGCGGCTCGCATCCGCGGACGCTTTTGTCCATATCCAGGACTTGCCCGAAACCGACCTTCTGCTCGCCGCCGACTACGCCGCGCATGAAGCAGGCGTCGCTGCGGCTGCAGCTCACCTCGGTGCAGGCGCGCCTTCGCTCTATCATCTCGATGCGACACGGCCCAGCGAGCCGCATGCGCGCACGCTGACGGAGGAAATTTCACGTGTCGTCCGGGCACGCGCGGCCAATCCGGCCTGGATCGCCGGCATGATGCGTCACGGTTTTCGTGGCGCCGCCGAGATCACCGCGACGCTGGAGCACATGGCCGCCTTCGCCCATCTCGCCGGCGCCGTGCCGCCGCATTTGTTCGATCTCTATTACGACGCGACATTCGGCAACGACGAGGTCCGCGCCTTCATGGCCCGCGAAAATCCGGCGGCCCTTGCCGCGATGGAGACGTGCTTCACCCGCCTGCATGAAGCTTCACTCTGGCGAACCCGCCGCAATTCGATCGCGGCGGCACTGCGGGAGGCCTCATGAGCGCGGCGGCAGTCAAGGGCTGGTGTCCCGGCGCGCTGCGTCCGATGCTGTCGGGCGACGGGCTCGTGGTCCGTGTGCGTCCGTTTGGCGGGCGCCTTGAAGCACCACAGATCTCCGTGCTTGCGGATCTGGCCGAGCGCTTCGGCAACGGCCTGATCGACGTCACAAGCCGGGCCAATCTCCAGATCAGGGGCGTCAAGGAGGAGGGCCATCGGCCGCTGCTCGATGGCCTTGCGCAACTGGCGCTGCTCGATCCCGACGCCGATATCGAGGCCAGGCGCAACATCCTGGTGACGCCGTTCTGGAGCGGCGGTGACGAGACGCACTCGCTCGCCGCGGAGCTCGAGGAGGCGCTCGCCGATTCCGGCCTCGCGCTTCCCACCAAGTTCGGCTTCGCCGTCGATGATGGCCGATCGCGCGTTCTGGCCGGCGATTCCGCCGACATCCGCATCGAGCGCGACCGCTCGGGCCGCCTCCTTGTGCGGGCCGACGGCGCAAGGCTCGGCCGCTGCGTCGAACGCGGACAGGCCGTGAGCGCGGCGCTGGCGCTCGCAAGCTGGTTCCTCATCTCCGGCGGCGCGAGGGGTGGACGAGGGCGCATGGCAGCCCACATCGCATCCGGCGCGACGTTGCCTCAATCGCTGCGCGGCGAGACCGAGCCCGCGCCCGTGATGGCCGCAGCGCGGCCCGGGCCCTATCCGCAAGGCGCGATGGTTGGCGTCGCGTTCGGACAAATGCTGCACGCGACGCTCCGTCAGTTCTCAGGTTACGGACATGCGCTGCGCATGACTCCCTGGCGGATGGTGCTCAGTGAGGGCAAGCGCGAGATGCCGAGCGGGGCGGGCCTCATCACCGAGCCGTATGATCCGGCGCTGCGCGTCATAGCCTGCAGCGGCGCGCCGCGCTGCCGGGAAGCCCATGCCGATACGCGCGCGCTCGCAGCAGCGCTCGCCCCGCGCATTGCCGCCGATGGGCGGCTCCATGTTTCCGGCTGCCGCAAGGGCTGCGCGCATTCCGGCACGGCTGCGGTCACGCTGATCGCGACGCGCGCCGGATTCGATCTCGTCCGCGATGGCTCGACGCGCGATGAGCCGGTGCTGCGCGGGCTGAGCGGCGCGGATATCGTCAGCGATCCCTCCATCCTGGTCGGAGGGAACTGATGCCGCACATCTACGAGACCGACGGCGCGGCGATCTACCGGCAATCCTTTGCCACCATTCGGGCCGAGGCCGATCTTGCGCGCTTTACGCCCGGCGAGGAGCCGGTGGTGGTGCGGATGATCCACGCTGCCGGCATGGTCGGCCTCGAGGCGCATATCCGCTTCACGCCTGGCATGGCGATCGCCGCGCGCGCGGCCTTGCAGAAGGGCGCGCCGATCCTGTGCGATGCGCGCATGGTATCGGAGGGCATCACGCGTGCCAGATTGCCTGCGGCCAATGCCGTGATCTGCACGCTCGGAGACGAGTCCGTTCCTGCGCTCGCGCACTCCATGCGCAACACACGTTCGGCCGCCGCACTGGAGCTGTGGCGGCCGCATCTGGGCGGCGCGGTCGTCGCGATCGGCAATGCGCCGACTGCGCTGTTTCATCTGCTCAACATGCTGGAGGATCGCGACTGCCCCCGGCCGGCAGCGATCATCGGCTGCCCCGTCGGCTTCGTCGGCGCCGCCGAATCCAAGGCCGCGCTGATGGCCGATCCGCCGGCGCCGGCACTGACGGTCGAAGGGCGCCTCGGCGGCTCCGCGATCACGGTCGCCGCCGTCAACGCGCTGGCGAGCCGGAGCGAATAGCCATGGGACGCATCATCTGCTGCGGTCTCGGCCCAGGCGATCCCGATCTGATGAGCGTGCGCGCCGATCGCACGGTGCGCGGCGCGCAGCACGTCGCCTATTTCCGCAAGAAGGGCAGGCCGGGGCAGGCGCGCCGCATCGTCGAGGGCATGCTCGCTGCCGGCGTCACCGAATATCCCATGGAATATCCGGTCACGACCGAGATCGCCTTCGACAGTCCTGACTACGTGCAAATGCTCGCCGGCTTCTACGACGAATGGGCCGAGCGCCTGGCACGGCTTTCGCGCGCGGTCGACGTCGTCGTGCTCTGCGAGGGCGATCCCTACTTCTACGGCTCCTTCATGCATCTGCACACGCGCCTGCAAGGCCGCGTCGAGATCGAGGTGATCGCCGGAATTCCCGGGATGGTCGGCTGCTGGAATGGCGTTGGACAGCCGATCGCGCTCGGCGATGACGTGACGACGGTGCTGATGGGCACGCTCGCCGAAGACGAGCTCGAGCGGCGCATGCGCGATTCCGATGCGCTCGTCGTCATGAAGACCGGCCGCAATCTCGCAAAGGTACAACGCGCGCTTCGCTCCGCAGGCAGGCTGGATGACGCCTGGCTGGTCGAGCGCGGCACCATGCCGGGCGAGCGCGTGGTGCGGCTCGCCGAGATCGATGCTGCCGATTGCCCTTACTTCGCGATCGTGCTCGTGCACGGCAAGGGCCGGCATCTGGACGCTGCCGAATGACGGGCACGCTGACCATCGCGGGCCTCGGGCCGGGCAGCGACACGCTGGTGACGCCGGAAGTCTCCGCGGCGCTTGCCGCCGCCACCGACATTCTGGGCTATGCGCCCTATGTCGCACGCGTGCCGCCGCGGGCCGGGCTCGAGCTGCATCCATCTGACAATCGCGAGGAGCTGCAGCGTGCGAGCGAAGCGCTGCGGCTAGCTGCTGAGGGCAGACAGGTCGTGGTCGTTTCCTCCGGCGATCCCGGCGTATTCGCGATGGCCTCCGCGGTGTTCGAGGCGCTCGAGCAGACGCCGCAATGGCAGGACCTGCCGATCCGTGTGCTGCCCGGCATCACCGCGATGCTGGCGGCGGCCGCCCGCACCGGCGCGCCGCTCGGCCATGATTTTTGCGCGATCAATCTCTCCGACAATCTCAAGCCGTGGACGGTGATCGAGAAGCGTCTTCGACTCGCTGCGGAAGCCGATTTCGCCATCGCGATGTACAATCCGCGCTCGGCGAGCCGGCCGGAAGGATTTGGCCGCGCGCTTGCGGTGCTTCGGGAAGCCGGCTGCGGCGAGCGCCTGGTGATCTTCGCGCGTGCGATCAGTGCTGCCGACGAGAAGATCGAGACCGTGACGCTGAACGAGGCCCGGGCCGAAATGGCCGACATGCGCACGCTGGTGATCGTCGGCAACTCGCAGACGCGCCGCATCGGCCGCTGGATCTATGCACCGAGGCAGGTGCGATGACCGAGCCACTGCATCACCTCGACGACGCTCTCCACCCGCAACCGCGCGGGCAGTTCTGGCCGCGAGATCATGATCACGGGCAGGCCGAGCCTGCGGGCGGCGTCGATCTTGGCGCGCGCGCCGTCGCCGCCGGAATTGCGGGCGACGATCCACGCGATGCCGCGTGTGCGCAGCAGCTCCAGCTCTCCGTCGAGGGTGAAGGGGCCGCGGGACACGATCATATCGGCCGCGAAGGGCAGGGGCGCTGCGGGCGGATCGACGAAGCGCAGCGTATAGGTGTGCTGCGGCTTCGTCGCGAACGGCGCGATGTGCTGACGGCCGATGGCGAGGAATACGTTTGCCGGCACCTCGGGCAGCGCGGCGACGGCGGCGTTGACGTCGACGACCTCGATCCAATTGTCGCCGGGCGCTTTCGTCCAGGGCGCGCGTTCGAGCGCAATCAGCGGCGTGGCCGTCTCCGTGCACGCCTCGACCGCGTTCCGGCTCATCTCGGCTGCGAATGGATGCGTCGCGTCGATGACATGCGTGATGCGCTCACGACGAACGTAGTCGGCAAGGCCGCTCGCGCCGCCGAAGCCGCCGATGCGGGTCGGCAGCGGCTGGTCGGCCGGCGCGCGGGTGCGGCCGCCGTACGAATACACGGCGCCAATGCCGGCGCGCGCGATCGCCGTTGCGAGCACGCTCGCGTCGCTCGTTCCGCCCAGAATGAGGGCGCGCGTCATGGCTGATCCCTGGCTGACGATCATCGGTATCGGCGAAGATGGCCTTGCCGGGCTGTCCGAAGCAAGCCGAAAGGCGCTAGCCAGGGCAGAAACCGTGTTCGGTGGCGAGCGTCATCTTGCGCTCGCGGATGTCGGCAGCCGCGGACGCCCGTGGCCCGTGCCGTTCGACGCAAACATCGTGCTGAGCTGTCGCGGTAGGCCGACGGCCGTGCTCGCCTCAGGCGATCCGTTCTGGCATGGCGCCGGGGCAAGTCTCGCCGAGAAGCTCCATGGTGACGAGTGGATCGCGCATCCCGCGCCATCGACCTTCTCGCTTGCCGCCGCGCGGCTGGGCTGGCGGCTGGAATCCGTGATTTGCCTCGGACTTCACGCCGCGCCTTTCGAACGTCTCGTGCCGCATTTGGCGCATGGGGCGCGGATCATCTGTCTCGTGCGTGACGCCAAGGCGGCCGGCGACCTCGCGAGATGGCTGAGCGAGCGCGGATGGGGGGCTTCCGCATTCTGGATTCTCGCCGCGCTCGGCGGGCCGAATGAAAGCGTCGGAGAATATCGCGCTGAAAGCTATACGCGCGCTTCGGCTGGAAACCTGATTGCGGTGGCGCTGGAGGCGGAGGGAGGGCAGGGACTGTCTCGCAGCTCTGGCCTGCCGGACGATTTCTTCGCTCACGACGGGCAGATCACCAAGCGGCCGATGCGGGCCTTGGCGCTTTCGGCGCTGGCGCCGTGTCCCGGTAGGAGGCTGTGGGATGTTGGCGCGGGTTCGGGATCGATCTCGATCGAATGGGCGCTGTGCGGCGGAACGGCGATCGCGGTCGAGGCGCGGGACGATCGGGCTGCCAACATCCGCAGCAACGCGGCCGAGTTCGGACTGGAGCATCGGATCAACGTCGTCGCAGGCAAAGCGCCCGAAGCTCTCGCGGCGCTGGGTCCGCCGGACGCCGTCTTCATCGGCGGTGGCCTCGATGGCGCGCTGTTCGACGCCGTCTGGGCGCGGCTCGCGCCTGGCACTCGAGTCGTCGCGCATGCCGTGACGCTGGAGACGGAAGCGCTGCTCGGCGAGCTGCATCAGCGCCATGGCGGCGAGCTGATGCGGGTCGAGATCGCCCATGCCGCTCCGCTCGGCCGCTACCGGTCGTGGAACGCCGCGCGGCCCGTGGTGCAGTGGAGTACGAACCGATGAAGGTTGCCGGGCTCGGGTTCAGACAGGATGTCACGCTGGCTTCGCTGCGCGAAGCGCTTCTGGCGGCGGGCGGCCCCGAGGGGCTTGCGGCGGTGGCAACTGTCATCGACAAGGCCAACGCAGAGGTGCTGAAGCAGCTCGCACGCGAGTGCGGTGTGCCGATCATGGCGGTCCCGGCCGATAGGTTGGCGGGCATCGATACGCCGACGCAGTCGACGCTTGTCGCGGAAAAGTTCGGCACAGGATCGGTCGCCGAAGCTGCGGCGCTCGCTGCCGCCGGTCCTCGCGCGCGGTTGATTGGGACGCGTATGGTCTCGAAGGATCGCACCGCAACCGCGGCGATTGCCGAAGGAGACGGCGCATGACGGTGCATTTCATCGGCGCCGGGCCTGGCGCTGCCGATCTCTTGACCTTGCGCGGCCGCGACCTGATCGCGGCCTGTCCGGTCTGCCTCTATGCGGGCTCGCTGGTGCCGGAAGGCGTGCTGGCGCATTGCCCGGCCGGTGCGCGCATCGTCAACACCGCGCCGCTTTCGCTCGAGGAGATCATCGCGGAGATCGCCGCCGCGCATGCCGAGGGCAAGGACGTCGCGCGGCTGCATTCCGGCGATCTCTCGATCTGGTCGGCGATGGGCGAGCAGCTCCGCCGTCTGCGTGCGCTCGGAATTCCCTACACGCTGACACCCGGCGTGCCCTCATTCTCGGCTGCGGCGGCGGCGCTGGAGGCCGAACTGACTTTGCCGGGCCTGGCTCAGACCGTGGTGCTGACGCGCACGCCGGGCCGCGCCAGCGCGATGCCTGAAGGCGAGAAGCTCGCTGCATTCGCCGCGACCGGCGCGGTGCTCGCAATTCACCTGTCGATCCATCTGCTCGATCAGGTCGTGGCCGAGCTGACGCCTCACTACGGTGCGGACTGCCCGGTCGCGATCGTGTGGCGCGCGAGCTGGCCGGACCAGCGTATCGTCCGCGCGACACTCGGCACTCTCGATGCGGCCGTGGGCGGCGAGATGGAGCGCACCGCGCTGATCCTGGTCGGCAAGACGCTTGGCGCTGCGGATTTCGACGAGAGCCGCCTTTATGCCGCCGCTTACGACCGCCGCTATCGGCCGGTCGGCGCCGAGCCGCGCTTTCCGGAGGTATCGTGATGGCGGCGGGCCTCGTCATCTCCGCACCTGCCTCCGGAGTGGGCAAGACCACGCTGACCCTGGCGCTCGCCCGCGCCTGGCGCAATCGCGGCCTGAACGTGCAGTGCTTCAAGAGCGGCCCTGACTATATCGATCCCGCGTTCCACGCCGCGGCGACGGGGCGCCCCTCCGTCAACGTCGACAGCTGGGCGATGGATCGCGTGAGCATTGCGCACCTCGTCGGCCGCGGTGCCGATGCCGACGTCGTGCTCGCCGAGGGCTCGATGGGCCTGTTCGACGGTGTCGCCGCACGTGGCGTCTCCGGCACAGGTGCGACCGCGGACATTGCGGAGATGCTGGGCTGGCCGGTGGTGCTGGTGATCGATCCCTCGGGACAGGCGCAGACGGCGGCGGCGATTGCCGCGGGCCTTCGCGACTATCGCCCCGGCGTGCGCCTTGCGGGCGTCGTGCTCAACCGCGTCGCCAGCCCGCGTCATGAAGACCTCGTGCGGCGCGCGCTGAACGAGGTCGGCGTTGCCGTGTTCGGCGCGCTGCCGCGCCATGCCGAGATCAGCCTGCCGAAGCGGCATCTTGGCCTCGTGCAGGCCGAGGAGCAGGCGGAGATCGGCAAGCTGATCGACGAGGCCGCGCGCTTTATCGCCGAGCACGTCGATCTCGATGCGGTGCTGCAATCGGCAGCCAAATGGTCGCCGCATCCTGCAACGAACGGTTTGAATGTGACGCCGCCGGGCCAGCGCATTGCGCTGGCTCGGGATGCGGCATTCTCGTTCGTCTATCCGCATATGCTGGAAGCCTGGCGCGCGGCGGGCGCCGAGATAGTGCCGTTCTCGCCGCTGGCTGACGAAGCACCCGATGCAAGCGCCAACGTGTGCTGGCTGCCGGGCGGCTATCCCGAGCTTCATGCCGGCAGGATCGCGGCCAACGCGCGCTTTCGCAGCGGCCTTCGCGGCTTCGCGGAGACGCGGCCCGTGCACGGCGAATGCGGGGGCTATATGGTGCTGGGTGCCGCTTTGACCGATGCCGACGGCGTCCGCCATGAGATGGCGGGGCTGCTCGGCCTGGAGACCAGCTTTGCCAGGCGCCGCATGCATCTGGGCTATCGCCTCGCCGAACTGGCTGCGCCGATGCCGGGGCATGAGGCCGGCGCACGCCTGCGCGGCCATGAGTTCCACTATTCGACCATCGTTGCCCAACCCGATACGCCGCTGGCCGTGGTGCACGATGCAACCGGCACCGTCATTGCCGAGACCGGCTCGCGCCGTGGCCATGCCACCGGCACGTTCTTTCATCTGATCGCGGAGGACCGGTGAGCGGTTTTGTCTCCTTCGTCTCCGCCGGTCCTGGCGATCCCGAGCTCCTCACCGTGAAGGGCGCCGCGCGGCTGCGCGAGGCGGACGTCGTGCTCTATGACGACCTTGCGTCCGGCGCGATCCTCGACCTCGCGCGGCCCGGGGCCAATCTTGTCGCGGTGGGAAAGCGGGCCGGGCGTCCTTCGACCAAGCAGCACCATGTCAACCGTCTCCTGGTCGACTATGCCGCAACCGGCGTGCGCGTGGTGCGGCTGAAGTCGGGCGATGCCGGCATTTTCGGCCGGCTCGAGGAAGAGATCGAAACGCTGCGCGAGGCCGGCATCGGCTACGAGATCGTTCCCGGAGTCACCTCAGCCTGCGTCGCCGCGGCGCGAGCAGGAATTCCGCTGACCCGACGGCACACCTCGCGACGGGTGCAGTTCGTGACCGGGGCCGATGTCACCGGGGAATTGCCACCAAACCTGAATTGGGCGGCGCTGGCCGACCCCGAGGCCACGACTGTGGTCTATATGGGCCGGCGCACCTTTCCGGCGCTTGCCGCAAAATTGATCGCGCATGGCCTCGCGCCAAGCACCCCGGCGCTGTTCGCCGAATCTCTCGGGAGATCGGACGAACGGCTGGTCCGCACCACCATTGTCGAGCTCGCCGAGCAGCTTGCGCGCGGTGGGGCGGCTTCCACCGCCGCCGTGATTCTGTTCGGCGCGCTGGCCGGGGAATATCCGTCATGACGGCTCCCGCAGCCAGTCGCCCCTTGACGCCTGCGATACGAAAGGGGCACACAAGAGAGGCATGGTGCTCAACGCGGCGCAAAGCGCCGGAGCATAAACGGGAATGGGGGTGGGCGGACCCAATTGCGGCGCCCAAAACCCCAGCCGCCCCCGCGACTGTAAGCGGTGAGGGGCTCCGATCAGCCACTGGGCCGCAAGGTCCGGGAAGGCCGGAGAACCCCAGTGAACCGCGAGCCAGGAGACCGGCCCTGCAAATTTCGAGGCCAAGGCCGTCGGGTGTGACGGCAGGAAGGAATTGAGCCATGCATATCGAACCCGGGATCGTGACGGGCGCCAAGCTCGTGTTGAGTTACGCAACCGGCATCGCCGCAGGCGGCGTTGCCTTCAAGCTCGCGGCCGAAACCGTGCGCGAGCAGGGCGTTGGCTCGTTCGCGGCGCGCACCTTGGCCACCACGGGCCTTGTCTTCACCTTCTTCCAAATCCTGCCGCACTTCCCGGTCGGCGTGTCCGAGGTGCACTTCATCCTCGGCTCGACCCTATTCCTGCTGTTTGGTGCTGCGCCCGCAGCCTTTGGCCTCGCGTTCGGCCTCTTGCTCCAGGGCGTGTTGTTCGTGCCGACCGACCTGCCGCAATATGGCATGAACGTCACCACGCTCCTGGTGCCGCTGTTTGCGATCCAGGCGCTCGCGACGCGGATCATTCCGCGCAATACGGCCTACGTCGATCTGCAATACCGCCAAGCGCTGGCGCTCTCGACCGCCTATCAGTCCGGCATCGTCGCCTGGGTGGCGTTCTGGGCGCTTTACGGCTCCGGCTTCGGCGCGACCAACCTCGCCAACATCGCGGCGTTTGCCGGATCCTATGCGCTGGTCGTCGTGATCGAGCCGCTCGCCGATCTCGCCGTGCTGGCGCTGGCGAAATCGCTGCGTGGCGTCACTGCGCCCGGCCTCGTCACGCCGCGCCTGCACAACGCGGCCTGAGAGACAAGCGAATGGGCGGCCGCAGCGGCCGCCCGTCGCGCTCGCGATGCTCACGCTCTCTCTGATAGGTATCGGTTGCGGCGATCCCGAGCAGCTCACGCGCGCCGCGATTCAAGCCATCAATGAGGCCGATCTCGTCCTGATCCCGCGCAAGGGGACTGCGAAGTCCGATCTTGCGGATCTCAGACGGACGATCTGCGCCGAGGTGCTCGCCAGCGACAAGGCAGTCATCGCCGAATTCGATCTTCCCGTGCGCGATGGCGGTGAAGCTGATTACCGCAAGGGCGTCGACGATTGGCATGATGCGGTGGCCGCGACCTGGTCGCAGACCATCGCGAGGCATCGCCAAGGTGACGGCAAGGTCGCGCTGCTGATCTGGGGCGATCCATCGCTCTACGACTCTTCGTTACGCATTGCGCGCCGGCTCGATCCACTACCGAATATCGAAGTCGTACCCGGCATCACCTCGATCCAGGCGCTGTGCGCCGCGCATGCGCTACCACTCAACGATATCGGCGAGCCGTTCCTGGTGACGACGGGTCGGCGTTTGCGCGACGGCGGCTGGCCGCAAGGCGTCGATACCGTGGTGGTGATGCTCGACGGCGGCACGGCGTTTCAGTCGCTCGATCCGGCCGGGCTCCACATTTGGTGGGGGGCCTATCTCGGCATGCCCGATCAGATCATCATGTCCGGCGTGCTGGCCGAGGTCGGCCCGCGCATCGTCGCGTCGCGGCAAGAGGCGCGTGAGCGGCACGGCTGGATCATGGACAGTTACATTCTCAAGCGAAGGCGTTGAGGCAGCATGCTTCCCGAATGGGTTTACCGGAACTGCCCCGAGATCTCCGCAGTCCATCGCGAGGCGGCCGCTACGCGGCAGGCGCAACTGACGAAGCCGACCGGCGCGCTCGGCCGGCTCGAGCAGCTCGCGATCGAGCTTGCGGGCTTGCAAGCGACTGAGCGGCCGCGTGCGGCGCGCGTGCCGATCATCATCTTCGCGGGCGATCACGGCATCGTCGCGCAAGGCGTGTCGGCCTATCCGCAAGCCGTGACCATCGCGATGATGGCGAATTTTGCCTCCGGTGGCGCCGCGATCTCGGTGCTGGCGCGCGAGCTGGGCTCAAACCTCGAGGTGGTCGATGCCGGCACGCTGGCCGAAGCGCAGATGCCCGGAATCGTCACCGACAAGCCGCGCAGCGGCACGCGCGATTTCAGTGTCGAGGCCGCGCTCACGCCCACGGAATTGGCCTACGCCTTCGGCGCCGGCCAGCGCGCGGTAGCGCGTGCGGAAGCCAGCCAGCCTGATCTCCTGATCTTCGGCGAGATGGGCATTGGCAACACCACCACGTCAGCGGCGATCGCGGCGAGCTTGCTCGGCGTGAGTGCCGAGGAGATCGCGGGCAGCGGCACCGGCGTCGATGCATTGGGCCGCGCGCACAAGGCGCGGGTGATCGATGCGGCGATTGCACGCCACGGCGTTGCCGGAGCCTCGGCCGAGAAGATCCTGTGCGCCGTCGGCGGCCTCGAGATCGCGGCGATCTCAGGTGCGATCATTGCGGCCGCGCAGAGCCGCATCCCTGTGCTGATCGACGGCTTCATCGTGTCGGTCGCGGCCCTGGCAGCAGTGCGGCTCAATCCGTCGTGCCAGCCTTACCTGTTGCCTTCGCATCAATCGGCAGAGCTGGGGCATCGCCTCGTGCTTCGGGCCCTGGACGTGCAGCCGCTGATCAGCCTCGATCTCAGGCTTGGCGAAGGATCGGGTGCGGCCATCGCGCTGCCGCTGGTCCGCTCGGCCTGTGCGCTTCACAACGGAATGGCGACGTTCGCACAGGCCAACGTACCGGATCGGCCTAGCTGATACGCTGATTGACGGAAACGACGCGCCAGCCGTTCGCGAGCCGATCGATCCGGGTGAGCGACAGCGGATCGATCACGAAGCGCAAGGCGGCTTGCGGTGTCAGGTCCAGCGCGATGCAGAGCGCGGCGCGGATGGTGCCGGAATGTACGACCAGCGCTGCGGAGCCTGCGCCAATCCGCGACAGACCCAGCCGGACGCGCGCGACCTGATCGACAAAGCTTTCGCCGTTCGGCGGCTGTCCGCGCGCCGGATCGCGCCAGAACTGCGCATAGGCATCGCCACCGGTCGCGGCGAGCTCGTCATGCCGATGGCCGGTCCAGTCACCGAAATCCTGCTCGCGGAATTCGCTGACCAACTCCGGTGCGAGCCCCAGTGCGCGCGCCGTCTCGACCGTGCGTCGCGACGGGCTGGCATAGCTGGTGGCGTCCGGCGGCAAGCGCTGCCGCAGAGCCGCCAATGCCGCGTGATCGCCGAGATCGGCCCGCGCATCGTCTGCATGGATCGCTCCGGCCGCGCCCTCGACGGCCGCATGCCGGATCAACCAGAGGAGCGTCTCGCCTTCCATGCTTATCTCCAAGGAAGTTGGTCGCTGTGGCCACAACGCCGCAACTGCCACATTGACTCTGTCCTGGTGGTAATCCTAGATGCTCGCGACGGTTTTCCCGAGAGGGAATGAAAAGGGAATGCGGTGCGGGGCGTTGTCCCCAATACCGTGGCTGCCCCCGCAACTGTGAGCGGATAATCCTTCGTCACGAGCCACTGGGTCCTCGGTCCCGGGAAGGCGACGAAGCGGTCATGACCCGCGAGCCAGGAGACCTGTCGTCAGCCGTGGTCACACGCGAAGATGTCGGTCGGGGAGTACAGACATTCGGCTTCATCGGACGGCTCAAGGCCAAGGGTGAGACCTCGTTCGCTGTGACGTGCCACTGACGTCATACCGAGGTCCTATACCGTGTCTTCCATCCGTAACGTACGACCGCGCCGCTTCCCGCTTGCCTCCGTCGCATTCACATTACTTGCCGTTGTTGATTTGCCGGCCGCACTGGCGCAGCAAGCCCGGGAGCCGCTGCCGCCCGTCGAGGTATCGCCCGCCCAACCGCGCAAGCCGGCTGCCCGGGACGCACCGGGCGCGCGTCGCGCGGCAGCGCGCAGGGCGGCGGCTGTATCCGCAGCACCAAAACCCGCCACGCCGGATGCGACGGCGCAAACGCCGCTCAACAGCAATGCCGTTGCCGAAAGTGCGTCACGGCTCGGCCTGACGGTGCGGCAGACGCCCGCGACGGTCGAGGTGATCTCCGCCGAGACCATGCGCGAGCAGGGCTATCGAACAGTGTCCGAGGTGGCGCAGGGCGCCGTCGGCGTCACCTCCGGCGACAATCCTGCTGAACCTTCTGCCTTCTCGATGCGCGGCTTCACCAACAGCCAGATCAACACGCTCTACAACGGCATCAAGATCGGTCCGCAGAACATGACCTCGCGGATCGTCGACACCGCCAATCTGGAGGCCGTGGAATTCCTGAAAGGTCCGGCCTCGCTGATCTCGGGCGAGGGCGCCGCGGGCGGCGCGATCAACTTCGTCACCAAGCAGCCGCACACCGGCGCGATCCGCAACGAGGCGGATTTCTCGTACGATTCCCTGAACTCGTTCCGCGCCCATTACGGCTCGGGCGGCAGCACCAACGTCCGGAGCCTCGACTACCGCTTCGACATCAGCCGCTCCTCGCTCAACGGCTTTGTCGACGACACCTATACTAGGACGTTCGACGTGTCCGGGCAGCTCAACTACCGCATCTCCGACAGTCTCAAGGTCTGGGGTGCGATCGAGTACCGCGAGGACCGCGGCAAGGCCTATTGGGGCGCGCCACTGGTGCCGATCGCTTTCAGCGGCTCGCATGCGACGACGGGGATCGTCTCCGGCAACTACGTTTCGAACTACAACAACACCAATCTTGGCGCTATCACGATCGACGACCGCACCTTCAACACCAATTACAACGTCCTCGACAATCGCAACGTGGCGCAGGAGGTGTGGCTGCGGGGTGGCTTCGAGTTGAAGCTGGCGCCCGACCTGACGCTCAAGAGTCAGGCCTATGGCTATGGCGCGGAACGGACCTGGTTCAACAACGAAGTCGAGGCGTTCAACTCCACTACGAACCTAGTGGATCGCGAGCGCTTCTATGTCGCGCACAGCCAGCGTCTTGTCGGCAACATCACCGACCTGATTTGGGACGCGAACGTCGCCGGTTTCGACAATCGCCTCGTCACGACTTTGTCGTCGAGCTTTCTTGATTTTGTTCGGCCCGGAGCGGCCTTCCCCTTCCCGAACGACTCCGTCCCACTGGTAAACTTCGACAGGGGCTTTTACGGCCCCCTTACAACTCAGCGGCAGACCGCACGGATTGACAACGAAGCGCTGTCGTTCGAGGACCGGTTGAAGCTGACACGCAGCTTCGCGCTGATCGGCGGCCTGCGTGTCGAGCACATCGGGCTCGACCGCAACTGGACCGACAAGACCGGGCTGGAGAAGGCAGGCTTTCCCTTCACGAAAGACTGGGCGCCGGTCACCGGCCGCATCGGCTACACCTGGGAGGCCGTTCCCGGCCTGACCTTCTTCAGCCAGTACGCCACTGGCGCCGACATCGCGGCCAACAACATCTTCCTGCTCGGGCCGACCCAGCCGCTCGACCTGACTACCGCGCGCACCTACGAGACCGGCGTCAAGCACCTGTTCTGGGACAACCGGGCGGAATGGTCGTTCTCGGCCTACGACATCCTGCGCAAGAATGTCTATGCGGCGGCCGGCGGGCAGGCGCTCAATATCGCCGGGCGGCAGGAATCGAAGGGCGTCGAGCTCGCCGCCTCGGTGCGACCGATCGAGCCGCTGCGGCTGTGGGGCAACATCGCCTATGTCGATGCGCGCTATGCCGACTACAATTTCGTCGGTGGCTCGTTCTCCGGCAACACGCCGCCGAACGTGCCGCGCATCGTCGCGAATGCCGGTGCGTCGTACCGGTTCTTCACGCCATGGCCGGTAGAGCTCGGCATCGTCGGCCGGCATGTCGGCGACCGCTACAACACCGACGCCAACACGGTGACGATGAACGCCTACACGGTCGGCGACGTCTACGCCTTCGTCGATATCCCGAAGACCGTCTTCAATGCCGTCGACCAGGCCCGCCTGACCTTCCGTGTCCGCAACATCACCGACAAGCGCTACGCGATCTGGGGCGATCCGTTCTATCCCGATCAGATCCTGCTGGGCGCGCCGCGCACCTACGAGATCTCGGCGGCGTTCAAATGGTGAGGCCTTGAGCGTATGATGGGCGCGATCGTCCTCTCGCATCGCTGGCTCGGGATCGCGTTCTGCCTGCTGTTCGCGATGTGGTTCGCGAGTGGAATCGTGATGCACTTCGTTCCGTTTCCGTCGCTGACGGAAGCGGAGCGATTTTCGGGACTCACGCCGGTGGATCGCGACGGGGCAAGGATCTCGGTCGTGGATGCCGTTGCGGCGAGCGGGATCGCCGATGCCACGCGTGTTCGGCTGATCCAGCGGAGCGACGGCGCGGTCTACATCGTCTCGGGTCCCTCGCGTCAGCGCGCGATCCGCGCGGCCGACGGGAGCGACGCGTCGGTGAAATCCGCCGATGTCGCACTGGCCGTTGCGCAGGCTCATGCACGCCAGCGCGAGATCGATGCCTCGCATGCGACGATCGTCGGCCGTGCGGATTACGATCAGTGGAGCGTACCGAACGGCTTCGATCGTCATCGCCCCCTATTTCGCGTGGCCCTCGGCGATGCGGCGGGGACGGAAGTCTACGTCTCGTCGCTCACCGGTGAGATCGTCTTGGATGCGACGAGGCGCGAGCGCGGGTGGAATCTTGCCGGCAGCGTGCTGCACTGGATCTATCCGACCGTTGTGAGAAGCAACTGGGCGCTATGGGATCGGATGGTGTGGTCGCTATCGCTGCTGGCCCTGATCGCGGCTGTGCTGGGTGCTGTACTCGGGATCGTGCGGATCAGGATTCACAAGAGGCAAATCTCCTCGCCTGATCGTGGCTGGCACGTCTTGCATCACCTGCTCGGCTTGACAACGGCGGTCTTCGTGCTGACCTGGATCTTCAGCGGCTGGCTCTCGATGGATCACGGGCGGCTGTTCTCGCGCGGGCAATTGACCGCGACAGAGGCCGGCCCAATGAACGCCGCCCCGGATTGGCGCGAGGCCTCATCGCTCGATCGGCAGCCAATATCTCCGGCGGCTCGCGAGGCGGAATGGTTCGCCTTCCGCGGCCACGTCTATCGGCGCGATCGGGTTGCCCTCGGCCGTCAGACTTTGATCAGGAGAGGGGATGCGCCGCAGGATGGACTCACGGGATTCCTTGATGTGCACGAGATTCAGGCTCTGACGGCGCGCCTTGCGGTCGGCTGCGGCCCACCGTCCGTCCTTCCTGATAACGACGACTACCCCGCGCTCTCCACAATGCCGGGTGCACCAGTCTACCGCTCGCGCTGTGGCGGCGATCTCTGGTTCGACATTGATGGCGCCGATGGCGGCATGCTGCAAAGACTGGATCCGTCGCGGCGCGCCTACCGCTGGCTTTACAGTGCATTGCACACGCTCGACTTCCCGGTCTTAGTGGCCCACCCGCGCATTCGTGATGTCGTGATCGTCGGCCTCTGTACGCTCGGGCTGGCATTCTCCATCACCGGCATCATCATTGGCTGGCGGCGCTTGCGGTCGTCGCTGGCTGCCTGAATTTGAGGCGCAACTGCGGCTCGATACGGTCGGGTCAGCAGATCAGCAATGCCCTTGCGGCCAATCGTCATTGACGCCTTTTCGCCGGCCGCCTTTCGGTGTAGCTCTGCGCTCGCTCGAAACGGCGGCAGTAACCCCGTCGACGACCGAAATCATGCAGGAGACAGCAAGGATGTACCCGAAAGTTCAGATGTTCATCGCCGGCGAGTGGACCGATGGGTCGTCCGGCAAGTCGGAGGACATCCTCAATCCCGCCACCGGCCAGCCGATCGGCAAGACCCCGCACGCCTCGCGCGCGGATCTCGACCGCGCGCTGGACGCGGCCAAAGCCGGCTTCGACGTCTGGCGCAAGACCTCGCCGTTCGACCGTTACAAGCTGATGCGCAAGGCCGCCGACATCATCCGCTCGCGCGCCGCCGAGATCGCGCCCGTGATGACCATGGAGCAGGGCAAGCCCGTGGTGGAAGCGCAGGGCGAGACCATGCTGGCCGGCGACCTCATCGACTGGTTCGCGGAAGAAGCGCGCCGCGCCTATGGCCGCATCGTGCCGCCGCGGATGGGCAATGTCTCCCAACTCGTGACCAAGGAGCCGGTCGGCCCGGTCGCAGCCTTCACGCCCTGGAATTTCCCGATCAACCAGGCCGTGCGAAAGATCTCGGCCGCGCTCGCCGCCGGCTGCTCGATCATCGTCAAGGGGCCGGAAGAGACCCCGGCGAGTTGCATGGAGCTGGTGCGCGCCTATGCGGATGCGGGCATTCCTGCCGGCGTCGTCCAGCTGGTGTTCGGTGTGCCGGCTGAAGTGTCGGAATATCTCATCCCGCATCCGATCATCCGCAAGATCAGCTTCACCGGCTCGACCGCGGTCGGCAAGCATCTGGCCGCGCTCGCCGGCCTGCACATGAAACGCGTCACCATGGAGCTCGGCGGCCATGCGCCGGCGATCGTGTTCGCGGATGCCGACCTCGACAACGCCGCAAAGATCCTGTCGGCCAACAAGTTCCGCAACGCCGGCCAGGTCTGCGTCTCGCCAACGCGCTTCCTGGTGCATGAGAGCGTCTACCAGCCCTTCGTCGACAAGTTCGTCGCTGCGGCCAAGGGCCTCAAGGTTGGCAACGGTCTCGACAAGGACACCCGTATGGGCCCGCTGGCGAACCCGCGCCGCGTCGACGCCATGGAAGGCTTCGTCTCCGACGCGGTCCAGCGCGGCGCCAAGGTCAAGACCGGCGGCAAGCGCATCGGCAACGAAGGCTTCTTCTTCGAGCCGACGGTGCTGACCGACGTGCCGCGCGATGCGCGCATCATGAACGAGGAGCCGTTCGGCCCGCTGGCGCCGATCACCTCCTTCCGTAGCTATGACGAGGTGGTGGCCGAAGCCAACCGTCTGCCGTACGGCCTGGCGGCCTATGCCTACACCACCTCGACCAAGACGATGCAGGCCATCGGTGCCGACATCGAGAGCGGCATGGTCTCGATCAACCATCACGGCCTCGCGCTGCCCGAAGTGCCGTTCGGCGGCATCAAGGATTCCGGCTACGGCTCCGAAGGCGGACTCGAGGCGATCGAAGGTTATCTCAACACGAAGTTCGTCACCCAGGCGAGCGCGTAACGAAAGACGCGGTGTCAGTCCGGGGCGCGCCAATTGGCGCGCACCGGAATGAAGATGAGCTCACCGCGGCCGGCGCAAAGCTCGTTCCTGTACCGGTCGACGACGAGGGGCTGGTCGTCTCGGAGGGAGTTCGGCGCGCACCACGCGCGCGGCTGATCGTGGTCACGCCGTCGCATCAATATCCGCTCGCCGTCAGCATGGGGCTGGAGCGGCGGCTCGAGCTGCTCGACTGGGCGAACAAGAACGACATCTGGGTGATCGAGGACGCTGCTCCGCTGCTTGCGAGAATCGCAGCCTGCATCGGCGGCGCTTCTCTCAACGCATCATCCGATCCTGCCAAGACGCTCTCTTGCTGATCCTACAATAAAGAGGGGCTGAGCCGACTCCCGTGCATAGCTGATAGGCACCGCGGATATCCCGCACTGCCGATTGATCGCCTGCAAATTAGACAGCTGATCTTGGTCGCTTGGATTGCGGTGCAATAGGCATCTCGATTTGCTCAGAGAAATCCGTGTTGCGCTGCACGTTTCTGGCGTGGAACGGCGCGCGCTCGCGTGCCGTCTGGGCAGGCACGGCTGCACCAAAACGTGCATCAGGTTGCGCCGTACGCCGCGCCGGCTGCTTGCTGGCCCAGCGAACTGCGGCAACTCTGGCCCTATCGGAGGCCACGGCTCTGTCGCACGCTCGCAGACGATGGCATGACAGGGGATGCATGATGAGCGCTCTCGGTTCGGCATTCGAGGTGGTGATGGACGGGCAGAAGCCGGCGTCCGGTTCGGACGTTGCGCGTAGCTGACCTCCAGACATGAGCGCTTTCGAAAATCACTGGGAAGTCGGCACCGACATAGGTGGCACTTTTACCGACATCATCGCCATCAGGCGCGATACCGCAGAGGCCCGGATCGCAAAGGTGCCGTCGCGCCCACAGGCGCCGGTTCAGGCAATGCTGGAGGCGATCGAGGCGGTGGGCCTGCGCAAGAGCGAGGTCAAGCGCTTCGTCCATGGCACCACGCGCGTGACCAACGCGATCGTCGAGAACCGGCTGCCGAAGGTGGCGCTGGTGGCGACCGAAGGATTTGCCGATGTGCTGGAGATCGCGCGCTATCGCCGCCGCGATCTTTATCGTCTCGACATTGCGCCGAAATCGCCGCCTTTGGTGCCGCCCGAACGCTGCTTCGGGCTCGCCGAGCGCCTCGATCACGAGGGCCGGGTGCTGAAGGCATTGGAGGAAGCGGAGATCGAGCGTCTGCTGGCCTGGCTGAAGGAGACCGGCGTTCAGAGCGTCGCGGTCGCTCTGCTTCACGCTTATGCCAATCCGGTGCATGAAAAGATGCTGGGTGAGCGGCTCAAGGATGTCGTCGCTCATGTCTCGCTCTCGCACGAGGTCAATCCCGAGGCGCGCGAATATGAGCGGACCTCCGCGACCGTATTCAACGCCGCCGCGATGCCGATCGCGGTCGAATATCTGAGCGAGTTGGAGCAGCGGCTGCCGATCGGCCCCGGCTTGCAGGTGTTTCATTCGGCCGGCGCGATGGTTCCGATTTCGGCGGTGAAGCGACGGCCCTTGGTGATGGCGATGTCGGGCCCGGCCGCTGGTGTCTCGGCTTCCGTCAGCATCGCGCGCCAGCTCGGCGCCTCGCGGATGCTGACATTTGACATGGGCGGCACCACGACCGACGTCTGCCTCATCGTGGATGGGCAGGCCGAGATGACCGACGGCCGCATGCTCGGCGACAAGCCGCTGCGCCAGCCTATGCTCGCGGTTCATTCCATCGGCGCGGGTGGCGGATCGATCGTGCGTAACGGTCCCGGCGGCCTGGCGGTCGGGCCGGAGAGCGCCGGCTCCGAGCCCGGACCGGCCTGCTACGGCCGCGGCGGCACGGAGCCGACAATCACCGATGCCAATGCCGTGCTCGGCTATCTCAATCCCGAGACCAAGCTTGGTGACCGCATCGGGATCGACATCGAGGCCGCAAAGCGCGTCATCGAGCCAATCGCGCGCGCGCTCGGACTGAGCCTCACCGAAACCGCGCTCGGCATCATCAAGGTCGCGAACGCGACCATGGCCCGCGCGCTCCGCCGTGTCACGGTCGAGCGCGGCATCGACGGTCGCGACTGCACGCTGCTCGCGTTCGGCGGCGGCGGCCCGATGCATGCGGCCGGTCTCGCCGATCTCTACGGGATCGCAGAGGTCGTCGTGCCCAGCGCCTCGAGTGCGTTCTCGGCGCTGGGCTGCCTCACCGCCGATTTCAGCTTCCTGCAGCAGCAGACCCTTCGCGCCGCCCTCGACGGCATCGATTTCGCGCGCGTGTCGGAGCGAATCGAGGCCTTGACTGCCGATGCCTCGGCACCGCTTCTCGCCAACGGCGTTGCGAAGGCGGAGATCCAGGTCGAGTTGGTGGCCTTGATGCGCTATGCCGCGCAGAATGACGCCATTCCGGTGCCGTTCGTGCTGCCGCTCGATGTCGCCAGGCTGAAGCAGGATTTCCTGGCGCGGCATCACGCGCTGTTCGGCTATGCGACCGGTGAGCCTTGCGTGATTGAATCCGTGCTGGTTCAGGCCCGCCGTCCATCGACGACCGCCGTGAGCCGGCCGGCCACGGCAGCGAGGGCGGAGTCTAGGAGTACGCGCAGCTGCTCGTTCGACGGCGTCCACGAGATCGCGACAGCAATCATCGACCGCGCCGCGCTCACGGAGACCGTCAGCGGTCCGGCCATCATCGAAGATGCGTGGTCGACTGTGGTAGTGCCGCCGGGCTGGCAGGCAAAGCCTGATACCGCCGGCAATCTATTCCTGACGCGGGGGGCGGCATGAAGCTCGATCCGTTCGTCGTCGAGGTTATCAGGCACGGGCTCTCGGCCGCGGCCGAGGAGATGAGCCTGGTGATGACGCGCTCGGCGCGCTCGCCGCTGCTGCGCGAGGCCGGCGACCTGTCGTCGGCGATCACCGATGGCTACGGCGGCCTAGTCGGGCAGGGTCGCGACATTCCGATCCATCTCGGCGCGATGGCCTACACCATCCCGGAGTTACTGAAGGTGATGCCGCGCGACAGCCTGAATGACGGCGACGTCGTGATCTATAATGTCGGCGCGCTCGGCGGCAATCATCTCAATGACGTCAAGGTCGTGCGGCCCGTCTTCTTCGAGGGCGAGATCGTGGCCTTCGCGGTCAGCCTCGCGCACTGGCCCGATATCGGCGGCACCTGGCCTGGCAGCTATTTTGCCAAGGCCATCGACACGTTCCAGGAGGCGATGCGGATTCCGCCGGTGCTGATCGCGACCGCGGCCGGCCTCAACCTGCCGATCGTGCAGCTACTCAAGGCCAATGTCCGCGACGCCGAATCCTGCGAGGGCGATCTTCTGGCGCAAATCGCGGCGACGAAAGCCGGCGAAAAGCGCATTATCGAGCTCTGCCGCGAGCATGGCAAGGCCGTCTTCGTGGCGACGCAATCGCGCCTGCACGATCTCTCCGAGATCGAGATGCGCGAGGCGTTGCGCGACCTGCCGGACGGCGTCTACGAAGGCGAGGACTACCTCGACGACGGCAGCGCGAACAACGCGCCGGCGCGTATCCACGTCAAGATCACCATTCGCGGCGACGAGGCGATCTTTGATCTCTCCGAAAGCTGCGACCGCGTCTCCAATTTCTGCAACACGACGCCATTCATGGCGCGCTCGGCTGTCGCTTATGCCGCGCGCATCATGAGCGGACGCGACATGCAGCAGAACGCCGGCGCGCTGCGGCCTCTGACTATCATCACGCGCCCGGGCTCGATCCTCGAGCCCGGCTGGACCGCCTCCGTTGCCGCCGGCAACCACGAGACCTCCATGCGCATCGTCGATGCGATTTTCCGCGCCATGCAGGGCACCATTCCCGAGCGCCTGTCGGCGGGCGGGGCGACCACCGCGGGCGTGCTGTTCTTTGCCGAGCCGCGGCCGAACGGATCGTGGAAGATGCTCTACGAGGTCCATGGCGGCGGCGAAGGCGCGCGGCACGATCGGGCCGGCACCTCCGCAACCCGGGTGCATCTGTCCAACACGTCGAACACGCCGGTCGAGGTGATCGAGGCGAATTATGCGATCCGGCTCGAGCAGCAGGCCATCCGCCGGCGGTCCGGTGGCGCAGGGGTCCATCGCGGTGGCGACGGCTCGGTCCGCACCTATCGTATCCTCGCGCCCTCGATGCACCTGACCACTTGCATCGAGCGGATGGTGATTGCGCCCTGGGGCATGCAGGGCGGCGAATCCGGCAGGGCCTGCCGCATCTCGCTGGTCAGGCAGGGCGCGAACATCGCGATCGACGGCAAATCGAACCTGGTGTTACAGCAAGACGATCTCGTCACGATCGAGATGTGCGGCGGCGGCGGCTACGGCGCCGTGGCCGCAGAGTAAGGAGGCCCGCGATGAGCAGATTGTTGCGAACCGGGCTGAATGCGGGCGAGGCCGCGCCGATGGCCGTGGTCGGCGGCGAGGGCGTCTACTTCCACTTGTCCGACGGCCGCAAGCTGATCGACGGCAGCAACACCGGCGGCGGTCTCGGCCATCGCCATCCCGCGATGGTGGAGGCGATCCGCCGCGCGGCGGACACGCCCGTCGTCAACGAAGGCTGGACCTGGGTCGGCCGCGAGCAGGCCGCCGATGATCTGATGGCGACCGCCTTTGCGGGCGAAGAGGACTGGGTCGGCGCGGTCCGCTTCTGCATCAGCGGCAGCGAGGCAAACGACATGGCGTTGTCGCTCTGCCAGGCGCTGACGCAGCGCTCGGCCCTCGCAACGCGCGAGCGCGCCTATCACGGCATCACCGGCCTGTCGCGCAGCATGACCGTGCAGCCGCAATGGCACGGAGGCCTCGCCGTGCACGCAGGCGGCTCGAAGCTGCCGGCGCCGATGGCGCCGGTGCGGATCCTGCCGGCGCCGGATGGTGCCATTTATGGCGCGCCGGCCAATAATTCCCCGCCGAGCGAATATCTCGCCGATGCCACGCGTCTGCTCTCGGACACGGCGGCGACGATCATCGATTACACGCAAGGAGGCATCTATTACGACAGCGCCTATCAGGACGAGGTGGCGCGCTGCGCGCGGCAGGCGGGCTCGTACTGGATCGCCGACGAGGTCGTCACCGGCGCAGGCCGAGCCGGCCGCTGGTTCGCGTTCCAGGGCGCGCGGAGCCGCCCCGACATCGTCACTCTCGGCAAATCGCTCGGCGGCGGCGCGGCAGCGGTGGCTGCGGTCGTGGTGTCCAAGGACATCGTCGAGCGGCTCAAGGGCACGAGCTGGCAGAACTACGGCACGCTGCGCGGCCATCCGATCAGCATGGCGGCCGTCAGCGCCTATTTGAAGGTCGTCAGCGACGACAATATTCTGGAGCACGTGCAAGACCTGGAGAAGCTGTTCGCCGGTCGCCTGCTTGCGATCGCGCAAAAGCATCCGAGCGTGCGGCGCGTCGCGGGGCAGGGACTGCACTGGACTGTGGAGTTGCACGGCCCGGACTGGCGCACCTGGCACGCCGACACCACCGAGGTGCCGATCGCCTCACGCGTTGCGGAGCGCGCGCTGGAGGCGGGTGCGGTGATCGGGACGAGCGGCGAGCAGACCTCGCTGTTCCTGGCACCGCCGCTGGTGATCTCCGAGCGCGAGGCAACGCTGCTGCTCGATGCGCTCGACCACGGTCTCGATATTGCTGACGAGGAGCACGGGTGAATGCAGGTCATGCAAAGCGCACCTTGCCGTCTCGCACGCCGCAGGCTGGAAATTTCGGGCGATGCTGCGTTAAGCTGCGCGCGCCGGCACATCGTTGAAACTGTGGCTTCTGCCAAGACATCTTCTACCAAGACATCACCAGGAATTCGCTGATGCGTATCGTCAATGTTGCTGCCGCCCAGATGGGCCCGATCCAGAGGGCCGACAGCCGCGAGGCCGTGGTCAAGCGAATGATCGCGCTGATGGACGAGGCCAAGAGCAAGGGTGCCGACCTCATCGTCTATCCTGAGTTGGCGCTGACGACGTTCTTCCCGCGTTGGTACGTGGAGGATCGCTCCGAGTTCGACATCTGGTTCGAGCGCGAGATGCCGAACACGGCGACGAAGCCGCTGTTCGAGCGTGCGGCGCAGCACGGGATGGCGATGAATTTCGGCTATGCGGAGCTGACGCCAGACGGCCATCACTTCAACACCGCGATCCTCACGGATAAATCCGGCAATATCGTCGGCAAATACCGCAAGGTCCATTTGCCCGGCCACGTCGAGTACGACACCAAGCGCTCGCATCAGCATCTGGAGAAGCGCTATTTCGAGCCGGGCGATCTCGGCTTCAACGTCTGGCGTACGCTGGGCGGTATCATCGGGATGGCCATCTGCAACGATCGCCGCTGGCCGGAGACCTATCGGGTCATGGGCTTGCAGGGCGTCGAGATGGTGCTGATCGGCTACAATACGCCTTCCGTGAATGCGGAAAGAAGCGAGGAGGGCGTCGAGAAGCGCCTGTTCCACAACCGCCTCTCGGTGCAGGCCGGTGCCTACCAGAACTCGACCTGGGTGGTCGCGGTGGCCAAGGCCGGCGTCGAGGACGGCCACCCGCTGTTCGGCGGCAGCCTGATCGTTGATCCCAACGGCGAGATCGTCGCCGAAGCCAAGTCCGAGGACGACGAGGTTCTGGTCCACGCGTGCGACCTCGACGCCACCACCTTCGGCAAGACAACGATTTTCGATTTCGCGCGGCACCGCCGCGTCGAGCATTATGGCCTGATCACCAGCCAGACCGGCGCGGTGCCGCCGCCGGAGACGTGAGGCCGATGGTGGACAAGGGCATCCCGCTGCGTGAACTCGATCCGCGCGATCGCTACAAGCTGCTTTGCGGCGTGGTCGTGCCGCGGCCGATCGCGCTGGTCACGACGCTGGACGAGAATGGTGCGGTCAACGCCGCGCCGTTCAGCTTCTTCAACGTGTTCTCGGAGAATCCAGCGCTGATCGTGCTCGGGCTCCAGCACAAGCCGGATCGCTCGCCGAAGGACACGACCCGCAACATCCATCGCGACGGCGAGTTCGTGGTGCACATGGTCGATGAGGCGCTGTCGGTGGCGATGAACGACTGCGCCGTCGATTTTCCCTCCGGCGATAGCGAGGTCGCCGCGACCGGGCTTGCGACGCTTCCCTCGATCGATGTGAAGGTGCCGCGCCTCGCCGCCGCGCCCTTCGCGCTGGAATGCCGGCGCCACGTCGTGCTGAACTTCTCTCCGGATCGTGAGCTCCTGGTCGGCGAGGTGCTCAGGGTGCACGCGCGTGAGGGGCTCGTCGACACCGCCAACATGTATGTCGATCTCGACGCCTACCGGCCGATCGGCCGCATGTTCGGCAATCTCTACACGACGCAGCGGGATACGTTTGCTTTGACGCGCGAGAGCCATGCGCAATGGCTCGCGCGCCAAGTTGCCAAAGAGCTGAAGGACGCCTAGTGGGCCGAGAACTGCACCGTACCCAGCGCCATGGTGACGGCCGCCTGTGTCGGGTCGATCACGGGAATGCGCAACGCGTCTTCGAGCGGGCGGCGGTGGCGCGCCATGCCGGCGCAGCCCATCACGATGGCGCGGGCGCCGTCCTCGTCGCGCAGCACGCGACCGACCTCGATCATCTTGGCCAGCGTGCCTTCACCGGAGGCCGTTTCCGCAACGCTCATGTTCAGCGGCCGCTCGCCGGCAAGGCGCTCGGTCAGTCCCATCTGCCTGAGATAGCGCATGTGCCGCGCGATCGAACGCTGCGCAATTGCGATGACGCCGAAGGTCTCAGCGCGGGAAAGCGCCGTCAGCACGCCGCACTCGGCGATGCCGAACACGGGGCGGTCGGTGCCTTCGCGGCAGACCTGAAGCCCGGGATCGCTGTAGCAGGCGATGACGAAGGCGGCCGAGCCGTTGTCGCTTTCGACGAGCTTTCGCAGCGGCATCGCAACGCTGTCGACGTCCGCCTGGCTTTCGATGCCGAAGGGACCCTCGGCCAGCGTCTGGCAGACCAGCTCCGGCCCGCCTTCGAAATCGAGCGGCTTCAGCGCGTCCTCCAGCCCTCGCGTGACCGCAGGATTGGAATTCGGATTGATGACGAGAATGCGCGGACGGGACATCATGGTCTTCCTGCGAAATTGCAATTGCGTGCCTTGAGCCTATCACGGAGTGCCTCATGACTGAACCCGCTTACGACCTGATCATCCGCGGCGGCCGTGTCGCGACCACGACCGACGTCTTCGAGGCCGACGTCGCCATATCAGGCGAAACCATCGCCGCCGTCGGCCGCGGGCTTCCGGCGGCCAAGCGCGAGATCGACGCACGCGGCAAGCTGGTGTTGCCTGGCGGCGTCGACAGCCACGCCCATATCGAGCAGTTGTCGGCCGCCGGCATCATGAACGCCGACACTTTTGAGAGCGCGACCGTCTCGGCCGCGTTCGGCGGCACCACCACGGTGATCCCGTTCGCCGCCCAGCATGTCGGGATGAAGCTGCCACAGGTGGTGGAGGATTATCACGCGCTGGCGAAGAAGGGTGCGGTGATCGACTACGCCTTTCACATGATCATCGCGGATGCGACCAGGGAGACGGTGGAGGAGCACATCCCGTCGCTGGTGAAGCAGGGCCATGCGTCGATCAAGATCTTCATGACCTACGACCGGCTCAAGGTCGATGACGAGCCTTTGCTCGACATCCTGCTCGCCGCGCGCGAGTCCGGCGCGATGCTGTGTGCGCATGCCGAGAATCACGGCATCATTGCCTGGATGGTGAAGCGGCTGCTTGCGCGCGGCTACACCATGCCGAAATATCACGCCGTCAGCCACGCGCGTGTGTCGGAGGCGGAAGCGTTCACGCGCCTGATCGGCATGGCCGCGCTGATCGACCAGCCGATCATGATCTTCCATGTCTCGACCGCCGAAGGCGCCAAGGTGATCCGCGACTCGCGCGGGCAGGGGCTCAAGGTGTTCGCCGAGACCTGCCCGCAATATCTGTTCCTCACCGCCCACGATCTCGACAAGCCCGGCGCCGAAGGCGCCAAATGGATGTGCAGCCCGCCGCCGCGCACGCATGCCGACCAGGAGGCGCTGTGGCAGGCGCTCTCGCTCGGCGATCTCCAGACCATCTCCTCCGATCACGCGCCGTATCGTTACGATGAGACCGGCAAGCTGCGCGCCGGCCCCAATCCCAATTTCAAGCAGGTCGCGAATGGCCTGCCTGGGCTTGAGCTGCGGCTGCCGCTGTTGTTCGACGCGATGGTGTCAAAGGGGCGGCTCGGCCTGGAAAAATTCGTCGAGCTGACCGCGACGGCGCCGGCAAAGATCTACAATCTGCATCCGCGCAAGGGCTCGATCGCGGTCGGGGCCGACGCCGATATCGCGATCTGGGACCCAAACCGCGAGGTCACGATTGCCGACGAGATGATGCACGATCTCGCCGGCTACACGCCGTTCTCGGGTCGCAAGCTGAAGGGCTGGCCGGTATCGGTGCTCTCGCGCGGCCGCGTGATCATCGACGGCAACAAGTGTCTCGCGAGCGCCGGCAGCGGAAAATTCCTGGCGCGCAGCGGCGGCGAGGCGGCAAAGCCGACCGGCCGGCTCGTCGCCGACATGGATCCGGAACGGAATTTCGGAGCAAAACTGCTGTGACGGTGGATCGCTCGCGATGAAGATCGTCATCTTCGGCGGCACCGGGTTTGTCGGCCTCAATCTTGCCGAGGTGCTGCTTGCGCGCGGACACGAGGTGACGCTGCATGATCGTTCGCCGCTGCCACCGGCTGCGCAGCGATCGCTGGCCGACTACCGCGAGCGGCTCAAGGTCGTTCAGGGCGACATCACCGACGCGCAAGGCATCGACGCCCTCATGGCACAGGGCTGCGACGCGATCGTGCTGGGCGCCGCGGTCACCGCCGGCGATGATCTCGAACGGGCATCGCCCGCGCGCGTTCTCGAAATCAACGTGATGGCGCAGATTCCCATTCTGCTTGCGGCGATCCGCCATGGTGTTCGCCGCGTCATCAATCTTTCGTCGGCGTCGGCCTACGGGGCAGCAGGTCAACGTCACCGGATATTGGACGAGGAAACGCCCTGCGATCCCGTCTCGTTCTACGCCATCAGCAAATTCACCTCCGAGCGCTCCGTAGCGCGCCATGCCGAGCTCTTTGGCGGTGATTTCCTGAGCGTGCGCTTGAGTGCCGTGTTCGGTCCTTGGGAGCGGCCCGGCTCGGTGCGAGATACGCCGAGCCTCCAGTTCCAAATCCTCGCTGCGTTCGCCCGCGGCGAACCGGCGCTCTTGCCAGCTCCTGGAATCAAAGATTGGACCTATGCGCCGGACGTCGCCGAGGCGGTGGCACTGCTGATCGAGGCCGAGCGGCCGCGCGATCGGCTTTACAATATCTCCAGCGGCGTGGCGTGGTCGGCGCTGCAATGGGGCGAGGCGTTTGCGGCCCTGCATCCCGGGCTGGAGTGCCGGCTCGTGTCTCCCGGAGAGAAGACCGTCATCAAGCTTCATGGCGGGGATCGCGCGCCGCTGTCGGTCAGGCGGATGGCCGACGAATTCGGCTGGCGCGCGCGGTTCGGCTGCGCCGAATCCGCTGCCGCGATGAGCGCCTGGTGGGTGCAGCACAAGGAGGGGATTTGATATGCGGCTGCAGGGGCGCACGGCGATCATCACGGGAGCGGGCTCGGGGATCGGCCGCGCCAGCGCAAAACTGTTCGCGGAGGAAGGCGCGCGCCTTGCTCTGGTCGATCGTGATGCTGCAGGGCTTCAAGACACGCTGAAGCTGCTGAGCGAGGCAACGACGCATGTCGGCGACGTCGGCGATGCCGCGTTCGCCGAGGCGGTTGTCGGCGATGTCGTCGCGCGGCACGGTCGGCTCGACATCCTGATGACCGCTGCGGGGTTCTCCTGCGGCGGCACGGTGCTGACCACGAGTCCGGAAGACTGGGACGCGGTGTTCCGCGCCAATGTCGGCGGCACCTGGCTGTGGGCGCGGGCCGCGGTGCCGCAGATGCAGCGGCAGAACAGCGGCTCGATCATCACGCTGGCCTCGCAGCTTGCGATCGCCGGCGGCAAGGGCAACAGCGCCTATATCGCCGCCAAGGGCGCAATCGTCAGCCTGACGCGGACGATGGCGGTGGATTTCGCAACGGACGGCATTCGCGTCAACGCGATTGCGCCGGGCGCGATCGACACGCCGATGCTTCGCCGCAGCTTTGCCCGTCACGCCAATCCAGATGAGGTGCGTGAGGCCTCGCGCAACCGCCACGCCATGAAGCGGTTCGGTCAGGCCGAAGAGGTCGCGCAGGCCGCGTTGCATCTCGCCAGCGATGCCTCTTCGTTCACGACGGGCACCGTGATGGTGGTCGACGGAGGCTGGCTCGCGGCATGAGTGAGGCGCTCACCCAGCTCGAAGCTGATATTCGCGCCGATCTGGCGCGGATCGCCCATCCCGGCGCCGCGTGGCTCGAAGCGAAAACGGGACCCGACGGCAAGACGGCGCTGGATGTGCTCATCGTCGGCGCAGGCCAGTCGGGCATCGCCATCGGTTTCGGCCTGCTGCGCTCCCGCGTCAGCAACATCCTGCTGATCGACAAGGCCGAGGAAGGGAAGGAGGGCCCGTGGCTCACCTATGCCCGCATGCCGACGCTGCGCAGCCCAAAGGACTACACTGGTCCGGACCTCGATATCCCCAGCCTGACCTACCAGTCCTGGCATGAGGCCCGCTTCGGCAAGGAGAGCTGGCAGGCACTCGACCTGATCCCGCGCGCCCATTGGGCGGCGTATCTGCTCTGGCTGCGGCGCACGATCGCCTTGCCGGTACGCAACGGTTGCGAGCTCCTTGAGATTGCGCCTGCGTCTGACGGCCTGCTCGCCGCGCGCGTGAAACGGGCAGGAGAGGTCGAGACGCTCTACGCCCGCAAGATCGTCCTGGCGACGGGGCAGGAGGGCATGGGCGGCTGGATGATTCCGGAGCAGCTCGCGCATCTGCCGGCGAGTTCGGTCGCGACCGTCGCCGACGACATCGATTTCGAAAGCCTGCGCGGCAAGCGCGTCGCCGTGATCGGCGCCGGCGCCTCTGCCTCGACAATGCGGCAACGGCGCTGGAAGCCGGTGCCGCCGAAGTGCACCTGCTGTGCCGGCGTGCGCAGATCCAGGTGATCCAGCCCTATCGTTGGCTGACCTTCCGCGGCTTCCTGCGCCATCTCAGCGATGTCGACGATACCTGGCGCTGGCGCTTCATGCGCAAGATCCTCGAGATGCGCGAGGGATTTCCGCAACCAACCTATGACCGCTGCGCGCGGCACGCCAATTTTACGTTGCACGAGGGCGCGCCGGTCGAGGCGGCGCGCAAGACCGGCGAGGCCATCGAATTGGAGACGCCACGCGGCGCCATCACCGCCGATTTCGTCATCTGCGGCACCGGCATCGACATGAACTTTGCCGGCCGCGGCGAGCTCGCCAAGTGCGCCGGTAACATCGCGACCTGGGCCGACCGCTACCAGCCGCCCGAGGACGAGCGCAACGAACGCCTCGGCCGCTTTCCCTATCTTGCCGATGATTACGCCTTCACCGAGCTCGCGCCGGGAAAGACACCGTGGATCTCCGACATCCATCTCTTCGCCATTGCCTCCACCATGAGCTTCGGTCCGTCGGGATCCTCGATCAATGCGATGACGACCGCCGTTCCAAAGCTGGTCCACGGCCTGACGCGCGGCCTGTTCCGCGCCGATATCGCCCGCCATTGGGCCTCGCTCAGCGCCTATGACGCGCCGCAGGCCGTGGTCACGCGGCCGGCGCGAAAAATGGGGGGATCGCTGTGACCATCCATGCGCCGCCGCGACGATTCGTCCGCAAAACGCCCGATGAGACTGGCGCGCAACTTGCTTCTCTCTTAACCTGCCTTGCTGGCGTTCTCGTTCGAAATTCAGGGAAAAACCGATGCGTTTTGTGTCTTTCAGGCCGGCGACCTCAGTGCTCGCTATCACCGCACTGTTGCTCATCGTCACCGCGCCGTCGCAAGCGCAAACCAGGGCAGAGACATTGCGCTACGTGACCGGCGCGTCCGTCAACACGCTCGATCCCAACATCCCCGGCTCGACCCGCGAGTCCTTCGCATTGAGCATGAGCACCTATGACCGTCTGGTCGCGTTCGGCCGCAAGCAGCTCAACGGCAAATGGGTATTCGATCTCGACACGATCACGGGCGAGCTCGCCGAATCCTACGAGGTCAGCCCCGACGGCCTGAAGCTCACCTTCCGCCTGCGCAAGGACGCAAAATTCCAGGACGGCTCGCCCGTCACGGCCGAGGACGTGAAATGGTCGCTCGATCGCTGCGTCACCGCGCCGATCCTCGGCAAGGCGCAATTGCTGACGGGATCGCTGACATCGGCCGATCAGTTCAAGGTGATTGATCCCCTCACCATAGAGGTGACGCTGCCAAAACCCGACAAGCTCGCGCTGCCCAATCTCGCCACCGTCTACCCGATGATCATCAACTCGAAAGTGGCAAAGGAGCACGCGACGGCTGACGATCCCTGGGCAACAGCCTGGCTGAAGGAGCACACCGCCGGCAGCGGCGCCTATGTGGTCGAGAGCTTCAAGCCCGGCGAGCAGGTGATCGTCAAGCGCAACGAGGACTGGAACCGCGGCTCGGCCAACAAGCCGGCCTTCTTCAAGCGCATCATCGTGCAATCGGTGCCGGAGCCCGCGACCCGCGCCAACCTCGTCGAGCGCGGCGATGCCGATCTCGTGCTCGATCTGCAGGCCAGCGACGTGCAGTCGCTGGAAGCCAAGGGCAAGCTGAAGGTGGTCTCGACGCCGCAATACAATGCGATCACCTACGTCTCCATGAACAACCAGATCCCGCCCTTCGACAACGTCAATGTCCGCCGCGCCATCGCTTTCGCGCTGCCCTATGACGACATGTTCAAGGCCGCCCTGTTCGGCCGCGGTTCGCCGCTGTTCGGCGCAACCTGGGCGGACGGCAAGCCGGCGAACGGAATCTATCCGTTCCAGCAGCCGGTGAAGCTCGACCTCGACAAGGCCAGGGAATATCTGAAGGCCGCAGGTCTCCCCGAGGGCTTCTCGACCACCTTCAGCTTCAACGTCGGCCAGGCCTCGACCGCCGAGCCGATGGCGGCTCTCGTGAAGGAATCGCTCGGCAAGATCGGGATCAAGGTCGACATCCAGAAGCTGCCGGATGCGCAGATGTCGACGCAGATCAACGAGAAGAAGCTTCCCTTCTACACCGAAGGCATCGTCGCCTGGCTACCGTCGACCGACTACTTCTACCGCAACTTCTACACCGGCAATCAGCGCTGGAACTACTCTTCGATCAACAACCCGGAGCTTGCCGCGATCGCGCAGGAGGCGCGCTTCGAGCCTGATAAGGCCAAGTATGAGGAAGCCGGCCGCAAGCTCAACGCGATGCACTTTGATCTGATGCCGCAGATCATGTTGTGGCAGCCAAACCAGGACGCCGTCATGGCGCCGTCGATCGAAGGCTACACCTACGAGTTCCATCGCCAGGTCGACTATCGCGACGTCAGCCGCAAGTGATCTCGGAAAGCGAAGGAGGCTCTGAAGAGCGATGACCGGTCTTGGCGCAACGCTCGTGCGGGCGGGCAGGCGGCTTCTGTCGTCGCTGCCGGCGCTGTTCGGCGTGCTGGTCTTCACCTTCCTGCTGATGCGCGTCCTGCCCGGAGATCCCGCGGTGTTCTTCGCCTCGGGGCCCAATGCCGGCAAGGAGGAGATCGAGCTGATCCGCAAGCAGATGGGCCTCGACAGGTCGGTGCTGGAGCAGCTCGTGTTCTATCTCTCCGACATCAGCCACGGCAATCTCGGCCGCTCCATGATGACCGGCCAGCCGGTGCTGAAGGATCTGCGCGAGCGGCTGCCGGCTTCGCTGGAGCTCACCTTCACCGCGCTCCTGATCGCGCTGATTGCGGCGGTGCCGCTCGGCGTCATCGCGGCGCTACGGCCGGGGTCGGTCATCGATCACGGCGTGCGGCTGTTCTGCGCGCTCGGTGTCTGCGTGCCGACCTTCGTCTCGGGCCTGCTACTGATCTACGTATTCTATTATCTGCTCGGGCTTGCGCCTGATCCGACCGGGCGGATCGACGTCTTCACCTCGCTGCCGCCGCAGCGCACCGGCTTTCTTTCGATCGATTTCCTGCTCGCCGGCGATCTCGAGGGCTGGTGGACGGCCTGCAGGCAATTGATTCTGCCGGCGGTGAGCATGGCGCTGTTCGTGATCGCCCCGCTGGCGCGGATCACGCGGGCCTCGATGCTGGTCTCGCTCGGCAGCGATTTCGTGCGCACTGCGCGCTCGGTCGGGTTATCCTGGCGCAAGGTGGTCGTGACCTACGCGCTGCGCAATGCGATCCTGCCGGTCATCACCATCGCCGGCATCGTGTTCTCGACGATGCTGGGCGCCAACGTCCTGGTGGAGAAGGTGTTCTCTTGGCCGGGCGTTGCCTCCTATGCGCTCGATGCGCTGCTGTCCTCCGACTATGCACCGGTGCAGGGCTTCGTGCTGCTGATGGCCAGCCTGTTCGTGTTGGTCAATCTCGTGGTCGATATCTGCTACGGTATCGCCGACCCCAGGGTGTCGATCGAATGACCAGCGCCACACTTCGCCATTCGGTCTGGATCCTGCGCGGCAATCCGCTCACGGCGGTGGCTGCGGCCGGGGTGACGCTGTTCGTCCTGGTCGCGATCTTCGGACCGTGGATCGTGCCTTACGATCCGGTGGCCTCGAATGTCTCGGAGGCACTGCTGCCGCCGAGTGCGGCGCACATTGCCGGCACCGACCAGCTCGGCCGCGACGTGTTCAGCCGTCTCGTCATCGCCGCACGGCTCGACCTTGCCATCGCAGTCTCCGCGGTCGGAATCTCCTTTGTCATCGGCGCCGTCGTCGGCGCGTTCTGCGGCTATGCGGGCGGCCGCCTCGATCGCACCGTCGGCCGTTTCGTCGATGTGATGATGGCGTTTCCACTGTTCGTGCTGGCGATGGCGATGGTCGCAGCCCTCGGCAACCGGATCGAAAACATCGTGATCGCGACCGCGATCATCAATCTTCCATTCTACATCCGCTTCGCGCGGGCCGAGGTCAACGTCCGCCGCAATGTCGGCTGGGTCGAGGCCGCGCGCGCCTGCGGCGAGAGTCACTTCTCCGTGGTGCTGCGCTTCCTGCTGCCGAACATCCTGCCGGCGATGGCGGTGCAGATCTCGCTCAATCTGGGCTGGGCCATTCTCAATGCGGCCGGCCTGTCCTTCATCGGCCTCGGCGTCAAGCCGCCGACGCCGGAATGGGGCATCATGGTCGCCGAAGGGGCGCGCTTCATCTCGACCGGACGGTGGTGGCTGGTGGCCTTTCCGGGCCTTGCGCTGATGCTGGCGGTGCTGTGCTTCAACCTCCTCGGCGACGGGATGCGGGACATCCTCGATCCCCGGATGCGCACATGAGCCAGGACCTCCTCAGGATCGACGATCTCCACGTCGCGTTCTCGACGCGGCGCGGCATGGTCGAGGCCGTGCGCGGCGTGACGCTCACGGTGAAGGCCGGTGAGATGCTCGGCCTCGTCGGCGAGAGCGGCTCGGGCAAGTCGGTCACGGGCTTTGCGACGACGCGGCTGCTCGATGCCGCGGGCCGCGTCACCGCCGGCAAGATCCTGTTTCGTGGGCAGGACGTCACGAAGCTCAGGGGCGATGATCTCCGACAGCTGCAGGGCGCCGCGATGTCGATGATCTTCCAGAACCCGCGAGCGGCGCTCAATCCGATCCGAGCGATCGGCCTGCAGATCGCAGACGCGATCCTTACGCACAAGCGTATCTCGAAACAGGCCGCGCGCGCCGAGGCGCTGGAGTTGTTGCGCGCCGTCCAGATCCGCGATCCCGAGCAGCGGATGAACGCCTATCCGCACGAGCTCTCCGGCGGCATGTGCCAGCGCGTCATGATCGCGATTGCGATCTCCTGCAATCCCGCACTGTTGATCGCCGACGAGCCGACCACCGGGCTCGACGTCACCACGCAGAAGGTGGTGATGGATCTCTTGGCAGACATCGCGGCCGCGCGCGGCATGGCGACGATCCTGATCACGCACGACCTCGGGCTCGCAGCGCGCTATTGCCGCCGCATCGCCGTGATGGAGCGTGGCCGCATCGTCGAGGAGGCGAGTCCAAACACTCTCTTCAGCGCGCCACGGCACGCCTATACGAGACGCCTGGTTGCGGCGTCGCCGACGGCGACGTCACGGATCGAAGACCTCGTGACGGAAGAGGAGAGGGAGCGTTACACGGCCGTTCTCGGCAAGCCGCGTCCGACGCTCGCGCACGGCACGCCGCCGCTTCTGGAAGTACGGAAGCTCGCAAAGCGCTTCGACCAGGGCTCAGCAGCAGTCGCCGACTTCTCGATGACGATGGCCAGCGGCGAAAGTGTCGGTCTCGTCGGCGAGTCCGGCTCCGGCAAGAGCACGACTTCGCGGATGATCTGCCGCCTGATCGATCCGAGCGAAGGCGACATCGTGTTCGACGGTCAATCGATCGGGCACGTAGCGTCGCGTGATTTTCACCGCTCGCCATTGCGCAAAAACATTCAGATGGTGTTCCAGGACCCGAACGAGAGCCTCAACCCGCGCTTCACCGCCTTCGACTGCATTGCCCACCCCTTGATGCGACTCGACGGCATGCGCGCTGGCGAGGCGCTGCGCCAACGCGTGGAAGAGTGCGCGCAGCGCGCGGGATTGCCGCTCGATCTGTTGCCGCGCTTTCCGCATCAGCTCTCCGGCGGCCAGAAGGCCCGCGTCGGCATTGCCCGCGCCATCGCCTGCCGGCCGCGGCTTCTGGTGCTCGACGAGCCGACCGCCGCGCTCGACGTCTCGGTACAAGCGGTTGTGCTGCAGCTGCTCGATCGCCTTCGGCGTGAAAATGACATCGCGCTGCTGTTCGTCAGCCACGATCTCAACGTCGTGCGCATGCTGTGCGATCGCACCATCGTGCTGCGCAATGGCGGCATCGTGGAGCAGGGCGAGAGCCGGGCTCTGTTCGAAAATCCGAAGACCGACTACACGCGCAAATTGGTCGAGGCGATCCCCCACATCGAGGCCGGGCCGGCGCTGGTGGCCGCCCTCTGAGCCCGTATCGGCCGGAATGGCGATGAGATCCCGCTGGCGAAGGCGGATTTAGTGGCATAGCATTTGCTTGCAAATGGGCTCGGTTTCACTTGCCCCATTGCCAATGAACAGCTGGCATCACGGCACTACTGGGAGGACTTGATGGATCGCAGGACCGTATTGAAGGGACTGGCCGGCGCGGGCGGTCTGGCGTTGACGGGTGGCCTGTCGGCCCCGGCGATCGCCCAGGGTGCGGCGGCACGCACCCTGCGTTTCGTGCCGCAGGCCAATCTCGCCAATTTCGATCCGATCTGGGGCACGCAGTATGTCGTGCGCAATGCGGCCGCGATGGTCTGGGACACTCTTTACGGCATTGATTCCTCGCTGCAGCCGCAACGGCAGATGGTCGAATCCGAGGAAGTGACCGACGATGGCACGACCTGGACGTTCAAACTGCGGCCGGCGCTCAAGTTCCATGACGGCGAGCCGGTGCTGAGCAAGGACGTCGTTGCAAGCCTGACGCGCTGGTCGGCGCGCGATCCCATGGGACTGATGATCAAGGCGCTGCAGCAGGAGCTCACGGCGGTCGACGACCGCACCTTCAAGTGGGTGCTCAAGCAGCCCTTCCCGAAGATGCTGTACGCGCTGGCCAAGAACAATTCGCCGTGCTGCTTCATCATGCCGGAGCGCATCGCGCAGACCGATCCGTTCAAGCAGATCACGGATTATGTCGGCTCCGGGCCGATGAAGTTCGCCAAGGGCGAATGGGTGCCCGGCGCGAAGGCCGTGTTCGAGAAATTTGCCGACTATCAGCCGCGGCAAGAGAAAGCATCGTGGCTCGCGGGCGGCAAGCAGATGCTGCTCGACCGCATCGAATGGATCGTGATGCCGGATCCGGCCACGGCAGCCGCTGCCTTGCAGAACGGCGAGGTCGATTGGTGGGAAAATCCGATTGCGGACCTCGTTCCAGTTCTGAAGAAGAACAAGAACATCAGCGTCGACATCGGCGATCCCCTCGGCAATATCGGCTCGTTCCGCATGAACCATCTGTTTCCGCCGTTCAACGACGTGCGGGCGCGGCGCGCGGTGCTGATGGCGCTCAGCCAGGAAGACTACATGCGCGCGATCGTCGGCGACGACACCGCGCTGTGGAAGCCGCTGCCCGGCTTCTTCACGCCGAATACGCCGCTCTACAGCGAAGTCGGTGGCGAGATCCTGAAGGGCAAGCGCGACTTCGATGCGGCCAAGAAGCTGCTCGCCGAGAGCGGCTATTCCGGCCAGCCCGTGACGTGCCTCGTGGCGCAGGACCAGCCGATCACCAAGGCGCAGGGCGACGTCACCGCGGACCTCTTGAAGAAGCTCGGCATGAACGTCGACTTCGTCGCGACCGATTGGGGCACGGTCGGCTCCCGCCGTGCGCAGAAGACGCCGCCGGGGCAGGGCGGTTGGAACATGTTCCACACCTGGCACGCGGGCGCCGACTGCATCAATCCGGCTCCCTACACCGCCATTCGCGCCAACGGCGACAAGGCCTGGTTCGGCTGGCCCAACAGCCCCGGGACCGAGAAGGAGGTCACGTCCTGGTTCGAGGCCAAGAACCTCGACGAGGAGAAGGCCGCCATCGGCCGCCTCAACAAGGCGGCGCTCGATGACGTCGTCTACGTGCCGACGGGCTTCTTCCTGAGCTACACCGCCTGGCGAAAGAACGTCTCCGGCATCACCAAGGCGCCGCTGCCGTTCTTCTGGGGCGTGTCGAAGTCCGCATGATCGCGCGCTGAGGCCAGATGCTCTCCTACATCCTCCGTCGCATCGTCGCGACCTTGCCAGTGATGGCGATCGTCGCGCTGTTCGTGTTCAGCCTGCTCTACATCGCGCCGGGTGATCCGGCCGTGGTGATCGCGGGTGACCAGGCGAGCCCGGAGGATGTGGAGCGCATCCGCCAGAGCCTCGGCCTCGATCGTCCGTTCCTGGTCCAGTTCGGAAGCTGGGTCTGGCGCATCCTGCATGGCGATCTCGGCACCTCGATCTTCACCAATCTGCCGGTCTCGGCGATGATCGGGCAGCGTCTCGGACCGACGCTGTCGCTGATGGTCGTCACACTGCTGCTCACGATCGTGGTGGCGGTACCGCTCGGCGTGGTGGCGGCGTGGAAGGCCGGCAGCCTGATCGACCGCGTCATCATGGGCTTTGCCGTGTTCGGCTTCTCGCTGCCCGTGTTCGTGGTCGGCTACATGCTCGCCTACATCTTCGCGCTCGAGCTCGAATGGCTCCCGGTGCAAGGCTATACGCCGCTTGCGCAAGGTTTCTGGCCGTGGCTGGAAAACCTGATCCTGCCGGCGATCGCGCTCGGCTGCGTCTACATCGCGCTGGTCGCGCGTATCACGCGGGCAGCCATGCTCGAAGTGCTGCAGCAGGACTATATCCGCACTGCCAAGGCCAAGGGCCTTGGGCAGGGCGGCATCCTGTTCATTCACGCGCTGAAGAACGCAGCGGTCCCGATCGTCACCGTGATCGGGATCGGCATCGCGCTGCTGATCGGCGGTGCGGTCGTGACCGAGAGCGTGTTCGCGATTCCCGGCCTCGGCCGCCTCACGATCGATGCGATCCTGCGCCGCGACTATCCGGTGATCCAGGGCATCGTGCTGCTGTTCAGTTTCGTTTACGTCCTCGTCAATCTGATGATCGACGTCGTCTATACGCTCGTTGACCCGAGGATCCGCTATTGACCGACACCACCGTCAATCCGCAATCGCTTCCCACCGGCCTCGTTCTCGCGCCGCAACTGCCGGAGATCCTCCGGCCGGTCAAGATCCGGCGCGGCTTCGTCGGCCTCTTGCGCGGCCATCCCACCGTTGCGATCGGCGGCGTGTTGTTGCTCGCACTGGTTTTGATCGCCGCCTTCGCCCCTCATCTCGGGACGGTCGACCCGACCGCGCTTGCGCCCGCCAAGCGCACACGGGCGCCGTCGGCCGATTTCTGGTTCGGCACCGACGTGCTCGGCCGCGACATCTATTCGCGGGTGCTGTTTGGCGCGCGGGTCTCGCTCACCGTCGGCCTGTCGGTCGCGATCTTCGCGTCCGCGGCGGGTCTTGCCATCGGCATGGTCTCCGGCTTCATCCGTTGGGCCGACGGCATCCTGATGCGCTTCATGGACGGCTTGATGTCCATTCCGCCGATACTGCTCGCGATCGCGCTGATGGCGCTGACGCGCGGCAGCGTCGGCAATGTCATCCTCGCCATCACCATCGCCGAAATCCCGCGCGTCTCGCGCCTCGTGCGCAGTGTCGTGCTGTCGCTGCGCGAGCAGCCCTATGTGGACGCGGCGGTCGCCTGCGGCACGCGCACGCCCATGATCATCTTGCGTCACATCCTGCCGAACACGGTTGCGCCGATGCTGGTGCAGGCGACCTATATCTGCGCCAGCGCCATGATCACGGAGGCGATCCTGTCCTTCATCGGCGCCGGCACGCCGCCCACCATTCCGTCCTGGGGCAACATCATGGCCGAGGGCCGCGCGCTGTGGCAGGTCAAGCCCTATATCGTGTTCTTCCCGGCGGCGTTCCTGTCCGTCACCGTTCTCGCCGTGAACCTGCTCGGCGACGGCCTTCGCGATGCGCTCGATCCGCGCTTGGCCAAGCGTCTTTAGATGTCTCGGGGCTGATCGCGATGGCGCTGCTTGAAGTCGAGAACCTCCAGACCCACTTCCGCACCCCCGGCGGCATCAACCGCGCGGTGGACGGGGTGTCCTTCCACGTCAACGAGGGCGAGACGCTGGCCATCGTCGGGGAGTCCGGCTGCGGCAAGTCGGTGACGTCGATGTCCTTGATGCGGCTGATCCCGGAGCCGCCGGGCAGGATCGCCGGCAGCATCCGCTTTGCCGGCAAGGATCTCCTGAAGCTGTCGGACCGCGAGATGCGCGCAATCCGCGGCAACGACATCTCGATGATCTTCCAGGAGCCGATGACCAGCCTCAACCCGGTGCTGACCGTCGGCCGCCAGATCCGCGAGACCTTGATGATCCATCAGGGGCTCGACAAGCAGGCCGCCGAGGCGCACGCGATCGGGATGCTGACGCTGGTCGGCATTCCCGAGCCGAAGCGGCGCGTCGGCGAATATCCGCACCAGCTCTCCGGCGGCATGCGCCAGCGCGTGATGATCGCGGTTGCGCTCGCCTGCAATCCGAAGCTTCTCATAGCGGACGAGCCGACCACCGCGCTCGACGTGACCATCCAGGCGCAGATCCTGAAGCTGATGCTGGACCTGAAGCGCCGGGTCGGCGCCGCCATCATCCTGATCACCCACGATCTCGGCGTCGTCGCCGAAATCGCCGAACGTGTCATGGTGATGTATGCCGGTCGCAAGGTCGAGGAGGCGCCGGTAGCCGAGCTGTTCCGCTCGCCGCGTCATCCCTATACGCAAGGCCTGCTCGGCGCGGTGCCGAAGCTCGGCTCATCGCTTGCCGGGACCGCAACGCGGCTCGCCGAGATCCCAGGGCAGGTGCCTGACCTCCGCAAGCCCATTATCGGCTGCGTCTTTGCCGGCCGCTGTGCGCTTGCGACCGACCTCTGCCGGCAATATGCGCCGGGGCTCGAAGAGAAGGGCCCGCGCCACATCGCCGCCTGTCATTACGCCGCCAAGGGAGCGATCGCGGCATGAGTCCCCCGCTGCTCCAGGTCAACGACCTCAAGAAGCACTTCCCGATCAACAAGGGCCTGTTCGGCCGCAAGTCCGAGTTCGTCTATGCGGTCGACGGCGTGTCGTTCGAGATCGCGCGCGGCGAGACCTTGTCGCTGGTCGGCGAGTCCGGGTGTGGCAAGTCGACGGTCGGCCGCGCCATTTTGCGACTGTTCGAGATCACCTCGGGCCAGGTCATTCTCGACGGCCAGCGCATCGACGACGCGCATCCGAGCACGATGCGCCAGATGCGCCGTCGCGTGCAGGTGGTGTTCCAGGACCCGTTCTCCAGCCTCAACCCGCGCATGCGCGTGCGCGACATCTTGGCCGAGCCGATCCGCAATTTCGGTCTCGCCAAGTCCAAGGAGGATCTCGAGGTCCGCGTCACCGCGCTGATGGATACCGTGCGCCTGCCGCGCGAGGCGCTGAACCGCAGGCCTCACGAATTCTCCGGCGGCCAGCGCCAGCGCATCGGGATTGCCCGTGCGCTCGCGGCCGAGCCCGAGCTGATCGTGTGTGACGAGGCAGTCTCCGCGCTCGACGTCTCAGTCAAGGCGCAGATCGTCAATCTGCTCCAGGACCTCCAGCGCGAGTTCGGCTTGGCGCTGTTGTTCATCAGCCACGACCTCGCCATCGTCGAGCACATGACGCATCGGGTTGCAGTGATGTATCTCGGCAAGATCGTGGAAGTGGCGCCGCGCCGCGAGATCTTTGCCGCGCCAAGGCATCCCTACACCAAGGCGCTGCTTTCGGCGGTGCCGCTGCCCGAGCCCGGCGCCCAGCGCAATCCGATCATCCTCAAGGGCGACGTGCCGAGCCCGATCAACCCGCCGCGCGGCTGCCGCTTCCATACCCGTTGCCCCTTCGTCTTTGACCGCTGCCGAACGGAGGAGCCGACGCTGCGTGTGGTGGGAGACGAGCAGTGGGTGGCCTGTCACCTCGAAGAGCCGCCGTAGGGGCTCACCCCTGCCGGCGCAGGAAGCCCGTGATCGTGACCTTTTCCCAAATGCCGGCCGCAGCAAAGGGATCGGCACGGTTGAAGGCTTCGACTTCGGCGCGGCCCGGTGCCTCGATCAGGAACAGGCTGCCGATCATCGTCTGGCCATCGTCGGAGACCAGCGGTCCCGACATGACGATCTTGACGCCGAAGCGCGAGGTGTCGCTCAGGAAAGCCTTGTGGGCATCGTAATTGGCAAGCCGGGTCGGCAGCGCGCCGGTGCGGTCGACGGCGTGAATGGCAAACAGCATGATGTCTCCGTTTCTTGCTTCAATTCTTGGGACGGCCGCAGGAGCGGCCGTCCGGACTCGTGGTGTTCTGATTATTTCGCGCTGAGCTTGCCGGCGTCCTCGAACGTCGGGCAGGTCCGCTGCTCCAACGGCACGTCGAAGGGCTGGTAATTATCCTTGGTGATGACGGTCGGCTTCAGCACGATCTCGCTGATGATAGGCTGATTGCGCAAGGAGCGGATCGCCATCATGGTGCCGAGGCAGCCTTGTGCAAAGCCGTTGTAATCGCCGCTCGCCAGCAGCTTGCCGGACTTGATCGCGTCGATCGCCTCCTTGGTGCCGTTGATGCCGATCACCAGCGCCTTGCGGTTGGCGCCGTCGAGCGCCTCGATCGCGCCGATCGCCATGGCGTCGTTGGCCGCGAGCACGCCGTCGATCTGCGAATTCGACTGCATCAGGTTCTCCATCACCTGAAGCGCCTGAAGCCGTTGATAGTTACCGGGCTGTGAAGCCAGCAGCTTGGCGCTGGGCGCTTCCTTCAGCGCGTCGTTGAAGCCGCGCACGCGATCGACATTGGTCAGCGAGCCCTTGACGCCCTCGATGATGACGATGTTGCCCTTGCCGCCGAGGGTCTTGAGCAGGAAGCGCGCGGTCTCCAGCCCGAGGCTGTAATCGTCGGCGCCGACGAAGGAGAGGAACTTGCCGCCGGCGGAGCGGTCGGTGATGTTGACGACCGGGATCTTGGCCTCGTTGATCTTCTCGACACCGGGCACCATCGCCTTGTAATCGACAGGCGTGAAGACGATCGCGCTCGGCTTTTTGACGACCACGTCCTCGATCTGACTGAGCTGCTCGGGAATCGAGTCCGGCTTGGTCGGGATGTATTGCAGCGTCTTGGCGTTCAGCGATTTCGCCATATTGTCGGCGCCGACCCGCACCGTCTGGAAGAACGGGTTGGTCTGGTTCTTGGTGAAGACGGCGATAGCCTCGCCGTCGGCACGCACCTCGGTCGCGAGTGCAACTGCCATCAGCAGCGGCAGCGCCAGGTAACCCAGCTTCTTTTTCATATTGCCTCCATCCCTCATTTTGCTTGTTGGATTTCTGAGTGCTCATTGCGCGCGGCGGCGGGTCTTCATGTCGAGCCAGACCGCGAGAATGACGATGATGCCTGTCACCAGCGGCTGCCAGTTGGCGCTGACTGACAGCAAGTTCATGCCGTTCAGCACCAAGGTCAGGATCAGCGCGCCAATGAAGGTGCCGAACACGGTGCCGACGCCGCCGAACAGCGAGGTGCCGCCGATCAGCACGGCCGCGATTGCCGGCAGCGTCAGGCTCTCGCCGATGTCGGCTTCGGCCGAATTGAGCCGTGACAGGAAGATGATCGAGGCGAGCCCCGCCATAGTGCCCGAGACCGCGTAGACCAGCAGCAGGCGCCGCGCGACCGGGATGCCGGAGAGCCGCGCCGCGACCGGATTGGCGCCGATCGCGTAGATCTCCTGGCCCCAGATCGTGCGCTGCGCGAACAGCGTGCCGATCCCGAGAAACACCAGCAGCAGATAGACCGGGATCGGCAGGCCGAACAGATAGCCGCTGCCGATCTGGCGGAATCCGGCCGGGAAGCCATGCAGCGTCTCGCCCGCCATGTACCAATAGGTGAGGCCGTTCAGCACCCAGAGCATGCCATAGGTGGCGATGAAGGAGGGGATGCGCAGCGCCGTGACCATGATGCCGTTGAGCAGGCCGACGATGCCGCCGCACGCGAGCCCGGTGAGGATGCCGAGCGCCGGCGACCCCGTCTTGTGGATGATGGTGCCGGCGATGCAGGCCGACAGCGCGACGTTGGCGCCGACGGAGAGATCAAGACCCGCGGTCAGCACCACCAGCGTCAGGCCGGAGGCGATGAAGAAGGTCAGGCTCGCCTGCCTCAGCACGTTGAGGATGTTGCCGAGGCTGAGGAAGGAGTCGCTGAGCACGGCCAGCACGGCGCAGATCAGGAGCGCGGCGAGCAGGCGGTAGAACAGCTGGACTGCGTCCTGCGAGAGGAAGGAGCGGGGCGGCACGATGGCGCCCTTGGTGATGTCGGTCATGCCCGGCTCCTGAGGCCGTCGAGGAACAGCGCGAGGATGACGAGCACGCCGACGCTTGCGACCTGCACCGAGGACGGCAGCGAGATCAGGTTCAGCCCGTTCCGCAAGACGCCCACCGCGATCACGCCCAGTACGGTGCCGAGCAGCCAACCATTGCCGCGCTCGAAAGACGTGCCGCCGACGGCGACGGCGGCGATGGCGTCGAATTCGAGGCCAAGGCCGGCGGTAGGGTGGCCGGAGTTCATCCGTGCGGTCATCAACAGACCGGCGATGCCGGCCATGGCTCCGCCGATCGCGTAGACCGCGATCAGCAGCCTGTTCGGCGACAGGCCGGCGTAGCGCAGCGCCTCGCGATTGCCGCCGAGCGCGAAGATGTAGGTGCCGAAGCGGGTGTGATAGAGCAGGCCGTGAAAGGCGGCGTACGTCACCAATGCCATCACGACCGGCACGGGAATGCCGAGAAGCGTCGCCGAATAGATGTCGCGGACGCTGTGGGGAATGCCGACCACGCTCTGCCCATCGCTGACGATCAGGGACAGGCCCTGAGCCATGCCGAGCGTGCCGAGCGTCGCGACGAAGGGCGGGATGCCAATGATCGCGACCAGCCAGCCATTGGCGACGCCGAACGTTGCGCCGACAAGGAGGCCGGCCCCTAGGCCCAGCAGCATCGACTTGGTCGCGAGCGACACGATCGCGACGCAGAGAGAGGTCAGCGTCAGCACCGCGCCCATCGACAGGTCCAGCCCCTCGGTCATGATGATCAACGTCATCGGCAGCGCGAGCATGGTCAGGATGGTGGACTGCACCAGCACGTTGGAGAGGTTGGCGACCGACAGGAAGCCGGGCGCGATCACGCTGAACAGTGCGATCAGCAGCACCAGCACGATGGCAACGCCGGGAATGCGCTGCAGCGGATTGGGTTGCGAAATGACCGCGGCTTCACGCATGATGCATCCCCAGTCGCACGATGTTCTCCTCCGTGAGTTCGCTGCGTGTCAGGTGCCCGGCAATGCGCCCCTCGCGCATCACATAGGCGCGGTCGCAGACATGGCAGATCTCGATCTGTTCGGACGAGATCATCAGGGCCGCCGCGCCGTCGGCGACGAGGCGGTCGATCAGCGCAAAAATCTCGGACTTGGCGCCGATGTCGATGCCGCGCGTCGGCTCGTCGAAGATGAAGAGTTTTGAGCCAGCCGCGAGCCATTTGCCGATCACGACCTTCTGCTGGTTGCCGCCGGAGAGCAGGCCGACGGTCTGGCGCGCGCTCGGGGTTGCAATGCGCAGCTGCCGGATCAGGCCATCGGCGGTGCGCTGGGCCGAGCGCTGGTCGAACAACCCGCTCGGAAAAAGCTTCTTCAGCGCCGAGACCACCAGATTATCGCTCACCGATCGCAGCAGCGCGAGGCCTTCGCTCTTGCGGCTCTCCGGGATCAGCGCGATGCCGCGGCGGGCGGCGAGGTCCGGCTCGCCCGAGATAGTTTTGCCGTCGAAGATGATCTCGCCCGACGTCACGGGATCGGCGCCAAAGATGGCGCGCGCGACCTCGCTGCGGCCCGAGCCGACCAGGCCGCACAGGCCGACGATCTCGCCCCGGCGCACCTCGATGTTGATGTCGAAGATCCCGGTCGGCGCAGTCAGGCCCTTGACCTCCAGCAGCACCTCGCCCGGCTTGTCGGCGAAATTCCGCGGGTAGGTCATGTCGACATTGCGGCCGACCATCATGCGGACGAGCTGGTCCGGCGTCACGTCGGCCGGTCGGACGCCGTCGATGCGGCGGCCGTCGCGCAGCACGGTGATGCGGTCGCCGAGCGCGAACACCTCGGCCATCCGGTGCGAGATGTAGACGATCGCCACCCCATCGCCTTTCAGTCGTGCGATCAGAGCGAACAAGAGCTCGGTCTCGCGGTCGGACAGCGCCGCGGTGGGCTCGTCCATCACGAGGATGCGGGCGTTTTGGCTGATCGCCTTCGCGATCTCGACCATCTGCTGCTGCGCCACTCCCAGCTTATCGACGGTGGTGGATGGATCGATGTCGAAACCGATCGTGTCGAGCACGCGCCTTGCGTCGGCCAATATCCTGCGGCGGTCGATGGTGCCGGGGATGCGGCCCTTCGGTTCGCGGCCGAGGAAGATGTTCTGGGCGATGTCGAGATAGGGGACCAGCGAGAATTCCTGGAAGATCACGGCAATGCCGAGCTTCTGCGCATCGGCCGTGGAACTGATCGCGACCCTCTCACCCTTGTGGTAGAATTCGCCAGCGTCGGCACGGTAGGCGCCGCACAGCACCTTCATCAGGCTCGATTTTCCGGCGCCGTTCTCGCCCAGCAGCATATGGACTTCGCCGGGATAGATGGCAAAGGACACGTCGTCCAGCGCCTTGACGCCGGGAAACTCCTTGCTGATGCCGCGCAGCTCCAGCAGCGGCGTGGGCAAGGTGACCTCGATCGGAAGCGCGTCGCTCATGCTTTGGCTCCGCTCGCAAAGATCTTTCCGGGGTTCATCAAGCCATTCGGGTCGAGTGCCGTCTTGATGGATCGCATCACATCGACGGCCTCGCCGAGTTCGTCGGCGAGATAGTCGATCTTGCCGAGCCCGATGCCGTGCTCGCCGGTGCAGGTGCCGTCCATGGCGATGGCGCGGGCGACCATGCGGGCCTGCAGCGCCTTGGCGCCTTCGGTCTCCTCCGGCTTGTTGGGATCGATCAGGATCAGCATGTGGAAATTGCCGTCGCCGACATGGCCGACGATCGGCGCGGTGAAGCCGTGCGCGTCCGCATCGCGCCGTGTCTCGGTCAGGCATTCCGCGAGACGCGAAATCGGCACGCAGATGTCGGTGATCACCGCGCGAGCGCCGGGGCGGAGGCCGAGGCCGGCATAGAGCGTGTTGTCGCGGGCGTGCCAGAGCCGGCTGCGGTCTTCCTGAGCCTTGGCCCAGGCAAAGCCGTGGCCGCCATGGTCGGCGGCGATCGCCTGAGCGGCCTCGGCCTGTTCGGCTACGGAGCTCTCGGAGCCATGGAATTCGAAGAAGAGGGTCGGCGCCTCGCGATGGCCGAGCTTGGCGTAGGCGTTGATGCCGCGCATCATGACGTCGTCGAGTAGTTCGACGCGCGCCACGGGGATTGCGGACTGGATCACGGAGATCGCGGTGTCCACGGCATCGTGAAGGGTGTCGAAGCTGCAGACCGCGGCCGAGATCGCCTGCGGCACCGGGTGCACCTTCAACGTGATCTCGGTGATCACACCGAGCGTGCCTTCAGCGCCGACGAACATTCGCGTCAGATCATAACCGGCGGCGGACTTGCGGGCGCGCTTGGCGGTGCGGATGATACGGCCGTCGGCCAGCACCACCTCCAGCGCCATGACATTGTCCTTCATGGTGCCGTAGCGCACCGCCATGGTTCCGGAGGCGCGGGTGGACGTCATGCCGCCGATCGACGCGTCGGCGCCGGGGTCGATCGGGAAGAACAGGCCGGTGTTGCGCAGCTCCGCATTGAGCTGCTTGCGGGTGATGCCGGGTTGCACCACCACATCCATGTCGCTGTCGTGGACGGCCAGCACCCTGTTCATGCGCGCGAAGTCGAAACAGACGCCGCCCGCGGCTGCCGCGGCATTGCCTTCGAGCGAGGTACCGGCGCCGAACGGAACGATCGGCATGCCCGCGTCGGCGCACAGTTTGACGATCTTAGCGACTTCCTGCGTCGTCTCGGGATAGACGACGATGTCGGGCGGCAAATTGCGATAATGCGACTCGCTCTGCCCATGCTGATCGAGCACGCCGCGCGCGACGCTCGCGCGCGGACCGATCATGCCGGTGAGGCGCTCGGCAACTATGCTCGTGCTGACCCGCGGTCCCATCCTTGCTCCTTGTCTCCCCGATCGCGGACTCTTGCCGGTCCGCGTTGTCGTTCGGCTTAGGCGGCTCTTGCGTTGCTCGCAACCTGCTTCAAGCCGAAATCATAGTTGAGGTGAAAATACGCGCGTTCGACCATGCGACCATCCGGCGCGCGGCCGGCGGGATGACGGACGAAATCCCGGATCAGGCTGTCCTTCACGCCGAACACGACGTCGCTGTCGAGATATTGGTCGCCGGCGACGAACACGTGCGTCACGAGCTGTTCGAAGCCGGGTGCCGAGATCATGAAGTGCACATGTGCGGGGCGCCAGGGATGGCGTCCCTGCGCCTCCAGCATCTCGCCGACCGGGCCGTCATGCGGAATGGGATAGGCGGCGGGCTTGATCGACCAGAAATGGAAGCGGCCATTGGCATCGGTGTGGAAGCGGGCACGCATCGCGAGATCGCCGATGGCGTCGAGCTGCTGCACGTCATAATAGCCGTCATCGTCGGAGTGCCAGACGTCGACGATGGCGCCCGCGAGCGGCTTGCCGTCAACAGTCGAGACCGAGCCGGTGACCAGCATCGGGTCGCCTTCCATCGGGCCGGAGATATCTGCGCCGCTGTCCTTCTCCGGCGCGGCCTGGACGAAGAAGGGGCCGAGCACCGTGGTTTCGGTCGCGCCTTCCGGCACCGGATGGTTGATGGCATCGACCAGCATGGAGACGCCGAGCGTGTCGGAGAGCAGGATGAACTCCTGGCGCTTGTCATCGCACATGTGCCCGGTGCGGGTCAGGAAGTCGATGCCGTACTCCCATTCCTTCTGGGTCGGCCGCACCTCGCGGACGAAGGCATGGAGATGGCGCACCAGCGCCTCGCTGACCTCCTTGATCCGTGGGTCGGTTGCGCCCGCGATCCGCTCCAGCACGGCGTCCGTGATGGTGGTCTCGTTGAAATTACGCATATGTGCCTCCGTTGATCACAGCTTCGGCTCGCCGAGGCCGGACAACCGTTCGAGATGCTTGACGGTCGCGATGAAATCGGTGTCGCCCTCGCCCTGCGCGACCAGCGAGCCATAGGTCTCGCGCACCTGGGCGGCGAGCTGCAGCGGCACGCCGACGGCATGGCCGGCACCCAAGATGAGGTCGAGGTCCTTGGCCATCTGCCTGCAGGAGAAGGTCGACTCGAAATCGCGGGTCCGCAGCGGCGCGGTCTTGTACTTCACCATGGGCGAGGCAACCGCGCTGTCGTCGAGCACTTTCAAGATGTCCTGCCAGGCGATGCCGCCCTTGCGCGCCAGCGCCAGGCTCTCCGCCATCATCGCCGCCGACACCGCGATCATCAGGTTGACCGAGAGTTTTGCGTAGCGGGCTTCCTCGGCCGGCCCGAGATAGGTCTGGGCGCGCGTGAAGGCGGCGAACAGCGGCTTTGTATTTTCGAAAGCGTCCTTCGGCCCCGAGACGAAGCAGGTCAAAGCGCCGGTATGAACGATGCTGGCGTTGCCGGAGACCGGTGCACGAAGATAGGCAATGCCGCGTGCCTGCGCGGCGGCTGCAACTTCGGTCGAGGCCTCGACACTCACGGTGCTGGTCTCGATCAAGACGGCTCCGGGTGTCATCGCGGCGATGAGGCCGGCAGGACCGAGCAGCGCGCCGCGCAAAGCGGCGTCGTCGGGTAGGGACGTGACGACTGCGGTCTTGCCGCCCACGGCCTCGGCCGGCGAAGCGGCAGTTGCAATGCCCTGCGCGCGTGCTTCGGCGATGCGCGCAGCGTTCTGATCGAATGCGGTCACGGTGTAACCGGCCTTGGCGACGAGCACCGACATCGGCAAGCCCATCTTGCCGATCCCGATGAAAGCGACGTCTTTCAGAGCATCAGTCATTATTCTTGTCCATTGGCGCCCTCAGGCGGCGCCTCCCTGTCGTTCGATGTCCTGCACCAGTCGCCGGCCGGATTGTGCCAGCAGCTCCTTCTTGGTCTCCAGCCCCTCGGCCAGCAGCCGGCCATTCCGCTTCTTCCAGACACCGCCGATCATGACGGCCTCGATGTTGGCGAGGCTCGTCTGCATCACCACGGTCGCAAGGGGATCGTGCACCGGATAAAGATTGAGATCGGAGGCGTTGATGATGACGAGGTCCGCGAGCTTGCCCGGCGTCAGCGAGCCGATCTGGTGTTCGCGGCCGAGCATGCGGGCGCCTTCCGTCGTGATCCAGCACAGCGCCTCGCGCACTGCAATCGTGGTCGTTGCCGGAATGGCGCCGCTCGCCTTGCGCGACTCCGCATTGTCGAGCGCCCGCTGCATCGACAGCGCGACGCGTGCGGCGGAAAGGAGATCGCCCGCAAGCACGGATTCGAGATCGATGCCGATCGTCGGTCGCACGCCGCGGTTCAGCAGACGTCCGGTGATCGGAAAGCCATGGCCCTGGATCATCTCGTTCTCGGGCGTGACCGAGAACGACACGCCGAGGTCAATCATCCGGTCCAGCAACTCATCGGGCAGATCGTTGCCGTGAACGACATTGACGCCGGTGCCGACGAGCCCGGCCTCGATCAGTCTCTCCCAGCCGCCTTGTGTCTTGGCCGGGCCGCCGCCCTGATGCATCGACGCGATCAGCTTGAACTCCCGCGCCAGGCGGAAGTCGCGCATGGCGACGTCGAGCGTCGAATAATGCGGGCCGAGGATGGCGAGCCCGAGCGTGACGAGGCCGTCGCGGGCAGCGAGGGGGCCGGCCAGCAGCCGCTCGACCTCGCGGCGAGGATGCGGCACCTCCGAGAAGTGCGGCTCGCCCGGCTTCGGCTCCGGTTTTGGCGAGCCGTGGAAGAACGCGGCGCGGATGCCGCTCTCGATCAGGCCGCGCACCGCGGCGTCGGTATGATCAGGCGTCGGATTGTTATGGCACCAGTCGACCAGCGTGGTGACGCCGTGGTTGATCTGGTTCAGCGCGCCGACCAGCGTCGCGATATGGATGTCCGCAGGCTGGAACACGGTTGCGAGGCCGGCATGCATGCGGCGGAAATATTCGAGCAGCGTCCAGTTCGCGGCAAAGCCGCGCAAGCCCGTCTGCCAGGTGTGCATATGCGCGTTGATCAGGCCGGGGATGATGATGCGCCCCGTGCCGTCGACGATCTCAGCCTCGGCGGCGCCACTGCCAAGATCGATCGACGGGCGCACGTCAGCGATACGGTTGCCTTCGACCAGCACATCGCCGCCCGAAAGATCGCCGATCGCGTCATCCATGCTGATGACAGTGGCGGATTTGATCAGCGTGCGTCGCATCGCGTCACGCGCCCGCTTTGATGGCGCTCGGCGGCTCGCCGGCCCAGGCGCGCGCGATCAGGTCGCGGATGTCGCCCCGTTCGAGTGGCCGCGGATTCCAGTACGCATTCGTCACCGCGAGATCAGCCGCCTTGTCGATGCCGCTCTCGGGCATGCCGACATCACGCAGCGCAAGCTTTGCACCCAACCCCTTCGCAAGGTCGTACAGCCCCTGCGATGCATCGGCGGCGCCGATGGCGCGCGAGATGCGCGCCATCGCGTCGGGCACCGCCGGTGCGTTGTAGGCCAGCGCATGCGGCAGCACGATGGTGTGGGTTTCGGCGTGCGGGAGATCGAAGGTGCCGCCGAGCGTATGGCACAGCTTGTGGTGCAGCGCCATGCCGACGGTGCCGAGGCAGACGCCACACAGCCAGGCGCCATAGAGCGCTTCGGTGCGGGCCTCGCGGTCGTCGCTTTCGGCGACGATCGCGGGCAGGGCGCGCGCCAGCGCGCGGATGCCTTCCTCCGCCATCAGCGATGTCACGGGATTGGCGTCGCGTGCATAGAGCGCTTCCACCGCATGCGCGATCGCATTGATGCCCGATGTCGCAGCCAGGCTTGCCGGCAGCGTCAGGGTGAGATCCACATCGTAAATCACCGTCTCCGGCAACACCGCTGCATCGCGCACCGTGGTCTTCAGGCCGTTCTCGGTCTGGCCGACGATCGGCGTCATCTCCGAGCCGGCATACGTGGTGGGGATGCAGAGCTGGTTGACGCCGGTGCGCAAGGCCAAAGCCTTGCCGAGACCCGTGGTTGAGCCGCCGCCGAGCGACACGACGCAGTCGGCCTCGCACGCCTTCATCACAGCGAGCGCACGTTCCGTGACCTCGACCGGCGTGTGCATGGTGGCGCCGGGAAAGATGCCGGCATAGAGCGGGCCGAGCGCGATCCCCAGGCTCTTGCCTTGCGCCTCCTGCTGCGGCGTCGTCAGCACCAGCGCGCGCTTGCCGCCGAGCCGCTCGACTTCGGCCTTGGCGGAGGCCAGCGTTCCGCTGCCGAACACGACGCGGCAGGGCAGGTTTTCAAAGATGAACGAACCGATCATGCGCCGGTCTCTTTGATGGGATAATCGACCTGGAAGCGCCCGATCCGCAAGTCGCCCAAGGCCTCGCGCACGCGCAGATGTTCGGGGTGGTTGGCATAGGCGGCAAGCGCCGCCTGGTCCTTGAATTCGGAGAACAGGACCACGTCGCAGGCGTAGTCGACAGCGCTGACGTCCACGCCGACTTCGATATGGGTGAGGCCCTCGATCCGGCCCTTGAGGCCCTCGAACAGGGTCTTGACCTTGAGGCGGGCGGCAGAACGCTCCGCAGGCGTCTCCCCGCGCAGCCGCCACATCACGATGTGCCTGATCGGGCCCGACATTTCCTGATTTCCTCGCCTGCGACGGTGTTTTGTTGGCGCTATATTGCCTTGCAGAAATCGGCAATAAAGGTCAAAATTTGTAAGTCTCTTTTCCTCATAGCGTAAGAATGGACCGGCTGCTCCAACTCGAGGTCTTCTCCAAAACCGCTGAGCTCGGCAGCCTTTCCAAAGCCGCCGAAACGCTGCGGATGTCGAACGCGGCCGCCAGCCGTCACCTCAGCGCGCTTGAGGAGCGGCTCGCGGTCCGGCTGATCGAGCGCAACACCCGCCGGCAGTGGCTGACCGAAGCAGGGCAGGAGCTCCTGCAGCGCTGCAGTACGCTCTTGAACGAGCTCGCCGAGGCCGAGGACGCCGTCTCCGACCGCGCGCTGTCGCCCAAGGGCATGCTGCGCGTGACGAGCTCGCTGTCATTCGCGATGATCTATCTCGCGCCGATGCTGCCCGCCTTCCGCGCGCTCTATCCCAATCTCAGCGTGCAGATCATCAGCGCAAACCGCTACCCTGACTTCATCGAAGCCGGCATCGACGTCGCGATCCGCACGCGGGAGCACGAGCCGGATTCCAACATCATCGTCCGCCGTATCGGCCAGATGCACCGCGTGCTCGCGGCCGCTCCCACCTATCTGGAGAAGCACGGCCGGCCGGAGCATCCCGCCGATCTCGCCCGCCACAATATGCTGATCTACAATCTCGCCAATGATCCCTATTCACTGCGGCTGAGCAAGGGCAGCACGACGCAGACGGTTCGGATCGCACCGACGCTCGACAGCAATGACGGCCAGATCATCTGTGGTGCGGCGCGCGCAGGGCTCGGCATCCTGATCCAGCCGCTTTACATCGTGCAGGGCGACATCGCGGCCGGCCGGTTGGTGCCCGTCCTGAGGGACTGGCAGCTGCCGCTGCTGACCATGAACATCGCCTATCAGAACCGCGTCAGGCTGCCCGCCAAGATCAGGGTCTTCTCGGACTTCCTGGTCAGCCATATCCGCGAGCATTCCGAGCCGGGGATCTGGATCGACGCGGCGAAGTGAGCGGGAAGCATTCATGTATCTTGGAATCGATCTCGGCACCTCCGCGGTCAAGACCGTTCTCGTCGACGATGCGCAGCGCGTGATTGCAAGCGAGAGCCGGCCGCTCGCGACGGCCTCGCCGCAATCAGGCTATTACGAGCAAGATCCCGCGCAGTGGATCGCTGCGACCTTTGCCACGGTGGATGCGCTGAAGGCGAGCCGTGCGTCTGCGCTGGCGGCGGTCGAAGGCATCGGACTGTCCGGCCAGATGCATGGCGCCACGCTGCTCGACGCGAGCTTGAGACCCTTGCGGCCCTGCATCCTCTGGAACGACGGACGCGCGGCCGCGGAGTGCCGCGTGCTGGAGCAGCGCTGGCCCGCCTTGCGTGCGGTGACGGGCAACAAGGCTATGGCGGGTTTCACTGCGCCAAAGCTGCTCTGGATCGCCACGCACGAGCCTGACATCTTTGCGGCGACCTCGCTCGTTCTGCTTCCAAAGGCCTATCTGCGCCTGGTGCTATCGGGCGAGGCCGTCGAGGATGTCTCGGACGCATCGGGATCGCTGTGGCTCGATGCCGCGCGCCGGGACTGGTCGGACGCAGCACTGGCAGCGACGGGCTTATCGCGCGAGCACATGCCGCGCCTGGTCGAGGGCTGCGCGCCTGCAACAACGCTGCGCCGCGAACTCGCGCAGCGCTGGGGCATGGCGAGGCCTCCGGTGATCGCGGGCGGCGCCGGCGACAATCCCGCGGGCGCCGTCGGCATCGGCGCGATCCGGCCGCGCACTGCGTTCATCTCGCTGGGAACTTCGGGTGCCTTGCTGTTGCCGACCGACAGAATAGCCGCCAATCCCGATCGCGTGGTGCACACGTTCTGCCACGCCATCCCCTGCATGTGGATCCAGGCCGGCGCGATCCTCTCGGCCGCGTCCTGCCTCGCCTGGGTTGCGCGCCTGTTCGGTGTCACAGAAGCCGAGCTGCTGGCGCCACTTGGAGCACGCCCGCCGGCGCCGTCGCCCGTGAGCTTTCTGCCTTATCTCGCAGGCGAGCGGACCCCGCACGACGATTCCGCGGTGCGCGGCATGCTCGATGGCTTGAGCCATGATACCGATCGCTCCGCGATCGTGCAGGCGGTGCTCGAGGGCGTTGCCTTCGCGCTTGCCGATTGCCGCGACGCGCTCGCGGATGCCGGCATTGCGATTGCGCAAGCCGATGTCATTGGTGGTGGTTCACGGTCCCCGTTCTGGCTCTCGGTGCTGGCCAGCGTGCTGAATATTCCAGTCCATCGCTTTGCCGGAGGCGAGACCGGCGCCGCATTCGGTGCGGCGAGATTGGGGCGACTTGCTGTCACGGGGGAGGCAATCGACGTCGTGTGCACACGTCCGCAGCGCATCGAGACATTCGAACCCGACGCCGGACTGGTCGATGCCTATGCCGAGCGGCTTCCCGCGTGGCGTGAACTGTATCGGCCGCGCCACTAGCTGGTCCAATCTGGTGTGCATACTTCGGTATACTCGCCTTCGGTATTGCCCTGCGTCACCCGCTTTTGTTTAATGACCAAACCGCGCTGACAGGAAGATCGAGACGCGGGTGGGAAACGCATTGTGCGCCGGGAGGCACGATGAACGATCCGATCCTCGAGATGCGCGGGGTCTCGAAGACCTTCTTCGGCATCAAGGCGCTGCGTGCCGTCGATCTCATCGTCTATGCCGGCGAAATCCATGCTTTGATGGGGGAGAACGGCGCCGGCAAGTCGACGCTGATGAAGATTCTGTCCGGCGCCTACAGGCCTGATCCCGGCGGCGAGATCCGCATCGAGGGCAAGGCAGTGCGGATCGAAGGCCCGCTCGGCGGCCGCGCTGCGGGCATCTCCATCATTTATCAGGAGCTGTCGCTCGCTCCCAATCTCACCGTGGCCGAGAATATCTATCTCGGCCGGGAAATGTCGCGATCAGGTTTGCTGGCGCGCGGGGCGATGCGCGAGGGCGTTGGCCCCATCTTGACGAGACTGGGCGCGGACTTTCTGCCATCGACACTGGTGGCGCATCTGTCCATGGGCCAGCGGCAGCTGGTCGAGATCGCGCGTGCGCTGCACGCCCGATCAAAGATCCTGATCATGGACGAGCCGACCACCTCGTTGTCGGCTGCCGAAAGCGAGCGGCTATTCGCGCTGATCCGCCAGCTTCGTGCCGAGGGGCTTGCCATCATCTACATCTCGCATCGCATGGACGAGGTCTACGCGCTCGGCGACCGCGTCACCGTGCTGCGCGACGGCCGGCTGGTCGGTTCGCTGGACAAGCCCGAGATCCGCGCCGACACCATCGTCCGGCTGATGGTCGGGCGTGACGTCTCCTCGTTCTACAAGAAGGACCACGATCCGGAGGCGGGGCGGGGGCACCCCGTGCTCGCAGCGATCGACATGGCCGATGGCCAGCGTGTCAAGGGTTGCTCGCTCACCGTGCATGCGGGCGAGGTGGTCGGGCTCGCCGGCCTGATCGGCGCCGGCCGCACCGAGCTTGCGCACCTCATCATCGGCGCGTCACCGAAGACCTCCGGCCGGCTCGAACTGGAGGGGCGCCCGGTCGAGATCCGCACGCCTGGCGAGGCGCTCGAGGCCGGCATCGCCTATCTAACGGAGGACAGGAAGGCGCTCGGGCTGTTTCTCGACATGTCGTGCCTGGACAACATCAATCTCGCCGTGCTCGCGCGCGATGCCAAGCTCGGCTGGGTGCTGGATCGCGACAAGGCGCGTGAGCGCGCCGACCGGGCCTTCGCAGGCCTGAGCATCCGCGCCGCCAATGCCGGCGTTCCCGCCGGTGGCCTGTCCGGCGGCAACCAGCAGAAGGTGCTGCTGTCGCGGCTTCTCGCCATTGCGCCGAAGGTACTGATCCTCGACGAGCCGACGCGCGGCGTCGACGTCGGCGCCAAGTCGGAGATCTATTCGATCATCGATAATCTGGCCAAGGCCGGCACCGCGATCCTCGTCATCTCGTCCGATCTGCCCGAGATCATCGGCATTTGCGACCGCGTCGTCGTGATGCGGGCCGGTCACATCGCCGGTGAGGTCACCCGCGGCCCGAACTCGCCGCTGACGCAGGAAGACATCATGGCGCTTGCCACGGGAATGGAGCATCTCGATGCCTAGTAATGGTGCTGCGGAGGCCAAGCCGGCATCGACGACGACCAACGGTGCTGCCGCAGAGACAAGGCGTCAGCGGATGAGAATGCTGATCAGTGCGCTCGGCATGCTGCCGGTGCTGCTTATTCTGTGCATCGGCTTCCACGTGCTGTCCGAGGGCCGCTTCTTCACCGGACAGAACCTCGGCATCGTGCTGCAACAGGCCGCGGTGAACACGGTGCTCGCGGCCGGCATGACCTTCGTCATCCTCACTGGCGGCATCGACCTCTCGGTCGGCTCGATCCTGGCGGCCTCCGCAATGGCAGGATTGACGCTCTCCAAGCTGCCGGAACTCGGCATGTTGTGGCTGCCGGCCGCGCTGCTCACGGGCCTTGGCTTCGGTGTCGTCAACGGCGCGCTGATCGCGCTGCTCCGCCTGCCGCCTTTCATCGTCACGCTCGGCTCTCTCACCGCGGTGCGCGGCCTCGCGCGACTGCTCGGGGCCGACACCACCGTGTTCAATCCATCCATTCCCTATGCCTTCATCGGCAACGGTTCGCTGACGCTGGTTCCCGGCGCCCTCTCGATCCCGTGGCTCTCGGTGATCGCCTTGCTGGTCATCCTCGTCTCGTGGCTGGTGCTGCGCCGGACCGTGCTCGGCGTGCATATCTATGCGGTGGGCGGCAATGAAAGCGCGGCGCGGCTTGCCGGCATCAAGGTCTGGGCCGTGCTGATCTTCGTCTACGGTGTCTCCGGACTTTTCGCCGGGCTCGGCGGCGCCATGCAGGCGGCACGGCTCTATGCGGCCAACGGCCTCCAGCTCGGCCAGTCCTATGAGCTCGACGCGATCACCGCCGTGATCCTCGGCGGCACCTCCTTCGTTGGTGGCATCGGCTCGATCTGGGGCACGCTGGTCGGCGCGCTGATCATCGCCGTGCTGTCCAACGGCCTCATCCTCATCGGTGTCTCCGATATCTGGCAATATGTGATCAAGGGCCTGGTGATCATCGGCGCCGTGGCGCTCGATCGGTACCGGCTGCAAGGCTCGGCCAGGACCTGACAGGCTTGGCGCGCCTTCGATGCGAATTCCGTTGCGGCAACTGGTCTGCCGCGCCGGGGACGAAGACAGACCAGGGAGGAAGTCCATGTTGAAGACAATCATGCTCGCCGGCGCCGCGACGGCGCTTGTTCTTAGCACCGTGCCGTCCTCGGCGAAGGAGCTCAAGTCGATCGGCGTCTCGCTGGGATCGATGGGCAATCCGTTCTTCGTCGCGCTGTCGAAGGGCGCCGAGTTCGAGGCGAAGAAGACCAATCCCAACGTGAAGATCACGACGGTCGGATTCGAATACGATCTCGGCAAGCAGGTTACCCAAATCGACAATTTCATCGCCGCAGGTGTCGACCTGATCCTGCTCAACCCCGGCGATCCCAAGGCGATCGGGCCGGCAATCAAGAAGGCGCAGGCGGCGGGCATCGTCGTCGTCGCCGTCGACACCGCGGCCGAAGGCGCCGACGCCACCGTGACCACGAACAACGTGCAGGCCGGCGAGATCTCCTGCCAGTACATCGTCGACAAATTGGGCGGCAAGGGCGACGTCATCATCGAGAACGGGCCGCAGGTCTCCGCCGTGATCGACCGCGTCGTCGGCTGCAAGAACGTCTTTTCGAAAAATCCCGGCATCAAGGTGCTGTCCAGCGACCAGGACGGCAAGGGCTCGCGCGAGGGCGGGCTCACCGTCGCGCAGGGTTATCTGACCCGCTTCCCCAAGATCGACGCCATCTTCGCCATCAACGATCCGCAGGCGATCGGCACCGATCTTGCCGCGCGCCAGCAGAACCGTAGCGGCATCATCATCACCGCGGTCGACGGCGCGCCTGATATAGAGGCCGCGCTGAAAGATCCGCAGTCGCCGCAGATCCAGGCCTCGGCGTCGCAGGACCCGTTCTTCATGGCGCGGCGGGCCGTACAGGTCGGTGTCGGCATTCTCAACGGCCAGAAGCCGGCCTCGACCGTCGAGCTGCTTCCGTCCAAGCTCGTGACCAGAGACAACGTCGCCGAGTACAAGGGCTGGACCTCGGATCGCTCCCAGTAAGTCGCGGCTCCTCGCGAGCACCCAAACCCAAGATGACGGACGGCGTTCTGATCGACGCCGTCCGTCGCTGACGCAGGTGCGTCATCGGCCGCACGAGCGCGCCGGTGGCTTCAGCGGACAGTATATGGACTGGTGCGCGGAGCCAGCATGGCGGATGGAAATCTGCTTGCGAAGGCACTGGTCTTGGGCTGGACGCGCGATCCGTCGATCACCTCGAGCCGACCGCAGCGGTTCAAGGTGTGCAGCTTCCTGCCGGGCCAGGCCGGTCCGGGTTTCAGAGAGTGACGGACGATCTGCTTGAACGTCGTCGGTGACAGTTCGACCACTTCCGCCAGGGCAAGCGCTGCGCCGTATCCCTCGGTGCAGTCCTGGACCGGGCGCCACAATTTGTCATCGAGGGTGACGAAGTTCCCCGCGGGCCGCGTGCTTGCACGGTCGATCAAGACCGGATTGCTGGCGTGGGGCAGCCAGGGCCCCAAGAGGCGATCGGCGCAATAAATCGCCAGCGAATCCGAATAGCCAGCCGTTCCGTCGCGCCAGGCGCCAAACAGATAATGCAGGCCGTTGTGCCGCGTGATCGTGACGTCGGCCAGCTCGAGGCCGGAAAGGAGCGTCGCGTATCGCTCCCATTGGTCCGGAAATCGAACGCATTTGTAGAGGGCGACGTCCCCGCGGACCGAGCTCTCCGGGATCATCCACAGCTCGCCATCGTCTTCGATCAGAAACGGATAGGAGAGGTGCCAGGGCTCCTCCAGCACCGGCATCACCTCGCCGACCGGCCCCGCGTCATTGAACTCGATCGCCGAGATGATGCCTTTCCCGACACGGTGATCGAGGTCCTCGAAGAAGACGAATGTCCGTCCCTGCCATGTGATGGGAAAGGGATCGGCGTAGAAGTGGTTTCCTGGATCTGCCAGAACGTTCCAGCTTGGACCTGACAGATCTCCGGTCTGCCAGACGCCCGCGCCGTCATTGAAGCGCCATCCGATATGCCAATGCGGAGCATAGCAGCAGAGACGATAGATTTCCTTGGCGATCGACATGGCAAGGCCGCGCACGACATAGCCAACGGGTCCGCGGGGCAGGCCATGTCCGGCGGGGCGCGCCAGTTGCGGCACGATACGCGGCCTTCCCGACAGGATCGCCGCCACCATGGTCAGGGTCCGCGCCATGACCGTTTCGAGCGCGCCGCTGAGACCTGCGGCAATTTCTCCGGATGGATGGCCGCGGTCGAGGACTGAACCGTCGACCTCGTTGACGATGTCGATCACGGGCAGGTCGCCGGCGAGAATGGCGGCGAGCGCGGCATTTTCGCCCGCAACCCCGTTGAACAATGGCCGAAGATACAGCCGGGCAGGGCGGTCCGGATCCCGCGCGGCACCCGTAAAATCGACGACCACATCGGCCGTCTCGGTACGGACCTGTGTTCGTTCCGGAACGATCTTCAGCTTGTTGGCGCCGCTATGTCTGCCCTTGTGCAGCACCACGCGCTCGAGCTCGAACAGGGCATCGAGACCCGCGGGCCGCGGCTCCGCCGTTGGCGTCCATTCGATTTGAACCGGAACGTCCCGGCCGTCGATCGGCAGTGTCTCGCGGCCCATCCACTGGCGCGCGTACTCGCGTTCACAGCGAAACTCGATGATCATGTCGAGCCAATCTATTTCAACGTATCAGGTCAAATGACCTGGTCGAGAATTCGACCGTATTCCTCCACCATGGCATCTACCGAATAGCGCAATCGTAGGCCCTTGGCATTTTGTCGCAGTTCGTCGCTCAGCTGTTTGTCCGTCAGCAGCTTGGAGACGGCTGCGGAGAGCTTTGCGTGATCGGCGGCATCGACGAAGAGTGCAGTCGGTCTTCCTTCGTAGGACAACACTTCACGCAGGACGGGAAGATCGGTCACGACCGAGGGAACCCCGGCGTTCGCGGCCTCGACCGCGGCGAGACCGAAGGTTTCGGCCTGTGTTGGAAATACGAACACGTCCAGACAGGCCAGGAAGTCCGCCATCCGGCTGGGGGCGATTTCCCCGAGCAAATGCAGTCGGTCCGAGACGTTCAAGTCGTTCGCGAGCTGCCTCAGCCGGGCCTCGTCGGCTCCCTGGCCGGCAAGCGCAAGGTGCCAGGACGGTTGATCCGGCAGCAGACGTATCGCCATGTCGAGCCGCTTGTGCGGATGCAGCCTTGCCGCGCAGCCCAGCAGGACGCAGTCCGGCGGCAGATTGAACTCATGCCGTGCAGCCTCCTTCGACAGGGTGAGGGCCTTGTCGTCGAAGCCGTGCGGCACATGCACCATGCGCGACCGGTAGGCTGCGGGGTAGCGCGAGTATTCGCGCTGCATATCCTGCGAATTGAGCGTGATGCGGTCAAAGAAGCCGAGGCTGCCCATGACGATGTCGGCGGTGCGGACCGGCCAGCTCATCGACAGCGCGGATGAGACCTGATTTGCGACGACCGGTGCACGGCTGACGAGGCGCGTGACGCCGCCGCCGATGACGTTGCCGAAATGCTGGAACGTCAGGACGGCATCGGGCCTGGTGGTCCTGATATGGCGGCCGAGCGTCCACAGCATCCGCAGCAGCGCCACCGGATCGCCCGGTCGGCTCGGCGCGCAGTAGAGCGTATCGGGCGGCTCATCGAAGGAGTCCGATTTGCGGAAGAAGAATAGATTGGTGACCCGGTAGCCGCGAGCGGTCAGTCCGGCGCCGAGAAGCCGGGAGATCTCCTGCGCACCGGCGTTCTCGGCCTGAGTTTGCGCGAGAAGCACGTGCAGCTTCGGCCCGCCGCCGTCTGGCCGCGCGGGTGCCGTCGCGCTCGTCTCGCCCAAGTCCTTGTTCGGCTGATAATGGAGCACGGATCCCGACCCGCTAAAGAAACGAAATCTTCACCTTCTTAACTCCGTACCTATCATGCGGCCATCGGGGTGGACACCGACTAGCAACAAACGGAGTTAATGCGAGGCTATGGCTACGACGTCGTTCGCGCAGCATTTTCGCTCGTTCCCGGACGACGCACAGCGCGCGCGTTAACCAGTCTGTCTTGCGCACTGCCGGCGCGTGACTGCGGACCTGAACGACGGCGTGATGACATCTAGTCACGCGAGTCGGCACTGCGGACTGCATAGGTGCCGCGCCTCGATGCAGAGAAGCGCAACAGCACGAGAACGGATGGATCCACCCCGGTTCGCCGGCGGCAGAGGACGTTCAGGGCGATCGTCGCGAGCGCGAGCGACACAGTGGCCGAAATCGCCGCGCCGAGCACGCCGAGCCAGGGAATGAGGACGAGAAATCCCACGAGCCGCAGCGCGACGTTGGCGGCAACGACGGGAACATAGATTCTCTCATGACCGGTCAGCTGCAGGATCGCAGCCGACGGGCCGCCAGCAGCCTGGATGGCGGTTCCGATTGCGAGCACGATCAAGGCCGAATGCTGCGCGGTGAAGTGAGGTCCGAACAGGTTGAGGAGATAGGGGCCGCCGATCCAGATCGTGGCGAGGCCGGCGATGACGCAGAGCGCGGTCACTTCCGCCATCAATTGTAAGGTCCGCTCGAACTCCTGGTGGTTCTTGCTGAAATACAGCGAAGGAAGTCGGCGCGCGCCGAACGTGTACAGCGCCGCGGACAGCATGGCGAAGATGTTGGCGAGGCGCGAGGCGGCAAAATAGATTCCTGCGGTGGCCGGATCCAGCATCCAGTAGACGAGAATAACGTCGAAATACTGGTTGGCGACTTCAAGGATGGATGCGAGCCAGAAGTGAAGGGCGCTCGATCGCCAGCGGGCCGTCTCCGAGCGCGCCGGCGTACCGCGCAAATCCGGCAGCACTCGCGCGATCGAAACGATTTGCGCAACCAGCCCTGCCGACATGGCCATTGTCATCACCGCGAACAGTTCGGCGGGATCGAGTCGCCGATGGCCGAGCAGCATCGCGAGCAGGAACAGGACGACGATGACCCGCCAGAAGAACTCGCGATTTCCTTCGCCCATGAGAATGCTGACCAGCGAGCGCGCGATCTGGCTGCCGAGCATCACGCCGGCATTGACGGCGGTATAGGCGGACACCGCAAGGATCAGCAGCCACCAGTCGCCCCTCACGCTCGCCGCGACGGCGATCCCGCCGATCACGACCAGCATTGCGACCGAGGCGATCTTCAAGCTTGACAGGAGGACACCTTTGGTGAGGTCCGGCCGGCCGCCGACCTGATATTCGTTCAGGAATCGCACCAGCAAGGATTCCTGTCCGACCAGTCCCACGACGGCTGCGATCTGCGCCACCGAAAGCCAGGTCGCAAAGATGCCGAAGCCATCAGGCGACATCGTTCGTGCCGCCAGCGAGAACAATGCAAACGCGAGCACGCCGCTGCCAACCTTGAGAAGGATGGTCCCGACAACACCGCGCGTGACGTCGCGCCGCATGAACTGGAGGATGGATTCGATCATGGAAGGGGACATGTTCCGATACTGGCGACAGCCTAGCATGCCGAAAAATCGTGAGTGTTAATGGACGGCTCGCGAGATCGCGCCGGTCGCGACGATATCGCGGTTACGCCGGTTGCTTCACTCTTGAACATCGCCGTACCCATTGTCCCAAGCAATGCAAAGTCCGACCCGATCAACTGACGTGATAGCGCCGCATCGACGACCGAAAGAGGCGAGATCAGCCGTTTGAGTGCGGAATGGCTCGCGCAGATTGGCCGCCGAGACGGAATCCGGAATTTGCAGAGCCTCCCGAGCAAGACGCGTGCCGCGATGGCGGCGGCGTGCCCGACGCTCCCGGTCGTTAACCTCAATCTCCGGAAATGATCGCACTTGGCTCTGCGATGCGACATCAGGCGAGAGAATTGCACTGGAAGCGCCCGTTAACCGTGGGAGCAGGAGCCATGACGACGGATAGAACCGTGACCGGGCCGATCGACGGGGGCGGGACCGCACCGATCGTCTCGGACATCGCAATTGTCGGCGGCGGCCTTGCGGGATCGCTTGCGGCGGCCGTGCTGGCGCGGGCAGGGCATCGCGTTGCTCTCGTCGACAAGCGGGCGGTCTATCCGCACGAGTTCCGGGTCGAAAAGATCGGCGGCCATCAGCTGCAGTTGCTCCGCAAGCTGGGCTTCCTCAGCGCGCTCGACGGCGTCGCTTGTCGATATCAGCGGGTGCTCAATATCCGGGAGGGTAAAGTGGTCGATGTCAGCGTCGGCCAGGCTTACGGTTTTCCCTATGCCGATCTCGTCGCCATGGCGCGCAGCCAGATTCCCGATCCGTCCAACCTGATCGTCGACGAGGTCACAGCGATCAGCAGCAGCGACGACGTCCAGCATCTCGAGCTGGCCTCCGGACGGTGTGTGACGGCTCGCCTCGTTGTTCTCGCCACCGGCATGGCGGGAGTGCTGGGTTACAAGCTTGGCATCAGGCGGCGTGTGCTGGCCGAGCGCCATTCGGTTTCTTTCGGCTTCACGATCGCTCGCAAGGACGGTCGCCCGTTCGATTTCGAGGCGTTGACCTGCTACGGCGAACGCACGGCGGACGGCATCGACTATCTCAGCCTGTTTCCCGTCCGTGCCGGCATGCGGGCCAATCTCTTCATGTTCCGCGATCCGACCGATCCGATCATGCGCGAATTGCGTCGCGAACCGGAAGCGACGGTTTTGCGCCTGCTGCCGGGATTGCAGTCCTACCTCGGCGATTTCCGCGTGACCGACCGGGTCCAGAATTGGGTGATGGATCTGACTGTCGTCGAGGGACATCTCCAGCCCGGCGTCGTGCTCATCGGCGATGCGTTCCAGACCAACTGTCCCGCCGCCGGCACGGGCGTCGCCCGCCTGCTGGTGGACGTCGACCGTCTTTGCACCGAATACGTTCCGCGGTGGCTCATGACCGCAGGCATGGGCCGGGAGAAGATTTCGCAGTTCTATTCCGATCGCGACAAGATCGCGGCGGACCAGCAGTCGCTGAAGATGGCGCGCTTCCGCCAGGCCCTGACGTCCCGCAACGATATCGGCTGGGACGTGCGGCGGCGGTTGCACTTCCTGCGGCGCAGTCTTGCACACCGCGTCGACCAAATGAATCCGGGCTGGCTCGGGCGTGTCCGCGGCGCGTTGCGTGCCTAGGCTCTGCGCCCCTGCGCCTGCCGCCGGTCAGCGCGTCGGAGTTGTGGGGCGGGCGGGCTGGAGCCTCAAATCCGACAGCCGCTTGGCCGCCAGCTTGAGCCAGGGAGCCTGCTTCAACGCGAAGAGGGCGATGGCCCCTATGGTGCTGCCCGCCTGCGTGACCGCCCACATCGGCGAAGGCCGCCCGCCGAACAACTTCTTGTATGGCTCATCGCCGATGGTGAAATCGAGCATCTGATCTCCGCGCTCGATACAATCCCGCGCCACTTGTTCGAACATCAGCGCGCCGAGGGATTGGCTCTTGTAGCCCTCGATATCGAAGGCGCTCATGATGACGAGGAAGCTGCCCCGGTGGCACAGTCCCAGCACGGCGGCAATCACGTCGCCGTCCATCTTCATGGCATAGACGCGGACAAAGGAGCCCATGCCGCGAAGGGCGACATCGGAATAGAAGCCGTAATATTCGGGACGCTGAAGCAGATCTCCGTCGCCCTGTGCGTGAAAGCGCGGGCCGCGAAACTTCCTCATCACGTCCAGCGTCTCGAGCACGGCGGGGCCGTCGCCGCAGCATGAGAAGCTTAGCGCGCCTTTCTTCTGCAGTTGACGATACTTCTTTGCGAGCTCCTTCTGATAGGAGCGATCCATCGCGCTGGCGCGCCATTGCTCGAACGGCGCGACGAGAACCGTGGCATAGGCATTGGTGTCCATCGATACACGTCGTGGCGCGCCCAGGAGGTCTTCGATCGGAAGCCGCGCGTCGGGCAGCTTGGCCATTCGGAGCAGATCGAAAGGGCGGACAAGGCGCCGAATCTGCGCGCATGCAGCGGCGTCACCGAGCAGTTGCGACAACACGTCAGGGCTGCAAACCGGCGCCAGATAGTCGGAAACGCGGAGGTCGGCGAACTCGACGGTTCGTATCGGACCGCGCCGGATCCGGAGCAGGGGCAACACCATCGCAAGGGCCCCCGTCGCGCGGTAGCGGACCACGAGGACCAAAGCTGTCGCACCCGCTTCGGGCGCGAGCCTGGTGTAGAGGCTGTTCAGCCAGATCGGATGCTGGAACGCAGTGGCGGCCGAGCGATCAAACAGCTGTGCATATTCCGGAGACAGAAAGTCGAACGACTGTTCGATGACGATGTCGAACGTGTTGCTGAGCTTGTTCATGCGCAATCAGGGAAGCCAAATCATTCGCGAGCGTCGTCGAGCCGTAGCTGCGCTTATAGCAAGGTCGTTACGGGTCAAACACCGGCGGCGCGCGATTTGCATCAATGCGTTCAACCATGTTCGTATCGTTACCAAACCCTTAAGATGCCGGAGATGGATATGGGGCCCAAGATCGACTCGCGCCAGCAAACGGTTGGTAGCGGTGGAGCGTCGGCAAGGATTGCGACACAGCTCGCGCGGCCATTGCCGCCCGCACAGTGCAGGGCAGCGACCTCCTTGCACGGATTTTCCAGACCTCTCATTCGTGCAAGATGATCAGCTCGGTCCCGAATACGCAGAAGATGTCCCTTTCACGGCGAGAACTGCTCGATATGGCGGCGTGCCTCGCGGCGCTGGCTGCCTGGCCCGGTGGTGCAACCGCCGACGATTACCCCTCCCGCTCCATCAAGCTGGTCATTCCCTATTCGGCTGGCGCTGCAGGTGATCAGATCGGCCGTCCATGGGCCGACAAGGTCACTCCGCTGCTGGGGCAGGTCCATGTCGAGAATATCGGCGGCGCCGGCGGTGCGATCGGCTCCGCCGCGGTGGCGCAGAGCGCACCGGATGGCTACTCGCTTCTGCTCGGCAATGGCAGCACCCAAGTGACGATTCCGTTGTCGTCGGCGCAGCCCGCCTACGACGCGGTTCGCGATTTCCGCGCCATCTACCGGCTGATTACGAGCACGCTTGCATTCGTCGTTCATCCGTCCCTGCCGGTGAAGGATCTGCGGGAGCTGGCAGCTTTTGCGAAGGCCAATCCGGGTGGGCTTACCTATGGCACTCCCGGCGTCGGCACCGGCAATCATCTCGTCGGAGAGATGTTCAGACAGCAATCGGGTCTTGCGGCGGATTTGGTTCACGTCCCTTACCGGGGCATGGGGCCCGCGACCAGCGACCTCGTCAGTGGCCAGATCAACTCGGTCATTGCAGTGGTCTCGAGCCAGATCCTGCAATTGCACTTTGCGGGCAAGCTGCGGCTGATCGCCGTGACGAGCGACCGGCGGTTGAGCGGAGCGCCGGAAGTTCCGACGGTTGCCGAATCCGGCATGCCAGGCCTCAGATATGCCGGCTGGTTTGGCTTGTTTGCCCCAAGAGCGACCCCGGACGCGGTCGTGGAGCGGATCGCCGCCGCGACCCGCGCGGCGATGGCCGATCCTCAGTTGCAGGAAAGCTATCGTTCGCAAGGTTTGGAGCCGGACATCGATTCAGGCCCCGATAAATTTCAGCGCCTCGTCGAGGACGAACTCGTCCGCCTGACTCCCATCGTCAAGTCGATCGGGCTCAAGCGCGACTGAGTGCTTCTCAGAGACGCACCCCGGTCGTAGCAAACGCCTGCGCGGCGGGCTCCTGAACGCGATCCAAGATCAGCATCCCCGCAATCGCAATCACCAGGGCCGCGACGCAGCCAAGCAAAAAAGCCTTCATCCTCAGCCTCCCTCGATTGGACCAGCAAACCATCTATACGACACGGCTTGCCGCCAGCAAGCTCGTTGATCGCTCCAAGGCTTCCGCGGTCCTATGGGCTCTTGAACACGGGATCGGCGGAAAACGCATCGCCCATCAAGCCAAGGGACTGAAGCTCGGTGCCATTCAAATCGACTTCCAAGACTGCGAGCAGCAGCGCGAGCACGACGGCAACGAGGAGGAGGAAAGACGAGGCTTCTCGCGCAGCGGGATCTTGCAGGCCATCAATGGCACGAAGAACGCGCAGCCGCGCAATCATCCGCAGAATTGGCCCCGTTCGCCCCTGCATGCCGTCTTCCTTGACGTGAGCAGCCAGAATCTGGTGTCGGGGCGATCGGCATTCAAGGCGGAGGATGCGCGAGCCGGGCTATTGCACTGCACGCTTCGGAACGGAAGGAGGGTTTGGAAGTTCTTGCGAGTTAGTGAGCGCATCGGAGATATTGCGTGAGATTAGCGAAAACGCTTTTGTGCTTCGCTGCACTTTGCTTTGCTGGGAGCGCCCTGGCCCAGCCCGCGCAAACCAACTCCTCGCCGACGCCAACCCGTCCCGAGGAGAAAGGTCAAGCACAGCCGCAAGGTTGGACGGGCCCGACCAATACAGGTTCGGGTGGTGCGCCAGCCGAAAGCCCCCAGGGCCAGAGTCCGCCTGGAATGCAGGCCGCTCCCGAGGGATCCTCCAAGACCACGACCGCACCTGCCAAGTAGACCGGTCCCGGATATTCATTTCCGTTGCCCGTTCTGGCAATCTTGAGGGCGTGAATGTCAGCAGGGCGGCCACGAATGAACAGATCGCCTTGGTGCAGGAACGTCGCTGCGGCGCTGTGGGTCATCTTTGCCGCATCGCCCGCGCACGCCGACATGGTCGGACACGGCGGCCCGATACGGGCTCTCGCCATCTCGCCCGACGGGGGCAGCCTTCTTTCCGGCAGCTTCGACACGGCGGTCATCCGCTGGTCGCTCAAGACGGATACCGCAGAGCAAGTGCTGCGGTATCATGCTGATGGCGTCAATGCGGTCGTCTTTCTGAAGGACGGCCGCATGATCACGGCCGGCGCCGATGCACGAATTGCGGTGTGGACGGCGGGACGGCAGGAGCCAGACCGGGTGCTGGAGGGGCACGTCGCTCCGATCGTGGCGCTTGCCGTGTCGCCCGATGGGTCGGTTCTCGCATCGGCTTCATGGGATCGGACGGTACGGCTCTGGTCGCTATCGGACGGCACGTCCCGCGCGCTCGAAGGGCATACGCAGAACGTCAACGGTGTCGCTTTCCTGCCGGACGGCGGACTTGTCAGCGTCGGCTACGATCTTGCGCTGCGAATCTGGCGTTTGCCGGATGGCCAGCCGGAAATCGTGACGTTGCCGGCGGCGCTGAACGCGGTGGCCGTGGCGCCGGATGGTGAAATCGTCACAGGCGCGGTCGACGGCAAGCTGCGCATGCTGAGCACCGACGGCAAGGTCAGCGGCGAGGTCGCGGCCAGCCCGACACCGGTGGTGGCCTTGACGATGTCGGCGGACGGCGCATTGATCGCTGCGGCCGGCATCGGCGGCACAGTGGCGATCATCGATCGCAAGTCGCGCAACCTGCTGCGCACGCTGGTTGGGCCCGGGCAGCCGGTGTGGTCGGTCGCCTTCCTTCCAGACCGCGAGACACTGATGACGGGTGGTGCGGACGGCAGGATCAGGCGCTGGAACGCGCGCACCGGCGATCCCATCGGCTCAGGTCTGATCGGCACACCGGCCGATCCGCTCGCGGCCTATGCCGGCGATCATGGCGCCGATGTATTTCGGGCGTGTGTTGCCTGCCACACGCTGTCGGACAAGGAGGTGCAGCGTGCCGGCCCGACGCTTGCTGGACTATATGGCCGCAAGATCGCTTCGCTCCCGGGATATCGCTTCTCCGATGCGCTGAAGAGGATGGACATCGTCTGGACGCCGGAAACGGTCGCAAGACTGTTCGAAATTGGGCCGAACACCTATACCCCCGGCACCAAGATGCCGGAGCAACGCATCGGTTCGGCCGAAGACCGGCGCGCACTCACCGAGTTCCTGGGCCGCGCGACGTCGCGATGATTGCCTCTTCCGGCCTTGCGAAGACGTCCGCTTCGTCTAATCCTTGCCGTTGCGTTGGCGTAGATAGTCATCCGTCGTCCGTGGCGGGGTTCGTTCCGGAACGCCCTTGAACGGATCGAATTGCTGTTCGCTCATGACGATGACGCGGCAGTCTGCGCACATCCTGAGTGCCTCGACCCGTTTGTCGCCGGCCGGATACATCCAGTGCCGGCCTTCGAGCTTGGCTGCGATGCGGTCGATCGTGCTCTTCACGCCGAAGGGCGTGCCGCAGCGGACGCAGAGTGCGGGCTCTTCTTCCTTGATAATCGCGGCGGGAGCACGCGCCGCGCGGAAATCGATCTGCGGCTTGAGGCTGATGACCTTTTCCGGACAGGTGCTCTGGCACAGGCCGCATTGCACGCAGGCATCCTCGATGAATTTCAACACGGGCCGCTCGGGATCGTCGCGCAGCGCGCCGGTCGGGCAGGCGGAGACGCAGGAGAGGCACAACGTGCAGCCATCGGTATCGACGGTGATTGCACCAACCGGCGCACCTTGCGGCAGGGCGATCACGTCGATCGGCTGCGGCGCCAGTCGGTGCAACTCGCCGAGGGCGAACCGCAAGAGGTCGCGCCGCTTGCCGACGGTCTTGAAGGTCGCGGGCGTCGCGACCGCGGCAAGCGTGCCGATATCGGTCAAATGCTCGCCGAGCGCATCGGGATCATCCGTTTCGATGGTGGCGAGGCGACGGCCTGCAAATCCAAGGCCGCCTAGGATCGCTTCGGCCATCGCGATCGTCTGCGCCAATCCGGTCACATCGTGGTGCGGCTTGGCGCGGAGCAGGAAGCGCACGGCGGATACGCCATAGGCGAAGGCGCCGACAATCGCTTCCAGCCCCACCTGCGTGACCTCGTTGACGGCAAAGGGGAGCGCGTTCGCCGGCAGGCCATCGCCATGCCGCGCGAGGGCCTCGATCAGAGGCGTGCCGTGCGATCCGTCATGAAAAAGCAGCACCGCATCAGCGCCGCCAGCCTCGCGATAGGCGAGCAGCATGGCGCGAATTTTCTGGAGCTGTGTATCGGGGGGCGGCAGCGCGTAGGAGGCCGCGCCGGTCGGGCAGGCAGCCGCGCATTGGCCGCAGCCGGCGCAGATGTTCGGATCGATTGCGACATGATCGCCGTCAGGCGTGATCGCCCCCGTCGGGCAGAGATCGAGGCAGCGGTGGCAGCCCGTGCGCTTCGAGCGCGAATGGGCGCAAAGGGCGGGCGCAAAGTCGACATATCTCGGCTTGTCGAAGCTGCCGACCAGATCGCGCGCGGTCAGCACGGCGCGCAGCACCGCAGCGGGATCTTTCGGGTCGGCGCGAAGATAGCCGTCGCGCAAGTCGTGGGCGGCAAACAGCGGCAAATCGCCGGACAGATCGAGCACGATATCGCAGTGCGAGGTGACGCCGCTTCGCGGCGGGTCCAGCACGAAACGATCGCGCGAGGAGGGGCGGGGACGCGCATAGTCGTCGATAGCAAGTTCGAACGCGCCGAAATGTCCCTTCGCGGAGCGGATCGTACCCTTGACGATCGGGAACACCGTTGCAGCCGGCGGCACCGCGTCATCGAGCTGCTTCAGCATCACCGTGACGTCGAGGTGATCGGCAAGCAGGCGGCCGGCCTCGATCGCAGCCTCATCGCGGCCGTAGATCAGGATCACGCCCTCACTCGACAAGGTGACGAGCGGATAGTCCGCGGCCGGGATGGAGGCGGATGCGAGCAGGCCGGCCATCTTTGGGCCAGTGCGCGCGCCCTCGCGCGACCAGCCGGCCGTTTCGCGGATATTGACGAAGCTGATTGCATCAGGCCGTTCGCCGGCCTCGTCAGAAAACTGCGCGGCCTGCTGCGTGCAGGCGACCGTCAGCATGCCTTCCGCCGCGGCAATGTTGCGGAAATGATCGAGCTCCGCACCGCAGAGGTGGCGAAAGCTCTTGAGCTCGCAGTTCGGGCATCCGCGCCGGATCGCAGCCACGTCGAGACGCATCGTGTCTTCGCACGAGCAGATCAGGACGGTCTTCGCTGGCTGCTCCAGGTTAATCTCTCCGCCATTCGGACGCCGACGACGGACTCGCGCCGGCCCTTCGCCTCGTATAGACATTATCCACCGCGAAGAAAAGGAAAGCGGAGGACGGCCTGCCGTCGACCCCAGTGAGCCATGTTTCCCTGGCGGAACCGATCCACCTGCCGCCGCCGTTCACGTTGGTGCGGCTGCGCGAGAGTGGCGATGCTTTTGCCCATGCATGCCGCATTGCACCGGAGAGCGGAGCCGGAACGCTGGTCTATGTCGGCCGCTTCGACCTGGCAGAGTTCGCCGTGGTGCTCGAGCCGGCCGAGCCGCTACGCAGCGCGCGGCGCGCGTTCTACGCTTGTATGGTCGCGCTCACGGATGCGCTTCGCGCCTATGCGCCGCCGAGCAAGCCCATCACTATCGGCTGGCCGGATCAGGTCAGAGTCGACGGAGGGCTGGTCGGCGGCGGACGGATGGGCTGGCCTTCCGCCGCCGGCGAGGATGCGCCGCCGCCCTGGCTGGTGTTCGGGGCCATGATCCGGACGGTTGCCATGAACGATGACGATCCAGGCGTTCACCCGCTGGCCTCGGCACTCGACCAGGAAGGATTTGGCGAGGCTGGCGCAGCGCAGATCACGGAGAGCTTCGCCAGGCACCTGATGCTGGCGCTGGACGGATGGCGGGTCGCCGGCTTTGACAGTGTCGCGCGCGATTATCTTACGCGGGTGCCGCGTGAAAGGCAGGCAGTTCAGCGCATTGATGATTGCGGCGATGTCCTGACGCGCCGGATCGGGACGGATACGATCGAGCGAAGCGACCTCGTCCAGGCGCTCGCGACGCCATCCTGGCTTGATCCGGCCCTCGGAGGACCACGCCTGTGAAGCTCCTGCGTACCATCGCGCTCGATCCCTCCGACACCTTCGTGTTCGACGTGGCGGCGGAGCCAGGCGAATGGGCCGTCTCCGGCGCTTTCCGCTTCTGGGAGTGCGACGCTGCGAAGCTCGAGGGGAAAGCGCGGGCGGCGTTTCGCGGTGGTTTTCTCGGGGTGCAATCCTGGGGCTGGTCGACGCTGGCGCAGATCGTTCCGGCGACCGAGGACGATTGCCGCGGCCTGGTCGATCTCCTGGCGAGGCAACTCGTCGATCGTTTCGGCGCGCCGGACATGGCGGCAGCGAAGGCGGCGGCGGAAGAGGAGGTGGCGTTCTCGCAGTCCCTCTGCAGCCATCCGATCAGCTCGCTTATTGCAGTGCATCGCACCTTGAACGATGGCGAGGTCCGCGAATCCTTCCGCCGGCTGCAACTCCGGGAAGGGCAGGGGCACGGCAAGGCATTCTCGTTCATGGAAATGGAGGACGACGTCCTGCCTGATGGCGATCTCAAGCTTGCGGATCTGGGCCGGGAGCCGACCATCAGATGAACGATTTCTGGATCGCCTGCGGCCATCACCTGCTCGATCGCGAGGAGGGGGGTGGCCTCCGTGTCACCGACGAGTTCCTCAAGGCCTATTTCGCCCGTCCCGAGCTGATGCCGCCGGACGACGCGTGCCCGATCGAACGCCGGCTGCACCGCGAATTGCTCGCCGACCCGCGCCAGGCGGTCAGCGCCGGTGAAATCGCCGGGATTGTCGATGCGGATGCCCGGGAGAATTGGCAGTTCGTGCTGGCCTTTCGCGATCTTCTGTTGCGGCATCCGACGCTCGAAGCCGCCTATCTTGCATCGGTGCGATCCGGCGCGAACGATTTGCCGCCGCTGTTCGTCAACCAGCTCGTGCACGTCATCCTGCGGAACGCGCTCGATGGCTGCGATGACCCGTTCGTGCTGCGCGCGGCCGAATTGTTCTTCCGGACCCAACGCATCCTGCCGCATGAGCACGCCCTGTTGCTCGGCGACGAGGAGATCGTCGGCGGCCGGAGCCCGACCCCGGTGCTCTCTTTGATGTCGATGCTGGGCGCCACCACCGACGCCGTCGTCGACGTGTTGAGCGAGGAGAATGCCGAGGCCTATTGGCAGCGCAGCGATCAGTTCGACATGGCCCTCGACCTCACGGCCGGCGGCCGCGGACCGGCTGCGCTGGCGCAGGCGATGACGCGCTGGGTCTCCCATCTGCTCGGCATCGACGTCGTGATCGAGCCGCTGCGGGCGCTGCGCGAGACAAAGCTCACCTGGTATGTCGGGCTCGATGCCGATGCCACCAGGCTTGGCGACCGGCTGTGGCACGGTGACGACCTCGGCGAGCGCGACGCCGATCGTGTGCTTGCGCTGTTCCGGCTGACACTTGCGGATTCAAGCCGTGCGCTTGACGATGTCAGCGGTGAACCGGTCTACCTGATCCTGTCGATGACGGCGGATCAGAAGCTCCGGATGAAGCCGCAGAATCTTCTGACCGGGCTGCCGGTGAAATGCCTGGAGATGGTGACATGAGCCCTGCGGCGCTGCCGTCCCTCTCGATTGCCGTCGGCGTCGTGGTCGAGCGGCGCAAGGCCGCTTCGCCCTGGGTCGATTTCATCTGGCGCGGAATTGCCGTCCTGCCAGACGAGCCGGTGACCCAACCCTGGACCGTGCTTCGCGAGGAGGATGGCACGACCATGTTCTATGCCGGAAGTGCCACCGTCGATCTCTATCCTTCCGAGACCGCGCGCTATCGCGACAATCTTGCCTCGGGTAGCCCGAGCATCTGGACCGTGCTGTCGCCCTCGGAGGGCCCCTGGCCCTATGCCGTCGCCGCGGTGACCGCCGACCCCGCAGAGGGCGAAGGCTTTACCGAAGCCGCCGATAATCTCGTCGAGGCCGTGCCGATGCCGGAGGTGCTGCGCGAAGCGATTGAAAGCTTCGTGGCCGAGCACCATGTCGAGCGGGAATTCGTCAAGCGTACGCGGCGCCGCGCCGACCCGGAAGCGCTGGCACGGCGCGAACATGAAGGCGGACAGGAATGAGTGAGGAGGAATTCCTTGCACGTTGGTCCCGCCGCAAGCGCGCATCGCTGGCGGAGCCGGCGAAGCCTGCCCCGGCGCAGCCCATGCCGCCGTCCGAGGCCAAGGACGACGAGACCAAGTTCGATCTCTCTTGTCTGCCGTCGATCGACGAAATCAATGCGGCGACCGACATCACGGCCTTTCTCAGCAAAGGTGTTCCTCGGGAGTTGAGCCGTGCGGCTCTTCGCCGCGCCTGGGCGACCGACCCCGCCATCCGCGACTTCGTCGGGCTTGCGGAGAATGCATGGGACTTCAACGACCCGACTGCGATGCCGGGTTTTGGACCACTGGATTGCTCGTCGGAGGAACTGGCCGCACTGGTCGATCGCATAGTTGGTGGTGTGCGCGAGGTGGCCCAGTCTCTCCCCGAGGCGTCGATCGAAACGGCAGATTCCTCGGCGGAATTGCATCAAGCCGAAGCGACAGCGGTTTCCAATGTCGCTGAGCCGCCCGATGAGACCGAGCACCCGGCAATCCCTGCTGCAGTGCAACCAGCAGTGGTCGACAGATCTGCAGAATCTGCCGAGCCTGTCAGACCCCGTACGCACGGCGGTGCACTGCCGCGCTGAGCAACTCGACCAAAGGCTATAGGCCCAGGCTATGGCAGGCGATTGACGGTCAGTGGAACCGGGATTACGCTGCCTACTGCTTTGTAACAAAAGCGATAATCAAGCAGACGGGACTTGGATGGGAGGTCCACGTGCGTGATGACGGGCTTGATCGCGCGATCGACGCCGCGGGCGGCATTGCTCAGCTTGCGCGCAAAATAGGCATCAGCCAGCCCTCCGTATCCAATTGGACCCGCGTGCCCGCACAACGGGTGGTTGCAGTCGAAGCCGCCACCGGCGTTTCCCGGAATGATCTGCGGCCCGATCTCTACAGCGAACAAGCCGGATCCGCTGAGCTCGTCGACCCCATCGATGCGGCGCGGGCGCAGGAATACGCGTTGCTGGCGCTGCTGCTGTCCGCGCCTCCGTCGAAGCTACTGCTCGATCAGCTCGCGGCCTTGAACGGTGACGCGACGCCCCTCGGACGCGCGCATGCGGCGCTGGCCGAGGCCGCTGCAAGTGCCGTCGCAGCGAAAGTCGAGCGGGAATATTTCGATCTGTTCGTCGGGCTCGGCCGCGGCGAATTGCTGCCCTATGCCTCTTATTATCTCACGGGCTTTCTCAACGAGCGGCCATTGTCGCGCCTGCGCGGTGACCTGACGACGCTCGGCATCGAGCCGGTTGCCAACAATTCCGAGCCCGAGGATCACGCCGCCATCCTGTGCGAGATCATGGCGGGCCTTGCCGGCGGCCGCTTCGATGCCTCGCCCGAGGCGCAGCGCGCCTTCTTCGAAAAGCATGTGTCGCCCTGGATGGGGCGGCTGTTCACAGACATCGAGAGCGCCCGGGATGCCGGCTTCTATCGAGCGGTCGGCGCGCTCGGCCGGACCTTCATCGAAATCGAAACGGAAGCATTCACATTCGCGAGCTGACCGAGGTGCCTCGGTCCGGGAGAGATGCGATGAGTGACGAGACGAAAGCAAAGGTCGGACGCCGCGATTTCCTTCGCAAGGTCGGCTTGGGCACGGCCGGTGTCGGCGCGACGCTTGCGACGCCGTTGGTCGGGTCCGCACAGGCGGACAGCGAAAACAACGATGAGAAGCGCAAGGCGCGCTACAAGGAATCCGATCACGTGAAGGCTTTTTACCGCGTCAATCGTTATCCGGCTAAGGGAGGCTGACCGTGCTGATCAAGCGAACACACCAGCATTCCCCTCGCCAGGGCTCCGTTGTCGAGTCCCTAGCGGCACGGGCCGGCGGTCTCGACCGCCGCAGCTTCCTGCGCAAATCCGGTGTTGCCGGCGGCGCACTTGCTGCGCTTGGCACCATGCCGCTCGGCAGCGTGCGCAAGGCGGAAGCAGCCAAGGCCGGTCCGCTCACCGAAGGCGCGACCATCCGCAAGAGCATCTGCACGCATTGCTCGGTTGGCTGCACGGTGACGGCCGAGGTCTTGAACGGCGTATGGATCGGGCAGGAGCCCAGTTGGGATTCGCCGATCAATCGAGGCTCGCATTGCGCCAAGGGCGCTTCGGTACGCGAACTCGTGCACAGCGAGCGGCGGCTGCGCTATCCGATGAAGCTCGTGGGCGGGCAGTGGACACGCGTGTCCTGGGACACCGCGATCAACGAGATCGGAGACAAGCTTCAGGCTGTACGCGAGAAGTCGGGCCCCGATTCGGTCTATTGGCTCGGCTCGGCCAAGATGACCAACGAAGGCGCCTACCTATTCCGCAAGCTCGGTGCGTTCTGGGGGACCAACAACACCGATCACCAGGCTCGCATCTGCCATTCGACCACCGTCACCGGCGTCGCCAATACCTGGGGCTACGGTGCGATGACCAACAGCTACAATGATATCCGCAATGCGAAGACACAGGTCGTCTTGGGCGGCAATCCGGCCGAAGCCCATCCGGTATCGCTGCAACATCTGCTCGAGGGCAAGGAGCTGCAAAAGGCCAACTTTGTCGTCATCGACCCGCGTCTGACGCGCACGGCCGCGCATGCAACCGAATATGTGCGGATGCGGCCGGGCACCGACATCCCGGTGCTCTACGGCATGATGTGGCACATTCTCCAGAACGGCTGGGAGGACAAGGAGTTCATCCGGCAGCGCGTCTACGGTTTCGACGACATCAAGAAAGAGGTTGAGAAGTGGCCTCCGGAAGAAGTCGAGCGCGTCACCGGCATTCCGGGCGAGCAGCTCAAGCGCGTCGCCAAGATGTTCGCCACCGAGAAGCCGGCAACCCTCATCTGGGCCATGGGCCAGACCCAGAAGACCGTCGGCACCGCCAACGTGCGGGCGAGCTGCATCGCGCTCCTGATGACCGGCAATGTCGGTAAGGCCGGCGCCGGCGCCAACATCTTCCGTGGCCATGACAACGTGCAGGGCGCGACCGACGTCGGGCTCGATATCGTCACGCTGCCGTTCTACTACGGCCTCGCCGAAGGCGCCTGGAAGCATTGGTCGCGGGTCTGGGAGGTCGACTACGACTTCCTGAAGTCGCGCTTCGATTCCAAGCAGATCATGGAAACCCCCGGCATTCCGCTGACCCGCTGGTTCGAGGCGGTGACGCTGCCGAAGGATCAGGTCGCGCAGAAGGACACTGTGAAGGCGGTGTTCGTGCAGGGGCACGCCTCCAACAGCATCACCCGCATTCCTGAGTCCCTCAATGGCCTGAAGGCGCTCGAGCTGCTCGTCATTGCCGACCCGCATCCGACGACCTGGGCCTCGCTTGCCGTCGAGGCGGGCCGCAAGGATGGCGTCTACATTCTGCCGGTTGCCACGCAATTCGAATGCAAGGGGTCGCGCGTCGCCTCCAACCGCTCGCTGCAATGGGGCGAGCAGATCGTGAAGCCAATCTTTGAATCGAAGGATGATCTCGAGGTCATCTATCTGATGGCGAAGAAGCTCGGTTTCGCCGACCAGATGTTCAAGAAAATCAAGGTCGAGAACAATCTTCCTGAAGCGGAGGATGTGCTGCGCGAGATGAACCGCGGCAGCTGGTCGACCGGCTATTGCGGGCAATCGCCCGAGCGCCTGAAGGCGCACATGAAGAACCAGGCCAAGTTCGATATGCTGACGATGCGGGCGCCGAAGGACGATCCCGAGGTCGGAGGCGACTATTACGGTCTGCCCTGGCCGTGCTGGGGGTCACCGGAAGTCAAGCATCCCGGCACGCCATTGCTCTACAACACCAATCTGCACGTGATGGACGGCGGCGGCACGTTCCGGCCGCGATTCGGCATCGAGCGCGAGGAGAAGCTGCCGGACGGCACGACGCGGAAGGTGAGCCTGCTTGCGGACGGCTCGTACTCGTTGGGGTCGGGCATTCAGGACGGCTACCCGGAGTTCACGCTGGCGAGCCTGAAGAAGCTCGGCTGGGACAGCGAGCTCACCGAAGCGGAAATGGCTGTCATCAACAAGGTCAATCCCGCCAATCCGGACACGGTGTCGTGGGCGCTCGACCTGTCGGGAGGCATCCAGCGCGTGGCGCTGGCGCATGGCTGCGTTCCCTACGGCAACGGCAAAGCGCGCATGAATGCCTTCGGCTTGCCCGATCCTATCCCGGTTCACCGCGAGCCGATCTACACGCCACGCGTCGACCTCGTCGCCAAATATCCGACGTTACCCGACGCCAAGCAGTTCCGGATGCCGAATATCGGGTTTTCCGTGCAGAAGGCGGCAGTGGAGAAGGGAATTGCAAAACAGTTCCCGCTCATCCTGTCGTCTGGCCGTCTGGTCGAATATGAGGGCGGCGGCGAGGAGACCCGAACCAACCCGTGGCTTGCCGAATTGCAGCAGGACATGTTCATCGAGATCAATCCTGCCGATGCCGCCGAGCGCGGTGTCAAGGACGGTGGCTGGGTCTGGGTCACCGGTGCCGAGAACAATTCCAGGGCGAGGATGAAAGCGCTCGTCACCGAGCGCGTCGGCAAGGGCGTTGCCTGGATGCCATTCCACTTCGGCGGGTGGTTCGCAGGCAAGGATCTTCGCGGCAATTACCCGAAGGGCACCGATCCGATCGTGCTCGGCGAAAGCGCCAACACGATCACGACCTACGGGTACGACCCCGCGACGGGCATGCAGGAGCCCAAGGTCACTCTCTGCCAAATCGCGGCGGCTTAGGAGTAACGACGATGGCACGTATGAAATTCCTCTGCGACGCCGATCGCTGCATCGAGTGCAACGCTTGCGTCACCGCCTGCAAGAACGAGCACGAGGTGCCCTGGGGCATCAACCGGCGCCGCGTCGTCACCCTCAACGACGGCAAGCCGGGCGAGCGCTCGATCTCGATGGCCTGCATGCACTGCACGGACGCGCCGTGCGCGGCCGTGTGCCCGGTGAACTGCTTCTACACCACGGCCGATGCTGTGGTGCTGCACTCCAAGGACCTCTGCATCGGTTGCGGCTACTGCTTCTACGCGTGCCCGTTCGGCGCTCCGCAATATCCGAAGGTCGGGAACTTCGGCTCGCGCGGCAAGATGGACAAATGCACCTATTGCGCCGGCGGTCCGGAAGCCGATGGCAGCAAGGAGGAGTACGAGAAATACGGTGCGAACCGGCTGGCCGAAGGCAAGCTGCCGCTGTGTGCCGAAATGTGCTCGACAAAGTCGTTGCTTGCGGGCGACGGCGAGATCATTGCGCAGATCTACAAGGAGCGCGTGATGAAGCGCGGTTACGGCTCGGGTGCCTGGGGCTGGAAGACGGCCTATCGCGAGACGATCGAATCCTGACGAAGGTCGCGCGCGGACATTGAGGAGGAGCTCATGGTGTCGTTTGCAAGGTTCGTCCGGGCGGCCGTCGGCGCCTGTGCTTTACTCCTCCTCGTCGTGGCAGCTCCGGCGCCGGTCGGCGCCCAGCAGGTCAATCCGACCGCGAGCTCGGTCAAGGAGCAGCAGCTCCTGCAGGAGCTGAACCGGATTCAGGGTCGCGTCAGCATCCCTGATGAGAGGTCCGGCGTTCTCGAGCAGCCGCAGGGGCGGCAATGGCGCGAGTTCCACAATGTCACGCTGCGCTGGATCGGCGGAATCGCGATCATCGGCATGCTGGCGGTGCTCGTGATCTTCTATCTGACCCGCGGCATGGTGCGGCTCGAAAGCGGACGGTCCGGCCGCACCCTCGTGCGCTTCAATATCTATGAGCGTTTCGTGCACTGGATGACCGCCACCTGCTTCATCATTCTGGCGATCTCCGGACTGAACATCACCTTTGGCCGACCGTTGCTATTGCCGCTGATCGGCTTCGAGAACTTCTCCGAATGGTCGCTATGGGCCAAGTACGCCCACAATTATCTGAGCTTCCCGTTCACCATCGGCGTCGTCCTCATCCTGTTGATGTGGATCGGCGGCAATATTCCGAACAAGGTGGATGTGGAGTGGCTGAAGCGGGGCGGCGGCATCGTCGGGCATGATCATCCGCCGGCCTATCGCTTCAACGCCGGCCAGAAGGCGGTCTACTGGATCGTCGTGATCGGTGGCGGACTGGTCGCTGCGAGCGGCTATGTCCTGATGTTCCCGTTCTACACAACGGGGATCGAAGGCATGCAAATGGCCCAGATCGTCCACTCTGTCGTGGCGGTCCTGTTCGTCGCGGCGATGATCGCACACATCTATATCGGCACCATCGGCATGGAAGGTGCGTTCGAGGCCATGGGCACGGGCGAAGTCGACGTCAACTGGGCTCGCGAGCACCATAGCCTCTGGCTCGACGAGCAGATGGCGCGAACGGGACCCAACGACGGACGACCGCAACCCGCGACCGCGGCGGCTGAATAGGGCGAAGCACCGGCGCGGACGCTCCGACCTACCGAGCCGACTGTTTCGCAAACAAGACGGAGCGGTCCTGCAGCTCCTGCTCGGGAAGCTTGTTGGCTTGGCCTGTCTGCATGTCTTGAACGGATGCCATGCCGTGCTGCGCGTGATCACCGGCGACCGTCAACTTGATCGTCAAAGTGGATATTAGGTTGCCGATAGCACCGCCCCATCCCACCCCAGTGTCGTGACGAGACGGGCGCAGAATTCTTCCATGAGAGCAGTGATTTGGCTTCGGTTCTTGGCGGCTTTTCAACCGTCAGGTCGAAAGTGGTCCAGCTCTTGCTCTTGCCAGTATGAGAGATTTTGATAAACGTCATACTGTGGGGTCGGGAATGGAACGAGCGGCGATGCGAACTTTGCGGGCGGTCGAGCCCGGAACTGTGGCGCTGCTCGGCGGGCTCGTCGCCGCCAACCTCGCCACATGGTCTTGGGCCTTCGTGCTGTTCGGCGACCGGCCGACGGTGATGGCGACCGCACTGCTGGCCTGGGTGTTCGGCCTCCGCCACGCCGTCGATGCCGACCACATCGCCGCGATCGACAATGTCGTGCGCAAGCTGATGCAGGCGGGCGGCGCGCCACGCAGCGTCGGTCTCTATTTCGCGCTCGGCCATTCCAGCGTGGTCGTTGTCGCCACCATGCTGCTTGCGCTGGGCGTGGTCAGTCTTGGCGGCGACAGCCTGCTCAAGGAGATCGGCGGCTTGATCGGCACGTCGGTGTCGGCGCTGTTCCTGCTCGCTGTTGCGCTCATCAACCTCGTCATTTTCGTCGGCCTGTGGCGGACGTTCCGCGCGGCACGGGAGGAGGGCGTCCACGACGTTGCGCAGCTTGACGCGTTGCTCGCCAGCCGCGGCATCCTGGCGCGGCTGCTCGGCCCGATGTTCCGCCTGGTGACAAAGCCGGGACATATGTACCCGCTCGGCTTCTTGTTCGGGCTCGGCTTCGACACCGCGACCGAAATCGGCCTGCTCAGCATCTCCGCCAGCGAAGCCGCGCGTGGCGCCTCGCTCGTCGATGTCCTGGTCTTTCCCGCGCTGTTTGCGTCAGGCATGGCGCTGGTCGACACGGCCGATTCCGCGCTGATGGTGAGCGCCTATCGCTGGGCCTTCGTCGATCCCCTGCGCAAGCTCTGGTACAACCTCACGATCACGGGCGCCTCGGTCGCGGTCGCGCTGTTCATCGGCGGCGTCGAGGCGCTCGGCCTGATCGCGGATCGGCTCGGCCTCTCCGGCGGTATGTGGACGCTGGTCGAGGGCCTCAACGAGTCGCTGGCGAATGTCGGCTTCGCCGTGATCGCGCTATTCGCGATCGCATGGCTCGTCTCGGTCGTGTTCTATCGCCGCATGTTCGCGGACGGCCGCCATTGTGCCGGGACGAAGGTCTTGGAATGCGCCGATGCAACCGAGGCGGTGTGAGCCTGGTCGTTGCGGCGGCGCGCTGACTGCACTCTCGGCCCTGCTGCTCCTCGCCGATAACGGCCGCGCGCTTGCGCAGAGCACCGGCATCTCGCGCGAACTTCCGCCAATCCAGGTCGATGGCGAGGCGCTGGTCCGCAAGAAGCCGCTCGCATCGCGCCGCACCAGAAAGCCGTCCCCCGCCGTTCACCGCATCCTCGTGTATCCAGCAGCGACGCAGGCGTCGGATGCGCGCAGTGCCGGCTCGGGTGCAAAGAGCGGAGCCGGCATGGCCAGCGAGATCACCGTCTCCCGCGAGGAGATCAACGCGCGCCCGATCTCGCGGCCTGGTGAGGTGCTCGAAGCCGTGCCGGGTCTGATCGTGACGCAGCATTCCGGCGAGGGCAAAGCCAACCAGTACTTCCTGCGCGGTTACAATCTCGACCACGGCACCGATCTGGCGATCATCGTCGACGGCGTCCCCGTCAACATGCGTACCCACGCGCATGGGCAGGGCTATGCCGATCTCAACTGGCTGATCCCGGAAACCGTCGCCGCAATGGACGTGCGCAAGGGGCCTTACTTCGCCGACGAGGGCGATTTCGCCTCGGTCGGAAGCGTTCATATCGGTCTGATCGATCGCACCTGGAGACTGGCGCAGGTGAGCGCCGGCAGCTTTGGTTACCGCCGTCTGCTCGGCATGGATTCGGCGAAGCTCGGTGACGGTTCGCTGCTGGTGGCCGGCGAAGTGGGCACCTACAACGGGCCGTGGGACAACTCCGACAATGTGAGAAAGCTCAACGGCCTCGTGCGCTACAGCCAGGGCACTGCGACCGACGGCGTGTCCATCACCGGCATGGCCTACGTCAACAAATGGATTTCGACCGACCAGGTGCCGCAGCGCGCGATCACCAGCGGCCTGCTCGACCGGTATGGTTCGGAAGACCCGAGCGACGGTGGAAACGCCGACCGTTTCGCGCTCTCCGGCCGTATCGCGCAGACCGACGATACGGGATCGTGGAAAGCAAATGCCTATGTGGTGAAGAGCCAGCTCGACCTCTTCAACAATTTCACTTACTTTCTCGACGATCCCCTGCTGGGCGACCAGTTCCACCAGCACGACAAGCGTTTGATGGCGGGCGCCAACGTCTCGCGCACGCTGAACGGTTCGTTTGCCGGCCTGCCGATGCAGATCACCCTCGGTCTGCAATCGCGTTATGATGCGATCGATCTCGCGCTCACCAACACTTTCCAGCGCGGCTTCCGCGCCAATATCCGCAGCGACAAGGTCGGCGAGGGGAGCGTCGGGATCTATGCCGAAAACACGGTGCGCTGGACCGATTGGCTCAGGACGACGGTGGGCTGGCGCGGCGACTATTACGCCGCTGACGTCACCTCTCTGTTCAACGCCGCCAATTCCGGCTGCGCCGATGCCGCGCTCGGCAGTCCGAAATTCAGGATGGTGCTTGGTCCGTTCAACCAGACCGAATTTTTCCTCGGTGCCGGCTACGGCATGCACTCGAACGATGCCCGCGGCGCGACCACGACGGAAGACCCCGCCGATCCCGCGACAAGGCTCACGCCGTCGCCGCTCCTGGTGCGCACCAGGGGCGCGGAGATCGGTGTTCGCAGCAGGATTGTTCCCGGCCTCGACAGCTCGCTTAGTCTCTTCATCCTGGATCAGGATTCCGAGATCCTGTTCGCGGGCGATGCCGGCGACACCTCGGCAACCCGCGCCAGCCGTCGGTACGGCTTCGAATGGACCAATCATTACCGGCCATGGTCGTGGATCGATATCGACGCGGATCTCGCAATGACGCATGCGCGCTTTCGCGGCTATGACAGCGAGCAGGCACAGGTCTATGCCTCGCTTGCCGGCTATCCCGAGGCGCAGATCGGCAATGCGCCCGGCAACTACATTCCGAACGCGCCGGCGATGGTGGCATCAGCCGGCGTCACGGTGGGCGAGAAGACCGGCTGGTTCGGAACCTTGCGCTGGCGCTATCTGGCCTCGAGCCCGCTGACGGAGGACAACGCATTCCGCTCCTCTGCGACCAGCATCTTCAATGGCCGCCTCGGCTATCGTATCGATAACGGCTGGCGCCTTCAGCTCGACGTGCTCAACCTCTTCAACGCGAAGGCGAACCAGATCACCTATGCTTATGGTTCGCTGCTCAAGACCGATACGCTCTACAATCTCTGCACGTCAGGCGCCGCTCCAGCGGCAGTCTGCCGGAATGGCGTGATGGACTACGTGCTGCACCCGGCGGAGCCGCTGACATTCCGGGTCACTGTGGCCGGGACGTTCTAAAGCATGATCCGGAAAAGTGCGAAGCGGTTTTCCGGAAAAGATCATGCGTAAACAACGAGCTAAAGCGCGATGACGATTCATCCAAATCTCATCGCGCTTTAGGTTTGCTCAGATCGCGGACCCTGCGCTGGCGCTCTGCAGCGGGGCGCAACCTGATGATCCGCCGTCACGATTGATCGGACATCGTCAGCCGGTCGCGCGCTGGGTGGCGCGCCCTGCGCGGGGCGATGGCCGGCACGAGCGGGGGCGACTCGCCGGCGAGACGCAGCGCGAAATAAGCAATGGTCGCTTGAAGACCGTCCCTCAGTGCCACCCGCGGACGCCATCCCAGAATCTTCTCTGCGGCATCGATCACGGGCTTGCGTCGCTTGGGATCGTCCTTTGGCAGCGCTTCGAAGCGCAGCGGGGAGGCCGATTCAGTGCAGGCCAGCACTTCACGAGCGATCGCCTCGATCGTGACCTCGTGCGGATTGCCGAGATTGTATGGGCCGGTGACCGAGGCGGGGCTCTCCATCAAAAGCTGAAGCCCCCGCACGAGATCGTCGACGAAGCAGAAGCTGCGGGTTTGCGTGCCTTGACCGTAGATCGTGATCGGCTCTCCGCGCAAGGCTTGAACGATGAAGTTGGAGACGACGCGTCCGTCATTCTCGAGCATGCGCGGGCCATAAGTGTTGAAGATGCGCGCGACCTTGACCTCCGTCCCGTGCATGCGCCGGTGGTCGAACATCAGCGTCTCCGCGGCGCGCTTGCCCTCGTCGTAGCAGGCCCGCGGCCCGATAGGATTGACGCTGCCGAGATAGGATTCCGGCTGCGGATGCACCTCCGGGTCGCCGTAGACCTCGCTGGTGGAGGCCTGCAGGACCCGGGCGCGCTTCTGCCGCGCGAGCTCGAGCAGGTTGATCGAGCCGAGCACGCAGGTCTTCATCGTCCCGACCGGATCGGTCTGATAGTGCCGGGGGGAGGCCGGGCAGGCGAGGCTGTAGATCCGGTCGATATCGCCCTCGATCTCGATGGGATCGCGAACATCATGCTCGACGAAACGGAAATTCGGATGATTGAGCAGCGGCCGGATGTTGTCGGCCGTCCCCGTGAACAAATTGTCGAGGCAGATCACCGTGCTGCCGCGTTGCAGGAGCGCGTCGCAGAGGTGCGATCCGATGAAGCCGGCACCGCCGGTGACCAGGACTGTCGGCGAGCGGCGGGAGGCGTGGATGCGGGTCTGGAGTGTCATGATCTGGCCTTTCAGAGTTCTGCGACCTGCATGGGGCGAGCGACGGGAAGGGGCGCCGTCTTGCGGCGGCGCCGCGCGGATGCCTCGGCGTAATAGGTCTCCAGCTGCCGGGCGCGATGATCGGGGGTGTGATCGGCGAGAACCCGCCGCCGCGCGTTGTGAGCGATGGTGCGCCGTTGCTCTTCCGGCATATCGCGCAGGATCTCGATCACCTCGCGCGGGCTGGACGCCAGCAGGATTTCGCGGGACGGCGCGAAGATCGTCTCGATCCCAGGCCATCGGTCCGAGATCACCGGCGTGCCGCAGGCGGCGGCCTCGAACAACCGGACGCTCGGTGAGAAGCCCAGCGCCCTCATGTCGGCGCGGGTGGCATTCAGGGAAAAGCGTTGCGCGGCGTAGAACGTCGGATGCTGCTTTGGCGGGAGGTGCTCGATCCGGGCGACGTTGGCGGGCCAGGCGATATGTTCGGGATACTGCGCGCCGGCGACGACGAATTGTTCCGACGGCAGCGAGCGCGCCGGCGCAAGCAGCAACTCGTCGAGAACCGGCTGCCGGTCCTCGCTGTAGGTCCCGAGATAGCCCAGCGCCCATTTCGGCTGCGCCCGCTTCGGTGCGTAGATCTCCGCATCCGCGCTGCAATAGAGGACACGTGCGAGTGGACTGCCGTAGCTCTGCTCGATCATCCCGGGCACCGGTCCGCCGGTGAACGACAGATAAAGATCGAAGCGCGGGATCATTGCGGCGGAAAGATAATTGAGGCCGTGCTCGAGCCTCGCCAATGTGACCGGCGTGTCGATGTCGTAGAACGCCGTGATGCCCCTCGCATGGGTCGTCGTCCATTCGGCAATCGGAATGCCGTCAGGAACATAGGAGCCGATGATCACCAGATCGGCATCGCGGATCAGCTTGCCGAACCGGCGCGGAATTTCCTTCAAGGATTGGTACAGCTCGACGGCCCAGGCAGAGGGCTTGGTCAGGTCGCGGTGATCTCGATACCAGGGTACGTCCCGCTCCAGAAACGTGACGCGGTGACCTCGTCGCGCCAGGGCTTCGATCAGGGCGCGGTACGTCGTGGCGTGACCGTTGCCCCAGGACGAAGTGACCGAAAGTCCGATGACGACGATGGAGAGGTTCATTCTGCTGCCTCGATTCGCGAGCTACTGGCGACGAAGAGATCGTTGAATTGGCGGGCGCGCTGCCGGTAGGTGTGCTGGCTGAGGATGCGCGCGCGGGCGCGGCGGGCGATCGATCGGGCCTGCTCCGGATCCAGTGCGGCGAGGTGCTCCGCGACCTCGGCTCCGTCAGCGGCAACCAGCACCTCGCGGCCGGGTTCGAGAAAATGATCGATGCCGGCCCATTGATCGGTGATCAGGCAGGCGCCCGCGCCGATCGCTTCGAACACACGGGTTGGCGGAGAGAAACCGTAGCGCGCCATGCTGTCGCGATTGACGTTCAGCGTGGCGAGAGCGGAGCCGAAGAACGCGTTGTGATCGGCGGTGCCGACATGGCCGACTTTGCGCACATTGGCGGAGGCGTCCTTGTCGTCCCAGCCGGAGCCGCCGAGCACGAAGGACTTGCCGGGCAGGTGGCGTGCGGCGTCCAGGAAGAAGTGATCGACACGCGTCTCGCGATCGGGCAGGCGGTTCGCCAGCAGGCTGAGATCGCAGGCGAAGCGCGCATTGGCGGGCGCCGGAAAATGCGTGGCCGGATCGAGTGCATTGTAGATCGGCACGCAGTGCCGCGCGCCCATCGATCGGTAGGCCGACACGACACCATCGCCGCCGCCATAGGTCAGCACCATGTCGTAGCACGGGATCGCGCGACGCAGATGATGCTGTGGATCGCTTTCCATCGCTTCGAGCGTGGCGGGCGCGTCCACGTCCCAATAGATCCGGATCAGCCGGGAAGGCAACGCAGCAACGGCGTTCTCCAGCTCCAGATCAAACACGCCGACGCCGCTGGCCTTGATCAGCATGTCGGCCGATTGCACGGCTGCATCGAGCGAGCGGCGCCAGCCGTCCGGAGTCGCGGGATAAATCACCACTCTGGCCCAATCCGGATCGTCGATGTCGCGATGCGCCTGGCGCCCGAAGGCGTCGGGTTCGTAGAAGGTGACATCGTGGCCGAGCGCTGCGATCTCCTTCAGCATGCCGCGATAATAGGTGGCGGCGCCGTTCCAGTACGACGAGACGAGGCTGGATCCGAAGAACGAGATCTTCATGCGACGGCTCCGATGTGGCGGGAGCACGCCCGGCGGCTCGAATCCCGAATGTCGCTCACGATGTCGATGAGCTGCGCGGCGCGGTGGCGGCAGGTATGACGATCCTGGATGGCCTTCAGGCCGGTCTCCACCATGGCGGAGGCCAACTGCGGATCGTCGATAACCGCGCGAAGCGCACGCTTCATCTGCGCGCCATCGGCAACGCTGAGATAGGCGCCCTCCGGAAACAGCCTTTCCGTATCCGACCAAGGCGCCGAGACCAGGGGAATGCCGCAGGCGAGCGCTTCGAACACGCGGATGGTCGGAATGCCCGGAAGCAGGGCTACGTAAGGCCCGCGCGGCACATGAATCGTTGCGCGCGCACCGGCGAAGGCAATGGGAGCCCAGTGTGCCGGCAGCCAGCCGCCATAACGGATACCTGCGCTCCTGATGGTGTGGAGCGCTTCGTCCGAATAGCGCACGCCGTGAACGCTCGCGCGGAGCTTCAGCTCCGCCACGGGCTCGACCAGGAATTCGGTCAGTTCGGCGCTGCGCTCGCCATCACCCCAATTGCCGATCCAGACCAGATCGTCTGTACGATCAACCTGTGGCAGCGGATGATACAGCGCGACATCGGCTGCCTCGTGCCAGGTGAAGACCCGGTCGGCCCAGCCGAGCTTCAGATAGATCTGCCGAAGCACCTCGCCGAAGGCGAGCACGCCGTCGAATCCGTCGAGGTCGAATTGCGCGAGCTCCTCAGGCGCGCTGACGGCGCGGTGATGGGTGTCGTGGAACAGCAGGGTGAAGGGCGCGCCCTGCGCCCGCCTGCGCCCGATCTGCGCGATCAGATCGGGCGAATTCCATTCATGCACGATGATGAGATCGGCGCCGTCCAGCGCCCGCTCGAGATCCAGACTGGCATCGTAGCGGCCGATCTCGATGCCGGGGAAAAGGGCGGGAATATCCTCCAGTGCATGACTGCCGCCTTCGCGGATGGCGTTCAGCCGGCTCCAGCCGTCGACGGGTTCGAATACGACGACCTCGTGCCCGAGCGCATGAAGCTCGCGCGCATAGCCACGCAGGAAATGCGCGTTGCCGTTGTTCCAGCAGGAAGTGAACGCATGATAGAATAGGATGCATTTCATGCGCGCACCTCGATCTGGCTGGCCGCCGCGCTCGTCCGGCTCGATGCGAGCAGGTCCTCGTAGAGACCAAGATAGGCGCTCGTCGTCCGCCTCAGCGAATAGGTCAGGGATTGCTCGTAGGCGGCGCGTTGCAGGCGCGTGCGCCCGAAATTGTCGGCACAAAGCTCCGAGAGCGTTCGGTGGAGCGCCTGACTGTCGGCCGGATCGAAGAACAGGGCGGCACCGCTCCACAATTCCCGGAACGTCGGGATGTCCGAGAGGACCAGGGCGCAGCCTGCCGCGGCTGCCTCCAGCACCGAGAGGCCAAAGGGTTCATAGAGCGCAGGGCTGACGAAGATCGCCGCATGCTGCAATCGCGCGGCCACGGCCTCGTGCGGCAGCTCTCCGAGCCAGGTCACACCCGCAGCCAGGTCGGTATCGATGGGGCCGGCCACCTCGACCGGCCAATCGAGCTCGGGTGCGGCGGCGGCGAGAGCCTCGATGTTCTTGGCGCGGTCCCACAGCCGACCGGCCGCGAAGATCAAGTCCTGCTTCCGTCCCGCGGGGTCGCGAGGCGCAATGCCGTTCCAGATCACCGCGCCGCGCGACCGCGGCTGGTAGATCGCCGTCATGTCGTCGTAGAAGGCCCCGCTCGGACACACCCATGCCTTCGCCATGTCGAGCGCCGCGGCGACCCGCTCGGTGTAGCGACGCCATCGGGGCTCGTCGAGCCAGGCCGTATCGCGGCAGGCGACGGCCCAGGAATTCACACAGGAGTGCGCCACCAGCACGGTCGGGGCGTGCCAGGCAAAGGTCGCTTCGCGAAAGCTGTTCAGGTGCACGACATCGGGCATCAAGCTGGCTTCGAGGTTGGCGAGCACGCGCCTTGCCTCGGAAACGTTCCGCCCGTCCGGGTCCTGCCATTCGAGTGCGAGATCCGTTTCGATCAGGTGCACCCGGGTGTCGCGCAGCATCCGGCGATGATCGTTGCGAGATTGCGGGCCCAGTGTCACGAGCGTGACGTCGGCACCGGACGCAGCGAGGCTGGAGGCGAGGGCGCAGGAATAGGTCCAAACGCCGCCAACCGTGTCGGTCGTCATCATGATCCTGAGGTCCGCGCTAGGCCTCATGAGGTCACCTGACGTTCGAGAGTGTCGAGTGGGACCGGGCGGTCGTTCTGCACGTCGCTGAACTGGTCGAACATCGCCAGATAGTGCCGGTGCGCGCGCTCCCAGGCGAAATCGTCGGGCTCGCCCCAGAGCTTCCGATAGTCAGGCGAACCGGGATAGGGATAGAGCGGCACCGGATCGTTGGCCCAGACGCCGGCATCCTGCATCGTGCGGCGCCAGCGCTGCACGACGGGATCGTCGTCCTCGGGCACCTCGATCAGATTGGCCTGCACGAAGGGGACGTGGCGGCGGGCTTCGACCAGCCGATCGGCGAGCTGATCCGTGGTCATCTTGCAGTTCTTGGCGAGTGCTGCGCGCCCTTCGACGGTCAGGCTCTCGATGCCGGCTTCGATCGAGACGCAGCCGGCGCGGCCGAGCAGGGCGAGCATGTCGGGCTTCCACAGATCGATACGTGTCTGCACGCCGAACTTCAGCCCGCGGGTCGTCAACCCCTCCAGCAGCTCGCGATTGGGAAGGAAGATCTCGTCGATGAAATAGACGTACTCGATACCCTGGTCGCACAAACGGTCGATCTCGTCGAGAATGACCGCTGGCGGCCGCTTGCGGTAGGCGTTGCGGAAATTCTCCTTGGCGCAGAACGTGCAGTTGTAGGGGCAGCCGCGCGAGGCCTCGACCTCGGCGCCCGGTGCACTCGGCTCGGCCTCGAAGCGGTGATGATGGTGATGATGGCGCCGGATCATCTCGTCCGGCCAATCGAGTGCGGGCTGGTCGCTGAACGCGACGGCCTGTGGGCCGCCATTGACGCGCAAAGAAGCACCGTCTGCGAAGCACAGGCCGGGAAAGTCCCACTCGCCGTTGGCGAGACGCAGCAGGGACGCCTCGCACTCGCCCATCACGACGATGTCGGCGCCGAGCTTCTTCAAGGCCGTCCTCGGCGTGGTCGAGCCATGCGGGCCCACCGCAATCAGTGTCGGCGCATGGTCCCTCACCGCCAGTGCGAGCTGTTGCGGCACGCGAAGCTCCGGCGGCGCGCAGCGCCAGAACAGGTATGTCGGCGCAGTGGTGAAGACGATCTGGTCGGGACCGAAGGCGCGCAGCTCGGCCTCGATCTCGCCGAGCGAGAGATCGAACAGATGCGCATCGAGCAGCAGCGTCTTGTGGCCGGCCGTCTTCAAATAGTGCTCGGAGATGCCGAGCTCGAGCGGAAGATGGGGCGAGCGGCAGCCGAAATAGATGCTTCCCGCAAAATCCCAGTTGGGATTGATGAGAGCGATCCGCGTCATGCCATGGCCTCGCGGTTTCCGGGTGATCCGAAGCGGCCGTCGAGCCAGGCGTGAAGCGAGCGCAGGCCGTCGGCGAGGGACATTTGCGGCGTCCAGCCGAGCGCGGTGGCCAGCGCCCTTGTGTCGGTCACGTACCAGGGTTGATCGCCAGGTCGCCAATCCGCAAAGCGGTAGTTGATCTTGCGGCCGGTCAGCTCGGTGATGCGGTCGATCAGTTCGAGCAGGCTGACCGCATTGGCCGGACCACCGCCGAGATTGAAGACGCGGCCGCGGGCCAGCGCGATGTGGTCGAGGGCCGCGAGCCAGGCGCTCACCGCGTCCGACACGTGCAGCGCGTCGCGGACCTGCTTGCCATCGCCATAGATCGTCAGCGGATTGCCACGGATGGCGCTGAGCAGGAAGTGTGCGATCCAGCCCTGGTCCTCGGTGCCGAATTGCCGCGGCCCGTAGATGCAGCTCATGCGCATCACCACGGTCTGCAGCCCGAACACCCGGGCATAGTCGTGGACATATTGATCGGCCGTGCCCTTGGAGCATCCATAGGGACTGTAGAAATCCAGCGGCGCATTCTCCGAGACGCCGCCGGTGAGCAGGTCGCTGATCGGCATGTAGCGGCGCTCCTGGAGCGCGATCTCGCTGTCCTCGATCAGGCGCCCATAGACCTTGTTGGTCGAGGCGAAGATTACCGGCGCGAAGTTGTTGTGCAGGCGAACGGCCTCGAGCACGTTCAGCGTGCCGCGCGCGTTGATCTCGAAATCGGCGGCGGGATCGCTGACGCTGTCGGTGACGGCGACCTGAGCTGCCAGGTGCAACACGGCCCGCGCCTCGCGCACGGCGTCGATCACCGGAATTGGGTCGCGGATATCAGCCACCGTGATGGTGACGCGGTCGCCATGCCGGGATTTCAGCCATTGCGCGTTCTCGCGCACGCCGGCGCGGGCGAGATTGTCCAGCACCAGAACGCGATCACCCCGCTCGGCGAGGCGGTCGGCGAGATTGCAGCCAATGAAGCCGCAGCCGCCGGTGACCAGGACGTGTCCGTTCGCTTGCTCGCTCATTACGCAACCAACCCCCGTTGCAGCAGCTCGCGGGTCGCCCGCTCGGCCTGATCGTCCGCGATCTGGTCGGCGAGATACCCGGCGAGCTCTTCAAGGCCGTCCTTGAACGCGACATGCGGCTCGAAGCCGAGCAGGTCGCGTGACTTGCCGATATCGGCAAAGCAGTGCCTGATGTCGCCGGCCCGGTATTTTCGCGTGATCTCGGGAGCGATCTCGCGCCGTCCCATCACCTGGGCCAGATCCTCGGCGACCGACAGTATGCTGCGGCTCTGACCCGAGCCGACGTTGAAGACGTCCTGACTGTGCTCGGCTTCGAGAGCCATGCGGCAGACGCGGGCAACGTCGCGCACATGAACGAAGTCGCGCCGCTGCAGGCCGTCCTCGAAAACGAGCGGCGGACGGCCGTTGAGCAGTCGTGCAGCGAAGATGGCCAGCACGCCGGTATAGGGATTCGATAGGGCCTGGCGCGGACCGAATACGTTGAAGAAGCGCAAGGCGACGGTCGAAATGCCGTAGGCCTTGCCCGTGATCAGGCACATGCGCTCCTGCGCATACTTGTTCAGCGCGTAGATCGAGCTCAGCGACGGCTGCTTCGTTTCAGGGGTGGGCACGGGATCGAGCAGATGACCAGCGGTGTCCCGCAATTCCCATTCGCCTTTGCGAAGCTGCTCGATCGGTCGTTCGTCGCACGCGACGATGCTCCCGCCGCCGTCGCGATAGAGGCCCTCGCCATAGATGCTCATCGAGGATGCCACGACCAGGCGCGCGACGGGGCGCTTGGCCAGCGCCTGCAGCAACACCGCAGTGCCGAGTTCGTTCGTCCTGACATAAGGCTCGATGTCGTACATGCTCTGCCCGACGCCGACGGCGGAGGCGAGATGCAGCACCATGTCGGCGTCGCGCAAGGCCTGTTGGACGGCGACGGCGTCGGTGACGTCGCCGACGACGAGCTCCGCATCGTCCGCAAGATAGGCGGGCCGCAGACGGTTGCCGCCGTGGACCTGCGGAGAGAGATTGTCGAGAAGGCGGACCTCGTAACCGGCCGCAAGCAGCACGTCGGCCGTGTGTGAGCCGATGAATCCCGCGCCTCCAGTAATCAATACTCGCGTCATTCACCGCTCCGTGCCGCATGGGACCGATCCGTTCGGGATCAGTCGATGATGAGAGTTGAAGCGCGCTTTGCTTGGTCGGGCGACCCGCGCGCCAGTCACGTCTGGGAGTTAGAAGCGATGCAAGGAATGTTCGTTCCTGCGAGACCTACAAACGAAAATTTCTCTAACCTGGATCAATAACCCAAGTGAATGGCGGCTAGAAATGCGCGCCATGAAGCGGCGCGGGCAGATCGAGATGTCTCGCGACGGTCGCACCGATATCGGCGAACCCCGCGCGTCGGCCAATCGGAGACATTGATTGCGCGGTCTGTGCCAGGATCGGGACCTGCTCGCGCGTGTGATCGGTTCCGCTCCAGGTCGGATCGCAGCCATGATCGGCGGTGATGATCAGCAGATCGTCGCTTCGCAGCCGGTTCAGCAGTTCGGGAAGGCGAGCGTCAAAGGCTTCGAGCGCCGCTGCGTAGCCGGCCACGTCGCGGCGGTGGCCGTAGAGCGTGTCGAAATCGATGAAGTTCGCGAACAGCAGCCCGCCTTCTGCAAGGCTCGCCAGCCCATCCAGCGTGGCATCGAAGAGTGCCGCATTGCCGTCGCCGCGCAGGTTTCGCCCGGTGCCGCGATGGGCGAAGATGTCGTCGATCTTGCCGATCGTCACGATGTCGCGGCCGGAGAGTTGCGCAAGGTCGAGAATGGTTCGTTCGGGCGGCGGAACGGAGAAATCTCGCCGGTGCGAGGTGCGCTTGAAGTCATGCGCGTTCGATCCGACGAACGGACGCGCGATGACGCGGCCGATGTTCAGGGGATCGACCAGCCGCCTCGCAATCGTGCAGACCTCGTAGAGCCGCTCGAGCCCGAACGTCTCTTCGTGCGCCGCGATCTGGAACACGCTGTCGGCGGAGGTGTAGCAGATCGGTTCGCCGCTGCGCATGTGGCGCTCGCCGAATTCGGAGATGATGTCGGTGCCGGAGGCGTGGCAGTTCCCGAGGATGCCGGGCAGTCCGGCCAGTTCGCACAGCTTCTCCACGAGATCGCGCGGGAAGCAGGGTTGGATCTTTGGAAAATAGCCCCAGTCGAATGCGACAGGCACGCCGGCGATCTCCCAATGGCCGGACGGCGTGTCCTTGCCCCTGGATATCTCGCTCGCGCATCCATAGCGCGCAAATTGAACCCGGCCGTCCAGCCCGGGCGGGACGCGGCCGGTGGCCAGATGGCAGGCCTCACCCAGTCCCAGTGCCACCAGATTGGGAACGCGCAGTCTGCCCTCCCGCTGCGGGCTGTCGGCATGGCCGGCCATGCACGCGTCCGCGACGTGGCCGACCGTATCGGCGCCTTCGTCACCGTAGTTGACGGCATCGGGCGCCGAGCCGATACCGACCGAATCCATCACGAGGATCAGGGCACGCATGTCGGCTCCCTGAGCGGCGGCGTCGTCAGCGACGAAGCGACGCCGGTTTTCGTGCAATAGCGCTCGACCATCTGCGCACAGAAATCGGCGAACTCGTTGACGTCGAGCGGCGGGCTGGTGTGATGAGGTTCGAGACCGCGGTGTTCCGGTGTGAAGCAGAAGGTCACGGTGACATCGAACTCGGCCAGCGCGTCCATCTGGCGGTCGAACCAGTCGAGCGCGTTGGGACGGAAGCTGTCGGCCCATGACAGGCCGGTCCGTAAGTGCCTCACGCCGAAGCGGCGCATCCAGCGCACGGCGTCATCAAGTCGATGGTCCTCGAAGTGAAACCACTGGCACAGACCCATGTCTGGCGCATATTGGCCAAACAGCTCCGCTGCGGCTTTCGGCGTTCCATCCTCGCGCAGCAGGCCCATGTGGAAGTGCCGGTAATAGGAGGAACCCTCCGCCTCCTTGTGCCGGGTGGTCGCCTCCCAGGTCGAAGGGAGATCGTAGAGGCTGTACCAGTGGATACGCGGCGCGCGGCCGATCAAGAGCTCGGCTGTGCGCGACAGGCCCCAGGCCTGTACCTCCTCGGCGCCGAACGAGGAGACGCCGACTTCGGTCACCCAGACCGGGAGCGAGATGACAGCCTTGATCTCCTCGATCTTGGCCGGCCATTCCCCGATCTGCCACAAATTCCAGTCGAGCGGAAAGCCGTGCACGGCGACGGCGTCGACGTGATCGATCACGCCGCGCGCCTGCATGTTGCGCATGAAGGACGGGTCGATCGGCGAGATGCCGCCGAGCACGCGCGGCAAGGTCGGGTGCGCACTGCGGATCGCCTTGCCGGCCGCCAGCGCCAGATTTGCGAACATCGCCCAGGCCGGGTCGATCAGGAGGTCCCAATGCGACTTGTTGTTGGGCTCGTTCCAGATCTTGGCGGCCTCGATCATCGGTCCGTCTCCCGCGACGGATAGACCGGGCCATCGGCCTGCGGCCGCGTCGTGCGCCTGCACAGATACACCTCATCCTCCGGATGGGCCGCGATGGCAAAGCCCGCGCTGCGCAGCATGGCTTCGACGCAGGCGCGATTGGGCACCCACCAATTGGTGGGGTCGTCGGCATATTTATGCTCGACGAAGTGCAGCTTGGGGTAGCCGGACGAATCGAACTGCTCGGTGGTCCAGAAGTCGTAGTTCTTCTCGATCGCGTCGACGCGGCTGTCGCCGCGCTGCATCGACTGGAACAGCAGGAGATCGCCGGCGACGTGCTCATGGATCAGGTCCAGCGCGAGCAGCGGGTGCCGCAGATGGTAGAGCACGCCCATGAAGATGACGAGGTCGAACCTTTCACGCAGCTGGCCGACATCATAGGCCGACATCTTGCGGAACTCGATCCTGAGTCCGTTCACTTCGGCCGCGAACCGGGCTTGCGCAAGGTATTCCTCGTCGGTGTCGAGGCCGAGCACGCGTTCGGCGCCGCGCCGCTTCATCTCCATGGCGTAAAAGCCGGCGTTGCAGCCGATGTCGAGCACGGTCTTGCCTTCGAGCCGATCGGGGATGATTCCGGAGAAGCGCTGCCACTTCACATTGGGATAGTCGCCCAGAAAGTGCGACGGCGCGGTCGGCACGCCCTTGAGGTCGAGATTGTGAAACCATGGCCCGAGCGCGTCGATGCGCTGGCGGATCTCCTCACGGGAGAGGGCACCTCTGGTCATGCATTCGCTCCGTTGTTCGCTGCGAGCGGGCGGGCGCCGTCCGACGACGCGCGGGCCCGCAGCCTCGATCGGCCCTCGGCGGTCTCGGCGAGCAGCGCCATCGCCGTGCGATAGCCGTCGATGGTTCCGACATCGACGTAGGATTCGCCGGCCTTGACGCCGATGCCGCGGCCACCGGACGAAAGATAAGCATTGACCAGCGTCCCGAAATATTCGTCGCGGCGTTCGCGTGCGTGCCACAGCGACCGGAGCTCGCGGAAGCCGCGCGCCGACATCTTGAAGGCGCCCCAGATCCAGCGCGAGGTTGCGTGCGGCTGCTTGACCTGGATCTCCGTCACCTGCTCGCCGTCCAGCACCACCGCATCGAAGAATTCGGGGTGCTCGACCGGGAACAGGAGGAACGAGAGGTCTGCATCCGGCAGGGAATGCAAGGCCGCCTTGGGAAACCACACGGTATCGGGCAGTCCGACGAAGACATCCTCGTGTTGCCCGACGACGGTGCTTGCCCTGAACACGGCGTCGCACAGGCCGGATGCCTCCGGCTGCACGACATAGGCGAGCTCGGCGGTGCCGTAATGGTCACCGAAATATTCGAGGATGTCGGATTTGCCCGGCGAGATCACGAAGCAGATCTTGTCGGCACCGCCCAGGATCAACCGCTCCAGGAGATATTCGGAGACGGCGCAGGGGCGGTCCGTACCGTCGTCACGCCGGCTGCCGACCGGCAGCAATTCCTTCGAGAAGGCGAGCGGCTGGATGCGGCTGCCGCGGCCCGCGGCCGGAACGATGCCCCACATGATCAGGCCTCCTCGGGTTGTTGCCGGCTCACGCGGTTCGACGTTATCTGCTCGAGCATCGAGATCAGTTCACGCGCGCGCTTGTCGGACGTGTGCTGGTCCATGGTGCGTTCATAGGCGCACCGGGCCATGCGGCGGAGTTCGGCATCCGTCATCGCAAGTGCGGCGAGCGCGTCATGCTCGTCGCGTGCGATCAGGATCTCCTCTCCGGGCGCGAAGAAATCCGCTATTCCCGGCCAATCGTCGCTGAGCAGCGGCGCGCCGCAGGCCGCGGCCTCGAACAACCGGCCGGACGGACACCAGCCCATCTCCGCCATGGCCCCGCGCGTGACATTGAGGGTCAGTCGCGACGAGGCGAAGAACGGTGCGTGCTCAGGCGGCGGCAGGTGCCGCACGAAATAGATGTTGGGCGACCATGGGAAATCGTCCGGATACTGCGCTCCGCCAATCAGGAAGCGGAGATCCCTGCGCGCCCGCGCGGGCGCGACGAAAAGCGTCTCGAGCGTGCGCTGACGATCTTCGGAATAGGTGCCGAGATAGGACAAATCGGCGCGATAATGCGGCTGGGGCGCGACCGGCCGGTGGATGTCGGTGTCGACGTGACCATAGAGCGGCCGGGTGTCGCGGGCACCCAGCCTGTCTCGGAATTCATCCGCGACGCGAGGTCCGCCGGTAAAACTGAGCACCAGCTCGAAATCCCGCAGGCCGCGCGGGCCGACATAAGGAACGGCTTCGCCGGCCAGGAGCCTTGCCAGCGTGACCGGAGTATCGAGGTCGTAGAACACGGGAATAGCGCGACCTTCGGAGAAGATCAGGTCGGTCGCCGCAACCGCATCGGGACAATAGGAGGTCACAATCGCGACGTCGGCGTCACGGACGTCGGCGCTTGCAGCCTGCCGCACATCGTCCCAGTTCGAGAACAGCCGGAGCTCGCCGCCGGGCAGTTCGTGGAGATCCCTGGCACCGGCATAGTAGGGAACGTCGCGCTCGAAGAAGACCACGCTGTATCCCGACCGTGCCAGGTGCTTGCAGAGGCCGCGCCACAGGGTGGCGTGTCCGTTGCCCCAGGAGGAGGAGATTGTCAGGCCGAAGATGACGATCTTCACGCCGGCACCCGCTGGTTGATCCCGGTGATCTTCATGCCGCGGCTGTCGGCGCGGAGCGTGCTGATGCTGGCTGGATCGATCTCGATCGAGAGAAACTCGTCGAGCGGCGTCCGCGAATAGTGCAGGAGCGCGGCACGGATCGGCTCGGCATGACTGACGGCGACGACGATGTCGAGATTGCGATCTCGGCGCAGTTGCTCCAGATGAGCAACGATGCGACTTTGAAGCGACCGCATGCTCTCGCCGCCCGGCGGTCGGCTCGTGCCGCGTCGCCCATTCCAGCGCGACCATCGTGAATCCGGCGCCAGGTCGTCGAATGATCGTCCGGTCCATTCGCCATAGTCGATCTCGTCGAGGGCCGGGGCTATCTCGACCGGCAGTCTGAAATGCGCGGCGAGGATGCAGGCCGACTGCATGCACCGTCGCTGCGGGCTGGATTGAATGAGCGTCGGTCGAGGCGAAAGAGTCCCGGCACAGCGCGCCATGTCCTCGCAGCCGAGATCGTCGAGTTCGACGCCTCTCATTCGCCCGCACAGAACGCGGCCGAGCAGGGCGTGATGACCGTGCCGAACGAGATGGATGATCTTGACCATCACGCATACGCCTTGTCGTCGATGAAGGCGCGTGTCCGCCGTCCGGCCTCCTCGTCGGTGAACTGTTGCGGCGGCGACTTCATGAAATAGCTGGAAGGACCGGTCAGCGCTCCGGCCTGGCCGCGGTCCATGGCGAGCTTGGCGCAGCGCACTGCGTCGATCACGACGCCCGCCGAGTTCGGAGAATCCCAGACCTCGAGCTTGACCTCGGCGCTGAGGGGAACGCCGCCGAACGTCGTTCCCTCCAGGCGGATGAAGGCGAGCTTGCGGTCGGTAAGCCACGGCACGTGGTCGCTCGGCCCGACATGGATGTTATCAGGGTCCATCGGGACGTCGAACTGGCTGGTCACGGCCTGGGTCTTGGAGATCTTCTTCGAGGTCAGCCGCTCCCGTTCCAGCATGTTCTTGAAATCGGTATTGCCGCCGACGTTGAGCTGATAGGTGCGGTCGAGCCGCACGCCGCGGTCACGGAAGAGATTGGCGAGCACGCGATGCAAGATGGTGGCGCCGACCTGGCTCTTGATGTCGTCCCCGACGACCGGCAGGCCGGCCTCCTCGAAGCGGCGCCGCCACTCCGGATTGGAGGCGATGAAGACGGGAATGCAATTGACGTAGCCGCAGCCCGCTTCGATGGCACGCGCCGCATACCATTCGCTGGCGCGTTGCGAGCCGACCGGTAGATAGGACACCAGGACGTCGGTGCGGGACATCGCCAGGATTTCGGACACGTCAGCCTCCGGCACGTCCGCAATCGGAACGTCGTCCGTCAGGTAGTGCCCGATGCCGTCCATGACCGGTCCGCGCTGCACGATCACGCCGGTCGGCGCGACATCGGAGAAGCGGTGCGTGTTGTTGGGTGGCGCGAAAATCGCGTCGGCGACATCGCGGCCGACCTTGCCGGCGTTGACGTCGAACGCCGCCGCGATCTGGATGTCGCTGATATGGTAACCGCCGAGCTCGGCATTCATCAGTCCCGGGACCGGCTCGTTCGATTTGGCGTTCCGGTAGTAGGAGAGGCCCTGGACGAAGGAGCTCGCGCAATTGCCGACGCCGACGAGTCCGACGCGCACGCGGCGCCTGTCTTGAAGACGAGAATGCATGGAATGAAGCCTCCGGGAAACAGACGGCGTCGGTAAGTACGTCGGCGAACGTGCGGAAGGTATGTTCGTTCCTGGCAGGAAGATCCGAGCGTCGCGTCGCGCGCGATTCGGGTAGATAAAATGCGGCGGGCTTAACATGGGATAGGATCCCCGGCCGCCCGTAGGGAACGAAGAACTTTCATGATGAAGATGAAGAAGATGATGCTTGCGTCGCAGGACTGCTTCGCATCCGAGCGAAAGAACAAATTGCTTCGGTCCGCGTTTGTCGGCCAATGGTTCGATGCGATGCCGGGCTCATCGCCCGGCCAGTAAGCGAGGTATGACATGACGTCAAAGGCGCAGAATATTGAAGCCCAGCAGACCACCGATCACAATGTCATTCGGAAATGGGCCGAGGAGCGCGGAGGGAAACCCGCAACCGTGAAGGCGACGGAAGAAGATGGCCACGCCGGAATCCTGCGCATCGATTTCGATCCGCCGGACGAAGGGCTGGACCGCATCAGCTGGGACGAGTTCTTTGAAAAATTCGATGAAGCCGGCATTGCGTTCCTGCACCAGGACCGAACCAAGGACGGCAAGCTCAGCCGATTCCACAAATTCGTTCGACACTAGCGACTGCGCGAAATGGCGGGCGGTTGGGCTGAGGCGATCAGGGCGGGCGATTTTGCGCGCGCCTGGGCGATCAACGATCGTGATCTGCTGGAAACGGCGCATCCGCCCAAGCACACCGGCCCGCGGCATCTCCAGCGGATCTGGCGCGGCGAGGATCTGAAAGATAAGCACGTGCTGGTGCGCTGCTATCACGGACTCGGCGACACCATTCAGTTCCTGCGCTTCATGCGTGCGCTTCGCGAGATCGCGCGCAGCGTCACCCTGTGGTGTCAACCCGAGCTGCTGCCGCTGGCCGCGGGCGCCACGGGCGTCGATCGCGCGATTCCGCTGCATGATGGAGCGCCCGAGGTCGGTTTCGAGGTCGATATCGAAATCATGGAGGTGCCGCACGCCATCAGGGCGCGGCGGGATCAGGTCGAGATGCGCGTTCCTTACCTGGCGTTGCCTCCCGCTGCAGTTCCGCCGCTGCGGGGAGAACAAGGTCTGGCCCTCGGCCTGGTCTGGAAAGTCGGCGACTGGGACAAGCGGCGGGAGGTTCCGGCCGTCTTGCTGCGTCATGTCGCCGGACCGGGCGTGGCGCTCTATTCGCTCCAGCGCGGCGCCAGCAGCGAAGAGCTCGCGGCGCTCGGTGCGCTGGAGATCAGCACGCCCGATATCGTGGCCCTCGGCCATCGCCTGCGGCAGCTTGACCTGCTCATTTGCGTCGACACCATGGTCGCGCATCTTGCGGGAGCGCTCGGATGCGAGGCCTGGGTGCTGCTGCATGCCGATTGCGACTGGCGCTGGCCTCAATCCGGTGCGCACTCGTTCTGGTATCCGAGCGTGCGGCTGTTTCGCCAAAGACGGCCGGGCGATTGGGGCCATGTCGTCGCCGAAGTGCGCGATGCGCTCGAGGTGCAGCTCGGCTATTGCCGCCGCTCGGGCAACGCGTAGGCCCGGACGTAGTCGCCGAGCTTGGTGCCGAATGAGCCATGGCCTCCGTCGACGGTCACGACGTATTGCCTGCCGCCGACTGAGTAGGTCATCGGCGTCGACTGCCCGCCGGCAGGAAGGCGGGCCTGCCAAATCTCTTTGCCGTCGCGGACGTCGAAGGCGCGGATGTAGTCATCCATCGTTCCCGAGATGAAGATGATGCCGCCAGCCGTCACGATCGGGCCGCCGATCATGGGAACGCCGAGCTTGAAGGGCAGCGACAACGGAGCCTGATCGCGGATCGTGCCGATACGGTGCTGCCAGACCACCTTGTGCGTCCTGAGATCGATGGCGGCGATGTTGCCCCAGGGCGGGGCGAGGCAGGGGATGCCGAGCGGCGAGAGGAAAATCCCGAGATCGACGCCGAACGGGGCGCCGTACATCGGCTGCACGCCGAGCTCGGTGCCGGGCGGATGCGCCGCGTTGGGCGCCGCCGGATTGTCCTTTCCGCGCGGCACGAGACGCGAGATGAAGGGAATCGATTGCGGATTTGCGATCGCAATCTGGCGCCGCGGATCGACGGCGATGCCGCCCCATTCGAACATGCCGAAATCTCCAGGGAAGACCAGCGTGCCCTGTTCGGAGGGCGGCGTGAACGGCCCCTCATAGCGCAGGCGCTTGAACTTGATGCGGCAGGCGAGCTGGTCGAACATCGTGCTGCCCCACATCTGAGCGTCCGTCAGCATGCGAGGTGGCCGGAAGCTCAATTCGGAGAAGGGTTGAGTGGGCGACAGCCGATCCCCGGGCGCCGGACCCTGCGGCACCGCAGTCCCATGATGGTGACGACAGGGATGGTGACGGCCAGCAATGGCGCGTCGCGTAACCAGTCTACTGAACGACGAATGATGGGGTTCACTTCAACGGAGGGAGAAACGCCCCGAGGTTGTGGGCGGTGCCAATGCTCGCTGCTTGCAATGTCTTGGGAACCGAGATGTTCATTGTTCAGAACCGCAGATGGCCTCCACGCCGGAACGAAGGTTCGAGACCGGGCGTTCCTGCGGGAAAACCCGAGGGCCGGACGTGCCGCGCTATCATTTTGATTTGGTGGATTCCGAAACCGTGGCAGACGAGAGGGGTGCCGAACTGCCGGATGACATGAAAGCCATGGATGTTGCCGAAGAGATTGCGAGGCGCCTGCTCGAGGAGCATCCCGAGCTCAAGGGCCGTCACTTCTCGATCCTGGTCACGAACGAGGATGGCGAGGAAGTCGGCCGGATGCCATTGGACGTGCTGCATTGATGACGTTCAGGATTGGGGTGATTGCCGATACACATGGGCTGCTGAGGCCGGAGGCGGAGCACTGCCTCGCCGGCGTCTCGCACATCATCCACGCCGGCGATATCGGCACCCAGGCTGTGATGGATGGGCTTTGCCGGATCGCGCCGGTTACCGCGATCAGAGGAAATGTAGATCGCGGGGCGTGGGCTGAACGTTTGCCTGAAACGCAAACGCTGCGCCTCGGCGGCCGCTGCTTCCATATCCTGCACGACCTCAAGGAGCTGACGATCAATCCTGCGGAGCTTGGGATCGACGTCGTGGTTTCAGGCCATTCCCACCGCGTGCGGATCGAGACCGCCGAAGGCGTGCTCTACTTGAATCCGGGAAGTGCAGGGAAGCGGCGGTTCAAGCTGCCGATTACGCTGGCAACGCTCGAGCTCGATCCGAGCGGCCCGCTGCGGCCGGTCATTCATGATCTCGACGGCTCGTAGGAGCGTGCACCTGGTTGGCGCGCATTCGAGTTGCCAACGCTCCAGGCGACTGGCGGCCGCTCGCGTCGATCCGGTCCTTTTCGGGATTTCTTGCGCCTCTGTATTCGTTCGCGCTGCGACGATCGGCTCGGGAACGACCCTTCTGCCAACTCATTGCTCCACGTGAAGGTCACAACGCGAGTGGCGATCGCCACGGGAGCCTCAGCACGGAGAAATTCGAATCGGCTCGCCTTCAATTCTCCGCTCGATATCCGTTTTCGCGCTGATGCGCTTGGAAGCACGCTGCTCTTCATCGGATACAGCATGTCCGATCCCAATATCCGCCTGCTGCTGCACCGGATCTGGCAGATCTGGGACGAGTCCGGGCACAGTCAGGACCGGCCGAAATCCTTCGTGTTCGTCGCGCAGCGTAATCCGGTGCAGGAGGCTGTGCTCGCGAACTGGGGGATCACCACCATTGCTCCGCCCGATGGCATGGCCGCCGACGACGGTCTCACGCAGCTGCCGCGCGACATTCGCCGGCGCCTCGATCGACCCATGGAGCGCAGCTCGCGCCCTGGCCATTGAGAGACATCGTTAAAGCCGCCGCACGCTGCAGATCCCGTTCGGGATCGGGGCCAGGCGTGCGGCATACTGCATGTCCAGAAAGCCGGCCCGCCAGCGTTGCGCCATGGCCTCCTCCGACAGGTCGAAGGATTTTTCGGGACCTGCTTCCTCGCGGCCCGGCCGGTAGCTCAGCAGATAGACCTCGTCGTCGTCATCGAGGTCCTGAAGCTCGGCACGGAGCTGCCGGGCCTCCAGGGCGTAGCCAAGGCGCTGGAAGGTCTGGTTGCCGAAGGTCAGGTCGCTCGTGCGCTCGGCCGCGGCCTCGAGCCCGTCGGGGACCTTGCCGTCGCGCGGAAAGAGATCGACGACATAGAGGCGGAGCCGTCGCGCAGTTTCGAGGATCGGATCGAATGGCGCGTTCAACGCGAACCCGCCATCGCCGAGCCACCGGCCGGCGATCTGCATCGGAGCGAATTCAGGGAGGAATCCGCAACTGGCCAGGATATGGTCGATTTCGATCCGCTCGGACGAGGAGTCGAACAGCACGGCATCGCCGCTTTCCAGGTCCGTGGCGCAGATCGTGATGCGCGGATCGCCGTCGTTCAGACGTCCGAAATCGATCAACTGCTGAAGGCGTTCGCGGGTCGGGCCGAGGTCGTAAAGGCCGGCGAAGTGAGATGTCGGAATCGGAAGGCGGGGATGGAAGAAGCCCTGACGACCCAGCACGCGCGTGTTGATCGAGCTCAGCCAGGCGAAGGTATGGCGGCCCGCGTTCGGCACTCCGGCTGGACTGCTTGGCGCATGCCAATAGCTGCGTAGATTGCGTAGCCGCTCGGCACTCGGGCTCCCCGCGATCAGTGCGGCAGTAATGGCCCCTGCCGATGAGCCCGTCACCCAGTCGATCGGCAACAAAAGAGAGGTGAGCGCTTCAAACACACCGCCATGATACGCGCCGAGGCCGAGACCGCCGGAGAATGCGATGGCAGTGAGGGGGCGCTCTGCTGGCGTCGTGCCGCTCGGCTCTGCTGTGGGATCGGTCAAGACGCGCGCCTGTTGCCGATGTGGAGGCGTGGGCTGATCACCGGTATCCCCTGTAACGGCGCGCATAGGCGTAGCGGGGATTGATGCCGCAATAGGCGTTCGTTCCCGATGCGCTCGCCATGCACTGACTGTAACTGGCGAACTGGCAATTGCCCGGATAGCCCCAGATCCGGCCCTGCAGGCAATAGCGATCTTGCGCGACCGCGGCGCTCGGGGCGGCAAAGCTGCCCATGATCGCGAGAGCGGCGGTAGCGGCGAGCAATCGATATGTCATCTAAAATCTCCAATTTCGACATTAAACGCGGCGCGTGACGCGGTGTTCCAAACGCGCGCGTGCCCGCCAGTCGAGGCGATCGCTGATCGCGAGCGGGGCGGCGGATGATCTAAAGCGCGATGAAGTGAGGTTTGATTGCTGCAATCACGGAGGTGCGCCGCGGCGCCATGCGCGGCGTCGCCGCCAACATCGCTTATCGCCCGGTGCGCAACCGCGGCACGATCGGCGGCTCGCTCAGCCATGCCGATCCCTCCGCGGACTGGATTTCAGCCTGGAGAGCGGTCTGCGATCTCGACCGGCTGAAGGCGGAGACGATCGTTCGCGTACACGTCGCGGGCCTCGACGTGCTCGTGATCTGGAACGAGGGCGATATCATCGCATGCGATCGCGCGTGCCCGCACGAGCAGGCGGATCTCGGCTTGGGGCAGGTGAGGGCAGGGCGGCTGTACTGCCCGCGTCACGCCGCATCGTTCGATCTGTGCGACGGTGCGATCAATTCGGGATGGTCGAGCCCGCCGCTGCGGCTTTATACGGTGCGGATCACGGGCGAGCAAATCTGGATTGAGATGCAGGAGCGGCAGCCGCGGCGATGATGGCACTATGCTCCTGTTTTGCCCGACGAGTCAAAGCGATGGCGGTGTCGATCTGGCCTCGAAAATTGTCCTTTGAAAACAACGGCGTCTCTACTGTGCATGGGGTTGTTTTTGCAGTTTTAGTCCAGCAGTCGCCGAGCAGCCTCCACGAGAATGCCGTCCGGCCGCCGCAGCGCCTCGAGAATGGTGAAATGGTCGGCACCTTCGACCGGGATGAGCTTGCCTGCATCTTGCGCCAGAAACTACGCTCGCAAGATGGCCTCTATCTCTTGCGCTGCTGCGAGCAGCGAGCGGTCTTGTCCGCGCGCGGCGATGATCTGAAGGCCGAATGGAAGTCCGTGCCGATCGGTTCCGCACGGAATCGAAATCGCCGGCAGGCGGGCATGATTGACAAAGGGCGTGAACACCGCGTGGGCACGAGGGCTTGCGGCTTTTCCGCCGATCATGTCCGGGCCGAGCTGCGTCAGTGGCCACGCAGCGCATGGGACGGTTGGCGTCAGCAGCAGGTCAATCTCGGTGAAGAAAGCCGCGAAGGCATTGGCGATCGCGGCGCTCGCGAGCAGCGCTCCGGCAACTTCCGTACCAGACCAGGAGAGACCTCGCTCGATCTGCTTGGCGACATCGGGATCGAAGATAGTCGGATCCGTGCGGAAGGCGTTACCATAGAGCGCCGCCAGACCCGCATGCTGAAGCGGCATGATGGCGTCCTCCGTGGCGTTTGCCGACCAGACGGGATCGCGTTGCGTGATGCGCAAACCTGCCGCGGAAAGCCGGTCGACAGCGGAGGCGAGCCCATTCGCGACGACATCGTCAATCGCGACATCGAGACCAAGGCGCGGCGAAAACGCGATGCGCTGACCGGCGGTGTCCTTGGCCTGCTGCGCAACGACGGCAGAATCCGGATCGCGTCCATCGAGGCCGGCCATGGCCTCGAACGCCAGCGTGATGTCGGCGACTTCGGCGGCGATCGGTGCAATGACGGAGAGGCCGAAGAAGGGCTCGGCGAAACCTGGCCCATAGGGGATCGCACCATAGGACGGCTTGAAGCCGGCGACCCCGACATGCGCCGGCGGCCTGCGACTCGAGCCGCCGGCATCTGTGCCGATCGCGAGCGGCACGAGGCCGGCAGCGACGGCCACGGCCGGGCCGCCCGATGAGCCGCCGGGTGTCAGCGCGGGATCGAGCGGATGCCGCGTCGGCCCATACAGCTGCGAGGTCGTGACGCCCTTGCAGGCGAATTCGGACGTCGCGCCGATCCCGACGATGACCGCTCCGGCGCTGCGCAGGCGCTCGATCGCGATCGCGTCCTGCGGCGCGATGAAGTTCGCAAACAGGCGCGAGCCTTGCGTCACGCGCCAGCCGCCGACCCAGATGTTGTCCTTGACGACGATGGGGACGCCGGCAAGCGGCATGGTCTCGCCGGCGCGCAGGCGAGCATCGACGGCTGCGGCATCGGCGAGCGTGCGTGCGGAATTGACCGCGACGACCGCGTTCAAGGCCTTTGCGGCCTCGATGCGGCCGAGGGCGGCCTTGGCGGTCTCGACAGCAGTCGTCCGTCCGGCGGCGACGTCGGCAGCAATCTCGCGCGCGCTATTTCTCGGCTTTGTCATGGCCTTCCCAGATCAGCGCCAATGTGCCGCAGAGAGCGAGGCAGGCCAAGGTGAAGAATGCCATGCCGAGACTGGCCACGCCATCCAGGATCGACACCAGCGCCGGCGCCGCAAGCAGGCCCGCATAGGAGGCTGTCAGCACCGCGCCGGTGGTTTCGCCGATCCGCTCCTGCGGGGCGAGGCGGGCGATCTCGGCGATGAAGACGCCGTTCCAGCCCGACGCCGTCAGGCCGAACAGTGCGGCAATGATGAATTGCCCGCCGCGACCGAGCGAAGCGCCGTTGAGGCCCAGCAGCGCGGCGCAGAATGCCATGCCGAGGCCAATGACGACGAGAATCGTCCGCGAGGCATCGAGGCGCATCGCGACATAGCCCCAGCCGAGCCGGCCGACGAGGCCGCCGGCTTGCGCGCAGGCGAGCGCCATGCCCGCCTCGATATGGCCAAGGCCGAGCTCGCGCGTGCCGAGCGTGACGAAGACCGTGTTGAGCGACACCTGCATCGCGCTGAACGGCATCGAGGCCAGCGCCAGCGTCGCGATCCGCCGGTCCGCAATCACCAGCGCCAGCCGCGCGCGGAGATCGAGCTTTGGCGGCGGAGCGACCTTGCCGGCATAGGCCGGCCGCAACCATTCGAACAACAGGATCGCGAGCAGCGCGCAGCCGCCTACAAACGCATAGCACCAGGCCGGTCCGAGCGAGATCGCGATCGCGGGCAGCGCGAGCGAGCCGCAAACCGCGCCGATCTGGTTGCCGGTCTGACGCACCGAGAACACGAAGGCGCGCCGCTCGGCGGTGACGAGCCGCGCCAGCAGCGCCGCGCTCGCGGGCGTCTCGGGCCCCATGGCAAGGCCGAGGCAAAGGCCTGCGGCGAGCAGCGCGGCGCTCGATCCGAGCGAAGCCAATGCCATGCCGACGACGATGGCCGCCGCACAGAGGCTCGCGATCCGCAGCGAGCCAAGGCGCGCGATGAAGCCGCCGCCCCAGAACGAGGCGGGGATGCCGACCGCGAACACAGCGCAGGAAAACATCGAGAGCTGCCAGACCTCGATATGCGCGCGCGGCGCGACCACGCCGGGCGCGAACAAGGCCAGCGCGACGAGGCCCTGCAGCGCGGTCATCGCTCCGAGGGCCGGCAGCAACGCCGGTGCTGGCCGAGCGGCCGTGTTTGCGTCTACCATAGCGGCGTGCTCATGGGAGGAACATCGTGGCAGGCGGCATTTCCATTCACGCGGTCGATGTGGCAAGCGGGCGCCCGGCGCAGGGGCTGCGCGTCGAGATCTGGCGGATCGATCCGGACTCGCTGCGCATCGCCGACGGGCGGCTCGGCGGCAATGGCGTGCTCGATCATGCCATCGCGCAAGGCGCCGGCGTGACGGCCGGCGAATACGAGGTGCTGTTTCATCTCGGCGAGTTCTTCGGCGAGCGCGACGGCTTCCTGACCGTGACGCCGTTCCGCTTCCGCATCAAGAACGTTGACGAGCATTTTCATCTGCCGCTGAAATTCACCCGCTGGGGCTATTCGCTGTTCCGCGGTGCCTGATCAATTCGTCAGCCGCCGCGACAGGCCGGTGACGCGCTCCATGATTGCGACCAGCGCGACGGTCGCGATGATCAGCACGCCCGACAGCGCGGCGATGGTGACATCCAGCTTGCCCTCGAGGTCCTGCCACATCCGGATCGGCAGCATGTCCGTGGCGGCATCGCGCAGGAACAGCGACACCGGCACGTTGTCGAAGGATGACATGAAGGCGATGAAGGCGCCTGCGATGATGCCCGGGCGGATCAGCGGCAGCACGATGCGGCGGAAGGTGTAGAGGCGGCTCGCGCCGAGCACCGCCGAGCTTTCGAGCAGGGTCGGCTCGAGCTGGGCGAGGGCTGCGACCGTGTTGCGCACGACATAGGGGACGCAGACCACGGTGTGCCCAATCACCAAGGTCAGCGGCGACACCGGCAGGCCGATCAGCGAGAACAGCATCAGAGCGGCGAGGCCGAAGGCGAGGGCCGGCAGCACCAGCGGCGACATGAAGAGGGAATCGAGCAGCCGCGCCGATAGCGTGCGCGACCGCGAGATCGCGAGCGCCGCGGCGACGCCAAGCACGACTGACAGGCCCGTCGCCCACAGCGCCACGATCAGGCTGTTCTTGGCCGCGAAATGCAGCTGCCAGGCATTCCACAATTCGGCGTACCAGCGCAGCGAATAGCCCGGCGGCGGGAAGCGCAGCGAGAAGCCGCTGGTGAAGGAGACGATCAGCACCACGAGCGACGGCGCGATGATGATGACAAGCGCGATCACCGCGATCACGGTCATCACGAGCTCGAAACTGAGGGCTTCCAATGTGCGCCTGCGCCCGCGCATCATGCGCCTCCATAGCCGCGCGACATGCGACCGAGGGTGGTGAAGACCGAGACGACCGCGAGCACGGCGAGCAGGAAGATGATCGAGATCGCGGCCGCGAACGGCCAGTTCTGCAGTGTCGAGGCCTGCTGGTAGAGATACATCGGCATGAACAGCATCTGCCCGCCGCCGACCAGCGACTGGGTGATGAAGGCGGTGATCGCGGCGGCATAGGTCAGCGTGCAGCCGGCGATGACGCCGGGCAGCGACAGCGGCAGCACGATCCGGAAGAAGGTGCGCCAGCTCCCGGCGCCGAGCGAGCAGGAGGCATCGTCGAGATTGGGATCGATGCGGCCGAGCGCGGTGATCAGCGGCAGCGTCATCAAGGGCATCTGCACCTGCGCCAGCGCGATCACCACGCCGAACTGGGTGTAGAGCAATTTTAGCGGCGTATCGATGACGCCGAGCCATTGCAGCGTCGCGTTGATGATGCCCTGGCGTCCGAGGATGACGATCCAGGCGAAGGTGCGCACCACGACGCTGGTCAAAAGCGGCAGCAGCACGATCAGGATGATGATGGTCTGAAGCCTTGGTCCGACCCGCTGATACAGCCAGGCGATGGGAAAGCCGAGCACGAGGCAGACCGCCGTCACCTCGGCCCCTAATAGCAGCGTCGAGCCGAGCACGCCGAGGCTGAAGGGATCGGTGAGGAAGTGCAGGTATTGGCCGAGCCCCCATTGGAGCCCGGCCGTGTCGTTGTGCAGCGAGAGCCAGAACAATTGCAGCAGCGGCGCGACGAAGAAGACCAGGAAGAACAGCGCCAGCGGCGCCGCCAATCCCATTCCGTAGGACGTCACGTCCCGTGATGCCGGTGCTGCGCCCATGACTCAAGCCTTCAATGTCTCAGATCTTGATCTCGCGGTTGAACCGCTCGATCCAGACCGAGCGCTGCTCGTTGATCTTCTTCCAGTCCTGGAACACGAACTTCTTCTTCAGCTCGGCCGCGTCCTTGGCCAGCACGCGCGCGATCTCGCCGCCCATCGCCACTTTGGAATTGGTCGGCACGATCAGGTAGGGCGGGTTCATCAGCGTGGTCTGCACTTCCGGCATCAAGGCCGCCTCGATCAGCTTGAAGGCGAGCTCGCGGTTCGGCGAGTTCTTGACGATGTGGATCGTGGTCTTGAAGGCGATCGCACCTTCCTTCGGCGCCACGAACTCGACCGGCACGCCGCGCGCCTTCAGGATCTGGATGGCGTTGAAATTGCCGGGCGAGATGTCGATCTGGCCCTGCTGGAACAGGGTGGCGAGCGCGCCGGGATTGGCGGCGACCGCGGCGAGGTTGGGCTTGAGCTCTTCCAGCGCCTTGAAGCCGGGATCGACATTGGCCTCCGAGCCGCCGCGCATCTTGGCGATCTCGACCAGCCAGCCGGTGCCGAGCGTCGAGTTGAGGTTGGTGATGCCGACGCGGCCCTTGAACTCCGGCTTCCAGAGATCGGCCCACGACGTCGGCGGCGTCTTGACCGCTTCCGGATTGTAGGTGAGGCCGACGACCTGGAAGAACGGGGCAGGGCCCATCGGCTCCTGCGCCTCGGCGATCAGGTCCTTGTAGTAGGCGCTCTTCTCGACCGGATAGGGATCGACCAGGTCCTGGCCGATGGCGACGAGGGCCGGGCCGGGATCGTGCAGCATGACGTCGATCGGTGGATTGGCCTTGGCGGCATTCACCTTGGCGATCTGGTCGACCGAGAGCATGGGGTCCAGCACGATCGCGGCGTCCGCGTTAGCCTTGCGGAACGCCGGCACCAGCACGGCCTTGTGCGCTTCCTCCCAGCTTCCCGTAAAGGTCGCAAACACCAGTGGACGGGCCTGGGCGTAGCTCAGGCCAGGAAATGCCTTCATGGCGCCGAGTGTGAGCGCGGTGGTCAGCAGGCTTCTGCGATTCATGATCATGTCGAACTCCCCTCTGGACAGAAACTGAATTCAAAGCGTTGCGGGAAAGGCGTTGGCGAGCGACGGGGCGAGCGGCGCGAGACGCACCGCCGCGCCGTTCTCCAGCGCGCGCGTCTCGCCGATGCGCGCCTGGGAGACCTTGACGCCGGAGCCATCGGCGGTGGTGACTTCGTGCACGACGGTGGCGCCCAGCGGCAGCGACATGCCGATCACGCCGGCAAAGCCGGTCTCGTCGCCGACGAATTGCAGATGCTCGGGACGGATGCAGACCGTGACGCGGCCGCCTTCGCTGAGTGTACCGCCCGCGGGACGCGCGATGATCTCCGCGCCGGCATCGAGGCGCACCTTTGCCGCCGTGCGGTCCGCCGAAACCACGACGCCGGGCATGCGGTTGGTTGAGCCGACGAAGGTGTTGACGAACAGCGTCTGCGGACGGTCGTAGACGTCCGACGGCGAGCCGAACTGCTCGAGCTTGCCATGGCTCAGCACGGCGACACGATCGGCCATGGACAGCGCTTCTTCCTGGTCGTGCGTCACGATCAGCGTGGTGATGCCGGAGACGCGTTGCAGCCGCTTGACCTCGATCTGCATGTCCAGCCGCAGATTCTTGTCGAGCGCGGCGAAGGGCTCGTCGAGCAGCAGGATCGACGGCTTGATCGCGAGCGCGCGGGCGAGCGCAACGCGCTGCTGCTGCCCGCCGGAGAGCTGCCGCGGCAGCCGCTCGGCCATGGTCGGGAGCTGCACCAGCTCCAACAGGCGCTGCGCCTCGCGCTGCCGCGTCACATTGTCGATGCCGCGGGCGGCGAGGCCATAGGCGACGTTCTCGCTGATGGACAGGTGCGGGAACAGCGCGTAGTTCTGGAACACGATGCCGACCGCGCGCTTGTTCGGCGGCAGCGCATCGACGATGTCGTCGCCGATGATGATCCTCCCTTGCGTCTGCGCGATGAAGCCGGCGATGATGCGCAAGAGCGTTGTCTTGCCGCAGCCGGAGGGGCCGAGCAGGGCGATGATCTCGCCGCCCTTGATGTCGAGATTGATGTTCTCGACCGCAAGCGCGCCACTCGGATATCGGTGGGTGACCGCGTCGACGACGAGCGATCGGCCGCTTGGCGCATCAGCCATGGTGTTGCCTCCCGTTGCCCCAGAAGAGAAAGCAAGTCTCGTGCCCGCGCCTGTCGCTTTTCGGCGAGCGTTTTGGCATGGTGGCCCGATGACATCGGATCGATCGATATGCGACCTCACGGCCACGGAGCTTGCGCGCGCCATTGCGAGGGGCGAGCTGTCCTCCCGTGACGCCATCGAAGCGTATCTGGCCCGGATTGCGAGCCTCGACGCCCGATTGGCGGCATTCGTGACGGTCGATGCGGACGGCGCCCGCCGCGCTGCGCAGATGTGCGATGCGGCCTCTGCGCCGATCGGCCCGCTGCATGGCGTGCCGATCGCGATCAAGGACCTCACCGACACGGCGGGACTTGCGACGACTTACGGCTCGGTGCTGTTCCGCGATCACGTCCCGGCCGAGGACGATCTCATCGTGGCGCGGCTGCGGCGCGCCGGCGCGATCATTTTGGGCAAGACCAACACGCCGGAGTTTGGCTTTGGTGCGGTCTGTACCAACAGATTGCGCGGGCCGACACGCAATCCGTTCGATCTCGCGCTGACCTCCGGCGGATCGTCCGGCGGCTCTGCCGTCGCCGTCGCGACCGGCATGGCGCCGCTGGCGCACGGCACCGATTTCGGTGGCTCGGTGCGCACGCCCGCCAGCTTCTGCGACGTTGCTTCGATCCGGCCGACCCCCGGCCGCATTCCGTCGCCGCGCCGGCCGCTCGGCTGGGACATGCTGGCCACGCACGGTTTTCTCGCCCGCAGTGTCGACGATCTCGAGCTTGCGCTGTCGGCCTGCGCCGGAGGCGATGCGAATGATCCGCTCTCGCTCCACGGCGCCGGCGATGATCGACCCATCGCTGGCCGTCCCCGGATTGCCGCTACGCCCGATTTCGGTGTCGCGCCGGTTGCGTGCGAGGTTCGTGCGCGCTTCGCTGCGGCTTGCGAGGCGCTCGCGCGTGTTGGCGATGTCGAGCTGTCCTCGCCCGATTGTGGCGGGGCGATCGAAACCTTTGGTACGCTGCGCGGCGCGCACATCGCGAGCAGCTATGGCGAGTTGCTGAGGATGCGTCGTACCGAGCTCACTCCGACGGTGATCTGGAACATCGAGGCCGGCGCAAGGCTGTCCGCGGAGGCTTACCTGAACGCCGAACGACGCCGCACCGTGATCTATCGCAGCTTTCGCGCGCTGTTCACCCGTGCCGATATCCTGGTCGCGCCGGCTGCGTCGGTCGTCCCCTGGCCGAACGAGATCAGCGACGTCACCGCGATCGACGGGGCGGCGCTGGAGACGCCGATCGATTATCTCGCCGTTACTTTCATCGTGTCGCTGGTCGGCTTTCCGGTCCTGACTTTGCCGGTGCCGCGAGGGGAGGATGAGCTGCCCTTCGGCATCCAGGTCATCGCGCCGCCGGGGTGCGAATCCCGCTTGTTTGCCTTCGGCCGCAGCCTCGAGAACGAACTGGGTTTTTCGCATCGCCGGCCGCCTCTCTGATCAGCTGTCGCGATGCTCGAGCCGGGCGGCGAGCGCATCGGCAAGGCCGATGGTCGGCTTCGCGGCGGGGCGGCGGAACGTACCTGCGCTCGCCTTACGCAGGTGCAGCGCATGAAGCGCTTCGGCTTGCTTCACGGAGGCGATGACCTGATCGACCACGGGGACAGGGATCCGGTCGGCGACGCGCTCGGCAAGGCCGGACAGCGGCGCGCCCGCAAAGATCAGCACATCGGCCTCGTCCTCGACGATGGCGCGCTGGGCGAGTTCGACCAACACGTCTTCCTTCTCGGCGCCGACCTCGGAGATCGCCTGAAACGGTGTATCGAGCATGCGGATGCCGGCGCACCGCTCCCACAGCCCGTGGGCGCGGACGCATTCCTCGTACCAGGGGCCCAGGGCCTGGGCGAAGGTGACGATGGCAAAGCGGCGTCCGGCCATGCAGGCGGTCAGCATGGCGGCTTCCGCCATGCCGATCACGGGGATGTCGAAGGTCTCGCGCGCCGCGAACAGGCCGGGATCGCCGAATGCCGCGATGATTGCGGCATCGACCTTCATGTGCTGCTCGGCCAACATCTCCAGCGCGATGGCGCCGCCGATCTGCGCTTCGGTGCGCGTGGCGATATAGGGCACGCCGCGGGTCGCGGTGCAGGGGATCAGCTCGGTGCCGGAGGAAGCGGCGCGCTGCCCGACTCCCAGCATCAGCTGCGTGACCTCGGTGCTGGTGTTCGGGTTGAGCAGCAGCAGCTTCATGATTATGCCGCCGTCCGTTTGGCCTGAGGGGCGGCGAGGACTTCGAGCAGCGCCGTGCCGGTGCGCGCGACGTGGGCGCCGAGCAGGCGGCCGGCGGCTTCGCCGTCGCGTGCCTCCAGCGCGGCCAGGATGTCCGCGTGTTCGTCGACCGAATTGCTCCAGCGCCTGTTCGCGCCCAGCGCGAGATAGCGCGCGCGTTCGGCGCGGGAGATCAGCGTCTCGTGGGCTTCGCGGAGCGGCGTGTTGCGGGCCATGCGGACGATGGTGTTGTGAATCTCGCCGTTGATGGTGAAATAATCGTCGAGCTTGCCGTTGCGGTGATGACCCTCCATGCGGGTCTGAAGCGTGCGCAGGCGGGCGAGGTCGCGCTCGGTGGCGCGCTCCGCGGCGAGCTCGGCGGCGAGCCGCTCGATGCCGGCGAGGGCCTCGAACAATTCCGAGATGCCGTCCACTGCGATATCGGCAATGCGCGGGCTGCGGTTGGGACGAAGCTCGATCAATCCTTCAGCCGCCAGCACCTTCATCGCCTCGCGCAAGGGGGTGCGCGACACGCCGAGCTCCTTCGACAGCTTCGTCTCCCGGGTTTGCGAACCCGGCGGCAGCTCGCCGCGAATGATCATCGTCCGCATCCGCGCCGCGGCACGCTCATGCAGGCCCATCCGCTTGAGTTTGGGCGACTTTCGTCCCTTTGACGCTTCCGATTTTGGCTGCACGCGTGCCTCACTTCTCACGTTGGATCTTAGCCGTTTCCGGCCCTTTGGCCTGCCCAAAATATCGACGTATCTCGCTGAAAACAATGGCATAGCGCGCAAATTGTATGCAGCATGCAGAAACTGGATTGCCTTGCGGCGAAGGGCGGCGGATGATCGTTTCCGACGCGCGAGATCCCGCGCATTCGAAACGGAGCAGGTGATGCGGACGAGTTTGCGACTGGGCCTCGTGGTAATGGCGGCGATGCTTGGCGGAAGCGATCTCGCCTCCGCGCAGGCGGCGAAGATCAAGCTCGGCTACGCCAAATGCGCGCACTGCCTGCCGATGTCGCTGATCCCGGGCATCGCCAAGAGCATCGAGGTCGAGGCCACCGGCTTCAACTCGGGCAATGACGTGCTCACCGCCCTGGTCTCGAAGAGCATCGACGTCGCGCAGGTGACCTATCTCCATTACATCACCGCGCTCGACAAAGGTTTCGACGTCGTCGCCGTCTCAGGTCAGATCAATGGCGGCTCGGAATGTCTCTCCTCCGCGAAGCTGAACCTTCCCCCTGAGGACTGGGCGACGTTCAAGACGACCGTTGCGAAGGCGAAGAGCGACGGTCAGCCGCTCAAGGTCGCGGCGTCCCGCGGCAATGCGCAGGACATCCACATGCGCGGCGCGTTCCTCAAGCAGGGCGTCGATCCCAACAAGGACATCCAGTTCATCAACATCCCCAATCCGTCAGATCATCTCGCCGCGCTCCAGCGCGGCGAGGTCGACATGATCTGCTCGGTCGAGCCGTTCGCCTCCCAGATCCGGCTCGCCGGTGCCGGCAAGCATTTTGTGCTGCCGTATGAGCAGGCTGCGGGAAATCTCACGAATCTGATCGTCACGCGTTCGGATGTGATCGCGGGCCAGCGCGCCGGCGTCCAGGGCGTCGTCGGCGCCGTGGTCGAGCTCGACAACAAGCTGATCGCCGACAAGGGGCCGTGGGTCGAGGTCATCAACAAGCTCACCGGCCTCGACAAGAATGTGGCGACCGAGGCGCTGAAGAACGCTTCGCCCGATCCTGCGATCCATCGCTCGCAGACGCTGGCGATCGCCGCGATGATGCGCGACCTCAAATACATCTCGAAGGACGTCTCCGCGGAAGCGGAGAAGAACATGGATTATTCGTTCCTGGAGCAGGCCACCGGAAAGGCCAAGAATGACCTCGGTTACTGACGTCTCGCCCGCAAGGCCGGCGTTTCGGCTGACGCGGGCATTCCAGGGGCTCGAACGCCTCGTCGTACCCGCGCTGCTGATCGCGGGCTGGGAGGCCTTTGCCCGCAGCGGCATGCTTCCGCCGGCGCTGTTGCCGGCGCCGAGCGCGGTGCTGCATGCGCTCGGCGACTGGGTGTTCGGTTTCGACGAGACCACGCAGACCTATTCGGGGCACTGGCTGCGTGACGCGCTCGCCAGCGCGTTTCGCGTGTTCGGCGGCTTTGCGCTGGCAAGTCTGCTCGGCATCCTCGCGGGAGTCGCGATCGGCTGGTCGCGCCTGTTCGAGAAGACGCTGGAGCCCACGCTGCAGATGCTGCGTCCGATCCCGCCGGTGTCCTGGATTCCGCTGGCGATCATCTGGTTCGGCATCGCCGACAAGCCGGCGGTCTTCCTCGTCTTCCTCGGCGCCTTCTTTCCGGTGCTGATGAACAGCATCCACGGCGTCAAGACCGTTGACCACAATCTCGTGCGCGCCGGCGCGATGATGGGCGCCAATAGCCGGCAGATGCTGACCGACATCGTGCTGCCGGCGGCGCTGCCGTCGATCTTTGCGGGCTTGCGCATCGCGGTCGGATCGGCCTGGATGCTGACGGTCACGGCCGAGATGGTCGCGGTGAAGAGCGGCCTCGGCTATGTCTTGTGGGATTCCTATTACTTCCTGCGCTACGACATCGTGCTGGCTGCGATGATCTCGATCGGCCTGCTCGGCTATCTCTCCGACCTCGGACTCAAGGCGATCATGGCGCGCACGCTGCGCTGGCAGCAGACGACCACCGTGCAGGGAAGGGCGGGCTGATGGCGGCAATCGAGCTTCGCAACATCGTCAAGATGTTCTCCGACAAGCGCCGCGGCCGGGACCTCTTGACGCTGGACAACATCAATCTCGACATCGAGTCCAACGATTTTGTCTGCCTGCTCGGCCCCTCCGGCTGCGGCAAGTCGACACTCCTGAACATCATTGCGGGCTTCGAGCAGGCGACAAGCGGCCGCGCGCTGGTGGACGGCAAGCAGGTGGAGCGGCCCGGCTCGGACCGCGGGGTGGTGTTCCAGCAGCCGACGCTAATGCCGTGGCTGACCGCGATCGACAACATCGCCTTCCATCTCAAGCTCAAGGGGGTCGCCAAGGCCGAGCGCCACGACCGCGCCATGGAGTTCATCGATCTCGTCGGCCTGCGCGGCTTCGAGCATCATCATCCTTCCGAAATGTCGGGCGGCATGAACCAGCGCGTCGGCATCGCCCGCGCGCTGCTGATGAACCCGAGCGTGATCCTGATGGACGAGCCGTTCGCGGCGCTGGATGCCCAGACCAAGCTCGAAATGCAGGAGGAGCTGGTCGCGATCTGGCAGAAGCGCCGCTGCACCATCGTGTTCGTCACTCATAGCGTCGACGAGGCCTTGGTGCTCGGCAACAAGATCGTGGTGATGACCAGGCGGCCGGGCCGGATCCGCGAGGCCGTCACTTTCGACCTGCCGCGCCCGCGCGACATCACCAGCCCCGAATTCAACGACGCCAAGCGCCACATCCTGGCTTTGATCCGGGAGGAGTCGACGCGGCTTGCGCAGGCGTCGTAAGGTATCGCCATGCGCAAGCGTCTCGGCATGATCACGCCATCCTCCAACTCGGTGCTGGAGCCCGTCACCAGCGCCATGCTGCATGGCGTGGCTGATGTCACCGCACATTTCTCGCGCTTTCGCGTCACCGAGATTGCGCTCGACGCCGCCGCGCTGAGCCAGTTCGATGCCTCGGTGATGCTGCCGGCCGCGGACCTGCTGACCGATGCCAAGGTCGACGCGATTGCCTGGAATGGCACCTCCGCAAGCTGGCTCGGTATCGGCCGCGACCGGAGCCTGTGCGAGGCGATCACGGCGCGCGCGGGCGTCCCGGCAACAACGTCGACGCTCGCCTGCATCGATGCCGCCCGCTCGCTCGGCGCCAAGCGCGTCGGCCTGGTCTCGCCCTATACGGACGATGTGCAGCGGCGGATCGCCGACGTCTGGGCCGAGGAGGGGATCGCCCCGCACGCCGAGCGGCACCTCGGCCTGCGCGACAATTTCTCCTTTGGAGAGGTCGCGCCGGCGACCATTGCGGACATGATTCGCGCCGTGGCGGCGGAGGGAGCAGATGCGATCGTCATCCTCTGCACCAATCTCGACGCTGCGGCGCTTGCGGCCTCGCTCGAACGGGAATTGGACGTCGCTGTGCTCGACTCGGTCGCGGTCACGCTGTGGCGGACCCTCGGTCTCGCCTGCGGCGACATCAGGGCCCTTGCGGGGTGGGGCCGCATATTCCAGACATCCGCGGCCATCAAGTGACGGAGGCGCACGTGACCCAGCTCGATCTCGCCATTCGGGGCGGCACCATCGTGACGGCCAGCGACGAGTTCCGCGCCGATATCGGCATTCGCGACGGCCGAATCGTCAGCATCGCCGATCATCTCGAGGGCGCGGCGCAGGAGATCGACGCGACCGGCCTGCTGGCGCTGCCGGGGGGCATCGACAGCCACGTCCACATCTCCCAGCCCTCGGGCCCCGACGTGGTGATGGCCGATGATTTTGCCTCGGCGACACGCGCGGCGGCTGCCGGCGGCAACACCATGGTGCTGCCCTTCGCGCTGCAGGAGAAGGGGACCTCGCTGCGAACCTGTGTCGAGAACTATCGCAAGCTCGCCGAAGGCGAATGCTATATCGATACCGCGTTCCACCTCATCATCTCCGACCCGACCGCGGTCGTGCTCGGGCAGGAGCTGCCGGCCCTGGTCAAGGACGGCTACACCTCCTTCAAGGTGTTCATGACCTATGACGACCTCGTGCTCAGCGACAAGCAGCTGCTCGAGGTGTTCGAGGTCGCGCGCCGCGAGGAGGCGCTGGTCATGGTCCATTGCGAGGGCTATGACGCCATCCGCTTCCTCACCAGCAAGCTGGAGCGCGAGGGCCATATCGCGCCGTACTATCACGGTACCTCGCGGCCCCAGGCGGTCGAGCGCGAGGCGACGCACCGCGCCATCAGCCATGCCGAGGTGATTGGCGTCCCCATCATGATCGTGCACGTCTCCGGTCGCGAGGCGATGGAGCAGGTGCGCTGGGCGCAGCAGCGCGGCTTGCCGGTGCATGCAGAGACCTGCCCGCAATACATCACGCTGACGGCCGACGACATGAAGGGCCTCAACATGGAGATCACGGGCGCGAAATATGTCTGCTCGCCGCCGCCGCGCGATGTCGAGAGCCAGCAAGCGATCTGGGAAGGCATCACGTCGGGTGTGTTCCAGACCTTCTCGTCCGACCATTGCCCGTTCCGCTACGACGATCCCAAGGGCAAGCAGACGCCGAACGCCCGCACCTCGTTCCGCTGGGTGCCGAATGGCATCCCCGGTGTCGAGACGCGGCTGCCGATCCTGTTCTCAGAAGGCGTCTCGAAGGGACGCATCACCCTGCAGAAGTTCGTCGAGCTGACCGCGACCAACCATGCAAGGATCTATGGTCTTTATCCGCGCAAGGGCTCGATCGGTGTCGGCTTTGATGCCGATATCGTTCTCTGGGATCCCAAATTGAAGAAGCCCATCCGGCAGACCGATTTGCATCACGGCTCGGACTACACGCCCTGGGAAGGGTTCGAGGTCACAGGATGGCCGGTGACGACGATCGCCCGCGGAGAGGTGGTCTTCACCAAGGGGCGGATCGTCGGTGCCAAAGGTGCAGGCCAAGTGCTGAGCCGGGGCAAGTCGAGCCTGATCTGATCCGGCTCGACCTGCCGCCAAAGCGGACATCCAGAAGCTCGCGGCCAATGCAGCGAGGCGTCGATGGGTCCTTTCACGGGCAGCGTCGATCGGCTGCTGCGGTCCGGCGGTTGGACCGATCAGCACGAAGCGGACATTGCTGATGCCGATGAAGCGCAGGATTTCCCGCAAGTAAGGCGTTGCCATATCGATGCGGCCGCGGTTCATGCCGCGAGGAATCCTCCGTCCACCGCGATCACCGTGCCGGTCGCATATTGCGACGCCGGCATGCAGAGGAAGGCGACAGCGCCGGGAGCCACCGCATTGATGCGGATGTCTTCCTCGGCCCACTTCAGGACGGCTCGACAAGCTGACCACGGCCAAGGCCGCGTCGTGGAAAGCGCGCTTTCCGGTGTTCACTGAGATCAAGCGGGAAGGTGACTTCGCGCGCGCCTATTGAGATAGTGGCTCTGCGTGGTTTCACCCCGATCGCAGGATCCGCAACATGACTGACGGCTTCACCATCCGCTCGATCGAGGCGTTCTGCTATCGCTATCCACTGGCGACGCCGGTTGTGACGTCGTTCGGCAAGATGCTCAACCGTCCCGCCGTCTTTGTTCGCGCTGTCGATGAAGACGGCGTCGAGGGGTGGGGTGAATCCTGGTCCAACTTTCCGGCGCCCGGCGCGGAGCATCGCGCCCGGCTCGTCAACGAGGTGCTTGCGCCCGGCCTTGTCGGTCGCAAATTCGACAGTCCCGCTCAGGCTTTCGAGACCTTGACCAAGGGCACCGAGGTGCTGGCCCTTCAATGCGGCGAACCGGGACCATTTGCGCAGGCGATCGCCGGTATCGATCTCGCGCTGTGGGACCTCTCCGCACGCCGCCAGCGTTCGCCGCTCTGGCGGCTTCTGGGCGCGCAGTCCGATACGATCAGGGTCTATGCCAGCGGCATCAATCCCGGCGGTGCGGCACAGACAGCGGAGGCCGCGCTCGCGCGCGGTCATCGTGCGCTGAAGCTGAAGGTCGGCTTCGGCATCGAGACCGACCTTGCCAATTTGGCCGCGCTGCGCGGACTTGTCGGCGCCGGCATGCTTGCCAGCGATGCCAATCAGGGCTGGTCAACGGCTCAGGCGCTTCAGATGCTGCCGCGGCTTGCCGAATTCGATCTGCGCTGGTTGGAGGAGCCGATCCGCGCCGATCGCCCGCGCGAGGAGTGGCGCAGGCTGCATGCCGCGGCGAAGATGCCGATCGCCGGCGGCGAGAACATTTCGAGCGTCGAAGCCTTCAACGACGTTCTGTCGGAAGGCGTGCTTGGCGTGGTTCAGCCCGATATTGCGAAATGGGGCGGCCTCAGCCTCTGTGCCGGTCTGGCTCGCGACATCCTGGAGGCGGGAAAGACGTTTTGTCCGCACTATCTCGGCGGTGGTCTCGGCCTGCTTGCATCCGCGCATCTTCTCGCCGGTATCGGAGGTGATGGCTGGCTGGAAGTCGATGCCAACGATAACCCACTGCGCGATCTGTTCTGTGGCTCGATCGTCAATGTGAGGGAAGGAACCGTTCAGCTGGGCGAAGACCCCGGGCTCGGAATAGTGCCCGATCTTGCCTCGATCGAGCGCTATCGCAGCATCTAGACCAGAAGTGACAGGACCTGCTGGCTTTCGGCCGCAATTTGCGGTGTGCACCGCGATCAAGAAAGATCGCATCGCAGCCGAGGAGAGCAGAATCCGGTCGCCTTGCAACGACTCAAACGAGAGCCGCAGCTCCCGGTGTTCGCTGATGAAGCAAGCGGCAGCATCGCGGCGCGCCAACACTTCTTTCAAGGACACACCTCCGCATTCTCGCGGCGCCTTCCGCCCGAGCTTTGCTTCGTCGGTTCACCCTCTGAAAGCCAAGAGCAACTGTGGCGAAGTAGCCCGGCGATCGGCCGGCCTCAAGGCTGGCGCTGGCGCGCCCCCGCCTGCGGCGGCTGACGGCCTTGACCCCGTCCGCTCACCGGTCTGTTGGCTTTGCATGCGCT
>NZ_RDQF01000018.1 GCF_004114425.1 Bradyrhizobium vignae | reverse complement strand
CAGACCGGTGAGCGGACGGGGTCAAGGCCGTCAGCCGCCGCAGGCGGGGGCGCGCCAGCGCCAGCCTTGAGGCCGGCCGATCGCCGGGCTACTTCGCCACAGTTGCTCTTGGCTTTCAGAGGGTGAAGCGACGAAGCAAAGCTCGGGCGAGTTGCGCCGCGAGGACGCGAAGGCATGTCTGCAGCCACGCACACGCTGTCACCTCACACTCCGTCATTGCGAGCGCAGCGAAGCAATCCAGAATCTTTCCGCGGCGCGATTCAGGATTGCTTCGTCGCAAGGGCTCCTCGCAATGACGAGGAGGAGAGAGCGTGTACCACACGCCTCTCGCGTGCCCCGGACGCAGCGCAGCGCTCCTTCAGCGGTGCGCTGCAGAGCCGGGGCCCATGTCGCCGCGCCCGTGCCGTGTTGCCCTGGGTCCCGGCTCTGCGCCGCAACGCTTCACGGGTTGCGGCTGGTCCGGGACACACGAGCAAAAGCCGACATGCAACGCATCGGCAAATCACCGTCCCGCCGGCGCCGACATCGCGCCGTTGGCATAGCGCGACCAATCGGGCGCCGTTGGCTGCGACGGCCAGAGCGCGGCATTGGAGTCGCGGACCGACTGCGTGATGGGAGCGCGTTGCGCCTTGCGGGCGTGGTGGCGGTCGCTTGCGGCGGCGGTCTGGATGGTGGCGGCGGCAATCAGCATGGCGCCGAGAAAGGTGAAAGTCTTTTGCATCGTTGTCTCTCCCGTGACGACGCTCCGGCTGTGAGAGATGTCGTCGTCGTCCAGGCTGACATGGCGATGGGCCTTCTCGATATCAGCGGCGGCGCCATCACGATGGAGCGAGCAAAATTTTTGGTCCCGGCTAAATATTCGGCAGCCTGCCCTTGGCCCCCGATGGACTTGCCCGCCGCAATCCGGTTCAATGGGGCAACTGAGTTCCCAGGCGACAACGATGTCGAGATATCTGCTGGTCCTGCTGCTGATCGCTTCGCCCGCAGCCGCGCAAGTCAAGATGACACCGAAGACCGCTGCGGCGCATCCCGATCCCTGCGCGCCGATCGGGCGGACCGCGGACGGCAAGCTGGTCTATTCCATGAAATGCGAGAACCTGCCGGCGCCGCCCGCACCCCCGCCGCAGGCGGAACTGAAGGAGGCGCCGCCTGCGGCAGCCGCCGAGCCGGAGCCGGAGGTGCGGCGAGCGGCATTTTCGGCTGGTCCTACGATCGCAGGTGATTGCGACTCCGCCCCTTGCGCGAAGCCCGATGGAGTGCTTTTTGCTGAAGGTTCCCCGCGGGGCCTCTAGCCCCCGATCCAGAGAGATGAGATGAGCAAACTCGTTATCCGCGCCGGCGATTTCACCTTCGATGCCCGTTTCGAGGAGCAGCTGGCACCCAAGACAGTGGCCGCCTTCCGCAAGGCGCTGCCGTTCGAAAGCCACATCATCCATGTGCGCTGGAGCGGCGAGGGCGTGTGGATGCCGCTCGGCGACCTCGATTTCGGCGTCGGCTACGAGAACCACACCAGCTATCCCGCGCCAGGCCAGATCATCCTCTATCCGGGCGGCATCAGCGAGACCGAGATCCTGCTGGCCTATGGCGGCGTGCATTTCGCGAGCAAGATGGGCCAGCTCGCCGGCAACCATTTCATCACGCTGAGCTCGGGCCTGGAGAATCTGGCGACACTCGGCAAGAGCGTGCTGTGGAAAGGCGCGCTGCCGATCCGCTTCGAGGAAGTCTGAGTGAGTGAGCCTCGCTACCCGCGCGATCTCCGCGGCTACGGCCGCAATCCGCCGCACCCGCAATGGCCAGGTGAGGCGCGGATCGCGGTGCAGTTCGTCGTCAATTTCGAGGAGGGCGGCGAGAACAACATCCTGCACGGCGACCGCGCCTCGGAAGCGTTCCTGTCCGACGTGCTCGGTGCGCAGCCCTGGCCGGGTCAGCGCCATGCCAATATCGAATCCATGTTCGAGTATGGCTCGCGCGCCGGCTTCTGGCGGTTGTGGCGGATGTTCAACGAGCGGAAGTGGCCGACCACGGTGTTCGGCGTCGCCACTGCGCTCAAGCGCAATCCCGAGATCGTCGCGGCGATGAAGGAGTCGGGCTGGGACATCGCGAGCCACAGCCTGAAATGGATCGAGCACAAGGACATGACCGAGGCGCAGGAGCGCGCCGAGATCGCGGAGTCCATTCGCGTCCACACCGAGGTGACAGGATCGCGGCCGCTCGGTTGGTACACCGGGCGCTCCTCGATCAACACCAACCGCCTGCTGATGGAGGAAGGCGGCTTCCTCTATCTGTGCGACTCCTATGCCGACGATCTGCCCTATTGGGTCAGGGGCGCGAACGGCAAGCAGCTCATGATTCCCTATACGTTGGATGCCAACGACATGCGCTTCATCAATCCGCAAGGGTTTGCCGAAGGCGAGCAGTTCTTCACCTATCTGAAGGACGCCTTCGACGTGCTCTACGCGGAAGGGCAGACCGCGCCGAAGATGATGTCGGTCGGCCTGCACTGCCGCCTCGCCGGCCGGCCCGGCCGCGCGGCCGGGCTGATGCGCTTCCTCGATCATATCGGCAAGCACGAGCGCGTCTGGGTGCCGACGCGGTTGCAGATCGCGCAGCACTGGCACGACAAGCACGCCCATCTTGCCGCCGACGCATTCGAGATCGGGTGGAGAGGATGATGTCGCAGATCCCGCTCGCCGATCTCAACGCTGCAAGCCGGGCCGAATTCGTCGCGGCGCTCGCCAATGTCGTCGAATATTCGCCATGGATCGCCGAGCAGCTTGCGGCAAAGCGGCCGTTCGCCGGAATCAACCAGTTGCACGCCGCGCTGATTGCGGCGATCCAGGGTGCAGAGCCTGACGTTCAGCTGGCGCTGATCCGGGCGCATCCCGATCTCGCCAACAAGACCCAGCGCGCCGCCGGCCTCACGGCGGAATCGACCGACGAGCAGAACAGCGCCGGACTCGACCGGCTGTCGGAAGCCGAATACGCCGCGTTCGAACGTGCCAACAACGCCTATCGCGAAAAATTCGGCATCCCCTATATCGTCTGCGTGCGCCGTCACACCAAGGATTCCGTGCTGCGCGACTTCGAGACGCGGCAGCCCAACATCATCAAGACCGAGATAAGGCGTGCGATCGAGGAGATCGGCCGCATCTCGGCGCTGCGGCTGGATCAGCTCGTCATTGCCGACGATCGGCTGAAGGTGCACGGCCGGCTCTCGACTCATGTGCTGGACAATCACATTGGCAAGCCCGCGCCGGGAATCCCGGTTGAGCTCGTGGAGCTCGCGAGCCTCGGCGAGAGCCGCATCATCGCGCGGACCGTCACGAACGCGGACGGCCGCACCGACCAGCCACTGATCGGCGGTCGTCCGCTGCCGATTGGCCGCTACGAGCTCAGATTCCGCGTCGCCAGTTATTACGCCGAGCGCAGCGTGCCGCTGTCGGACCCGCCGTTCCTCGACGAGATCCCGCTGCGCTTTGCGATCAGCGAGCCGGAAAGCCATTACCACGTGCCGCTGCTGGTCACGCCCTGGAGTTATTCGACCTATCGCGGCAGTTAGCCACCAAACTTGTCGAGCAGCGCCGGAAACAGCCGATCCGGCTTGAAGGGCGGCGCGGTGAAGCGGATGCCGGTGGCATCGGCAATGGCGTTGCCGAGCGCAGCGGCAACCGGATTGTACGGACTCTCGCTCATCGACTTTGCGCCCAGCGGTCCGATCGTGTCGGACGTTTCGGCGAAGAACACCTCCGTGCGCGGAACGTCGGCGAAGGAGGGCAGGTGATAATCTCGGAATTTCGGGTTGATGACGCGCCCCGTGGCGTCGATCACCATCTCCTCGTAGAGCGCAGCGCCGAGCGCCTGCGCCACGCCGCCTTCGATCTGGCCGCGGCACTGCATGGGATTGGCGACGACGCCCGCGTCCGCGGCGTGCACGCTCCTGAGAATCCTGAGCTCACCGGTGCCCTTGTTCACCGCGACGCGAAAGCCCTGCACGTTGAAACCGACCGAACGCGGCGTGCCGTTCGAGCTGCCGGTGCCTGCGAAGGGTTGGCCGCATTCGCGGGCGAGCTTGGCCAGTTCCGTAAAGGACATGCGGCGTACGCCGCTGACGACGGCATCGGCATCGAGCACGCAGGTGTCCACGTCGCACAGCCACGCGCCGGCGGCGGCCGCCCTCAGCTCGGTCGCAAGCTGCGCGGCTGCGGCATGCGTCGCCTTGCCCGCGACGAAGGTGCCGGCGCTGCCATAGGCGCCAGTGTCGTGGCCGCCGTGCGCCGTGTCGGACTGGCGCAGGCGAATGCGGTCGACAGTGGTCGCAAGCGTCGTCGCCGCGATCTGCCGATGCACGGTGCTGGTGCCGCTGCCGAACTCGGCGGTGCCGACGGTGAGATCGAAGCCGCCGTCATCGCGCAGCGCGATCGTCGCATCGGCGAAATGGCCGGCCGGTGGCACCGTGTCGATCATGGTCAGCGCAATGCCGTCACCAACCAGCCATTCCGGCGGCAGCTCCGGCTGCGGGCCACTGGCCTGCATCGCGCGCTCGACGAGGTCGAGGCACTGGTCGAGTCCATAGGAGCCATAGAGCACGTCGTGATATTCGGACGGCGGCGGCGACAGCATGGGATCGCCGGGCTTGATGATATTGCGCCGGCGCATCTCGTAGGGGCTGATGCCGAGCTGCTTCGCCAGCTCGTCGATCGCGGCCTCGACCGCGATGAGGGCCTGCGGCAGGCCATAGCCGCGAAACGCACCCGCCGGCACCGTGTTGGTGTAGACGGCATAGCCGTCGACCCGCTTGTTCGGGCAATTGTAAACGGCGATGGACTCGGACAGCGCGTGGAACATCACGGGGCCGGCATGATTGCCGTAGGCGCCGGTGTTGGAGAGCACGTCGAGCTGGAGCGCGGTGAGCTTGCCGCCGGCATCGGCGCCGGCCTTGATGTGGATCCGCATCGGATGCCGCGTCGAGGTCGCGATGAACTGCTCCTCGCGTGTGAGTTCCAGCTTCACAGGAAGCCCTGTCTTGAGCGCAGCAAGCGCCAGGATGTCCTCGACGAACATCTCCTGCTTGCTGCCGAAGCCGCCGCCGACGCGTTCGCAGAACACGCGGACCTTGTCCATGGGAAGCTGAAAGATGTCCGACAGCGCGCGCCGGGTCAGGAACGGCACCTGCGTCGAGGTGCGGACATTGAGCACGCCCGCATCGTCGAGCCAAGCGAGCCCGCCGTGAGTCTCCAGTGCGGCGTGCTGCACGCGGTGACTGTGGAAGGTCGCCTCATAGGTGACGGCGGAAGCGGCGAGTGCTGCGGCTACATCGCCGAACTCGCCATGCGTCTCCGCCGCGAGGTTACGCTGGGGATCGGCGATCCGGTTCGCGGTGGTGCGGTCAGGATGAAGAACTGGCGCATCCGGTTTCATCGCCTGCTCGGGATCGATCAGCGCGGGCAGGATCTCGTACTCCACCTTGATCCGCCGGCACGCCTCCTCGGCGGCGGCTTCGGTCTCGGCGACGACGGCGGCGAGCTTCTGGCCGATGAAGCGGACGACGTCATCGAGAACGCGGGTGTCCTCGGGATCCATCCAGTCCCTCTCGTGCCGCGCAGTCGAGATCAGGACAGGCGGTGCATCCTCATGCGTCAGCACGGCGTGCACGCCGGGAACGCGAAGCGCGTCCGATTTGTCGATCGCGGCGATCCTGGCGTGAGCATGAGGCGAGCGCAGCAGCTTGATGTGCAACAGGCCTTCGATTGCGGTATCGAAGGTGTAGCGTGCCTTGCCGCGCACGATATCGGGACCCGCGGGCGCCGGCAGGCTGCGGCCGAAGGCGGCGCCGGTCTCGACGATAGCCTCGACATTGGTGTTGCCGAGGATCGCGTCCTCGATCGAACGATAACCGGTGCAGCGGCAGATATTGCCCTTCAACGCGCTGCCGAGATCGGTGCGCTGCGCCTGGTTCAGCGAGGCGCAGGTCAGGATCATGCCGGCGGTGCAGAAGCCGCATTGAAAACCCTGCGCGTCGAGGAAGGCTTGCTGCATCGGATGGTCGCCGCCGAGCCCCTCGACCGTGGTTACGGTGCGTCCCTCGGCGCGGAACGCCGGGATCAGGCAGCTGTGTACCGGCTCGCCGTCGAGCAGCACGGTGCAGGCGCCGCAATCACCGGCATCGCAGCCCTTCTTCACGCCGAAATGGCCGAGCTCGCGCAGGAACGTGCGCAGGCATTGCCCGGCGCGTGGCTCCTGAGAGAACGCCTTGCCGTTGACCTCGAAGCTCATGGCCGCGTCGCTCCCAGGAGTTCGCTGCGAATTTCCTCGGCTAACCGCAGCGTCATATGCTTGCGCCAGAGCGGCTTGCCATGGATGTCCGTATGGTACAGGTCATCCGTGATCTGCTGCATGAGCGCGGTACGAAGTGCGCTCGCATCCGGGGCTTTGCGAAAGAGAAGCTGGATCGGCCGCACCGTCGACGCGGTGACTGTGAGTGTCAGCGTGTCATCGGCTTCGAGACTTCCGATCAGCAGTGCTGCCGAACGGCCGACGGGCGCCAGCGAAATTTGGCGAAAGGCGGTGCGGCGCTTCAGTGCGACAATCGGGACATCGATCTGCCGGAGCAGGTCGCCCGGCGTGAGACGGTTGCGCTGGTTGCCTGTGACGAAATCGACCACGGAAAGCCTCTGCTCTCCGCCGCTGGCCTTCCAGATGGTGCAGACTCCGTCGAGCGCTGATGTGAGCGAGATCATCGGTCCGGCCGGCAGCGACATGCAGAGATTGCCGCCGACCGTTGCCGTCTTCCAAATCTTGAATGAAGCAAGAAAGGCCCGACAGCACTGGTTGATCAGCGGTGCCGCGAGCCAATCGGACGGGCAGGCGAGTCCATCGAGCTCCGCGACGGTGCAAGTGGCGGCGATGCTGAGGTGGCTCTCGGTGAGTGTCAGCGCCGGCCATTTCAGATCGGTGAGATCGATCAGTCGTGTCAAATGCGTTTGCGGCTCCGAGAAGAGCCAAGTGCCGCCTGCGAGCCAAGCATCACCTGCCGTCCAAACGGGCAGCTGCGAGCGCGTTTGCGGATGGGCGACCGCTGTGATGGTATTCAAGTCCATGGCTGCGCCAACCCTCCCGCCGGGTGAATGGTCAAGAGAAAGTGTTGCAAGACGGGAGCCAAGTGGCAACAACAAGTGGCAACAACAAGTCGGAGCAGGGACGCGGTCGTCCTCCGCCTTGCAGGCCTGCCGTCAGCGGGTGTGAGGAGAAGCAGGATCATGAGTGACACAAGGCCGACATGGATCAGGGATCCCCTGGCCATCCTCGCCGACCGTGCCGAGCGCGGCATCGTGGTGAAGGACGGCCGGATCGTCGAGCTGGTGCCGGCCGGCGGTGTGCCCGCAACCGCTGACGTCGCGGTGTTCGACGCGGGCGAACACGTGGTGCTGCCGGGCCTGATCAACACCCATCATCATTTCTATCAGACGCTGACGCGGGCGCTGCCGGCCGCGATGGGCCGCGAGCTGTTCCCCTGGCTTCAGGCGCTCTATCCGGTTTGGGCGAGGCTGACGCCGGAAGCGCTCGAGCTCGGCGTCACCGTGGCGATGTCCGAGCTGCTGCTCTCCGGCTGCACCACCACGACCGATCACCACTATGTATTCCCGGCCGGACTCGAAGACGCCGTCGATATCGAGGTGGCGGTGGCGAAGCGCCTCGGGCTAAGGGTGTTGCTCACGCGCGGCTCGATGAACCTGTCGCAGCGCGATGGCGGCCTGCCGCCCGACAGCGTCGTGCAGGACGAGGAAACCATCCTTGCCGACAGTGCCCGCGTGGTCGCCAAGCACCACCAGCGCGGCGCGGACGCGATGGTGCAGATCGCGCTCGCGCCGTGCTCACCTTTCTCGGTGACGACGTCGCTGATGCGGGCCACCGCCGATCTCGCCGACAAGCTCGACGTGCGCCTGCATACCCATCTCGCCGAAACCGAGGACGAGAACAGGTTCTGCGAGCAGATGTATGGCTGCCGCCCGCTGGATTATCTCGAGCAATGCGGCTGGCTCAACGCGCGCACCTGGCTCGCTCACGGAATCTTCTTCAATCCGGACGAGATGAGACGGCTCGGCAAGGCCGGCACGACCGTCAGCCATTGCGCGTGCAGCAACCAGCTGCTGGCGTCCGGTTGTTGCCCGGTATGCGATATGGAAGAGGCCGGCGTTGGGATCGGCATTGGTGTCGACGGCTCGGCCTCCAACGACGGTTCCAACCTGATGCAGGAGGTGCGGGCCGCGTTCCTGCTGCAACGGGCGCGCTATGGCGTGACGAGGGTCAGCCACAGCGATGCGCTGCGCTGGGCGACCAAGGGCTCGGCAGCCTGCGTCGGCCGTCCGGAGCTCGGCGAGATCGCGATCGGCAAGGCGGCGGACCTCGCGCTGTTCAAGCTCGATGAACTGCGCTTCTCCGGCCACGGCGATCCCCTGGCCGCCCTGGTGCTGTGCGGGGCGCATCGCGCCGATCGGGTGATGGTGGCTGGAAAATGGGCGGTGATCGATGGCGCGATCCCGGGTCTCGATGTCGCAGACCTCATCCGCCGCCATAGTTCCGCGGCGCGGGCCATGCAGGAGGGATAATCGGGGGCCAGATAGAAAGAGGGGGCAGCCACAAGTGCCGGGTGCTTCTGGCCACCCCCTCCGAACCTCCTCCGGGAGGAGCAGGTGATTTAGGCGATGCAAGAAGCGTGCTACTTGCCCGGCAGCTTGTCGTCGATGCCTTTCACGTAGAAGTTCATGCCGAGGATCTGGCCGTCATCGAGGTGATCGCCGCCCTTGCACTCGACCGGCTTGCCGTCCTGCCCAACGATCGGGCATTTGAACGGATGCAGCTTGCCCGCGGTGATCGCGGCCTGGGCATCCTCGGCCATCTTTTTCACATCGTCAGGCATGTTGGTATAAGGCGCCATCGCGAACATGTGGCTGTCGAGGCCGCCCCAGGTGTCCTCGGACTTCCAGGTGCCGGCGAGCTCGGCCTTGACGCGCTCGATGTAGTAGGGGGCCCAGGTATCGAGGATCGAGGTGAGCTGGGTCTTGGGCCCGAACTTGATCATCTCGGAGTCCTGGCCGAAGGCGAGTTTGCCGCGTTCGCTCGCGATCTGCATCGCCGCTGGCGAGTCCGTGTGCTGCATGATGACGTCGGCGCCCTGGTCGATCAGCGCCTTGGCGGCGTCGGCCTCCTTGCCCGGGTCGAACCAGGTATTGGCCCAGATGATCTTGACCTTGATGTTCGGGTTGATGGTCTGCGCCGCAAGCATCGTGGCGTTGATGCCGGAGACGACCTCGGGAATCGGGAACGAGCCGATATAGCCGAGCACGCCCGATTTCGACATCTTGGCCGCGATCAGGCCCTGGATGTAGCGGCCCTGATACCATTTGGCCGAATAGGTCGACATGTTCGGATTGCGCTTGTAGCCGGTGGCGTGCTCGAAATGCACGTTCGGATATTTCTTGGCGACCTTCAGCGTCGGATCCATGTAGCCGAACGACGTGGTGAAGATCAGCTTGTTGCCCGCGCGGACGAGCTGTTCGATCGAGCGCTCGGCGTCGGGACCTTCGGGCACGTTCTCGAGGTAAGTGGTCTCGATCTTGTCGCCCAATTCCTTCACCAGCGCCTGACGCGCGAGGTCGTGCTGATAAGTCCAGCCGAGATCTCCGATCGGGCCCAAATAAATGAAACCGACCTTCAGCTTGTCCGCGGCGGAGGCTGCACCGACGCTACCGGCAAGCAAGAGCCCGACAGCCAATGCAAGAAGTGATTTCCTCATCATCAATCTCCAACATCAGGGGAAAGCCACGATCCGCAACGCGCGCGCCCCATCGCGCACGCCGCGGAAACGAAATTCAGCGATCGGGAACGAACACCGTGCCGAGCGCGGCCGGCGCGGTCGAGCCGCCGGTGCGCGCACGGGAGAGCAAGACCAGGACGATGACGGTCGCGAGGTAAGGCAGCGCCGACATGAATTGCGAGGGAATGCCGACGCCCCAGCCCTGCGCATGCAATTGCAGGATCGTCACAGCACCGAAGAGATAGGCGCCGACCACGAGCCGGCCCGGCCGCCAGGACGAGAACACGACAAGCGCCAGCGCGATCCAGCCGCGCCCCGCGGTCATGCCGGGGATAAAGAACGGCGTATAGGCGAGCGGCAGATAGGCCCCGGCAAGACCCGCGCAGGCGCCGCCGAACATCACCGCGAAGGTGCGGATGCGCAGCACGGGATAGCCGAGTGCATGCGCGGAGACGTGATTGTCCCCGCAGGCGCGTAGGATCAATCCCGCCCGCGTGCGGTACAGGAACCACCAGACGCCGACGATCAGTGCGACCGAGAAATAGACGAAGCCGTCCTCGCCGAACAGCACACGGCCGATCACCGGAATGTCGGTCAGGCCGGGAATATGGAGGTGCACGGCCGGCGTGATGCGCTCGCCGACGAAGCCGGCGCCGATCAGGCCTGAGAGGCCGATGCCGAGGATGGTCAGTGCGAGACCGGTCGCGACCTGGTTGACGGCGAGCCCGAGCGCCATCAGCGCGAAGACGAGCGACATCAGCGTGCCCGCAACGATGCCGAGTAGCGCGCCGACGAGAATCGATCCGGTGAGCCACGCGCCGGCAAAGCCGCAGGCGGCGCCGACGATCATCATGCCCTCGACGCCGAGATTGAGCACGCCGGAACGCTCGGTCACGAGCTCGCCGGTCGCCGCAATCAGCAGCGGCGTCGACGCGGCGAGCACCGCGAGGATGATGGCCTCAACCAGCTCCACGGGTCACCTGTCGGCTTGGGAAGACTAGCTTGAAGCGGTACAGGATCAGGGAGTCGCAGGCGAGCACGTAGAACAGCAGAATGCCCTGAAAGACCTTGGTGACGTCCAACGGAATCTTCATCGCGATCTGAGCCTGCTCGCCGCCGATAAAGGTCAATGCGAGGAAAAGGCCTGCAATTAATATTCCAAGCGGGTTCAGCCGGCCGAGGAAGGCGACGATGATCGCGGTAAAGCCGTAGCCCGGCGAAATGCCGGGCTGGAGGTGCCCGACCGGGCCTGCGACCTCGATGATTCCGGCGAGGCCCGCCAGCGCGCCGGAGACCGCGAAGGTCAGGATGATCAGCTGGTTGGCATTGAAGCCGCCGAACCGTGCGGCACGCGGCGCGGCGCCGACCACGCGGATCTCAAAGCCCTTGATGGTGCGCCCGAGCAGGATCGCCGCTGCGGCGACGACGAGCAGGGCGATGATCGAGCCGAGATGGAGCCGCCCGCCCTCGATCAGCAGCGGCACTGTCGCCACTGGATCGAACTCGGCCGTGGTCGGGAAGTTGAAGCCGTGCGGATCGCGCCAGGGACCGCGCACGAGATAGTCGAGGAAGAGGTCGGCGACATAGACCAGCATCAGGCTGGTCAGGATTTCGCTGGCGCCGAACTTGACCTTGCAGATCGCCGGGATCAGCGCATAGAGCGCGCCCGCTGCAGCCGCGAGCACGAGCATCGCCGGCAACACCCAAGCGCCGGCGTCGGTGCCTTGCGTCTTCACCGCGATCCAGCTTCCGGCCACTGCACCGATCAGGAATTGCCCTTCGGCGCCGATGTTCCAGGCATTGGCGAGATAGCAGAGCGACAGCCCGATCGCGATCATCACCAGCGGCGTTGCCTTCACCGCGATCTCCTGGAGCGAATAGCCGTCGGTCAGGGGCGCGATGAAGTAGGCGTGGAGCGCAAGCAGCGGATTCTTGCCGAGGATCGCGAACAGGATGGTCATGGTGACGATCGTCAGGCCGATCGCAATCAGGGGCGAGACCAGCGCGATCGTGTTCGACCGCTCGGCGCGCTTCTCAAGCACCAATTGCATGCGCGGCCTCCTTCGGTTCCAGGCTGCTGCCACCCATGAGCAGACCGAGCTTTTCGCGGGTCGCTTCGCTTGTCGCGAGCGGGGCCGAGAGCCGGCCATGGAACATCACGGCGATGCTGTCGGCGATCTCGGCAAGCTCGTCGAGATCCTGACTGGTCACCAGCACGGCGGCGCCGGCGCTTGCGAGATCGAGCAGCGCCTGGCGGATCACCGCGGCAGCGCCGGCGTCGACGCCCCAGGTCGGCTGGCTCACAACCAGCACCGCCGGATTGCGCAGGATCTCGCGCCCCACGATGAACTTCTGCAGGTTGCCGCCGGAGAGGCTTGCCGCTTCCGGATCGCGCTTGGCTTTGCGGACGTCGAAGGTTTCCGTCGCGCGGTCAACTGTCTTCAGCGTGGCCGCGGTGTCGATGAACCCGTGGTGGACCATGCCGCTGGCAGCGTGTCCGGTCAGCAACGCGTTCTCCGACAGTCTCATCCGCGGTGCGGTGCCGTGCCCGAGCCGCTCCTCGGGAACGAAAGCCGCGCCCAGCTTGCGCCGCTGGGTGATCGAGAGATGACCGGCGGCAATGCCTTCGATCACCACCGTTCCGGGATCCTTCGCGAGGCGCTCGCCGGAGAGCGCGGCGAACAATTCCTCCTGGCCGTTGCCTGCGACGCCCGCGATGCCGAGGATCTCGCCGCCCTTGAGCTCGAACGAAATATGCTCGAGCCGCACGCCATGCGCTTCGCTGGGGGCAAGCGAGAGGTCGTTGACGACGAGCCGCGGCACAGTGGTCTTGCGGCCGGATACGGCCTTCACTTCCTTGATCTCCCCGCCGACCATCATCCGCGCGAGCGAGGCAGCGGTCTCGAGCCTGGGATTGCAGGTCTCGACTTTCCTGCCGCCGCGCAAGATCGTCGCGGTGTCGCAGAGCCGCTTGACCTCCTCGAGTTTGTGGCTGATGTAGAGGATAGCACGGCCTTCGGCCTTGAGCCGCTCCAGCACGATGAAAAGCTGGTCGGCCTCCTGCGGGGTCAGCACCGCGGTGGGCTCGTCCAGGATCAGGAATTTGGGATCCTGCATCAAAGCGCGGACGATCTCGATGCGCTGGCGCTCACCGACTGAGAGTTGCCAGACCTCTCGTTTGGGATCGAGCGGTAGACCGTAAGTCTTCGATACCTGCTCCAGCCGGGCCGACATGTCCTTGAAGGATTCCTTGCCGTCGAGGCCGAGCGCGACGTTCTCGGCGACCGTGAGATTGTCGAACAGCGAGAAATGCTGGAACACCATGCCGATGCCGCGGCTGCGTGCTTCGGACGGACCGGACAGCACGATCCGTTGGCCCTGCCAGCGAATCTCGCCGGCGCTGGGTTGGATCAGCCCGTAGATCGACTTGACCAGCGTCGACTTGCCGGCGCCGTTCTCGCCGAGCAGGGCGTGGATTTCCCTCGGCCAGATGTCGATGTCGATGGAATCGTTGGCGAGGAAATCACCATAACGCTTGGTGAGTCCGATCGTCCTCAGGAGCGGGGAATCGCCGGAATGCTGGCCGTTGGGCGTCGAATCTAACATTCGCTGATGCGCTTGCATGGGTGAAGTGCCTCGATAGTGGGCCAGTTTGAACCGCGACGTAAGATGTGAAAAAGCATCATCCCTTGCTCAACGCTTCGGCAGGCGATCGGCCCAGCGGTCGTCTTCGATTCTGAGCGACCAGCAAATGGTACTTGGACTCCGGGAGCGACAGCGCCTGCGAGCGGCGCCTGTTGCAAATTTGTGACGGTCCAAGCCAAATCGGAACCCGCTGTGCAGACCTGACGCCATGTTGAGCAATGACGCGTCGGTCCGTTCACCGCTCGAAGCGCAGCGGTTGCGACGGCTGCTCGGACCTGGCATCGCATTGGGCGCGATCCAGAAAATCCGAATAAAAACAATCAGGGAATGTTCGGCAACAGTGGTCCTTCTCCGCTGCTCCCTGCGTGCGTGGCCACTGCAATCTCGACCATGGTTCGTCGCGTCCTGCCGAAACAAGCGGCACGCCATGTGAAAAGTTGAGGCTTCTCACCCTGGGAGATCGGCGCAAGTGTCGCACCCACAGGGGGCGTGCATTTTTGCCTGTCAAACGAGGGGGTATTCAGGATGTCGTTTCGTTACACGGCAGTGGCAGCAGCGGCGCTGTCGCTCGCTACGCTGGCCACCGGCGGCCTAGCTCAGGGGGCGGATCTGCCGGTCAAGGCGGCCAAGAAGGCTTCGGACCTTCCGTTCTTCCTGGTGATCGATAATCGCGTCACATTCTCATACATCTTCAATGCGTCGCAGCCCGGCGCGTGGTCATTCCGGCCAGACGGGTCGATCGACAGCAAGACCACCAAGCAGGTCTATTCCTTCACTCACTTCGACCTCTGGGCCTACGGCACGAACTTCTTCACCATCTCCATGTTCAAGTCGGATCACAATGATCCGGCCGGGCCATGCACCAACGCCGGCACGATCTTCGGTGCGCCGGCGTCCTGCGCCGGTGCGACCGAAATCTATGGCCTGTTCCGCTCGACCTTCGGCTGGAACGAGCTCTTCGACACCAAAGCCTTCACCGCGGGGCCGCTGCACAACATCTCCTTCGAGGTCGGCATGGATGCCAATACCGAGAACCGGTATTTCGGCGCTGCCAAGCGCGACGTCGTCGGCGGTCTGCAGTTTGCATTCGATCTGCCTTACAAGGGCTACATCAACGTCGCGCCGCTGGTCTATTGGGAGTTCGCCAACCACAATTCCTTCAGCCAGTGTGGCCTGTTCGGTCCAGGCGTTCCCGGCGTCACGTGTCTTGCCGACGGCAACACGTCGTTCAAGCCAACCTGGGCTGTCGAGGTCAACTACTACATGGACCTCGGCTTCCTGCCGCCGAACATGCAGTATTTCTCGATCAGTGGCCGCGCCGGCTGGTACGGCAAGAAGGGCACCGACACCCAGCCGCTTCCCTACAGCCCGGCGAATGGCGTCTACAACACGGCGGTTGAGTTGAACTCCGAGCCCATCCGTCTGACCTTCGATGCTTCGAAGGCGGCTTGGGGTGACAAGTACTCCCATTTCGTGGACGTCTGGGTGGCCTACCGCTACTGGCAGAACAAGTTCGGTCTCGATCACAACCTCGCGGTCGGCTGTACCACGGCCGTTGGTGGTCGGACGGTGAGCACGGGCTCCTGCACCGAGTCCTCGCTCTACTCGGGTATCACCGTGAAGTTCTGACCGCCTGACGCTCTGCAGGTGAAAGACGATGGCGCCGCGCCAAACCTTCGCGGCGTCACCTCCTTTTGAATGAGCTGCTACTTCGTCCAGACGCCGTCGTGCAGCGCTTCGGCCTCTTTTTCGAGCAGCGGGCCGACGACCTCCGTCGGCCGCTGCCCGCTGGCAAAGACCTCGCGACACGGCAGGTCGAGGGTCGGGTTCTCCGGATGGTTGCCGGTGATGGCGCGCAGGCGATCCTCGCTGAGGCCATAAACGACGCGGCCGATGCCGGCCCAGTAGATCGCGCCCGCACACATCGCGCAGGGTTCGGCTGACGAATAAAGCGTGGCTTGCGCCAGCACCTCGCGACTGAGGGTACGACAGGCCTGGGTGGCCGCGAGCCGTTCGGCATGCGCGGTGCCGTCATGATCCGGCATGTAGCCGTTCTCGCTCTCGATGAGCACCTTGCCCTCGGCCGCGACGACGATGCAGCCGAAGGGATGGTTGCCATGGGTGAGCGAGCGGCGGGCGACCGCGAAGGACAGGCGTAGGAAGTGTTCGTCACGTTCGGACATGCCGTCCATCGCTGCTCCACGATCAGTACCGGCCGCGCGCCGGCCGACCAGGATGAAGGTCGGCTTCGCTGATCCGTGCTTCATACATAATTTGCCGTGGAACATCACCAGCAGCCGGTCGGACGGTTGTTGGCGAGCGCAGTTTCCGGATAACCGCTTGAAAAATATTGATTATGCGGGCCATCAAGATCCTGATATGGAAAAGTGCCGGATACCGATACAGGCGTTGGCCCGCCCTCGTGCACGACCGGGACGAGGCAGTCTGGCGCATACTCGCATTCATGCTAATCACGCGCGTGTTGAGGCCGGCGCGGGTGCGTGATTTGGCCGGCACCGAACTCGTACCGTTTGGCGCCGAGACAGCAACTCCCGCGGCCCAGAGAAGAGGAAATTTGTCGAGATGGGGGCCGTTAACGCCGTTCAAGATGCATCGCTCGGCGAAACCATCGTGCGCCGAATCAACGATCTGGCGGCGATCTCGGAAACAGGTGACAATCTCACCCGCATCTATCTCACCAAAGAGCTGCGCGAGGCGGCGGACCTCATCCTTGGCTGGATGCGCGAAGCCGGCATGAGCGCCCGTCTCGACGCAATCGGCAATGTCTGTGGCCGCTACGAAGGCGACCGGCCGGGCGCGCCGTGCCTGATGCTCGGCTCGCATTACGACACCGTGCGAGATGCCGGCAAATGGGATGGACCGCTGGGTGTGATCACCGCGATCTCCTGCGTCGCCGATCTCAACCGTCGCGGCAAGCGCCTGCCGTTTGCGATCGAGGTGATCGGCTTTGCCGACGAGGAGGGGGTGCGGTTCGCGTCGACCTTGCTCGGCAGCCGTGCGGTGGCCGGCACTTTTGACGAGAGCGTCCTGAATACGCGCGACAGCGACGGCGTGTCGATGCGCGACGCGCTCGTGCAGTTCGGCCTCGATCCCGACCATATCGGCGCGGCCGCGCGGGCGCGCCGCGAACTGCTTGCCTATCTCGAATTGCACATCGAGCAGGGGCCGGTGCTGGAAGCGCAGAACCTGCCCGTGGGCGTCGTCACCGCGATTGCCGGTGCCACGCGCCTTGCCGCCCGGCTGACCGGGATGGCCGGTCATGCCGGCACCGTGCCGATGGGGCTGCGCCGTGATGCGCTCGCCGGCGCGGCCGAATGCATCGGTGCGATCGAGCAGTTTTGCCGAACCGACGAGGGCGGCCTGGTCGGCACCGTCGGTTACGTCCAGGCGAGGCCCGGTGCGACCAACGTCATTCCGGGCGAAGTATCCTTTACCATCGATATGCGCGCGCCGACCGACATGCACCGCAAGCGCGCGGTGGCCGACGTCGTCCGCCAGATCGAGGCGATCGCCAAGCGCCGGCAGCTGGCCCTTCAGCTGGACGTCACCCATGAGAACCGCACCGCGCCTTGCGCGCCGTGGCTCAAGGAGCAGATCGCGCAGGCGATCGAAGCCGAAGGCTTTTCCGTATTCGAGCTGCCGAGCGGGGCTGGGCACGACGGCATGGCGATGATCGAAATTGCCGATGTCGGCATGATCTTCGTCCGCTGCCGCGGCGGCATCAGCCATCACCCGGACGAGCATGTCGAACTCGCCGATGCCGACGCCGGCGCCCGGGTGTTGCTCAGAGTGATTGAGAATTTTCAGACGCGGGACAGCCGCGCCGGAGCGAGCTGAACAGCCGGACCGCCGTTCGTCATCGGGGCGAGACACGAATCGATCATGCTTGGCATGGTGACCGGCCATCGCCGGCATCGCGAGACACCAAGTGCACATGAACAGCGACATTCCTCCGCCGTCACACCGCGCAAACCGGTTTTACCAGGGCATGGCTGCGACTTTTGTCGCCAACGCGCTTCAGGCAGTCAATTTCCTCGGTGATCGGTTCCTGAGAAACATCATTCATCGTCGGCCATCGAGGACCTCTATCGGTATTCGATGGACAGCGCGTTCTCGGTGAGCGAGGCCTTCCTCGTCACGGGCGCGCCGCACGCCTCCGCCTATTATCCCCGCGACTTCGCCTGGTTCTATCCTGACGTGCTCGATCCCAACACGATCATGTCCTCGCAGGACGCGGTGCGGCGGGTACGTCTGCTCGAGAAGAGCGTGCGCCTGCTGCTGGAGGCGGTTCGCGCCAACGTCGTCACCACGACCCTCGTGCCGGCGGGCCGCGGCCGGTATCTCGGCGTGAACTATTTCTCGCGGCCCTCGGATACGCTGCTCGGCATTCTCGCCGGCCTCCAGCAGATGATCTCTGCCGAGGAGAGGACGTCGTCCTATCTGGCGATGTCGCAATGCGCACATGCAGGCCGCCTGTTGCTGGCCGAATATGGCGATGACCTGAAGCGGGCGATCCTCGAGCTCGCAGGCGAGCTCGAACCGTTCAATGATGACGGCACCGGATATTTGCTTTGCGATGTCCACGCACCTCGCTCCGCTGCAACAGACACCCGCGCCGAACGCAGGCGCTTCGTGACCAATGCTTCGGTCTACACGACCTTCGTGTGGGGCGTGCAGCTCGGGATCGTCAACGAGAACGAGCTGAAGCGGCTGCTCGGGCGCGACCTCGCGCAGTACAAGAACGACCTGCTCCGCCTATTCGGCAAGGATGGCCATATCAGGCATTCCCTGGATGGTCCCGCGAGCTCACCGGTATCGTCGGTTGCGCTGGATTTCGTCAGCGTGCATCGCGGCTTCTGGGATATGAACGATGCCACCGAGCGCGCGCTGTTCGCGGCGACGGCGGATCTCATCATCGCCGAACCGCGCTTTCGCATCCCCAGCACGTTCCACTTCCTGGTGTCGGCGGATAATCCGCGCAACAAGATCATCCACAAGATCGCGGCACCGGCCTATCAGGGGCGTTCGTCCTGGCCTACGTTCAATGTCGAGTTTGCAGATCGTATGCTGGACTTCGATGAGGCCTCGGGGGGCGATACCTACCGGGCCTGCGCGCAAGGTATATTGAAGGACATTCGCACCGCCACCGAAGTCCACGGCGGCTATCAGGAGCTGATCTCGGAACACGGTCTGAAGTATCGAACCTGGGCCTACAAGGGCGCGGTGGCCCACTCCTGGTTTCCGCGCTTTCTGTCTGTCTGGAGGAGGGCGTATGGAACGCCGCTCCTCCAGTGGAATGACTGATCGATCTTACCCCGCCGTGACGTCCACAAGCTCGCCGCCTTCGAGCACCTTGGCCGCCTTGGCGCGGTCGAGGTCGCCTTCCCAGGCCGCGACCACGACCGTGGCCACGCAATTGCCGACGAGATTGCCGAGCGCACGGGCCATGCCGATGAACCAGTCGACCGACAGCACCAGCACAAGGCCGATCGCGGGGATGCTCGGCACCGCGTTCAATGTGGCGGCCAGGATCACGATGGCCGAGCCCGGCACGCCATGCGCACCCTTCGAGGTGATGAGCGAAACGCCGAGCACCAGCAGGAGATCACCGAAGGACAACGGCGTGTTGGTGGCCTGCGCGATGAAGACGACCGCAAGTGTGAGATAGATCGAGAAGGCGTCGAGGTTGAAGGAATAGCCGGTCGGAATGACCAGACCGACGACGGAGTCCTTCACGCCCATGCGCTCCAGCTTCTTCATGATCTGGGGCAGCACCGCATCCGACGATGCGGTGGCGAGCACGATGGTCAGCTCCTCGCGCAGGTAAGCGAGGAATTTGAGGATGTTGATGCCTGCGAGCGCCATCACCCCACCCAGCACGCCGAGCACGAAGATGCCGACCGAGACATAGAACAGCAGTACCAGAGACACGAGCTGCTTCAGCGAGCCGACGCCGTATTTGCCGACGGTGTAGGCGACCGCGCCGAGCACGCCGAGCGGCGCGACGCGCACGATCAGACCCATGACGCGGAACAGCACGGTGGAGGCCGCGTCGATGACGGAGGTGATGAGCGCGCCCTTCTCGCCGCCGACCAGCGCTAGGCCGACGCCGAACAGCACCGCGAAGAACAGCACCTGGAGCACGTCGTTACGCGAAAGTGCATCGAAGGAGGTGGTCGGGATCACGTTCATCAGGAAGGCGCCGATGCCGCCGCCGGACAGCTTGTGGGCATTGTCGGCATAGGTGTTGAGCGCCTTGGCATCGAGGGTCGAGGGATCGATGTTCATGCCGTGGCCGGGGCCGAAGATGTAGGCGAGCAGCAGGCCGACGACGAGTGCCACCGTCGTCATGACCTCGAAATAGACCAGCGCCTTGACGCCGACCCGACCGACCTTCTTGAGATCACCCGCGCCGGCAATGCCGTGCACGACGACGCAGAACACGATCGGCGCCACGATCATCGAGATCAGCTTCAGGAAGGCGTCGCTGAGGATCTTGAGCCCGACGGCGAAGTCCGGAACCGCCATCCCCAGGATCACGCCAAGCGCCAGAGCGGCGAGGACCTGGACGAAGAGCGAGGTATAGAGCGGCTTCGGCTCGGCGGCGGGTGCCGCAGTGATGGTCGACATGGTGGACTACCCCGGTCTGACGCGTCTTGAGCGTCAAAAAAGGAGCAACAACCGTGCCAGATTGTCGCGAAGATCCCGGAAGTATCGCAGGCGTGATATCGGGGACGCCGCGCGGCACCTCTTCACCGGTGCACCGCGGGGCGGGGACTCATCGTGTGGCCGCCGAGGAGCCGCAGGGCCCGCGGTCAGTCGTCGTGCGCCCGTGTCATGCCACGAGATCCAGCAGCCGGCATGATCCGCGCACGAGCACCCTGCGTCCCGCGGGGGTCATCGCCGGCACGCCGTCATCGATGACGACGAGGCCGAGCTTGACGAGACTTTCGATCATGTAAGCCTTCGAGAGGCGACCGCTCGACGTCGAATTGCGAAGTGTGCGCAGAGCTTCCCATTGGTCCGGCGAAAGATCGAAGTCAACGTCGTTGCTCATTTTGCCTCAAGCGATAGTCCAGTCGCGCGCCCCTGTTAGCGGCACCGCATGAAAACCATGCGACGACAATGAGTCGAGAATTCGGTGCGTCGTTTAGAATGTCTCTTCACAAATTGCCGCACTTCGTTGCGCCACAAGCGTTAAGATCGTTCGCGCACGAACATCGTTCCGATTCTCGATCACTAATTGATGATCTGTACTTGATGTTGCGCTGCGAACTATCGCAGTGCACAGGAAGGGTCGGTGTCCCATTCCGCGTCGCAATATGCACAGAAATGATGATCGATAGTATTCTGGCTCGCACGGGCTCAGGAGTGGGAGCAGCGCGCACTCGACGAAATCGCCCATCACTTTCGGGAGTGCAATCTCGCGCAGGCCGAGCCGAACGCCGCCTGACGCTGGCGGCCATTGTTGCTCACTGATAAGTCGCCACGATATCGGACACGGCGCGCTCAAGCTGTTGCGCCGTGGCGCATTGGCGCACGACGCTGCAGAAGGTCGCGTAGCGCGGCATCTCGGAATCGCCCAAGCCCCAGGCGAGCCGACCCTCGGGATTGAGCCAGACCAGTCGCTTCGAGCGGTCGGCGATCCGGCGCAAAATGTCGGCGCGCGGGTCGAGATTGTTGCTGCGGGCATCGCCGAGCACGATCACCGTGGTCTGCGGCGTCAGCGAACTCATGAACCCCTTCTCGAAATCGACCAGCGAAGAGCCATAATCCGACGAGCCGAAACCGACCTTGGACATGATCTCGGACATCGCCTCCTCCGGCGACTTCGATTCCAGGATCTCGCTGACCTCGATCAGGTGCGAGGAGAAGGCGAAGGAGCGGACATCGTCGACCACCTCGTGCAGAGAGTGGATCAGCAGCAGAAAGAAATCGGATACTTGCGCAACGGAGCCCGAGACGTCGCACAGGGCTACGATCTTCGGCCGGTCGCGATGCTTGCGCTTCCATGCCGTGAGGAACGGCACGCCGCCCCAGGCCGCGTTGCGGCGGAGCGTGCGCCGAACGTCGAGATGGCCGCGGCGCTGGCGCTTGCGCGGCTTGGAATAGCGCTCGCGCAGCCGGCGCGCGATCTGGCGGATGAGAGCGCGCATCTCGGCGACTTGGCGCCGCTCGATGCGGGCAAGCGGAGCATTGCGCAGGATCTCGTTGCGGAGGTTTTCGGCCTCCTCGCGGGCATAGAGTGCAAGCCCCTGAGAGACCGTATCGCGCACGGCTTCGCGTAAGGCGTCGAGCGCGGCGCGTAGACGTTCGGCCTGTGCCGGGTTGGTTGCGGTCAGCTCCTCCAGATCGTCGCGCAGGCGCTGGAGGCCCATGGCGTCGAGGATGCGGCTGGAAAAGATGCCGCGCTGGGTGGAGTAGCGGATGTCGGAAAGGGAGGCCGCCCCGGAGGCGCTGGCGATGGCGGCCGCGATCGTATCGCGGTCCTGCGATAGCAGCATCTGCGCGAGCGGGCCCAAACCTTCGGGAGCGCCGGAGGAAGGCGTCCGATCCGCGTCCTGCGGAGTGTCGTTATTGTCGGCTTCGGGCTGGTCTTGCCGCGGCTCCGGCTGACTGAAGAAGAGATCAAAGCAGTCGCCGAGCGCGAGCTTCTCGTCCCGCGACTTGGCAAGTGTCAGGAGCAGCGCGTCGCGCAGGACGGCGCGGTCGGAGATGCCGACCTGCGCGACAGCGCGCATCGCATCGATGCTTTCGGCAGGCGAGACGTGAACGCCGACGCCGCGCGCCGCCCGAAAGAAACGATGGAGATTCTCGCGCATCGGCGTCAACCGAAGACGTTGGACCGCGCCGCCTTGGCAATGAAGGTCGTCACCTGCGGCGCTGCGGCCTCGATGTCGGCTTCGTATTTCAGAAGCACGTTGAGCGTGTCCTTGATGATCTCGGTGTCGAGCTCGGCGGCCTGGAGCAACACAAGTACGCGCGCCCAGTCGATGGTCTCGCTGACCGAGGGCAGCTTCTTCAGATCGAGCGAGCGGATCTCGTGGATGAAGCCGACCATCTGCCGGCGCAGCGTCTGCGAAATGCCGGGTACGCGGCTTTCGACGATGCGCTCCTCCAGCCGCTGCTCGGGGAAGCCGATATGCAGATGCAGGCAGCGCCGCTTCAGGGCGTCGCCGAGGTCGCGCTCGCTATTGGAGGTGAGGATCACGGTCGGCGGCGTGATGGCCGAGACGGTTCCGAGTTCGGGGATCGTGACTTGGAAGTCGGACAAGATCTCCAGCAGCAGCGATTCGAATTCCGCATCCGACTTGTCGATCTCGTCGATCAAGAGCACGCAGCCACCCGGCTGCTCCAGCGCCTGGAGCAGGGGGCGGGGCTCGACGAACTCCTTGGAGAAGAACACGTCGCCGAAATCATGGAGCTGGTCGAGCGCGGCGTGCAGCGTCTGCGCGCCGCCGAGCACTTCGCCGAGCTTGTCCTTGAGGATCTGCGTGTAGAGAAGCTGCTTGGCGTATTTCCACTCATAGAGCGCCTTGGCCTCGTCGAGGCCCTCGTAGCATTGCAGGCGGATCATCTTCATGCCGCGCCAGGCGGCGATGGCCTTGGCAAGCTCGGTCTTGCCGACGCCCGCGGGGCCCTCGACCAGGATCGGCTTCTCGATTTGCTGCGACAAATAGACGGCGGTCGCGATTTGCCGGCTCGCGATATAACCTTGCGCGGCGAGGCCGCTCTCCACTGCCTCGATCGAGGTCGAGGCCTTCTGATCTGCCACGAATGGGCGCTCCCAAAGGTCTTGGTTGAGGCTTGTTCTGCCTGCGTTCCCGGCAAAGAACAAGCCTCGTTTGGGAGACCTCAGACCCGCGCGAAAGGCGCTTTTTCCGCTTCGCGCAAATAGTCGAGCGGGGCGCCGGTCGCGATCAGTGCCGCAGCGGCTCCGGCTTGCGGATCGTCTGTCTAAGCTCGGCTCCGCAATCGGCGCATTCATAGACGAAGTCGATCTTGGCAAGACTCCAATGCGGCTCGACCTCGCGCACATACATCGGCAGGAACCCCATGCAGGTGGGGCAAATCACAGGCGCGATCTCGATATCCAGATGATGCTGAACATAAGCTGGCATCTCGGCTCTCCCTCGCAGGCGACCATCAACCCCGCGCAAAAAATACTTCCGGTTGCTCTGGAGCCCTCATCAACTCTTTCGAACAGAGACGGAACGACGACCGTTTGTCGTTCGCTGTGACATTCTTGTTACGGCTCTGTACTGTAACGGGCGGACCAAATGCCTATTTGACAGGCCGATCCGGTGTTCGGACTTTCACCTCAACGATAAGGGAGCACGCCCATGACGCATGCCATTCGCTTTCACAAAACCGGCGGTCCGGAAGTCCTGGTCTGGGAGGAGGTCAGCGTCGGCAAGCCTGGACCCGGCGAAGCGCGCATCCGCCACACCGCTGTCGGCCTCAATTTCGTCGACATCTATAACCGTTCCGGCCTTTATCCGGCGCAACTGCCGAGCGGGCTCGGCAGCGAGGCGGCCGGCGTCGTCGAGGAGGTCGGGCCCGGCGTCACTGATCTGAAGCCGGGCGATCGCGTCGCTTATGGCGCCTCGCCGCTCGGGGCCTATTCGGAGGCCCGGCTGATTCCCGCCGATCGTCTGCTGAAGCTGCCCGACGGCGTCGATGACAAGACCGCGGCGGCGATGATGCTCAAGGGGCTCACCACGCAATATCTGATCCGACAGACTTATCGGGTGAAGGCGGGCGATACCATCCTGCTTCATGCCGCGGCTGGCGGTGTAGGCCTGATCTTGAGCCAGTGGGCCAAGCATCTCGGCGCGACCGTGATCGGCACGGTCAGCAACGACGAGAAGGCGAAGCTCGCCAAGGCGCATGGCTGCGACCATGTGATCATCTATACCCGGGAAGATTTCGTGAAGCGGGTCGACGAGATCACCGGTGGCAAGAAAGTGCCGGTGGTTTACGACTCCGTCGGTAAGGACACGTTCCTGAAGTCGCTGGACTGCCTCGCGCCGCTCGGTGTCGCCGCACTGTTCGGCCAGTCCTCCGGCGCGGTGGAGCCGCTCAATCTCGGCCTGCTCGCCCAGAAGGGCTCGCTCTATGTTACGCGTCCGACGTTGTTCACCTACGCCGCCAAGCGCGAAAATCTGGTTGCGATGGCGAACGAACTGTTCGACGTCGTCAAGTCCGGCGCGGTCAAGATCGAGGTGCACCAGACCTATCCGCTGAAGGAGGCCGCCAAGGCCCATGCCGATCTTGCGGCGCGCAAGACCACGGGATCGACCGTTCTCCTGGTCTGATGCTCGGTCGGGCCGTGACGCGAGCTGCCCAGCTTGCGTCACGTCCGATCGTGCTTGTGCAGATCGCGGGTGTGATCAAGGCGGATTGCCTGGAGGTCGACATCTTCGGGCGGGATTTGGGGCAAGGCAGCCTCACTCAGGATGGCCTCGGTCACATCCTCGACCGCATTCTCGACGATTTCGTGGATGAACGAGATGTTCTGGTATTCGCCCGAGGCGATCCGGGAGACGACCTCGCGCCTTGTGATTTCGGGATCGACCACCGCCTCGCGGCCCCGCCGCCCATAATCGATCATCACGACGAAATATTGCATGAAAACGATCCTGCCGCGCCCCGTGGTCGGGAACGCGGCATAGTTTATTTCTGAAAATCGGAATGTTGTCAATCGCGATTTCGGTATTCAAGAAATCGCAGGCCGTGCGCTCCCTTACTTGCCCTTCTTGCGGGGGCGCGCCGATTTCGCGCGCAGCCGCTCAAGCTGCCCCTTGGGCATGGACAGGCAGATCTCCCCGACCCAGTCGAGCTTGACGCCGACGATCGGCTTGGCGTTGAAGCTCGTGAGATTGACGACAGAGGGTGATTTTCCCCGCTCGATGGTCTTCAGATAGCGCTCGCCGGTCTTGAGCCGGACCACCGCCTCTTCGCCGTAGAAGCTCGACAGCGGATGGCGCTGGTCCTTGTAGACCACGATCACGTCGCCGCTTTCGTACTTGGGCAGCATCGAATCGCCCACGATCTCGAATGCGATCGTCTCTTCCATGATGGGGAAGGGCAGCGTGACGTCGCCGAGACCTTCCGGCGGAACCTGTTCATAGTCCGGCTCGATCACCGCGCCGGCTCCGACGCGGCCCATGATCGGCGCGAGATTGAGCTCGAGATATTCCATGATCGGAATGATCTCCGAGGCCTTCACCAGGCGCTCGCCGCCGAGGATCTCCGACACCGCGCCGGGGCGCACGCCCATAGCCGCCGCGAGGCCGCCCTTGCTCTTGCCCGTCTTCTCCAGGCCCCGCTCGATCATTGCTACGTCCAACATGGTGATTCCCTCGATTGCGCACCGTCTCGCCTCTTATAATCCGAAATTCGGAATTGATGCAATTATGAATATCAGAATTATTGCTTGACACCCTATTCGGAATAACGGAATGTGTGCTTCGCCTCCCGGTCGTTCGTTGGTGGGAGGCGCATCACAGGACAGCAGCATGGAACCGGGCCATTGGCCGTCGGAGCATTCCGACGCGCTTCGCGACTATTTTCTCAAAGGCATGTCTTATGCAGAGATCGGAAGACAGATTAACGCAAGGTTTGGAACGGCTTACACGCGCAGCGCGGTGGTCGGCCGCGCCAAGCGGCTCGGGCTCGTCGTGCCGCAATGGATGACGAGCCCGTCGATCGTGCCGGATGAACCCAGCTTGCTTTCGCCGCGCCGGGCGGCGTTGCCGAACCTGAATCTGCCGCCGAAGTCGGCGATGAAGCCTGCGGCGCGGGTCAAGTTGCGTTGCGTCGGCGTCCAGCCGCGCCTGATCCAACTGGTCGAGCTCGAGCCGACCGACTGCCGCTATCCCTATGGCGGCGACAAGGACGGAGAGGAGATCACCTTCTGCGGCCACCCCCGCCAGCCGAGCTCCAGCTATTGCACACCGCATGCCCGCCTGACCCGCCGTTCCGAGGCTGGGTCTGCCCGTGTCGCAGGCCCCGTCGTGCTGAAGTTGGTTTCGGCCGCCTGAAGGTGCAGCCGTCCGTTCAATCGTCAGACTTGCAAGGAGAATCCGAGTGGCTCGTGCCCGACGCAACAAATCTTACAAACTGGCGCAGATCTACGACCGGCGGTCCCGGGAGGTGCCGTTCAACGCCGAGGTGGCGGAGGTCGAGGTGGACAATCCGCTCGCGCTCGATTCAGGTGAGAAGATCCTGGCCATCCGCTCGATCCGTAGCGATCCGCTCGGCCGGCTGCACGCGCACCACCAGATCGACGAGGCGCAATACCGCGGCGGCCGCGCCTTCCAGAACGATTGGGAGCGGGCGGAGCGCGGCCCCCAAGCGGTGGATACGACGCGCGAATATGTCGATGGTGCCGGCACGCGCGAGCCGGTCACCGAGAGCCAGCGACAGGCGGTGCTGCGGCTGAACCGGGCCGAGCGCGAGCTCGGCACCGATGGCGCCGCGCTGGTGCACGACGTGCTGGTGCTTGGTCTGACCATGGATCAGATCGGGCAACGTCGCGCCGTCCGCACGCAGCGCTGGAACGATTATTTTGCGCGGCGTTTTCGCGAATGCCTGGATCGGCTGGCGTTGGTCTACGGCTTCGCGACGGAGACGGGAACGCCGCGAGCGGACCGGCGTAGATGATTGCGCGACGCCGGCGGCCTTGGCCGCCGGCGTCGCAGCCCGTTGCTTAGGGATGAGGGACAATCTGGTAGGGTGTGGTGTAAGGCTCGACGCGGAGCGAGGCGTTGGCCAGAAGCCCGATCTTTGCAGTCGGCGCTTGCTGTAATTCGCCGTTCGGCCCACGATGCACGTTGTATTGCCAGACGGTGAGATCGCCCTTCTGTGCCAGCGCGTGTGCAACGGCGCTCGCATCATTGCCGCCGAGCGCCTGAAGCTCCTCCGCTGACAATCCGACGACGATTTCGTCCTTGATGGTGACGATCTTGAACAGGTTCATCTTGGTCTCCTGGGCCCATGCGCCTTGTATCGAAAGGGTGAGAAGCGCGACCGCGGCGCCCTTGATGAGATCGCAGCGAGAAAGCATGCCGTCGTCCTCTTGGTGCTGACGCGCGCCCAAATCAAAGAGTCTACAGCCATGGCGCCCGTATCTGCGTGGCCGTGCCGCAACGGCTTGGTCGCTCGCTCGCGGACAACGGTTCACGGCGGAATCCAGACGGATGGATCCTGCCGCGAGCAGCAGCGCCAGGACCGAGACCGGAGACCGGCTGCAAAATCGACTTTCATGCTGGCGATGCAACCGCGGCGATTGGACTCAACGATAACGGGTACGCGCCGGATTGCCCGCGATCAGGGGTTGTGTGCGTAATTGTTGCCACTTCTTGACGCAGGTGGGTGACGGCGGTCGGTATTCCTGATATCCGGAATCACCGTGGCGTGATGCAGACGAAGCATCGCAATACCCACGATTGAGCTTGCCGGATAGGTTGTTGCTTGGCATAGTTACAACCAGATGGTTGGGGCCGCCGTTTAGATGTCGTTCAGCGTGCCAATCCGGCGGGCGCCCCGGCCTAGAGTTCGTCGGGATAGGTTCTGTTGCGGCGTTCGGTTCTCGAGTGGATCACGAAGGCCGATGCTTGTCATAGGTGCGAGATGAAAAACCTCGATTTCGCGGCTGAGCTGCATCTCAAGCTCGGTGTGCCTACAAGCAGCACTGTCGAAAGTCTGCGTCTGCTCCGCGCATTCCTGAAGCTCGCGCCTCGGCAGCGTTTCGAAGTGATCAAGCTGGTCGAAGATCTCGCCACCGAAGAAGCTCTTCCCGAGCACCCCTTGTGCTGAATCCGGCCGCGTGCCGGGTCCATTCGTCTCCCCTCTTTTCTTGCCAGAACCTGGCTCGCCGGCGTCGTTCCCCCGAGGCTGGCCGCTGGAAGGCGGTCCGGCAAGTGTGGTATTCAGTTGGGAAAAGGGAGGAGTGCGACCATGATTGAACCAAAGCTCGAGGTTCCGGCCGAACTGCGCGATTTGGCCGAAAAGACGATCGACCAGGCGGAAAAGGCATTCGGCATGTTTTTTGAAGCCGCCACCAAATCGATGTCGACCGTTCCCGGCGCGGGGACTGAGGTGTCGAAGCAGGCGCTGGCTTTCACAGAGCAGAACATGAAGTCGGCCTTCGAGCATGCCCGCAAGCTGGTGCATGCCACCGATCTCCAGGAAGCGATGCAAATCCAGTCCGATTTCCTGCGCAGTCAGTTCACCAGCGCCGGAGATCACATGCGCCAGATGACCGGCAGTCTCATGCAATCAGGCAAGGGCAAGTCGTCCTGATTCTCGGCGTGTGTACAACGTGCCCGCAAATTGATCTTGTGTGGCATGGAGATCCGCGCTTCGATACTTGCGCAGGTCCATGACGGGCCACCGGATGATTTCATTCGCCGTCCGTCATCCTTTCTGCTGATCCCTGCCGGTCCTCCGGCAGGGATTTGCATTTGTGGCAGGTCGTGATCGTTCGGGATGAATCGTCAGGGTATTGTTTGAGCATGATTTTTCGCAAAACCGCTGCACCCGCGGGCCGGCCGAGACATTTCGTATCAAGGCTTTTCGCATCGAGACTTTCGGTTTAGTGCGACACGTGTCTCTCCGACGCGGCACCGCACTTCTAGCTTGCCGGCTCGCTAGCCGCCTTGATCTGCCGCAAAGCGCTCCCGGCTAATAGTCGCCCGGATTCATGATCATCGGGCTTCCCGTATCGGCGGGGGCCAGCGCGCTGCTGGCACTGTCGCGCAGGAAATGGTCGAGCGTCGCCTGAATCTTCTCCTTGACCGCATCAGGACCGCGGTCGCTCATCTCGGTATGTTGTGCGCCGGTGTGGACGATGTCGATGCCGCGCGCCTTGGCCTGTTCCGGCGTCGGCAGGACGCCGGGGTCGGTCAAGAAATGAGGATCCTTCGAGCGGAACGAGAGAATCTTCAGATGATCGCTGAGCACGAAAGGCACCCGCAGATTGTCGAGCGTGATCACCTTCGACACCAACTCGGGGTGCTGATGGGCGACATACATGGAGACATCGCCGCCATTGGAATGGCCGACCAGCGTGATGTGCTCGTATTCGACGTTCTCCTGCCGTCTCTTCAGTTCGCCCAGCACGAAGAGGATGTTTGCTTCGCAACGGATGTAGACTTCGCGCCGGCCGACATAGGGCTGACCGACATGGGTCATCAATGGCGGATCGCTCGGCAAGTCCTGCTGGATGCTGGCAACCAGATAGCCTCGCGCGGCGAGCACGTTGGCAAGGAAGGAATATTCGGTAGCCTTGACAGTGTTCCCGTTGCTGATGATGGCGAGCGGAAGCTTCCAGAGGCCCAGATTGGCCTTGGTCTCGTAGTCGCGCCGCACGGCGATCTCGACCGCGATCGGACGCTGGCGCGAGGCGTCGAACAGGGTCAAGGTCTCATGGCGGATCGCGAACCGGCTCACGACAAGATATTCCCCGACGCCGAGGACGCAGAGAAACGCCAGGATTGCAAACACCCTCTTCATCGCTTCGTTCTCAATCAATTTTGACTGAACGTGGTCATTGGGAACTCCCGGATCGAGCGATCGTGAGCGGGTTACGGGATTAAATTTAGGCAAGTCTGTGAGCGGCGCCCCGAAAGCGCCGCCCGGGTGCCATCGCACCAGACAACAGTTAAAGGCAGCCGGCCTTGTTGCGATCGGGGCAGAGCCGGAACGCGCTCGAGAGCGTGAAAAGGAAGCGCGGGCTACGGCGCTCGTTGTCCGGCGCCCGGTAGCTCAAGGGGACCGCCACGCCGAGATCGGCCTGGAGATCGTATGGCAGGAAGAACCGCACGCCGGCTCCGGCCGATGTCAGCGACAGCCCATCGCTCAGGCGATAACCGTCATTCCAGACTGCGCCTGCGTCGCCGAAGACGTAGAGCTGATAGCCCGCCCAATAGCGGAAATTGAGCTTCTGATCGAAGCGCAGTTCGGCCGAGCCGGCAAGGCCGTTGTCACCGCTGATCTCGGCTGCGCCATAGCCTCGGCCGAAGGCCGCGCCGCCAAGATAAAATTGCTGCGAGGTGAATAATGGCCGTGATGCCGTCTGGCTCGCAGCCGAGAGCTTGAGCGACCAGGCGTCGTTGAGCGTCTGGTAGCGCGTGAACCAGAAGTTCAGCACCGAGAAGTTCGACGAGGCGCCGTCGCGCGATAACAGATCATCGTCGAAATGCGATGCGCCAAAGATGTCGAGGCCCTGGCGGTAGGTCAGCGTCGCGAGATTGGTGCCGCCGAAGCGATCCTGGAGCCGGTAGTCGGCGGTCAGGCTGACGGTCCTGATGTGGTCGTTGTACCAGGGGCCGTAGATGTCATGCTCGGACACGTTGCTGAAGGTCCCGGCGACGGTAAGCGTCAGCCCGGAGGATTGCGACATGAAGGGCACGGCGCTTGCTCGCACCTCGAAAGCTTCGGTGGTGGTGATGTCGCTGTCGAGGCGGCGTGCGTCACCCGGCCGGACCGCGCTGTACAGGACGGAAGCACCGAGGCGGACACCGTCGACGCCGACGGGCGCGTCATAGGACAGGCGTACGAAGCCGAGCTCGCGGGGATCGTTGGCAATGGTCGACAGGTTGACCGTCAGCGCGTCGCCGGGCGCGAGATAGGAGTTGAACGCGCCGGTGGCGTAGGTTTGCCAGGGACCGACCGACGACGATCCGAGATTGTCCAGGCCGAATGAGGAGAAGACGTGCCAGGTCTTCAGATAGATGGTCAGGCGGAAGCGGCCGGTCGTACCACCGATCTCTTCCAGCGCGGTGTCGGTGATCCGGACGCCCGGCTTGCCGCTGATCAGGAAGAGCTGGCGTTCGAGTGTTGCCAGCCGCGACGGTTGTTCGGCCAGAACCGGGCCGAGCATCGGCCTTACGCCGAACTGCTCGGCGCCGTCGCCTTTCAGCTCGGCCTGCACGATTGCGCCTTCGATGACCTGGATGCGGACGTGGCCGTCGGCAATGTCCTGCGGCGGCACGATGGCCCGGCTCAAGTGGAATCCGGCTTCGCGGTAGAGGTCGCTGATCGTGCCGGCGATCGCGGCGAGGTCCGCCTGCGAAACCTTCTTGGCGAGATAAGGCTGATAGACCGCTGCGATGCGATCGGGGGAGATGGCGCGAGCGCCGATGACGCTGATCCCGCGCAGCACGAACTGCGGCTTGGTGTCGCCGCCCGTACTGGGCCGGTCGACACCCGACAGCTTGACCGGAGGCCGGTTCAGCGAGTCCCGCTCGGTTTGGTTTTCAAAGTATTTCTCGGGCTGGCGCGGATCGAATCCCGGCTGGTTCGCCTGCTGCGCGAATGTCTGTGGAACTTCCGTGAAAATGAGGCCCAACAACACCAGCGCGGTAAGAAGATGCCGTTTCTCGCCACGCGCAGTAAACCCGTCTCCGTAGTTCGACGGAGACTGTCCTCGAGGGCGGTAAGGGTTCGTTAGCCGCATGATTTTTCATAGTTTTTTATGGTCACCGATTGGTTAATCCGGTCGCGCTGCTCGCGGCTGTCCGATAATCCTATCTTGAGTGATCTCGGATACCCCCTCAGGCCTGACTGTAACGCGGACTGAGGATCATCATGTTCGGCAAAGTTGGAATGCGGCGCGCCTTGCTGGCAGTGCTGATCCTGGGAACGACCTCCAGCGCGTTCGCGGCAGATGACGGCGTCTGGTCCGTCAGCAAGTCCTCGGGCGAGGTCTGGCTCGCGACGAACGGCACCCAGCAGGTGTCGTTGAGCCAGGAAGGGACGCTGAAACCGGGCGATACCATTCGTACCGGACGCAATGGACGCGTCCTGCTTGTCCGCGGTGAGGAAACGATTCTGATCTCGCCTAATTCGGTGGTCGGCTTGCCGGCGGAGAAAAAGGAAGGGCTCTCGACCACCATCATGCAGCAGGCAGGTTCGATCCTGCTCGAGGTCGAGAAGCGCAACGTCAAGCATTTCGAGGTCGAGACGCCCTATCTGGCCGCTGTGGTCAAGGGAACGCAATTCAGCGTCACGGTGGGAGCGGGTAGCACCAAGGTCGGCGTGCTCCGCGGCCAGGTCGAAGTCTCCGACTTCAAGACGGGACAAATTGCACAGGTCATGCCGGGACAAGCGGCCACCGTCCTTGAGCACGGCAAATCCGGCATCAGCCTAAGCGGTGCCGGGACGTTCAATCCGATCGAGCACGGCAAGCCGCGCGCCGCGACGATCGAGCGTGTTCCCGTGCCGAAGTCAGGGCTGTCGGCGCCGCGCAATGCGGCGAACGGCGGTGCCATCCATGCGCTCGGTCCGATCGACAAGGGGACCAAGACGGCCGGCGCGCCATCCCATCAGGCGGCTGGAGGTCATGTCCCCAAGGCCGGCGTCGTGCGGATCTCGAGCTCGCTCGGTGAGGTCAAGCTCAACTTCCATAAGGTGACGCGCGGACTTGCCCACGGCACTGTGGCTCGCGGCCAGGTGCGCCACGCCAATGCCAGCACAGGTGCCGAGACGGTCCGGAGCGACAACCGGACCAGCACGAGCGCATCCAACGGCGCGATTGAGACTGCCGCAACGACGAGCGGTGCCGCAACGGCTGGCGGTAGCGGCTCGTCGATTCCGGGCGCCGCAATAGTCGCCGCGGCGGCCAACAACGGAAACTCGGGCGGCAACGGAAATGCCAACTCCGGCAATGGCAACAATGGTAACGGCAACGGCGGCAACAACGGCGCCACTGGGAACGGCTGGAACAACAACGGGAACGGCAATTGGAATGGCGGCGGTCACGGCAGCAATGGCCATGGCCGCGACCGACACTGAGGCGGTTTGCTAGGGGATGAGGGGCGCACCCGCTGGAGCGGGGCGCGAGAGGATCAGTGAAACGCTATCGGCCACATATTCTGGTTGTGATCGCGCTTGCGATCGTGCTGTCTACGGGATGGCACGGTTCGATTCGCAACGCGCTCACCGACCTGCGCTTCGCCTGGCAGTCACGTGACGCCAGCGGCAATGTCGTGGTCGTGGCTATCGACGCGCCGTCGATCGACCAGATCGGGGTCTGGCCCTGGCCGCGCAGGTTGCACGCCGCGCTGCTGCGCAGGCTCGAGGCCGCGGGAGCGCAGGACGTCGCCTTGGATGTCGATTTCAGCACGCCGTCGGATCCTGCATCGGACGAGGCTTTCGTCAATGCGCTCCGTGAGGTCGGCGGCTCGACCATCCTGCCGTCCTTCAAGCAGCCGACGCCGAATGGTGGTCCGGCTCACGTCAACCGCCCCCTCAAGTCGTTCGGCAACAGTCGTGGCCGGCCGTCGTCAATGTCGCAGTCGAATCCGACGGACTCGTTCGTCGCTATCCGTTCGGCGAGAAGCTCGGCGACGCCTTCATGCCTTCGATGGCGGTCGTGCTGGCGGGACAGGATGCCAATCGGCGGCCGCCCTTCCTGATAGATTTCAGTATCCGTGCGGCCACCATTCCCACTGTCTCTTATGTCGACGTGCTACGCGGCGATACCACCACGCTCGGCAAGCTGAAAGACAAGAAGATCATCGTCGGTGCGACAGCGCTCGAGCTCGGAGACCGGTTCAGCGTTCCGAACGGCAAGATCATCTCAGGGCCCATTCTCCAGGCGCTGGCTGCTGAATCCATCTTTCAGAACCGGATGCTGCGCTGGACGTCCGATATCGGCATGATCCTTGGGCTGGGCGTGATCTGCGCGCTGATGATGTATTCGTGGCGCCGCTTCGCACCAGGAATTCGCGTCGCGATCCTCATCGCGGCCGGGATGGGCCTCGAACTGGTCGCGGCCTTGGTGCAGGCGAGGTGGGCTCTTGTCATCGACACATCGCTGTTTCACATCGCCACTGTTGCCTATCTGACCGCAACTGCGCTGGACGAAATCGATTTTCGTAGCCTGCTCGGACGCATTGCAGAGAGCCGCTTTCATCGCATCGCGATGTCGCTCGGCGACGGGCTCGTCTGCACCGACGAGGATCACCGGATCACGGTTTGGAATCCCGGCGCGAGCGCGATCTTCGGCTACCTGCCGGCCGAGATCATTGGCCGCCCGTTCGAAACGCTGTCCGCTTTGCCGGTGGACGGCGGTACAAGGCCGTCCATGCACGACGCGGCGCGCCAGGCGCTTCTCGTTCCGGGCGGGGCGGTCGTCGTCGAGTTCGAGGCCCGGCGCAAGAATGGGGAGACCTTCCCGGTCGAGGCGAGCTTCTCGGGCTGGCAGGGAACGGACGGCTTCCAATACGGAGCGATCCTGCGCGATATTTCGGTCCGCAAACGTGAAGTTGAGCGTATTCGATACTTGGCCGAACACGACGCGCTGACCGGGCTTGCCAACCGGAGCATGCTGCAAGCTGGCCTCACCGATCTGATCCGTGCGGCAGAGCGGCGGTCTTCCGGCATCGCCCTGCTCGTGCTCGGGCTCGACGGCTTCCAAGAGATCAACAACATGCTCGGACACTCGGCCGGCGACCTCGTGCTGCGCGCGGTTGCCGAGCGTCTCCAGAGCGAAGTCGATGGTAAGGCGATCGTGGCCCGGCTCGGCGGGGACGAATTTGCCATAGCGATCGATTGCGCGAAAGTCGGCGAGCCGATCGCAGCGTTTGCCGAGCGGATCGCGCACGCGTTTGAAGCGCCACTCGCAACGGGCGCGCGACAGCACCGCGTCAGGATCAGCGTTGGCGTTGCCGTCTATCCGGAAGGTGGGCAAAAGGCCGATGATCTCCTGAGCAATGGCCATCTGGCGCTGAGCCGCGCGAAGAGGACCCGGCGCGGCAGCCATGTGATCTTCGAAAGCGTGATCAGGCAGGAGCTCGAAAACCGGCTGACGCTGGAACGGGAGCTGGCACTTGCCGCCGACCGCGGCGAGTTCGAACTATTCTACCAGCCGCAGGTTCGTCTGATCGACGGCAGTCTGGTCGGAGCCGAAGCGCTCATTCGCTGGCGACATCCGGTGCGCGGCTACGTCTCGCCCGGAGAGTTCATGCCGGTGGTCAACACGTCGGCCCTGTCGGAGCGGATCGCGAACTGGGTGATGGAAACCGCCTGCCGCCAGGCGCGAGCCTGGGAATTGTCCGGCAACAACGTGCGCGTCGCGCTCAACCTCGCGCCCTCGCAGCTTCAATCCGGCGATCTCGCGCATTCGGTCGCGGCCCTGCTCGACGCGACGGGGCTGACGCCATCGCTTCTCGAAATCGAAGTCACCGAAAACATCCTGCTCCATGACGAACGCCGTGTGCTCGCCATGTTCAAGCGGATTCAGGAGCTCGGCGTCCGAATCCTGTTCGATGATTTCGGTACCGGTTATGCGAGCCTGAGTTATCTCAAGAAGTTTCCGCTCGACGGGCTCAAGATCGACCGATCGTTCGTATTTGGGCTTCTCGCGAATTCCGACGATGCTGCCATCGTCAGCTCGACGATCGGCCTCAGCAAGCAGCTCGGTCTGACGGTCGTGGCCGAAGGCATCGAGAACAAAGCAACTGCCGACCTCCTGGTCAGCATGGGATGCGGGGAAGGGCAGGGATATTTCTTTGGCCGTCCGATGCCTGCCGCGGCATTCGAAAAGCAGTTCCTAGCCGCGGAGCTCGAGGCTGTCAGCGCGGCCTGAGCAGGGTGGTTTGCTGCTACCGCCGGCGCGCTATTGCGACGCCAAAGAGGAATGCGACGAACAGGCTGGTCAGCGGTGCTTCGCGCGTGATCGCCGCGACTGTCGCGAGAGTTCCGCCAGGCTTTCGCGCTTCCTCGATCGTAGAGGTCAGGCGGTCGACAGCTGCGCGCAGGCCTCCCGCGACCTCGCCGATCGTGCGGGAGACGTCCGTCGCTGCATCGATGGCACGCTCGGCCACACCGGGTTGGGAAGTGGGTTGCGGTATCTCCGTGCTCACGGGCGCGACCTCCAGGCCTGACATGCGGGCCGACACCTTTGGCTATCCGCGCGAGCGCTCGTTTTGAACAGCGGGTCTGATGACCTTTGGCTATCCGCGACAGGCGCCGTGATTGACGGCGGGTGCCGGCCTTGGATGGGCAATTCAGCGCGCGGGATTTTGTTCCGGATGATTTGTTCGGGCGGACCTTCCCCGGGAAACGACGGGTGCGAATCTCTGTTAGGCTAGGTCAACCTTGCTGATGTCAGGAGACAGCCGTGACCGATCGAACCATGGCGGATCGAGCCCGGCGCATCGCCTTGCTCGGCGCTCCCATCGACATGGGGGCCTCGCAGCGCGGCACCTTGATGGGTCCTGCCGCACTGCGCACCGCCGGCCTTGCGACACTGCTCGAAAGCCTGGATTTCGAGGTCCGCGATCATGGTGATCTTTCCGTCGCCGGAGTCCCGGACCTCACCGACAGCCCGCCCGAAAAAGCCAATCACTACCGCGAGATCCAGCGCTGGACGCGCGTGCTGAGCCGCAAAGGTTATGAGATCGCGACAACCGGCGCGCTGCCGATCTTCCTCGGCGGCGATCACACGCTGTCGATGGGATCGGTCAATGCGATGGCGCGTCATTGGCAGGAACGTGGACGCGAGCTCTTCGTGCTCTGGCTCGATGCCCACGCCGATTACAACACGCCGGAGACGACGATCACGGCAAACATGCACGGCATGTCAGCCGCGTTCTTGTGTGGCGAGCCCGGCCTCGACGGCCTGCTGGGTGACGATCCGCGCGCTTCGATCAATCCGGACAAGCTGGACCTGTTCGGCGCCCGTTCGATCGACAAGCTCGAGAAGGAGTTGATGCGCTTGCGCCGGATCAGGATCGTCGACATGCGCCAGATCGACGAATTCGGCGTCGCCGTCCTGATCCGCCGCGTCATCGAGCGGGTCAAGGCGGGCAATGGCGTGCTGCATGTCAGCTTCGACGTTGATTTCCTCGACCCTTGCGTGGCGCCGGGCGTCGGCACCACAGTGCCGGGTGGGGCCACCTATCGCGAGGCGCACCTGATCATGGAGCTGTTGCACGATTCCGGCGTCGTAGGATCGGTCGACATCGTCGAGCTAAATCCCTTCCTGGACGAACGTGGTCGGACCGCGCGTACTGCAGTTGAGCTGATCGGCAGCCTATTCGGTCAGCAGATCACCGACCGGCCGACGCCCAGCAACGCAATCGCGCCGGGCGAGTAAAGCGGCGGACGGCGTGTGTGCTGAAAGCGCAGCAGTCGGAAACGTGTTCACGGCGCGGAATTTGGTTTCGGCAAATCAACAGGAAAGGCGCTGTTGGCTCGGAACTTGCTTGATGGAAACGGGAACCTGATGGGGCGCCATCGCATTGACCTGCGATAGGGAAGATAGCGGATCCTTCGATGACAATTGGCCGTTTCGCAAGCTCCATCTCCGCCGCTCTCCGCCATCCCGGCGTGATCGCGCTGATCGTCGCGGGTGTGACGATTGCTGCAATGCTGATCGTCGACCACGGACCCTGGAGCCGCGCCAAGACGCAGCCGGCCCATGTTGCAATGTATGCGACCACGGGAGACGCGGCACGGGCCGCTGGCGCCACGGTGCTACCGACCAAACCGAAGTCGCCGATCGAGCCAGTGCGGCCGGGACCCAAGACGTCCCCCACCGTCAATCCCGTGACGCCGTAGCGCTCTCGGCTGCTGCGACCGCTCGTCTTCGGCGAATGCGCGCGGCAATCGTGCGCAGTCGCGTCATCCAGTCAACGATGAACCCAGCAAAGCGAGGACGGCCAGCGCCATCAGCGCGGTGGCGAGCCAGCCCAGCGCGATCAGCCATGAGCGGGCCCTGAAGCGGCCCATGATCGCGCGGCTGGAGACGATCAGCATCATCATCGCCATGATGGGGACGGCGACAATGCCGTTGAGCACCGCGCTCCACACCAGCATATGGATCGAGTCGATTCCGGTGAAGCCGAGGCCGAAGCCGATGAGGGTTGCCGCGGCGATGATGGTGTAGAAGCCGGCCGCTTCGTCCGGCTTCGCCTCCAGCGTGGCACGCCAGCCGAAGATCTCTGCGACTCCGTAAGCGGCCGAGCCCGCCAGGACGGGGATGGCGAGCAAGCCGGTGCCGATGATGCCGGTCGCAAACAGGGCAAAGGTGAAATCCCCGGCGAGCGGCCGCAACGCTTCAGCCGCTTCCGTGGCCGAACTGATGTTGGTGACGCCGTTGGCGTGCAGGACCGACGCCGTGGTGAGAATGATGAAGAACGCGATGCTGTTGGAGAGCAGCATGCCGGAGATGGTGTCGGCCCTGATGCGCGCGAGCTCCGGGCGGCCGCCGTGCTTGAGTTGGCGAAGCGGCTTGTCACGCCTGCCCTGGTTCATCTCCTCGACCTCCTGCGAGGCCTGCCAGAAAAACAGATAGGGGCTGATGGTGGTGCCGAGCACGGCGACCACCATCAGAAAATAATCGCCGCTGACATTGGCCTTCGGCCACACCGCGGCGAGCAGCGCCGTGCTCCAGGGAATCCTGACGGTGAAGGCGGTCGCGACATAGGCGAACAGCGCCAAGGTGAGGAATTTCAATACGGGCGAATAGCGTCGGTACGGCAGGAACACCTGGAGCAGGGTCGAGCCGGCCGCGAAGATCAACGCGTGCTCGTGGTTCAGGCCGCCGATGACGAGTGAGAGGGCCTCGGCCATCGCGGCGATGTCGGCGGCGATGTTGAACGTGTTCGCGGCAACGAGCATGGCGACCAGCGCCAGAACCGCCCAGCGCGGCGCGACCTTCACGACGTTGGCGGCCAGCCCCTTGCCGGTGACGCGTCCGATCTGCGCGCTGACGAGCTGGATCGCGATCATGAATGGCGTGGTCAGAAATACGGTCCACAGCAGACCGTAGCCGAATTGCGCGCCGGCCTGCGAATAGGTGGCGATGCCCGACGGATCGTCGTCGGCAGCTCCGGTGACGAGGCCGGGCCCCAATCGTTGCAGCAGCGTCGGCGCGGATTTTGTGGGGGCCGCGTCGCTGTCGCTCATGGAAGGGGGCCTCAGTCAGGGTTGTATCTTCATAGCAAATGCCGACGAGGGAATGAAAGTTCCCGGCCACGCGAGCCGCGCATTTCTGATAATGCTAAGTCTGCTTGCTCCGTCGGGCAAAACAGGGGTAGATTGCCATCATCGAGCAATTCAGGACGTCACGCCCGTTCGCCAGGCTTCGCGCCCGGTGGCGGTGGCGGATGCCGCATGGAAGTGGTGCTGCGCCCAGCGTCCTACTTGACGCTGACGAGCATGCCCCAGGCGGCGGCCAGCGCCGCGCCGGTGAAAAGGACCACCGGATTGTCGCAGAAGGTGCCGCCATAACTGCACGCGTCTGCTCCGAATTGGCCGAGCTCATGATGGCTCGCGGAATAGAATAGTCCCGACAGCACCAGCAATGCAGCAGCGACGTAGTACATTGTAGATCTCTCCGGCTTGCCGCCGTTCCAGACGACATGTCCCAGCATGACGCGGAGAGATTTCGTTTCGCCGAATCCGCTTTGCTGCATTTGAGATAAAGTTTGCCCCGACCGGACAAAACACTGGCAAAATGAGACCATAGGCGAGCGCCGGCGTCGCGACGATGGCTGGCGCTCGGGATGAAAGGCCCCGCATCGCGGGGCTTTTGTCGTGTGGCTTTGTGGGGCCTGTCGCCGCAGATCGCCCCGACGAAACACGCCTGAAACATTGCTGAAACCGGATCGTCCTGAACTCCACCGGGCCAAGCCCCGACCAACGGAGCGAACAGGAGAGACAATCATGATCCAGATCGGTTCGAAGGAAGAAGTCGCGCTGTTGCTGGCGCTGTTCGGTATCCATACCCAGCCGGTCAAGCGGCCGAAGCCGAGATCGCAGCAAAGGTGAGAGAGGCCATGCCCGGTTTGGCCGAATGTCAGAGCCTGTTGCGGCTCCTGATCGCCAGGGGCGATCCCAAGGCCATCCCGCTCCGCCAAGGGCGTCATCGAACCAGTTTTTGAACACGGCGCCGGCCAGCGCCCGTGGGCACGGCCTGCGCGTGCTCCAGCGCGACGCACTCGACCAGCACGATGTCGCAGTCGGCGTGCAGCGCTCGTTCGCCGAGATCGAGCGCAAGCTTGCGGAGGAGTGAGGGGGTGTTGCGATCGCACGCACGCGATCATTGACGCGTCAGTGTCGGGCGGGTTGGCTCGAGTAGCCGAGACTGCTCGGACTCCAGCACGGCGATCTTCCGGCCGAGTTGCCAGACCTCGACCTTGCCCAGCCGCGTGAACTGCTTCGCAAAGGCCAAGGCAGAGGAATCGGACGAGGCTTCAAAGGCTTCGGCGGAGCGGAAGACGCCGTTCTCGCCGACGAGATAAGCGCGATATTGCTGCGTCATGTCGGCGCCCTCAGGCCGGGCGAGCGGAGCCAGGCCTCGATCTGCATGGCCGTCTCGTCCTGCCGCGCCTGACGCAGCAGCATCTCACGGCGGCGGCCCGGTGCCAGTGTGCGCGCTTCCGCGCGGCAGCGAGCGGCCTCGTCCGCGAGTCTTTCGTTCAGTGTCGTGGTCTGTTTGAAACGACGCCGCTTCAGCATGGCGCGGCTCCTCGTTGGAGTAGGGCGGGAGCGCAACTGGCGTTCTCATCGCCGATCGATGCCTCAAGCCTTGATGGCTTAACCTTATGCTCCTGGCAAAGCGGAGTCACATCATTTGATATGTTGCGCGTATTAAATTTTCAGGTGCAAGTTCAGTCGTTTGCGCCACTTACTCATCTTGCGCGCGTGACACCAAAGTTCATTTTTGAACCGAAGCGACTCCAGCTAGTTTGTAGGACATCACCGGCCAAGGCTTTCGTCCGTGGGCGTCGGTGGCTGAGAGACCGAGCGCGCTCCCGCCTGCAAAAGCGAAGGGAGCACCAGATGCGGGTCTATCGGCCATTGCCTGTCGAACATGAGCAGGCCGAATACATGCGGCAGATCGTGCGCGAATGCCGCGAGTTGTTGAAGCAACCGCCACCCGATACGTTTCTTGGACGCAAGACGCAGGACGCGCCTTCGAAGCAAGAAGCGGACGACGACTTCGCGTGACAGGATGCGGTGCAGATTTCTTGCATTGGGGCGGATTGAAGCACAACGTCCAGCAAACTGTTTGAAGGCGCTCGGCCCATCGGCGAACGCCTCGCTATTGCTGAAGCCGCGCTCGCGATACGGCGACAGTGCCGGCTCGATCGCCGGGGCGCCTCCGGTGGCGAGGCTCAGCCCGCGCGTCTTCGCCTCGACAGCTGCATTGGCATGAGTCCAGAGCCATCTTGCGCCCGCTCGACGAGAGGGGAATGGGACAGTGTCGTTTCGGATACGACAGACAATCCCGTGTCTGCCAATAACTTCATCCAGTCAGGTTATCGGCTCTTTGAGCCCGAGGTACTTTGGGCCTGGTCGCATACACTTTACTGGAGAAAGTGGCTACGGTGAGCGCTGGAGCGTTTCCCGCGACGCGGAACGCGGTGTGTATGGTTCATCAGAGTTGTGGCGTAGCCTGTATGCGCAGGATGGCGAGAAGCCCGGCAGCCCGACGGCTGCCGGGCTTCTTTTGCGTTTATAGGCAATGCGGGTGAAACACTTGCGAAGTTGGCAGCGTCAGGCTTTAAGTTTGCTCTTGCAGGAAATTCGGCGGCCATGAGCCGATGCAAGGGAGAGCGCTGTCGATGCCCACCAAGCCTCATCTGCCGGTACGTTCGTCGCGAGGGACGGGAGGGCCGAGTGCGCTCGATGGTCTGCTGGTCGTCGATTTCACGCGCGTGGTCGCCGGGCCGGCCTGCACCCAGACGCTCGCCGATTATGGTGCGCACGTCATAAAGATCGAGAATCCCGACGGCGGCGACGACACGCGTGCTTATGAGCACGCCGAGATTGGCGGCGAAAGCGCCGCCTATCTCAGCCTGAACCGCAACAAGCGCGGCATTGCGCTCGACCTTGCCGTGCCGGAGGCTCGAGAGATCGCGCTGCATCTCATCCGCAAAGCAGATGTGGTGGTGGAGAATTTTTCGAGTGGGGTCATGAAGAAGTTCGGGCTCGACTATGAGTCGGTCGCGCCACTCAATCCTCGGCTGGTCTATTGCTCGATCTCCGCCTACGGACGTACCGGACCGTTTGCCTCGCGTCCGGGCTTCGATCCCATCACGCAGGCGGAAAGCGGCTTCATGTCGCTCAACGGATTTGCCGACGGCCCAGCGGTTCGTACCGGTCCGCCCATCGTGGACATGGCGACAGGCATGTCTGCCTGCAATGCAATCCTGTTGGCGTTGCTGGCGCGCGACCGGCTCGGCCGCGGCCAACATGTCGAAGTCGCCCTGTTCGATATCGCGATGGCGATGACCGGCTTCTATGGCATGGCCTATCTCATCAATGGCGAAAATCCCGGCCGGTTCGGCAATTCGCCGAGCGGCTCTCCCACCGTCGGCGTCTACGAGGCCTCTGACGGGCCGCTCTACATGGCATGCGCCAACGACCGGCTCTACCGCCGGCTCGTGGTCGAGGTCCTGAATCGGCCCGATCTCATCTCCGATCCGCGGTTTGCCACGCGCAAAGCTCGTTCGGAGAACAAGGAGCTCTTGCGGGCAGCCATTGCAGAGGTCTTTGCCAGCGATACTCTGGAGAACTGGATGGCGAAGATGAAGCTGGCGAATATCCCGGTCGGCTATCTCCGGACGGTCGAGGAGGGTTTCAATGCGCCCGAGGCTCGCGAGCGCCATCGCCTGAACCGGATTCCGCACCCTACAGCGGAATGGGTGCCCAACATCGAGCCGCCCATTACCATGAGCCTAACCGCCGCGATCGATCCCGTTGCGGCGCCCCTGTTGGGCGAGCATACCGAGGACGTCTTGCGCAACATCCTCGGTTACGACGAACGTCGGATCACGGAGTTTACCCAGAAAGGTGTGTTTGGTTCCGGCAGGCCCTCGACGCCGACGTGAGCCCAAGGACGGTCCCATGGCACCAGGCACGTGCAGCGCGCGGATCGATGCTTTGCAATGCCGGCTGCATTGGCTTGATTTGGCGAAGGGGCGGCCGCATAAATACGTGAAATTGAGGGACACGAATGGCGCCGGATCGAAAGCCGAGCATGGGACGGTCCGCCGCGCCGGAAGCCGGCGAAGGCGCCTATGCGGCAATGATCGCGAAGGCCCGCGGTCTCATGCCGCGATTACGCGAGCGGGCGGCGCGGACGGAGGAGCTGCGGCAGCTCCCCTCGGAAACCGAGATCGATCTTCATGACGCTGGCCTGTTCCGAATGCTCCAACCAGCCCGGATTGGCGGGGCCGAGCTCGACTATGTTGCTCTCGTCGATTGCGCCGAGCTGCTCGGGCAGGCGGATGCGTCGGTAGCCTGGAATCTCGCCAATCTGGCGAGCCATCACTGGATGCTCGGCATGTTCGAGCAGAAGGCGCAGGATCTGGTCTGGGGCCGCGATCCGGACGCTCTGATCGCATCCTCATTCATTTTTCCCGCCGGACGCGCCACGCGGGTCGAGGGCGGATACCGGCTGCACGGTAGCTGGCCATTCTCCTCGGGCGTTGCCTCCTGCGAATGGAATATGCTTGCAAGCGTGGTCTACTCCGACGACGAGGCGGACGGCATCGAGTATCGAATTTTTCTGGTGCCGAAAGGCGATTACAAGGTGCTGGACACTTGGAACGTGGCCGGACTGCGCGGGACGGGATCTTGCGACGTGGAGGTCAGGGACGCCTTCGTGGCTGACCATATGTCGGTCGCCGTCGGGGACCTTGCCGGAGGCCCGACACCCGGAAGCAAGGTCAACCCGAATCCGCTGTATGCGCTCCCCGTGTTCTCGCTATTTCCTTACGTCCTCTCCGGCGTTGCGCTCGGCAATGCGCAGGCGTGTCTCGACGATTACACGGAGATCGCACGCCATCGCATTTCGACCTACAACCGGGCCAAGCTGAGCGATTTTCAGAGCACCCAGATCAAGATCGCGGAAGCCTCGGCCAAGATCGATGCCGCACGCCTGATCATGCGGTCGGCGTGTCTCCAGGCCATGGAGGACGCACGGTGCGGCCATATCCCTGACATGGCGACCAAGACCAGATATCGGCGCGACGGATCTTTTTCAGTGAACTTGTGCACGGACGCGGTCTCGATGCTGTTTGCCGCGAGCGGCGCGCGGGGTCTGTTCACGACCGGCGTGTTGCAGCGGCAGTTCCGTGATGCACACGCGATCAACTCGCATCTCGCGTTCAATTTCGATGCGGCGGGGACCAATTATGGACGGGTGGCGCTGGGCCTGCCGTCCGAGAATCTCACGCTGTGAGGTCGGCCGATGAATGATCTGCCGAAGCAGCCCCGTGCTCCCGATCCCGCTAACGAGTTCGCTAGCGACAGCTCCCAGATCGATCCTCGCGACTTTCGCAACGCGCTCGGAACCTACGCAACGGGCGTGACCATCATCACGGCGGCAGCGCCCGACGGCAAGCCCTACGGACTGACGTGCAATTCGTTCGCCTCGGTCTCGCTGAATCCTCCGCTAGTTCTGTGGAGCCTCGTCGTCTATTCCTCGAGCCTGATCATCTTCCAGAACGCCAGCCATTTCAGCGTCAACGTTCTTGGCGCTTCGCAACAAGAACTTGCGAACAAATTCGCTAAATCGTCGGATGACAAGTTCACCGGCGTCGGCTGGACACCTGGCCTCGGCAACGCGCCGGTGCTCGCCGAGAGCGTCGCAACCTTTCAATGCCGCTCCGTGAATCGCTACTATGGCGGCGACCACGTGATCTTTCTCGGCGCGGTCGAAGCCTATACCTACAATGCGACGGAGCCGCTGCTCTTCGCGAGAGGGGCGTTCGGTCGCTTCATGGCCGACGATGAGCGCAAGAAGGCGCCTTAACGCTCTTCAGGTCGCCCTAGACAGCGTGGGCTCTGCCGCTGAAAGCTTGTAGATCTCCAACGCGTCCGCGTCCGCACCTCGCGCGGCCTTCGCTAGCCTGAAGAGCTGTCCGGCAAGCGAAGCCATCGGCACCGGCGTCGACGTCGCCTGTGCGACATCGGCAACCGTATCGAGGTCTTTGAGCATCGTGGCGATGTGGCCGAGCGGCGGGGTGTGAATGCCCTGCACCATCCGTGGCACGAACAGCTGGAGCGGGATTGAATCTGCAAAGCCGCCGGCGAGCGCTTCGGGCAATCGATTGGCATCGATTCCGGCGTTCGCGGCCAAGCGCGTTGCTTCCGCGAGCACGGCCATCGCGCATCCGACGATCACCTGGTTGCAAAGCTTTGTGGTCTGGCCGGCGCCGACCGGCCCCATGTGAGTGAACCTGCGTGCCATGGCCAGAACATAGGGCCGCACCCTCTCGACGTCGTCAGCTTCTCCGCCCGCCATGATGGCGAGCGTGCCTTCGTCGGCGCCCTTCGTGCCCCCGGATACCGGCGCGTCGATCCAGCCCGCACCGTTGGCGTCTTTTAGTCGCGTTGCAAGATCGCGCGCCGCGTCTGGATGAATCGACGAGAAGTCGACGACAAGCTTGCCAGAACCAGGCGCCGATGCCAGACCTTCGGGTCCGAAGATCACCTCCTCGACCGCGGCCGCATCCGTCACGCACATGAAGACGATATCCGAGTTCACCAAGAGATGACGAGGCGTGACCGCGCGCTGGGCACCGGCCTTGGCGAGCGGCGCCACCTTGCCCTCCGAGCGGTTCCAGACAGCGACTTGATAGCCGGCCTCGAGCAGGCGTCGGGCCATCGGCGTTCCCATGAGTCCAAGGCCGAGATAGCCGAGCTTCTCGGTGCCTTGCGGGTTTGCCTTGTTCTCATCAGCCATAGGTTGCCTCCTTCTGTCGCAATGCGACGCAGCTTTACCATACATTGCACATCGAACGGCAAAAGCGCTTGCTCGCATGGCTTGCCTCATTGTTTGAACCATGAAACATTTGAGGCGGTCGGGTTGGCGGGCGCCGGACGGCGCCAGAGTAGCGGAGTGGCACGATGCGAACCGTTTCGAGGTGGATCCTGGCTTTGGGGGCGGCAGCGGCCGCGAGCGCGGGGGCAAGCCAGTCATGGGCGCAGCAGACGATCCGCGTCGGCTGGACGATTCCGGCCGAGGAATCCAAATATTGGATGATGCGCAGGCCGGCCGAATTTCCCAGCATCGGTAAGACCTACAATATCGAATGGACCCAATTCCAGGGCACCGCGCCGATGACGCAGGCATTGGCGGCCGGTGCGTTGGACTGTGCGACCCAGGCGCCGCTGTCGCTCGCCAACGGCGTGGTCGGCGGCAATCTCAAGGCCTATATCGTGGCGCAGCACGTTTTCGAGAAGCCCGGCGGTTTCTCGGTCTACTGGGCCGTCAAGGATGACTCGCCCATCAAGACAATCGCGGATCTCAAGGGCAAGACGGTGGGCATTTCCGTGATCGGTGGCGGCACGCAAGGGCCGTTCAATCTGCTCTTGAAACAGAATGGCGTCGATCCGGCCAAGGACATCAAGCTGGTCGAGGTCGGCTTTGCCGTCTCCGAGGACGCGCTGCGTCAAGGCCGCGTAGATGCGGTCAACATGAACCAGCCGTTTGCCGCGCGCGCGGAGGCGAAGGGCGGCACCAGGAAGCTGTTTTCGTTGTCCCAGGCCATGCCGAACATCGTACACATCCTGGAAGCCTGCCGTGCTGACTTCGTCGACAAGAATCCGGAGCTGGTCAAAGCCTATGTCCGTGACATCACGTCAGGCATGAAGAAGGCGCTGGCCAACCGCGAGGAAACCTTGAAGGTGGTGTCCGAAGTGCTCAAGGCGCCCGTTCCGGTGCTCGAGACCTATCTGCTCAAGGACAACGATTTCGGTCGCGATCCGGGCGCAGCACCAAACTTCCCCGCGATCCAGAAGATGCTGGATATCTATGCAGAGACAGGAATGCTGCCGAAGCTAGATGTCGCACAGTTCAAGCATCAGACGATCGTCGCTCCGCTGCAATAGAGGCGGGCGAATTATCGCGCGTAAGATCGTGGCGTGCCGGATCATCCGGGACGCTGCATGAAGAAGATGCAAATATGAAGAAGTTGCGATCACGGGTTACAACAGACGGGCTCGACCGAGCCCCGCATCGTGCATTCATGCGCGCCATGGGGCTCGACGACGCCGCGATTGCCAAGCCGATGGTGGGCATTGTCAGCATGAAGGGCGAGCAGACGCCCTGCAACATGACCCACGACTTCCAGGTGGCTGCGGCCAAAACTGGAATCGAGGAAGCCGGCGGCACGCCGCGCGAGTTCTCGACCGTCTCGGTTTCCGACGGCATCAGCATGAACCACGAGGGAATGAAGTTCTCCCTGTTCTCTCGGGAGCTGATCGCCGATTCGATCGAAGCCGTCGTCCAGGGGCTGGCCTACGATGCGCTGATCGGATACGGCGGATGCGACAAGACCCTTCCCGGCGTGATGATGGGCATGGTTCGCTGCAACGTGCCGTCTATCTTCATCTATGGCGGCAGCTCGCTGCCGGGCCGCGTGGATGGGCGTACGCTGACGGTGCTCGACTCCTATGAGGCTGTCGGCAGCTTCATGACTGGCGACATCGACGGCGCTACGCTTGAGCGGATCGAGCGTGCTTGCTTGCCGACCATCGGCGCGTGCGCCGGCCAATTCACCGCGAACACCATGGGCATGGTCTCCGAGGCGATGGGGTTGACTATTCCCAACGTCTCCATGGTGCCTGGTGTCTATGCGGAGCGTGCGCAGATCTCGCAGCACGCCGGGCGGCTGATCATGGAGATGCTCGCGCGTGGCGGACCGTTGCCGCGCGATATCGTGACGCGGAAATCCCTGGAAAACGGAGCGGCGATCGTTGCCGCGACGGGCGGCTCGACCAACGCCGCGCTGCACCTTCCGGCGATTGCGAACGAGGCGGGCATCGCATTCACAATCGATGACGTGGGTGAAGTCTTTGCCAGGACGCCGCTAATCGGGAATCTGCGCCCCGGGGGCAAGTACACGGCAAAGGATGTCTATGACATCGGTGGCGCGGCGGTTGTGATCCGCGAGCTGATCCAGAGCGGCCATATCGATGGCAGCTGCCTGTCCGTTACCGGTCGCACGCTTGCTGAAGAATATGGCGCGGCTAACGCACCGGACGGAGAGGTTGTCCAGTCTGTTCGTGCGCCGATTATGCCTGACGGCGGTGTGGTGGTGCTGAAGGGAAATCTCTGCCCCGATGGCGCGGTGATCAAGGTCGCGGGCCTGAAGAGCCAGTTCTTCGAAGGCGTGGCGCATGTTTTCGAGGATGAAGAAGCTTGTGTCGTAGCGGTGCGTGAGCGCAGCTACAAGGCCGGCGAGGTCCTCGTGATCCGCAACGAAGGCCCGGTCGGCGGACCCGGCATGCGCGAAATGCTCGGCGTCACCGCACTGATCTACGGGCAGGGTATGGGCGAAAAGGTGGCGCTGATCACCGATGGCCGGTTCTCCGGCGCGACCCGCGGCATGTGCATCGGCTACGTGGCCCCCGAGGCATTTGTTGGCGGTCCGCTGGCGCTTGTTCGCGACGGTGACAGGATCCGGATTGATGCCGCAAACCGGCGGATGGATCTCCTGCTCGATGAGCAGGAACTCACCGCGCGGCGCCGCGATTGGAAGCCGCGTCCGCCGCGTCACCGTGCGGGTGCGCTTGCAAAGTATGCGCGACTGGTTGGACAGGCGCCGGGCGGAGCCGTGACGCATGAAGGCCCGGCAGAATGGCCGTGGTTCGAATGACGCACTGGACGGGTGCGAAAACGACGACCCGTCTGGCAGGCTTCTTGCTAAGGTCGTGCCGCTGAATGTTCGTGCGCGTGAGGCGAAAGACAGGATGACGGTAGTGCCTGCAAGATCGAGCGAATGGATGAGACCGGTGAACTCACAAGAGCCGGCTTCTGCAATCATCGAGATCGATCGTGTCTCCCAGGTCTTTCAAACCTCGGCGCGCAAGGATCATTTGGCGCTATCGGACATCTCGCTGACGATCGAGGAGGGAGCCTTCGTCTCTATCCTAGGTCCGTCCGGCTGCGGCAAGTCGACACTGCTCTATATCGTCGGCGGTTTTGTCCGCCCGACCAGCGGCATGGCGAAAATCAGGGGACACACGATCACCGGGCCGGGTCCGGATCGCGGACCGGTGTTCCAGGAGTTTGCCCTGTTTCCCTGGAAAACCGTGCTGGGCAATGTGATGTATGGCCCGCGTCAGCAAGGTGTGCGCACCGCCGAGGCCGAGGCGCAGAGCCGGGCCTTGATCGAGATGGTCGGCCTCAAGGGCTTCGAGAATTTCTATCCCAAGGAATTGTCGGGTGGCATGAAGCAACGCGTGGCACTGGCGCGCACACTCGCCTACCAGCCCGAAGTGCTGCTGATGGACGAGCCGTTCGGTGCGCTCGACGCGCACACACGGACGCGCCTGCAGAACGATCTTCTGAACATCTGGGAGCGCGACCGCAAGACGGTGCTGTTCGTCACGCATTCGGTCGACGAGGCCGTCTTCCTCTCGGACAAGGTCGTCATGATGTCGAAATCGCCCGGCCGAATCCGACAAGTCATCGACATCGATCTGCCGCGACCGCGCCGCCGCAACGAGCTGCTGCTGGATCCGCGCTACCAGAAGTACGTCGTCGATATCGAGCGCATGTTCGATGAGAGCGACGAAGCCGGGCCTTTCTCATGATATCGTCGGCTGTCTTGACCAGGCGGGCTGCTCCGGTGCTGGCCTGCGTCGGATTGCTGGCAGTGTGGCAGGTCGCCTCGCTTGCGCTGAAGAACGACAGCTTCCCCACGGCGATCGAGGCGATCCGGGCAATTCCCGACATTCTCGGCGACAGGGAATCCTTGACCAACATCCTGGCTTCGCTTCGCCGCATGGCGATGGGTTTCGGTGTGGCGGTGCTGGTTTCGATTCCGCTGGGTCTGTTGATGGGACGCAGCCGGGGCATCGCGGCCTTCTTCAATCCGCTCCTGATGGTGATTTATCCGGTGCCGAAGGCCGCCTTGATGCCGATTATCATGCTCTGGCTGGGCGTTGGCGACGCCACGAAGACACTGGTGATCTTTCTGGGCGTCAGCCTTCCCGTGATCTATCACAGTTTCGAGGGTGCCAAGGCGGTCGAGGAGAAGATGCTGTGGTCGGGTGCCGCGATGGGGCTTTCGTCTGCGAAACGCCTGGTGCGGATCGTGCTGCCCGTGGCGCTGCCGGAAATCCTGACCGGATGCCGCACGGGATTGGTGCTGGCGCTGATCACGATGATCACCAGCGAGATGATCGCCCGTCAGTCGGGCGCCGGCAACATCCTGTTCAATGCGCTCGATATGGGCCAATACGACACCGTCTTTGCGATGATCATCATCGTGGGGACAATGGGAATTTGCCTCGACGCGATTTTCGAAAGTGTTCGTGCCAGACTCGTGCGTTGGTCCGAGCCGCAATTCGACATGCCGCTGAGCTTCTCATGATGTCGCGCCTTCTCTCCCCAAACGTCCTTCTCGGCGTTGCGCCGATCGCGCTGATCCTCGCCCTGTGGCAGGGCCTGGTGTCATTCGGCCTTGCGCCCGCGGTCTTGCTGCCGCCGCCGGGCTTCGTCTTCAGCCGGCTGCTTCAGCAGCTCGTGACGTTGACGTTCCAGCAGGAAATCGCAGCAACGCTGATTCGCCTGTTTGCCGGGTTTGCGATTGCGGTCGTGCTCGGGGTCAGTATCGGCATCGCCGCCGCCGCCAATCCGGCGATCAACGCCGTGGTTCGTCCGATCGTCCGCGTCTTGGCGCCGTTGCCCAAGGTCGCGCTCTATCCGGCGCTCCTGCTTTTGCTCGGGTTCGGTCACGGATCGAAGGTCACATTGGTGGCCGCGGACGCGCTCTTTCCCATTCTGCTGTCGACCTATTATGGTGCATCGACCGTCGAGCAGAAGCTGATCTGGTCGGCTATGGCAGCGGGAACACCACGCTATGAAATCCTCTTCAAGGTGGTGCTGCCTTCGGCGATGCCATCGATCCTGACTGGGTGCCGGATCGGCCTTGTCATTTCCTGTATCGTGGTGTTTCTGGCCGAGATGATCACATCGACGGATGGACTAGGCCACGCGCTCGTGACGGCGGCCCGCACCTTCCAGGCAGTGGACATGTTCGTCCCGCTTATCACGATATCGCTGCTAGGTTTGATCCTGAATGGCCTGCTGGGCGCCGTGCGATCGTACCTGCTTCGGGGTTTTCCCGAAGCGTAACGAACAAATAGAAGACCGGGAGAGAACCATGCTGGCTGATCGCATCGAAGCAAAATGGATTGACGCATTCTGCGAGATCTTTGAGCGATGCGCCGTCAAGGCCGGCGATACCGCGGCGATCCTCTCGGAAACCCAGTCGCGTGCGTTGAACGTGCATCTTGCGGAGCTGGCCCTGCTGCGCATGGGCGCGCGGCCGTTTCACTTGGTGATGCCGACACCGCGTAACCGTCATGTCGTTCCGGTGCGCTCCACCGGCGCGAGCGAGGCAATGCAAAAGCTCCGGCCAGTCATCACGGCGCTTCAGCAGGCCGGGTTTGTGGTGGATTGCACCATCGAAGGCCTGATGCATGCGGGGGAAACGCCCGAGATCCTCAAGGCCGGCGCGCGGATCCTGGTGATCTCCAACGAGCATCCCGAAGCGCTGGAGCGCATGGTGCCGGATTCCGCGCTTGAGAAGCGCGTTCGCGCGGCGGCGAAGATGCTGCGGGGGACCAAGCGGATGCGGGTGACCTCGAAGGCCGGCACCGCGCTCGATGTCGACATGGTCGGCGCTTCGACGGTTGGTGTGTGGGGCTGGACCGACAAGCCCGGCACGCTGGCACATTGGCCCGGCGGTATCGTCGTCAGCTTCCCCAAGAGCGGGACCATCAACGGCACTCTGGTGATGGCGCCTGGTGACATCAATCTCACCTTCAAGCGCTACCTGACATCGCCCGTGAAGATGACGTTGAAGGACGATTATGTCGTCGAGCTGGAAGGCGAGGGCACGGATGCCGCGATGATGCGCGCCTATCTCGCTGCCTGGGGAGATCGCGAAGCCTATGCGGTCTCGCATGTCGGCTTCGGCATGAACTCCGGCGCGCGCTACGAGGCGCTGTCGATGTATGATCAGCGCGACACCAACGGCACCGAGATTCGGGCCGTCTCCGGCAATTTCCTGTTCTCAACCGGCGCCAATGAATTCGCCGGCCGTTACACGGCGGGGCATTTCGATCTGCCGATAATGGGCACGACCATCGAGCTCGATGGCGTTACGGTGGTCCGGGAGGGCGTGCTCCAGGACGTCTTTGGCTAGTTGCGGTCGAGCACCGGGGGGCGCGCTAGTCCGAAGTGTCGGAGCAGATCGACCATGGCCTGGAGCCGCTTCGCGCGATAGACGTCGACGTCGAGCCCGGAATAATCGAGAAAGCCTGCACCGGTGCGCAGGCCGATCCGGCCTTCATGCATGTTGCGTGAAATGACATCCGGTGCCCGATAACGCTCGCTGCCGAGCGCGCCTTCCAGATATCTGCTTGCGTAGTATAGGATGTCGCCGCCGCCCCAATCGATGAATTCGAGCAGGCCGAGCACGGCGTAGCGGAAGCCGAAACCGTAACGGATCGCCTTGTCGATCTCCTCGGCGCTGGCGACCCCTTCCTCGACCATGCGAGCGGCCTCGTTCATCGCCAGCGCCTGGATCCGTGGAACGATGAAGCCGGGCGTCGCTGCACAGACCACCGGGACCTTGCCGATGCCTTCGAGCAGCGCCTTGACCTCGTCGACGACGATGGGATCAGTGGCTCTGCCGGGCGAGATCTCGACCAGCGGGATCAGATAGGCCGGGTTAAGCCAGTGCACGTTCAGGAAGCGGCGAGGGTTAACGATCGCGCCGGATAGATCATCGACGAGGATGGTCGAGGTTGTCGACGCGATGACTGTATCCGGACCGACCTGCTTTGAAGCCGCCCCGAGCACCTCGCGCTTGAGCTCGACGACCTCAGGAACGCCCTCGAAGACCATCCCGGCGTCGGATAGTGCTTCCTCGCTTTGGCCGGCCGCGATCACTGAGACCCGTGCGACAAGGGGATCTACATCTGCCTCGGTCAAGAGCCCCAGCTTCGCCAGGCTGGCAAAGGTCGTCCTGACCTCGCCAAGCGCATCCGCTTCCAGCTTGGCGAACTCCGCCGCGGAGCGCGCCTTGACGTCGACCATCGTGACCGCATGTCCCGCATAGGCGAACGCGACGGCGATGCCGCGTCCCATGCGGCCGGCGCCGAGACAGGCGATATTGACGCGATTGGTCATCGATCAGAATCCGTTGCGAAGCAGCGTCTGCAGTTCGGCCTTGCTGAGATCGCCAAGACCCAGTGTTTCGAGCGTCCGGCCACTTCGCGCAAAATCTTCGCCACAGACAGCGCCGCCAATCGACAGAAATGCCTTGGCCAACGGCGTGGCTACGCCAGAAAGGCCAGCGACGGAGACCAGCAGCGACAGCCCGAGCCGCAGATCCTCGCGCATGTAGCGATGTTCGGTCAGCACTATCCGCTCTCGCCAGTCGCCGGAATCGGTCAGACGATCATGCGAACCGCGGCCATACATCCAGATCTCGCCTTCCTTCGCGTAGTGATGGGCGAGCGGGAAATGCGGCGCGCCGTAGCCGAGCGCCTCGCGCACCGCGATGCGTTCGGCGTCGAGCGCGTCGGTGACCCGGCGAATCGCGGCTTGTGTGCCTTCCTTGTGAATGTCCCAGCGTTCGAAATGCTCGATCGGGCCTGCGTTCATCACGATCAACGGCGGATGAATGATCGGGCCTGCGTTCATCAGCGCGCCGGATAGCGCATCTCCGCACGGTTCGATCACGCCCGGGAAAGCGCGTCCGATGATTTCGAGTGCATGCGGCGCCTGATCAAGCGGGAACACACCGACGGGCAGGCGCTTGGCGCGGATGGTGATCGCGACCTCGAACGTTCCGTGCTTGCGGGTCAGCCAGGGCAGCGTGCCGGTTTCGGCAAAGCTCACCCTGGCGTGGTTGCCGACATCCCGTGCCGCTTGGGCGAAGATCATCGAGCCGAACGTCGCCGGCGGCAGAAATACGACCTGACCGTCCCGCAGATGCGGGGCAAGCAGACGGGCAATATCCGGCTGCGCGAAGGCCGGGGCAGGGCACAGGATCAACTCCGTTCCGTCGACGGCTTCGGCGATATCGGTCGTGACCAGCGCGAGCTTCAGGTCGTGACGGCCGTTATGATCCTTGACCAGGATGCGCGAGCCGGCGGCGCGGTGTGCTGCGACTTGACCGGCATCGCGGCGCCAAAGCCGCACCTCATGCCCCGACAGAGCAAAATCGCCCGCGGCCGCGAAAGAGCCGTTTCCCCCACCTAGAACTGCGATCTTCAAGATGCTTCTCCTTGCGCGCGGGACTGCGCATCAAGCTGCTTCAGTACGAAATGCTGGACCTTGCCCAGTGCCGTCCGCGGCAGATCGGTGACGAAGACGATCTCGCGCGGCACCTTGTAGCGCGCGAGTTGTGCCTGAAGATGCGCCCTCAATTCGTCCGCTTCGAGCCGGCAGCCGGATCTCGCAATGACATAGGCGATCGGCACCTCGTCCCAGCGCGGGTCGGGCCGGCCGATCACGGCGCATTCGCTGACATCAGGATGTTCGAGCAAAACGCGCTCGACCTCGGCCGGGTAGACGTTTTCCCCGCCTGATATGATCATGTTCTTCTTGCGGTCACGGACCCAGAAATAGCCGTCGGCATCGCACAGGCCGATATCACCGGTGCGGTACCAGCCGTCGTGCAACGCGTCGCGCGTTGCGGCCTCGTTGCCCCAATATTCAAAGAACACGTTGGGCCCGCGCACCGCGATCTCGCCCGGCGTGCCCGTAAGGACTTCGTTGCCGGCCTGATCGATCACCTTGGCTTCGCAGCACAAGCCGGCAAGGCCGGTCGATCCCGCGCGCGAAAGGTCGCCGCCAAGCCGCGTGTAGACGGCGATCGGGCAGGTTTCCGTCGAGCCATAGACCTGAAGTACCGGGACATCGCGCGCGACGAAACGCTCGATCAGGTGAGGAGGCACGATGGTCGAGCCGGTGGCGATGGCCTTGAGTGACGAAAGATCAGTGGTCGGCCAGGCAGGATGCTCGCTCACCGCCTGCAGGATCGCAGGCACCATCACCGTGAGTGTCGGCCGTTCCTGTTGGATGGCCGCAAGCGCGGCATCCGGCGCGAAGCGCGCATGGACCGTGACCGTCGCGCCCAGCTGCAGCGCCGGCGTGGTCTGGATGTTGAGGCCGCCGACGTGGAAGAACGGCAGCACAGTCAGCACGTGGTCGTCGGATGTCATGTTGTGCATGTGCTGGCTCATGACGCCGTTCCAGAACAGCGCCTCCTGGCGCAGCACTGCGCCTTTCGGCCGCCCCGTCGTTCCTGAGGTGTAGACGATGAGGAGCGGGCAGGAGAGGTCGGTGTGAGGGGTGCGGCCGCTGCCCTGGCTGCGAGCCAGCAGAGCTTCAAATGTCACACCGCGAGGTGGCGGGAAGTCGAGACCGACCACGGATGTCTCCGGCGCAGTCTGCCCAAGCTCGGCAAGCACTCCGGAAAATGCCTGCTCGAGCACCAGGACCTTGGCGCCGGCATCGCCGAGAATGAATAGCTGCTCGGCGACGGCCAGCCGCCAGTTTAGCGGCACCAGGATCGCGCCGAGCCGCGCGCACGCGTAGAGCAGGACCAGATAATCCGGCCGGTTCAGGCTCAAAATCGCGACCCGGTCGCCGCGGCCGACGCCGAGCTGTTGCTTCAACGCCGTCGCGGTCCGTTCGATGCGCGAGGCGAATGCCGCGTAGCTCAGCTGCTCGCCTTCGAAGGCAATGGCTGTCTTGTCTGGCGCGAACGCCGCATTGCGGTCGATCAGGCTACAGAGGTCCACCGTCAGTCGTCCGTTTCGCCGGCCTCGTACAGCGCTTCGCGCCCGATTCGGTCGAGGCAGAGCTCGGCGGTCCAGGGCAGCATCAGCGAGCCGCAGCGGCTGTCGCGATAGATCCGCTCCAGCGGCAGCGAGCGAAGCATGGCCTGACCGCCGCAGGTGCGGATCGCTAGCGCGGCGAGCTCATTGGCGCCCTCCATCACCGAATATTGCGCGGCATAGGCGCGCAGAACCTGCTCCTTGGTCGGATTGGCGCGTGCTTCGGTCACTGCCTGAAACCAGATTGTCTTGATCTGCTCCAGCTTGATCTGCATCTGCGCGACCGCGATCTGCTTGGTCGGGTACATCCGCCGTTTGACCGGCGGCATGCCCGGAACCTCGCCGCGCAAGTAACGTACGGTGAAGTCATAGGCGGCTTGTGCGAGACCCATATAGGTCGGCGACAGCGTCAGGAACATGTGCGGCCAGCGCATCGCGGCCTGGAAATAGACGCCACGGGGCATCAGCGCGGAATCATCCGGCACGAACACGTCCTTGAACAGAAGCGTCCGTGAGACCGTGCCGCGCATGCCTAGCGGATCCCAATCGCCGACGACGGAAACACCTTCCGACTTGGCGGGAATCGCAAGGTAAAGCGTGTTGCGGCGCGAAGCCTTCTCGCCTTCCTCAATCTCGGTGCAGAGCACGCCGTAATAATCGGCATGACCCGAGAGCGACGCAAAGATCTTCTTGCCGTTGATGATCCAGCCGCCTTCGACCGGCCTTGCTTCCGTGCCGAATGCGACCCCACCGGCAGCCGCCGCGCCTCCTTCGGAGAAGGGCTGCGAATAGATTGCGCCATCCTCGACGATGCGCTTGTAGTGGACTGCGCGCCGCCGTTCGTGCTCGGCGCGCGCCTCTTTGTCCATGTCGAGATCGTCGGCAAGGGGACCCGACCATAGCGTCGAACAGACGTGCATGTTCCATGTCAGCGCGGTCGCACCGCAATAGCGGCCGATCTCGGCGGCCGCCAAGGCATAGGTCTGATAGTTCGCGCCGAGGCCGCCGTGCTTCTTGGGGACGGCAATGCCGAGCAGGCCGACGCGATGCAGGTCGCGATAATTCTCAGTCGGGAAGATCGCCTCGCGATCGTAGGCCGCCGCGCGCGTAGCGAACACGCTCTGGCCGATCTCGCGGGCGCGCGTGACGATGCCGGCCTGCTCGTCGCTCAAGCGGAACGCGACAGGATCGAAGATCGGCGCATCCAGCGCAACCTTGTTGGTCGTGCCGATCGTCTTGCTGACTTGCATGGTCATCGCGCAGTTACCTTAGGCTTTGGTCGCGAGAGAGTTCAGAAACCGGGCGAGAGCGCCGTCAAAGGCACCGGGGCGTTCGAGATTGGCGAGATGGCCCACGCCGGCGAGCTCGACATATTCAGCTCCCGGAATAAAGGTCGCCGTCTTTGCCATCATCGGCGCAGGCGCGTTGTTGTCCTTTGAGCCGGACAGCAGCAGGGTGGGAACGGAGATATTCCCAAGCGTGCTGCGCTGATCGAAGCCGATGAGAGCCAGCATCATGGCGCGATAGCTGGCCTCAGGCACGCTCCCCATGCATTCGCGGGCAAGCTCCATCCAGTTCGGATCCGGATCGTCGCCGACGAGTTCCTTCACCAGCGACGGGGCCAGCGACTTCATCGTCTCCCCGCGCTCGAGCGGCCCGAGCCGCGCCGCGACGAATGATTTCTGCCAGTCGCCGTCGGCGTTGCCGAAGGCCGGGCTGGTCTGCGCCAGCACGACCGCGCGTGCCAGTTTGGGAAACTGCACCAGCCACCTTTGGACGATCATGCCGCCGATGGAATGGCCGATCAGAACAGGCCCGCTGACGCCGAGTTGCTCGATGAACTGCTGGAGTGCTTCCGCCAGGGCAGCGATGCTGACGCTGGCGAGCGGCGCCGATCCGCCATAACCCGGCATATCCCATGCGATCGCGCGGAAGCGGTCGCCGAAGTTGGCAAGCTGCCGCCGCCAGGCCCGCGCCGCGCCGCCGATGCCATGCAGGAAGATCAGAGGTATCGCGCCCGGATCGCCCGCGGCCTCATAGGCGAAGCGTCCGTCCTTTGTTATCATTGGCACAGGCTGCGACACGCGACATCCTTTTTGCTGGGCCCTTCGATGCTAACAGGCTTGCCGGCGATGGGAAGCGATAATTTTACACTTAAAGCAATTTTCGGGCCGGGCGCCATGCGGGCGTTCGCGATGTCGATCGGCGCTTTCGTTGCAAAAACTTGAAGGTTAAAATATATCGGGGAACGATCAGCAGCCCAGGGAGCCAGCGCATGTCCGGATTGCCGCATTCGCCGCATGCGCTGGTGACCGGAGGCGGTCGCGGCATCGGCCGTGCGATAGCTGCTTCTCTGGTCGGCGCTGGCGCGACCGTGACCGTGCTTGGCCGAAATGCGGCGGTTCTCGAAGAGGCGGTCAATGCAGGTGCCGCGCACTTTGCGGCTGTCGCTGATGTCTCGAACGAAACGTCACTGAAAGGCGCCATTGCCGCGGCAAGTGCGCGCAAGCCGATCGACATTCTCATTGCCAATGCGGGCAGCGCTGAATCGGCGCCGTTTGCGAAATCGGATACCGCCCTTTTTGCGCGCATGATGGATGTCAATTTCATGGGCGTGGTCCACGCCGTCCAGGCTGTGCTGCCGGGCATGAAAGATCGTCCCTATGGCCGCATTGTCGCGGTTGCGTCCACGGCCGGGCTCAAAGGCTACGCCTATGTCAGCGCATACGCTGCCGCTAAGCACGCCGTGGTCGGGTTCGTGCGGTCCCTTGCCCTCGAGATGGCTGGAAGCAACGTCACCGTGAATGCGGTATGTCCCGGCTTCACCGACACCGATCTCGTTGCCGGCAGCATCGAGAATATCATGAAGAAGACGGGGCGTAGCCGCGAGCAGGCCGTCGCAGAGCTTGCGAAACACAATCCGCAAGGGCGCCTGATCACGCCTCAGGAGGTCGCTGACGCGGTTCTCTGGCTGTGCGGCGAGGGCGCCGGCGCGATCACCGGACAGGCGATCGCGGTTGCCGGTGGTGAAATCTAAGCTGCGCAAGGCCCGAACCAAGGAAGCCAAGGAGATCGCATGAGCAGACCCGCCAATCCCGTCACCGTGCCGCTTGCAGACTATTCGCCGCAGCACTTCCTGCTGGCCGTGGTCGACGGCGTTGCCACGGTCACGCTCAACCGCCCCGAACGAAAGAATCCCCTGACGTTCGAAAGCTACCGGGAATTGACCGATTTCTTCCGTGCCTGCGCTTTCGACGACGCGGTCAAATCCATCGTCGTCACCGGTGCCGGCGGCAATTTCTCGTCCGGCGGCGACGTGTTCGAGATCATTGGTCCGCTCGTGAAGATGGACACCAAGGGGCTGACCGCCTTCACGCGGATGACCGGCGACCTCGTCAAGGCGATGCGGGCCTGCCCGCAGCCGATCGTGGCCGCGGTCGAGGGCATCTGCGCCGGGGCCGGGGCGATCATCGCCATGGCATCGGACATGCGCCTTGCGGCAAGCGGGGCGAAGGTGGCGTTCCTGTTCAACAAGGTGGGGCTGGCCGGCTGCGACATGGGTGCTTGTGCGATCCTGCCGCGCATCATCGGGCAGTCCCGCGCCTCCGAACTGCTCTACACCGGCCGGTTCATGACTGCGGAAGAGGGCGAGCGCTGGGGCTTCTTCAGCCGCATCGTCACGCCGGAGCAGGTGCTGCCCCAGGCGCAAATTCTGGCGAAACAGATCGCCGAAGGGCCGACCTTTGCCAACACCATGACCAAGCGGATGCTCGCCATGGAATGGGCGATGTCGGTCGAGGAGGCGATCGAAGCGGAGGCCGTTGCCCAGGCGCTGTGCATGACTACGGCGGATTTCGAGCGTGCTTTCGAGGCGTTCGCCAACAAGGTCAGGCCGGTCTTCAGGGGCGACTGAGCCGGCCGCTATTATCCTGAGCCAAGCCAGGAATGGGGCTTGCACGAAATTATTTTAGGCTTAAAATAGTTTTCATGGCCGGTCGAATTGGCGAGGCTCCCATGAAAGTCGCGATCATCGGTGGCGGACCTGCGGGTCTTTACGCGGCAATCCTGCTGAAGAAGCAGCGGCCAAGCGCCGACGTCGCCGTGTATGAGCGCAACCGCGCCGACGACACCTTCGGCTTCGGCGTGGTGTTCTCGGATGCGACGCTCGATAATTTCGAGAAGCACGATCTTCCGAGCTACCGCCGCATCACCCAGGAATTCGCCTATTGGGACGACATCGCCGTGCATTTCCGCGGCACGGTGCACCGGGTCGGCGGCAACGGCTTTTGCGGCTGCTCGCGACGCAAGCTGCTTTTGATCCTTCAGGAGCGTGCGCGAGAGCTTGGCGTCGCGCTGCAGTTCGAGGTGGACATCGGCGATGAATCCCGCTTCGCCGATGCCGATCTCATCCTCATCGCCGACGGCATCAACAGCCGTTTCCGCGAGAAATACGTCGATCATTTCCAGCCGGAGGTCGACGTCCGCTCCAACAAGTTCGCCTGGATGGGATCGACCAGGCCGCTCGATGCCTTCACCTTCATCTTCCAGGAAACCGAGTGGGGCCCGTTCATTGCCCATGCCTATCAGTATGAGGCTGGGCATTCGACCTGGATCTTCGAGACCGATCCTGAAACGTTCGAGCGGGCGGGGCTGACAGGGCTGGACGAGGCTCAGTCCGCCGCGCGGATGGCAGACATCTTCGGCTGGTTCCTCAATGGGCACAAGCTGCTGACGAACCGCTCGATGTGGCGCAACTTCCCCATGATCCGCAGCAAGCGCTGGGTCAAGGACAACATGGTCCTGCTCGGCGACGCCAAGGCCAGCGCGCATTTCTCGATCGGCTCGGGCACGAAGCTTGCGATGGAGGATGCGATTGCGCTGGCCGAAGCCATGGAGAGGGCGCCCAGCATCGAGGCGGCGCTGCAGATCTACGAGAACGGCCGCCGCGAGGAGGTCGAGAAGACGCAGCATGCCGCCGACGTCTCGCTGGTCTGGTTCGAGCACGTCGACCGCTTCTGGAATTTCGACCCGGTGCAGTTCGCCTTCGGCGTCATGACGCGCTCGAAGGCGATCACATATGACAATCTGAAGCTCCGCGCGCCGGATTTCGTGGCGGAGGTCGACAAGTCGTTTGCCAGGCAGGTACGCAGCAGCGGCTTCGATGTCGACACCGATCGGCCGATGGTGCCGCTGTTCCAGCCGTTCCGCTTGCGGGAGATGAAGCTCGCCAATCGCGCGGTGATGTCGCCGATGTGCATGTATTCGGCGCGGGAGGGTGTGCCGACCGACTTCCACCTCGTGCATTACGGCTCGCGCGCGATCGGCGGTGCCGGGCTGATCTTCACCGAGATGACCTGTGTCAGCCGCGACGCCAGGATCACCCCCGGCTGCGCCGGCCTGTGGAACGACGAGCAGGAGGCCGCGTGGCGGCGCATCGTGGATTTCGTCCACGCCAATTCGGCCGCGAAAATCTGCCTGCAACTGGGCCACGCCGGCCGCAAGGGCGCAACCAGGTTGATGTGGGACGGCATGGACCGTCCCTTGGAGCAGGGCGGCTGGGAAGTTTTCTCGGCCTCACCGCTACCTTATTTTCCCGACAGCCAGGTGCCGCGTGAGCTCGATCGGGCCGGCATGAAAGCGGTGAGAGACGCTTTCGTCGCGGCGGCCGAGCGCGGCGAGCGCTGCGGCTTCGATATGCTCGAATTGCACTGCGCCCACGGCTATCTGCTCGCGAGCTTCATCTCCCCTCTCACGAACACCCGTACGGACGAGTATGGCGGCGCGCTCGAAAATCGGCTGCGCTTCCCGCTCGAGGTCTTCGAGGCGCTGCGCGCGGTGTGGCCCTTGCACAAACCGATGTCGGTGCGCATCTCCGCAACCGACTGGGCGGACGGTGGCATCACCGGCGACGACGCCGTCGCCGTAGCGCGCGCTTTCGCCGAGGCGGGTGTCGATCTCGTCGACGTCTCGACCGGTCAGACCGTGCGTGATGCGCAGCCCGTCTACGGGCGCATGTTCCAGACGCCCTTTTCGGACCAGGTCCGCAACGAGGCGCGCGTGGCCACCATGTGCGTCGGTAACATCACCACGGCTGACCAAGCCAACACGATCTTGGCCGCCGGCCGGGCGGATCTCGTCGCACTCGGCCGTCCGCACCTGGTCGACCCCTTCTTCACCATGAAGGCGGCGGCCTGGTATGGGGCAAACGACGCTTTCTGCCCCCCGCAATATCTGCCCGGCAAAGATCAGATCTTCCGCAACAGCGTGCGCGACCGGCAGGACCTCGAGGAGCTGAGAATTAAGGCTAAGCCCAAGACCCGGGCCGAGCTCAAGGCGGAGGCGACAAAGCCGCTTGCGGCGGAGTGACCGCCCGTGCGACGTTAACCCATTGCCTGTGTTTCGAGTGGAGTTAGGGCGATGAAGGCGATTATCGTCGGCGGCGGTATCGGTGGCCTCACCACGGCATTGATGTTGCGCTCGCGCGGCCTGGATTGCGAGATCTACGAGCAGGCCGACACCATTCGCGAACTCGGCGTCGGCATCAACACGCTGCCGCATGCCATGCGGGAACTGGCCGGGCTCGGACTGTTGCAGAAGCTCGACGACGTCGCGATCCGCACCGATCAGCTCTATTATCTCAACCGCCATGGCCAGGAGGTCTGGCGCGAAGCCCGCGGCATCGACGCCGGTCACGACGTGCCGCAATTCTCGATCCACCGCGGCCGGCTTCAGGGCGTCATCCATCGCGCGGTCGAGGAGCGGCTCGGCGCGAACGCAATTCACACCGGCTGCCGGCTTGGTGCTTTCACGCAGGACGAGGGCGGCGTCACGGCCTACTTCTTCGATCGCGCCGGCGCGCACGTCCACACCGCGCGTGGCGATATCCTGATAGGCGCCGACGGCATCCATTCGCGCGTCCGCGAGACGCTGTTCCCCAACGAGGGCCCGCCGTGCTGGAATGGGCTGATGCTGTGGCGCGGCGCCCGCGACTGGCCGCTGTTCCTCACCGGCAAGTCGATGATCGTGGCCGGGGGGCTCAATGCCAAAGTGGTGATCTACCCGATCGCGGAAGGATCGAGCCCGGCAAGCCGGCTGACCAATTGGGCGGTGCTGGTGAAGATCGGCGAGGGTAATGCCCCGCCACCGCGCAAGGAGGACTGGTCGCGCCCGGGCCGCCGCGAGGAGCTGATGCCGCATGTCGCGCGCTTCTCGGTTCCCTACATTGACGTGAAGAGCCTGATCTCGGCAACGCCCGAATTCTACGAGTATCCAACCTGCGACCGCGATCCCTTGCCCTATTGGTCGTCGGGCAGAGTCACGCTGCTCGGCGATGCCGCGCATCCGATGTATCCGGTCGGATCAAACGGCGCCTCGCAGGCGATCCTTGACGCGCGCTGCCTTGCGGATGCGCTGGTACGCGCCGAACACCCGCGCCAGGCGCTGCTGGAGTACGAGAAGAAGCGCCTGCCGATGACGGCCGAGATCGTCCGCTCCAATCGGCGCGGCGGCCCCGAGGGCGTCATCGACGCCGTCGAGCAGCTCGCGCCCGACGGCTTCGACAATGTCGACAATGTGCTGAGCTATTCCCAGCGCGAGGCGATCGTGCGGGGCTATGCCACGAAGGCCGGTTTCGCCGCGGTGCCGGGACTTGCGGCCGTGCGCGCTTAAGACAGGCTGCTAGCCGCCGGGCGGCGGCGGTAGGAAGTGGATGTTGAACTCGGCGGCCATCGCCACCACGTCCTCGGGCTTTTGCTCCTTCATGTTGTGAAGGCCCCAGAACAGGTCGAACAGCTTGCGGCTCGGGGAGACCCAGAACAGCACCTTTGCGGTCTGCTCCGACTTGTTGAAGATGCCGTGCGGCACGCCCATGCCGAGGCGGATCAGGTCGCCTGCCGTTGCCTGCGCTTCCGAATTGCCGAGCACGAAATCGAGCTTGCCCTCCAGCATGTAGAGATATTCATCCTGGTCGGGGTGAATGTGCGGCGGCACGAAGGTGCCCGGCGGCAGCGTCGCATGCCAGGAGAAACTGTTCTCGGCGTAGCTCTTCGGCACGTAGGTCTGGCCGAGGATGTTCCAGGAAATGCCCTGGATGCCCTCATTGGCGCGGGTGATGCCGGTGATTTCACTCTTCATTGCAGTCCTCCCGTAACACGCTTCGGCTCAGTTCGCCGCCTTGCAATCCTTGGCATAGCGATCGCCGTAATTCTCAAAGACCTTCTGCACGATCTCGGTCTGGAACTTGCCATCCGGACGCTTGGCCACCTTGGTCAGGTAGAAATCCTGGATCGGATAACCGTTGGTGTTGAACTTGAAGGCACCGCGCAGCGAGGTAAAGTCGGCCTTCTTCAAAGCGGCGGCGACCGCGTCCTTGTTGGACAGGTTGCCCTTCACGGCCCTGACGGCGCTGTCGATCAGCATCGCGGCATCGTAAGCCTGGAAGGCGTAGGTGCCGGGAACGCTGTTGTAGGCGGCCTCGTAGGCGGCAACGAACTTCTTGTTCTGGGGATTGTCGAGATTGGGCGCCCAGTTCGCGCCGCCGAACATGCCGACGGCCGCGTCCTGCTGCGCCGGCAGGGTCGATTCATCCACCGTGAACGCCGAGAGCACCGGAATGGTATCGGCGAGCCCGGCCTGCCGGTATTGCTTGACGAGATTGACGCCGAGGCCGCCGGGCATGAACGTGAAGAGAGCATCAGGCTTCTGCGACGAGATCTTGGACAGCTCCGGCTGGAAATCCAGCGTATTCAGCGGCATGTAGGATTCCTCGACGATCTCGCCCTTATAGTCGAGCTTGAACCCCGCGACCGAGTCCTTGCCGGCCTGATAGTTCGGGACCATCAGGTACATGCGCTTGTAGCCGCGATCCTGCGCGACCTTGCCGAGGATCTCGTGCACCTGATCGTTCTGATACGACGTCACATAGAAGAACGGGTTGCAGTCCTTGCCGGCGAAGGTCGACGGCCCGGCATTGGGACTGATCAGGAAGGTTTTCGATTCTGTGATGGGCCGGTGGATCGCCTGAAGGATGTTGGAGAAGATCGGGCCGACCACGAAGTCGACCTTCTCGCGCTCGAGAAGGCCCTTGACCTTCGTCACCGCTGCATCCGGCTTCAGCTCATCGTCGATGACGACGACCTCGACGTCGCGGCCGCCCATCTTGCTGCCGAGATCCTTCACTGCGAGCGTGAAGCCGTCGCGAACCTGTTGGCCCAGCGCGGCGGCAGGTCCCGACAGGGTCACGATCACACCCAGCTTGATTTTTTCCTGGGCGAGGGCAGGGGTCACCACGGTGCCGAGCAGCATTGCGGCTGCGGCTAAGGTCATTTGCGTCTTCATCATCTTCCCTCGCGTCGATTGGCTTGCGCTGCAAGCCACGTACTTCGATCCAAGCTTATGCCGATGACGGCCGCCGCGGCAAGCCGAGCTCGAGGCGGCTATCCCGCGGGCAGCTGCGCATGCAAGCGGCGCGCCAATTATTTGAAGCCTAAAGAAATTGACGTGCGGTCGATTATTGCAGCTTTGGACTTGCAGCCGGCGCCGATTTATTTGAAGCTCAAAACGTTGGGGAATCCGTGCCGGCGCCAAATGCCGGCCGTGAGTGACTGCAGCAACATGCTCGATTCCGAGACCAAGGCCGTCGAAACACCGGAGGACCACGCCGAAGAGCTTCGGCTGTGGCTGCGGCTCTTGACCTGCACGACGCTGATCGAGGGCGAGGTGCGCGGCCGGCTGCGGCAGCGGTTCGACGTCACGCTGCCGCGTTTCGACCTGATGGCACAGCTCGACAAGGCGCCTGACGGCATGACGCTGTCCGACGTCTCCAAGCGCATGATGGTCTCCAACGGGAACGTCACCGGTCTCGTCGAGCGTCTGGTGGAATCAGGCCATCTCGACCGGCGCACCTCGGAGACGGACCGCCGCGTCCAGGTGATCCGTCTCACAAAGCTCGGGCGTGCCGAGTTTCGCAGGATGGCTGCGGAACACGAGACCTGGATCGCCGATCTCTTCGCTGACCTCTCCCCGAAGGATGTGCGCGAATTGATGCGCCTCTTGGCCAAGACCAAGGCTTCGGCGCAGAAATCCGCCGCCCGGCGCCGGCCATAAACCGGCCGGCCGAGCAGACCGCCGATCCCCTTTGCCGCAGGAAAAAGCACGGCATGCCCAAAATCCGCTATTGCGCGAAATTGTTTTAAGCCTAAAATGTTTTCCAGATCGTGCTGCCGGGTGCAATCCATGCTGAAAGGAGCGTGCGATGGCCAACGCCGCCAAGATTCAAGTGTCGGGTCCGTGTGACGGCAATGCCGCGACGGCCCATGTCGATACGTTCGCGCAGCAGCATCTGCCGCCGCGCGAGCTCTGGCCCGAATTCATTTTCTCGCGGCCGGAGCTGCGCTATCCCCCGCGACTGAACTGCGTCAGCTATTTCCTCGATCGCTGGGTCGAGCAGGGCCAGGGCGATGCACCTTGCGTCATCAGCCCTGGCGTCAGCTACACCTATCGCGAGCTGCAGGCGCTGGTGAACCGCATCGCGAACGTGCTGGTCGGCAAGCTTGGTCTCGTCGCCGGCGGCCGTGTGCTGTTGCGCTCTGCCAATAACCCCATGATGGTCGCGACCTATCTCGCGGTGATCAAGGCCGGCGGCATCGTCGTAGCGACGATGCCGCTGCTCCGCGCCAAGGAGCTGTCCTATCCGATTCAGAAAGCGGCGATCACGCTGGCGCTGTGCGACGGAAAACTCTCCGAGGAGATGGAGAAGGCGAAGGCCGCAGCGCCCGGTCTCGAGCGCGTCGTCTATTGGGGCAATGACGCCTCCGATTCGCTCGAGGCGCTGATTGCGGATGCGAGCCCCGCGTTCAGGGCTCTCGATACCGCAGCCGATGACACCTGCCTGATCGCCTTCACCTCGGGCACCACAGGCGATCCCAAGGGCACCATGCATTTCCACCGCGACATGCTCGCGGTCTGCGATGGCTATGCGCGCAACATCTTGCGGGCCGAGCAGAAGGATCGCTTCATCGGCTCGGCGCCGCTCGCGTTCACCTTCGGTTTCGGCGGCGTGCTGTTCCCGATGCATATCGGCGCCTCCTTCGTGGTGCTGGAGAAGACCACGCCGGACGACATTCTGAATGCGATCGAGCAGTACAAGACCACGGTCTGCTTCACGGCGCCGACCGCATACCGGGCCATGCTCGGCAAGCTCGCAGGCCGCGACATCTCCTCGCTTCGCAAATGCGTCTCTGCCGGCGAAACGCTGCCCAAGCCGACATTCGAAGCGTGGCTGAAGGCCACCGGCATCAAGCTGATGGACGGCATCGGTTCGACCGAACTGCTGCACATCTTCATCAGTGCGACTGAGGACGAGATCCGCCCCGGCGCCACCGGAAAGCCCGTGCCGGGCTATGAGGCCAAGATCGTCGATGACGAGGGCCGCGACGTGCCGCCCGGGACGATGGGCCGCCTCGCCGTGCGCGGGCCGACCGGCTGCCGGTATCTCGCCGACGAGCGGCAGCGGAAATACGTCCAGAACGGTTGGAACATCACCGGCGACACCTATCTGATGGATGGCGATGGTTATTTCTGGTACCAGTCGCGCTCCGACGACATGATCGTGTCGGCCGGCTACAACATCGCAGGGACCGATGTCGAAGCGGCGCTGCTCACGCATCCGGCGGTCGCCGAGTGCGGTGTGGTCGGCGCCCCCGACGAGGCGCGCGGCATGATCGTGAAGGCCTATGTCGTTGCCGCACCGGGCGTGATGCCTGACCCTCAGCTCGTGGCCGAGTTGCAGGAGCATGTCAAACGCGAGATCGCGCCGTATAAATATCCGCGCGCCATCGAATTTGTGACGCAATTGCCGAAGACCGAGACCGGAAAGTTGAAACGTTTTGCGCTACGGCAGCTGGCGCAGGCCGCAGTGACGTCCTCAGGCGTCGCTGCGGAATGAGAGAAGGATAGAGAATTGTCTGTGACGACGCCGAAGGGCTCGCAACTCGCGGAGCTGCCGACAGCAGCCGAGGACGGGACGCGCATCAAGGCGCAGATCCTCCAGCCATCAGGCTGGCCGGTGCCGAAGGGGTATGCCAACGGCATGGCTGCCGAGGGGCGCATCGTCGTGACCGGCGGGGTGATCGGCTGGGACGCCGAAGAGCGTCTCGCCGACGGCTTCGTCGCGCAGGTGCGTCATACCCTAGGCAACATCGCCGCGATCCTGGCCGAGGCCGGTGCCCGCCCCGAGCACCTCGTGCGTTTGACCTGGTACGTCGTCGACATGGACGAGTACCTGGCCAATCTGAAGGAGCTGGGCAGGGTCTACCGCGACGTCTTCGGAGCGCACTATCCTGCGATGGCGCTGGTTCAGGTCGTTCGCCTCGTGGAGAAGGCGGCGCGCGTCGAGATCGAAGCCACCGCCGTCATTCCGCGCTGAGCTTGGCCGCGATCGGCTCGCCTTGGTTAAGCCGCGATGAAATGAGGTATGATTGCGCAACGACGGAGGTGCGATCCCTCCAGCTTGCGGGAGAGGATTGGGGAGAGGGCGCTTCCGCAATGGGACAATCCCCAAGAGGAGAAAGCCCTCACCCGGTGCTTCGCCATAGCCGAGGCTTTGCCTCGGCGTGTTTGAGATGACGGCCGCCAGAGGCGGCCCACGCCTCTCCCGCAAGCGGGAGAGGTGAACGAGCCGCCACAATCGATTCATCCTAAGGCCATTTCGCATTAGCTCGCCTTGGCGAGCTCGTCGTCCTCGGGCGAGTTCAGATAGACGCCCGACATGGTGTCGATCCAACACAGATGGTCGTGCACCTTCGTGACGCCCTCGACGTTCTCCGCTGCGACGATCGCGGCCTGCCGTGCGCGCTCCTCGGTGATCTATCTGAAAAGTGTGAGGCGGTTTTCCGAGAAGATCATGCTCAAACAATAAGCTGGGCGATGATGATCATCCCAATCTCGTCGCGCCTTAGACCTCCGGCTCGGAGCTCGGCGCGAGGTCCGAGGAGCGGAAGCGCTTGGTCTTGTCCAGTTTCCGGTAGGCCACTGACGCCGTTCGCAACAGCTTCTTTTCCCGCTTGCGATTGAGGAAGCGATGGCCGGCATCAAGGACGGCGCCGTTCAACGATGACGCGAGCGCCTGTCCCCGTACATCGTCGTTCAGTTGTCCGAGCGACCGTTGCGCCTTGCGCAATTGCTTGAGCATGGACTTCTGCTTCGCCGCCGCCGCTCCATCGGCGAACAGATCCGCAAGCGACTCGACCGAATAGGTCAGCCGCTTGTTGAGGAGCCGCAACTGGTGACGTCTCGCGACATCGAGCCTCTTCAGTTTCCGGGCCTTCTTGAGCAGCGTCGTCTCCCAGTCCGTCAGCCGTTCCCTCGCGTGGTCGGCGAGCGTGCGGCGGCGCAATCGAATGGCTTCCTTGCTACGCCGGGTCGACCAGGGGCCGCTATCGATCCACATCGAGGTCTGCTCGACCAGGCGGCGGTAACGCGCGGATTGCAGCGCGCGCGCCAGCAGCCGGTGGCTCTCGGCCCGTTTCTCGTCCCAGTGCTGAAGCTCGGCGATCACGGCAAGCTCGTCACCGCTCTCGGCGACGACCCGCTCGATGGCCACGTCGAGATCCCGCACCATGCCGAGCTGGCCGTTCAGCCATTTCAGTTCGGCCCAGACATTCGGCCGCCGGGCATCGTCGACCATCGGCGAGAAGAAGCGGATGGCAGTTCGCAGATGCGTCAGTGCGATGCGGATCTGGTGCAGCGCGTCGGGATCGCCGCGGCAAGTGCCGTCGTGCTGAGCGAGCACGGCGTCGAGGTGACGGCGGGCGATGATCCGGAACGCCGTATCGCAGGCCATGCCGGGGCTGAGGCGGGCGGGCAGGGCGTTGCGCCGCGCCGCCGGCTTGGCATGCGCGTTTGCCGTCGAGCTTGTGATGGATCGCGACATCCTTGCCCGCATCAATCCGATTGCCCTATTTGCCCCGCAGCGATCGCGTCGCGGCAGTTCTGGAGCGTCTGCTCTTGTGTCCCGGATGCATTGATGGTCGCCCAGTCGACATGGCCGATATTATAGTGCTCTTGCAGCGCGGCAACCTCTTGCGTGGCATCCGATGCGTCTCCCCGGCGGCTTCCGATCCGCGCTTGCCGGGTCGCGAGGTCTGCGACCAGGAACAGACCGTGCAGCGACACGTTGCGCTCGCGCGCGAGCGTGGTGACCGCATCGCGTTCGTCCTCGCGTGCGAATACGCCGTCGATGATCGCCGAATGGCCCTGCGCCAGCACCCGCCGGGCGTGCTGAGCCAGCGTGTCGTAGACGCGGGCCGTAACCTCCGGCGAATAGGCGGATGGCGGCAGGCGGTGCGTATCCGCGACCCCGAACATTTGCTTGCGGACGAGATCGCTGCGCAGCACGACGGCTCCCGGCTGCGGCGCGACGACCGGCGCGAGCGCGTGCGCCAGGACCGTCTTTCCGGTGCCGGACAGCCCGCCGACCGCAATCAGACGCGGAGCAGGAGGATGGATCAGCATCTCGGCGAGTTCAAAATAGCGCCGTGCCTGGTCAACAATACCGGGGGCATCGGAATGCGGTCGCTTTTGCCGTGCCAGGGCAACCTGGGCGCGGATCGCCGCCCGGATCGACATGAACAGCGGCAGGGCCGAGAGCGCGTCGAGATTGTCGGCCGGCGTGATGGCGAGATAGCGGTTCAGGATCATGTTCGCCGCGCTTGGCTGATGGTGCTGCAACAGGTCCATCAACGTGAATGCGAGATCGTAGAGCACGTCGACCGTTGCCATCTGCGCATCGAACTCGATCGCATCGAACAGCACGGGCCGATCATCGATCAGGACGATGTTTGCGAGATGCAGATCGCCATGACAGCGGCGCACGAAGCCCCGGCGGCCGCGCTCTGCGAGCAGGGGACGAATGCGTAGAAATGCCGCGTGCGAGGCTTTTCCGAGCTTTTCGATGTCTTCCGCGCTGAAATGTCCTCCGGCCCGCAAACCGTTGCTGTTGCCGTCGATCAGGGCAGGGATGGAGAAGACCCATGCATTTCCATTGGCGCGCGTCGCCGCCGCGTGTGACGCGGCGATTGCGTCGGCAGCCGCAGAGGCGAGCTTTGTGTCCAGCGGGCCGGCCTTGGCTAGATGATCGAGCGTCCTGCCTTCGTCAAAGCGCGACATGTCGACCGCATATTCGATCGGCCGGCCAGCGCCGTCGACCTTCACCGTTCCATCCGGCTCTTCTGTGATTGCCACGACGCGGTGGTAAATCTGCGGCGCCAGCGGCCGGTTGATCCTGATCTCCTCCTCGCAGGCCGCCTTGCGCTTCTCGAGTGTCGAATAGTCGAGGAACGGAAACCGGACGGCGCGCTTGATCTTCAGCGCGCGCCTTGCGTCCAGGAACACCGAGGCTGCATGCGTGTCGATCCGCGTCACGCCAGGATGTTCGGTCAGCATCTGGAAGACGCGCTCCTGGGCCGTCATTTCATCTTTCAGCGAAGCGGACATCCGAAGCACCATCAGGGCGTCAGCACGGCCGCGCCGAGAATCTGGCCGTTCCGCAGCATGCTCAAAACCTCGTTGGCCTGATCGAGCGGAAACGCCGTCGTCTCGGTGCGCACGCCGGCTTGCGGAGCGATCTTTAGAAAATCGAGGCCATCTCGCCGGGTCAGATTGGCGACCGAGACCAGCTGCCGTTCCTGCCAGAGCAGGTCATACGGAAAACTTGGAATGTCGGTCATGTGGATGCCGGCACATACGACGCGACCGCCTTTGCGGACGGCGCGCAACGCTGCCGGGACAAGCTCGCCGGCCGGTGCGTAAATGATCGCGGCATCGAGCGGCTCGTCCGGCATTTGGTCGGATGACCCGGCCCAGACCGCGCCGAGACGGCGCGCAAGGTCTTGCGCAGCCGCGTCGCCGCGTCGCGTGAATGCATGGACGGATCGTCCCTGCCAAACCGCGACTTGCGCGATGATGTGGCCGGCCGCCCCAAAACCGTAGAGGCCGAGCCTGTCGGCGGGGCCGGCGAGGACCAGCGAGCGCCAGCCGATCAGGCCTGCGCACAGCAGAGGCGCAATCTCCACGTCGCTCCCGGTCTCACCGAGCGGAAAAGCGTAGCGTGCGTCGGCGATGGTGTGGGTTGCGTAACCACCGTCGCGCGTGTAGCCGGTGAACAGCGGGGCGTCGCAGAGGTTTTCCATACCTTCCCGGCAGAAGCGACACTTTCCGCAGGTGAAGCCGAGCCAGGGAATGCCGACCCGGTCGCCAGGCGCATGTGTTGTCACATTTAGGCCTACGAGATCGACCCGGCCGACGATCTCGTGGCCAGGCACGATCGGATAGCGAATATCGGGCAACTCGGCATCGACGAGATGAAGATCGGTCCGGCATACGCCGCAGGCGCTGATCTTCACCCGGATCTGACCCTTGCCCGGCATCGGGTCAGGCCGCTCCTCCATCTGGAGCCGTGCTCGTGGGGTCGACAACACCATCGCACGCATGAGTCTCTCCGGGGCGAACCGCTCCGATTGAAGTATTCATAGAATGACCCAGCGGCCAGTCCTTGACGTCGGTCAACGCCTGTTCCCGGGCGACCGGACGGAGTTTCCCCTACCTTGACGAGGATCAAGCGTCTCGACGTCAGCCGGCCTATTGTGGTGGCTGAGGTGCCCATCAAGGACGTCTTGCTGTCCCTTGTCGGCCAGCCGCGCGGGCCAGCCCTGGTTGCGATCGAGAAATGCGTGGCTGTCGCAGCGGATCTCGGCGCCAGGATCACCGCGCTCGTGCTCGAGGAAGAAGATGTTTTCGAGCGGCCGAAGGTGATGCTGCCTTACGATCGCGATTTCGTGCAGGCCAGTCCTGGGGCCGGCGACATGCAACAGCTCCTGAACGCCTTCAGCAACGCAGCTTCTCGGGCCAACATGCGCGCCCAAAGCCGATCGGGTAAGGTGCCTGCGGATCAGATCGGGGCGATCCTGGCCGAGCATGCCCGCTTCAGCGACCTCACGCTGGTTCCGGTAAAACCGCACGACAGCCGAACGGAGGCATGGTCGAGGCCTCCTTGTTCGAATCGGGTCGACCTCTTCTGCTCTGTCCCGAACATCTCGCGGACGAACTTCGGCCCGAATTCGAAAACGTCATGATTGCCTGGGATCACTCCGCGCGTGCAGTCGGCAACGCGTTGCCCGTCGTTCGGGCTGCCGCCTCGGTTCGCGTGCTGACTGTGGCGGAGGACAAGACTGACGCGATCATGCAATCCGGAGCGGCTCTCGTCGATCATTTGAGGGAACACGGTGTCTATGCTTCGTTCGAAACGACGAAAGGCGGGGGCAGCTCGATCGGCAAGGTGTTGGGAAGCTGGGCGAATTCCCATGGTATCGATGCGATCGTGATGGGCGCCTATCATCATTCTCGCCTGAACGAGATCGTATGGGGCGGTGTGACAAAGACCGTCATTGGCCAGCCACCGTGCTGGGTTATGATTTCACACCAGGCGCCTGCTTCCGGCCTGATCGTCAACCATCGGAACCGCCGGTGACCCGGCGTATTTGCTTCCATGTCAATTTATCGTCTGAACAACCTGCTGTCGCCGCGCTCAGTTGCGCTGGTCGGGGCGAGCGCCCGTCCGGCGTCGGTGGGACGTGCCGTCCTGGAGAACATTCGCAAGGCCGAATTCAAGGGGCAGTTTGGCCTCGTCAATCTGCGCCATGCCGAGATCGGCGGCGTCGCGGCGGTGAAGAGCCTGGACAGGTTGAACTTCGTGCCCGAACTCGTGGTCATCACCGCGCCCGCGAGCGAGATTCCAGACATTATCGACCAAGCCGGGCGTCGCGGGTCTGCGGGTGCGCTGATCGTCTCGGCCGGGCTCGGCCAGGGGCCGGGATCGCTGCACGAGGCTACAAGCACTGCTGCCCGCAAGCACGGCATGCGGCTGATCGGGCCGAACTGCCTCGGCATCATGATGCCCGGCGTCAGCCTGAACGCCAGTTTCGCCGCGCACATGCCGGGAACGGGCAACCTCGCGCTGATTTCGCAATCGGGCGCGATTGCCGCCGGCATGGTGGATTGGGCCGCGCAGCGCGGCGTCGGCTTCTCCGGTATCGTCTCGATCGGCGATCAGATCGACGTCGACATTGCCGATCTGCTCGACCATTTCGCGATGGATCACAAGACCCGCGCGATCCTGCTCTACATCGAGGCCATCAAGGACGCGCGCAAGTTCATGTCGGCTGCGCGCGCCGCCGCGCGCGTGAAGCCTGTCGTCGTGGTGAAGTCTGGCCGCATGGCGCAGGGTGCGAAGGCCGCTGCCACGCATACCGGCGTGCTTGCCGGTGCCGACGCCGTCTACGACGCGGCGTTCCGCCGCGCGGGCGTGCTGCGGGTGTCTGATCTGCGTGAGCTGTTCGATTGTGCCGAGACACTGGGCCGTGTCGAATCCCCGACGGGCAAGCGTCTCGCCATCCTGACCAACGGTGGCGGCATCGGCGTCCTCGCCGTCGATCGATTGGTCGAGCTCGGCGGAGTTCCGGCAACCATCTCGGCCGACGCGCGCAAGAAGCTCGATGCGGCGCTGCCGCCGACCTGGTCCGGTGCAAATCCCGTCGACATCGTGGGCGACGCCGATGCCTCGCGCTACGCGGCGGCGCTGGAGGAACTGCTGGCCGATCGCGACAATGACGCAGTCCTCGTCCTCAACGTGCAAACCGCGATCGCCTCGGCCGCCGAGATCGCGACGACCGTGACGGAGCTCGTCGGCAAGTATCGCGAGCAGCACCGCCGGTGGGCGAAGCCCGTATTGGCGGCCTGGGTTGGGGCCGATCAGCACATCATTCAGGCACTCTCCGGCGCCGGTGTGCCGAACTATCCCACCGAGGACGATGCCGTGCGCGGGTTCATGCATCTGGTCCGGCACCGCGAAGTGGTGGAGGAGCTGAGCCAGGTGCCTCCCGCGATGCCCGATACGTTCGTTCCGAACACCAAGGGGGCGAGAGAGATCGTCGCCGCCGCGATCGCGGACGGTCGTGAATGGCTCGAGCCTGTCGAGATCAAGCACCTGCTCGAAGCTTACGACATCGCGATGGTGCCGACCTATGCGGCAACCGATGTCGAGCAGGCGGTGGCCTATGCGAAGCATATCTTCGCACAGGGCGGCACCGTCGTGCTGAAGATCATGTCGCGCGACATCATCCACAAATCCGATGTCGGCGGCGTCGTGCTCAACCTGACCACTCCCGAAGCCGTGCGAGGCGCTGCCACCGGCATTCTCGCGCGGGCGAAGAAGCTGCGTCCGGAAGCCCGCCTCGGCGGCGTCATCGTCCAGGCGATGGTCGTCAAGGCAAAGGCCCGCGAGCTGATCCTGGGTCTCGCCGACGATCCGACCTTCGGTACGGTGGTCGTCTTCGGCCGCGGCGGGACGGCGGTGGAGATCATCAACGACAAGGCGCTTGCGCTGCCGCCGCTCGATCTGCAACTGGCTCGCGATTTGATCGACCGCACGCGCGTGTCGCGGTTGCTGAAGGCCTACCGCGATGTGCCGGCGGTCAAGCAGGATGCCGTGGCCATGGTGCTGGTCAAGCTGGCGCAGATGGCCGCCGACATTCCCGAGATCCGCGAATTCGACATCAATCCGCTGCTGGCGGACGAAACCGGCGTGACCGCGGTGGATGCCCGCGTCGCGGTCGGGCCGCCGCAGCGGAAGTTCGCCGGCTCCGGCCCGGCCAATTTCGCCGTTCGCGCCTATCCGTCGCAATGGGAGCGGCGCCTCAAGCTCAAGGACGACTGGCGCATCTTCGTGCGGCCGATGCGCCCTGAGGACGAGCCGACCATCCACGAATTCCTGCGTCACGTCACGCCGCACGACCTTCGCCTGCGCTTCTTCGCACCGATGAAGGAGTTCACCCACGAGTTCATCGCGCGCCTGACCCAGCTCGACTATGCACGTGCGATGGCCTTCATCGCATTCGACGAGGCCACCGGCGAAATGGTCGGCGTCGTCCGGCTCCATTCGGACTCGATCTACGAGAGCGGCGAATACGCGATTCTGCTGCGGTCCGATCTCAAAGGCAGGGGGCTCGGCTGGACCCTCATGCAGCTGATCATCGACTACGCGCGGGCGGAAGGGTTGAAGTTCATATCGGGCGACGTGCTCCAGGAGAACACCGTGATGCTCGACATGTGCCGGCAGCTCGGCTTCGAGGTCAAGCCGGATCCGGCCGAGCCTGATATTTGCGACGTCAGGCTAAAGCTCTGAACTCGCATCGGCGGGCGTCTTGGCCGTCGTCCGCAAATTCTTGAGCATGAGCGCGATCAGCGGCACCAGCGCCGGCACGATCGTGCTGAGCGGATGATGCACTGCGCCGGACACCCGGGCCAGCAGCGCACGGGCCTCGAGCTGGAGGGCTTCGATGGAGGCGCCGTGAATTTCGTTGGCGAGCTCGATATCACGCCCTGACGGTGCGCGGCCGGGGTCCTGCTCGGCCGAGGCGCGGCCGACGAGAAGGTTGCGACCTTTCTACTCGGCTGGCGTGAGCGGCAGGTCGCGCTCAAGGTCAGGCCGCGGCCATGGCCTCGACGCGAGCCGAATCCGGGAGGAGCATGATGCCCGCTGATGCGTTGCTGGTGACCATTGTCGTCGTCGCGATCTTCGTCGCATTTGCCGCAGTTCTGGCTTGGGCAGACCGGCAAACCAGCACCGGCCGGCTCATCTCGAGTCCAAGCGCTGAAGCTCATCGTCCGCGTCCGGCGCGCCGACGACCGATGCGCAAGCGGGCGCGGGCGTTCGGCAGCGCCTCAACGCAATATCGGCTTGCGCTGCTTGCAACCCTGCATCGACCGTGATGTATCGACACATCCTTCGGATGCATCCTTGCGACTTTACCACGGCCATTTCGTGGCATTTGCCTCAAATCGCGCGCGTGCTTTCCGGTTGAAAAGCCTGATAACGTTGACTACGCAGGAACCCAGTGCCTCGTAGTCTTAGGAGCAACGCGGCGTGCCTCAGGACAAGACCGGCGAACCGCGACAGTCGGCGGGCAACAAACTATCGGTCCTGCGCAAGCACCCGATCTTCGCGGATCTGGAGCCGGACGCGCTCGATCAGCTCTGCCGCTACGCCAAGCACACCACGGTCAAGCGCGGCGCAACGATCGCCGCCAAGGGCGATCCCGGCAACAGTCTGTTCGCGGTGATCGCCGGCACAGTCAAGATTTCCTCTTCGTCGCCCGATGGACGGAATGCTATCCTCAATCTGATCGGCCCGGGCGAAATTTTCGGCGAGATCGCAGTGCTCGACGGCGCTCCCAGGTCGGCGGATGCGACCGCCAACACCAATTGCGAGCTCTACGTCATCGATCGTCGGGACTTCCTGCCCTTCGTGAAGAGCCAGCCGGCGCTGGCGATGAAATTCATCGAGCTGCTGTGTGCGCGTCTGCGCTGGACCAGTCAGCAGGTCGAGCAGGTGATCCTCCAAAATCTGCCGGGCCGGCTCGCGAGTGCGTTGCTGGGCCTCACCGAAGAGCGCAAGCTCGATTCCGGCAGCGGCACGCTCGCCATCACGCAGCAGGAGATCAGCGAGATGGTCGGGATGACGCGCGAGAGCATCAACAAGCAATTGCGCGCCTGGGCCGGCCGTCACTGGGTCCGCCTCGAGCACGGCGCCATCGTCGTATTGGATACCGACGCACTGCGCGAGCTCGCCGAGAGCGGCCTCGACGGCGAGTGACGCTTCTGGCCTAGTTGTCGATGATGGCGACCGCGCGGGTCCAGCCTGCGGAGGCGCGCTCGATCTTCACCGGGAAGCACGAGATCGTGAATCCGGTCGAAGGCAGCAGGTCGAGATTGTGCAGCTTCTCGAGATGGCAATAGCCGATATGCCGTCCCGCCTTATGGCCCTCCCAGATCAGGCCGGCATCTTTTGTTTCGGCATATTTCTTGGCGGTGTAGACGAACGGCGCATCCCAGCTCCAGCCGTCGGTACCGGTCAGCCGCACGCCGCGTTCGAGCAGGTACATGGTGGCTTCATAGCCCATGCCGCAGCCGGAATTGACGTAGTCGGCCTTGCCGAATTTTGCGCCGGCGCTGGTGTTGACGACGACGATCTCCAGCGGCGACAGCCGGTGTCCGATGCGCTTCAGCTCCTTCTCGACATCCTCGGCACTCGCCACGTAGCCGTCGGGCAGATGCCGAAAGTCGAGCTTCACGCCGGGCTGAAAGCACCATTCCAGCGGCACCTCGTCGATGGTCCACGACCGCTCGCCGCGGTTCATGGTCGGATGGAAGTGCCAGGGCGCATCGAGATGAGTGCCGTTGTGGGTGGAGAGCGAGACCTGCTCGACCGCCCAGCCCTGGCCGTCCGGAAGGTCGTCCGCCTTGAGGCCGTCGAAGAACTGCAGCATGCGCGGCAGGCCCTGCTGGTGATCGATATACTGGATCGTCGGGTGATTGCCGGGCGGATCGGCGGTCACGTCGTTTGTGAGCGGCACCGAGATATCGATCAGCTTCCGCGGCATGGGCATTCCCTCAAGTAGATCCGGAAGTTTCCGACATCTTGAGGGGCCATCTTGGTAGCGTCAATTCACCATGACTTGCCCCAGACCGATCGATGCAACTCTTGCATTGATCGATGCCGGATTTGGCTTGGACAGAGAATGCCGGCCGCCCTAGGGACGACTTGGTGCTTGACTTCACACCTGAAGTGGAGCGACCCAAGGCGGCCAGCAGCCGCCCCGACAACGATATAATCAATCCAATCAACCAGGAGGAAAGCCCAGATGAAGACGCTAACCGGTATCATCACAGCCGTTGCACTGGCGGTTTCAGCGTCCCTGGCGACCGCACGCGATTTCCGCTCCGCCGACGTGCACCCTGCCGACTATCCGACCGTCGAGGCCGTCAAGTTCATGGGCAAGCAGCTCGCAGCCGCGAGCGGCGGCAAGCTCGGCGTGAAGGTGTTTCCCAATGGGGCCTTGGGCTCAGAGAAGGACACGATCGAGCAGCTCAAGATCGGCGCGCTCGACATGATGCGCATCAACTCATCGCCGCTCAACAACTTCGTGCCCGAAACCATCGCCCTCTGCCTGCCTTTCGTCTTCCGGGATACGCAGCACATGCGCACCGTCCTCGACGGGCCGATCGGCGATGAGATCCTGGCCGCGATGGAGCCTGCGGGCCTGGTCGGCCTTGCCTACTACGACAGCGGCGCGCGCTCGGTCTACACCGTCAAGGCACCGGTCAAGTCGCTCGCCGACCTCAAAGGCCTGAAGATCCGCGTGCAGCAGTCCGACCTGTGGGTCGGCATGATCCAGAGCCTCGGGGCCAATCCGACTCCGATGCCGTATGGCGAGGTCTATACCGCGCTCAAGACCGGCCTCGTGGACGCTGCCGAGAACAACTGGCCGTCCTACGAATCCTCGCGTCACTTCGAGGCCGCTAAGTTCTACAACGTCACCGAGCACTCGCTCGCGCCCGAAGTCCTGGTCATGTCGAAGAAGGTCTGGGACACACTAAGCAAGGACGATCAGGCCATGATCCGCAAGGCAGCCAAGGAATCGGTCCCCGTCATGCGCAAGCTCTGGGACGAGCGTGAGCAGGCCTCCCGCAAGACCGTCGAGGCAGCCGGCGTTCAGGTCGTCACCATCGCCAACAAGCAGGAGTTCGTCGATGCGATGAAGCCTGTGTACCAGAAGTTCGCCGGCGACGAGAAGCTGCAGAGCCTCGTCAAGCGCATCCAGGACACGAAGTAGAAGCACGGCGGATCGGGTCCGGCGTCGCTGCAAGGTGACACCGGACCCTCGCGAGAGAGGCGCGGGATGACAGACCCACACGTCGCAGATCACGAGCAGGAGGCGGTCACGGGACGGCCGTCCACCGGCCTGCTCTCGCGGATCAATGCACCCATCGCGCGCGTGGGCATGTATCTGTCGGTGGCCGGACTGGTCGTCATCGTCACCATCGTCTTCTACCAGGTGTTCGGACGCTACGTGCTCAATTCCAGCCCGACCTGGACCGAGAATCTTGCCCTGGTCCTCATTCTGTATGTCACGCTGATCGGCGCCGCCGTCGGCGTGCGCGATGCCGGACACATCGGCATGGACAGTCTGCTGGTCATGCTTCCGCATCATGTGCGCGAGAAGATCGAGATCGTGATCCACGTCCTGGTGGCCGTGTTCGGGATTGCGATGGCCTATAACGGCTGGATCCTCGGGGCATCGGTCGGCACCGTGAAGATCCCCAATCTCGGCCTGCCCGAGGTGATCCGATACGTGCCGCTGATCGCCTCCGGCATCCTGATCGTTTCGTTTTCAATTGAGCACATCATTGCGCTCCTGCGCGGCGAAGAGGTCGTCCCCTCATGGAACTGATCATCCTCGGCGCCACCTTCTTCGGCTTTCTCGTCCTCGGCGTACCCGTCGCCTTCGCGCTCGGCCTGTCGGCGATCTGCACCATCCTCTACGAAGGCCTGCCGGTCGCCGTCATCTTCCAGCAGATGATGTCGGGGATGAACATCTTCTCGTTCCTCGCCATTCCGTTCTTCGTCTTCAGCGGCGAGCTGATGCTGCATGGCGGCGTCGCCGACAAGATCGTGAAGCTCGCCAAGAACCTCGTCGGGCACATCAGCGGTGGCCTCGGCATGTCGAACGTGGTTGCCTGCACGCTGTTCGGCGGGGTCTCGGGCTCGCCCGTAGCCGACGTGTCGGCGATGGGCGCGGTGATGATCCCGATGATGAAGAAGGAAGGGTTCGACACCGACTACGCCGTCAACGTCACCACCCACGCCTCGCTGGTCGGAGCCTTGATGCCGACCAGCCACAACATGATCATCTATGCGCTGGCCGCCGGCGGCAAGGTCTCGATCGGCGCGCTGATCGCCGCGGGCCTTTTGCCGGCGCTGGTGCTGATGGTGTGCATGCTGGTCGCCGCCTATGCGGTCGCGGTGAAGCGCGGCTATCCCGCCGGCAAGTTCCCGGGCTGGGCCGAGGTTTTCCGCTCGTTCGCGGCCGCGCTGCCGGGCCTGCTGATCGTCGGCATCATCCTCGCCGGCATCCTGTCCGGCGTCTTCACGGCCACCGAATCCGCCGCCGTTGCGGTCACCTACACGATCCTGCTGACCTTCTTGATCTACCGCACCATGACTTTGCAGAACTTCCTGCGGGCCGCGGCCAAGGCGGTGAAGACGACGGGTGTGGTGCTGCTCCTGATCGGCGTCTCCACCATGTTCCAGTACCTGATGGGGCTCTACGAGGTGGCCGACTTCGCCGGCGATTTGATGAGCAAGGTGTCGACGCAACCCTGGATGATCTTCCTGCTCATCAACATCATCCTGTTCGTGCTCGGCACGTTCATGGACATGGCGGCGACCATCCTGATCTGCACCCCGATCTTCCTGCCGATCGCGATGAAGGCGGGCATGGATCCGGTGCAGTTCGGCATGCTGATGCTGATCAACTGCGCCCTCGGGCTCAACACTCCGCCGGTCGGAACGACGCAATTCGTGGGCTGCGCCATTGGCGGCATCTCGGTGGGGGCGGTGATGCGGACCATCCTGCCGTTCTATGCAGCGCTGATCGCAGCGCTGATGTTCGTGACCTACGTTCCTGCATTCTCGCTGTGGCTGCCGCGTCTTTTGATGGGCTACAAGGGTTAGCAGCACCAGGGAGAAGCTATCAGTGACGGACTATCGCAAGCTCTTCGATCTCACCGGCAAGACCGCGGTCGTGCTTGGCGCCGCTTCCGGCATCGGCAAGTCATCGGCCGAGGCGCTTGCGGATCTCGGCGCCCGCGTCGTCTGCGCCGATCGCGCGTTTGATGCGGCGGAGGCAACTGCCGCCGGCATTCGCGACAAGGGCGGCTGGGCGGAGGCAGCTAGTTGCGACGCCGCAAGCGCTGCTGATGTCAATGCGCTAGCCAAAACCGTCATGCAGAAGTTTCCGCGGCTCGACATTGCCGTGACGACGCCGGGGCTCAACATCCGCAAGACCATCCTCGACTACACCGAGGAGGATCTCGATCGCGTCCTCAATCTCAACGTCAAGGGCACGGTGTGGTTCTTCCAGGCTTTCGGCCGCATCATGGTGGAGCAGAACGGCGGCAGCATCATCGCCTGCTCCTCGGTGCGCGCGGTCACCATCGAGCCCGGCCTCGGCGTCTACGGCTCGACCAAGGCAGCGATAGGCCTCTTGGTGAAGGGCTTTGCCTCCGAGGTCGGCCATGCCGGCGTGCGCGTCAACGCGATCGCGCCCAGCATCGCCGAGACAGCGCTGACCGGCCCATTCAAGCAGCGGCCCGACATTTACAATCTCTACGCCGGCCACACCGTGTTCAATCGCTGGAGCAGCGCCGACGAAGTCGCGACTGCCGTGGCCTATCTGGCCTCGGACGCCGCGAGCTATGTCAGCGGCAGCACGCTGTTCGTTGACGGCGGCTGGACCGCGGTCGACGGTCCGCCGACCGGGCTCACCCAGCTGCACAAATAGGCCGGCCGTTTAGTCGGCAAAGCCCACGCGCCGGCGCAGTTCCCTCCGGTCTGCGCCGGTCAATAGTGCCACCAGCGCAGCGGCCTCCTTTGGATGTGCGGCCCGCGCGGTGACGCCGGCCGTGTACATCGTCACGAGTTCGCAGCCCGGCGGCAGTGATCCCGACAATGCGATGCCGTCGGTGGCAATAATCTCGGTGGCCTGAGTACAGCCGATCGGCCTTTGCGCAGTGGAGGCCGCAAGCTCGCGCATCGCCGTCGCGCCGTTCGGAAATATCTTTAGGCGCGAAGCAACCTCATAGGCGATGCCGAGCTGATCCAGCAGCTTTGCGATGTGCTGTCCCGCCGTGGACGCCTTCGTGTCCGGGACGTAGATGGCGTCGGCGGAACGCAGCATCTCGCGCAAATCGGCTTCGGTCTTCACCTCCACCCGGGGATCGCGGCTGCGGACCGCGAGTGCGGTCTCGACCCGGCCGACATTCGCGATCGAGGAGGGAATGACGAGCGTCTCCTCGGCCAGTTTTGCGAGGAGCGCCTGCGTCAGGATCACGAGATCGGCCGCCGTACCGGCGCGCAGCTTGTCGGCCATGATGCCGACTGCGCCGAACTCGCCGTCGATACTGAGGCCGGTCTGCGCCTTGAAGGTCTCAGTGAGGCCGCGCACCAGGCCTTGCGCGGCACCCCCGCTCAAAATGTTCACGGTGGTCACGATGCAAGCTCCGCAGCTGCAATGATCCGGTCGCGCGTAATCGGCAGGTCGCGCACGCGTACGCCGAGGCAATCGTAGACCGCATTGGCGATCGCTGCCGTCACCGGGCCGTGCGCGGCTTCACCGGCGCCGACCGGCTCGATCTCGGGCCGTTGGATGATCTCGACATCCACCGCCGGCACCTCGCTGAACCTCAGGATCGGATAGTCGGTCCAGGAGACCGAGGTGATGCGCGTCCGGTCGAAGCGGACGCGCTCCTTCAGCACCCAGCTCGTGGCCTGGATGGCGCCGCCCTCGATCTGATTGACGACGCCATCGGGATTGATGGCCTCGCCGACATCGACCGCAAGCGTCAGCCGCTTCACGCGGATGTCCTCCGCGCCTTCAATCTCCGCAATCGCGGCGCAATAGGCCCCCGTGTTCTTGTAGCGGGCAAAGCCGGCGCCGTAGCCGATGCCGGATCGCTTCTGCGGCTTCCACTGCGCGCGTCCCGCTGCGACGCGGATCACGTCCTTCGCCCGTTCGTCGCGCAGGTGGCGCAAGCGGAATGCGATCGGGTCCTCGCCCCGCAGGGCCGCGATCTCGTCGATCAAGGACTCGATGGCGAATAGGTTGCCTTGCGCGCCGAGGGTCCGCAGCGCGGAGGTGCGCACGGGCATCGTCAGCAGCCGGTGGCTCGTGATCGTCCAGGCTGGAAAATCATCATAGAGAGGTACGGAGTTGCGATCACCGCCGCCGCCATTCGCAGCCGGTGGATTGGAAGAGATCATGCGCGGATAAGGGTTCTCGATCTCGCTAGCCGCGAGCAACGCCGGTTGCGCCGCGCGTCCGGGCCGCGCCGCATGGCCGTTGCTCCAGATCGCATGGCGCCAGCCGACGATCTCATTGTCCGCATCGAGGTCAGCCTCGATCTCGATGGCCATCGCCGCACCAAACGGCGCATGGCTCATCTCGTCATGGCGCGACCACTGTACCCGCACCGGACGGCCGCTGGCCGCTTTCGCCAGCAGCACGGCATCGAGCGCGACGTCGTCGGCCGCGTTGTGACCGTAGCAGCCGGCGCCCTCCATGTGCTCGACGATGATGCTTTCTGCGGGCAGCTTGAGCACGATCGCGAGATCAGCGCGCAGCAGATAGATGCCCTGGCTGTGCGTCCAGACGTGGACCCGATCACCCTCCCATCGCGCCATGGCGCAGGAGGGCGCGATCGAGGCATGCGCGATGTAGGGGCGGGTGTATTGCCGGCGCAAGGTCCGCATGGCTTGCTTCGGAGAGGTCGCCGTCCTGGCGTCGATGACGGTGGTCTGGACCGGCTGGCTTTTCAGGAAGCCCGCGAGATCGTATTCATCGGGCAGCGGTTCGCCGGTCGACCATGTCGCGCCCTTGCGCAAGATCTTCAGAGCGGCTTCCGCCGCGGCCTCGCTGTCGGCAACCACGCCTGCAAAGCTGCCGTCGCGGACGACCGCGACGAGGCCGGGGACCGCACCCGTCGCGACTTCGTCGAGAGCAATCAATTTGGCGCGCGAGACATCCGGCCGCAGCACGCGCCCGTGGAGCAGGCCAGGCAGCGCGCAATCGTGGATGAATCGTGGTCGTGCGAACACCTTGTCGGGAATGTCGACCCGCGGGACCGAATGTCCGGCGAGGGCGCGCCCCGCAGGGCTCTTCGCTGGTGCGCCCGCGGTGGCGTCGCGGTCGAGCGAGACCTCGCCAGCGAGCTCCCAATAGCTGGTCCTGACATTGCCGGGACCCGAGATCGTGCCGTCATCGATATCGAGCAACGCTGCATCGACACCGAGACGTTCCGATGCAGCCGCGAGGAAACGTTCCCGCACCTCGGCGCAGGCATGGCGCAGCGCACGGCCGGATTGCTGGATTGACAGGCTGCCCGAGGTGACACCTTCGTTCGGGCTCATCGCCGTCGAGGCGCGGATCATGTCAATGCGGCCGAGATCGACGTCGAGCTCGTCCGCCGCGATCTGGGCCAGCGCCGTGACAATGCCCTGGCCGATCTCGACCTTGCCGGGCGAGATCGCCACGCGGCCGCCATCGGTGAACTGCACCCAAGATGACAGCCTGGGATTGGCCACGAGACTGACCGGCAGTTTCGGGGCAGGCGAGATCATGGCTCGGCCATCTCAGAGGCTGCGCGCAGCACGGCACGGACCATGCGATTATGCGATCCGCAGCGGCACAGATTGCGGTCGAGCGCCTCTCTCACCTCGGCCTCCGTCGGCGACGGATTCCGTTTCAGCAGCGCGGCTGCGCTGATCAGGATTCCTGAGACGCAATAGCCGCATTGCATCGCCTGCTCGGCGATGAAGGCGCGTTGCAGCGGATGCGGCTGCTGCATTGTGCCGAGGCCTTCCACCGTGACGACGTCCTTGTTCTCGACCGACCACATCGGCATGTCGCAGGAGGTCATCGCGCGGTCGTCGACCATAACATGACAAGCGCCGCACTCACCGGCTCCGCAGCCGAAATGCGGACCGGTGACGCCGAGCCGGCTGCGCAGCACGTCGAGCAGCGTCTGGTCCGGATCGACGTCCACGGCGATCGCTGCGCCATTGAGGCGGAATTGAAGAGAGGGCATGAGCAGTGCGGCCTCAGGACCTGTCGAACTTCTTGACGACATCGGCCCATTTTTCAATGTCGCCGCGCAGGAATTTGTCGAATTCCTGCGGCGTCATCGACATGGGCATGGCGCCCTGTTCGGTCCAGAGCTTGACGATGTCGGGCCGCTTCACCATTGCGTTCACCGCCGCATTGAGCTTGTCGATGACGGCCTTGGGTGTGCCCGCGGGCGCCATCAGGCCGAGCCAGATCGTGGCCTCGTAACCAGGCACCCCGGCTTCGATCGCGGTCGGCACGTTCGGCAGCACCGCGGAACGCTGCTTGCCCGTGGTGGCGAGCGCGCGGACCTGGTTTTCGGCGACATTCGGGGCCATTGCCGGCACCGCGTCGATCATCATCTGCACCTGTCCGCCGATCACGCCGCTGCGCGCCTCGCCGCTGTTGCGATAGGGCACGTGGACGATATGGATGCCCGCCATCGCTTTGAACAGCTCGCCGGCCATGTGATAGGGCGTGCCCTGGCCGGAAGAGGCGTAGTTCAGCTTGCCCGGCTGCGCCTTGGCGAGCGCGATGAACTCTGGCAACGTCTTCGCCGGGACCTGCGGGTTCACCACGATGACGAGATCGGAATAGTTCACCGGCGCGATCGGCGCGAGGTCGCGCATCAGCTCGTATTTGCGCTTGTCCGGCGTCAGCAGCGATTCATTCGCGGTCTGCGTATTGGACATCATCAGCAACGTGTAGCCGTCGGCCGGCGATTTCGCAGCTTCCACCGTGCCGATGACGCCACCTGCCCCGGTGCGGTTCTCGATCACGAAGGGCTGGCCAAAGCTCTCCTGGAGCACGTTGCCGATCAGCCGGGCCGCGACGTCCGCCGGCCCGCCGGCGCCAAAGGGCACCACGATCCGGACTGCGCGGTTGGGATAATCCTGCCCGGAGGAGGGGGATGCGGAGAATGCTGCGAGCAGGCCGGCGGCCAGCGCCAGCATGAAGCTTCGGGCTGTCATGCCCACCTCCCTGATATCGTTCTTGTTGGCCGGTACTGTAGCGGCAGGGAATGCGGACTGTCGACGCCTCACGGCAGTGATTGGGCCGGGAATACCGGGCGGATGTCGGTGTGGCGGTCCGCATTTCGCGGCCGCAGCAGGAACCTGCAGCATGCGCGGTTTGAGCAAATCGCATGGGCCTTGCCGGATAAATGCGCTCGGCCGGCTGGTAATTTGGTGTTACGAACTGGACATGAACCAGCACGCCAAGATCGAGATCCGCCATTCGACCTGTCCGCACGACTGCCCCTCGGCCTGCGCCCTCGATGTCGAGGTGGTCGAGGGCCGCAGCATCGGCCGCGTCCGCGGTTCGAAAAAACAGACCTATACGGCCGGCGTCGTCTGCGCCAAGGTCGCCCGCTATGCCGAGCGCATCCATCACCCCGAGCGGCTGACATTCCCGATGCGCCGCATTGGGCCGAAAGGCTCCGGTCAGTTCGCGCGCATCTCGTGGGACGAGGCGCTGGACGAGATCGCGGCACGCTTCAACCAGGCCGAGCGCGAGTTCGGCGCGGAATCGGTTTGGCCCTATTACTACGCCGGCACCATGGGGCTCGTGATGCGCGACGGCCTCAACCGTCTCACCCATGTGAAGAAATATTCGCGCTTCTATCAGACCATCTGCGCCAACGTCGCGCGCATCGGCTTCGCGATCGGCACCGGCAAGATCGCCGGCGTCGATCCGCGCGAGATGGCGCTGTCCGATCTCGTGGTGATCTGGGGCACCAATCCCGTCAACACCCAGGTCAACGTGATGACGCACGCCTCTCGTGCCCGCAAGGAACGCGGCGCGAAGATCGCGGCGGTCGACATCTACGACAATGAGACCATGAAGCAGGCCGACATCAAGATCATCCTGCGCCCCGGCACCGACGGCGCCTTCGCCTGCGGCGTGATGCATGTCCTGTTCCGCGACGGCTATGCCGACCGCGCCTACATGGATAAATACACGGACTGCCCTGCCGAGCTCGAGGCGCATCTGAAGACGCGCACGCCGGAATGGGCGTCCGCCATCTGCGGCGTGCCCGTCGCGGAGATCGAGGCCTTTGCCAAGGCGGTCGGCGAGACCAAGCGGACCTTCCTCCGCCTCGGCTACGGCTTCACCCGCTCGCGCAACGGCGCGACGCAGATGCATGCGGCGCTCTGCATTCCCGCGGTGACGGGCGCCTGGCAATATGAAGGCGGCGGCGCCTTCTTCAACAATTACGCGCTGTGGCATTTCAACGAATCCATCATCGAAGGCCACGACGCCATCGACAAAACCACCCGCGCGCTCGACCAGTCGCAGATCGGCCGCATCCTCACCGGCGATGCCGAAGCTCTGCAGGGCAAGGGTCCGGTCAAGGCGATGCTGATCCAGAACACCAATCCGATGACGGTGGCGCCGGAGCAGGCGCTGGTGCGGCAGGGCTTTGCGCGCGAGGATCTGTTCGTCGCGGTGCACGAGCAGTTCATGACCGAGACCGCCGAGATGGCCGACATCGTACTGCCGGCGACCATGTTCATGGAGCATGACGATCTCTATTACGGCGGCGGTCACCAGCACATCTCGGTCGGGCCGAAGCTGATCGATCCGCCCGGCGAATGCCGCTCCAACCACGAGCTGCTGCAGGCGCTGGCGCCGCGGCTCGGCGCCAAGCATCCGGGCTTCGAGATGACGCCGCGTGAACTGATCGACGCGACGCTGAAGCTGAGCAATCACGGCGACATCGCCGGCCTCGAAGCCGACATCTGGCGCGACCTGCAGCCGGACTTCCGCACCTCGCATTATCTCGACGGCTTCGCCCACGCCGACGGGAAGTTCCACTTCAGGGCGGATTGGGCGCACCCGCCGTTCGGCCAGACGATGGGCGATTTCGACAAGATGCCCTCGCTGCCGGACCATTGGGCCGTGATCGAGCATACCGACCAGGACCACCCGTTCCGCCTCGCGACCAGCCCCTCGCGCAGCTTCCTCAACACGACTTTCAACGAGACGCCGTCGTCGCAGGCGCGCGAGGGCAGGGCCAGCGTGATGATCCATCCCCTGGATGCAGCCACGCTCGGCATCGCCGATGGCGATGCGGTGACGCTCGGCAACAGCCGCGGCGAGACCACACTGGTTGCAACCCTGTTCGAGGGCGTGCGGCGCGGCGTGCTGATTGCCGAATCCGTTCACCCGAACAAGGGCCATATCGGCGGCCGCGGCATCAACATGCTGACGGGCGCGGACACGATCGCTCCGATCGGGGGGGCCGCGTTCCACGACAACAAGGTCTGGATCAGGAAAGCGGTCGCCTGAGTGCGCATGGGGATCGCCGCGCAATTGTGTCGAGGCGCTAAAGCGGCGCGGCCCCGCAGTTTGCGCTTGCACCTCTCGCTCGAGCTGCCGCAAATGGCTGCAAAACGGAGCCAAGGAAGCGAGCGTGCCATGACCGACACCACTGCCGTCATCATCGAAAAGCGCGGGCAGGCGCTCTGGATCACCATCAACCGGCCGGAGAAACGCAACGCGCTGAACGGCGACGTCATCGCGGGCATCACACGTGGCTATCGCGACGCGCATGAGGACAAGGACGTCCGCGTCATTGTGCTGACGGGCGCGGGAGACAAGGCGTTCTGCGCGGGCGCGGATCTGCAGAACTCCGGCGCGGCGTTCGCGATGGATCATTCCAAGCCGAATGTCGACTATGCCGACCTGCTGCGCCTGTCCCAGAACGCGACCAAGCCGGCGATCGCGCGCCTCAGTGGCGTCTGCATGGCCGGCGGCATGGGCCTGCTCTGCATGACCGACATGGCGGTTGCCGCCGATCACGTCGTCTTCGGCCTGCCCGAGGTGAAGGTCGGCGTGTTTCCGATGCAGGTGCTGAGCCTGTTGCAGAGGATCGCGCCGCCTCGTCTCGTCAACGAATGGGCGCTGACCGGCGAGCCGTTCGATGCGAAGGCCGCGCAAGCTGCGGGCCTGCTCAACTACGTCGTGCCCGCCGCCGAGCTCGACGCCAAGGTCGACTGGCTGATCAGCCGCATCGTCGACAAATCCCCGACCGCGATCCGCCGCGGCAAATACGCCATGCGCGCCATCGCCGCGATGTCGTTCGATGAGAGCATCGCCTACACCGAAAGCCAGATCGCGCTGCTGGCAATGACCGAGGACGCGAAGGAGGGGCTGAAGGCGTTCAGCGAGAAGCGCAAGCCGGTCTGGACGGGGAGGTGAGGATGGAGCGCGAAGGAACGACGCACGCACGTACACCGTGACTGTCATGCCGGCGACCCGGCTGCGCCAAGGCTTCGCCGGGGTGAAGGTCCAGGGGCGCCGAAGCTTTAGCGAAGGCGGCAGACGGTGATCCGCTTGCCATCGTGCAAGCCATTTGTAGCCCGTGTCGGGATGGGTATTGAACCGCCGGCAGAGCTCCCGCCGGTTCGCTCCCTCCTGCATCGCAAGCCGCACGAACTCCCGCCGCTGATCCATCACCGACACCTCTCGCCAGGGCATGGACTTGGCCTCCTTTACTGCCAAATCCCTGCACTATGATGTGTCGGCTATGTCCCCGAACACCCGTCGGTCATGTCCCCGGGCTGAACATCAGACCGGGCGATGACAACGAAAGTGTAGTGAGAGCGTGCCACCAGCTCGTCATGGCGAGCGGAGCGAAGCAAATCCAGAGACCTTTCCGCTGCGGGCAGCGAACGACCTTGTAGCCTGGATGCAGACCGCTACCCCGCGTTCGCCTTCAACCCCGCCGCCCGGATGCCCGCCACCGCGCAGGCCTCGTCATTGTCGGAGGTGTCGCCGGAGACGCCGACCGCGCCAATCAGCGTCGTGCCGTCCATGATGAGCACGCCGCCGGGAACAGGCACCAGTGCGCCCTTCGCAATCGTGTTCACGGCGTCGATGAAATAGGCCTGCTCCTGCGCGCGCTGGAATAGCGCCCGCGAGCCCATGCCCATGGCGAGGGCGCCATAGGCCTTGCCGTGGGCGATCTCGGCGCGCATCAGGCTGGTGCCGTCCTGCGCGGCGGCGAGCTTGAGCACGCCGCGCGCGTCGAGAATGGTGACGACCAGCGGCTTGAGCTTCAGCTCGGCGGATTTTGCGAAAGCGGCGTCGAGGATCTTGCGGGCGGTGTCGAGCGTGAGGTCAGCCATGGCTGGTTTCCTTTGCAGCTGGAGAAGTGGAATCGGTTTCGGCGCGATCGAGGCTCATCGCCAGCACGCGCGCGACGTGAAGGGCCTCGCGCTGCGTGCCGTCGCGGATCTGATGGCGGCAGGAGGTGCCGTCGGCGACGACCAGCGTATTCTGATCCGCACGCCGGACGGCCGGCAGCAGCGACAGCTCGGCCATCTCGATCGAGGCATCGTAGGTGTCTGCGCCGTAGCCGAAGGCGCCGGCCATGCCGCAACAGCTCGATTCGATGGTCTCGACCTCAAGGCCGGGGACGAGCCGCAGCACCTGCTCGACCGGCTTGAACGCGCCGAAGGATTTTTGGTGGCAATGGCCGTGCACCACGGCCTTGTCCGCGACGGTCCCGAGCGGCAATTGCAGCCGTCCGGCCTCGGCGTCGCGCACCAGGAACTCCTCGAAGGTCAGCGCGTGGGCGCCGACGGCCTTGGCGTCGTTGTCCTTGCGCAGCGATGCGAGCTCGTCGCGCAGCGTCAGCAGGCAGCTCGGCTCCAGGCCCACGATCGGCACGCCGCGCGCGGCGAAGGGCGCGAAGACCGACACCAGCCGGTCGAGCTCGGCTTTGGCTTCGTCGACGAGACCTGCCGAGAGAAACGTGCGACCGCAGCACAAAGGGCGGCTGCCGTTTGCAGGCTTCGGCATGTGAATGCGATAGCCGCCAGCCGTGAGCACGCGCAGCGCGGCGTCCAGGTTCTCGCGCTCATAGATGCGATTAAAGGTGTCGGCGAACAGCACGACCTCGCGGCCGCTTTCCGGCCCGACGCTTTCGGCCGGCGGCACGAACACGTCGCTACGGAACGCGGGTAGCGCCCGGCGCGCGCTGATGTCGGCATAGCGCTCGAACAGCTTTCGCAGCAGTGGGCTGCGGTTGCGCAAATTCGCCAGCGGGGCGAAGCGCGAAGCAAGGCGGGCATAGCGCGGGAGGTAGCCGACCAGGCGGTCGCGCAGCGTCAGGCCGTGGCTGGCGGCCCGCGCCGCGAGCACCTCGATCTTCATCTTGGCCATGTCGACGCCCGTGGGGCATTCGTGGCGACAGGCCTTGCAGGAGACGCAGAGTTTTAAAGTCTCCATCATCTCGTCGGACGCGAGCGCATCGGGGCCAAGCTGGCCGGAGATCGCGAGACGCAGCGTGTTTGCACGTCCTCGCGTGACGTCCTTTTCGTTGCGCGTCGCGCGGTAGGAGGGACACATCACGCCGCTCTCCAGCTTGCGGCAGGCGCCGTTGTTGTTGCACATCTCGACCGCGCCCTGGAAGCCGCCGCCGGCGCCGGGATAGGCCGACCAGTCGAGCTTCGTCGTCAGCTCGCCGACGCGATAGTCGGGCTTGAAGCGGAACAGCGAGCGGTCGTCCATCTTGGGCGCATCGACGATCTTGCCGGGGTTGAGGACGCCCTTGGGATCGAAGCGCCGTTTCACCTCCCTGAAGTCGGCAACGAGACGCTCGCCGAACATGGTCTCGTGGAATTCGGAGCGCACCAGGCCGTCGCCATGCTCGCCCGAATGCGAGCCTTTGTACTCGCGCACCAGCGCGAAGGCCTCTTCGGCGATGGCCCGCATCGCTTTGACGTCCTTCTCCAGCTTCAAATTCAGCACCGGGCGCACATGCAGGCAGCCCTCGGAGGCGTGCGCATACATGGTGCCGCTGGTGCCGTGCCTTGCAAACACTTCGTTCAGCCGTGCGGTATAATCGGCGAGATGCGGCAGCGGCACGGCGCAGTCCTCGACGAAGGAGACCGGCTTGCCTTCCTGCTTCATCGACATCATGACGTTGAGGCCGGCGGCGCGGAAATCGGCAATGCCGCTCTGCAGCGCCGGCTCGGTGATCTCGACCACGCCGCCCCATTTGCGCGTGTCGTTGCTCCAGCCGAAGCCGAGATCGCCCATCATTTCGGTGAGCTGCTTGAGGCGCAAGAGATTGTCCGCCTGGTCCTCTTCCGCGAACTCGACCACCAATACCGCGTCCGGATCGCCCTTGATCGCCGCGGAGATGATCGGACGAAACATCGCGATGTCGCGGCCGAGTGCGATCATGGTGCGGTCGACCAGCTCGACCGCGATCGGCTTGAGCTTGACGAGGTGCTGGGCCGCATCCATCGCCTCGTAAAAACTGCCGAAGTGACAGACGCCGAGCGCCTTGTTGCGGATCACGGGCCACAGCTTCAGCTCGACCTTGGTGGTGAAGGCGAGGGTACCTTCCGAGCCGACCAGGAGATGCGCCATGTTGTTCGGCGCATTGCGGGGCACCAGCGCATCGAGATTGTACCCGCCGACCCGGCGCTGCACTTTCGGGAAGCGTGCCGCGATCTCCTCGGCCTCGCGTGTGCCGAGATCGAGCATGTCGCGGAATAGGGCGCGGGTGCTGTCGGGCGCATCAACGTCGGAGAGATCGCGCGACACCTCGCCGAAGCGGCTCAGCGTGCCATCAGCGAGCGATGCCTCCATCGAGAGGGTGTTGTCGCGCATGGTGCCGTAGCGCAAGCTGCGGCCGCCGCAGGAATTGTTGCCGGCCATGCCGCCGATGGTGGCGCGCGAGGCCGTGGAAACGTCCACGGGAAACCACAGGCCGTGTTTTTTGAGCTGACGGTTGAGGTCGTCGAGCACGATGCCGGGCTCGACGACGCAGGTTCGGCCCTCGACATCGAGCGACAGGATCCGGTTCAGGTGCTTGGAGAGATCGACCACCAAACCGTCATTGACCGTCTGGCCGCATTGCGAGGTGCCGCCGCCGCGCGGGGTGACCTTCACCCCCTCGTCGCGGGCAATCGCCAGCGACAGCAAGGCCTCGTCCATGGTCCGGGGCACCAACACGCCGGCCGGCATGATCTGGTAGAACGAGGCGTCGGTGGCGTAGCGGCCGCGGCTGAAGCGGTCGAACAGGACGTCGCCGGTCATTTCCGCGCGCAGGCGTCGTTCGAGCGAGGAGGCGTTGGTCATCCCTGATCCCGAGGTGATCCACAGGGGCGTTCCGCCCAGCGGATTATTCACTCTTGCGTTTGCCGGTTACATTATGAATTCAAAATGAGCAAGCTGATCGGGTTTTAGGGCGATGCCTGTACGCCCTCTTGGGGCTCGGTCAGGTGCTCGATCGCCGCCATCCGCTTGTTGCGCAGGTGCTGGAACAAGATGTCGCTGAGCTCGCTGCCGGCGCGGCGGCGCAGTGCATCGAGGATGGCCTCGTGCTCGCGCATCGCCTCCGCCCAACGCTGCCGCTTCCGGGCGAAATTGGCGGAGTAGCGGACGCGGCGAATGCGGCCGGCAAAATTGGCGTAGGCGGTCTTCAGCGTCTCGTTACGGGCGGCCGCGACGATGCTTTCGTGAATGCGCTGGTTGGCCTGGAAATAGCCGTGCATGTCGCGGTGCAGGTAGTGGCCGTACATTTCGTAATGCAGCTGCTCGATCGCGGTGATCTCGGCATCGGTGATGGTCTCGCAGGCGAGGCGCCCGGCCAGGCTTTCCAGTCCCGCCATGACATCGAACAGCTCCTCCAGGTCGCGCCGGCTGAGTTGGCGCACCCGCGCGCCGCGGTTGGGTAGCAGCTCGATCAGCCCCTCGGCGGCGAGCACCTTCAAGGCCTCGCGCAAGGGCGTGCGGGAGATGCCGAGCATCTCGCAGAGCTGCCGCTCGGGAACGCGCCCGCCCGCGGGGATGTTGCCCTCGACCACATAGTCGCGCAGCCGCAGCAGGATCTCGCCGTGAAGCGACGCCTCCTGGCGGTCGCGGCCATTCGCGTCGGGCGGGGTGATCGGAACTCCGGTGTCGGGAATCGTGGATTTCATTTGCAGCACAGTAGTTTGCCCGTTTGGTCGCGTCGACGTCCACAATCGAATACCAAATTTCGATTGAAGAGACAAAAAATGAATGCAAAATGATGGAAGAAGCCGATCCATTACCGCCGACGAGGAGGTCTTCATGCATCAGGGACGCCATTTCCTGCAGATTCCCGGCCCGAGCCCGGTCCCCGAGCGCATCCTGCGCGCCATGGATATGCCTGTCATTGATCACCGCAGCGCGGAGTTCGGCGAGCTTGGCCGCACCGTGCTCGAAGGCAGCCAGAAGATCTTCCAGACCAAGGGACCCGTGGTGATCTTCCCCTCGTCGGGGACCGGCGCCTGGGAGGCCGCGATCGTCAACACCCTGTCGCCGGGCGACAAAGTGCTGATGGTCGAGACCGGCCATTTCGCCACGATGTGGCGGCAGATGGCCGGCCGTTTCGGCATCGAGGTCGATTTCATCCCGGGCGACTGGCGCCGCGGCGCCGATCCGGCGGTGATCGAGGCGAAGCTCGCTGGGGATACCGCGCACGCGATCAAGGCCGTCATGGTCGTGCACAACGAAACCTCGACCGGCGCGACCAGCCGCATCGCCGAGATCCGCGCCGCAATCGACCGCACGGGCCATCCCGCACTGCTGATGGTCGACACCATCTCCTCGCTCGGCTCGGTCGACTATCGCCACGACGAGTGGAAGGTCGACGTCAGCGTCAGCTGCTCGCAGAAGGGTTTTATGCTGCCGCCCGGCCTCGGCTTCAACGCGATCTCGGAGAAGGCGCTGGCCGCGTCCAAGACCAACAGGATGCCGCGCTCCTATTTCGACTGGGAGGAGATGCTCAAGCCGAACGCAAAAGGCTTCTTCCCCTATACGCCGGCGACCAATCTGCTCTACGGCCTGCGCGACGCGATCGCGATGCTGCTCGAGGAGGGGCTCGACAACGTATTCGCCAGGCATCAGCGGCTTGCCGCCGCGACGCGCGCCGCCGTCCATCATTGGGGGCTCGAAGTGCTCTGCCAGGAGCCGTCGGAATTCTCGCCGGTGCTGACCGCGGTGCTGATGCCGCCCGGCCATGATGCCGACCAGTTCCGGAAAGTGGTGCTCGACAATTACAACATGTCGCTCGGCTCTGGGCTCTCGAAGGTCGCCGGAAAAGTCTTCCGCATCGGGCATCTCGGCGAATGCAACGCGCTGACGTTGCTCGGCGCGCTCACCGGCGTCGAGATGGGTCTGTCGGTCGCCGGCGTGCCACATCGCTCCGGCGGTGTCGATGTCGCGATGAAGCTCTTGGAGCAGCGTCCCCAAGGCAACGCCTCGCCGCATCTGAAGATCGCCGGCACGTAAGGGTGGTCGCGGTGGGAGCGGATGGCAGACGGGCCGGCCCACGATCCACGGACGTCCTCTTTTGGAGGAGGGGACAAGCCGGTCAAATGGTGCTATTCGGCGCCCACCAAACCAAGGCTAGACCGGGAAGGACGCCGATGACCGTGCATACTGGAAGGCATTTCTTACAGATTCCAGGACCGACCAACGTGCCCGATCGGGTGCTGCGGGCGATGGACATGCCGACGCTGGACCATCGCGGTCCGGAGTTCGCCGAGCTCGGTTTTGCCGTCCTCGCTGCGATGCAGCGGGTGTTCCGCACCAAGCAGCCCGTGATCATCTTCCCCTCGTCCGGCACCGGTGCGTGGGAAGCGGCGATGGTCAATGTGTTCGCGCCCGGCGACAAGGTCTTGATGTGCGAGACCGGCCAGTTCGCCGTGCTCTGGCGCAGCATCGCCGACAAGTTCAAGCTCGACGTCGACTTCATCCCGAGCGACTGGCGCCATGGCGCCGACCTCGCCGAGATCGAGAAGCGCCTTGCCGCGGACAAGCAGCACGCCATCAAGGCGGTCTGCGTCGTCCACAACGAGACCTCGACCGGCTGCGTGACGCCGCCGCTGGAGGTGCGCAAGATCCTCGACCGCACAAAACATCCGGCGCTGCTGATGGTCGACACCATCTCCGGCCTCGGCTCGATGGAATATGAGCACGATGCCTGGGGCATCGACGTCTCGGTCGCGGGCTCCCAGAAGGGCCTGATGCTGCCGCCGGGGCTTGGCTTCAACGCCATCTCGGAAAAGGCGCTCGCCGTTGCCAAGGCCAATCCGGGCATGCGCTCCTATTGGGACTGGCAGGAGGTCATCAGCTTCAACAAGCTCGGCACCTTCCCCTATACGCCCGCGACCAATCTGCTCTACGGCCTGCGCGAAGCCGTGAAGATGCTCGAGGAGGAGGGGCTGGAGAATGTCTGGGCCCGACACAAGCGCCACAGTGCAGCGACTCGCGCCGCCGTCAAGGTCTGGGGCCTGGAGACGCAATGCGCCGATCCGGCCGCGCATTCGCCGGCGCTGACCGGCGTGCGCGTGCCCGAGGGTCACGACGCCGACGCCTTCCGCAAGGTGGTGCTGGAAAACTTCGACATGTCGCTCGGCACCGGCCTGAACAAGGTCAAGGGCAAGGTGTTCCGCATCGGCCATATCGGCCATTTCAACGATCTGATGCTGATGGGCACCCTCGCTGGTGTCGAGATGGGTCTCGATCTTGCAAAGATCCCGCATCGGAGCGGCGGCGTGCTGGCGGCCATGGACGTCCTGAAGGGACGCGACGTGGTGCCGATCACCAAGGCCCAAGTCGCTTAGGGATCCGGGCGCTTAAGGGCGAACGAACTGAAGTAACGAAAGTGAGCGCGCGATGAACGCACCGACTGCCAACGAAGACCTGCTCTACTCCGTCCAGGACGGCATCGCGCGGATCACCTTCAACCGCCCGCAAGCGCGCAACGCCATGACCTTCGCCATGTATGACCGCATGGCGGAGATCTGCCAGGAGATCAACGCCGACCGTTCGATCAAGGCACTGATCCTGACCGGCGCCGGCGACAAGGCGTTCGCCTCCGGCACCGACATCTCGCAATTTCGCGCCTTCAAGACCGCGCAGGACGCGCTCGACTACGAGGCCCGCATCGACCGCGTGCTCGGCACGCTGGAGCAGTGCCGCGTGCCGGTGATCGCGGCCATCGCCGGGGCCTGCACCGGCGGCGGTGCCGGCATCGCGGCCTGCTGCGATCTCCGCATCGGCACCGAGACGACGCGGATGGGCTTTCCGATCGCGCGCACGCTCGGCAATTGCCTGTCGATGTCCAACATCAGCCGCGTCGTCGCGCTGGTCGGGCCTGCCCGCACCAAGGATCTGATCTTCAAGGCGCGCCTCGTCGAGGCGCAGGAGGCGCTGGCCCTCGGCCTGCTCAACGAGGTCGTGCCCGATGTCGAGACGCTGCAGCGCCGTGCCGACGAGACCGCAAAGCTCGTCGCCAGCCATGCGCCGCTGACGCTGGAAGCAACCAAGGAGGCGGTGCGTCGCATCCGCCGCACGCTGTCGCGCGAAGAGGGCGAGGACCTGATCCTGAAAGCCTATATGAGCGAGGATTTCCGCGAGGGCATGGACGCTTTCCTCAACAAGCGCGCCCCGAACTGGAAGGGCAGGTAGCGAACTCCCGCTCAAAAGCATCCCGATCGAGAAAGCGAAACAGTTTCGTTTTTTGCCCCGGCATCCAATTCGCGCGACGAGAGCGAAATTTTCGATGCGTCGGTATTTTCGGGCACGGCAGGCAGCCTGTGCTCTATGGAGCCACGCGAAGCACGTGTGTGCACTCGGTCCTCGTGCCAAACAAGTTGCCATTGGTCTGTTGGGCGCACGACACATCTCTAATCGTGATAGATGCATCAGTGGATAGAGATTAACGGACCGATCTCGTTAAAAGCTCTCGTCATGATGATTGGCTTGGTGCCGACGAGTAGCTGATAGCAAAGCACTAAAGTAGTGCTTTTGGTCTTTATATGTTTCCGAAAGCGAAACAATTTCGCTTTTTAAGATTTTTTATTTGAGTTGATCAAATTGCCTTGACGGAATTCCGAAGGGATCTAATCTACTCGCGGGGTAGGGCGGCAGTCCTACGGGGGTCCACTGGGTTTCAGCCTGAGAGGACCGCATGAGGGACGTCGATACTTACGACTACACGAAGATCCCGGCCGAGCATCGCGAGGAAGTTCGGCGTCTGACGATGCAAATTCGAGCGTCTATCCGATCCTCGATCGACTGTGGCATCGATGCCGGCAAAGCACTCATCGAGGTGAAATCCAAGCTGCAGAAGGGTGAGTTTCTCACCTACTGCAAAGAAGCTTACACCGAAAGCCTTCGCACGCTGCAGAACTACATGAACGTGGCGAGGCTGTCTGACTGCTACGGGCCCGAGGCCGTTTCGAAAGTACCCTCCAGTATTGCTTATAAGCTCGGCGCCAAGGGCGTTGCCCCCGAGTTGGTCGAGGCTATCTTGGCAGAGATCGCCGCGGGAGATATCCCGACCTTCGCAATCGTCGTGGAGCGCATCAACGAGACGAAGGGTAGCTCTAGCCGTAGCCGCCGCGCCGGCGTTTCTCCGGAAGAGCTGGATCGGCTCGCGGTCATGCTGGTCACCGCTCTGTCTTCCGCTCAGCTCGCGTCGTTCGTCGGTTTTCTGGCGGGGGCCAACTCTTCGGCGATCGGCGAACTCGGAAAGAAATGTGGATTGCTCGGCGGCGCGACCGAGGCGCCGATCGTTCCGCGCCAGGTTTCCGGGACTATTTTCGGATAGCCCTGCTCCCGCGCGAGCCTCGGACCCGCATACGCGAGACCCGACCTCCATGTAGTCGGACGCGATCTGTCGCCAACGGCTCGAACTGCATCACGACCATCCTACACCAAGCACTTTTCTGGACGCTAGGCGTCCGACAATAAGGAGGCTAGTCCAGCAATGAACGTAAACGTCCGGAAACTGTTGGAGCGTACGCGGGCATGTTGCGACCGCATTCCCAAGCGCGAAGTCAGCCCGAATACGCTCGATGCCTATCTCGGGGAGTTCGAGCGCATGCTGGCAACGGGCAATCTCGATCCGTTGAGGCCGCGCAGTAGCCGCCACACCTATTATTTTTCCCGTGCTGCATTTCATACTGCGGCAAGGATTACTTTAATCAACCTCTTCTGGGGCTGCTACGACGCCGCGGAGCGGGGCGATGCAGATCTCGCTCTGGAATATGCGCGTCGGCTTCATCGGGTGTTGATCCCGGTGGAGAAATCGTTGGCGCTCGACCCCCCTTGCGAGCCCGGCGTTCTGCCCTTCGAGAACGGGCCTTCCCGCTGGAAGCCGATTGAGGCTGAACAGACGGAAGAATGCGAAGAATCTGAGGGTGACCAGGGCGGAAAGAAGGAAGAATCTGAGGGTGCCCAGGGCGGAAAGAAGAACGTCTTGGCAGTCCTGCACAAGAGAGGGGGCGACTGGACGAGAGAGCTGTGGGATGGCGTTTCCAAGGGCTGGCCATATCAAGCGGCGCTTGCGGTTTGCCTGATCGCTGCGATCAGACCCGAAGAATTGACTGAAGGGCTGCGCAACGACGTGCATCGGCTGGGCGTTCGCCTTTCCATGAAAGAAAATGAGCTCTCGATCGAATATACACCGGCCAAGAGCCACCGTGGCCGATATGGCACCGGCCGCACCACCATCACCGTGGACTGGACCATTATCGGAGGGCCAGCGCAGTGCCTTGCCGATTTGTGCGCAGGCGGGTGCCAGGTCGTGACGATCGCCTCAACCGACGCCTTCCGCAAAGCGCTTGTCAGGCTTGGCGAGCGTGTTTTTCGCGATGTCGCGGTGTCCATCACGCCCTACGTCGTAAGGAACCAAGTTGTCGCCGACCTGAAGGCAACTTACGGGGCGGGCAGGGAGGTCGCTATTGCCGCGGGGCACGGTACCGACAAGACCCAGTCTCACTACGGCCACCAGCAGCATGGCCGGAAACTGGTCGGCTACGTGAGGATCGAAGCCGCCCGAGAGCCCCGCACCGGCAGCATCGACCGCGCGAGGCAGCTCCCCCATCGTCGCCGCCCGAAACCCAAGCCGGATCGCTGACGGTCTTAAGCTCCCGATCTTTGGACGAGACCAACCCGGTGATGCGCAGTTTCCGGGCAGTCAGGGCTGGGCTGGCGAGAACACTCGTGTCCAGTGCGGGAGCCAAGATCGCTCGGGCGCTACCGATGCTGGGCCGCTGTCGGCGCGAGACGCACGCGAGCGCAACCTGCGCCACAAATCATGTGCATCGGCAGGACCGTCTCGCGATCGAACAACATCGCTCAGTTGCGGGCGGCCCAAGCGTCATGCTCGCGCATCACGACCTCCACGACCCGGCGCAAGCGGCGGACCGAGCCGCCATGCCAGTGGCGGGCAATAGCCTGCTTCTCCGCCGTCGTGAACGGAATCATCCAGCGACGGTCGAGACCACGATCACGCAAGATGTCGGCGATCACGGCAGGCAGCAAGGCCTCGAGGTCCTCTGCGGCGGGCTTCGGAAATTCGATCTGCCGAAATCGGTCGCGCAACGGGGACGGCAGCGTGTGGGTGTGATTGGCGGTGGCGACGTAAGAAACATGGCGTAGGTCCAGCGTGGTCTGCAATGCGGGATCAGGGTATTGACGCGCGGTCTCCGACTCCAGGAACGCCAGCAGGCGATCGAACAGCCGGCCATAGTCGCGGCCAATCGCGGCCTTGTCGATTTCGTCGATGAGAATTCCGGGGTTGCCGTGGCCTGCACGCGCGATCGCCAACATGGGATGGCAGACCTGGGCGGTCGACCAGCGTCGGTCGGTGCCACCGAAGGCCGAGCCGTCGGCTGCCGTTGCGTCGGTGCGCCAACAGGATACGCCGAGATGATGAAACATGCGCTCCGCAAACCGCGTCTTCCCGGACCCCGGTTCGCCGCTCAACAGCAATGGATTTAGTCTCACCGTTGGCCGACCGACGAGATCGGCAAGGACAAAGTCGACGACGAGGGCCGCATACGGAAACTCGGCCAGCAGTGCTCGACGAACTTCGGAGAGAGGAGGCATGGCGACGAGGGGCAAGGCGATATTGATGACCTTACTCAGCGGCGCCATGATGTCCTTCAGCTTATGGCGCGAGACCTCTGCCGAATCTATTTGGGCGACCACAACCTGGCCGTTCGGCGCCGGCGCGTCGTCGGCTCGCGCGTCCTTCTCGGGAGCCACGGCGCGATCGGACTTGGTTCGTTCCACTCGTTCCCTGGCGGCGTGTGCCATGAGTTTCGCCGTGACGTCCTCAATCCGATACTTTGCCATCTGCGCGCCCAGAGCCGCCGCGGCGGTCGCGGCCGGAGTCTGGAAGGTTCTGGTGACGTCGTTCGCACAGACCGGCAAGGCTGCCCAGCCATAGGTCACCGCCTCTGCTTCGGCGGCGAGACGAAGAGGGCTGTCGTGGTCGAGCTTGCGCAGCGCGGCGAGCAAGGCTCTTGCAACACGTCGATGGTCCTCGATGAGAGCCTTGTCGCGGGGCAGCATCAGCGAGGTCAGCCGGATGCAATCGGCAAGACCCCGCAGCTCACTCTTGTCCTCGACGACGGAGCGGTGGTCGAGCTCCGCGGCGAGCCTGCTACCGGTGTCGGCATTGGGCATGTCCAGCCATGCGGCGGCCAACGGCAAGCCGGGACAGCTTTCCTCGATGTCGGCTGCAAGTCGCTGATAGACCGAATTGACGCCACGCGAGGCGAGCAGCCCATATCGGAGAATCCGCGGCAGCTTGGCGAGTTCGTCGTCGCTCGAGGCTGAATCCTCCGCCGCCCCTTCGATGAGATCCAGATCGAAATCGGTGAACGTTATCTCGTCCGTATCGTCGGTCATCATCTTGTCCATGAATGCATCGCTGCAACCGGCCGGCGATCGGCCGCCCGATGTTTGTTGTGAAGGCCTCGCCAGGGGCGGAAGGCAACGCCCGGCGCCTCGGGCTCGATCGGCGGTGCGGTGCCGCCAGAAGCGCTGAGGCCCCCGCCGCACGCTCTCGGGAGCGTGCGACGTCGACCTTCGTACTAGAGATGCATCAAGGGGCGCTGATTGGGGTCGATCGCCCGCCACTTCGAAGAATCGACATGGGCACCGCACGCCACGGCGGCGGCGATCGCCATCGAGGGGAGGGCGACGTCGACGGTCAGGCGCATGCGATCGGAGGCTCCGGGGATCGGGCTCAAGACGCCGGCGTCGAACAATGCCGCGCGGCGGGCGCGGTTGACTGCGCTCGCGCTCGGATTCGTGGTGATGCGAATGTCCGAACCGGCCGCCACCACGAAGCGGTCGCCGGCGGGATAGCCGTGCGCCCACAGCGTGTCGTCGTAGCGAAGCTCGAACTCGCTGCCGCCGCGCGGCAGGTCGACACCGATTTCCATCGGGCCGGTCTCGTCCGCCTCGACGGTTTCGGATGCGGGAATCTCGGCGATCTGCTCGTGCGCGCCAGTGAACGGTGAGGGTTCGAAAGCGGCGAGGCCGGCGTCGAACAGAAGGCGCTTGCTATCCTCCAGGATGCGCTCGAGAAGCGGAACGTCGAGCGGGTCGAGTTCGGGCAAGCGGGGCGGGCAACCCGCCATCACCTGCAATGCCCTGCCCGCCTTGGCGGCCTGCGTCAGCGTGTACTGCAGATAGACGGCCGTGTCCTTGGTGAAGCGGAACCCTTCGGCGCCCCGGACAACGAAGACCCGCTGCACGAACGCCTTCTGAGGATCGGCGGCATGTTCTCCCAACCGGCGGCCGAGATTGTTGGTCTCCCCGAGATAGATGCGCCCCGAGCCGACCATGGCGTAGAAGGCGGGGCAGGCAAGCTCGCTTGCGATGATGTCCGAAATCAGTGTCGACGGAAAATCGAGAACCCGGACATGGGCGGCGCGGTCGGTGACCTCGCGCACGTCGGCAATGCCGCCATAGGGCCGGTAGATGTGAGTGGTGCTGCGGGCCAGCACGGCCTTGCTCTTGAACAACGACATTGAAGAACTCCTGGGGCTTATGAAGATCCTGTCCGAACGGGGCAGCACGGCACTGGGCTCGGCTCGAACGAGCAGCGCCGTGCGGCCATGCCGCGACGGGGCGTCGCCGGCGTGCGGATCGCGGGTCTGGGGTGAGTAGGGCGGGTGCTAGTTCAGGGGCGAAGCCAAGAGCATTGCCTCGTTCGCCGACTTGCAGCGCGCGAGCGCCGCGACAACCTGCTCCTCGGGGCCGCCCTGGCGGCCCTTGCGGCCGGGAACAGCAAGCTTGAAAGCGAAAACGATCGCCGAATCGGCGGTATAATGGCCATCAGCCATGATGGACTCCATCGAAGTCTGTTGTGGTCAGGCCGTCGTCCGGTGCTCCAACATCGGCGGCGGCCGCCTTCGCGTTTATTGCGGCGGCAGGACAAATGTAGAACGCGGATCTGAGAAAAGCCAGCTGCATGGCATAAATTTTTAGCGGGATGGTTAACAGCGCTGGTTCGCTTGAACGCGGTTCTCCGTTGTCGAGAGTCTACGTGAGGGAAAGGAGCTATGGTTGAAGATCGTTTGTCTCGAGCCATCGTTTCGTTCTGGCGAGAGAACTTTGTCCATGGACCCACTCTGGGCGCGTGGTCGCATCTGCGGGTGAACCGCGACTCGTTGCCTCAACAGCAGGTTCCGCCCAAAGTCACATTGCGCAACTGCCTGAACATGCCATTACTTGTCGAGGCAGAGACATGATGATCTTGTCGGCGATAGAACCACAGGGAAGAGACGCGTGCGAAAACTGATGATGGTCGCTTGCAGCGCAGGAGCGCTGTTGGCAGCTGCTCCCGCCTTCGCCGGCTGGGAGCCGACGAAGCCGGTCGAGATCGTGGTCGCCGCGGGCGCCGGTGGCGCCTCCGATCAGATGGCGCGGATGATGCAGGCCGCGATCCAGAAGAACAATCTGATGAAGCAGCCGATGGTCGTCTCGCTCAAGGGCGGCGCCTCGGGCGCGGAAGCGCTGATGTACATGAAATCCAGCGAGGGCGATCCGAACAAGGTGCTGATCGCCTATTCCCTGATCTACATGCTGCCGCTGTCGGCGAAGATCCCGTTCAACTGGCGTGAGCTGACCCCGGTCTCCGTGGTCGCGCTCGACCAGTTCGTGCTCTGGGACAACCGCGCAGGTCCCAAGACGGTGAAGGAATTCGTCGCGGCCGCGAAGGCGGCGAGTTCGCCATTCAAGATGGGCGGCACCGGCTCCAAGCGCGAGGATCACGTGCTCACCGTATTCCTGGAGCAGAAGACCGGCGCGAAATTCTCCTATTTGCCATACAAGTCGGGTGGCGAAGCCGCGACCCAGCTGGTCGGCAACCACACCGAAGCCAACGTCAACAATCCGTCCGAAAATCTCGAGGTCTGGCGCGCCGGCCAGGTGCGTCCGCTCTGCGTGTTCGACAAGGAGCGCATCTCCTACACGACGAAGGTGACGGACACCCAGTCCTGGGCCGACATCCCGACCTGCAAGGAGGAGGGCGTCGACGTGCAGTATCTGATGCTGCGCGCGATGTTCCTGCCCGGCAAGGTCACGGCCGAGCAGCAGGCGTTCTATGTCGATCTGTTCCACAAGGTAACGCAGACTGCCGAATACAAGGACTACATGGAGAAGCAGGCGCTGAAGCCAATCTTTCTCACCGGCAAGGATATGGTGCAGTTCCTCGAAGAGGATGATGCGCTGAACAGGTCGCTGATGACGGAAGCCGGTTTCGTCGCGAAGTAGTCGTCTTCTTCACTGCTCTCCGCTTGCGACCGCTTGCGGGGAGAGCATAGGTGGCCTAGGCGGCCATTCTCAAGGGGACGCCGAAGCGGAGCTTCGGCTATGTTGCATCGAAGATGCAATCCGGGTGAGGGGGACTCTCCGCGAGTCCAGCTTTCACCGTCCTCGTGCAGACTCCCCCTCACTCTAACCTCTCCCTTGCAAGCGGGAGAGGGATCAGCCGCAGCGTTTGTTGTTCGCCCATGTCCCAAACCGATATCGAAATCGTCGTCGACGATCCAACCGCGCCCGAAGACGACTCGCCCTCCATCGTCGCCTCCGGCACGATCGAGATCGTCGTCTGTCTCCTGCTGCTCGCGCTCGCCATCACGCTCGGCTACGACAATTGGCGCACCGGCGCGTCCTGGGATGCGACCGGGCCCGAGCCCGGTTATTTCCCGTTCTATCTCTCGGTCATCCTCGGCGCCGGCAGCCTCTACGGCCTGATCTCGGCGTTCCTCGCCCGGCGCTCCTCGCGCGAGACCTTCGTCACGCACGCGCAGGCCCGCCGCGTCATGGCGGTGTTCGTGCCGACGCTGCTGTTCTGCGTGGTGACGCAGTTCCTCGGCCTCTATGTCGCGAGCTTCCTCCTGATCGCGGGATTCATGCGGCTCGTCGGAAAGATCGCGCTGTGGAAGTCGCTGCTCACAGCTTTCGTGTTCACGGCGATCATGTTCGTCACCTTCGATATCGCCTTCGACGTCATCATGCCGAAGGGACCGCTCGAAGCGGCCCTCGGCCGCTAGGCGGGCGCACGCGATGGAAGCTCTCGGTCTCCTGCTTCACGGCTTCGCCGTCCTGCTCACCTGGAAGACGCTCGTCCTGATGATGGTCGGGCTCGTGCTCGGCATCTTCGTCGGAGTGCTGCCGGGGCTCGGCGGTCCCAATGGCGTCGCGATCCTGTTGCCGCTCACCTTCACGATGGATCCGACCTCGGCGATCGTGATGCTGTCTTGCATTTATTGGGGCGCGCTGTTCGGCGGCGCCATCACCTCGATCCTGTTCAACATCCCCGGCGAAGCCTGGTCGGTCGCAACCACCTTCGACGGCTATCCGATGGCCCAGCAGGGCAGGGCGGCGGAGGCGTTGACGGCTGCGTTCACGTCCTCCTTCATCGGCTCGCTGGTCGCGGTGCTCCTGATCACCTTCCTCGCACCGATGATCTCGTCCTTCGCGCTGAAGTTCGGCCCGCCCGAGTTCTTCGCGGTGTATCTCTTGACCTTCTGCTCCTTCGTTGGTCTCGGGCGCGAGGCCAAGCACAAGACCGTCATCTCGATGTCGCTGGGCCTGCTGCTCGCCGGCATCGGCATGGATACGGTGTCCGGTAATCTGCGCATGACCTTCGGCTCGCCGGAGCTGCTCCGCGGCATCAACTTCCTGGTCGCCGTCATCGGCCTGTTCGGCATCAGCGAGATCCTGCTGACGATGGAGGAGCGGCTGGCGTTGCGGGGACACGCGGCCAGCATCTCGCTCCGCGTCGTGCTCGGCGTCTGGAAGGACCTGCCGAAATACTGGGTGACGCTGCTGCGCTCCTCCTTCATCGGCTGCTGGCTCGGCATCACCCCCGGAGGCGCGATCGCGGCGTCTTTCATGGGCTACAATCTGGCAAAGCGCTTCGCCAAGGAGCCCGAAAGCTTCGGCAAGGGGCGCATCGAGGGCGTGTTCGCGCCGGAGACGGCGGCGCATGCCTCCGGTACCTCGGCGCTGCTGCCGATGCTGGCGCTCGGCATTCCCGGCTCGGGCACCGCCGCGATCCTGCTTGGCGGCCTGATGGTGTGGGGGCTCAATCCGGGTCCGCTGCTGTTCGTCGAGCATAAGGACTTCGTCTGGGGCCTGATCGCCTCGATGTACCTCGGCAACGTCGTCGGCCTCGTGCTGGTGCTGACGACGGTGCCGATCTTCGCCTCAATCCTGCGGGTGCCGTTCGCCGCGGTCGCGCCGATGATCGTGGTGTCCTGCGCGATCGGCGCCTATGCGATTCAGAACGCGATGTTCGACATCTGGCTGATGCTGGGCTTCGGCGTCGTCGGCTACGTCTTCAAGAAGATCGGCATTCCGCTGGCGCCGTTCACGCTGGCGCTCGTGCTCGGCAACCGTGCCGAGGATGCGTTTCGCCTGTCGATGATCGGTTCGGGCGGGACTTTGAAGGTGTTCTGGTCGAACGGCCTGGTCGGCTCGATCACGACGCTGGCGATTCTGCTGCTGTTCTGGCCGGCGATCGACAGTTTGCTGGGACGCGTCGGGTTCACACATGGGACCAGGGCGACATCCGCATAGGATTTCGGAGTAATCCATCCTGATATCAATAGCTTAGCTGTGTGGTGGCGTTTCGGTCGGCACACTACCTCGGCTTGGAAGCAAAGCCCGGCTCGCGCCGGGCTTTGTCGTTGGAGACGGTGCGTGTGAGGTTCACAGCACCTTGGCGTCGCGGAGCCTTGCGATCTCGTCCGCACTGAAGCCGAACTCCTTCAGCACCTCCTCGGTCTGCTCGCCGAATTCCGGCGGCCGCGCCACCATCCTGCTCGGCGTGCGCGACAGCGTCACGGGCTGGCCGACCAGGCGGATGTGCCGGCCTTCTTCGTTGGGCACGTCCTGCGCGATGCCGAGATGCTTGACCTGGGCGTCCTCGAACATCTGGTCGATGGCGTAGATCGGCCCGCAGGGCACGCCGGCCTCGTTGAGTTCGCGGACCCAGCTCTCGGTCGACTTCGTCATGGTGTGCCGCTCGATCTCGGCGTTGAGCGCATCGCGGTTCTTCGAGCGTGCCGGCGCGGTCGCGTAGTCGGGATTGCTGACGAGCTCCGGCGCGCCGATCGCCTGCGCACAGCGCTCCCAGATCCGCCCGCCGGTGGTGGCGATGTTGATGTACCCGTCGGAGGTCTTGAACACGCCCGTCGGAATGCTGGTCGGATGGTTGTTGCCGGCCTGTTTGGCCACCTCCTTCTCCATCAGCCAGCGCGCGGCCTGGAAGTCGAGCATGAATATTTGCGCCTGCAGCAGCGAGGTCTGCACCCACTGGCCTTTGCCCGAGACCTCGCGTTCGAGCAGCGCGGTGAGGATGCCCATGGCGCAGAACAGGCCGGCGCTGAGGTCGGCGACGGGAATGCCGACCCGCATCGGGCCTTCGCCCGGCGCGCCGGTGATCGACATCAGCCCGCCCATGCCTTGTGCGATCTGATCGAAGCCCGGCCGCTTGTGGTAGGGGCCATCCTGGCCGAAGCCGGAGATGCTGCCGTAGACGATGCGCGGGTTGATCGTGGCGAGGCTGTCATAATCGATGCCGAGCTTCTTCTTCACGTCGGGACGGAAATTCTCGACCACGACGTCGGCCTTGGCGACGAGGCGCTTGAACACGGCGAGCCCGCGCTCGTCCTTCAGGTTCAGCGTCATGGCCCGCTTGTTGCGGTGCAAATTCTGGAAGTCGGAACCCTGACGCGGCCCACCCGGCTGCTCGCCGCCCGCATCCTCGGTCAGCGCATCGATCTTGACGACGTTGGCGCCCCAGTCCGCGAGCTGCCGCACGCAGGTCGGCCCGGAGCGAACACGGGTCAGATCGAGCACGGTGAAGCGCGACAGGGCTTCCGAGGCATGCGGAGAAGGCATCTTGATTGCTCCAGATGATGGATTCCTAGCTTAGTAGTCAAATGCACAGCTGGGAAGCTTGTGCAGGGACGTGACCGCGGCGAGTGACGGCGCAATCGCGGCGATGCGGTATTTCGCCTTGGCAAAGCTTGTGTGTCGCAGGGAGCACCACCAGCTCTGACAGAAGGACGTCACTGCAATCTTGCTTGGTCGGGTCACGTTCCTGAGCTTCGAATCTGACTTCCTCGTTGCCTGGCAATCCGACGCACAGTTGACTTGCTGCCAAGTTGATGAATGGATACGAGGTTTGCCACTCTTCTTGAAGGTAGAGTAACGATCCTCAAGATGAGCTATGTTGCCTTCTATCGTTGCTTGCGGTCTTCCTCTTGATCGGCAGCATCCAATCATGATGTTGGCGGCGTGGACTGTCGCCGGCCGATTGTGTACCCAGCAGCATCAAGTTGTCGACGCAAGTAAAGTGGGCAATCGGTCGCTGATTTTGAGTGTGCTGACGTTTGCTGCAAACCCTGCGAACTCGTCTGTTGCAATTGCATTATTGTCGCTGTGGCTGCACGTTTAGGCATGCTATCCGTCGACGCTGGCGTTCCTTTTGCGGACCTTGGGCAGCAGATGCCTGCGGGGACGTTTAGGAGTATTTCTATTCTGGATACACAGGTACTGGGGAATATTGGATTGGAGAACCTTGTCGAATGACGCCTCTGTCGAGTCTCACTCGTCGTAATCTTCTCATTGCGGTGCACGACGCACTTGCGACAACGGCGGCAGTGCTCGCCAGCTTTTATCTTCGCTTCGAAAGCGACGCGCTCCTCGAGCGTCTACCTGTGCTGGTTCGAATTCTGCCATTCTTTGTCGCCCTAAGCGTAGTTGTCTGTTACTTGTTCAATCTGACGACAACTAAGTGGCGCTTCTTTTCTCTGCCGGATGCATTTAACGTTCTTCGTGCGGCTACGGTTCTCACCGTTGCCCTTGTCGCGCTGGACTACATCTTCTTAGCGCCCAACATCTATGGGGCGTTCTTCTTAGGTAAAGTGACGATCATACTGTATTGGTTTTTCCAGGTGTTCTTGCTGAGTGCATCGCGGTTCGCCTACCGCTATTTCCGGTACACTCGTACGTTGCATCATGCACGCGAAAGAAACGCGGCGCCAGCTTTGATGGTCGGTCGCGCAGCGGACCTGGAAGTTCTTCTCCGCGCGATCGAAAATGGTTCAGTGAGGGCCATTTGGCCGGTTGGACTATTGTCTCCATCGCGTGCCGATCGGGGACAACTTGTTCGCAATATCCCGGTGCTAGGTGGGTTAGAAGATCTGCAGGACGTGGTTCGAGATTTTGCAGATCGCCATTGGCCGATTGCACGGCTCGTAATGGGGGCTTCTGCATTTGAGGCCGATGCACATCCAGAGAGAGTTTTAGTTCAAGCGCGGAAACTCGGGCTGGTCGTAAGCCGTCTGCCATCTTTAGATGGCGAGGAGACGCCTCAGTTAAGGCCCATCGCAATTGAGGATTTATTACTTCGCGCGACGCAGGCAATTGACCGCAGCCGTATCGAGCAGCTGGTCAAGGGAAGAGCAATCCTCGTTACTGGCGGAGCTGGATCAATTGGGTCTGAGATATGCGAACGTGTCATTCTGCATGGAGCAGATCGTGTTCTAGTGATCGATAATTCTGAGCCTGCACTACATAGCATAATCGAGGCGCTATCTACGCGGTTTCCTCAAGCGAATGTAGAGGGGAGAATAGCAGACGTACGCGATCGGAGTCGTATATTCCAGCTCTTGCAAGAATTTAAGCCTGACATTGTTTTCCACGCTGCCGCCTTGAAGCACGTCCCACTTCTCGAACGCGATTGGAGCGAAGGCGTAAAGACAAACGTGCTTGGGTCGATCAATGTTGCGGATGCATCTGTGGCGTCGAGCGCTCAAGCAATGGTGTTGATCTCCACAGACAAGGCGATTGAGCCGGTTTCGATGCTGGGTCTCACAAAGCGATTTGCTGAGATGTACTGTCAGGCGCTCGATCACGACATCCGGTGTTCCGGGTCTGATACCCCACGGCTCATCTCCGTGCGCTTCGGAAACGTGTTAGCCTCGAATGGATCGGTCGTTCCGAAGTTTAAAGCTCAGATCGACGCTGGGGGCCCGGTGACAGTTACGCATCCCGATATGCTTCGCTATTTTATGACCATTCGCGAAGCGTGTGACTTAGTCATCACCGCTGCGTCTCACGCCGTCGCGTCCGGCAACCGTGAGGCCTCGGTCTACGTGTTAAATATGGGACAGCCGGTCAGGATAGTCGATTTGGCTGAGCGCATGATAAGGCTGTCAGGCCTCGAGCCCGGTAGAGATATTGAGATCGCGTTTACTGGAATGAGACCAGGGGAAAGACTGAATGAAAAGCTGTTTGCGCACGAAGAGCCACCCGTCGACATCGGAATCGACGGCATTATGGCAGCTAAACCTAATCAGCCTTCCACTTTGCAGGTGAAACGGTGGTTGGAAGCACTTGACCGTGCAGCGGCCAGAGTTGATAGGAATGCCATCTTGGCAGTGTTGCATGAAGCTATTCCCGAGTTTGGATCTGACGCAGCGTAATGATACTCTCGTGTGGGTAGGCGCTGGAACCCTTGAGCCGGGCCACTTTGTGTAGCGGCATAGCTGCTATCTGGAGCTAATATAGACCGACCGCCGCGTTGCGCCTCTAAGCTGGCAAAGTCGCAACTTAGGAGGCCACGTGAGGCTTCCGTCATAGGTTGCGGTTGCTCAATGTTAGTCTCCGGACCGCCAGCTTCGGCGAGCGTTTGGAAATCTGATTGGGACTAGCAAGCTAGCGTGAGAATCGTCTCAGCTGGGAGCGCGCCTCTTCGGCCAGAGGATGGTCGCCGTGACGCGCTATGAAGAGTTCAAAGGCCTCCCGCGTTCCCTTCTGGCGGGCGGCTGCGTATTCCTCGGCCACCGCGACGGCAGGATCGCGGGCCATTGGCATGGAGGGGGCGCGACCCACCTTGCTGTTTCCCTTGCCGCTTTCGTCCGCATTGGCTTTCGAGGCCATGACAGGCTGTTCTCCGATGGGCAGACGGTCCGGCCCGGCGAGCATCGCCAAGGCTCCGATCAGACCGGCCGAAAGTGGACCCAGTTTCATGGTTTCCTTTATGGAACAGACCAGCCGCCGAACCGAATGCCGCCGCTGATCCGTATCACTACGGATTGTTGGCTAACAGGGCGTTACGGTCCGGCTGACAGCCCGGCGCCCAATTTAAACCAAACATAACTCTCTTGCTAAAATGATACACCTGCACGGCGAATCGCGCGCGATGCATTGCTCCGGAGAGTTCATTGGCCACCGCCGTTAATGTCAGTGCCACCAACAATGCTGAGATCGACGGCCTGCTGTCGGGCTCCAAGTGGACCGGCACGATCAGTTACAGCTTTCCCGATTCGCCCAGCGACTACTCCAATCCATACTACGGCGGCAGCAGCGAACCGACCTCGACGGGTTTCACCTCGGCTCCCAGCCAGATGCAGGCGGCGATCAACTACGCGATCGGGCTGATCAACAGCTACACCAACGCCAAAATCCAGTACGCGGGCACAAACGGCGCCGACATCATGATCGCGCAGTCGCCGGCGGCTAATCCGACCTCATACGCCTATTATCCCGGCAACTATGCGGCTGGTGGCGACGTCTGGTTCGGGACCCAATACGATTACACGCAGGCGAAGCTCGGCAATTACTATTTCACGACCGCGCTGCACGAGCTCGGCCACTCGCTCGGCCTCAAGCACAGCCAGGAGACCGGCGGCCCCGCCAACGTCGCGGTGCCGAGCGCGCATGACGACAGCGAATACACCGTCATGAGCTATCGCAGCTATGTCGGTGCGTCGACCACGAGCGGCTACACCAATGAATCGTACGGATATCCGCAGACCTACATGGCCAACGATATCCTAGCGCTGCAGACGATGTACGGCGCGAACTTCAACACCCAGAGCGGCAACACGGTCTACACCTGGAGCCCGACCACGGGGCAGGAGTTCATCAACGGCGTCGGCCAGCTCGCGCCGGGCGGCGGCGCCGGCGGCTCGGCCAATCGAATCTACGAGACGATCTGGGACGGCGGCGGCATCGATACCTACGATCTGTCGAACTACACAACGAACCTAAGTATCAATCTCAACCCCGGTGCGTCGTCGGTATTCTCCTCCGTTCAACTGGCCTATCTCGGCGACGGCCATTACGCATCGGGCAACGTCTACAACGCCTATCTCTATAATGGCGACGCCCGCTCCTACATCGACAACGCCACCGGCGGGTCCGGCAACGACACGATCATCGGCAACGCCATCGCCAACGTGCTGAACGGCGGCGCAGGCAATGATACGATCACCGGCGGTGGCGGCAACGACACCATCATCGGCGGCCCGGGTACGGATAGCGCAGTGTATTCGGGCAGCCGGGCGAGCTACGCGATCTCGTCCAACGCGACGACACAGACGTTCACGCTGACCGATCTGCGCAACGGCTCGCCAGACGGCACTGATACCGTCACCGGCGTCGAGTATTTCCAGTTTGGAGATGGCACGGTCGCCAGCTCCACGTTCGTGTCGCCAATAGTGATCGAGGCGCTTGGAACGACGAGTTTGGTGCAGGTCGGGACCAGTTACTCATTGAACCCTGTTGCCGGCGGAACAGGACCGCAGCTGAAATATAGCGGCGCGCCCGTCGCGGTCGACATGTGGGCGGGCTGGGCCCCGATCGGGGCGGAGCAAACGGGTAGTGGGTACGATGTGGCCTGGAAGAATGCGAGCACGGGCCAGTACAACATCTGGAGCACCGACTCGAATGGCAACTACGTTACGAATCTATTGAGTTTTTCCTCGGGTGCCAGCCCCGCGCTGGAATCGTATGAACTACTCTTCCACCAGGACCTGAATGGCGACGGCGCACTTGGTGTGCCGACGATAGCGATCGAGTCAGCCGGCTCAACGACCTTGGTCGAAGTCGGGAATAACTATTTCCTCAATCCCGTGGCAGGCGGAACCGGGCCCGAGCTCACGTTTTCGGGGGCGCCGGTCACGGTCGACATGTGGACTGATTGGGCCCCGATCGGGGCGGAGCAAACGGGTAGTGGGTACGATGTGGCCTGGAAGAATTCGAGCACGGGCCAGTACAACATTTGGAGCACCGACTCGAATGGCAATTACGCAACGAACCTCCTTAGTTTTGTGTCTGGGACGAACACGGCATTGGAATCCTATGAGACCACATTCCACCAGGATCTCAATGGCGACGGTATGATTGGTGTACCCGCGATTACGATCGAAGCAGCGGGCTCGACGACCCTTGTCCAAGTTGGGAATGAATACTTCCTCAATCCTGTGGCAGGCGGAGTAGGGTCCAAGCTCATGTTTTCGGGCGCGCCGGTGACGGTCGGCATGTGGGCGGGATGGGCGCCGATCGGGGCAGAGCAGACCGGTGGTGGTTATGACGTGGCCTGGAAGAATGTGAGCACGGGCCAATACAACATCTGGAGCACCGACTCCAATGTCAATTACGCAGCGAACCTCCTTAGTTTTGTGTCTGGGACGAACACGGCGCTGAAATCCTATGAGACTACGTTCCATCAGGATCTCAATGGCGACGGTTTGATTGGTGTACCCGCGATTACGATCGAGGCAGCGGGCTCGACGAGCCTTGTTCAAGTTGGAAACGAGTACTTCCTCAATCCTGTGGCAGGCGGAGTAGGGCCCAAGCTCATGTTCTCGAGCGCGCCTGTCACGATTGACATGTGGGCGGGATGGGCGCCGATCGCGGCGGAGCAGGCTGGTGGTGGTTATGATGTGGCCTGGAAGAATGCGAGCACGGGCCAATACAACATTTGGAGCACCGACTCGAACGGCAACTACATCGCGAATCTCCTCAGTTTCGTTTCCGGCGGGAGCACGGCGCTGCAATCGTACGAAACTACATTCCATCAGGATTTGAACAGCGATGGTGTTGTTGGGATGTCAGCAACAAGCTCTCCTGTTGCCAATTCAACCATTGCAATGGCGGCAAAAGACTCTTTTGTGTTCGGTCCTACGGTCGCCGAATTCAACAGCTTTGAGCACGTTCCTGTCGTACTTTTAGGTGAGCAGCTTAATTCAGACAGTGCTGGCGCAAAGGTGTCTTCGTTCGGCCCATTCAATCCTGTGCTAGAAGCCGTGACGCAGATCGACACGAAAATCGCTGATATGCTTCCAGGCCATTTTAATCATCTGATAAGTTTCGGTGCTCACGACTTGCTCGCGTGAAGTGTAGCGAGCCAGCCCTGTGGACAGTGCCAGAAGTAGCCCGTCGACTCGGACGGTCGCGATTTGAAGCTCTGAGACGACACAATCGGACGCTCCGACATAGCTTAGCTTGCGTTTTTGTGTGTGATGAATATCGATGTTTCTACTGCCTGCCGGTAGCGACTCGCGTCGTCGTGGCTCGCCGCAATGCAAGAGGCTAGGGGCGGCTGACGCGTGCCGGCGCTAGCCTATTATAAAGATCAATGATCGCCGCTCCGACGATTTTAGCCGAAAGCCTTCGCACGACCAGGTCGCGGGCTGCCCGACCGTACCGATCGCGGAGCTCTGAGGAAACTGCTAGGCTCAGAAGAGCATTCGCTAGCTCTTTGACGTTTTCGACAGGGACCAGAAGACCTGTCTCGTCTTGAATGACGATCTCTCGGCATCCAGGAGCATCTGTGGCTACCATTGCTCGACCGCACGCGGCTGCCTCCAGTAAGCTGACCGGGAGGCCCTCGCGGTGCGACGGTAGCACTGCGAAATGACAACGCGTCCAGAGCAAGACGATATCGCTGAGATGTCCAAGCCAGGTAATTCCTGGACGTTGGGCCCAGTCTTCAACTTCCTCGAGAGGGATCGACGCGGGATTAGCGGGATCAGGCTTTCCGGCAATTAACAGTCGAAAGTCGTGACCTTGTTCTCTCAGAATGCCGTGTGCAGAAACCAAGGCGCGAATTCCTTTGTCTGCTAACAAGCGCCCAGCAAACCCAAAAGTGATAGGTCCTTTAGGTTCAGGCAAAGGTTGAAAACGATCCGTGTCAACTCCGGATCCGGGAATGTGGACGATCCGCTCTTGGTCCACTCCTAGGGCTACGAGATCTCTCTGATCATCGAGATTCTCAACAAGCACGACGCTGGCGTTGCGATTGAGTAGCCGAGGCAAAATTCGGCGGATAATTGTCCTTAATATTCGACTCTTCCATGTACTCGACGTGAAGACATATCCTAAGCCCGTGATCGCGTTTATTTGCGATACCCTGCGAGTGCCCATGGTGAGCGACTCGTAAACGCAAGATTGCATGCCAGCGCAATGAATGATGTCCGGCCCTACCACGCGTTCAAGGTGTCGGAGAGCCAAAATTGTACGTATTCCCGAGATCGGAGATAATCCACGACGGAATGGAATCTCGTGGACGATAAAGTCCTCAGCTTCGATCGCTTGTTTGAGCCCCTCGGTCCGTGTTGCGACGTGAACTTCGAACCCTGCTCTCTTCGCCGCCCGAGCCATCGGTAATCGATGGAGAAAGGCAAAATCTACATTCGCGACGTACAGTATCCGTCGCTTCCCCATACTGACAGAACTCATGTGAACTACGGCAGATGCTGGCAGAGCGTTATGGAAGTGCCTCGCGGAAGGAGCATGGTGATGCTTTAGCCCGTCGCATGGCGTCGTAAGGGACGGTATTTTCATTTCCGCGATTAGGGTTGCAACGCAACTAATCTCAATCCTGTCGTTCTATCCAGATTAATCTGAGTGCCGAAGGCGTCGTACTTTCGAAGAAAGGCTTATGAGATTAATTCTAAGCGGTTTCACCCAACGGAAACCTGTTCCCTATGTGCCAATCTTTGATGTCGACGGCACCAATCTAGCGCGACTTAGGCCAGGTCCGATAGGCGGAACTTGTAGGTCTCGGACGCCGCCGCTAGTAGCGTCAACTCTTCCTCCACTCCAAGTCTGAAAACTGTATGTCTCAGATTACTAAGCCAAGCCCTTTCAATGACTTATCGCGTTCATCGTGTGAACAAAACTCTTGACGTTCATTGCGTGAACGCTGTAAGGGATCTACTAGAGACTGGCGAACGCGGGTTGGGTCATTTGCTGAACACGGAGCATGAGAGCGAACGGATTGTTCTTGGTGTGCTGAGCTCTGTTGAGAGTGATGGAGCGCGATCGCAGCGCCGCATGGCCGCGGAGCTCGGCATCGCGCTGGGTCTTGTGAACGCTTACCTTAGGCGTTGCATCAAGAAGGGGTTGGTCAAAGTCCATGACGCACCAGCGCGCCGCTATGCTTATTACCTGACGCCGCAGGGTTTTGCCGAGAAGTCGCGTCTGACTGTTCAATACTTATCCCATTCATTTTCATTCTTTCGGCTTGCCAAGAGCGATTGCGCGCGCGTACTCGATCAGGCCAAAAGAAGAGGCTTTTCGCGCGTAGCCCTCGCGGGTCAATCGGACTTGGCCGAAATTGCGATCCTCTGCGCGGTCGAGGCGGGCGTGGCTGTCGTTGCGGTCGTCGATCCTGCAAGTGAGATTGCGCGCTTTGTCGGTGTCAATGTCTATAGGTCTTTCGAAGAGGTGAAGGACGCGTTCGACGCCGTCATCGTTACCGACGTCGCGAACGCCAGCTCATCCTACAACGCGGCGGCAGCAGTGCGCGGAGCGGAGCGCGTGCTCGCTCCGGGGCTGTTGGGCTTGCGCGAGAGAGGCGAATTTGCGGAGGGCGCGCAGTGAGCAAGGCCGTGCGGTGGTATGTGGTGCAGACCCAGGTGAACAGCGAGTCGAGGGCCGCGCATAGCCTGCTGCGCCAGGGCTATGAGATCTATCTGCCGCGCTATCTGAAGCGCCGGCGCCATGCGCGCAAGGTCGACGTCGTCGCAAAGCCCTTGTTTCCCCGGTACATGTTCGTGGCCATCGATACGGCGACGCAGCGCTGGCGGGCGATCCAGTCGACGCAAGGTGTGTCGCATCTGGTCTGCAACGGCGAAGAGCCGGCTGCGGTGCCGAGCGGCGTACTGGACGCGCTGAGGGCGCGCGAGGACGAGCACGGCTTCGTCAGGATGGACGCCAAGCCGGCGTTCGCGCCGGGCGACAAGGTGCGGGTGCTTGCAGGCGCCTTCACAGACAACGGCGGGCTGTTCGTTGGAATGAGTGACCACGATAGGGTTGCCATCCTGCTCGACATGCTCGGTCGCAAGGTCCGCGTTCATCTCGACGTGGATCTGGTTACTGCCGCCTGAAGGCGGCCTTTCGCGCGGCTCACCTTGAGATCGCCGCGCTTCGTCTCTGCTTCCTTCGGGGGGCCTCCGGGTAGAGAGCGTTTCACCCGGAGTGCGGTAGCATGGAATTTTGCGAATGGCAGTTTTGGTCACAGGCGGCGCGGGTTATATCGGCAGTCATGTCGTGTACGGGCTTCTTGAGCAGAACCACCGCGTGATCGTGTTGGACAATCTGTCATCGGGTTTCCGCGAGGCTGTGGCGAAGCAGGCGACACTTGTTGTCGGCGATGTCGGAGATGCAGAACTAGTGTCGCAGCTGATTGCCAAACATAGCATCAGCGCAATCATGCATTTTGCTGCGTCGACCGTGGTCCCTGAGTCTGTCGCAAAGCCGATAGCCTACTACACTAACAACACCGTCAAATCGCTGGCGCTGATCAAAGCCGGCATCAGCAGTGGGGTCAGGCACCTCGTATTCTCATCCACCGCTGCAGTTTATGGCAATCCAGCCACTCAACTGGTCTCAGAGGAGGCGCCGCCTCAGCCGATGTCGCCCTATGGCGCGTCGAAGCTCATGACGGAGATGATGCTGCACGATGCTGCAGCGGCGAGCGGCCTGAGCTACGTGGTGTTGCGCTATTTCAACGTCGCCGGAGCTGACCCTCTGATGCGGACAGGACAGTCGACGCGGGCTGCAACGCATCTAATCAAGATCGCTGTCCAGACCGCATTGGGTATCCGCAAAAGTATGGATATATTCGGCGCCGATTACCCAACGCCGGACGGAACCTGCATCCGCGACTACATCCATGTCTGCGACCTCGTGAGCGCTCACATCAAGGCGCTCGAATATCTGCGCGGCGGCGGGGCGAGCGTCACCCTGAATTGCGGTTATGGGCACGGCTCTTCAGTGCGCGAAATCATCGCGGCGGTCAGGCGCGTCTCGGGCAGCAACTTCGCGGCGATCCAGTGCGAGAGGCGTGCCGGTGATCCGGCTGCCATCGTCGCTGACAGCGGGCGGCTGCGGCAAGTGTTGTCGTGGACGCCGGCTTACGACGATCTCGATACCGTGGTCGCGCATGCGCTCGCATGGGAACGGAAGTTAAACCTCCAATGACATCTGTGACAGTGAAGATAATCGCGCCGCACGGTCGCGCGATCCACATTAACCCGACATTTTGCATTGTCGTGAAATGGAGTGGATTTGGCTGGCGATAGAGAACCAGCATGCGACAATCGCGACCTAACTGGCACGACGGCGGAGCCGAATATGACAATCGTTTTGACGCATATTGAAAACGTGATCGGGGGCATCAAGGATTCCGACGTAGGCCTGCGCTCGCTGGATACCACGGCAGCCGAAGATTTGTTGCGCGGACTCGCCAAACGAGAACTGTGGGGCCGGCTTGGCTGGCTTGATGTGAAAAGGCGTTATCGACGAACTACGATTGGGCCGTTTTGGACATCTATTACACTTGCGATCTATACGTTGAGTGTCGGATCCGTCGGCGCGGCTCTGTGGCACCAGGACATCTATGAATACTTGCCGTTTCTGGTCAGCGGCATGGTTGTTTGGATGCTGGTCTCTTCGATCGCGATGGAATCATGCAATATGTTCATCGCGGGGCAGGTATTGTTCCGCAACATTAGGTTCGATTACTCGATCCTCGCTTATGCGCTGGTCTGGCGAAATTTCCTCGTGCTCCTGCACAACTTCGCCGTCTATTTCGTGATCGTCCTGGCGCTCAAACCGTCGCTTTTCAGTTTCACGCTTCTGCTGGTTTTTCCAGGACTTGCGCTCGTGATCTTGAACGGGGTTTGGATTTCCCTGTTTCTTGGGCTGGTTTGCCTGCGATTTCGTGACGTGCCGCAATTGGTCTCCAGCGCCATACAGATTTCGATGTTGATCACTCCGTTGTTCTGGCCTGCCGACACGCTGACTGGGGGAAGGCGCATTGTCTTCGTAGACTTGAACCCCCTCTATCATGTCCTCGACGTCGTTCGGGCCCCGCTGGTCGGAAGGGTGCCTGAAGCCATTAGCTACGGAGTGATGATCGCGATGGCGATCGGGGGATGGTGGTTGACCTATTTGGTGTTCAGGCGCTTCCGCAAGCGCATCGCTTATTGGAGTTGAGCGAAGTGGCGGCCGTTATTCTTGAAAATGTGAATGCCCATTTTCCCATTTATGGTGCGCAGCAGCGGAGTCTTCGCAAGGCGATTTTCGGACGCGCGACGGGCGGTTCGATCGAGCACGAGGACAATGACCGGATAACCGTGAAGGCCCTCAGTGACATTTCACTGACGCTGCGCGACGGCGATCGTGTGGGCTTAGTCGGTCACAACGGAGCCGGCAAATCGACTCTGTTGAAGCTGATGGCTGGTATCTACCAGCCGGTATCGGGGACTGTCAGGGTCGAGGGCCGCGTGACGCCGCTGTTCGATGCTATGCCTGGGCTCGATGGTGAAGATACCGGTTATGAGAACATCATCACGTCGGGAATGCTGATCGGGATGACGAGGCGTGAGATCGAAGCAAAAATTCCGGAGATCGAGGAGTTCTGCGAGCTCGGCGAATATCTTTCGCTGCCGGTTCGCACCTACTCCAGCGGAATGCAAATGCGCCTGGGCTTCGCGCTGGTGACCTCGCTCGATCCTGGCGTGATCTTGATGGACGAGGGCTTTGGCACTGGGGACCTTCGCTTCGCAGAGCGCGCGGAAGCGCGCATGAAGGACTTCATCGGACGAAGCCCTATCATGGTTCTGGCGAGCCACTCAGACAGGATCATCAAAGCGATGTGCAACAAAGCCGTCCTGATGGAGGCGGGCCGAATCGTTGCGTTTGGTCCGGCGGACGAGATATGCGACCAATATTATGAAAGCGTCCACGCGGCCGCGATGACTGAGCGGGCAAAACGGCTGGCGCGAGCCGAATCTTCATCTTCAGATGGTACGGATCTCGGCTCGAAGGGCGAGATTGGTCCCAGCTCTTCGGTGAGCTTTCCCGAGGACATGACGAGGCCCGGCGACGATGTTGCAAGACTCTGCAGTGCACGATTACTGGTCGATGGCATTGGTGACCCCAAGATCATCGATAGGAATTCACTGATTACCGTCGAAATGACATTCGAGGTGCTGAAGCCGGGCTATGTTCTGATGCCGAATTTTCACGTGTTTCTGCAGGATCAGTACGTATTTGTAAGCTCTCCCCCCCAAAATTCGGAACTGGCGCCCGGTGTGTACAACTCCACGATGTCAATTCCGCGAGGATTGCTCAATATTGGATTCTTCCTCATCGGGGTTGCGTTGACGTCGGTCAATCCCCTGAATATCCATTTTTATGTTCAACATGCTTTGGGCTTTCGCGTTACGGAAAGCAAGGCCTCCGGCATATTCAAAGAAATTCCGGGCCCGGTTCGCCCCGCAATGGAATGGAACGTAACCCGTGCGTAATCCACTGTACGGGTGTATCCCGTGATATTCCACGAGCTCCCGCTTGCCGGAGCCTACCGCATTGAGCCGCAGTTAATCGTTGATCACCGTGGCGGGTTCGCACGGAGGTTCTGCGCGGAAACCTTCCGTGCTCACGGGCTCGAATCGGACTTCGTCCAGAGATCAATCTCCTACAACAGGCGGGCAGGAACATTGCGTGGTATGCATTTCCAGGCTGCCCCGCACCTTGAGGCTAAGCTTGTGCGATGCACGCGCGGCGCGATATTCGACGTCATAGTCGATCTGCGTCGGAGTTCGACAACATTCGGTCGATGGTATGCCGAAACCCTGACTGCCGATAGCCGCGTCATCCTTTATGTTCCAAAGGGCTTTGCGCACGGCTTTCAGACGTTGGTGGACAATACAGACGTCGACTACGAGATTTCGCCAGCGTACGTGCCGGGCGCGGAGAGAGGCTTCCGGTTCGATGATCCTGGGCTGGCCATCAACTGGCCCGTGGCGGATGCTGTCATCTCGGAGCGCGACGAAGCGTTGCCGCCGTCGTTTCTTGAAACTCTACCCGGGTGATTTGCATGCCTGATCGAAGTCGCGCGGCTGTCGAAAACCGGCCCCGTGTTCTCTACACGAAGCCGTCGATTACCGAACTCGAGGCGCGTTACGCAGCAGATGCTGCGTCGAACGGTTGGGGTGAGCGGTGCTATGACTACATCAATCGGTTCGAGGCTGCATTCAAGGAGCATCTGGGAGTCTCGTTTGCGATCGCGACGTCAAGCTGTACGGGGGCGTTGCACATGGGAATGGCCGCGTTGGGTATCGGCCCCGGCGATGAGGTGGTCATGGCCGATACGAACTGGATAGCGTCGGCGGCGCCGATTGTTCATCTCGGGGCCAAGCCGGTCTTTGTGGATATTCGTCCGGACAGTTGGTGCATCGATCCGGATCTGGCTGAGGCCGCGATTACGCCGCGGACAAAAGCCATCCTTGCGGTTCACCTTTATGGCAATCTGTGCGACATGGGACGTCTATTGATGATCGGAGAGCGTCACGGCATTCCGGTGATCGAGGACGCCGCGGAGGCCATCGGTTCCGAATACTTTGGCAGGCGCGCAGGAAGTATGGGGCGCTTCGGGGCGTTCTCCTTTCATGGGACCAAGACCGTGACGACCGGTGAGGGCGGGATATTCGTCACAAACGATCTCTCCCTTTATGAACAGGTGCTGACGTTATCGAACCACGGCCGGTCGCGGAGCCAGCGCAGGCAATTTTGGCCCGACGTCGTTGGCTTCAAATACAAGATGTCCAATATCCAGGCAGCCCTCGGCTGCGCGCAAATGGAACGGATCGACGAATTGATCACACGCAAGCGGCAAATCTTTCATTATTACCGCGACCGCTTGCGGGATTTGCCGGGCGTGGGGATGAATCCGGAGCCGAGCAACATCGTCAACGGGGCCTGGATGCCGACCGTCGTGTTCCACGAGACGACCCGAGTGTCGCGCGAGCAGCTCGTTGCCGCTTTTGCGCAGGACAATATCGACGCCCGCGTATTTTTCTATCCACTATCGGGATTGTCGATGTTCGATGCGGTGCCGGGAAATCGTCATGCGCAGGAAATCCCAGAACGGGCGATCAATCTGCCAAGCTATCACGACATGACGACGTCGGATCAGGACCGAGTGATCGCGGTGCTGCGGCGCGTGCTGCAGGAGGCGTGATGCCAGCATGAGGCTTCTCCTGCTTGCAGATGCTCACGTCGGTTGCGACATCGTTCGGTGGCTTATTGCCAACCACCGAAAAGATATTGCGTTGATCGTAACGATGTCCGATAACGAAATTGCGGCGATGGCGCGCGATGCTGATGTCCGGTCGTTGATATTTCAGTCCTCTGCCCAGGTGGCGGATTTCGCCACAAGCGAAGGACTGGCTTTCGATCTAGGCCTGATGGCGTGGTGGCCAAAAATCATTCGCCCGCCATTGCTGTCGCTTCCGCGTCGCGGCTTCATCAATACGCATCCGAGCCTTCTGCCCTACGGCAGAGGCAAACACTATAATTTCTGGTCGATTGTCGATCGCGTGCCCTTCGGCGTGAGCCTGCACATGGTCGATCAAGGCGTCGACAGTGGCGATATCGTCGCGCAGGTCGAACTTCCCAGCGACTGGGAAGACACAGGTGGATCGCTCTATCGAAAGGCAACGGAAGCGATGCTGGAGCTAGTCCAGAAAACATATCCCAGGCTCGTTGGCCTCGATTTCGAAACGCGGCCACAGAATCTCGAGGCCGGCACCTTTCACCGTGCGTCCGAGCTGGAGCCTGCGAGCGTCATTGATCTCGACAAGGCATATGCGGCGCGCGATCTGCTTAACATGCTGCGCGCGCGCACCTTTCCAGCCCATCCGGCTTGTATCTTTTCGGATGGAGATGACGTGTACGAAGTTCGTGTCGAGATCAAGAGGAAAATGCGATGAGCGAGTATCAAAGGTTCAAGCGCGAATGCGCTGCGGAAATCGCGGGCATGGGCAATGATCGTGAACTCGGCGTCGCCACGCGCGCATGGATGGACCGCGCCAACCACGCCAAGTATTCCTACCATTTCGAGTGGATGGGCCGTCCGATCATTCAATACCCTCAAGACGTCCTCGCGGTTCAAGAAATCATCTGGTCGATCAAGCCCGAGCTCATCATCGAGACTGGCATCGCGCACGGAGGTTCCTTGATCTTCTCAGCTTCGATGCTGGAATTGAACGCGATCGCGGATGGCCCACGGGACGCCGAAGTGCTGGGGATCGATATCGATATTCGCGCCCACAACCGTGCCGCGATTGAGGCTCATCCGATGGCGCGGCGCATCACCATGATCGAGGGTTCGAGTATCGCGCCGGACGTAATTTCCGCAGTCAAGGCCAGGGCCGCCGGCAAGCGCAGCGTGCTCGTCATGCTGGACAGCAATCACACCCATGATCACGTTCTCGCCGAGCTTGAAGCCTACGCAGGCCTCGCCACGGTCGGAAGCTACTGTGTTGTGTTCGATACGGTGATCGAGGATATGCCCGATGACGCTTTTTCCGATCGCCCTTGGCGCAGAGGAAACAATGCGAAGACGGCGGCGTGGGACTTCCTCAAGCGCCATCCGGAATTCGAAGTGGATAAGAGCATACAACACAAGCTGCTCATCACGGTGGCACCCGATGGTTATCTTAAGCGCGTGTACTAGTGGCTTGGATGCCTGAAGCCATGGCCAACTCTCTCGTCACGGTCGGAATTCCAACCTACAACCGACCAGAGCCGCTGACCCGTGCGCTGGATTTGATTTGCGGTCAATCGTACAAGAACCTGCAGATTATTGTATCCGATAACGCGTCCGAAGACCCTAGAGTGGCGGAAGTGGTTCGGCAGCGAATGCGGAGCGATCCTCGAGTAAGCTATCATCGTCATTCGAAAAACTTAGGTTCAATTGCCAATTTCAACTCTCTCATCGACAAGGCGGTCGGCGATTTTTTTCTGTGGGCGGCCGACGATGATCGATGGGAGCCCTTCTTTGTTGCGAGTTGCGTCGAGGAGCTAGAGCGCGATCCTTCAGTGGCATTGTGCCAAATGGAAGCTCGGTACGAGATCGCGGCAGAAGGCCTGTTCGAGTTCTTTGCGGAAGGCGCTCCGTTTTACAGCTTTTCATCATCATCGGCGTACAAACGTATCGAGCACCTCATTCGAAATAACTTCGATAAGCTGATCTACGGCGTCTACCGGACGGAGTTTCTGAAGTACAAGGGACGGCCCGTTCTGGAGTGGGTCGGGCCCACCATGAACGAGATTCCGCTTTTCATTCTGCTGGCTGCACAGGGTAACATTCGCGTCTTGCCCAACGTCGGCATGTACAAAGTTGCGGCCAAATCGGTCTGCGAGCAGGCCAGATGGGAACAAGTTGGCGGCAGGTATCCGCTTTCATCTGAGTGGCATACGCATCTTCGCTCGTTGCGACCGTTGCATGCATATCACTCCGGGGTCATTCGTGACATGTGCGCGGCGATTGACGATGCGGTTCCGGACCGCAAGCAGGCGAGGGCATTGCAACGTCTCGCGGCCTATCTCATTAGACGGCACGAGTTATATTTCGTGCTTCGGTGGAAACCGCGGCGAAAGCGAGACGCATGAAAGCGCTCGAACCGCGGGTCTCAATCGGTCTTCCGACCTACAATCGTCCCGATCTACTCTCGCTTGTGCTTGAAGCATTCCGGCAGCAGACGTTTAGCCAATTCGAGCTCATTATTTCTGACAACGCCTCGCCCAATCCCGAGGTGAGGAAGTTATGCGAGCACTATGCGAACATTGACGCTCGCTTCCGCTACGTGCGACAGCCCGTCAATCAGGGTGCGGAGAAGAATTTCTGGTTCGTTTACGATCAGGCGCGCGCCCCACTATTCTTGTGGGCATCCGATGACGATTTGTGGCCCGCCGACTTCCTTGAGAGAGGTGTTCGCGCCCTCGAGGGCAAGCCAAATGCGTCGGCCTGGTTCTGTCAGGTCGTTAACATCAACATGCGCGGCGAGGTCGTGCGCGAATATCCGAGCTTCAAGCGTTTCCAATCTACCATACTGAAACCGCTTGATCTGATACGCTTCCTCTGGGAGCCGGAAATCATGGGTAAGGCGAATCTGATCTATTCCATTTTTCGCAGGCAAGCGCTCGCAAGGATAGTCGACATATTTCGCGAGCGTCCACCGACTTGGGGCAATGACATGAATCTCGTCTACGGTTACCTGTGTCGGTACAATCTTATCGTGGACGATCAACTGACGCTGCAAAAGCGTGTCCCAATCGAAGTAGTTGATTCGGTGCCCATTCCGCGTTCTCAGATCTATCCGCGAGAAGAGCGCGAGGTCTATTTCGAAAGCTATCGCTGCGCTGCGGCAGGAAGCGGATATCGGCTATTTACTGCAGCTGTGCTGGCGGCACGGTCTGCATACGACTATGCGGCATCGGGCAGAGCCGCAACGGACTATGAGAATTCGGATTTCGAGGATTGGAGGTTGCGGACATTGCGAGACTTCGAGAATTGGAAGGCGCACGTGTCTGGGTTTGCTATGCGAAATCTCGCACGAATAAGAGCTCGTCTCCCCGGATCATGGGGCGGCAAGTAAGGAGTCAAAATGAAAGCAGTTATTCTTGCAGGTGGCATGGGGACGCGGATCTCGGAGGAGTCCTTAGTGCGGCCGAAACCCATGATCGAGATCGGCGGCCGGCCGATCCTGTGGCACATCATGAAGCTCTATGCGCATCATGGGATCACGGATTTTGTGATCTGCCTCGGCTACAAGGGGTACATGATCAAGGAATACTTCATGAACTTCGTGCTGCATCATTCCGATGTCACGATTGATGCCACGAGAAATAGCGTCACCTACCACCAGAGCAGCGTTGAACCTTGGCGGATCACGCTTGTCGATACCGGCGAGACGACGCTCACGGGCGGCCGGCTCAAGCGGGTGCGGAATTATCTCGATCCGCAGGAGCCGTTCTGCTTCACCTATGGAGATGGACTTTCCGATCTCGATATCGCCGCCACAATCGAGTTTCACCGTAGCCATGGAAAGCAGGCGACCGTGACGGCGGTGCGCCCGCCAGGCCGTTATGGCGCCCTGGAAATCGATGGGGCGACCGTGAAATCCTTCGTCGAGAAGCCGCCTGGCGACAATGCCTACATCAATGGCGGCTTCTTCGTGCTCAATCCCGCGGTGATCGAACATATCGAGGGCGACAAGACTTCGTGGGAGTCGGCACCACTCGAAGCCCTGGCTCGGGATGCGCAGCTCTCTGCCTACCGGCATTACGGGTTCTGGCAACCGATGGATACGCTGCGCGACAAGATGATGCTTGAAGAGCTCTGGCAATCCGGTCACGCGCCCTGGCGGCAGTGGGGCTAGGCGCGATGCCCGCTGGTTTTCCGTCGTGTCGGTCTTGCGGTGCACCGCTGACAGCCGTGCTGGTGGATCTCGGCATGACGCCGATTTCGAATGCGTTCGTTCGTGCCGAACATGCCTCCCTCAGCGAGCGATTCTATCCGCTCAAGAGCTTTGTCTGCGACCACTGCTGGCTGGTGCAGCTCGAGGATTTCGAGACACCGGAGACGCATTTCCACGCGGAATATGTCTATTTCTCGTCCTTCTCGGACAGCTGGCTTGCCCATGCTAGAAGCTTTGCGGAAAAAGTCGCGGCTCGCCTTGTCCTCGGCGTCAACTCGCGGGTGGTGGAAGTCGGCAGCAACGATGGATATCTGCTGCAGTATTTCGTTCAGCGCGGCATCCCCTGTCTCGGGGTCGACCCGGCCGCCAATTGTGCCAAGGCAGCCTGGGAGCTGCGGCGCGTACCGACTGAAGTCGCATTCTTCGGATCAAAGGCCGCGACGCGGCTGCGCGAGCAGGGTGGCACTGCTGATTTGGTCATAGCCAACAATGTGCTTGCGCATGTGCCCGATATCAACGATTTCGTTGCGGGCTTTAAGCTTCTGCTCGGCGAGCAAGGTGTTGCGACCTTCGAATTTCCGTATGTGCTGGAAATGATCCAAAATGTCGAGTTTGATACTATTTATCACGAGCATTACTCCTATTTGTCGCTGTTGGCGCTGGAGCCGCTGTTTGCGCGCCACGGGTTGCGGGTAATCGACGTCGAACGCCTGTCCACCCATGGAGGCTCGCTCCGGCTCTACGTTGGGCATGCAGACCGCAAGACGGTGGCCGAGGCGGTCAATCGGCTCAGACGGGAGGAGGTCTCGGCCGGGCTCGACCGCCTTGCGACGTACGAAGCTTTTGGACAGCGCGTTCGCCAGCTAAAGCGGTCGTTGCTGCGGCTTCTCATTGAGCTGATCGAGGATGGTAAATCGGTCGCCGCCTATGGAGCGCCGGCGAAAGGCAACACTCTGCTCAACTATTGCGGAATTGGCCGCGACTTCATCGCTTTCACCGCCGATCGCAATGTGCACAAGCAGGGTCTGTTGCTGCCGGGCACGAGGATCCCAGTCCTTCCCCCGGACGAAATCGAGAAGCGGCGGCCCGATTATGTGCTTATCCTACCCTGGAATCTGCGGGAAGAGATCGTCACGCAGCTCAACCAAATTCCTAACTGGACAGGGCATTTCATTATTCCCGTGCCCGAGCCCGTGATTCTCGACAGCAGTGGCAATGCACATGAATAAACGGGTCAGTGCGCCGACGGTCAGTGTCGTTTTGTCCGTGAAGAACGGCGGCCGCGATCTGTCAGCGGCGGTCGACACGATTTTGAACCAATCATTCACAGATTTTGAGCTCATCGCGATCAACAACGGCTCGACGGACGAGACCGGTCCTTATCTCGACCGCATCGCTGATCCGCGCGTGCGTGTCTACCATCAAAAGGACAAGGGGCTTGCGGCCGCGCTTAATCACGGCATATCGGTCGCGCGCGGCCGCTATATCGCCCGGCAGGACCATGACGATTGGGCGTTGCCGACTCGCATGGAAAAGCAGGTCGCATTTCTGGATGCGCATCCGGACTATGCCCTGGTCGGCACACGCGCCGAGATCTGGACCGGAGAGAGTCCGACTGGTCGGTTCCACGATCATGCGATCGAGGACGAAGAACTGCGCTTCGGGCTTCTATTCAACAATCCATTCGTGCATTCATCGGTCATGATACGCAAAGCCGCGCTCGATGAGGTCGGGCTCTACACCACGGACCGCGCGCGTCAGCCGCCGGAAGATTACGAGCTGTGGTCGCGAATCGCGCGGCGCTTCCGCGTCAGCAACTTGGCGGAGCGTCTCACCATCTATCGTGAGGTGCCGACCAGCATGTCGCGCGACGGCAAGGATCCGTTCAAGGACAAGTTAATCCTGATCTCGGCAGAGAACCTGGCGGCGGCGACGGTTGGGGAGCCGAATCCGCTGCCTATTCACCTAGACATCGCGAGCCTACTGCACGGCGCTCCGCAAAGAATGTCGCAAGGCGCTGATATTGATGCAATGTGCGCTGTCGTAACTCAGGCAGGGAAAACGATCTTCGGCAATCGAAGCTTTGGCGCTGAAGACAATCCCGTGGCGGTCTGGACGAGAAATTTGCAGCATCACTTCAGTGTATACAAGTATGGCTTGGGTCACGCGCGAAGGGCTGCAGGTCGCGTAAGAGGGGCATTGCGCCGTTTAGGTTTTTCGATCTAAAGTTGTCCAATGAAACTACTTCTTTGTTGCGAAAGCTATTATCCTGCGCGCGGAGGCGTACAGGAGGTGATGCGGCAAATCGCTGAACAGATGGTGGCGGCTGGTCACGACGTCTCAGTTGCGGCTCGCAAGCAAGCCGATCGCAGCTCGACCATCCATAATGGTGTGAGGATCCATGAGTTCGATGTGACCGGCAATCTGGTCAACGGACTTCGAGGAGAAGTAGAACGCTACCAGAAGTTCATCACTAGCTTCGACGGCGATGCGATTCTGATCAAGGCCGCGCAGCAATGGAGTTTTGACGCGCTGTGGCCTGTGCTGGACCACGTGAAGGCCCGTAAGGTTTTCGTCCCGTGCGGCTTCTCTTGCTACTACGAACCCGATTATGCCGATTACTTCGCGCAATTGCCCGCTGTTTTGCGCAAATTTGACCACCTGATTTTCTACGCAGAGAGATACCGCGACATCGACTTCGCCAAAACGCATGGCATTTCCAAATTCTCGATCGTTCCGAATGGCGCGAGCGAAATCGATTTCGCGCGTGCTCCCGACGGCAGGCTGCGAGCCAAGCTCGGGATACCTCCCGATGAGTTGTTATTCTTGACGGTCGGCACGCCAGTCAATGCCAAGGGACACAAGGAGGTCGGCGAGGCATTCGCTGAGATGGATTTGCGCGGCCGCAACGCCACATTGATCCTGAACGGTGCCTGGCCCAAGCCACATCTCGGTCCGGCGGTTGGCGCGTGGCTGCTCTTCTTGCCGACTTGGCTACAGAATCTTGTGCACAAGGCGCGTGTGATCGCGCGCCTTTTGCTGCGTCCCAATACTGTCAAGAAGGGGTTCGTCTACTTCTATCGCGAAGGCTGGAGCGGTGTCTGGAATCGACTGTTTCCGAAAACGCCGACTTTATCTACGCCGGCAACAGTGGCCGGAGTGCCGCGGCCACGTCTCAAGATACCTGATACCGCCGACGCCGACACGGTCATCCAGGAGAACTGCGGCAGGAAGCGGATCCTGTGCGTGGACATGCCGCGGGAGGATGTGATCAGCGCGTTTCTTGAGGCTGATCTGTTCGTTTTCGCTTCTAGAGTGGAATATTCGCCCCTCGTTCTGTTCGAAGCCGCCGCGGCCGGAACACCGTTTCTCACTGTCCCAGTGGGCAATTCCAAGGAAATCGTGCGCTGGACGGGCGGCGGCTGGATATGTCCCGCAGACGTCGACGAGCGCGGATATACCAAGGTCTCGCCTTCGCTGCTCGCACGGGAGATGGAGAAAGCGGTCCGCTCGCCCGAGTATCTGCGGCAACTCGGGGAGGCCGGCCGCCGGGCGTGGCTCGACAGGTTCAATTGGGGCAAGATCGCCCAGTCCTATGAACGTATTCTGCGCGGAGAGACGGTCCTGTCGTCAATGCAGCACGTCCCTGAGGATGAAGCGACTAGCAGGTGATACTGGATGTTCGATCCGCCTGTCGCTCGACTCCTTGCCTCTGATCTGACCAAATGAGCCCCATGACCGTTGATCGTTCCTTGCTTCATTTCGAACTGGCTTTGCGGCGCGAGCGCATCTTCGTGACCGGACACACCGGCTTCACCGGCGGCTGGCTAGTCAGCTGGCTCAAGCGCATCGGCGCTGATGTCGCCGGCTTTGCGCTTGCGCCTGCAACCGAGCCAAGCCTGTTCGTCGCGGCCAATGTCGCAGACGGCATCGCCTCCACTATCGGGGATATCCGCGATTTCGCGGCCCTCCGCGACGCGATCGCCCGCCATCAGCCCTCGGTGATTATTCACCTCGCCGCGCAGCCACTGGTGTCGAAATCCTTTGCCGATCCGATCGAAACCTTTGCCACCAATGCGCTCGGCACCGCGCATGTGCTGGAGGCGGCACGGCTCACGCCTCATGTCAAAGCCGTCGTCTGTATCACCACCGATAAGGTCTATCGCGACCAGGATTGGGTCTGGGGCTATCGCGAGCAGGATCCACTTGGAGGCAAGGATCCATACAGTGCCTCTAAGGCCTGCGCGGAACTGGTCGCAGCCTCCTATCGCGCGACATTGGCCGAGCGCGGCAACGGCGTGCTGATCGCAAATGCCCGCGGCGGCAACATCATCGGCGGCGGCGATTGGTCGGCCGACCGGATCGTTCCGGACTTCGTCCGTGCCGTGATGACGCGCAATCCAATCTCGCTGCGCAATCCGTGCGCGGTACGTCCGTGGCAGCATGTGATGGCGCTGGTTCATGGATATCTGGTGTTAGCTGTCCGTCTGTTGAGTGGCGACAGCTCGGCCGCGGACAATTGGAATTTCGGCCCCAGCGACGAGGCCGCTCGGACTGTCGGGGATCTGGTCGAACAGCTCAGCACTGTTTGGACAAAGCCGGAGATCACTTACGCACCCGGTAGTTTCCCGGAGACGCGCTTCCTCCATCTCGACAGCACGAAGGCCCGAAGCCATTTGGGTTGGGCGCCTCCTCTATCTTTCGAGGATACCATCGATCTGACTGCGAGTTGGTATCGCGATTTTGCGGCTAGTCCCTCGGAAGGTGCGCCAATCACAGTTCGTCAGATCGAGTATTATTGCAACGCGTTGAGGAGCCATGCCGGCCGCTAATGTTCTCGTCACTGGAGCCTCGGGCTTCATTGGCGTTCATCTCGTCGCGCGCTTATTGTCGGAACGCCGCCGCGTCACGGTTCTGGCACGGTCGTCGAGCTTACTTCCGCCCGAGTGGCGAGATCGGCTGAATATCGTTGCATGCGACGATTTCAGCGAGAGTGGTTTGCGGCGGCTGCTGCACGGGCCCATCGATACGGTCTTCCATTTGGCGGCTTATGGCGTCCGGCCGAACGACCGCAACATCGAGGAGATGATTGCCATAAATGTAGGGTTCCCGGCCGCTCTGGTGCGGCTCAGCGCCGAATGGGGCGCGAGGATGATCATGGCTGGGACTTTTTCGGAATATCGGAGCCCCTCCAGCCGGGACTTACTTACCGAAGCGTCGCCCCTCGAGCAGGGCAAGCTCTATGGCTCCTCAAAAGCTGCCGGAGGTCTGATAGCGAGCGCGATCGCCAATAGCATCGACATTCGCTTTCGTCTGTTGCGTCTTTTCAAAGTCTATGGTGCTGGCGAGGCGTCCCATCGACTTCTGCCAGCACTCGTCAACGGCTTAGCCAAACGTCAACGCGTGGCCATCTCGGCCGGGACGCAGGTCCTCGATTTCGTCTACATTGAGGACGTCATCGAGGCGATGTTGCGTGCCGACGCGCATTGTGGCGAGAAGGCCGGTGTCGCAACTTGGAACGTGGCTACCGGGTACGGCCATTCGGTGCGGGAGTTCGCCGAACGCGTCGCAACTGCGATGCACGCTGATCCATCGCTGCTCGGCTTTGGAGCAATTGACATGCGTAAGGACGACGAGCCTTGGTTAGTCGGCTCGCCCAGCTTGCTCCGCTCAGAGCTCGGCTGGCAACCTTCCATAGGTCTCGATAAAGGTGTCGATGCTGCTGTCGCCGCACTTTGTCGCTCAAGGGATTGAACGATACGTGATCACGGTGTCTCTGATCGGTGGGCTTGGCAATCAGATGTTTCAATACGCAGCCGGCAAGGCGCTCGCGGAACGTCACGGTGTGGATCTTGTGCTGGATCTAAGTGGATTCAAGAACGACAAGCTGCGTTCTTTCCTACTGGATCGCATGTGTGTGCCGGAGGCAGGTCAGCGAGATAGCTTGAACGGAAGCGCCGAGAAGCCGCCCAATCATTTCGCACGCTCGTTGTGGGGGCAGCGGATCGATCGTGTCCTCAAGCTGGCCGGGTTGCCGAAACTGGCGGCTCCCGCCGATAGCTATCGCGAGCCGCATTTCCACTTTGACACCGCGTTCGATTCGCTTGGGCCGCACACTTCACTGTTCGGCTATTTTCAGAGCGAGCGTTACTTCAGTTCGATCTCCGAAAGTTTACGGGAATGGTTTTCGCCGAGGGAGCCGTTCGGCGAGTCGGCGGCCGGCATGCTCACCCTCATTGAGGGTAGTCCGATGCCTGTCTCTGTTCACGTCCGCCGCGGCGACTACGTCAACCCCGGCACGGCCGAATTCCATGGCATTCTCGGAGAGCCCTATTACCGCGAAGCACTTGACCGCCTAGAGCGCACAATCGCTCGGAAGGCGGAATTGTTCATCTTCTCCGATGATCCGGTGGCGGCAGAGCGAGTGCTGGCTTTTGTTCCGCGATCCCGGCTCGTTCATGTTTGTGGCGATCCCGACCGTCCCTGGGAAGATATGGCATTGATGGCTCGATGCCGGCACCACGTGATTGCTAACAGCTCGTTCAGCTGGTGGGGAGCTTGGCTTAACCGATCACCCGACAAGGTGGTGCTTGCACCTCGGGCATGGTTTGCACCGAATGAACTGAAGAAGCGGGATACAAGCGATCTTTACCCGGCAGGCTGGCGATTGGTCTGAGAGGATGGTGGTTGGTCTTGCGATCTAATCGGCAAAGGAGGAATGTTGAACGCCGCTGCCAGCAGTTAGCGAGATCTTGGGCAGGTTCCGTCGTCAGGCGGAAGTCGAGCGCTCATGGCCCGATCCCGCCCGCAACCCGACTGCTAGCGAATTCGAAGTCGATCTCTGGACGCTGTCGAGCTTCTTGTTGGAAAAGCTCGTGCCCGTGGTCGGCACACATCCCTATCCATTAAATGAGCTCCTGCTCATGAGTGCCGCAGCTTGTCGGCTTAAGCCATCAGTCGTGTTCGACTGGGGCACGCATATCGGCGCATCGGCTCGAATTTTTTATGAATGCGAGCGGATTTTCAATCTAGGCTATGAAATTCACACGATCGATCTTCCGTCGGATGCCTCGCATGTCGCCGCGCGCGGAGCACGGACGCCTGGTACGTAGCCTTGAGAAGGTTCATCTACATCGCGGCAATAGTGTGAAAGTGGCGCTCGATAGGTGGCGGGAGCTCGGCGAGCCCAAGCGGCCGCTGTTTTTTGTCGACTGCGATCATGCCTACGAATCCGTGCGTGACGAGCTGGATGAGATATTTTCCACTGTGCCGGACGCCAGCGCGATCGTTCATGATACCTTCTTCCAATCGGCTGAATAGAACTACAATGTGGGGCCAGCGCGCGCGATCCAAGAGGTGGCGGAGAAATTTCCTACGCGCTTCCGCATGATAGAATCTGGGCTCGGCCTTCCTGGGATGACGCTGTTGCTCTCCTACTGATCCGCAGTCTATCGATAGTAAAACGAGCGCGCTACCGCACCTATTCACGCGTGGCGGTGTCGCATCCTTTGAAATGGCTCGTCGCATCGCGATGGAACTAATCCCCAAACAACTAGGACTCGGCATCTCGATCGCTGGTTTTGCGAGCGAGCTGTGCATGCAGACTTCGGTCCCGCGCGGTACTAAGCATTGTGGTGAGCTGCGCTCGAGTTTTTGGTCAGTTAAGACACTTCCCAGTTCTTGTCCGCCATGCTTACCCGTATAGATCATGTGAATCGATATTCTCGCCGAGCACTGGCATCTTATACGAGTGAACCGTGACTATGCTCCCGCTCGTTTCGATCGTCATGTCGATGCGCAATAGCGCATTGACGGTGGCGGAGGCCGTACAGTCAATTCAACTACAGGTGCTTCAGGACTGGGAGTTGATCCTCATTGATGACGGCTCAACGGACGGGAGTAGCGCGATTGTCGAACAGTTCAATGATAAGCGAATTCGGCTTATTCGGGAGCCATCTTCTGCGGGATTGGCGACGCGTCTCAACCAGGCGATCACCTTCGGCAAAGGCGAATTCATTGCCCGCATGGATGCAGACGATGTTTGCTTCCCAGAACGGCTAGCGCGGCAAGTTGAGCGACTGCAGCTCGATCCAAGTCTTGACCTTGTAGGTTGCGGGGCGGTTGTGTTCTCGAGCGATGGTGAGCTTATTGGAGAGATGCCGATTGGATTGACGCATCAGGATATCGTTGCGCGACGATTTTCCGGATTTCCTCTCCCTCATCCCACGTGGTGCGGGCGAGCGTCATGGTTTCGTCGAAATCCGTACGATCCAAGACCTACGTATGCCGAGGATCACGAGCTACTGCTGCGAACGTTGCATACTAGCAAGTTCGCCGGATTAGATAGAGTACTTTTGGGGTACCGCCAGGATAGACTACAATTGCGTAAAATCTTGCCTGGTCGGGCTGCTCTCGCTAGGAGCTTCTGGCGCTACGGACTTGAAGGTGGAGAAATTTGGCCTGCACTAGGGGGAGTGGCCGGGCAATGCGCTAAAGGAGTGATCGATATCGCTACTGTCGGAGTCGGGATTAATGTGCCGATGCAGAAGAAGCGATTAAAGCCTGTTTGTGATTCGACCTCGGTGCGGTGGAGGAGCCTACAGGAGAAGCTGCGTCAGGCGCGAGTTCCGCAGCGCTCGGAATGAGTAGAGTAAGAAATTTGCGGATAGCCAAGCCGAGGCGGACGCTGGTCAGTCATTTAGAGATCGGGCGAGCGATCTTATAGACGCGGACCTAGACTCGCTGAAACGTTAGCTTTGGTCTGCGCTCTTCGCTACCTGGCTGAAGATACGAATAACGGGAAACGATCTTGAACAGCGGTTTTTAGGAATTGAAGGCGCGAAATTATCCCATTCAGCTCAGAGAGGCGCCGCTCGCCATTCGATATCTGGGACGAAAAAAGACTTTGATGACGGTCATCGAGAGGCTCGCGTTCCAGGTACTCGTCGCTACAGTTTCCCAAAGTGACAGCTGCACGTGCTAACGCATCATCGACGCGGTGCTTGAGGCCCGACCGCTCATCCTCTGCTTCTCTAATCGCAGCTTCTAGTGCTGCCATCACCGATGCAACTCGTCGGTGGTCTGTTTCGGCATCTCGATCAATCGAGCGGGCCCTAAAACTATAATTGTTCGCTGGCACCTGGTGAGCCAGGCTCCGAAAAAACACTCGGAACATATCGTATGTCCTCGTCAAGTCCGACGTTTTGCCGGTTGTATTATCGGCGGAGCCTTCCAATAAAGCCAGCTAGAATTCGCTGAAAATACGCTGCTCGTCGGTATAACGGCCTTGAATTAGAGAAAGCAAAAGTCGAACACTTGCAAAGTTAACGTGTTTAGGTTTGGCTCGGAATAGACGCTAGGCCCGGTCTGAGCGAAAAAGCCGGAATTGGTTGACAAGCCTTTCCGGCTATGGGTTTTGGTAAATTGGCTGACCAAACCCGATTTGCTGCTCCGAAGTGGGGCGCGCCGAAGCGGTCAAAGCTCTGGTGTTGGTCGACCAGAACAGCCTCATTTCCCGGTGCACCGTGGAACGTCAGGGTTAACGGTGGCATAGTTTCCTTCCAAATTTCATTTTTTGTTTTGCGGTTGGAATTGACCTGCCCCTGCGTATTTCCTCCAGATGGAGTTAGAGTCCGGCCCGAAGAAGGACGGACAGATGAAGCGAGCAAGGTTCACGGAAGAGCAGATTATCGCGGTATTGAAGGAGCATGAGGCTGGAGCAAAGACGGCCGACCTGGCTCGCAAGCACGGGGTCTCGGAAGCAACGATCTACAATTGGAAGGCCAAATTCGGCGGCATGGACGTTTCAGAGGCGAAGCGGCTGAGGGCGCTGGAGGACGAGAACGCGAAGCTGAAGAAGCTTCTAGCCGAGCAGATGCTCGACGCCGCCGCCCTTCGCGAGCTGCTTTCAAAAAAATGGTAGGGCCCGCCGCCAAGCGCGCTGCGGTCGCGCATCTGCAGGCCGTCATGAGCCTGTCGGAGGGGCGGGCCTGTTCGATTGTCGGAGCGGATCGGAAGATGATCCGCTATCGCTACAGCCGTTCTCCGGACGCGACTCTCCGTGGCCGGCTGCGTGACCTTGCCAACGAGCGGCGGCGGTTCGGCTACCGCCGGCTGTTCGTGCTGCTGCGGCGGGAGGGGGAGCCATCGGGGATCAACCGGATCTACCGGCTTTTATCGCGAAGAAGGGCTCACCGTCCGCAAGCGGCGGGCTCGCCGCAAGGCCGTGGGGACCCGTGCCCCAATCCTAGTCGAGGCGATGCCCAACGCGCGCTGGTCGCTGGATTTCGTCCACGACCAATTCGCCAACGGTCGGCGCTTCCGCATCCTCAACATCGTCGACGACGTCACCAAGGAATGTCTGGGCGCCATTCCGGATACGTCGATCTCAGGACGACGCGTCGCCCGCGAACTGACGGCCGTCGTCGAACGACGCGGCAAGCCAGGAATGATCGTGTCCGACCACGGCACCGAGTTCACCTGCAATGCCATGCTCGCCTGGTGCAGGGACGCAGCCATCGACTGGCACTTCATTGCACCGGGAAAGCCGATGCAGAACGGCTTCGTCGAGAGTTTCAACGGCCGGATGCGCGACGAGCTGCTCAACGAGACTCTGTTCTTCGATCTCGACGACGCCCGCGCCAAGATCGCCAATTGGGTTGCCGACTACAATCTTCAGCGGCCTCACTCGTCGCTGAAATACATGACCCCCGCGGCTTATGCCGCCCACCTCACCGCAACGGACGATCGGCTACGCAACCCCGACCAGCTCCGCCGATCGTCCGTTGCTACAACCGCGCCGCTTGGCGTACAAAACCCCGAGGCTCTAACCGCGGCCGGATGAAAGTTCGGTGGCAGGTCAGAATCGTCACTGTCCTGCTGGTGTTGGTACATCTTATTATAGCGGGCAATTACGGGCGGGCTCGTAGGTAGTGGGTAGTGGCGGTGCGGTTCTCGAACGACTGAGCCTATGGGCCGATCTCGGGAGTGCGAGAGGTGTTTCGGTGTTTCCAGCTAAAGGCGATTTGTTGGTCGCACATTTTATCGCTTCTCAAGTCGATACGATCATCCTGTCAGGCAGCGATCCGCTACCCCAAAAGGGCCAATTAGAATCGGCGTGTTTCCGCATATCATGCAGAACCGACTCCTCATTGCGCTTCTGTCGATTGAGACTGCTTGGCTTCCCGCAGGAGAAAATCGCTATCGCGTCCTTGCGACAGTAGGCTTTGGCGTTGACCAAAAAAAATCAAAGCCGTCCATGAATTGAGTCTCAGTGCTGTGGACACCGCCAGACTGTACAGTATGGGCGCTATGATCGGAGGCCACGTTCCAAGAACGTGGAAGTGGATTGCATAAATATCCAAGGATCGTTGGCCAAGAAACGGAAGCGGCCGCTCCAAGAAAACAGGTAGGCGACGATAGATGCTCCCCGCAAGGTCGACGAACGCCAACGTGCCGGCTGCGGCGACAATCATAACGTAGATGGAATTGATCGAACGGGGCGAGGCCCAGGAGACGGGAAAATAAGCGATAACCGACGATACGTTCGTCCGATGCCAGAAAGGGACGAGGGCCAAGAAGACTAGATAGGGAAGCGGGCGAAGGATTGCTGGTAAGCCGCGGGAGAGGGCGATCTGGTAGACTAGGCCTGCGACAAAGTAGGGAAAGTGCACTCGCGCGAGATAGAGACCGAACCCGTTGGGAATGCAACGACTGACCAAGTTCACCAAAAAGGTTGCAACAATCAAGGCACCAGCCTGCGTCCAGGGGTTGCCCCAGGAAAGTGCTTGGTCCTGCGGAGCACATCTACGGAAAACGATTATGAGCCAGGTGGCCACGGTCAGCGCGACACTGCATTGAAAAAGCGCCAGCAGGAACCAAAGTCCTTTATCCGGGAACGCAATGACCTTAGCCATATGGGCAACAAAGTCGCCCAGCGGGTGTAAGAAATAACTGACAATCGCCCATGCCAAAAATGGAACCAGGAGTCGTTGCGCTTTTTTCCAAAGGTCGTCTCGCAAAACCGAGACGTTGGACCCAGCGGCGATTTGTCGTTGGTAAACGAATGATGCAGTCATGCCCGAGACAAACATGAACATGGGCATGTGGAACGCGTAGATCACCCGAAAGGGCCAGTATTCGTCAAAATCCGGTGTTGCCCCCTGGAACGTGTGACCAGCTACCACTGTCATGATTGCGAGCCCCTTCAGGCAATCTAAAAACCCGTCGCGGTCTGCAGCCTGGGACAATCTATCTTCGGGCATGATGCCTCTTATGGAGGTGATGCAAAACAGTATAGCACAGCCGAGAACCGGTAGAGCTTTTCCAACAGCGTTCTTCCAAGAGCATCAAGTCAATCCTTGCGGGCCGGCACACTGGCATCGCTCCGCTCTCCACGACAAGACCCAAGATGCGCGAGCATTGGTTCTGGCCTCCCCCGCCATAGTATGCCCATCCAATCTCGAGTTTCCTCTGACCGGGCTTGACCTGTCCTCGAGTCTGTGTCCAAGAAGGGTGGTGAGAACAGGCTTTATTTTCGTCCCGTATCGGCATTGCGCCTGCGCCGCGGGTTCTAGAGACGCTAAGCGATGACCAAGCAGATTGCTCTAATTACCGGCGTGACTGGCCAGGACGGTGCCTACCTCGTCGAACATCTGCTGTCGCTCGGATACATCGTGCACGGCATCAAGCGACGCTCGTCCTCATTCAACACCGGGCGCGTAGATCACCTTTATCAGGACCCACATGTCGGCAACGTGCCCTTCCTGATGCACTACGGCGACATGACCGATTCATCCAATCTGATCCGCCTGGTGCAGCAGATCCGGCCGACCGAGATCTACAATCTCGCCGCGCAAAGCCACGTTGCCGTCAGCTTCGAGAGCCCTGAATATACCGCTAATGCGGATGCGATTGGCGTGCTGCGGCTTCTGGAGGCGATCCGCATTCTCGGTATGGAGAAGGAGACGCGGTTCTATCAAGCCTCAACTTCCGAGCTCTATGGCCTGGTGCAGGAAATCCCACAGAAGGAGACCACGCCATTCTATCCGCGCTCGCCTTACGGCGTGGCCAAGCTCTACGGCTACTGGATCACGGTAAACTACCGCGAAGCATATGGCATGTTTGCATCCAATGGCATCCTGTTCAATCATGAGAGTCCAATCCGCGGGGAGACCTTTGTAACCCGCAAGATCACCCGCGGCGTCGCCCGCATAGAGGTCGGGCTGGAGGATACACTCTATCTTGGGAACCTGGAGGCCAAGCGCGACTGGGGGCATGCGCGCGACTATGTGGAGGGCATGCACATGATCCTCCAAGCCGACAAGCCGGACGATTTTGTGCTCGCCACCGGGGAGATGCGTTCCGTGCGGGAGATGGTCGAGCTCGCCTTCGGGCAGGTCGGAAGACGCATCGAATGGCGCGGGCAGGGCGTGGAAGAAACCGGCGTTGATCTCACGAGTGGCAAGACGGTGGTGCGGATCGATCCCACCTATTTCCGGCCGACCGAGGTCGATCTCCTTGTGGGGGACGCGAGCAAAGCGCGTCAGGTGCTCGGCTGGAAGCCGAAGCGGAGCTTTGCCAAACTCGTCGAGGAAATGGTAGCGAGCGATCTAGCCGAAGCAAAACGGGACGCCGGAAGTGGCAAGAGTACCCTTTGAGCTCAGAGGCAAGAGCGTCTATGTCGCCGGCCATCGCGGCATGGTCGGCAGTGCGCTCCTGCGCCGGCTCGCCCGGGAAGACGTCAGGCTCGTGACGGTCGAGCGGCACGAGGTCGATCTCCGCAACCAGGCTGCTGTGTTCGACTGGTTCGCGCAGATGCGGCCGCAAGTCGCGTTCCTCGCCGCCGCAAAGGTCGGCGGCATTGTCGCCAACGACACGTTGCGCGCTGAGTTCATCTTACGACAACATCGCGATCGCGACGAACGTTCTCCATGCGGCGCATCAAAGCGGCGTCGAAAAATTGATGTTCCTGGGATCGTCCTGCATCTATCCGAAGCTCGCACCGCAGCCTCTGCATGAAGACGCCATGCTCACAGGCCCTCTGGAGTCGACCAACGAGCCCTATGCGATCGCCAAGATCGCCGGCATCAAGATGGCAGAGGCCTATCGTCACCAGTACGGGAGCGACTTCATCAGCGTGATGCCGACTAATCTCTACGGCCCCGGCGATAATTATCATCCTGAATTGAGCCATGTGGTGGCGGCTCTTATTCGCCGCTTTCACGAGGCGAAGGTGTCGGGCGCGAGAACCGTGGTGGTGTGGGGCACGGGCACGCCGCGGCGCGAGTTCCTATATGTCGACGACATGGCGGATGCCTGCGTGCACCTCATGAAGAGCTATTCAGGTGCGGAGTTGATCAACGTTGGCACAGGCATGGATATTACCATAGCTGAGTTCGCACATCTCGTGGCAGACGTCATCGGCTACATCGGCGAGATTCATTTCGACACCTCTCGCCCAGATGGGACGCCGCGCAAGCTGCTCGATGTCAGTCGTCTCACGAACCTAGGCTGGTGTGCGGCGACGTCGCTTCATGATGGTCTGAAGCGCACCTATGCGGCGTATCTGTCCCACGAGTACAATACTGAGATTGCGAGTAGCACGGGCTCCCTCTAGCTCTATCCAAGGAGGCGCCACAGGCCTCCTTTGAGGCGTTTTAGATCAAGCGTGATCTGATCCATATCCATCAGAGGCTCACATCCCGTGGCACCTATTCCGGAGCTGAGCAAGTAAGAAGTGAGAATTGGATTTGTAGCTTCGCCGCTCAGGACGCTGTAGCGCGTCGATCTGGAACTCTCTCACCTTGATTGACGCGCTCTTCCTGATCGGCGCGCGACAGGACGCAGCGCCAGAACTTCTTCTCGGCAGTGAGGAGGAGATGTGGTAGAGCGGATCGGCATGGATTTTGATCTCGACCCATTTGCCGTCCCCCGATGATGATCGAGAGCACCGCGTTGCGGGGAGCAATCACCCACATGTTGTGCTGCAGCTGCGCCATATGCTTCTCGGCCGCGGCCTCCTCCGAAGGCCCAGGGCAGCATGAATTTGGCTTCGAAAAGGGCGCCGGTCTGTTCGACGGTCCCGTCCAGCGTTGCCGCCATCCATCTGTGCACGGGATGGCGGACGCGCTTTTTGGATGTCTTTGATCGTGTGACCGCTTGCCCGCTGATACCACGCGCGGTTCAAGACCTCAGTAACCGTGCCGAGCTGGACAATGAGATTGTCCTAAAGATCCTCAGGCTCTGCTTCGCCGCGTTTTTCGCGCTAAAGGCGAATAAGGCTCTCCTGGTCGTCCCCGATGATGATGCGAGCGTCCGAGCCGCCGATGAAAAGGCGCCGATCGTTCGGGTTGAATGTGATGATTTGATTTGGCACGTCTGCGCCATTCGTTTGAACGGTTGTCACCGGTATCTCCTACGCAAGAACAAGCGGCTTTACATGCCGCACTGCCCGAAGCCCCGTGGCCGCGAGGCGAGATACCGGCGCTATAATCGCGTTGGCGCCCGGCCAACTCAGTAACGCTCCAATCGCGCCGGATCGCCAGTCCTTTCTGCAGCAACATTGTTGTTCGTTTTGGCTGCAAGAATGGCTCTTGTTCTCACGCGCTTAGGGCAGGGATGACGGGAGGCGGACCAGCATCAAAGCGACAAAACGAAGCCAATTTACGCTTCAACAGCAAACAGCTGCATGTGCAAGAGGCGCAGCGCAGAGAAGGATCATGATGCTGTCCGACTGCGACTTGTTGAAATGGAGCAGTGATTGTCGGAAGATCAGCAGTATTCCTCCGAACGTGGGTGAGTGAGCTTTGAAGCGTCCAGCAGTTTTCTTTGATCGTGATGGCGTTCTCAATGAGGACGACGGCTATGCTTTTGATCCCAACAAAATCCGGTGGGTGGAAGGAGCCCAACAAGCCGTAAAGGCAGTCAATGACGCCGGATATTTTGCGTTTGTCGTAACGAATCAATCGGGTATTGCGCGGGGCTATTATGAGGAGCGGCATGTTCGCAATTTGCACGAATGGATGTCGCGTGAGCTGGCCATCGTTGGTGCGCATATCGATGCGTTCGAGTTCTGCCCACATCACCCTGATGGACTGATTGAGCGATACCGTGTCCTTTGCAACTGTCGCAAGCCGCAGCCGGGGATGATTAGAGCTCTGCTTGAGCGATACCCGGTGGATATCGATGTTAGCTTCATGATCGGGGACAAGCAGAGCGACCTTGCTGCGGCGCAGGCGGCCGGCATTGCAGCCTATCTGTTCAATGGGTCTAACCTCCATACCTTTATCGCTCCGCTGTTAACGACGCGATCCCATAATCGTCCGCATCAAGCACTGTCGCATCGTGGAGGCGCGGGAACAGAGGATTGATGCTGTCGGCTTCGCGATTAGAAGTTCGGTCGATTGCTAGCTGACGAAATCAAGGAGGGAATTTGGCGTCTAAGCAACAGATCGAAGCCAATCGTGCAAACGCAGCCAAGAGTACAGGCCCGCAAACGAGCGCTGGGAAAGCAATATCGAGCCGCAACGCTTGTCGGCATGGTTTGTCTCGTTGGAACGATTCCGATGCTTCTGATTTCGCCGGGTTCGATGCAGTGTTTGCGGAGGAGTTCAAAGGCGCGGGTATGGAGATCGCGCTCCAAGATCTGGCTCAAGCCAGGAGTCGACAAGATCGCTTGCGAGCTATTCAGCTCGATCTGATCTTGGCTGTGATCGAGGGCGCCGAACCAAGACAAATGAGACTTCTGCACGGGTTGGAACGTTATGAGAAGGCTGCCCTGTTGCGGCAGCGGCGAGGATTCAAACACATGAAGCGGAACAATGGATGAGACCTCAAGCTTGGCTGGGTATCGAAGCAGGAACTCAAGCATTCCGAGCTCAGCTGGAGAACATCATCCCGACGGCTAGATGCATCACTGCTAGGCATTTAATCCGAAGACTTGGAGGCGGCATCTGCTGGCGGTGGCCGTCACCATCGGCCTTTTCCTGCTCTACGCGATGGTGCGGCCGAACCTGCGCCGATCCCGGCCCGGCGATGAGCTTCCTCGCTGGTCCCATTCAAGTCTGAGATAGGCGACTGAGCTACTTGGGTCGCATTTTTGATTGGCGACCAACTCTCTACCAGGCTCTAGCGGTCGGCGACCTGCGGCGTACCGAAAACCCGAAATGGGAACTTGCATCGTCGGGCAAAACAGTGGTTCATAGGGGGCTGGTTCAGCCGCAAATGGAGCCCAGCGCAATGGCCGAAGAATGTAAGCCGTTATCCGATCTGCCGGAAGTAACTAAGCTTAACGGAGAATTTCGAAAGAATTACGGAAAGATCCTCGGAGCCTTCCTGTATCTGCGCTCAATCAGCGCCGCCCGTGGGCGTTCCTGGTTTTGGACCGCATTGCTTTCGACCGCTTGCTCGACGGCGCTGGCGTGGCTCGGGAAGCCGGGTATGCTGCTGTAAGCTGCCGGCTGATAGCTTTCTGAGCAAGGCCATTGTCCCTCTGGAAGCGCATACGGACCCTCGCTGCCCCGGTCAATCTGGCGTGATCTCCGTTTCGCAAGTTGCCAACGGAGGTCGGAATGGCTCAAGTCGCCTCAATTCTTGCCAGGCTGCTCGTCGAACCAGCACCTCGCGAAAGCACGAGAAGGCTAGTCGCGATCACGGCTCGTGGAGGTGAAGTCACGAGCGGCAAGCTCCAATTCGAGGTCAATAATCCGCTCGAAGATATGAGCAGCAATCCTCTCAGATTCCTGAACGGTCAATGACCGGATGCCGATGGACGTGAGTTCGTCTCTTAGGATTTTCGCGACAATCGACTTGACACCGGCCATTGTCGATCGCACCCCCGGACTGCGCTGCTCTGCGACCTGCCAAACTCACTTCGGCAATTTTCGAAATCTATATCGGTTGCTCGGCTAAGCGGCCTTCTTTGAGAAGAGTTTTGCGCAACCGAACGAGCATTTCCTCTTCAGCAAGATCAACGGTACGCCTCCGACGAGGACCGTCTTGCGTGACGGGTGGTAATTCGCGAAGCGTGTGACCTTAAGGATCAACGCCCCGCTCCTCGATCATCTTAACGCTGAAGAAGACCTCGCGATCAATGATGGGTTCGATGCAGCCCTCGCTTCGGATCCCTTGTTCAGGCGGATTTTTGACGCGGCCTGCCGTAGCTTCTGGGACTTTCGGTTGAAGATCAGGTTTCCGATATAGCTCTCATTTCTGGGAACAGTGCCAGCCGCGGCGCGGGTCCATGGCACGCCCGTACTTGAGACGAGCCCTTTTTGCTTGAGCTCCCAAGCGATGACTGTCTCCTACACCTCCAGGAACCTTTCGAACATCCACTTCACGACCACGATTTCCATGGGGTCACCTGGTCGAATGCGGATGTGGTCGGTCAGAAGGTACTTCCGTTCCCCCTTTTTCATCACTCGTCTCGTCTGCATTTTTTCGTCGACGAGCTCCCGCACGAGCGCGTAACCGGCACGTCCGCAAGGCTTGTAGCCGAGCCGCGCAAAGCGGCATTGACCGGCGTAGACCTTTGCTGACAGCTCGCGGCTGTACTCGGCGGCCATCACGCGCTTGATGTTCTTGACGATGCAAGTTCGCCCGCCAAAGTCTCATCGCCATGCCAATGCAGCCTGGTGGTGAAACCGGCAAAGTGGGACGGTGAACTCGTCGCTGACCTTGCGCCCGAGCGCCCGCGGCTGGGCGAATGTCAGATGATGGGCATCGCATGGGGTTTGCCGGCACACCCGGCAGGGCTGCGTCGGAGGCCAGTATCGATGCGGAGGCCTTTCGCCATTGCTTGCTTGAGCGGGTGAGATCCATCGCCGGTTGGCTGAACTGAGTTCGCGCCGCGACAAAAACCTGCGGCTGCTTGAGGACTACCGGGCCGGCTTGGCGAGACCAACGCATCCGGCCTGTCGCGCGCCATGGAAAACTGCCCCCTCATATTGCCTCAGATGACAATGTTACTGAAGCGCACCCTGGTGTCTTTCTGGATCGGCTGCCGCGAGTCGGAGCAAGCCGCTCGCGAAGCGCGCCCTCC
>NZ_RDQF01000017.1 GCF_004114425.1 Bradyrhizobium vignae | reverse complement strand
CTGCGCAGCCCCGCCGAGCTGCGTAACCACTCTCGTCCAGTCCTCGTTCAGAAGCGATTCGTCTGCCATCCCGCCTTGGAATCACGTGTGATTCCAACACTCAAGAACAAACTTAACGCCTATGGGGAAGGCCGGGTGCCGACTGGCACCCGCGGTCCGCTGCGCGCAAAGCACACGCAGGAAGAACCGCACAGCAGCATACAGGTGTCGCCGATCACTCGGCCTTCCCTGCGCGATGGTCGGACGGCTTATGCCGCGCTCTCCCGGGAGCCGAATTCGTTCTGGCCTCCCTCACTCCCGCGAAAGTCACCGGCCATCGCGCCGGTTGACGCGACTGCCGCATCCGCAAGAGCTTGACCGTAGCAACGACGGCCAGGACCACACGGTTTTGCCGTACGCACACAGCGCCGCTCGTCCGCACGAAGCCTCGGGCTCACGGAGAGCAATCCGCCCTGCCCTTGACATCTCGCGCACGACGCTGCCGCGTCCACCGCAACCCGGCCCGCGCTTCGAACGACTCGCGAACCGCCCCTCTTCCGTGAGCCGGGCTGTTTCGGCTTATGCCGCATTTCCGAATTTCGGTAAAGAAGAATATTTTCGCGCGCAGGGGTTGACGGGCGGCAAGGTGTTTTGCCCGACGAGACAGTCACAGGTCGCTACACCTCGTCGCCCGGCTGAAGCGAAAGCGTAATCCGGGCAAAACGTCGGACCCGGGGCCAACGCCCCCGGATTGCGCTTGCGCTCCATCCGGACCTCCATATCGGCAGAAGTGGCGCCTCACGCCACCGCGGCGTCCGGAATCCGCGCCGCTTCCATCGGCTGCTTGCCGCGGATCAGGTCCGAGGCGCGGTCGGCGATCATCATGGTGGAGGCGTTGAGGTTGGCCGAGATCATGCGCGGCATCACGGAGGCGTCGATGACGCGCAGGCCCTCCAGGCCGTGGACGCGGAGGTGGTCGTCAACCACGGCCCAGGTTGAGTCCGCCGGGCCCATGCGGCAGGTGCAGCCGGGGTGGAAGGTGGTGGTGCCGCGTTGGGTGGCGGCGTGCAGAAATTCGTCGTCGGTGTTGACGTTGGGGCCGGGGAAATCCTCGTAGGCGTAGTAGGGCGACAGCGGGGCACTCTTCAAAAGCTTGCGCGCGAGCTTCATGCCGCCGACGATGACGCGGCGGTCGAGCTCGGCGTCGAGATAATTGGTCTGGATGATCGGCGGCGCGAACGGATCAGCCGAGCGAATGCGGACATAGCCGCGGCTCTCGGGGCGCTGCTGCCAGGACGCCACGGTCATGCCGGGCTCGTCCTCGAGCTGGCCCTGCACGCCTTCCTTGTAGGAAGCCGGCGTGAAGGTGAGCTGAAGGTCGGAGCTCTCCGCGCTCTCGCCGGAGTGCCAGAAGCAATAGACCATGGTCGGCGACAGCGACAGCAGCCCGCGCCGCGCGGTGGCCCATTTCATCGCCTCGATCCACAGCGAAAAGCCGCGGCGAAGCTCGTTGATGGTCTTGATGTTCTTGACGCGCGCGACCGTGCGCGGGGCGTAATGGTCCTGAAGGCCTTCGCCAACGGGGAGCGCGTGACGCACCGCGATGCCGTGCTGCTGCAACAGATCGGGCGAACCGACGCCGGAGAGCTGCAGGAGTTGCGGCGAATTATAGGTGCCGCCGGAGAGAATGACTTCCTTGTTGGCGCGCACTTCGACCGGCTGGCCGCCGCGGCCGCCCTTCATGTAGCGCACACCGACGGCGCGCTTGCCTTCGAAAATGATCTCGGTCGCGTGCGCATGCGTGTGCACGTGCACGTTCGGCCGCTTCATCGCGGGCTTGAGGAATGCGGTGGCGCCGGAGACGCGCAGGCCGTTGTTGATGGTGCGCTGGCAGTAGGAGACACCCTCCTGGGTCTTGCCGTTATAATCGGGGTTGCGGGGGATGCCGAGCGAGACCGCGCCTTCCATGAAGGCTTCGCAGAGCGGATCGCGCCAGTTCATGGTGGTGACGATGAGATTGCCGTCGCGGCCGCGATAGGTGTCCTCGCCCTCGCCGACCCGCCTCTCCAATCGCCGGAAGTACGGCAGCACGTCGGCATAGCCCCAGCCGCGGTTGCCCATCTGCGCCCAGGTGTCGAAATCCATGCGTTGGCCGCGGTTGTAGATGTGGCCGTTGATCGAGGACGAGCCGCCGAGCGTCTTGCCGCGCGGCGCATAGATGCTGCGCCCGCCGGTCCAGGGCCCCGGCTCCTGCTGGTAGGCCCAATTGATGCTCTTCATGTGGAAGGTCTTGATGAAACCCGCCGGCAGATGGATGTACGGGTGCCAGTCGGAAGGGCCCGCCTCGAGCACGCAGACGGTCGTATTGGGATCCTCGCTGAGCCGGCTGGTGAGCACGCAACCGGCGGAACCCGCGCCGACGATCACATAATCAAATCTGTCCATTCGGCTACTCCCAGCATGTCGTGAATTCGAGTGAACTGCAGCTGCGGGTTTCCGACACCTCTCCCCATGGGAGAGGTGATCGAGAGCGCGGCCGATGCGGTGCACATCTGTCTAGCGCGGCTTGTCGTTGAGTTGGAATTCCAAATGCGCCTGTACCGTCGGCCATTCGGCGGCGGTGATGCTGTAAACAACCGTATCGCGCAGCGTGCCGTTCGGCGCGATCTGGTGGCTGCGCAGAATGCCGTCCTGCTTGGCGCCCAGGCGCTCGATGGCGCGGCGACTCTGGTGGTTGAAGAAATGCGTACGGAACTCGACCGCTATGCAGTTCAGCGTCTCGAAGGCATGGCGCAGCAGCAACAGCTTACACTGCGTGTTGAGCGGACCGCGCTGAGCGCTCTTGCCATACCAGGTCGAGCCGATCTCGACGCGGCGGTTGGTGGCATCGATGTTCATGTAGGTGGTCATGCCTACGATCCTGCCGCCGGCATCGAACACGGTGAACGGCAGCATCGACCCTGCGGCCTGCAAGCCGAGGCGGCGGTCGATCTCCTTGCCCATGTTCTCGGGCAGCGGGATCGCCGTGTACCAGAGTTTTGACAGCTCGCCGTCCTTGACCGCCTCGACCAGACCCTCGCGATGCTGATGCGACAGCGGCTCGAGACGGGCGTGCTGTCCGCGCAGGGTGATGGGATCGGGCCAGGGCATTTGAGTTACTCTCCGTTGTCATTGCGAGGAGTGAAGGCGAGGAGTGAAGCGACGAAGCAATCCAGACTCACCGTGGACGCATTCCGGTTGCTTCGCTTCGCTCGCAATGACGGTCACTAGCACCGTCTACTTGTTTAGGAAATTGAGCGGCAAACCGCCGCGCGGCCAGTCCATGGCGATCAGTTCGCCCTTACCCGACAGCGTGATGTAGGCGGTCCTCAGCTCGGGGCCGCCGAAGGCGATGTTGGTGGTGACGCGGTCGCCGGTCGGAACCTGCTCGACCAAGGTGCCGTCGGGCGCGATCACGGAGATGCAGCCGGAGACGAGGGTGGCGACGCAGACATTGCCGTTCGCCTCCACTGCGAGCGAGTCGAACATCTGGTAGCCGCCGAGGCCGCAGATCGGCTTGCCGCGCTCGCCGCGATAGATCGCATCGCGCGGCTTGAGCGTGCCCGGCGCCGAGAGCTCATAGGCCCAAAGCCGGCCGGTCGGCGTCTCCGCGATGTAGACCGTGTTCTCGTCCGGCGACAGCCCAATGCCGTTGGCCGGCAGCACGCCATGCACGACTTCCACGATCTCGGTCATGCCGGGCTTGAGGTAATACATGCCGCCGACATCCATCTCGCGGGCGCGGCGCTTGCCGAGATCGGAGAACCAGAGGCCGCCCTGCCTGTCGAACACCAGGTCGTTCGGCCCGCGCAGATCGTGCGCGCCGCATTTGGTGACGACGGTCTCGACCTTGCCGGATTGCAGATCGACGCGCTGGATCGAGCCGCCGAGATAGTCGTCCGGCTGCGGACCCGGCATGATCATGTTGCGGGTCGGAATCCAGGAGAAGCCGCCATTGTTGCAGATGTAGATCTTGCCGTCGGGGCCGAGGGCGGCGCCATTCGGGCCACCGGGCACCTTGGCGACGATCTCCTTGCGGCCGTCGGGATAAACGCGCGTCAGGCGCTGGCCGCGGATCTCCACCAGCACCACCGAGCCGTCCGGCATCACGACCGGCCCTTCGGGAAATTCGAGGTCGGTGGCGAGAACGCGGACGTCAGGCATTTTGGGACCCTCCCGGCTGCTTGTTATGGCTTGCACGGGATGTCCAGCACGGGCCCCGCAGGCAAGATTTGCCTGCGGTTATGGCAAAGTCGCCAAGGCTTGCCAAGCAAGCGGGACGGTATGCCAGCGTTGCGCGCTACTCCTTCACCGGCACCCAGATCTCGAAGCCGCCATTGCCGGTGGCGGGGTCGAATTTCTCGTCATAGCGCTCGAAGTTCGGCGCGTCCGCAGCTTTGAAACCCGACGCCGGCAACCACTGATTCCAGATGGTATTCACTGTGCGCCGGATCGAGGCGACGTGGTCCTTGTGGGAGAACACCGCGTAGCGCTGCTCGGGGATGCGGATGCGGGCGAAGCGGCGCGGCAGGTCGGAGAAGTCGGCGACCTCGACGCCGGCGATGTAGTCGAAATTGCCGGCATCATCGGCGTTGCAGCAAACGCCGTAGGCGACGTTCCCGACGCGGGCGGGGATGTCGGCGACCTCCTGGTGGAAACGTTGCCACAGACCGGGGATCACGGCGCCGTTGTCGCAGGAGATGCGCTCGGCGGGACCGGCGATGAGAAAGGCCTTGGCGGTCTCGAAACGCGGTGGGGCGAGAGTATCTAGCATCGTGGAATCCATGAGGATCGGCTCCTGAAGATTGAGGTGGCTGACGCACGTTGCCGCCCTGACCGCTTCGGGCGTGGTGCCGAACTGGTCGCGGAACGCGCGGGTGAAAGCTTCGTGGGAGCCGTAGTCCGCCTCCAGCGCCAGCGACAGGATGTCGGGCGTGCCCTTTGCCAGACTGCGCGCCGCTTGCGTCAGCCGCCGCGCCCGCACGTAGCGCATCACCGGAAGACCGACCGCTGCGGCGAACGCACGCACAAGGTGGAACCGCGACACGCCGGCGATCTCCGCGATCTCGTCGAGCGTCATCGGCTCGGCCAGATGGCTCTCGATATACCAGAGCGCGCGCTGGGCTGGATTCATGGCGGTTCGGGCCCTCGTTCGAAGCGCGGCCATGATGCGCCTGTCTCGACCGCTCCGCTTGATCGGCATTGCTGTGCTTCGCCTAAGGATAGTCCGGCAATCGCCACTGGCAACGCCCTGCCGTTCGTGGCTACATTCGTCGAAACCGCTCACCAGAAAGAGGAACCGGATCATGGAAATCACCAATGTGCGGGCGCACCATATCCGCGTTCCCTATGAGGCCGGTGTCGCGAGCTTTCGCCAGGGCGCTTCCGCCATCACGGCGCTCGACATGGTCCTCGTCGAGGTCACGACCGATTCCGGGCTGACCGGCTGGGGCGATGCCTTCGCCTATGTCTGCCCGCGCACGACGCGCAGCGCCGTCGAGGAGATGATCGCGCCGCAGGCCCGCGGGCTGAAGGTGCCCGATGCCGCCGGCATTCCCGCGGTGATGGAACAGATCCAGCGCAATCTGCATCTGTTCGGCCGCTACGGCATCACCATGTTCGCGATATCAGGGCTCGATATCGCATTGTGGGACCTGGCCGCGAAGGTCAAAGGCGTGCCGGTGCATCGCCTGCTGGGCGAGATCAGGCGCACGGCCATTCCGGCTTACGCGAGCCTGCTGCGGATCGGCTCGCCCGACAACATCGCCGCCGAATGCAGGAAGGCGCTCGCGCTCGGCTATGGCGCGATCAAGCTGCACGAAACCACGCAGCCGGCGGTAATCGCCGCACGCGAGGCGATCGGGCCGACCGTTCCGCTGATGGTGGACATGAACTGCCCGCTCACGGCCGAGCAGGCGATCGCATTCGCGGCGACGTGCCGGGACGCGCAACCGATGTTTCTGGAGGAGCCGGTCTGGCCGCCCGAGGATTTCACCGCGCTCGCCGACGTGCGCCGCAAGGGTGGAATCGGCATCGCTGCCGGCGAGAATGCCTGCACTGAATATCAATTCCGCCAGATGATGGAGGCCGGCGCGGTGAGCCACGCCCAGCCCTCGGTGATCAAGGTCGGCGGCATCACGGAATTTTTGAAGGTCGCGGCGCTGGCCGATCGGTCCGGCGTCAAGATCGTTCCGCACTCTCCTTATTTTGGCCCGGGCCTCCTGGCGACGCTGCATCTGCTCGCGACGCGCGACGACGGGCCGGTCGAGATGTTCTATTTGAAGCGCGAGGCCTGCCTCTGGAACGGCCGCGCCGATGTCGATGCCACCGGCCATGTCGCGGTGCCCTCAGGCCCCGGGCTCGGTTACGAGCCCGATCGTGGCGTGATGGAGCGATATCGCGTCGCGTGAACGGCGGTTATTTCGCCGCGTCCTTGGGCGGCGGCGCGTCCTGCTTCTTTTTCAGATCCTCGGCCGTCTTCGCCTGCGCAGCCTGCAGGTCGCCGAGCGTCTTCTGCAAGCCGGCGAGGCTGGTCTTCAGCGCGTCGATCTGGCGGTTGGCCGCATCCAGCTTCTGCTGGTGGTCGAGATTGAGCTTGGTGATGGTCTTCTGCAGGAAATCAACATTGCTCTGCAGACAGCTGGTGCGCCGCTCCATCGTTTTCTCGACTGTGCAGATCTCGATGCCGGGCACGTCCTGCGCGTGCACCGGCAGAGGCGCCAGCGCTGCGAGCAGCAACATCGCGAAACGAATGCCAGCGTTTCGAAGCAGCATGAAAGTTCCTCGGCCAGTCGATCACGGCAATGTGCGCTGTTTGCGCACAGCGGCGTGAAGCTACCACACTCGCACCGCATTCTCGCGTTGAGCTTGGCTCGTTGCCCCGGGACGGGGAGCAGTGAACCGCACGCGGAAGAAGTGGGCGCTCTTCCCGCGCTTTGATTAGGGGAGATTTTTGGAATGGCAACGCGCGATAGACGTTTGGCGGAGTTCGATGGCGCCGGAGAACCACCGCCGGGCCTGCCACTCGAAGTGCTGTGCGAGGATCACAGCGGAACGTATCAACTGCCGTTCGCCTGCCGCTATGTCGAGGGACGCTGGCAGAATCACGAAGCCGGCATCGCGGTCGAAGCAACCGTGATCGGCTGGCGCCTGCCACGCGTGAAGCAGCGCGGTGCCGCCTGAAGGCGGTCTCTGTTTCAAAATGCGACGGGGCCGCGCTTCGCTTTAACCTTCGGAACGCGGCCCGAACGAATCACGTCCGAATCAGCTGAAAGGCCGTGTACGCACCTGTTCACGGCTAGATGTCGATGCAGCTTTAGGGACGTGTACAATATCTCGGCAGCGCGCCGGATGGGCCGGGCCTGGCACCGGCGCCAAAGGTTAATCGTGGCAAAGACATCGCCGTGAGGCCGCCGCGGCAGGGCCCCCCGCCGCCGAAACAGGCAGGGCCGCGCAATACCTGCCTAATATTCGACCTCGAGTTCCTCGATCTCGGCTGGCTCCTCCCTCGCCGCCGCGATCCATTCCTGCATCTCGGGCATGGCCATGATGGTTTCGGCATAGGCCTTCAGCGGCGGCGCCAGCTTGACGTCATAGGTCATGAAGCGCGTCACCACCGGGGCATACATCGCATCCGCCATGGTGCGCTGCGCGCCGAACAGGAAGGGCCCGCCCGATTTCTCCAGGCAGTCGCGCCAGATGAACCAGACGCGGTCGATGTCGGCCTGCGCCCGCGACCAGATCTTGAAGCCGGGAAAGTGCCCCTTCAGGTTGACCGGCAACGAGGCGCGCAGCGTGGTGAAGCCGGAATGGATTTCGCCTGAGATCGAGCGGCAATGCGCGCGCTGGATGCGGTCGGCCGGCAACAGGCCGGCGTCCGGCATCACCTCGTTGAGATATTCGGCAATCGCCAGCGTATCCCAGACCACGGCGCCCTCGTGTCGCAGGCACGGCACCAGGATCGACGACGAGAGCAGCAGGATTTCGGCGCGCGCCGACGGATCGTCGGGCGCGGTGACGATCTCCTCGAAATCGAGCCCAGAGAATTTCGTCAGCAGCCAGCCACGCAGCGACCAGGACGAGTAGTTCTTGCTGCTGATGGTCAGTGTCGCCTTCGCCATAGAGCCCTTCCCTCACGCCTGGGGCAACGCACCGCCAGGCGTGCGGGCCCGTGACCGGTGCTTCCCGCCCAGAGAGCAGCAAGCGACGTGCCAATTTTCCGGGCGGTCCGGCTCCCGTCTGGCTTCGATATTGCATCACGACGGGGGACAGACGGGCATTTCGGTATGATGTCGATGTACTATCAGGCGTTTCAGAACCACATGGACCTGACGGCGCCGTGGCGCGCGGGGGCTTCGTCCGCGCTCAAACTCCTCAATCTGGTGCCGCAGGGCCTGTCGGACCAGGTCGTCGGCCGGCTCTCGGCCGCGCTGGAGCTGATCTCGCGCTCCACCCTGACCTATGACCGACCGGCCTACGGCATCGACAGCGTCATGGTGGGCAATCGCGAAATCGCCGTCACCGAGGAGATCTCCTACGCGACGCCGTTCGGCTCGCTGCTGCACTTCAAGAAGGATGGCGCCCCCGAGCAGCCGCGCATGCTGCTGGTGGCGCCGATGTCCGGACACTTCGCCACGCTGCTGCGCGGCACAGTTAAGACGCTGCTCCAGGACCACGACGTCTATATCACCGACTGGCACAATCCGCGCGACATTCCGCGCAGCGAAGGCCGCTTCGGGCTTGACGACTACACCGAGCACCTGATCGATTTCCTCGGACAACTCGGCCCGCGGCCGCATATGGTGGCGATCTGCCAGCCGTCGGTGTCGGCGCTCGCGGCCGCCGCGATCATGTGCGAGGACAACCATCCCTCGCGCCCGGCGACGCTGACGCTGATGGCGGGCCCGATCGATACGCGGATCCAGCCGACCAGGGTCAACGAGTTCGCCAAGAGCAAGCCGATCGAGTGGTTCGAGCGCAACCTCATCAACTACGTGCCGATGCAGTGCCGCGGCGCCTTGCGCAAGGTCTATCCCGGCTTCGTGCAGCTGACCGCCTTCGTATCGATGAATCTCGAGCGCCATATCAAGCAGCATCTCGATCTCGCCAACCACATCGCCAAGGGCGAGAAGGAGAAGGCCGCGACGATCAAGACGTTCTACGACGAGTATTTCGCCGTGATGGATCTTCCGGCGGAATTCTACATCGAGACCGTGCGCGACGTATTCCAGGAGCATCTCCTTCCGCAGGGCAAGCTGATGCATCGCGGACGGCCGGTGAACACCAAAGCCGTCAGCCGCATGGGCCTGATGACGGTCGAGGGCGAGAAGGACGACATCTGCTCGATCGGCCAGACCCTCGCAGCACAAGACCTCTGCACCGGCGTGCGCGCCTATCGCCGCGTCCACCACATGCAGGCCGGCGTCGGCCATTACGGCGTGTTCTCGGGCAAGCGCTGGAACAACGAGATCTACCCGCTGCTGCGGGATTTCGTGCACGTCAATTCGTGACCGTCACGCCTGGCCCCCAAGGCGCCAGCAAGAGTTGACGGGACATGCCTCAATGCTCTTGCTTGAGCAGCTCCTTCGCCTGTTCGACTTCGGGAAGATTTCCCTCGGCATCGAATTCGGCGAGCGTGGGAGCGAGCACATCGAATGCCGCGCCCGCTCGACCGTGCATCTTGTGCAGGCGCGCAAGTCCAAGGGCACTGCGCAATTCGAAGGTCTTCGTCTGTTGGTGTCGGGCGATCTCCAACGCTCGCTTGAGGGCGTCCTCGGCACCGTTCGAAGGATCATGGCGCGACAGGAGTTCTCCCCGCACGCGGTGCAGCTCGGCATCAAGCCAATGCTGGCCGGATTGTCCCGTCGAGGCGATCAACTCGTTCAAGAGTTCAAGCCCGGTGTCGACCTGGCCCACCTCTGCTTCCGCCATGGCGATATGCATTCCCCAAAACGGTTCGCAGAGGTAGCAGTCGTTCTCGTGCAGCAAGGTCCAGCCGTGACGCATATCCGCCAGACCGGCGATTCGGTCGCCGGCACGCCACTTGGCGAGGCCATTCAGGTAGGTGCCGGCGGCCACGTACAGCGGCATCGTATGGTCGCGCGCGAGACCGAGCGCCAGGATCGTCTCTGTCTGCTGCAACATGCCCCCGCATAGTCCATCGAACACGGCGCGATGAACAAGCGCGTTGGCCTGGGAAAGCGCCCGCTTTTCTCCTGAAGCACTCACCGCGTCGGCGGCAAGCCTGCGCGCGCGAGCGACTGCGCCAAGCGGCCAGAGCACCAGGGCGAGAAACCTCATGATCACGAACGGAAGATCCAGCGCCGAAGCCCTGAATGTCGCGGGATCCGGTTCGGCCCCATAGATCGCCAGCGCCCGCTCAAGATGCGTTCGCGCGTTCAAATAGTCGCCTCCGAACCAGCAGGTGACGCCACTCGTCCAATGGGCAACGACGGCGGCCACCGGCGAGTCTGGCCGTCGGTCGGCGACGCTCCAGATGGCATCCGCCAGCTCCCGCATCGGAGCGAGTTCGCCGTGTGTCAGGCAAGCATTGAAGAGACCCGAATGGACCGGCGCAAGTTCAACGGGATCATCGATATCGGCCGCGAACTGTCGCGCGCGCGTCCATGCCGCTACCGTTTCGGGAGCGTTGTGCCCGAGGCCGCCCCGTAATGCGCGGCCATATGCGATTTGAAGATGAAGCCGGCCCATCATCCGGCCGGGATCATCGGGCAACTGATCGGCGGCGGCGATCGCCTTGCCGAGATGTGCGATCGCCTCGGAATAGGCCGAGCGTTTGAGCGCCTGCTGGCCCGCCTTGCGCCACCATTCGAGAGCGATCTCGTTCAGTCCCGCCTCGGTGAAGTGGTACGCCAGAACTTCCGGCTCAGTCTCGGCAACGACTGGAAACTTGTCGCGCAGGACATCGCCGATGCGCTTGTGAAGCACCTGCCGTTTGCTCCTGAGCAGGCCCCCATAGGCTGCCTCCTGAACGAGAGCGTGCCTGAAGCTATAATTTGCTTCAGGCGGAGTGCCGCGACGGACCAGCAGTTCGGCCTCTTCCAGTTGTCCCAGCGCATTGCTCAGCGTCAGATCGTCGCGTCCCGTCACATATCTCAGCAGAGCGTATGAAAAGTCGCGGCCGATGGCGGCGCCGATCTGTGCCACCTCCTTGACTGGAGCCAGCCGGTCGAGCCGCGCCATCAGCGAGTCCTGCAGCGTCGCTGGAATGGCGAGCGGCGGGAGCGGACTGTCGAGGCGATAGCGTCCGGACTCTTCGACGAGCAATCCGGACTCTAGCACCATCTTGGTCAGTTCCTCGACGAACAATGGAATGCCGTCCGTCCTGTCGATGATTTGCTCCATCATCTCGCGCGGCAGCTGGCGGCCGACCGCCACCTGCTCGACCAGCGCGCGCGTATCCTGTCGGTCGAGCCGATCGAGCCGCAACAGACTGACGTTGGCAAGGCCCGACCAGGAGGGCTCGAACTCCGGCCGGGAGGTCATGAGCACGAGGATCGGCAGCCCCCTGATCCGGTCGACTCCGAGATCGAACAGTTCAAGCGTGGTGGCATCGGCCCAATGCATATCCTCGCAAACGATCAGCAGCGGCTGCTCTCGCGCCAAGCCCTCGAGCTGGTCGAGAAGCGCGGCAAACGTCTGTCGCCGCTGCTGCGCCGGGCTCAATCCGAGCGACGGATAACGGTCGCCGGTGGGAATAGAAAGGAGAGCCGCGATGAGCGGTGTCGCTTGAACGACCTGCTGTGTTCCGAGCGCCAGCATAGCCTCGAGTTTATCGAGCTTTTGCCCGGGCGTGTCATGCGGGCGGATGCCGGCGCCGCGCTCGAGCTGCGCGACAAAGGGATGAAGCGCACTGTTGGTGTGGTAAGGCGAGCACTGATACCGCACGCGGCGGTGCACCCCCAGCGAGGGGCTTTCGGAGAGCGTTGCGACAATACGCGACTTGCCGATGCCCGCTTCACCAGAAATCAATACGATCCGGCCCTGACCCTGCCATGCCTCTTGCTGCCGCGAGAGGATGAATTCGATCTCGTTCTTGCGGCCGACAAACCCGATCGAGCGCGCCGGGCGGACCGCTTCGAAACGGCTCTCCGATGCGGTCGCTCCCTCGACCGCCCAGACCGCGATGGGTTCGGCTATTCCCTTGACCTCGCGGCGGCCCAGATTGCGAAAAGTGAAGAGATCTCCCAGCAGCCTGCGCGTGGACGAGGCAACGACGACCGCCCCCGGCTCCGCAAGGCTCTGGAGCCGGGCGGCGAGGTTTGGTGTATCGCCGATCGTTCCGTGCTCCTCTGACGCCTCTCCGCTGATGAGGTCGCCAACCACCACAAGCCCTGTCGCGATTGCGATTCGCAGTTCGACCCGTTCGCCATCGGCTGTATCGAGTTGCCGAACCGCAGAGATCGCCTCGAGACCCGCCCGCACCGCCCGTTCCGCATCATCCTCGTGAGCGCGGGGATAGCCGAAATAGACGAGTATTCCGTCACCGACGAACCGGGCTATCCTGCCATCATAGGCCGCAACAACGCTCGCGCAGGCCGCGCGGTAGGCCCGGATCACTTCCCACATATCCTCGGGATCGAGACGCGCCGAGAGCGCAGTCGAGCCGACCAGATCGCAGAACATGACGGTGAGGTGACGGCGCTCGGCGTCATGAGGATGAACCGGCGATGCGATCGACGCGGCTGGATCGAGGTCGGCGATCGCACGCAACATTTTGCGGCGATGGCCGAGCAGGACTCCGAGCTTATCGAAGTCCTCGTCCATCAGTTCGGGAAGGACGCCTATGTCGATCCCATTTTGCGCAAAGCGCTCTGCGTATTGCGCTAGCCCCAGCTTTTCGAGCCACTCCGCAATCTGCATTGGCTCCACCGATCGTGTGGTTGGCAATTAGCAGAATTTTGGATCACGGCGCGGGGGACAATATACCAACGCCACCATGATGGCACGTCTTGTTTGTTCGCGACAGCTTAGGTTACCGATACCGCTTTCAAGCAACGGCACCACTCGATGCGAACGGCCTTGCCGTTACACATCGTTGCAATACTGCGGCTTGTGCTCACCTACAGTACCAGGCGGGCTTTTTCCGTCACCGCAGTTCACTTCATTGCTCGCTGATCGGCGCTTCATAGCTGCGAGCCATCGTGCCCGCCGCAACTTGAAGCGAAGAACCAACCACCCAACAGCCGGCAACAAAGCCTATCAGGCCGTTAGGCAGGTTTTGGTCAAGGACAAGGATGCTGACGGACATGGTTGCGGCGATCGCCGCGCTGAACGTTCCGGCCGCACTCATGATCTCGACCGGCTCGGAACCGTTCCATTCTTCCGAGATGCTCGACGTCGGCCTCCTTGCAACATTGCCGGACAAATCAATTCCGACGTAATAGCCGAGAGCCCCATAGAGCATCGTTATCAGCACGATCCAGCCGCTTTCAAACAGTCCACCTTTCTGACGTAACAGGGTCGCACCAACATACAGGCCGCAAGAGCCCCCAACGGCTGCCAGTCCGATCCTTTCAAGAAGATGAGCCGTTTTGATCAGACTGGAACGGGCGATCCGGAGATTGCTGACGCGCCTGGTCAAAGAGAAGGCGCTGGAAATTGCGCTGCTTATCTTCATAGGGAGCTCCTTCTGAGCTAGTAGCAGCCTACCGGCCGACCCCGAACAGAAGCTGCGTGAGTTGCGCGATGCCCTTCCATTCCAATTTCTGAAAAGATGCTGAGTGATGGGATTGGCCTGCTCGTGAGCAAAACGGAGCCAATCCAAAGCTGCGAGCATGCGGCTGCGCAGGCATTGCATCTCACCCGAGTTTGGCAAATGTGCGGGTGCGGCAATTTCTTGCGGGAGTGGTAGTTCAGAAACCGAGCGATCGAGTATGAAGCGGTTCACACACTGCTCTTCGCTGTCGCTCCATTCGGTCACATTTTCCGGAGGACGCGTCTGCACCGTCGCGCTAACCGGACCGCGAACACGCTGGATCTGCAACGCGCGGTTGGTCAGGAGCGCCCCGGTCTTGCCGAAAATCGAAGATCCGCGCTTGGCATCGTGAAGTTCGCAGTGTCAGCCCGACCACTCCTCGCCCCAGACCTGGACGACGTGGCCGGGCGACACTTCTCGATATTGACGCACTGGCGGCTGATAATCCGGCGCGCGCACCGGGCTTCTGATCTCGTCGTTGGATGCTTCCCGGCGCATACCGCGGCGCAACGGGTCGGGCACCGGCACGGCGGCCATCAGCCTCCTGGTATAGGGATGCTGGGGATTGCCGAACACCGAAGCGCGCGTGCCGATTTCGACGATCTCGCCGAGATACATCACGGCGACGCGGTGGCTCATGCGCTCGACCACGGCGATGTCGTGGGAGATGAAGAGGTAGGCAAGGCCCATGCTGGCCTGGAGGTCGAGCATCAAATTGACGACCTGCGCCTTGACCGAGACGTCGAGCGCCGAGACGGCTTCGTCCGCGACGATCAGCTTCGGTCCGAGCGCGAGTGCGCGCGCGATGCAGATGCGCTGGCGCTGGCCGCCGGAGAATTCGTGCGGGAAGCGCGCGGCCATGTCGGCGACGAGGCCGACGCGGACGAGGAGGTCGGCGACCTTGTCGCGGGCCTGCGACGCCGAGGCGAGTCCGTTGGCGAGCAATGGTGCTGCGATCGCCGTTCCCACCGACATGCGCGGATTGAGGCTCGCGAACGGATCCTGAAACACGATCTGCATGTTCTTGCGGAAATCGCGTAGAGCTCGGCCGTTCATGGCCAGTACATCCTGGCCATCGATCAGGACCGTTCCGCTGTCCGGCTCCGTCAGCTTCAGAATGGATCGGCCCGTCGTCGACTTGCCGCAACCGGATTCGCCGACCAGCGCCAGCGTCTCGCCGGCGCGCAGGGTGAAGGAGACGTTCTCGACCGCATGGACGCGGCCCGAGACTTTGCCGAACAGGCCCGAGCGGATCGGAAAGCGCGTGGTGAGGCCTGAGACTTCGAGCAGCGGCCGCTCGGCGGTCGAGACCGTGTCTGGCGTCTCCGCCGGCTCGTCCAAAGTCCCCGTCACCTTGTCGACGATCGGAAACCGCATCGGCCGCGCTCGCCCGTCCATCGAGCCGAGGCGCGGCACCGCCGCGAGCAGTGCCCTTGTGTAGGGATGCGAGGGCGCGGCGAAGATGCGCGAGGTGGCATCGAGCTCGACCGCCTGCCCGCCATACATGACCACGGTGCGATCCGCGATTTCGGCGACCACGCCCATGTCGTGGGTGATGAAGAGGATCGACATCGCCTCCTCGCGCTGGAGCTCCTTCAACAGCTCGAGGATCTGGGCCTGAATGGTGACGTCGAGCGCGGTCGTCGGCTCGTCCGCGATCAAGAGCTTCGGCTTGCAGGCCAGCGCCATCGCGATCATCACGCGCTGGCGCATGCCGCCGGAGAAGCGATGCGGATGCTCGTGGAAGCGCGATGTCGCCGCCGGGATGCGGACGCGATCGAGCAGACGGATGGTTTCGGCTTCCGCCGCCGCGCGCGACAGGCCGCGATGCTGGATCAGCGCCTCCGCTATCTGGAAGCCGATGGTGAGCACCGGGTTGAGGCTCGTCATCGGCTCCTGGAAGATCATGGCGACGTCATTGCCGCGGATGTCTTTCATGCTCGCTTCGGGCAGCCCGAGCAAATCGCGCCCCGCAAGCATGATGCGGCCCTCGACGCGGCCGACCTCCTGCGGAATCAGCCGCATGATCGAGAGCGCGGTGACGCTCTTGCCCGAGCCCGACTCGCCGACGATCGCGACGGTCTCGCGCGGCGCGATATCGAACGAGACGTCGCGGACGACAGGGATCCATCTCCGGTCGAGCATGAAGGAGGTGGTGAGGCCGGCGACCGAGAGCACGGGGGCTTCGGCAACGACGGGTTTGGTCGCGGCGCCGCTCACAGATGGACCTCGGGGCCCGCCGCGGAGAAAGTGCCCTCCCTCCCCCGCTTGCGGAGGGTTGGGGAGAGGGTGTCTCCGCAAGCGGGAGAGGTGAACTGCGCTCGTGGCTGCACCGATGCTCGCATCATCACCTCAATAACCGCGCGTGCGATCGACACGCCCCGGCAGCTCCTCGCCGCGGCGGTGACGGGCGATGACGTCGAGCACGAAATCGACGGCCGTATCGGGCGTCGTCATGCTGGCATTGTGCGGGGTCAGCAGGATACGCGGATGGCTCCAGAACGGATGTCCTGCAGCCAGCGGCTCGGGATCGGTGACGTCGAGCACCGCGCCTGACAGCGCGCCGCTGTCGAGGGCCGCAAGGAAGTCGGACTCGACGAGATGCGGGCCACGCCCGACATTGACGAGCCCTGCCCCGCGCGGCAGGCACGCGAACAGATCGGCATTGAGAATGCCGCGCGTCTGATCCGTCAGCGGCAGCAGGCAGACGAGAATGTCGACCTGCGCCAGAAAGTCCGGCAAGGCGTCGGCGCCCGCGTAGCAGGTGACACCCTCGATCTGGCGCGGCGAGCGATTCCACCCCGATAGCGGAAAGCCGAACGCCTTGAGACGTGCGAGCACGGCCTGACCGAGCTGGCCGAGCCCCATCACGCCGACATGCCGGCGCTTGGCCGGCGTGATCCGGATTTCGCGCCAGACCTGCTGCTTCTGCTGATTGATGAAGTGTAGAAGGTCGCGATGCAGCGCGAGCACGGCCATGGTGACGTATTCGACCATGGTCTCGGCGATGCCGGGCTCCAGCATGCGGACCAGCGGAATGTGCGCTGGGACTTTCGAGGTGTCGAACTGATCGACGCCTGCACCAACCGAGAAGACCAGCTCGAGATTGGGAAAGGTCGTCGCGATGTCATCCGGCGGCACCCATGCCACGAGATGGCGGACGTCGGCGGGATTGCCGATGTCGGGCCAGAGCCGGAACGGGATGTCGGGCGCGCGCTCCGCGAACAAGCGCGCCCACTCGGCGCCGCGCACCATGTTGGCCTTGTAGAGAACCGTCATACCGGCCCTCAGAACGGGCTGACCGGCGCGAGCCGCCGACCGTCGATCATGCGCTTGTGGCTGTAGGCGGCGGGATCGACCAGCGGCGTCGAACCCGTCACGATGTCGGCGGCGAGCTTGCCGGCCGCGGGGCCGATGCCAAAACCGTGGCCGGAGAAGCCGGTCGCGAGGAAGAAACCGGGCAGCGCATCGACCGGCGAGATCACCGGAATCGTATCCGGCGTGCAGTCGATCGTGCCGCCCCAGGCTTCCGCGATCTCGATGTCCTTCAATTCCGGATTCGACTTGATCAGCGCTGCGAGCGCCGAATTGACCAGCGACATGTCAGGCGCGGGATCACGCACGCGCTCGGCCTCGAACGGCGACGGCTTGTCGAAGCTCCAGCCCGTGCCGCGCATGAGCTGGTCGAAGAACGACTTGCCGAACGACAGTTTCAGGCCGTTCTTGCGATGCTGATAGGTCGGCCAGAAGGTGCGCGCGTAGCGGAACAGGTCCGGCGACAGCTCCACCGTGCCGCGGTTGCGCAGCGCCAGCGTGAAGCCGCCGTCGAGGCGGCGGCGGATGCAGTAGAAATCGGTGCCGAGCGCGCCGGAGGTGATCTCCGGCCCCGGCGTGGTCCGGCACGCGGTGGCGTTGACGAGACCGATCGGCAGCTCGATACCGTGGCGGCGGCAGAACAACGAGGACCACGCGCCGCCCGCCAGCAGCACCGCTTGCGTGCGGATGGTGCCCTTCTCGGTGACGACCGCGCTGACCTTCCCGCCTCGCGTCTCCAGGCCGCGCGCGGCGCAGCCCTGATGGATGGTGACGCCGTGTTTTCGCGCGGCGGTGGCGAGCGCGGGCACGGCCATCGATGGCTCTGCGCGGCCGTCGCTGGGCGTGTGCAGGCCGCCGACCCATTGGTCCGCATTCCCAGGCATGCGCTCGGCAACCTCCGCGGGAGTCAGCACGGTGGAGTGGACCTGCTGCTCGCGCGCGACCGCTGCCCAGCGCTCCCAGCTTGCGAGTTCATCCTTGCTCTTGGTGAGGAAGAGGACGCCGGTGCGGCGGAAGCCGGCATCGACGCCGGCATCGTTCTGCATGTCCTCCCAAAGCCGCAGCGCCTCGCGGGCGAGCGGAATCTCCTCGCGCGCGCGGCCCTGCTGGCGGCACCAGCCCCAATTGCGGCTGGACTGCTCGCCGCCGACATGGCCCTTTTCGACCAGCGCGACAGAATGGCCCTTCTTGGCCAGATGATAGGCCGCGGAAACGCCGATGACGCCGCCGCCGATGACGACGACATCCACCTGCGTCGGCAGGCGTTCGTCGCTATTTATACGGTTGAGCGGCGGGGACATGGGGCACTCCTGGAGGTCAGTTCGATCGAGATCTTGCTCGTCATGGGATGTTCATTCGCGGATCCAGCGCATCGCGGAGGCCATCACCGAGAAAGTTGAAGCTGGTCACGGCGAGCGTGATGGCGACGCCCGGCGCGATCGCGAGCCAGGGCGCGCTGGTGAGATAGATCTGCGCGTTGTTGAGCATGTTGCCCCAGCTCGCCGCCGGCGGCTGGATGCCGTAGCCGAGATAGCTGACATAGGATTCGAGCAGGATCGCCTTGGCGACGTTGAGCGTCGCAGCGACCACGATCGGTGCGATCGCATTGGGCACCAGCTCGCGGAACATGATCCGTAAGTTCGACGAACCGAAGGCGAGCGCGGCCACCGCAAACTCACGCTCGCGCAACGACCGCACCTGGGCTTCGACGACGCGGGCAACCGCCATCCAGGCGGTGGCCGCAATCAGCACGGTGGTGGTGACGAGGCCCGGCTCGGTGAGCGCCGCCAGCGCAAGCAGCAGGAAGATCGTCGGAAAGCACAAGACGGCATCGACCAGCCGCATCAGCACCGCGCCGACCACGCCGCCATAGAATCCGGCGAAGGCGCCGACCACGATGCCGACCGCCATCGCGATCACCATCGCGACGATGCCGATCGAGAGCGAGACACGCCCGCCCATCATCAGCCGCGCCAGCACGTCGCGGCCGAGCTCGTCGGTGCCGAGGATGTGCGCGCCGGAAAGCGGCGGCGCGAACCGTTTCATGATGTCGATATAGGTGTCATCGAACGGCAGCAGATACGGACCGAAGGCCGAGCCGAGCACGAGCACCAGGATGATCACGGCGCCCGCGAGCGCCAGCCGGTGCCGGCGGAAGCGCCGCCATGCGGCCTGGCCGGGCGCCAGCTGGGCGGTGGAGAGGACTGCGGTCGCCATCGCCTAGCCCACCCGAATGCGCGGATCGACCACGGCGTAGAGGATGTCGGCGAGCAGCGAGCCGATCAGCACCATCGTCGCCGAGAACATCAGGATGCCCATCACCACGGGATAGTCGCGATAGCCGATGGAATCGAGGAATAGCCGGCCCATGCCGGGCCAGGTGAACACGGTCTCGGCGACCAGCGCGCCGCCGAGCAGCGTCGGCAACTGAAGGCCCGCCACCGTGATCATCGGCAGCAGCGCGTTGCGCAAGGCATGCACGGTGAGGATGCGCCATTCCGGCATGCCCTTGGCGCGCGCAGTGCGGATGTAGTCCTGGTTGATGACCTCGAGCATCGAGGAGCGCATGAAGCGGCCCCACATCGCGGTCTCGACCAGCGCCAGCACCATGGCCGGCGCGATCAGATGATGCAGCAGGTCGAGAAAGGAGCCGTCGCCAACGGTCTCGCGGTTGCCGGACGGCAACCAGCCGAGCTTCACCGAGAAGACGTAGATGGTGACGAGGCCGAACCAGAAGGTCGGAATCGACAGCGCGATCATGGCGCCGACGGTGGCGAGCGCATCGAACAGCGAATAGCGGCGCAGCGCGCCGAGGATGCCGATCCAGCAGCCGAGCAGCACCGCGATGATCGTCGCCGTCGCCATCAGCTCCAGCGTGGCGCCGAGATGCGAGGAGATCACCGACAGCACCGCCTCGCCGTCACGATAGGAGCGGCCCCAATCGCCTTTGAGCATGCGGCCGAACCAGTCGAGATACTGGATCGGGAGCGGCCGATCCAGCCCGAGCTGCCTGGTGACGCGATCGAGATCCTCCTGCGTCATCTGCGCGGAGGCCGCGAATTGCGACAGCGGACCGCCGGGCGCCATATGCAGGACGGCAAAGCCGATTCCCGAGACGATCACCAGCAGCATGATTGCCTGCGCCAGGCGATTGACGACGTAACGGGCCATCTCAGGCGATCCGGCGTGGCCAGGACATCAGGCCCAATACCATTCGCGGATATTCCAGCAGTTGATCGAGGTGTTGATGTTGGGACGGAAGCCCTGCAGGCCCTCCTTGACGCCCTCGGCAATGAACCCCTGAAACAGCGGCAGGATGGCGAGATCGTTACGGATCAGCTTCTGCAGCTCGCCATAGCTCGCCTTGCGCTGTGACAGATCGAACTGCTTGGCGCCTTCGGCGAGCAGCCGATCGGCCTCCGCGCTCCGGTACTGATAGGTGTTGTAGCCGCGCCCGCCTTTGGCGGGAATGGAGCCCGAGCCGAAGCGCGGCGTCACGTCGGGGTCGCTGCCCAACATGAAATTCACGCCCACGATCACCGAGTTGAACTTCGACTGCTGCCAGAAGTCGCCCCAGATCACGGCCGCCGGCATGTTGTTGACGCGCATCGCAGCGCCGATCGCACGCCAGTCCTGGATCAGAAGCTGCTGGGTCTGCTCCCGCACCGCGTTGCCTGACGTCGTGGAGTTGGCGAATTCGAGCTTGACGCCGCCCTTCTCGCGAATGCCACCCGCGCCGCGTACCCATCCGGCGGCATCGAGCAGCGCGTTGGCCTTGGCCGGATCGTATTTATGCTGCGGCAGTCCCTGCTGGAACGACCAGGCCTGCTGCGGCACGAAGCTCTCGGTCTGCTTGGGCAATCCGTAATTGAGCGCATCGATGATCGCTTGCTTGTTGATGGCGAGATAGAGCGCCTCGCGCACCGCGCGATCAGCGAAGGGACCGAACTCCAGATTGGGCGCGATATGCTCCACCGAGGAGGTCGAGGAGACGACGATATTGCGCCCCTTCAGCGTCTTCGCCTCCTGCACGAAGTTCGGCAAGATGCCTTGCAGGCCGGTGTAGTCGACCTGGCCGGTGCGGAACTGGGTGTAGAGCACGGTGAGATCGGGGATGTACTTGAAGACCACGCGTTCGACGTAAGGCCCCTTGCCGTGATAGCCGATGTGGGCGTTGAGCAGGATGTGGTCCCCGGGCACGCGTTCGCCCCAGCGGAACGGCCCGGTGCCGATAGGCGCATTGTGGAACGGCGAGGCGTTCGGATCGGACACCTTCTCCAGGATGTGTTTTGGCACGATGAAGGTCAGCGATCCCAGGATCGACATGTAGGGCGAATAGGGCGCTTCCATGCGCCAATGGATCTCGTCGGGCGCGACGACCTTGATGTCCTTGACGAGGCTGTGGCCGACGCGACTGCGGGCGCGGAAATTGGGGTCGTTGATCAATTCGAGCGAGAACTTCACGTCCTCGGCCGTGAAAGGCGTGCCGTCGTGCCATTTCACGTCATTGCGCAGCTTGATCTTCCAGGTCAGACCGTCGGCCGATAGACCGCCATTCTCGAGGGTCGGGACTTCGCGCGCGAGATCTGGAACGAAATTGCCGGCGGGATCGATGTACCAGAGCAGCGAGAACACCTGCCACCAGATGCCCTGGTCGACCTCGATGCCCGGCATCAAGGGATGAAAGACGGTCGGCTCCTGCGACAGCGCCGCGATCACCTGGCCGCGCGGCTTGTCCGGCGGATTGGTGGGACGTTCGGTCTGGGCGAAGGCGTTGCCTGAAAGCGTCCATCCCGCTGCGGCGCCCGCGCCGAGCTGGACGAATTGACGGCGATTCGGAATGCCGAGATGCAGTGCCCCAACGCCACGCTTGCCAGTGTCGTGTGCCATCACCCACTCTCCGTTTCCGCACGCGGCACCGTCTCCCGCGCCCCGAGACCCCGGCAGAGGGACAGGAGTGGGCTTTAGTGCTTCTAAATTTTTCGATCAAAAGTTCATCATGACTAAATACAGCTGTCAATCACATTGCTAGTATGCGCAATCTTTTCACTCTGACTAAAGTCACGGAGCCGATGCCCGAGGCTGAGATGATGCATGGGAGAGCGACATGGATGGTCGCGGCGACACGAACGGCACCAAGGACGCTCCGGCGATCGAAGCTGACGATGCGGTCGACCAGCGCCTGGGTGAAACGGTGCGGCTGCTGCGTCAGCGCGCCGGCCTCTCGATCCAGGACGTCGCCAACAAGACCGGCCTGTCCACCGGCATGATCAGCCAGCTCGAGCGCGCGCGCGCCATGCCGTCGGTCCGTACGCTGCGCCTGCTCAGCATCGCGCTCGACGTTCCCATCTCCTACTTCTTCGAAAGCAGCGATCCCTCCGACGGGCAACGCTACATCGTGCGCAAGAACAGCCGGCGGCTGCTGCGGCTCACCGCCAGCGGCGTCGTCAAGGAAGCGCTGACCCCTGCAGGGAAAGGCCAGCTCGAGCTCTACGAGCTCACGCTCAATCCCGGAGCCTCGTCCGGCACCGACTTCCTGCAGCACACCGGTGAGAAGGCGGGCTACATCCTCTCAGGCAGCCTGCGGCTGTGGCTCGACAACCAGGCTCACCTGCTGGAAGCCGGCGACAGCTTTCGCTTCCCGAGCATCGTGCCGCACATGTTCGACAACCCGACGCAGCAGGTGGCGCGCGCGATCTGGGTGACGACGCTGCTCCAGACCGATTCGCCGTCGGGTTGAGGCGGCACGGAAGCAGAGTTGGATGAGTTTTGGTTGAGTTGACGCGCCCAGAACTCGGAACACCTCTCCTGTAGGGCTCCTGTAGGAGAGGCAAACCGCGAACAGCTGCCCGATTCACTTCATCTAGCTCATCCGACGCCGCAGCGTGGCCGACGGTGTCTCGCCGAATTTATCGCGGTAGGCGCCGGCCATGCGGCCGAGATGGGTGAAGCCGAGATCGAAGGCGATCTCGGTGATGCAGGCATCGGGTGCCGCCTGCGCGAGGCGCGCGTGCAGGCCAGCAAGGCGCATGTCGAGCAGCATCTGCGAGATGGACACGCCGAAGTGACGGCGGAAGCCGAGCTGAAGCGCGCGAATGCCGATGCCGGACACGCAGGCGAGCTGCGCGAGATCGAGCGGCTCGCCGGCATTGTCCGCCAGATGGTCGCGCGCGGCGCGGAGCGCGCGCGGCAAGCGCTCGGCCTGTCCTGAGAACGTTCGAATCGCGTCCGACAGGCCATGCCTCTGCCCGTTGAGGAGATGATCGAGCAGCGCTTCGCGCCAATCGGCCATCGCGACCGGCGACAGCCTGCCGGAGGGACCGACACGCTCGGCGAGCGTCATCAACTCGGCAAGACTGGTCTGCAGGGCCCGTCCGGAGGGCGCGTCGAGTTCGATCACGGGATCGAATTCGACCGTGCCGACCGTCCTGCCCGCCAGCGCCGCGGCTCGCTGCTCGACCATGCGGCGCTCGAGCAGCAGGATCGCTTGGGCGCAGTCGGTCCAGATCATCCGCGTCGGGATCGTCGGCGACAGCAGTGACGCCGTCCGGTCCGGCGCGGAATCGAGTTCACAGCCGCCGGCACGAATGCGGGCGGCGCCAGCCAGCGGGACCTGCACCAGGAAGAAGCGCTCGAGGCAGCCGGGATCGATACTGACCGATCCGCCATAGGCGACATAGTTGATGGAGAAGCCGGCGAAATCAGCGCAATTGTGCCGGGCGGAGAAGCCGGCCGCCCGCGCCTCTCCCGGCTCGAGATCGTGCGGGCAGAAGATGCGCCCGATCTGCTCGGCGGCTTCGTCGACATTGTCGGTGGTGACGCGCGCGAAGGCCGCAAGCCGCTCAGCTGCAGGCGCCCTTGCGTTCAGTTCCAGCACGGCTGCGGACATCATCGACCACGCTTCGCGTCACGGAATTGCTTTAAGCCTATAATAGTTCCGCGGATGCGAAAAGAGCGGCTCCTGCAAAATCCTCGTGCTGCATGGCAATGGCGGCGTTCGGATTCGTTTAGCGGATAGACAGGCGCCTATCGCTGGCGAAAGCTCCGTCCCCGCCGGAATCCATGAGGAGCAAGCCATGACTGCACTCGAAAAGGGCATTACCGCTAACGGCACGGGCTATGGCGGCAAGAGCTGGAACATCCTTGACCAGGTCTATTTCCCCAAAGCCGTGACCGACTCCACCTTCGCGTTCGAGACCAACAGCGATCCCGGCCAGTTCGTGCCGGTGCACATCCATCCGACCCAGGACGAGTTCATCCTGGTGCAGGAAGGCACGCTCGACCTCAAGCTGGATGGCCAATGGGTCAAGGCCCATGCCGGCGACCTCGTGCGCATGCCGCGCGGCATTCCGCACGGCTATTTCAACAAGTCCGACAAGCCGTGCCGCGCGCTGTTCTGGGTCTCACCGATGCAGAAGCTGGAGGCGCTGTTCAACCAGCTGCACAATCTGACCGACCCTGCCGAAGTGGTGCGTATCTCGGCGCTGCATGAGGTCGATTTCCTGCCGCCCGAGGCCAACGACTAGGCTCCCTCGTCCACTGTCATCTGCTTGCAGGCCTACCGGCCGCGCCTTGCGGCCGAACGTGGCCGCTTGCCCGGAAAACACATCGATAGCGAGCAATCCCATGGTCAGTCCCAAACATGTCTGCGTGATCGGCGCCGGCGTCTCCGGCCTTGCCGCCGCCAAGGCGTTCTCCCGCCGCGGCCACCGCGTCACCATCGTCGAGCGCAGCTCGGATCTCGGCGGCGTCTGGGAGCCGGCGCGCTCCTATCCTGAGGTGCAGACGCAGAGCCCGAAGGAACTCTATCGCTACACCGACCGCGCCATGCCGGATGCCTATCCGGAATGGCCGACCGGGCCGCAGGTCCATGCCTATCTCGCCGACTACGCCAGGAGTTTTGGCCTCGACCGCATGCTGCGCCACGACACCGAAGTTGCCGGCATGGCGCGTCGCGCGGACGGCAGACCGGGCTGGACGCTGACCCTGACGAGCAAAGACGGCACGACGAACGAAGACTTCGATTTCGTCGCCGTCTGCACCGGCCAATTCAATGAGCCGCGCGAGCTGCATTGCCCCGGCGAGGACGGTTTTCTGGCGCAGGGCGGCCAGATCCGGCACTCGTCGAAATACGGCGATCCAGTACTTGCAAAGGGACGCCGCGTCGTCGTGCTCGGCGGCTCGAAGTCCGCGACCGACATCGCCGTGAACGCGGTGAAGTCAGGCGCTCGCGAGGTCACGATCGTAATGCGCGAGCCGGTCTGGCGCATCCCTTACTTCATCGGCGGTCTCGTGAACTTCAAGCGCATCCTCTACATCCGCGCGCAAGAGGAGATGTTTCTGGGCTGGGGCGCGAGCGCGATGGCGAGATTTGCACATCGCATCGCCGCGCCGCTGGTCTGGGCGAACTGGCGCGGGCTGGAGAGCCTGCTCAAGGCGCAGCTCAAGCTCGGCCGCTGCAAGATGGTCCCGAAGGAGCGGATCGAAGACGGCGTCAACTGCTCGGTGCCGATCGCAACGCCGGGCTTCTATCCCATGGTCGCCGACGGCCGCATCAAGGCGGTGTTCGGCACGTTCGACCGTTATGAAGGCGACAGCATCGTGATGAGCGGCGGCGAGCGCATCAAGGCCGACCTCGCGGTGCTCGCGATCGGCTACAAGCTCGGCGTGCCGTTCCTGCCCGAGGCCTACCGGCAGAAACTGGTCGATGCCGACGGCCAGTACCGGCTCTATCGTCTGATCGCCAACCCCGATCTGCCGGAGCTCGGCTTCGTCGGCTTCAACTCGTCGTTCTGCACCGTGCTCTGCGCCGATCTCGCCGCCAACTGGCTGGTGCGCTACGCCGACGGCCAGCTCGCCAACCAGCCGTCGACCAAGCAGATGCGCGACAACATCGAGATGATGCTGCACTTCAAGCGCGTCGAGCGGCCGGCGGCAGGCGTCTATGGCGGACTCTGCGTCGCGCCCTATCACTACCGTCATTTCGACGAGCTGATGGCCGACATCGGTGCGAAGAACTGGAAGCGCGGCGGGTTCGCCGGGCGCTTCTCGCCGCCGGACGCGGATATCTACGCGAAGTTTCTGGCGACCGCGCCGGACTACCGGGCGGCGTGAGAGGAAGAATTGCGGCAGCTCGCGTCTGATGCTTACGATCTCCCTGGCCATCGAATCGACGGGAACCAACCATGGGATCGAGACGACTTGCCGCCGCGTTCTTTGCGGCCGCTGCCTTCTTCGTCGCGGCGCCCGTCGTTGCACAGAAAGGCGCGCCAACGCCAAGGCAATCCGAGGCGCTCGCCACCTACGAGCGGGCGCTCGCCGATTTCAAATCCATCCTCGCCGAGCGACGACGCCAGATCGAGGCGAAGGAGCCGCTGCCCAATCTGCCGGGACAGGCGCTCTATCTCGCGCGCGTCGCGGTGATCAGCAGCTACAAGGACCTGACGGACGCCATGCCGGCGCGGATCGGGAGGCCCAACAAGTTCGAGATTCCTCCGGCCTATTTCGACGCCGACATCGAGCCTTTGATCGACGAATATTCGAAGCTGTTCGACATCATGGAGGCGCCGCCTGCCAGCGCGCAGAATTCGCCAACGCCGTTCAAGGACGTCGTCGATCTCGCGGTCGCCATTGCGCGCGCCAAGGGGCTTGCGCCTGAGCATGCGGAGGCCGCAGGGCGCATCAGCCTCGGGCTGTTCTTCGCCGAGACCAACGGCAAGCAGAATGTCCGCAATGCGCGCTCGAACACCTACATGGGCAGCTTCCAGACCGGCCCCTCCGAAGACCGCAACGGCCGCCGGAAATGGGAGACCATCAAGGGCGACATCGCCGCGATCGATCCGGCGCTGAGCGCGCGCGACGACAAGGAGGAGGCACGCGCCCGCGGCACCGATCACCGCTTCAACCACTGGACCAACGTGCGGGACGGGCTGATGAACGCGCATGCCGACCTGTTCCGTGAGATCCCGCAAATCGTGAAGACGCTGCCTGATCCGATCGACCAGATGAAGCTGTTCGAACTGATCCAGATCGTTCCCACGCCGACGCGGGCTGCGCTCAAATCGGGCGATCTCCTGAACTACAGGGTGTCCAGCCCCATGATCATGAAGCACCTGCGCAACAACAGCATTTTTGCTTTCGGACAGACCGACCGGGCGCGCACCTCGGCGAGCTTCCGCGAGATCCTCGCTGCGATGTGGCTGTTCAACCGGAAGTTCGAGCGCGCGATGGCGAAGTATGAGGAGATCAAGAGGCGGTAGACGATCACGAAGCTGTCACCAGGGACAATCGCATGCGCATCCTCCTCTCGGCAGAGCCAGTTTTCACCTCAGAGCCGCTTGATGAAATGGTAGCGGCGAATGCCGCCGCCTAGCGTCTTGTTGGTGGCGGCATCGGCGATCTCTTCGCCCGCGTTCTCGTATCCGGCGTTACGATACAGCGCCAGCGCATCCTGCTGAAGCTCGGACGTACTCAGCTGCAATTGTAACCGCTTCCGGCGGCGGCATTCCTGCTCCGCAAACGCCAGCATGTTCCGCGCAATTCCCCGGCGTCGCGCGCCGGGAGCGACGTACATGCGCCGCAGCTCCATCGCTTCCCCGCCAACGCTCTCCAGCCCAAACATGCCAACAATTTCGTCGTCGTCGACAGCGACCCAAAAACCGCCGTCCCGGCTCGAATAGTATTCGGCGATTCGATCTATCTCCTCCACGAGCGAGCGAGTGATGTATTTTTCGAACGCCTCCGCCAAATGCGCGGGTGCCAACAGACGATTTACCCGGATGAACAGCTCGCGCACAGGAGCCGCATCGAGCGGCGCGAAGGCGCGAATCTGAATTTCAGTTGTCATGCAGCCGCTGCCGCTACTCCGTCCGGATCGGCGAATCCTTCCGGCGCATCAATCACACCGCCTTCGCCAATTCTGGTCGATCATGCGCTCAGTGAAAAGCGATTTGTCATGATGAACCTGCCAAAGGGCACGCCGCCGTTTGCAGTGCAAGGCCTCTGACTGCCATGGCTATGGTGTTCCGCGGCCGGGCATTTGTTGGTAGCCTGCCGCACCGACAGACAGCAATCCGGGAGCCACCGAATGACGCGCGCGAATCTCGCATCTCCCGCACGGCCTAGGCAAGCGCGGAAACATGTCGGGCGGGCCTTGGCAACGGCAACCGCGGTCATCGCGCTCGCCGGCTGCGAGGACAAGAACACCTTCGTGGCGCCGCCGCCGCCCAAGGTGGACGTCGCGACGCCGGTGCAGCGCGCAGTGACGCGCTACGTCGAGGCGACCGGCAACACCGCGCCGATCAAGAGCGTCGATCTGGTCGCGCGCGTGCAGGGCTTCCTGCAATCGATCGACTACCAGGACGGCACCTTCGTCAAGCAGGGCACCCAGCTGTTCACAATCGAGCCGGAGACCTACAAGCTCAAGCTCGAGCAGGCACAGGCAGCCGAGGCCGGCGCGCAGGCCACGCTGAAGCAGGCAGAGGCCGATTTCAAGCGGCAGACCGAGTTGGTGCAGCGCCAGGCGGTCTCGCAGTCCACCCTCGACACCTCGACCTCGAACCGCGAAAACGCGCAGGCCAGTCTCCAACAGGCGCAGGTCAATACCAGGCTCGCCGAGGTCAATTACGGCTACACCAAGGTGACGGCGCCGTTCGACGGCATCGTCAGCGCGCACCTGGTCTCGATCGGCGAGCTCGTCGGCGTCTCCTCCCCGACCCAGCTCGCGACCATCGTCGCGCTGGACCCGATCTGGGTGAACTTCACCGTCAACGAGCAGGACGTCCTTCGCATCCGCGCCGAAGCGGCCCGCCGCGGGCTGACGGTCGCCGATCTCAGACAGTTGCCGGTCCAGGTGGGCCTCCAGACCGAGACCGGATACCCGCATGAAGGCCACCTCGACTACGTCTCGCCGACCCTCAATACATCGACCGGCACGCTCGCCGTGCGCGGCGTCATACCCAACGACAAGCGGGTGCTGCTGCCCGGCTATTTCGTCCGCGTCCGCGTACCCTTCACCCAGGAGAAGGAAGCCCTGCTCGTCCCCGACACCGCGCTCGGCAGCGACCAGGGCGGCCGCTATCTCCTCGTCGTCAACAACGACAATGTCGTCGAGCAGCGCAAGGTGCAGATCGGGCCGACCGACAACGGCCTGCGCGTGATTGAAAGCGGCCTCAAGCCGGACGACCGCGTCGTGATCGCGGGACTGCTGCGGGTGATCCCGGGGCAGAAGATCGACCCGCAGGTGACGAAGATCGACCAGTCCCAGGCGTCCACCAAGTAGGAGCCGCCAGCCATGATCTCAAAATTCTTCATCGAGCGGCCGGTCCTCTCGAACGTCATCGCACTCCTGATGATCCTGATCGGCGGCGTCGCCCTGTTCAACCTTGCGATCGCGCAATACCCCGACGTGGTGCCGCCGACGGTGCAGGTCACCACGCGCTATCCCGGCGCCAGCGCCAAGACCGTGATCGACACCGTGGCGCTGCCGATCGAGCAGCAGGTCAACGGCGTCGAGGACATGCTGTACATGCAGTCCTACAGCGGCTCGGACGGCACCTACACGCTGACCGTGACCTTCAAGATCGGCACCGACCTCAACTTCGCACAGGTGCTGGTGCAGAACCGTGTCTCCAGTGCGCTGGCGCAGCTGCCGCAGGCGGTGCAGAACCAGGGCGTCACCGTCCAGAAGAAATCGACCGCTATCCTGCTGTTCGTGACGCTGACCTCGCCCGAGGCGAAGTATGACAGCCTCTATTTGAGCAACTACGCCACCATCAACATCCGCGACGAGCTCTCCCGCCTGCCCGGCGTCGGCAACGTCACGGTGTTCGGCGCCGGCCAGTATTCGATGCGGGTGTGGCTCGACCCGAGCAAACTGCAGGCCCGGGGCCTGGTACCGCAGGACGTCATCAACGCGATCCAGCAGCAGAGCCAGCAGGTCTCCGCCGGCCAGGTCGGCGCACCGCCGACGCCGCCGGGCCAGGCGTTCCAGTACACGCTCAACGTCAACGGACGGCTCGACGACACCACCCAGTTCGAGAACATCATCGTCAAGACAGGGACCAGCGGCGACGTCACGCGGGTGCGCGACGTCGGCTGGGTCGAGCTTGGCGCACAGACCTACAGCCAGATCTTCTCGCTCAACAAGCAGCCCGCCACCGGCATCGGCGTGTTCCAGTCGCCCGGCGCCAACGCGCTGCAGGTCGAGCAGGCCGTCGAGAAGAAGATGGCCGAGCTCGCCAAGCGCTTCCCCGAAGGCATCAAATACGACACGCCGTTCGACACCACCAAGTTCGTGCAAGCCTCGGTGCACGAGGTCTACATGACGCTGATCGAAGCCGGCCTTCTGGTGCTGGTCGTGATCCTCGTGTTCCTGCAGGACTGGCGCGCGATGCTGGTGCCGGCGACGACCGTGCCCGTCACCATCATCGGCGCCTTCGCCGCGATGGCGGCGCTCGGCTTCACCATCAACATGTCGACGCTGTTCGCGATCGTGCTCGCGATCGGCATCGTGGTCGACGACGCCATCGTGGTGGTGGAAGGCGCGGCGCACAACATCGAGCAGGGCATGAACGGCCACGACGCCGCGATCAGGGCGATGGACCAGCTGTTCGCGCCGATAGTCGGCATCACCCTGGTGCTGATCTCGGTGTTCCTGCCGGCCTCGTTCCTTGCCGGCCTCACCGGGCGCATCTACTCGCAATTCGCGCTGGTGATCGCGGCGACCGCGCTGCTCTCCGCGATCAACGCGGCGACCTTGAAGCCGACGCAGTGTGCGCTATGGCTGCGGCCGGCGGTGCCGCCGGAGCAGCGCAATTTCTTCTATCGAGGCTTCAACGCCGTCTATGACCGCGTCGAGCGCGGCTACACCAGGCTGATCACGTTCCTGGTGAAGAACGCCACCATCTCGGTCGCGTTCGCGCTGCTGGTCATCGGAGCCAGCGGCTACGGCCTGTCGCGGGTGCCGACGGGCTTCCTGCCGATCGAGGACCAGGGCTATCTGATCGCCGCGATCCAGCTGCCCGACGGCGCAGCGTTGGAGCGGACCCAGAACGTGCTCGACAGGGCCAGCGAGATCATCAAGGATACGCCCGGCGTCCAGCAGGTCATCACCATCGCCGGCATCTCCGCGCTCGACAACAGCGCCAGCCTCGCCAATGCCGGCGTCGCCTACATCATCCTGAAGGATTGGGACGCGCGCAAAGGACCCGGCGAGGATTTGCGCTCGCTGGTCTTCGGGCTGAACGACAAGCTCGCAACCATCATGGAGGCGCGCACCATTGTGCTGCCGCCGCCGCCGATCCAGGGCATCGGCAACGCCGCCGGTTTCTCGATGCAGGTCGAGCTGCGCGACGGCAACAGCGATTTCGCCAAGCTGCAGGCCATCACCGGTGCGATGGTCAGCAACGCGCAGAGCCAGAGCGCGCTGCAGCGCGTGCAGACCTCGTTCCGCTCGTCGGTGCCGCAGTTCAACGTCGAGATCGACCGCATCAAGACCCAGACGCTGCACGTCACGACGGACCAGGTGTTCTCGGCGCTATCGACCTATCTCGGCTCGTCCTACGTCAACCAGTTCAACAAGTTCGGCCGCGTCTTCCAGGTCTACACCCAGGCCGATCCGGCCTTCCGCGTCACCGAGCGCGACATCGCCAACATGCAGGTGCGCAACTCCAACGGCGACATGATCCCGATCGGCACCGTCGCCAAGATCACGCCGGCCACCGGTCCGTCGCTGATCAGCCTCTACAACCTCTATCCGTCCTCGACGGTGATCGGCCTGCCGGCGCAGGGCTATTCATCGGGCCAATCGCTGAAGCTGATGGAGGAGATCGCGGACAAGACGCTGCCGCCCGGCACCGGCTATGAATGGACCGCGATGTCATATCAGGAGAAGGCGGTCTCGAACCAGATCTACTGGGTGTTCGGCCTCGCCATGCTGCTGGTCTATCTCGTGCTCGCCGGCCAGTATGAGAGCTGGTACGCGCCGATCTCGGTGATCCTCGCGGTGCCGCTGTCGCTGCTCGGGCCGATGCTGATCCTCTCCGGGCTCAAGATCGACAACAACCTCTATTGCCAGATCGGATTGATCCTGCTCATCGCGCTGTCGGCCAAGAACGCGATCCTGATCGTCGAGGTGGGCCTCGAGCTGCACGGCCGCGACGGCAAGCCGATCCTGGAGTCCGCGATCGAAGCCGCGCGTGCCCGTTTCCGCCCGATCCTGATGACCTCCTTCGCCTTCATCCTCGGCGTCGTGCCGCTGGTGCTCGCGACCGGCGCCGGCGCCAGCGCGCGCAAGTCGATCGGCATCACCGTGTTCTCGGGCATGCTGGCCTCGACCTGCCTTGCGGTGCTGTTCGTGCCGGCCTTCTTCGTGGTGGTGCAGCGGTTTGAGAACTGGCGCGCCTCGAAGAAGGCGCCGAAGGCGGTGGCGGTGAAGACTTAAGGCGCCGAGGCATCCACATCGTCATTGCGGGCGCAGCGAACCAATCCAGAATCTTTCCGCGGTGACAGTCTGGATTTGCTTCGCTGCGCTCGCAATGACGGAGGAGAGGGATCGGCGCTAAGGGGAGTGTCTCAATGAGGAGACAGCCCTCTCCCCAAACCTCTCCCGCAAGCGCAAGAGGGAGCGCACCTCCTGCGCAGGTGCAGCCGGACTGAACTCGATGTAGCCTAAGCCTTCTCCGGCGGCGCCTGCCGCGCCTCGCCGCTCGACACCAGCAGCACCGAGACCTTCGATTGCCTGAGCACCGCGTCGGCGACGCCGCCGAAGGAAAGGTGATCGGCCTGGATGCGGTCGACACCCATGACGACGAGGTCGACGTCGGTGGTATCGATCTCGCGCAGAATCGCGGCCTCCGGCGCCCGGTTCAGCCGCAGCGTGGTAGTGATGTCGACGTCGTATCGGGCCGCGAGATCGCTGGTGTCCTTGAGGATGCCCGTCTCCTGGCTCAGCCCGCGCGAAGTGCCGCGCTGTGCGCCCTTGTCGCGCGTCGTCGCCACATAGATCACCCGGAGCGAGCCTGAGCCGGCCAGCGCCACCGCGATCTCCGCACCGCGCTTGGAAACGGCGCTGCCGGAAACGGGAACGAGGATGTTGAGCGCATCGGGCATTGGCTGCTTCAGATGCTTGCCTTTGGCGGCCACGATGGCGAGCGGTCCGTCGAACGTTGCGGCGATATCCTCGATCTTGCGATCGAAACGGTCCTTGGCGGCGGCCACCTTGGCGACGCCGACGACCAGGAGGTCGAACCCCTTGCGCGCTTCGTCGGCAATGGTCTCGCCGAGCTCCGCGCGCCCGGTGCGGGTGACGACGTCGATGCTGCCGGCATTGCCATCGCCGTTGGCGGAGACGGTTTCGGCGGCCTTCTTGACCACGGCTTCGTGACTCTCATGGCGGCCCTTCTCCTGCTCCTCGGCGTGCTTGCCGATATGCAGCACCGTGATCGGCAGGCCGCGCATGCCGGCGATCAGGCCGGCGACGTGGGCGGCGAAGGTGGCGTTGGGGCTCTCGTCCACCGCCAGCAGGGGACGCTCGAGATTGGCGATGAAGCCGCGCTTCTCGAATTCTTCCCGCTCGAGCCGCTCCTTCTCCTCCTCGTTCATCGGCAGCCTGGCCAGCGCCGCGCGCAGCATCGGCGGCATCGCCATCGTCGTCACGATTGCCATGGTCACGATCATCGTGAACAGGTTCTGACTGAGCACGCCGATGGAGAGGCCGATGGTTGCGATGATCACCTCGGTCGAGCCGCGCGCATTCATGCCGCTGGCGAGCGCCAGCGACTCCCTGGCATTCAGCCCTCCCAAGGTACCGCCGACGAAGGCACCGCCGAACTTGCCGACGCTGGCGATCACGACCAGGAGTCCGGTGAGCATCAGGAGGCTGGGATCGCGCAGCACCGGGAGGTCGGCGCTGAGCCCGGCCAGGCCGAAGAACACCGGCATGAAGAAGCTCGAGATCAGGCCGCGCAGGCGCTCGTCGATCTGCCGCGTCAGGATCGGCGACTCGCCGACGAGAATGCCGGCGACGAAGGCCCCGAGCACGGTGTGGACGCCGATCAGGTGCGTGATCAGCGCCATGACGCCCATCAGCACCAGGATCACCGTGATGACAGGCGCGGCGCTGACCAGGTTGTCGTTGGCCCAGCGGATCAGCTGGAACACCAGGCGGCGGCCGATCGTGAAGCTGATGGCGAGGAAGGCGAGCGTCCCCAGCACGGCTTTGGCCACCGAGGCGATGTCGAGCGTGCCGTGCGAGGCCAGGCTGAAGATGACGGCGATGATGATCCAGCCGATGGTGTCATCGATGACGGCGGTCGCGACGATGATCTGCCCGACATTGCGGCGCATGAAATTCATCTCGCGCACCACCACGGCGACGATCTTCACGGAGGAGATCGACAGCGCCGTGCCCATGAACAACGATGCCACCAGGCGCTCCTGCGGATTGGGCAGCAGTGCATCCGGCAGGAACTCGCCGAGTGCGAAGCCGCAGGCGAAGGGCACCAGGATGCCGGCAATCGAGATCGCGATCGCGGCCTTGCCGACCTTCCGGACCAGCTTGAGATCGGTCTCCATGCCGGTCAGCAAGAGCAGCAGCAGAATGCCCACTTGCGCGATGCCGTCGATCATCGCCTTCTGCTCGGGCGTCTTGGGGAAGATCGCGGCTTGCGCCTCCGGCCAGATCCAGCCGAACAGCGACGGCCCCAGGATGATGCCGGCGAGCAGTTCGCCCATCACCGAGGGCTGGCCGATCCGCTGCATGATCTCGCCGAGGCCGCGGCCGAGCGCCATCAGCAGCGCGATCTGCAGGATCAGGAGCGACTCGGAGGGTCCGGCCGATTTGCCGCGTTCGGCGGCGACTGCAATGGTGGTGAGGATAAGCGCCGCGGGGACAAGGCCGACCGTTCGGAGCAGGCGCCATGGCATGCAGGTATCTTTCCCCCTTGATCTATCCCGGGCGTCGGGGCCACAGGGGATAGAACCCGCGGAAGGCAGAGCGGGTTCCGCCGCACCGGCGGGTTCAGGGGGCGAAAACAAAAAGTGCGAAAACAACCCCATGCACAGTAGAGATGGGGTTGAAAAACCTCACGAAATTTCGGACTTGCCGAAACGACTTGCTCCGTCGGGCAAAACACTGGCAGAATGGGATAATGGGCAGGCAGCGGGGGAAGTACCGCCGCAGGTCCCGCCGCCCGCCACATTCCCCGTCATTGCGGGCGCAGCGCAGCGTCTCTTCGACGGTGCGCTGCTGAGGCGGGGCCCATGCCGCCGAGACACTCGCCTGTAATTTTTTTCTGGGTCCCGGCTCTACGCAGCAACGCCAACGCGTTGCAGCTTGTCCGGGACACGAGAGCCTCTCACGCCGGCTGCGGCGTCCTGATCTCGCGCGGCAGAATCAGCGCGGCGGCGATCGCGAGCAGGCAGAGGGCGGCGAAGGCGTGCAGCATGGTGACGAACCCGCCCTGCTCGTAGAGCCAGGCGACCAGGCCGACGGAGGCGCCGGCCGCGGTGAAGCCGACGAAATAGCGCACGGCATAGGCGCGCGAGCGCCACTCCTCGGTGGTGTACTTGCCGACCATGGCATCGTTCACCGTGACCTGGCCGAACGCGCCCATGACGATGCCGATCGAGACCACGATCAGCGGCAGATTGTTCAGGCTCGCGGCCAGATACAGGAACGGCGCCAGCATGAAGGACAGCGGCAGCGCCACCGTCTTCAGCGAGTAGCGGTCGAGCAGCCGGCCGATCGTATATTGCGTCATCGCGCCGAACACGTAGACGCAGGCGGCGATGACCCCGAGCAGCGCCGGGCTTTTGGTGAGATCAGCGAGCCGCTCGGCGAACAGCTTTGGCAGCGCGACTGTGACGGCGTTGAAGGTCGTGGAGATCGCGATCACCACGATCAGCAGCGACAGCACCACGCGCCACATGTCCTGTTTTGCCACCCGCGCCTGGGCCGCCGCCTGCTTCGAGCCCTTGCGGTCCTCATGCACGACGCTCATCGCGAAGCCGATGCCGATCAGGATCGTGACCACGCCGGGAACGATGAACGCAAAGCGCCAGCCGAGATACTGGCCGATCACGCCGGTGACCAGGGCCGACGAGGCGACGCCGAGATTGCCCCAGACGCCGTTGATGCCCATCTCGCGACCGAGCCGGTCGGCATAGGACACGATCATGGCAGTGCCGACGGGATGATAGATCGAGGCGAAGATGCCGATGGCGAGCAGCGCGGCGCCGAGCTGCACGGGAGTCTGCACGAAGCCGACCGCGATCATGGAGGCGCCGATGCCGATGAAGAAGATCAGCATCATGTGACGGCGGCTCCAGCGATCCCCGAGCCAGCCGGTGAGCAGCGAGCCCGCCCCGAAGGCAACGAAGCCCGGCGTCGCGTAAGGCAGGAGTTCCGAATAGGCCATGCCGAGCGCCGGGCCCATGATGATGACGGCGGCGGCGAAGATCAGCATCGAATAATGGTCGATGAAATGGCCTGCATTGACGAAACTGATGACCCGGCTGGGGCTGTTCATTTCCCGAATCCTCTCCTGCTCCGAAAATGAGGTATATGTCTTGCGAATGACGGGATGCTGCCAATGACTGTCTTGGAAACGCCAATCCTCCGCGAGGTCCGGAGCAACCACCGCTCGCCCGCGGGCGTGCACCTGGTCGCCCGCGATTATCCCAAGGGGATGCGGATCGAGCCGCACCTGCACCGCGAGGCGCAGCTGATCTATGCGACCAGGGGCACCATGCAGGTGACGACGCCCGGGGGACGCTGGCTGGTGCCGCCGGACCGGGCGGTCTGGGTGCCGGCCGGGCTCGAGCACGCCATCGACCTGCTCGCCGACATCGAGATGCGCACGCTGTATTTCGACCTGTCCTGGCTGAAGCGCCAGCAGCGCTATGACGGCCTGACCAGGGAATTCGTGGTGCGGGTGTCACCGCTGCTCAATCAGGCGATCCTCGCGTTGTTCGATGCAGGCAACACCGAGGAGCGCACCGAACTGCTGGTGCGCCTGGTGATGCTGGAATTGCACCAGGCCGAGGATTCCACGACGTTCGTACCGCTGCCGCGCGAAGTGCGCTGCCGCCGCGCCGCGATGATCGTGCTCGACGATCCCACCGGCCTGCACGACATCGACACCTTGGCGCGCGCGGTCGGAACCTCCGTGCGGACGCTGTCGCGGCTGTTCTCGACCGAGACGCAGCTCAGCTTCAAGAGCTGGTGCCAGCGCGCGCGGATTGCGGCTGCGATCCAGCGGCTGTCGACGGATGCAAATGTCTCGGTGAAACAGCTCGCCACGCAGCTTGGCTATGCGAGCGTGCCGGCGTTCTCGGCGGCGTTCCGCCAGGTGACGGGGCGGACGCCGACGGAGTTTGCGGGGAAGGGGTAGCCCCAATCTCGTCATTGCGAGCGCCTTGCGTAACTCTCTCCCCCGTCATTGCGAGGAGCTCGCGACAAAATTGCGCAGCAATTTTGCGCGGATGCGACGACGCAATCCGGAATCCCTCCTCGGAGGCAGTCTGAATTGCTTCGCTGCGCTTGCGATGACGGCGGGTGAGATGGCCGCCGCGTTCTCCAAATCCCGCTGGCCTGAACATGCCGTCATTCGCCAAACGCACACTCCAACTAAAGATGCCGCATCCCCCTCCTTGATTGTGATCGGCTTCTGCCCAAATCCCATGTAAGCTTCCGCAACGCACAAACCTGAATCGAAAGCCCAGATGGCCAACGCCTTCTTCTCCGACCTGCTCGCCACCATCTCCGAGCGCGGCCGCACGCTGCTTCGCCGCGGCGACGCCTCGGACACCAAACGAGATGCCGATGGACTGCTCGAGCTTTGCGGCGCGCTGCTGTCCGGCCGGGGCGAAGCCTCCGGCACCGCCATGGCGCGCGAGGTGCTCGATCTCTATCAGGAGCTGGATGCGGCGGGACGCCGCGCCTTTTTCGAAGGATTGGTGCGCTTTTTCGGCCCCGACCGGGAACGACTTTCCAAGGCGATCGAACAATGGCGCGCCAAGCCGAGCGACGAGGATGCCAGTGCCCTGCACTTCGCCTCCGAGCCGCGGCGGCAGGAACTGATCCGCCGCCTCAACCGCGCGCCGGGTGGCACCGGCGATCTCGTCAAGATGCGCGCCGATCTGCTCGGCATGATGAACGGGCACACCGATCTCGCCGCGCTCGACCGCGACGTCTCGCATCTTCTCTCTTCGTGGTTCAACAGGGGGTTTCTCGTGCTGCGCAGGATCGACTGGTCGACCCCGGCCAACATCCTCGAAAAGATCATCCGTTACGAAGCCGTGCATGAGATCTCCGACTGGGACGATCTGCGCCGCCGTATCGACCCGGTCGACCGCCGCTGCTACGCCTTCTTCCATCCCGCAATGGTGGACGAGCCCCTGATCTTCGTCGAGGTGGCGCTGACAGAGACGATCCCGGGCGCGATCGCGCCGCTGCTCGCGGTCGACCGCCAGCACCTTCCCATCGAGAAGGCGCGCACCGCCGTGTTCTATTCGATCTCCAACACCCAGCGCGGCCTGGGCGGCATCTCCTTCGGCAGCTTCCTGATCAAGCAGGTGGTGGAGGAGCTGCGCCGCGAATTGCCGAAGCTCGACACCTTCGTGACGCTGTCGCCGGTGCCCGGCTTCATGGCCTGGGTGAAGCAGGACAAGGAGCTGCCGCTGGCGGACGAGGACCGCGAGGCGCTGAAGCGTCTCGATGATCCCAAATGGTTCGAAAGCCCCGAGACGGCGGCACTGCTTCGCGGCGTGCTGGAGCCGCTCGCCGCCTACTATTTCCTGAGGGCGCGCACGCCGAAGGGCCGGCTGATCGATTCCGTCGCCCGCTTCCATCTCGGCAACGGTGCCCGGCTCGAGCGCATCAACTGGATGGGCGACCTCTCGCCCAAGGGCGTGCGGGAGTCCGCCGGCGTGATGGTCAACTATCTCTACCGCCTCGACGACATCGAGAAGAACCACGAGGCCTATGCGAACGACGGCGAGGTGGTGGCGTCCAGTGCGGTGAAGAAGCTGCTGAAGGGCGAGGGACGAAGGCTGCTGGACATGCGGCTGTCGTAAAGAGGCCGCGTCACAGCGTCGTTGCGAGCACAGCGAAGCAATCCAGACTGCCTTCGCGGACAGACTCTGGATTGCTTCGCTTCGCTCGCAATGACAAAGAACGTGGCGGCACCTCGCCTGCACCGAGCCTGGCCGGGCGCAGCTGCGGCAGCAAGGCCGAATTAGCCGAGACTTGCATGACGCCATATAGCCCCGCAGCTCCGACACCGTCCGTAGAGCGGATCGATGCCATCGACGTGCTCAGGGGCATCGCCCTGTTCGGCGTCATGGCGATCAATCTCGTGATGGAATTTCGCATTTCGATCTTCGAGCAGTTTCTCGGCCCCAAGACACTCGCTTCGCCCATCGACCAGACCATCGAAACGATCCTGACACAGGCTATCGAGCTCAAGGCATTCGCGCTGTTTTCGCTGCTGTTCGGCGCAGGTCTTGCCATTCAATTCGACCGGCTCGCCGCCAGCAAACGTCGCACCGTTTTGCTCCTGCGCCGGCTTGCCGTGCTGCTGGTGTTCGGCATTATCCACCTTTGCCTGATCTGGAATGGCGATATCCTCGCCGAATATGCGCTAGCCGGATTCATCGTGCTACCATTGCTGTTTGGCCCGCGCTGGCTGCTCGCTTTCGCCGCAGTGACATCTCTGGGGCTGTATCTGGCGATGCAGGCTTTTCCGCCGGCTGGATTGTTTCCCAGCCGGACTATGATCTGGCGCGATGCCATGGACGCCAATCGCATCTATGCGACGGGCGGCTTTCTCGATGTGCTGGCGTTTCGGCTGCGCGAAATTCCCCTGATCGCTTCGCTCCACGCATTCGTCTTTCTGCGTACGATCGGGCTATTTCTTCTGGGAATACTGGCCTGGCGGAGCGGCATCGTGCAAAACACCCGCGCCCTGTTCGTCATCGGGCTTCCCGCGCTCGCTCTCGGCGCGGGCCTGCTTTATCGCGGCATCGAGCCGCTCGGCGCCACCCTGTTGGCGCTGGGCTATGGCGCCGCCATCCTCGGCATCGCCCATTTCGATCGCGGCAAGAAGCTGCTCGGCTGGGCCGCGCCGCTGGGACGGATGGCCTTCACCAACTACATAGCGGAGTCCCTCATCTTCGGTTGGATCTTTTACGGCTACGGCCTCGGCCTGTTCGGCCGGCTTGGCGTCGCCGAGGCTCTCGCCATCGGCATTGCCGTCTACGCCGCACAGGCGCTGTTCAGCGTCTGGTGGCTGCGTCGCTATCGCTACGGCCCGCTCGAATGGCTGTGGCGGTCGTTGATGTATGGGGCGCGACAGCCGATGGCGGCGGTGGAGGCGGGGAAAGAGCGATGAAGCCGCCGCAGGCGGAGACATACGAGAACGTCACGGCTCTCTCCGCCGTCATTGCGAGCGCAGCGAAGCAATCCAGACTTGCCTCCGCGGTGAGATTCTGGATCGCTTCGCTCGCAATGACGTGTGTGTCGCCACAGTCGGGCTACTCCGCCAGCGCCTTCATTTCCTTGTAGAGATCGGACTTGCCTTCGAAGCCGATGCCTGCAAGCTCGGGCATGGTGATGTGGCCGTTCTCGACGCGGACGCCGTCCGGGAAGCCGCCGTAGGGCTGAAACAGGTCGGGGTAGCTTTCGTTGCCGCCTAAGCCGAGGCCGGCGGCGATGTTGAGTGACATCTGGTGGCCGCCGTGCGGTATGCAGCGGCTGGGGGACCAGCCGTAGGTCTTCAGCACCTCGAGCGTGCGCTGGTATTCGCACAGGCCGTAGGACAGCGCGCAGTCGAATTGCAGCCAGTCGCGATCGGGGCGCATGCCGCCGTAGCGGATCAGGTTGCGGGCGTCCTGGTGGCTGAACAAGTTTTCGCCTGTCGCCATGGGAGCCGGATAGAATTCGGCGAGCGCCGCCTGCAGCGCGTAGTCGAGGGGATCGCCGGCCTCCTCGTACCAGAACAGGGGATAGTCGCGCAGCATTTTTGCGTAGGCGATTCCCGTTTCCAGATCGAAGCGGCCGTTGGCGTCGACGGCGAGTTGCGCGTCGTTGCCGATCTCCTTCAGCACCGCCTCGATACGCGTACGATCCTCGTCGATCGGCGCGCCGCCGATCTTCATCTTGACGACGTTGTAGCCGCGATCGAGATAGCCGCGCATCTCGCCGCGCAGCATCGAAAGATCCTTGCCGGGATAATAGTAGCCGCCGGCGGCGTAGACGAAGACGCGCGGATTGGCGGTGACGCCGTGGCGTTCGGCGAGCAGGCGGAACAGCGGCTTGCCGGCGATCTTCGCCGTCGCATCCCACACCGCCATGTCGATGGTGCCGACCGCGACCGAGCGCTCGCCATGACCGCCGGGCTTCTCGTTGGTCATCATCGCGCCCCAGACCTTGTCGGGGTCGAGATTGTCGCCGGCGCTATTGAGCAGCGACTTCGGATCGGCTTCGAGAATGCGCGAGGCAAAGCGCTCGCGGATCAGGCCACCCTGCCCGTAACGGCCGTTGGAGTTGAAGCCGTAGCCGACGACGCGCTTGCCGTCACGAACGACGTCGGTGACGACGGCAACTAAGCTCGTCGTCATCTTGGTGAAGTCGATATAGGCGTTGCGGATCGGGGACGAGATCGGTTTTGTGATCTCGCGGACGTCGGTGATGCGGACGGACATGGGGCTGGCCTTTGGTGGTTGTTGTCGTCGTTGCGAGCGAAGCGAAGCAATCCGGATTGTCACCGCGGAAAGATCCTGGATTGCTTGGTCGCATCCGCGCAAAATTGCTGCGCAATTTTGTCGCGAGCTCCTCGCAATGACGAGGAGAGAGCGGCGCGCGCTCAGTTCAAACTATTTCTTATCCCTGAAATACGGCTCCACCGGGCCGTGCACCTTGATGGTCAGCGGGTTGCCGTAGCGGTCCTTGGCGTTCCCTGCGGTGACGCGGACCCAGCCTTCGCTGATGCAATACTCCTCGACATTGGTCTTCTCGATGCCCTTGAAGCGGATGCCGACGTCGCGCGCCAGGATGTCCGCGTTGTAGTACGGGCTGTTCGGGTCGACCGACAGGCGGTCGGGAAATTCGTCGCTCATGCTTGTCTCGCTCACAACAGTGTTTCGATTTGCTGCCGCAATCCTTCGGGCCGTGCGGTCGGCGCGTAGCGGGCGACCACGCGGCCCTCACGGTCCACCAGGAATTTGGTGAAATTCCATTTGATGGAGGCGCCCAACAGGCCGGATTGCTGACGTTTCAGGTACTCGTACAGAGGATGCGCCTTCGGCCCGTTGACGTCGATCTTCTCGAACAGCGGGAAGGTGACGTCGTAATGGGTCGAGCAGAACTCCTGGATCTCGCTCGCCTGCCCCGGCTCCTGCGCGCCGAACTGGTTGCAGGGAAAGCCGAGCACCGAGAAACCGCGCGGGGAGAGGTCGCGATAGAGATCCTCGAGGCCGCGATATTGCGGCGTGAAGCCGCATTTGCTCGCGGTGTTGACGATCAAGAGCACCTGCCCCTCGAACCGGCGCATCTGCACCTCCTCGCCGGCAAGCGAGTTGGCCTTGAAGTCGTAGATGGTGCTCATCGCTAGCCCGCGGGATCGATCGGCGACGGCGGCACGCCGCCGGCCTCGATCGCTTCACCTGCCAGCAGACAGAGATCCTCGCGATAGCGGCCGGAAACGATGTGCACACCGACCGGGGCCTTGCCGACGAGTCCGGTGGAGACGACGAGGCCCGGCAAGCCCATGAAGGGAATGGCGATCTGCGGCAGCTGCGCTTCCCAGACGCGCTTGAAGGATTCGTCGTCCTTGCGGTCGAGATGATCCGGGAACGGCAACTCGCCTGAGACTGGCGTCAGCAGCACCGAGTATCTTTCGAAGAACAACATCCATTCGCGCGTCAGCGTGGCTCTTCGGGTCAGCGCCTTGGCGTAATTGGCCTGGTCCATCGGCGTGACCCTTGCGCGGTTGCCGCGCAGACAGGCCAGCGCGCCGGGATCGCCCTCGCGCTCGGCCATTTCCAGCTGCGCCTCATAACCGTCGCCGAGCCAGAGTTTTATTTGCCACTCGACCGCCTCGCGCATTGGCGGCGTGTCCGCGATGATGTCGACGGTCCAGCCGGCGCGTTCGAGGCGCTTGCCGGCATCGCTCACCGCCGCCTTCACCTCCGGCGTGGTGGCAAGGCCGCCCGGATTGAGGCAGAGCGCGGCGCGCTTTTCCCGTGTCGGGCCTTGCAGCGGCACCGGCACGAACCAGGGGTCGCGGACGTCACGGGCGGACATTGCTTCGAGCGAGATGCGCAAATCGTTGACCGTGCGCGCCAGCGGGCCTGACACCGCCATGATCTGCGGCCCGATCGGGCGCTCCGGCAGTGCCGGGTTGAAGGCGGGGATGCGGCCGAGCGTCGGGCGCAATCCGTGCACACCGCAGGCATAGGCGGGATAGCGGATCGACCCGGCGATGTCGGTGCCATGGGCGATGTGACCGATGCCGGCCGCGACCGCCGAGCCGGCTCCGCCGGAGGAGCCGCCCGGGGTCAGCGAAGCGTCGCGGGGGTTCTTGGTGTCGCCATGGATCAGATTGGTGGTGAACCAGCGGTAGGAGAAGGCCGGACAATTGGTGCGGCCGAGCAGGACGGCGCCGGCTTTGCGGAAATTGGCGACCACCGGATTGTCCTCGCGCGCGATCAGGTCGCGCTGGAGCTTCAGGCCGTTGGTGGTGGCAAAGCCTTCCTGGTCGACATTGGCCTTGATGGTGACGGGCACGCCGGCGAGCACACCGGGGTCCTCGCCCCGCGCGATGGCCGCATCGACGGCATCGGCCTGCTTGAGCACGTCCTCCGGCCGGTGGTCGATCACGGCATTGAGCTGGGGATTGACGGCATCGAGCCGCGCGAGGCCAGCCCGCGCGGCCTCCCTGGCAGAGACTTTCTTGGACTTGACGAGGGTGGCGAGGTCGGCGGCCGACAGGCGCCAGAGGTCTTGCATGGTTTGCTCCGTATGACCGGCGTCTTTTAGCGCCGGCAACGCGGCAAAGCCATGCGGATTTCGCGGGGGTGAAGGGCAGGTTTGGCGCTGGCTGGTGCCTCATTCTGGATTGCTTCGCGAAGCCTGTCATCGGGCCGCGCTTCGCGCGGTCCCGTTGGCTCGCAATCACGGTGGAGAGAGCGGCGGGCCCCTTACCCGACCGCGCGTCCGGCTAATGCTTCGTCGCCGACTGGTCCGGCATATCCAGCAGGGCCTCGGTGAAGGGAAACTCCAGCACGATCTCGCCGTCGGTATCGGTCACCTCGATCACCGCGTCCAGCAAGGCCCGTTGGGTGCCTTCCGACTTCACGACCTCAAGGATCATCTGGCGCGCGACCTCCCAGGCGCGATCGGGGTTACGCAGGTCCTCGCCGTCGGGATCCACGATCAATTCGTCGCCGATACGGGTGTTGAAGAAATATCTGGGCATGCCTGATCCAATGGGGTCGCCTGGAGCCGAACAGAAGCCGTTGCATACTCACAACTCGTTTATCCCGACAGGGATCACGACCTATCGGCGATTTTGCGGACGGCATTCGTTCATCTTTACGGCCGCAATGCGCTCACTTTGCAGTGCAACAATTCCGCTGGCTACTACCTAGGTCGGGAAAATTTCACTGGCGAACTTTTCCGCCAGCATTAGTTTAACGGGCGGGCGGATACGTCCCGAATTCGCAAGATGGAGAGCCGAAATGGCCTGGAAAGCCCCGAAGATCGTCGAAGTGCCCTGCGGCATGGAAATCAACATGTATGTGAGCGCCACCCGCAAGTAAGCGGTTGGTGAGATCGCGTTCTGCGCAGGTGGATCTTTCGGCCCGACTTCTTTCGGTCACGATGATGTCCGGAAGACAGCTTTTGTGTCGGCCTGAGATCCACCTCGCGAATTTGCCTCCAGGAGACGGATCATGCTTCGCGTCGTCGTCCTGGGCGCCGGGGCCGGCGGCGGAGTTCCGCAATGGAATTGCGGCTGCGAGGGTTGCCGAGCGGCCCGCAGCGACGGCCACGAGCTTCAAAGGACCCAAGCCTCGGTCGCCTTCAGCGGTGACGGCGAGCACTGGTTCCTGATCAACGCCTCTCCCGACCTGCGGCAGCAATTGAATGCCACGCCGCAGCTGCACCCCAAGGCGGGCGCACTGCGTCACACGCCGATTGCGGGCGTGATTTTGACCAACGGCGAAGTCGATGCCGTAGCCGGCCTGCTGTCGATGCGCGAGGGCTCGCCCTTTACGGTGTATGCGCACGAGAAGGTGCTGGCGATCCTTGCCAGCAACAGCATCTTCAATGTGCTGAATGAGAAGAACGTGCGGCGCCAGCCGATCGGTGTCAGTGAGCCGTTCGAGCCCCGGCTGCCGGATGGGGCGCGCTCCGGCCTGGAGGTGCTACCCTTCGCAGTGCCGGGCAAGTCGGCCTGGTATCTCGAAGGCAAGATGCATCCGGGCGGCGGGAGCGGCGACGGCGACACTCTGGGCCTGAAGATCACCGACAAGGCCGCGGGCAAGTTCTTCTACTTCATTGCGGCCTGCGCCGAGGTGACCGACGCGCTGAAGGCCGAGATCGACGGCGCGGCGCTGGTGTTCTTCGATGGCACGGTCTGGCGCGACGACGAGATGATCAGGGCCGGCCTCGGCCACAAGACCGGCAAGAGCATGGGACATGTCGCGATGTCCGGCGAGGACGGCGCCATCGCACGGCTGGCCGACCTCAATATCGACAGGAAGCTGTTTCTGCATATCAATAACTCGAATCCGGCGCTGCTGCCCGACTCGCCCGAGCGCAAGATCACTGAGGAGGCGGGCTGGCAGATACCCGCGGATGGAACGGAGATCGTGCTGTGAATGCCGCATCATCGACTGGAATGACCGCGCTCTCGATCGGCAAGGACATCAAGCTCAACTCTGCCGAGGAGCTCGAGGCGACGCTGCGCCATATCGGGGCGACGCGCTATCACAGCCTGCATCCGTTCCACAAGCTCTTGCATGGCGGCAAGCTCAACAAGGGCCAGGTGCAGGCCTGGGCGCTCAACCGCTACTATTACCAGAGCACCATCCCGATGAAGGACGCGGTGGTGATCTCGCGCTTCCGCGACCGCGCCACGCGCGTGGAATGGCGCCACCGCATCGAAGACCATGACGGCGATGTCGGCAGCGAGGGTGGAATCGAACGCTGGCTCAAGCTGACCGAAGGGCTTGGCCTCGACACCGCCTACGTCGAATCCACCGAAGGCATTTTGCCGGCGACGCGGTTCGCGGTCGAAGCCTACGTCCACTACTGCCGCGAAAAAAGCCCGCTGGAGGCGATCGCCTCCTCGCTCACCGAGCTGTTCGCGCCGAACCTGCATGAAGAGCGCATCTCCGGCATGCTGGAGCATTACGACTTCGTCAATCCTGATATCATGAGCTATTTCAAGCGCCGCCTGACCCAGGCACCGCGCGATGCCAATTTCGCGCTTCATTATGTCAAGACGCACGCCACGACGCCGGAGCAGCGCGCGCAGGTCTGCAACGCGCTGATCTTCAAGACCAACGTGCTGTGGGTGCAGCTCGATGCGCTCCAGCATGCCTATGTCGAGGGCCACATTCCGCCGGGCGCCTTCGTGCCCAAAGCGAGCTGAAGAGGAGGATCGATGGCTGGGCCGCGGAACATCAGCGTCAGCGAGGCAAGCCGCCCCGTGCTGCCGCGGCATGCCAAGCTGAAGTTTGACGAGACCCGCAAGGTCTGGGTGATCCTGGCGCCGGAACGGGTGCTGGCGCCGGACGAGATCGCGGTCGAGGTGCTGCAGCTCTGCAACGGCGAGCGCAGCGTCGGCGACGTCGCAGATCAGTTGGCCGCGAAATATGCCGCGCCGCGCGAGGCGATCCTCACCGATGTCATCGCCATGCTGCAGGATCTCGCCGACAAGGGCTTTCTCACCGAAGCCCGGGAGAAGACGTCATGAGCGATGTGCTGGGCAACATCCCGCCAGAGACCAGCGACAGCCTCGCGGTGCTGGAGAAGCAGCGCTCGACGGCGGAAACTTTTGGCATCCCGCTCGCGGTATTGCTCGAGATCACCCATCGCTGCCCGCTGCAATGCCCCTATTGCTCCAACCCGGTCGAGCTCGACCGCTCCGGCAAGGAGCTGACCACCGAGGAATGGAAGAAGGTGTTGAGCGAGCTCGCCGAGATTGGCGTGCTGCAGGTGCATTTCTCCGGCGGCGAGCCGACGGCGCGCAAGGACCTGGTCGAGCTGGTCAAGCATGCGAGCGACGCCGGCCTCTACACCAATCTGATCACCTCGGCCGTGCTGCTGACGCGCGAACGCCTGAGCGATCTGGCGGATGCCGGGCTCTGCCATGTGCAGATCTCGTTCCAGGGTGTCGAGGAAGGCCTCGCCGATCGCGTCGCCGGTTACAAGAACGCTCATCGCAAGAAGCTCGAAGTGGCGAAATGGACGCGCGAGCTCGATCTGCCGCTCACCGTGAATGCGGTGATGCACCGGCAGAACCTGCACCATCTCCCTGATATCATCCAGATGGCCCTCGATCTCGACGCCGACCGGCTCGAGGTCGCCAACGTGCAATATTACGGCTGGGCGCTGAAGAACCGCGCTGCCTTGATGCCGACTGTGGCGCAGCTGGACGAATGCACCCGCCTGGTCGAGGAGGCGCGCGAGCGGCTGAAGGGCCGGCTGACCATCGACTACGTCGTGCCCGATTATTACGCGCTACGGCCGAAGAAATGCATGGGCGGCTGGGGCCGGCAGTTCTTCAACATCTCGCCCGCCGGCAAGGTGCTGCCCTGCCACGCCGCCGAGAGCATCACCGGGCTCGAGTTCGAATCGGTGCGTTCCAACCATTCAATCGCCTGGATCTGGCAGAACTCGGAGGCCTTCAACCGCTATCGCGGCACCGGCTGGATGAAGGAGCCGTGCAAGTCTTGCGAATTCCGCGAGATCGATTTCGGCGGCTGCCGCTGCCAGGCCTTTGCGCTGACGGGCGATGCCGCCAACACCGACCCGGCCTGCGCGCTGTCGCCGTTGCACGAGACCATCTTCAAGCAGGCCGAGCGCGAGGCCGAGGGCGAGACCAACCGCTTCCTGTATCGCAATTTCGCCGGCGGCACGCTGGAATCCGAGAATGACGCCTGACGCCGACGCAGCCAGCTCGATCAGGCGCGCCGATCCTTTTGCGCCGCTGACCGCGGACATGCTCGACGTCGGCGACGGCCATGAGCTCTATATCGAGAGCATCGGGCGCGCGGACGGAATCCCTGCGGTCTATCTGCATGGCGGGCCCGGCAGCGGCTGCCAGCCCGACCATCGCCGGCTGTTCGATCCCGATCGCTTCTGCGCCGTGCTGTTCGACCAGCGCGGCTGCGGCCGCAGCCGTCCCAAGGGATCGCGCGCGCACAACACCACCGCGCACCTGATCTCGGACATGGAGAAGATCCGCGAAAAGTTCGGATTCGAGCGCTGGATCGTGGTCGGCGGCTCCTGGGGTGCGACGCTGGCACTGGCTTATGCCGAAGCGCACCCCGAGCGCGTGTCGGGCATCGCGCTGCGCGCGACGTTTCTCGGCACGCGGGCCGAGGTCGAGACGGCCTTCACCTCGCGCCTGTCGCAATTCCATCCCGCGTTGTACGAGGATTTCCTCAGCGCGCTGCCTCGGGAAGAACGCGACCGGCCGGTGGAGGCCTATTGGCGCCGCATCCTCGATGCCGATCCGGCCGTGCACGGCCCGGCGGCGAAGGCCTGGCACGACACCGAGCGCACGCTCTCGGAGCACAAGCCCGCAAAGACACGGCTGGACCTGGCCTCGCTGAACGTGTGGCGGACGCTGCCGGCGACGCCGTTCATGGAGGCGCATTATTTCGTCAACGACAGCTTCATGAGCGAAAACCAGCTGCTGCGAAACGCGGGCCGGCTCGAAGGCATTCCCGGCATTATCGTGCAGGGGCGCTATGATCTGTTGTGTCCTCCCGCGACGTCCCAGGCCCTTGCGAAAGTCTGGTCCGGTTCCGAGCTTCGCATCGTGGAAGAGGCCGGACATTCGCTTTATGATGGCGGCGTGAGGGATGCCGTCATGAAGTCGATCGCCGACCTTGCTTCGAAGATTCCGCGATAAGGATCTAGCCCCTCATCCTGAGGAGCGCGCCCTTCGCGCGCGTCTCGAAGGATGAAGGCCGAGAGACGCGCTCCTCACCATGAGGGGCTAGCATGGAAGGACAAGAACAATGCCGCTCGCCGGGAAAGGCATGCTGCTGACGTCGATGAATATTGACGCCGCCGATGAGATCGATTTCAACCGCTGGTATGATCGCGAGCATCTGGAAGAGCGTGTCGCGATCGACGGATTCCTCGAAGCGCGGCGCTATGTCGCGCATGCCGCCAATCCCAAATATCTGTGCCTGTACTCGACCGCGAGGCTCGACGTGCTCGACAGTCCCGCCTACAAGGCGCGGCTCGCGAACCCGACCGACTGGTCGCGGCAGACCATGGCGCGCTTCAAGGACATGCTCCGGGTCGTCGCACGCATCACGATCAGCAAGGGCACCGGACGCGGCGCTGCGCTCGGCGTTGTACGGCTGCGGCCGACGCCCGACAATGCAGCGTCCTGGCGTGATGCACTGCAAGACAGACTGACGCCGGACGAGCGCGACGGCATCATCTCGATGCATCTGCTCGAAAGCGAACCGGAATTGTCGGGTGCAACGGCGGAAATACCGGCGGCGCGCAACGAGGGCGCGCGCGACTGGTTCGTGCTGATCGACGGCACGCATGTCGGCGCGGTCTCCGCCGTCATCGCCGAGCGCTTCACCGGTCCGGCTGCGGCGCCCTTCCCGCTTCCGATCTCCGTCGGCACCTATTGCCTGATGTGGGACCTCGCGAAGAGCGATATCGCACGCAGCTGAACCCGCATCCCCATCGCAGCATGTTGCACCGCACGCACATTGCGTGCGGCCATTGATGCTGTGCGCGCTTGGCTCCCATGAAAGAGCGGAAGCGCGCAAATTTGCCGTTGTACTTCGGAGTGGTTCTAATAAGCTAACCTAATGACGTCATTCAGAAACCAGATCGACGCGCGTTAAGCGTTCGCCAAGCTCAAGAAGAGGCCGCCGGGTCCTTTGAGCCTGGGCGGACAGGGTAGGAATGAAACCGACCGATATCGCGGCCCCCGACTACTTTCACAAAGTGGTCGATTGCCAGTGGGCCTGTCCTGCGCACACCCCGGTTCCCGAATACATCCGACTGATCGCACAAGGCCGCTACAGCGATGCCTACATGATCAATTGGAAATCGAACGTGTTTCCCGGAATTCTGGGACGCACCTGCGATCGTCCCTGCGAGCCGGCGTGCCGCCGCGGACGCGTCGAGGAGAATCCGGTGGCGATCTGCCGCCTCAAGCGCGTCGCCGCCGACTTCAAGGACGACATCAGGCAGCGCCTGCCGAAGCCCGTGCCGACGAACGGCAAGCGTGTCGCGCTCGTTGGCGGCGGCCCTGCCTCGCTGACGGTGGCGCGCGATCTCGCGCCGCTCGGCTATCACTGCACCGTGTTCGATGCCGATCCGGAAGCCGGCGGCATGATGCGGACGCAGATCCCGAAATTCCGCCTGCCCAACTCCGTGATCGACGAGGAGACCGGCTACATCCTGGCTCTCGGCGTCGACTTCAAGGGCGGCCACCGCATCGACAGCATGAGGTCGCTGCTTGCAGAGAAGTACGACGCGATCTTCGTCGGCTCCGGCGCGCCGCGCGGCCGCGAGCTCGACATTCCCGGCCGGAAAGAGGCAGCAAGCAACATTCATATCGGCATCGAATGGCTGGCCTCGGTCTCGTTCGGCCATGTCGACAAGATCGGCAAGCGCGTGATCGTGCTCGGCGGCGGCAACACCGCAATGGATTGCTGCCGCACCGCGCGCCGTCTCGGCGGCGAGGACGTCAAGGTGATCGTGCGCTCCGGCTTCGAGGAGATGAAGGCCTCGCCCTGGGAAAAGGAGGATGCGATCCATGAGGACATTCCGATCCTCAATTTCCTGGTCCCCGTCGCCTTCGTGCACGAGAACGGCAAGCTCACCGGCGTCACGTTCCAGAAGGTGAAGGCCGAGTACGACGCCAAGGGCCGCCGCAACCTCGTTCCCTCGGGCGAGCCGGACCAGACCTTCGCATGCGACGATGTGCTGGTCGCGGTCGGCCAGGAGAACGCCTTCCCTTGGATCGAGCAGGATTGCGGCATCGAGTTCGACAAATGGCACATGCCGAAGGTCGATCCCAAGACCTTTGCATCGACCAATCCGAAAGTGTTCTTCGGCGGCGATGCCGCGTTCGGTCCGAAGAACATCATCTGGGCGGTCGCGCACGGCCATGACGCCGCGCTGTCGATCCACAAGATGCTGTCAGGCGAGGACATCGGTGAGCGTCCGCTCCCGGAGGTGCAAATCTCCTCACAGAAGATGGGCATCCACGAATGGAGCTATGACAACGACATCTCGATCGACAAGCGCTTCAAGGTGCCGCATCGCGACAAGGTCGTTGCGCTGAAGGACATCCGCGCCGAGGTCGAGCTCGGCTATGACGTCAAGCTTGCGCTGGGCGAAGCGCATCGCTGCCTGAACTGCGACGTGCAGACCGTGTTCTCGACCTCGCTCTGCATCGAGTGCGACGCCTGCGCCGACATCTGCCCGATGGATTGCATCACCTTCACGGGTAACGGCGAGGAAAGCGATTTGCGCCAGCGCCTGAAGGCGCCCTCACTGCATCCGGATCAGGACCTCTACGTATCCAGCGACCTCAAGACCGGGCGCGTGATGGTGAAGGACGAGGATGTCTGCCTGCATTGCGGGCTTTGCGCCGAGCGTTGTCCCACCGGAGCCTGGGACATGCAGAAGTATTTCATCGAGATGACTCACGCAGGTTCGACATGCCCGACAAAAAGCCGATCAGCAGCGTAAACGACTTCGTCGTCCGCTTCGCCAACGTCAACGGCTCGGGGTCGGCCAGCGCCAACGAGATGTTCGCGCGCGCGATCCTGCGCCATGGCGTCCCCGTGAGCCCGCGCAACATCTTCCCCTCCAACATCCAGGGCCTGCCGACCTGGTACGAGGTACGGGTGACGGAGGCCGGTCATCTCGGCGCCCGCGGCGGCGTCGACATGATGGTGGCGATGAACCCGCAGACCTGGGACAAGGACGTCGCCGGCATCGAGCCCGGCGGTTACCTGTTCTACGATTCCACCAAGCCGATGCCGTCGACCAAGTTCCGCGACGACATCACCGTGATCGGCGTGCCACTCACCGCCATCACCAACTCGACCTACACTGATCCGCGCCAGCGCCAGCTGTTCAAGAACATCATCTATTTGGGCGCGCTCAGTGCGCTGCTCGACATGGACCCGAAGCTGATCGAGCAGCTGATCGGCGAGCAGTACAAGGGCAAGGAGAAGCTGCTCTCCTCCAACGTCCATGCGCTGCATCTCGGCCGCGACTGGGCGCTGCAGAATTTGAAATGTCCGATCGGGCTGCGGGTAAAGAAGTCCGACAAGGTCGGCGACCGCATCTTCATCGAGGGCAACAGCGCCGCCGCGCTCGGCGCCGTCTATGGCGGCGCCACGGTGTGCGCGTGGTATCCGATCACGCCGTCCTCGTCGGTGGCGGAGGCCTTCACCGCCCATTGCAAGAAGTACCGGCACGATCCGGAAACCGGCAAGGCGAAATACGCGATCGTGCAGGGCGAGGACGAGCTGGCCTCGATCGGCATCGTCATCGGCGCCTCCTGGAACGGCGCCCGCGCCTTCACCGCGACCTCAGGCCCCGGCATCTCGCTGATGACGGAGTTCATCGGCCTCTCCTACTTCGCCGAGATTCCGGCGGTGATCATGAATATCCAGCGTGCCGGCCCCTCCACGGGCATGCCGACGCGCACCCAGCAATGCGACATCATCGCCTGCGCCTATGCTTCCCATGGCGACACCAAGCATGTGCTGCTGTTCCCGGAAGATCCGGCCGAAGCGTTCGAGTTCGCGGCCGCCGCGTTCGATCTCGCCGACCGGCTGCAGACCACCATCTTCCTGATGCTCGACCTCGACATCGGCATGAACCACCGGCTCTGCCGCCCGTTGAAGTGGGACGATGCCCGGCAATATGACCGCGGCAAGATCATGACCGCGGAGATGCTGGAGGAGGGCCGCGACTTCGGCCGCTATCTCGACGTCGACGGTGACGGCATTCCCTACCGCACCTATCCCGGCACGCACCCGACCAAGGGCTCCTATTTCACGCGCGGCACCTCGCGTGATCGCTATGCGCGCTATTCCGAGGAAGGCACGGTCTACGCCGACAACATGCAGCGCCTGGTGCGCAAGTTCGAGACCGCGCAGGACCTGGTGCCGCGGCCGCTGCAGGCCAATGCGGAACGGCCGACGAAATACGGCGTGATCTATTTCGGCTCGACCTCCCCGGCGATGGATGAGGCGATCGGACTTTTGGAGGCGCGCGGGCATCAGCTGGACCGCCTGCGCATCCGCGCCTTCCCGTTCCATTCGAGCGTGGCGAGCTTCCTCGCCGAGCACGACTTCGTCTACGTGGTCGAGCAGAACCGCGACAGCCAGCTGCGGCAGCTGATCGTCAATGAGAACGGCATCGATCCCGTCCGGCTCGTGCCGATCGTGCATTACGACGGCACGCCGATCACCGCCCGCTTCATCGCGAAAACCATTGGCGACCACCAGGATCACCTCAAGGTGACCCCGCTCCGCAAGGCCGTGTCATGAACAACACCTTGCGCTCTCGTCCGTCATGCCCGGGCTTGAGCCGGGCATCCACGCCTTTCTTTCTCCTGGCCAAGAGGTGGATGGCCGGGACAAGCCCGGCCATGACGCCGCGGAAATTTCAGGTGCTCGCATGACCTATATCGCCAAGCCGAAATTCCATCATCCCGGCCTGAAGAAGAATGAGCTCGGCTACACGCATCGCGACTACGAGGGCAAGATCTCGACGCTGTGCGCGGGCTGCGGCCACGACTCGATCACGGCCTCGATCATCGAGGCCTGTTATGAGCTCTCGATCGAGCCGCACCGGGTGGCGAAGATCTCCGGCATCGGCTGCTCGTCGAAGACGCCGGACTATTTCCTCGGCAATTCGCACGGCTTCAACTCCGTTCACGGCCGCATGCCCAGCGTGCTGACCGGCGCCAACCTCGCCAACCGCGATTTGATCTATCTCGGCGTCTCCGGCGACGGCGATTCCGCCTCGATCGGCTTCGGCCAGTTCGCGCATTCGATCCGGCGCGGCGTCAACATGACCTATATCGTCGAGAACAACGGCGTGTACGGCCTGACCAAGGGCCAGTTCTCGGCCACCGCCGACCGCGGCTCCAAGAGCAAGAAGGGCGTCACCAACACCGACAACGCCATCGACCTCGTCGCGATCGCGCTGCAGCTGGGCGCAACCTTCGTCGCGCGCTCATTCTCCGGCGACAAGGCCCAGCTGGTGCCGCTGATCGCGGCCGCGATCCGCCACAAGGGCGCATCCTTCATCGACGTCATCAGCCCCTGCATCGCATTCAACAACCACGCCGGCTCGACCAAGAGTTTTGACTACGTCCGCGAGCACAACGATGCCGTGAACCGGCTCGACGTGCTGGTCAGCCGCGATCCGATCGCCGTCGATTACGCACCGGGCACGGTGCAGGTGGTCGAGCAGCACGACGGCAGCAAGGTCGCGCTGCGCAAGATCGACGCCGACTACGATCCGCATGACCGGTTGGGAGCCCAGACCTTCCTCGCGAGGCACGCCGCCAAGGGGCAGATCGTCACCGGCCTGCTCTATGTCGACCCCGATGCGGAAGATCTGCACGAGCATCTCAACACGGTCGAGACCCCGCTCAACACGCTGGAAGCGGACACGCTCTGCCCAGGCTCGGCGGTTCTGGACAAGATCAACGCCAGCCTGCGGTGATCAACGGCGCCGCACTGAACCGGGCTGCCTGACTCGTACGGTGATCTTGTCAGACACGACGGGCGGATCGAAGGGATAGTGCTTCGCATCGCCCAGCACCAGTTGCAGCGTGTGCGTGCCGGGCGGAAGCTCGAGAAGCGTTTCGGTTTGCCCTGCTCCGAAATGCAGATGGGACTTGTCCTGCGGGATCGGTTCCTTGGTATCGATGGGGTCGTTGACGTCGACCAGCAAATGGTGATGACCGGCATTCTGGTAGTCATCGCCGGCATGCGTCACGCCCATATTGCGCAGACCGAACCGGACCCAGAAGCCACCACGGACCTTCTGGCCGTCCTGCGGGGTGATGAAATAGAGCTTGGCGTCCTTGGGAGCGGTCTTGCCCTGAGAGTAAGCAGCGCTTGGCAGCAGAACGATGGGCAGCAATGCGAGCGCCGCTGCCAGCGCGGCGCAGCGAATGATTTTCATCAAACCTACTCCAGACCTAAGGACTGAGCGCGACACGGAATCCATGCGTCGGGTAACGAACATTGGTATCATAGCCATCGCGGTTGGACGGCCGCACGTATCTCGAATCGTTCTTCCAGGAGCCCGAGCGCAGGACGTGCGATGAGCAGTCGCCGCCGGTCCATGCCGAGCCGTCGACGGGCGCGCCCTGGTAATTCTTGTGCCAGCAATCCTCGACCCATTGGTCGACGCCGCCGCCCATGTCGTAGAGGCCGAATGGATTGGGCTTGAATCTGCCTACCTTCGCCGGCTGCTCGGCCGCGAGGTCGCCGCAATCCTTGCATCCGGCCATGCCCGGCTGGAGCTTGTCGCCCCACCAATACTTCGTTTGCGTACCGCCGCGGGCTGCGTATTCCCATTCGGCCTCGCTCGGGAGCCGGTACTGCTTTTTCGTCGCCTGCGACAGAAAGGCGGCATATTGCTGCGCATCAGTCCAGCTCACATTGCTGACCGGCGCATCGTCCTTGCCGGTGGCCGTGAAGGAGCACGCCTTCGCAGCCGCACATTCGTTCCACTCCTGCACGGTCACCGGATATTTTCCGATCGAGAACGGCTTGATCGTGACCTGGTGCACGGGACGCTCGGTCGGATCGTCGTTGCTTCCCATCGCGAAACTGCCGCCGCGAATGGCGATCATTTCGGGCTCGCGCAGCGGTGTCGAGGACGGGCTCGGCGCCGGTGCGGGCGATGAAGGCGCCGACGCCAATGAAGGAGATGGTTGCGGCGCCTGCGTCGCGGCTTCGCGCGGCAGAGCTTGCGGGACCGGGGATGGCGCCGGAGAGACGGCGGGCGCTGCGACCTGCTGGCCGCCCCTGCCTTGCGGCTGTGCCAGCAAATACCAGAGTGCGCCGGCGGCAATGACGAGCAGCGTGACGGCCAGGAAAAAGATCAGCGCGTTCTCGCGCCGGCTTCTTGTCCTGCCGACGGCATCTGCATCCGGCAGCACGCGATAGACGCGCACGGGATCGGTGATGTTCTTGACCTTGCGGTCGCCGAGCGACTCATAGCCGCACACGATCTTGTGCTTGATCTGCTCGTAGATCGCGCCGGAGATGTAGACCTGCCCCGGCTCCGCGATGCCCTCGATACGCGTGGCGATGTTGACGCCGTCACCATAGATGTCGTCCGGCTCCACGATGACGTCGCCGAGATTGACGCCAATCCGATATTCGAGCCGGGAATGCTTGGGAACCGAAGCGTTGCGAGCGACGAGATTTTGCTGGATGACGATGCTGCATCGAACGGCCTCCACGGGACTGTCGAAAATGGCGATGAAGCCGTCGCCGGTCGTCTTCACCAGGCTTCCATGGTGTTCGATGATGCTGGGCTGGATGAGATCTCGCTCGATCCGCTTGACGCGAGCATGCGTGCCTTCCTCGTCGGCCTGCATCAACCGGCTGTAGGAGGCGATGTCGCCGACGATGATCGCGGCGAGACGACGAGGCATTGCGCCGTGCGGCGGCGGCTCATCCTGATTTCCGGATCTGAAGTTGCGAATTTCGCCCATGCGGGGGGACTCCACACAAGACAAGAGGCGGTCCCACTCTACGACTGCCAAGAGCAATCGCCTGTGAAGGCTATCACATCGCCGAATGGGAACAATGTCGAAGGCTGCGCGACATCGAGTTCCCTAGGGGCGAAGGGCCCACCTCGATTGAACCTTTGCGGCCTTACGCTCGACTAAGGCGGTGCATGGAACCGCGCTGCCCGCTCCGCTCTGCGCGCGTGTGCGAGCTGAACGCGCCACGCATGCGGCCACCGCCTCGGCTGCGCCCTGGACGCGAAATTGCCGGGCCGATAGGTCGCGGACGGATCTCCAGGCCATGGTGTCATCGGCGATCCCAGTGTCGCGAATGCCGACCCGAGTGATGAACACGACCGGCGCCCTGGAGAAGAGCAGCATCCAGAGCGTGCGCCAGAAGCGCTTGAACGCGCCGCTCGCCGCCTGCGACTAACCGCCAGTCGGCTCCCGCCTGCTCGTTGCGGATTGACGACGGTTCACACGCTGGGTGCGATCATGAAGCTTGCTCTTTTCCTGCCGCTCGTCCTTGCCGCCTTCGTCGGCGTCGCTCACGCCGACGAGGCCGACAAGGTCCGGGAGACCACAAAGGCCGAAGCCGACGCCTTCAATGCGCGGCTCTATGCGGGGACACCCGCCGACAAGTCCTACGCCTGCTTCGTCCGCCGCTACGATGCCGAACACCTGGCGCGGCATCCCAAGCAGAAGGTGGCATCCATGAAGCTGCTGATCTCGGCGGAAACCGACAAGGAGGACAAGCAGCTGCACAATTCCTTCCGCTTGGGCTTCCGCTATCGGCACCGCTCCGGCGATTTCGACTCCAGCGGCTCGTGCGGCAGCCATGCCGTCCTTCTCAGCCAGGGGGACGAGGTCCGCATGGGCTGCGGCGTCGACTGCGAAGGCGGCGGCATCGAAGTGGCGCTGTCCAAGGACAACAAATCCGCGATCATCCGCCTCGAGCAGATCAGGGTCTGGCAGAACAACAAGCCGGACGACGAGGCCGAGCGATCGCTGGTCGCCGGCGCCGACGACAAGATTTTCCGCCTCGACCGCACCGATACCAGCGAATGCGCTTCGCTGGTGACCGATCGCAAGGAGCTCGCCGCACTGCGCCACAAGTGATATCTGTCGCCGGGCTCAGTCAGCCGAAGGAGATCGCCATGAACCGGCGGAACATGTTGTGGAGCGCCGTCTCGACCTTGGGCGCGGCGCTTGGCGCGGCACTTGGCGCCGCACTTGGCGCCTCCAGTGCGAAAGCCGCGACCGAAGCGGGCGCGAGCAAGCTGAAGGTCGTCTATCATCTCAGCGATGCCGAGAAGGTCAATTTCGTGCTCGGCAATATCCAGAACCACATCGACGGCGTCGGCGGGCCCGAGCATGTGACGATCGCGCTGGTGATCCATGGCCCGGCGCTGAGGGCGTTTCACTCGGCGCAGGCCAACCCCGAGGTCAGCAAACGCGTCGGCGATTTCTCCAAAGATGGCGTCGAGCTTGCCGCCTGCGGCAACACGATGAAGGCGCAGAACGTTACGCTCAACGAGCTGCTGCCGGGCTTCGTCAGCGCCGAGAAGGGCGGCGTAGTGCGGATGGCCGAGCTGCAGTCGCAGGGGTATCTGTATTCGCGGCCGTAGCGTTGTGGAAGGCGTCACCTCATCCACCGTCATTGCGAGCCAACGGGTCCGCGCGAAGCGCGGCCAGATGACAGGCTCCGCGAAGCAATCCAGAATCCCTGCGCCGAGACAATCTGGATGCTTCGTCGCAAGGGCTCCTCGCAATGACAGCGGAGTACGTGGCGCCCTCTCGCCTCATCACCACCCCGCTTGACTTACCCATAACTCCACGGTTATAGACCAAACCCATAACTTCCCGGTTATGGATCTCGCATGTCCGCCGCGCACGATCTCCTGTTCAGGACGCTTGCCGACCCGACCCGGCGGGCGATCTTCGAGCGGCTGTGCCGCGAGGGCGAGCAGACCGTCGGGGCGCTGACCGCGCGATCCGGTGTGTCCCAGCCGGCGGTCTCGAAACATCTCGGCGCGCTCAAGCAGGCTGGGCTGGTGCGCGACCGCCATGAAGGACGACAGACGCACTACAGCGCGCAGCCCGGCGCGCTCAACCCGCTGGTCGACTGGACTAGCCAGATGACCGGCTTCTGGCAGAGGCGGCTCGACGCCCTCGACGATCTCCTGAAGAGGATGGACCAATGAACGAACCTGCCGAGACACGCTCCGTCGTCCTCGAGCGCGAATTTGCCGCCCCAGTGGAGCGGCTGTGGCGCGCACTGACGCAGCCACATCTGATCGAGGAATGGCTGATGAAGAACGACTTCAAGCCCGTCGTCGGTCATCGCTTCAACCTGCGCGGCGAATGGGGCGGCGTGCTGGACTGCGAGGTGCTCACCATCGAGCCGCAGAAGACGCTGGCCTACACCTGGAATTTCTCGCATGAGGACGCCGCCTTCGATCTCAAGAGCGTGGTGACCTTCACGCTGACACCGACGGGCGCGGGCACGCGCCTGCGCGTCGAGCAGGCGGGCTTCCGCCCGACGCAGAAGCAGGCCTTTGGCGGCGCGCATGCCGGCTGGAAGCAGTTTTTGGCCAAGCTGGACGAAGTACTGGCGCGGGCAGGCTAGCTCCGCCGGCGTCCATTTCGATCAATCTCGGAGGAGGTCTCAATGAGCACCCAAATGTGGATTCGGCAGATTCATCGCTGGCTGTCGATGGCGTTCACGCTCGCGGTCATCGCCAACATCGTGGCGATGACCATGCAGCTCCAGGCCGTGTGGATCGGCGTCCTGGCGCTCGTGCCGCTCATCCCGCTGCTCGCGACCGGGCTCTATCTGTTCGCGTTGCCCCATGTCAGCCGCGGCAACGCGTGAACGAGGCAGGATGATGCAGAAGGCCATGACATCGAAAAAGGTACGCGTGAAAGAAACGAATGAACCTTCGCCCTCGAAACTGATCGACGGCAGGATTAAGGAGCTCGGCGACTGGCGCGGCGAGATGCTCGCGCGGATCCGCGGTCTGATCAAGCAGGCGGACCCCGACATCGTCGAGGCGTGGAAATGGCGCGGCGTTCCCGTTTGGGAGCACGACGGCATCATCTGCACCGGCGAAACCTACAAGAACGTGGTGAAGCTGACCTTCGCGAAGGGCGCGGCGCTGGAGGATCCCGCGGGCCTGTTCAACTCCAGTCTCGAGGGCAATGTGCGGCGCGCGATCGATATTCGCGAGGGCGTAGAGATCGACGAGAAGGCGTTGAAGACGCTGATCCGCGCGGCGGTGCAGCTGAATGCGTCGAAGGCAAAGAAGAAGCCGGCGAAGAAGCGATCGGTCTAAAGCATGATCCGGAAAAGTGCGAAGCGGTTTTCCGGATCATGCTTTAGCCGCTCGCCTCAGGCCACCGCCGCCGGGATCGGGCGCGGGCTCACGACATATTCGCGCAGGACCTTGTCTTTGGCATCGACCTCGATCAGCGCGACGTCGTAGGTCCAGAGGTCGGCGAGATGCTGGAGCACCCGCTTGGCATCGGTCTCGTTGAGCTGCGAGCCCTTGATGACGTGGTGATGCAGGATCAGGCGGCGGTCGCCGGAGAGATCGACATCGACCACCTCGATGTTGGCATCGATGAAGCCGACGTCGTGCTGCCGCGCCAGCTCGCGGCGCACGCGGCGGAAACCGCGCTCGTCATGGATGGCATCGACGCGGATGCCGGCGCGCTCCTCGGGATCGTCGTGCAGATGGAACATGCGGAAGTGCCGCATCAATCTGGGGCTCAGGAACTGGCCGATGAAGCTCTCGTCGCGGTAGTTGGCCCAGACGTCGCGCAGCACGCCCATGACGTCGCCCTTGCCGGCGATGTCGGGGAACCATTCGCGGTCCTCATCCTCCGGCTTGGTGACGATGCGCTCGATGTCCTGCATCACGGCAAAGCCGAGCGCGTAAGGGTTGAAGCCGGAGAAGCGGGGGTCGTCGAATTCGGGCTGGAACACGACGTTGGTGTGCGATCCCAGGAATTCGAGGAAGTTGCCGTCGCTGATGCGACCCTGCTCATGCAGCTTGGTCATGATGCGATAGTGGACGTAGGTCGCCGTCCCCTCGTTCATCACCTTGGTCTGGCTCTGCGGATAGAAATATTGCGCGATGTGGCGGACGATGCGGAGCAGCTCGCGCTGCCAGGGCGCCAGCCGCGGCGCGCTCTTCTCCAGGAAATAGAGCAAATTCTCCTGCGGCAGGCCGAGCAGCTTGCGGCGGCGCTCGATGCTGAGCGCGGACCGGCTCTTGGCCGCGCCCTTCGGGACCGTGCGCCAGAGATCGTTGAAGACCTCCTCCTCGTGCTGGCGGCGGCGCCCTGCCCGCTTCTCCTCGGCGCGCAGATCGAGCTTCTTCTTGCCGGGATAGCGGTCGATGCCGTGCGACATCAGCGCATGCGCGGCATCGAGCGTGCGCTCGACCTCGATGCGGCCGTAGCGATCCTCGCATTGCATGACGTAGTTCTTGGCGAAGTCGAGATAGTCCAGGATGCCGTCGGCATCGGTCCACTGCTTGAACAGATAATTGTTCTTGAAGAAGTGGTTGTGGCCGAAGGCGGCGTGCGCGATCACCAGCGTCTGCATCGTCGCCGTGTTTTCCTCCATCAGATAGGAGATGCAGGGCGAGGAGTTGATCACGATCTCATAGGCGAGCCCCATCAGGCCCTTGCGGTAGGACGCCTCGTGGAACGCAAAGTGCTTGCCGAACGACCAGTGCTTGTAGAACAGGGGCATGCCGACCGACGAATAGGCGTCCAGCATCTGCTCGGCCGTGATGACCTCGATCTGGTTCGGATAGACGTCGAGCCCGAGATCCTTCAACGCCACCTGCTCGCAGGCATCGGTGATGCGCTGCAAGGTGTGAAAATCCCAATCGGCGCCTTCGAACAAACGTTCCGTCATGGAGCGGTCTTCTCCTGGGCAGTTTCGCGGCGCTGGAACAGATCGTGGAACACCGGAAAGATCTCGCTGCGCTCCGAGACCTTGCGCATCGAGAGCGGCGCGCCGCTGTTGCGCAGGCGCTCATAGAGGGCCCAGAGCGAGGAGTCGGAGAGATCGAAGGCGCTGCCGCCGGATTCACCGACCTCGAGATAGGCAAAGAACTGGCAGACCGGCAGGATCTTGTCGGTCAGCAGCAGCCCCGTGAGCTCGCCGTCGGAATAGGAATTGTCGCCATCGGAGGCCTGCGCGGCGTAGATGTTCCAGTCCGACGGGTTGAAGCGCTCGCGCACGATCTCGTGCATCGCCTGCAGCGCGCTCGAGACCAGCGTGCCGCCCGAGGCCGGACCGTAGAAGAAGGTCTGCTCGTCCACCTCCTCGGCGCGGTCGGTGTGGCGGATGAAGACGATCTCGACGTGCTTGTAGCGCCGCTTCAGGAACACGTAGAGCAGCATGTAGAAGCGCTTTGCCAGGTCCTTCATGTGCTCGGACATCGAGCCGGAAACGTCCATCAGGCAGAACATCACGGCCTGCGCGACGGGCTTCGGCACCGTCTCGAAGCGTCGGTAGCGGATGTCGAGCGGGTCGATGAAGGGGATGCGCTTGGACTTCGCCTCCAGCTTTTCGAGCTCGGCAACCAGCTCCGCCCGTTCGGCCTCGTCGGTGCAGGCAGCGATCGCCGCCTCCAGTTCCTCGATCTCCTCCTTGCGGGGACGCCGGAGCGCGATGCGGCGCGCCAGCGCGAGCTTCACCGTCCGGCTCACCGAGATGTTGGCGGGCGAGCCCGACGTGGTGTAGCCGGCGCGCTGGATGCCTTCGCTCTCGGTCTGCGCGATCTTGCGCTTGGCGAGATCCGGCAGCTCGAGGTCGTCGAGGAAAAGATCGACGAACTCGTCACGGCTCAGCACGAAGCGGAAGGCGTCCTCGCTGTCGCCTTCGCCGGGGCCGGAATCCTTGGCGCTGCCCTGGCCCTGGCGCTGGAGATAGTCGCCCTCCACGAACTTCTTGTTTCCGGGCAGCACCATGTCGCGCGTTCCGCCTTCACGGCGGAAGCGCGGCTCGTGCATGCCGTCGAGCGGGATCGTGACCTCACCCCCCTCCAGGACGTCCTTGATGTCGCGTTCCTGCGAGGTCTTCTTGACGGCGCCCTGCACCAGGGATTTGGCCCGACGCAAGAACCGCTGGCGGTTCTCAAGACTCTTGCCGCCTGGATTCAGGCGCCTGTCGATGATGTGAATGGGCACTTTACCATCCGCCTCCCATCCGCCTCAGCCGGCCTGCTTCACGCGCATGTACCATTCGACGAGCCGGCGAACCTGGCGCTCGGTGTAGCCGCGCTCCACCATGCGTGCGACGAACTCGCCGTGCTTCTTCTCCGTCTCGCCGTCCTTCTTCGACCCGAAGGAGATGACGGGAAGCAGGTCCTCGACCTGGGAGAATATCCGCTTTTCGATCACATCGCGAATCTTCTCATAGGAGGTCCAGGTCGGATTCTTGCCGCCGTTCTGGGCCCGCGACCGTAACGAGAATTTGACGACCTCGTTGCGGAAGTCCTTGGGGTTGGCGATACCCGCCGGCTTCTCGATCTTGGTCAGCTCCTGGTTCAAAAGCTCGCGATCAAGCAGCTGGCCGGTGTCGGGATCCTTGAAGTCCTGGTCCTCGATCCAGGCGTCGGCATAGTCGACGTAGCGGTCGAACAGGTTCTGGCCATAATCCGAGTAGGATTCCAGATAGGCCTTCTGGATCTCGTTGCCGATGAACTCGGCGTAGCGCGGCGCCAGCTCCGCCTTGATGAATTCGAGATAGCGTTTCTCGGTTTCCTCCGGAAGCTGCTCGCGGCGGATCGCCTGTTCCAGCGCGTACATCAGGTGCACGGCGTCGGCGGCGACCTCCTGCGGATCGTGATTGAAGGTCGCGGCCAGGACCTTGAAGGCGAAACGGGTGGAGGCACCGTCCATGCCCTCGTCGACGCCGGCGGCATCGCGATATTCCTGCACGCTGCGCGCCTTCGGATCGGATTCCTTCAGGCTCTCGCCGTCGTAGACCCGCATCTTGGCGAACAAGGTGGAGTTCTCGTGCTTGCGCAGGCGCGACATCACCGAGAACCGCGCCAGCGTCTCCAGTGTCGAAGGCGCGCAAGGAGCCGAGGCGAGCTCGGAGCCCTGGATCAGCTTCTCGTAGATCTTCTGCTCTTCGGTGACCCTGAGGCAGTAGGGCACCTTGATCACGCAGATGCGGTCGATGAAGGCTTCATTGTTCTTGTTGGCCTTGAAGCTCGCCCACTCGGCTTCGTTCGAGTGCGCCAGGATGATCCCGGTGAACGGGATCGCGCCGATGTTCTCGGTGCCGATATAGTTGCCTTCCTGCGTCGCGGTAAGCAACGGATGCAGCATCTTGATCGGCGCCTTGAACATCTCGACGAATTCGAGAATGCCCTGATTGGCGCGGTTGAGGCCGCCGGAATAGCTGTAGGCGTCGGGATCGTTCTGGGCGTAGGTCTCGAGCTTGCGGATATCAACCTTGCCGACCAGCGAGGAGATGTCCTGGTTGTTCTCGTCGCCGGGCTCGGTCTTGGCGACCGCGATCTGGCGCAGCCGCGATGGTTGGATCTTGGCGACGCGGAATTGCGAGATGTCGCCGCCGAAGGCTTCGAGCCGCTTGTAGCACCACGGGCTCATCAGGCCGGTGAGACGGCGGCGCGGAATGCCGTACTTCTCCTCCAGCATCGGACCGAGCTGATCGGGATCGAACAGGCTGAGCGGGCTCTCGAACACGGGCGAGAGTTCGTCGCCGGCCTTGAGCACATAGATGGGGTTCACTTCCATCAGCGACTTGAGCCGCTCGGCGAGCGAAGACTTGCCGCCACCGACCGGGCCAAGCAGATAAAGAATCTGCTTGCGCTCTTCGAGGCCCTGCGCCGCGTGGCGGAAGAAGCCGACGATGCGCTCGATGGTTTCTTCCATGCCGTAGAAGCCGGCGAAGGCCGGATAGGTGCGGATCGTGCGGTTCAAAAAAATACGGCCAAGGCGTGGGTCCTTGGCCGTGTCGATCGTCTGGGGCTCACCGATCGCCGCTAGCAGTCGCTCGGCCGCGTTCGCGTATTTCATGGGATCGCTTCGACACGATTCCAGATATTCCGCCATCGACATGTCGTGCTGGCTTCTCGCCTCGAACGACCGAGCGAAAGCGTTGAATAGAGAATCGTTGTACATGATCCCTCTCCGCGTGAGTTCCGCTACAAGCTGAAACGAAAGCAGTTACCGGACCGTTCCTCAGGCCGTTTCGAATCAGCGTGAGCACATGACGATCATTGGACACCCGGGTGCCGATACGACGCAACGCACAACGTAGGCACTCTATGAGTTACGAACAGGCACATGCCTGTATTTTGTGCGAATCTCTGTCTATATTGGCTCATTTCCAGAAAATGTCACTTGGTCGCAACATCCGGGCGTTCCCGGGGATGTGCTGATCCGGCAATGCAACATAGCGATCCGGGAGCGGCGATCTTATGACACTTGTACGGCGAAGCTTTGGGCGCCACGGTCATCTTCCTGCTGCAATGCGGCGCGCGCTGCTGGCAGCGTGGCGGTCGCGGCAGGCGCGCAGCAATGTATCAAAATCGGTCGCCAGGCCCTCCGCGCGGATGCGACCATCCCGCGCGCAACGGGCCAGAGTCGGGATGGCGCACAGCTGGCGCCGCAATGCCGGCGACGGCGTCAGCACGATCGCTTTGTGGCCGCGGCGTTCGTCAGCCGAAATCTCCGCGATCGACTCCCACAGCAGAAATTCATTCCCGATGCGGAGATCGCGGATGCCGTAGGGTGTGACGACCACCACCGCTCCTCGCTCGGCCAGAAGCATCCAGATCAGCCAGTTGGTCACTAGGCTGAACACCACGACGCCGGCATAGCCGACTGCGTGTCATAATCGCCAAGACCGCATCGCCAAGACCGCATCGCCAAGACCGCCCATAGGTCGAAGGCAAGGCTTGCACTGAGCGGGGTCATGGCAAAGCCCGCGGCAACCAGCAGCCGCAGCTGTGTCACGCATTGATTTCGAGATCGCGCGATGCATCGATGCTCGCCGTCGACGCAACCGGTTGCTGGCTGTCGGCAACCGCCGAACCTTCATCATGGACGTGCATGCAGCCGCATCCTCCGGCCAACGATGTCTACGCAACACAGACACTCCCCGCCTGGATCGCCATGATCGCGACGGAGTTACACTGGAGAGTATGACTCCCATACCCTTGATTGGTTCCCTCCCGGGAGCATGTAAGCTAGAGGATAGCGCGTCAGGACCGGCGCGAAAACCCCTCGTCCGCAGGCTTGGAGAGAAGTAAGCATCATGAATCCCGTCAAAGAACTGGAAAAGCACGGACAAGCGGTCTGGCTGGACTTCCTGGCCCGTGGCTTCGTCGCCAAGGGCGACCTGAAGCGGCTGATCGACACCGATGGCGTCAAGGGCGTCACCTCAAATCCGTCGATCTTCGAGAAGGCGATCGGCAGCTCCGACGAATATGACGCCTCGATCGGCAAGGCATTGAAGCGCGGCGACCGGACCGTGGCCGACCTGTTCGAGACCGTCGCGGTCGAGGACATCCAGAACGCCGCCGACGTGCTGCGGCCGGTCTATGACCGCCTCAAAGGCGGCGATGGCTATGTCAGCCTGGAGGTCTCGCCCTATCTCGCAATGGACACCGCCGGCACAGTCGCCGAGGCGCGGCGGCTCTGGAAGGACGTCGGCCGCAAGAACCTGATGGTGAAGGTGCCGGCGACGCCGGAGGGCCTCCCTGCGATCGAACAGCTGATCAGCGAAGGCATCAGCATCAACATCACGCTGCTTTTCTCGAAGGCGGTCTATCTCCAGGTGGCCGAAGCCTACATCGCCGGCCTCGAGAAATACGTCGCCGGCGGCGGCGATCCGTCGCATGTCGCGAGCGTGGCGAGCTTCTTCGTCAGCCGGATCGACACCATGGTCGACAAGCAGCTCGACGAGAAGATCGCCCGCGCCAATGATCCATCGGAGAAGGAGCGGCTTGCCGCGCTGAAGGGCAAGGTCGCGATCGCCAACGCCAAGCTCGCCTACCAGGATTACAAGCGCCTGTTCGCAGGTCCGCGCTGGGAGAAGCTCGCCGCCAAGGGCGCCAAGCCGCAGCGCATGCTGTGGGCCTCCACCGGCACCAAGAACAAGGACTACAGCGACGTCCTCTATGTCGAGGAGCTGATCGGCCCAGACACCATCAACACCATGCCGCCGGCGACGCTGGACGCGTTCCGCGACCACGGCAAGCCGCGCGACAGCCTGGAAGAGAATATCGATGACGCGAGGCGCGTGCTGGAGGAGCTGGAGCGTTCCGGCATCTCGCTCGATGCGATCACCGAGGAGCTGGTCAAGGATGGCGTCAAGCTGTTCGCCGACTCAGCCGACAAGCTCTACGGCGCCGTCGCCCACAAGCGTACCACCGTGCTCGGGCCCGCGCTCGACCGCCAACAGCTCTCGCTCGGCGACGGGCTCGGCAAGGCCGTGGTCAAGAGCACCGAGGAATGGCGAGCCTCGGCAAAAATCCGCAGGCTGTGGCAGCGCGACAAGTCGATCTGGACCGGCACCGACGAAGACAAATGGCTGGGCTGGCTCGACAGCCCGGCCAAGGCCGACATTGCCGACTACGAGGACTATGCAGGCCGCGTGAAGGGCCAGAAATTCTCCGACGCCGTCGTGCTCGGCATGGGCGGATCGAGCCTGGGCCCCGAAGTGTTGGCCGAGACCTTTGGCAAGAAGCCCGGCTTCCCGAAGCTGCATGTGCTCGACTCCACCGACCCGGCGCAGGTGCGGGCGATGGAGGCGAAGATCGACATCGCCAACACGGTCTTCATCGTCTCCAGCAAGTCCGGCGGAACCACCGAGCCGAACGCGATGAAGGACTATTTCCATGAGCAGGTCGCCAAGGCGGTCGGAACCCAGGTGAAGACCGGCCATCGCTTCATCGCGGTGACCGATCCCGGCTCGTCGCTGGAGAAGGCGGCAAAGAAGCTGAACTATGCCCGCATCTTCCACGGCGAGCCCTCGATCGGCGGACGCTATTCGGTGCTCTCGCCCTTCGGTCTGGTGCCGGCGGCGACCGCGGGCATCGACGTCAAGACCTTCGTCGAGCATGCGCTCGCGATGGCCCGCTCCTGCGGACCGGACGTGCCCCCATCCGAGAACCCGGGCGTGCAGCTCGGCCTTGCCATGGGCCTCGCCGGACTCGAAGGCCGCGACAAGGTGACGATCCTGGCATCGAAGAAGATCGCCGATTTCGGCGCCTGGGCCGAGCAGCTCATCGCGGAATCGACGGGCAAGGAAGGCAAGGGCCTGATCCCGATCGAGGGCGAGCCGCTGGGCGATCCCTCGGTCTACGGCAATGATCGCTTCTTCATCGACATCCGCATCGAGGGCGAAGCGGACGCTGCCCACGACTCCAAGCTCGCCGCGATCGAAGCGGCCGGCCATCCCGTGGTGCGCATCGTCATGAAGTCGATCGAGCATCTCGGCCAGGAGTTCTTCCGCTTCGAGATGGCGACGGCGGTTGCAGGCTCGATCCTCGGCATCAACCCGTTCGACCAGCCGGACGTGGAAGCGGCCAAGATCAAAACCCGCGAGCTCACTGCCGCATTCGAGAAGACCGGCGCGTTGCCGGAAGAGCAGCCGGTGGTCAGCACGGATGAGGCCGATCTCTACACCGACGAGGCCAACGCCGCGGCGCTGCGCGCGGCCGGCGCCAACGGCGATCTCAGCTCCTGGCTGAAGGCGCATCTCTCCCGCTCGAACCATGGCGACTATGTCGCCCTGCTCGGCTACATCGCGCGTGACAAGGCGACGATCGAGGCGCTGCAGGCCATGCGGTTAGAGGTGCGCGAGAAGCGGCACGTCGCGACCTGCGCCGAGTTCGGACCGCGCTTCCTGCACTCGACGGGACAGGCTTACAAGGGCGGACCCGACAGCGGCGTGTTCCTCCAGATCACGGCCGACGATGCCAAGGATCTGACGGTGCCGGGCCAGAAAGCCAGCTTTGGCGTCATCAAGGCGGCGCAGGCGCGGGGCGACTTCGACGTGCTCACCGAGCGTGGTCGGCGTGCGCTGCGCGTGCATCTGAAGGGCGGGCTCAAGAAGGGTCTCGCGGCCCTCAACACGGCGCTGAACGAGGCGCTGAACTAAGGGAATGATGCAGATGCAACTCGGCATGATCGGCCTCGGCCGAATGGGCGGCAACATCGTTCGCCGCCTGATGCGCCATGGACATTCGACCGTGGTCTACGACAAGGACGCCAAGGCCGTCGCCGGCCTTATCGCAGACGGCGCGGTCGGCTCGGCGACGCTGGAAGAGTTCGTCGCGAAGCTGGAGCGGCCACGCACGGCCTGGGTGATGCTGCCGGCCGGGCGCATCACCGAGACCACGATCGAGACGATCGCCGGCGTAATGCAGGCTGGCGACGTCATCATCGACGGCGGCAACACCTTCTGGCAGGACGACGTCCGCCGCGGCAAGGCGCTGAAGGAGCGCGGCATCCATTATGTCGACGTCGGCACCTCCGGCGGCGTCTGGGGCCTCGACCGCGGCTATTGCATGATGATCGGCGGCGAGAAGCAGGTGGTCGACCGGCTCGATCCGATCTTCGCTGCGCTCGCGCCCGGCGCCGGCGACATTCCGCGAACGCCCGGCCGCGAGGGCCGCGATCCCCGGATCGAGCAGGGCTACATCCATGCCGGTCCGGTGGGCGCCGGCCATTTCGTCAAGATGATCCACAACGGCATCGAATACGGCCTGATGCAGGCCTATGCCGAGGGTTTCGACATTCTCAAGAATGCCAACATTGAGGCTTTGCCGGCAGATCACCGCTACGATTTCGATCTCGCCGATATCGCCGAAGTGTGGCGGCGCGGCAGCGTGATCCCGTCCTGGCTGCTCGACCTCACCTCGACCGCACTCGCCGACAGCCCGCTTCTGTCGGAATATTCCGGCTTCGTCGAGGATTCCGGCGAAGGACGCTGGACCGTGAATGCGGCGATCGACGAGGCGGTGCCGGCCGAAGTCTTGACCGCGGCGCTCTACACGCGTTTCCGTTCCCGCAAGGAACACACCTTCGCCGAAAAAATTCTCTCTGCAATGCGCGCCGGTTTCGGCGGCCACAAGGAGCCGAAGCAACCGGACGCTTCGAAACCAAAGTAGCAAGTAACGAAACGAAGGCCGACAATTCGTGACAAAAGACCCGCAAGCCAAGCGCAAGCCGGAAAATTGCGCCTTCGTCATCTTTGGTGTCACCGGCGACCTTACCCATCGCCTGGTGATGCCATCGCTCTACAATCTGGCCGCCGAGCACCTGTTACCGGAAAAATTCTGTGTCGTCGGGGTGGCCCGCAGGGGCCAGTCGGATGACGAGCTGCGCGACAGCCTGCTGAAGGGCCTGCGGCAATTCGCGACGCGGCCCGTGGACGACGACATCGCCAAGAAGCTGCTGGAATGCCTGACCTTCGTCGAGGCCGACGCGAAGGATCCGCCCTCCTTCGATCGCCTGCGCGAGCATCTGGATTCGCTGGAATGCGCGCACGAGACCGGCGGCAACCGGCTGTTCTATCTGGCCACCCCGCCCGCCGCCTTCGCGCCGACCACGCGCGAGCTCGGCCGCACCGGCATGATGAAGGAGAACGGCGCGTGGCGGCGGCTGGTGGTCGAAAAACCGTTCGGCACCGACCTCGCCTCGGCGCGTGCGCTGAACGCCGAGCTGCTGAAGATCATGGAGGAGCACCAGATCTACCGGATCGACCACTATCTCGGCAAGGAGACGGTGCAGAACATTCTGGTGCTGCGCTTTGCCAACGGCATGTTCGAGCCGATCTGGAATCGCAACCACATCGACCACATCCAGATCACCGTCGAGGAGAAGCTCGGCGTCGGCCATCGCGGCGGCTTCTATGACGCGACCGGCGCATTGCGCGACATGGTACCCAACCATCTGTTCCAGCTGATGTCGCTGGTCGCCATGGAGCCGCCGAGCCGTTTCGACGCCCATTCGGTCCGCTCCGAGAAGGCCGAGGTGCTCACTGCGATCCAGCGGCCGAGCCTGGAGGAAGCGCTGAAGAGCTCGGTGCGCGCGCAATATCTCGCAGGCCGCATCGGTGACGAGGAGATCCCGGACTATCGCAAGACCGCGGACGTCAAGCCCGGCAGTACCACCGAGACCTATGTCGCGCTGAAGCTGATGATCGACAATTGGCGCTGGGCCGGCGTGCCGTTCTATTTGCGCACCGGCAAGGCACTGGCGCACAAGCGCACGGAGGTGGCGATCAAGTTCAAGCAGGCGCCGCTGTCGATGTTCTCGGGCACGGCGGTCGATCGCCTGTCGCAGAACTTCCTCACCATCGGCATCGCGCCGACCGAAACCATCGAGCTTCAGTTCAACGCCAAGGTCCCGGGTCCGAGCGTCACCATCGACGGCGTCGAGATGAAGTTTCGCTACGGCGACTATTTCCGCGCCGATCCCTCGACCGGCTACGAGACGCTGATCCACGACTGCATGATCGGCGACAACATCCTGTTCCAGCGCGCCGACGGAGTCGAGGCCGGCTGGCAGGCGGTGCAGCCGTTCCTGGACGCCTGGAAACAGGCCGGCACCAACGGCATCGAGACGTATGAAGCCGGCAGCGACGGCCCGAAATGCGCCGACGAGTTGCTGCGGCGCGACGGGCGAAGCTGGCGGAAATACTCGTGACTGCGGCCGGCCAGCCGAAGCTGATCGTCGAAGCCGACGCCGAAGCGCTTGCCCGCACCGCGGCCGAACGGGTTATGGCGCGGATCGCGGCCAATCCCGGACGGAGCGCCATCTGCCTCACCGGCGGCTCCAGCCCGAAGAAGCTCTATCAATTGCTCGGCAGCGAGGCGTGGCGCGGAAGGATTCCATGGGACCGCGTGCACTGGTTCATCGGCGACGAACGGTTCGTGCCTGAAAGCGACCCTCTCAACAACATGGCGGTCGCGCGGACGACATTTCTCGATTCCAATGCGCCTCCTGGTCACGTCCATCCGATTCCGACCGCGGCCGAGAACCCCGATGCCAGTGCCGCAGCCTACGCGCGCGAGCTGCAGGCCTTCTACGGCGCAGACCGGCTCGATCCGGCGCGGCCGCTGTTCGACGTGGTCTTGATGGGTGCAGGCCCGGACGGCCACACCGCATCGCTGTTTCCCGGTTATGCCGAGATCGAGGAGACCCGACGCTGGGTCGTCGGTGTCGCCAAAGCCAATGTCGCGCCGTTCGTGCCGCGAGTCTCGCTCACCCTGCCCGTTCTGGCTTCCTGCCGCGAGATGCTGTTCGAGATTGCCGGGCACGACAAGCGGCCGATCTTGACGCGCCTCCTCAATGGCGAGAATCTGCCGGCCTTACGCGCGCGCTCGAATGGTGAGACCGTCTGGCTGGTCGATAGGGCCGCGCTTCCGGAGGAAATTCGTGGGCGGCGCTGAAGCACCTTTTGCATTGATCGTGATGGGCGTGTCGGGTTCGGGCAAGAGCACGGTTGCAAAAGCACTGGGCGGGCGACTCGGCTGGCGTTTCGAGGACGGCGACAACTTCCATCCCGCCAGCAATGTCGAGAAAATGCGGGCCGGCCATCCGCTCACCGACGAAGACCGCTGGCCCTGGCTCAACGCGATCGCCGACGAGATCGCGCTTGTCTGCGGACGCGGCGAGCACGTCATCATTGCGTGCTCGGCGCTGAAGCACGCCTATCGCGAGGTGCTGCTGCGTGGTCGCGACGACGTCCGATTCGTGTTCCTGAAGGGCACAAAGGAGCTGATCGCCGAGCGGCTCGCGCGCCGCAAGGGCCATTTCATGCCGCCCGAGCTGCTGACGAGCCAGTTCAATACGCTGGAGCCGCCGGAGCCGGGCGAGCACGTGGTCACGGTCTCGATCGATGAGACCGTCGAGGCGATCGTGGACGGCATCGTGCGGCAGCTGAAGCTGGGCGGCGCGAAAACGCTGAGGCAAGAAACCTGATGAATTCCAAGGTCCTGCCATGACCCCCATCTCACTCGTGGTCTCCGACGTCGACGGCACGCTGCTGACCAAGGACAAGACGCTGACGGAGCGCGCGCGGAGCGCAGTGGAGCGGCTGCACCGGGCCGGCATCGGCTTCACCATCACCTCCAGCCGCCCCGCGATCGGCATGCGCTTCCTGATCAAACCGCTGGCGCTGTGGCTGCCGGTCGGTCCCTTCAACGGCTCCTCGATCATCGATCCCGAGATGAGGCCGGTCGAGCAGCACCTGATTCCCGCGAGCGCGGCCGAGCGGTCCTTGCAGATCCTCCGCGACTACGGCGCCGACATCTGGCTGTTCACGACCGACAAATGGCTGATCGACAACCCCCGCGGCAGCTACGTCGCCCACGAGCAGCACACGATCCGCGCCGACCCCACCATCGTGCCCGATTTCTCGCCGTACCTATCGAGCGCCTGCAAGATCGTCGGCGCCAGTGCCGATGCGGCGAGGCTCGCGGCTTGCGAGAAAGCGATGCAGGAGGCGCTCGGCCGCGAAGCCACCGCGGTGCGCTCGCAGACCTATTATCTCGACATCACCCCGCCGGGATTCAACAAGGGCACCTTCGTCGAGGCCATGGCCAAGCGCGTCGGCATCTCGACCGATGCCGTTGCCACCATCGGCGACATGCAGAACGACCTCGCGATGTTCCGCGTCAGCGGCGTCTCGATCGCCATGGGCAATGCCGCCGACAACGTCAAGGACGAGGCGACGCACGTCACTGCGAGCAATGAGCAGGACGGTTTTGCCGAGGCGATGGAGATGATCTTGAAGCGGAATGGGGTTGGGTAGGAGTTGAAGCCCCCAAGGAACCAATGACCTCGACTGTCGCCTGACGCTCGGTATCCACCTCTAACTCCCCGACGGGGCTACGGGAGAGGTGAACAATGCCGCAGCGGTCACTTCTTCGACCGCTGCATCGCCGGCTTCTCGCTCTTCCGTCTTGCCGCCGAGAGGTTATGCGCGGTGTTGATCAGGGCGATGTGGGTCAGCGCCTGCGGGAAATTGCCGGTCTGCCGGCGGGCCACGGAGTCGTATTCCTCCGCCAGCAGCCCGACATCGTTCGCAATGCCCACGACGCGATCGAACAAGGCTTGCGCCTTGTCGAGATCGCCCGACAGCACATAGGCGTCGGCGAGCCACAGGCTGCAGGCCAGGAACGCGCCTTCGAGCGGTGGCTGCCCCGCTGGCAGCTCGCGTGGATCGTGCCGTAGCACGAAGCCGTCGCGCATCAGGCATTTTTCGACGGAAGCAATGGTGCCGCGGATGCGCGGATCCGATGGCGGCAGGAAGCCGACGGCCGGCAGCAGCAGCACGCTGGCATCGAGCAGTTTCGAGCCGTAGGATTCGACGAAGGCGTTTTCCTCTGCATCGAAGCCGTTGTTGCAGACGTCGCGATGGATCGCCTCACGCAGAGTGCGCCAATGCAGCAGCGGCGCCTTGAAGCCGAAGGTCTCGGCACTCTTGATGCCGCGGTCGAAGGCGACCCAGGTCATGACCTTGGAGAAGACATAATGCTTGGGCTGTCCGCGCCGCTCCCAGATACCGTGGTCGGGCCGGTCCCAGACCTCGGCCAGATGATTGAGCACGGCGCATTCCAGCGCCCAGGTCTGCTCGTCGAGCTTGAGCTTGGCCATGCGCGACTGGTGGAAGGCATCGATCAGCTCGCCATAGACGTCGAGCTGGAGCTGCGCATGCGCGGCGTTGCCGACGCGCACGGGCTGCGCGCCCTCGTAGCCGCCGAGCCAGCCCGCCTCCCATTCCAGCAGCCGCCGCTGGCCCCAGATGCCGTACATGATCTGCATGTTCGCCGGCGATCCGGCGGCGGCGCGCAGCAGCCAACTGTGCCAGGCCGAGGCTTCCTCGGTGTAGCCCGAGTTCATCAGCGCCAGCAACGTGAACGTGGCGTCGCGCAGCCAGCAGAAGCGGTAGTCCCAATTCCTGCTTCCCCCCAGCCTTTCCGGCAAGGAGGTGGTGGGGGCCGCGACGATGCCGCCGGTCGGAGCAAAGGTCAGCGCCTTCAGTGTGATCAGCGAGCGCAAGACGAGGTCCTGATAGCCGCCGTCGCGGGCACAATGGCCGCACCAGTCCTGCCAGAATTTCTCGGTCTCCTGGAAGGCGAGCTCCGGATCGATCGATGCCGGCGGCTCGAGATGCGAGGGGCCGTAGGTCAGGACGAACGGGACGGTCTCGCCCGCCCCGACGTCGAACTCGGCAACTGTCGTCAGGTCCTCGCCGCGGGTCTCGACGGGTGTTCGCAGCACCGTCATGTCCTGGCCGCAGATCGCGAGCAGCGCATGATCCATTCGCCGCACCCAGGGAATGTCGGCGCCGAAGCCGAAGCGGATGACGAGCTCCATCCGCATCTTCACGGTGCCGCTGACGCCTCGGACCAGCCGCACGATGTCCGAGGCCTTGCCGCGCGGCGGCATGAAGTCGATCAGCGCGACGGTGCCGCTACTCGTCTCAAAACACGTTTCGAGGATGAGGGTATTGCCGAGATAGCGCCGCGAGATGCGGGTCGCGTGCTCACTCGGCGCGATCAGCCAGCGCCCGTTCTTGTGCGTGCCGAGGATGGCGGCAAAGCAGGCATCGGAATCGAAGGCAGGCCAGCACAGCCAGTCGATCGAGCCGTTGCGCCCGACCAGCGCCGCGGTCTCGCAATCGCCGATCAGCGCATAGTCCTCGATCCTCTGAGCCAATGTGGTGCGAGCCTGGGAATCCCGACTGTCAACTCCCGCCGGGCAAGGAACGTTCCCGCGTCGCGGCCTTCAAAGCCGCGAGATCGATCTTGGACGCGATCTTGTCGAGCGCAACAGGAAGGCGCTGGCGCCAGTTCGGATGCTCGTCGATCGTGCCGGGAATGTTGGGCTGGTCGATCACACCGAGCAGATCCTCCATGGACACCGCGAGCAGGCGAGAGGGCGTGCGCGACAGGAAGGCGAGCACCGAATAGAGGTCGTTGGCGCCGATGCCGTTCTGGCGCAGGATCTCGTCGAGCCTGCCGAGCGCATCCCAGCGCGCCTGGTCGTTCTCGCCGGGATCGAGCCCGAGCGAGCGCTTCATCTTGAGGTCGCTGAAGGAGCGCCAGCCGGCATAGGTGCACAGGTCATGCGTGTTCAGCGTCACCAGCGCGTTGGGCCGGTAGTGGTCGACGTTGCGGAAATGGCCGGCATCGTCGCGCTCGAACATCATGACGAGGTAGGACCAGATGCCGAAATCCTGCATCATCTCGCGGAAACCTTCAGGCACGGTGCCGAGGTCCTCGCCGATCACGATGCATTTGTGGGCCGCGCTCTCGCACGCGACGGCCGCCAGCAGCGCCTCGAACGGCATCTGCACATAGGCACCGTTATCGGGCTTGAAGCCGCGCGGCACCAGATAAAGCCGCTTCAGACCCAGCACGTGATCGAGCCTGATGGCGCCGGCATGGCGCATCGACGCTGCGAGCATGTCGGCGAACGGCACGAAGGACTGCGCCTCGAGCCCACCGGCGTTGAAACCGGCGAGACCCCAGTCCTGGCCGATGGTGTTGAGCACGTCGGGCGGCGCGCCGACGGCGAGATGGCGGGAAATCGCCTTCTGCTCGTTCCAGGCATCGAAGCCGTTGGACTGCACGCCGACGGCGACGTCGAGATAGAGCCCGACCCGCATGCCGAGCTGGCTGGCGAGCTCCTTGGCGGCATGCAATTGGCTGTCGGCCGTCCATTGCACGAATTCGACGAACTCGATCTCGCGCTTGCCCGGGCCATTGCGCAGCTCGGTGCATTTGGCCTCGTCCGGCTGTTGCCATTCGGATGGCCACTCCCACCAGGGTGCGTTGAAGCGATGCCGCAGCACCTCGAAGCAGGCAAAGCGGGACAACAGCGGCGCGCGAGCGGCGCGGAAGCCGTCAAACGCCTTGCGGCGCGCCTGGCTCGCGCTCGTCACGAAGCTGTCAAAGGCGGCGCGCAGGCCCAGCCATTTCAACGCCGCCATGTCGGCATAAGGGACGCGATCACCTTCGCGCAGACGGGCCGCCGTCGCGGCCGCGTTGGGCACGAGGTCTGCCGAGAATTCGGGAATCGCCTCGACGTCGATGTAGAGCGGGTTGAGGAAGAGCCGGCTGTTCGGCGAATAGGGGCTGCAATCGGCGGGGTGGTCGTCGAACAGGACATGCAGCGGATTGAGGCCGACGCCGTCGGCCCCGAGCTGCTTGGCAAGCCGGACCAGCCCGGCGAGATCGGTGAAGTCGCCGATGCCCCAGTTGCGGTCCGAACGGACGCTGTAGAGCTGCACGGCAAGCAGCCAGCCGCGATCGAAATCGCCGCCGAAGGCGCGCTCCGGCGCCACGATCATCGGTACCTCTTCGGTCACGCCCGCGGCATCCGTCAGCGTCAGGCGGTGATAGCCGAGTGGCAGGCCGGCGGGCCAGGCGATCACGGGCTCGCGCGTCTCGCCCTGGGCGATCACATTGCCGTTGCCGAGGATTTTCCATTGCAGCGGCGGCGTGCCGATAGAAGCCAATTCCGTGCGCGGATGTCCCAGCGCACGCACCACGACCGGCCCGCTGGCGAAGCTGTAAACCCGCTTCTCCGGCAGCGCCTCGAGGATGGATTTGAGAGCCTCGGGCGCGGTGACCCGCAGCTTGCCGAGAGCGTCGATGAATTCGGACTGAACGCCCTTGATCCGGGCTTGAGCTAAAAGATCCATTCGGCACGCAGCTTGCAGGCCATTGTTTGGCCAGGGGCATCGATTTTAACGAGGTCGCGGAAGAGGTTAGTCAGGGGTAACTCGCACACTGCGCTTGCCGTTCCCGGGGGAACCAATGACACATAAGCGGCTTTCTATAATGGTACCAAGCGTGGGTTCCCGACAAGGGAAACGGGCTCCTGCTTTCTTGTCAATGGCATCACCGTGAACAAGACAATTCAAACTGTCGAAAGTGCCGCAGCCGGCAGCGCTTTCCTGATCGAGGACGTCTATCCCTCGATCGACGGCGGCCGCTTCGCCGTGAAGCGGATCGCCGGCGAACCGGTCGAGGTCTGGGCCGACATCTACCGCGACGGCGAGGCCGTGATCGCCGCCGCGCTGATCTGGCGAGGAGAGCAGGACCGCGAATGGCGGAGCGAGCCGATGACCCATCACGGCAACGACCGCTGGTGCGGCGCGTTCACGCCCGTTGAGCCCGGCCAATATGTCTACGCGATCGAAGCCTGGACCGACGAGTTCGCCACCTGGTCGCACGCGGTCGCGCGCAAGCGGCGTACCGGGGCCGATGTCAGCCTCGATGCCATCGAGGGCGCGGGCCTTTTGACCAAGGCGCATGGCGCGCGGCAGGACGCGGCAGCGGTCATCATCAGGCAATGCGAGGACTATCTGAGGAACGGCGACGTCGCCTCACTGCTCGCAGCCGAGCTCGGCACAGCGATGGCCGAGAGCCAGTCGCGCCCCGACCTCACCCGCTCACCACTCTTCCCGCTGAGCATAGACCGCGACAAGGCGCGCTCTAGCGCCTGGTATCAGATGATGCCGCGCAGCCAGAGCGCATTGCCGGGCCGGCATGGCACGCTGCGCGACTGCATCGCGCGCGTGCCCGACATCGCTGCCATGGGCTTTGACGTGCTCTACTTCACGCCGATCCACCCGATCGGTCACACAAGCCGCAAGGGCCGCAACGACGCGCCGGTGGCAAATGAGGGCGATCCGGGCTCGCCCTATGCGATCGGCTCGGCCGAGGGCGGCCACGATGCGCTGCATCCCGAGCTCGGCACGATCGAGGATTTTCGCGCGCTGGTCGCCACATGCCTCGAGTACGGGCTCGAGCTCGCACTGGACTTCGCGGTGCAGTGCTCGCCGGACCATCCCTGGATGACTCAGCATCCGGAATGGTTCAAATGGCGGCCGGACCGCTCGGTACGGACGGCCGACGGCCCTTATTCCGACATCGTCATTCCCGATTTCGCCTCGGTGGATCGCACCGGCCTGTGGAATGCGTTTCGCGACGCCATGCTGTTCTGGATCGACCATGGCGTCACCATCTTCGCCATCGACAATCACGACACCGCGCCGCTTCCATTCTGGGAGTGGCTGATCCACGACATCCGCCGCCGGCATCCGGAGGTGATCCTGTTCTCCAAGACCTATGCACGGCCGAAGCTGATGAACGGCCTCGCCAAGCTCGGCTTTGCGCAGTCGTTCACCTATTTCCCCTGGCGCACGGAAAGGTGGGAGCTGGAGCAATATCTCGGCGAGCTGACGCGCTATCCCGAGCGCGAGTTCTATCGTCCGAACCTGTTCGTCAACACGGCCGACCTGCTGCCTTATCATCTCCAGAGCGGAGAGGCCTGGGCATTCAAGTCGCGCATCGCACTGGCGGCGACGCTCTCGGGCAATTACGGCATCTTTGGCGGATTCGAGCTCCTCGAGCATGAGGCCATTCCCGGCCGCGAAGAATATCTGGATTCCGAGAAATATCGGATCAAGCCGCGCGACTGGGACAAGCCCGGCAACATCAAGCCCTACATCGCCGCGCTCAATCGCATCCGCACCGAGAACGCGGCGCTCCGGCAGACGGTCAATCTGCGCTTCCTCGGCGTCGAGGATGGCGAAACCATTGCCTTCGTGAAGCAGACGGCCGAGCCGGACAATGCCGTCATCGTCGTGATCGCGCTGTCGCGCCACGTGCGCGAATTCTGGCTGCCGCTCGGCGACGTCACCATTGACGTCGGCGGGCAGCGACACCATGTGACGACACTCGAAAACCTCGTCACCGGCGAGCGGTCCTGCATCGAATGGGGCGGAATCAGATTGCGTATCGATCCAGAGCGCGATCCGGCGCTTCTATTCCGCGGCCTGGCGTAAGGGTTCACGCCATGAATGTCCTGTCTTCCGTCGATGCCAAAAAAGCCGAGGCTGCCGAGGTCGTGGATGAGCTCTGGTACAAGGATGCCATCATCTATCAGCTCCACGTCAAGGCTTTTGCCGACAGCAATAATGACGGCATCGGCGACTTCGCCGGACTGACCGAGAAGCTGCCTTACCTCCAGGAGCTCGGCGTCACCGCGCTGTGGCTGCTGCCGTTCTATCCCTCGCCCGGCCGCGACGACGGCTACGACATCGCCGACTACGGGTCGGTCAATCCCGATTTCGGGACGATGAAGGATTTCAAGCGCTTCATCCAGGAGGCGCAGAAGCGCGGCCTGCGCGTCATCACCGAGCTCGTCGTCAACCACACTTCGGACCAGCACAAGTGGTTCAAGCGCGCGCGGCGCAGCCATCCAGGCTCCAGCGCGCGCAACTGGTACGTCTGGAGCGACACCGACCAGAAATACCAGGGCACGCGCATCATCTTCACCGATACGGAGAAGTCGAACTGGACCTGGGATCCCGAGGCCGGCGCGTTCTACTGGCACCGTTTCTTCTCGCACCAGCCGGACCTCAATTTCGACAATCCGCGCGTGGTCAGCGCTATCATCCAGGTGATGAAGCGCTGGCTCGATGCCGGCGTCGACGGATTCCGCCTCGATGCCATTCCCTATCTCTGCGAGCGCGAGGGCACCTCGAACGAGAACCTCCCCGAGACGCATGCGATCATCAAGCGCCTGCGCCAGGAGCTCGATGCGTATTCCAAAGGCAAGCTGCTGCTGGCCGAGGCCAATCAATGGCCAGAGGACGTGCAGGAATATTTCGGCCGTGGCGACGAGTGCCACATGGCCTATCACTTCCCGCTGATGCCGCGCATCTACATGGCGATCGCACAGGAGGACCGCTTCCCGATCACCGACATCCTGCGCCAGACGCCGGACATCCCGGCGAGCTGCCAATGGGCGCTGTTCCTGCGCAACCACGACGAGCTGACGCTGGAGATGGTCACCGACGTCGAGCGCGACTATCTCTGGACCACCTACGCCAACGATCCCCGCGCGCGCATCAATGTCGGCATTCGCAGGCGCCTTGCGCCGCTGATGGACAACGACCGCCGCAAGATCGAGCTGATGAACTCGCTGCTGCTGTCGTTCCCCGGCACGCCGATCATCTATTACGGCGACGAGATCGGGATGGGCGACAACATCTATCTCGGCGACCGCAACGGCGTGCGCACGCCGATGCAATGGAGCCCGGACCGCAACGGCGGTTTCTCGCGCTGCGATCCGGCCCGCCTCTACGCGCCGCTGATCATGGACCCGGTCTATGGCTATGAGTCGGTGAACGTGGAGGCACAGTCGCGCAGCCTGTCGTCGCTGCTCAGCGCCACCAAGCGGCTGATCTCGGTGCGCAAGTCGACGCTCGCCTTCGGCCGCGGCACCATGACCTTCATCCGCCCGGCCAACCGCGCCGTGCTGGCCTATGTCCGGCAGTATCGCGACGAGGTGATCCTCTGCGTCGCCAATCTCTCCCGTGCCGCGCAAGCGACCGAGCTCGACCTGTCGCCGTGGAAGGACCGCATCCCGCAGGAGATGCTCGGCCGCACCCGCTTTCCCCCGATCGGCGAACTGCCTTACATGATCACGCTGGGGCCCTATGGCTTCTACTGGTTCCAGCTTCTGGAGCGCGACAAGTCCGAGCCGGTGACGCCGAGCGCGGTGCCGGAGTTCGAGACGCTGGTGGTCCCGGTGAACTCGAACTGGGTGTCGCTTGCCCGCGAGCGCGGCGTGTTCGAGCGCGACGTGCTGCCGGGATTTCTGTCACGGACGCGTTGGTTCCCCGAGCACAATCCCAAGCAGATCAAGACCGCGTTGACCTCTGCGGTACCGTTCTGCGACATCGGCGACAACCGCCCCTGGATCGCGTTTTTCGAGACCAGGCAGGGGGACGCGACCACACGCTACGTACTGCCGCTACAGATCGAGTGGGTGCGCTTCGACCGCGAGCGCTTCAACCCGAAAGCGCTGGCCGCCGTGCGCCAGGGCGCGCGCGAAGGCACGCTGCTCGATGTCGCGACCGAGCAGATCTTCATCGGCCTGTTCCTGCGCAATCTGTCGCAGAATCTCGTGGTGGAAGAGAACAATCTGCGGCTGGAGTTCAAGGCCACCAGCCGCTTCGCCGATTACACGATCAAGGAGCCCGGGCGCATCCGTGCGATCGAGCAGTCGAACAGCACCGCGCTGGTCGACAACCAGTACGTCGCCAAGATCTATCGCCGGCTCGAAAGCGGCATCAGCCCCGAGATCGAGATCGGCCACTATCTCACCGAGGTCGCGCGCTTCGCCAACACACCGGCGCTGCTCGGCAGCGTCGAGCTGGTCGACGGCGACCAGCGCAGCGCGCTCGGCGTGCTGCATGCCTATGTCGAGAACCAGGGCGACGGCTGGACGGTGACCACGGGCTATCTCGATCGTTATATCGACGAGCAGCGCGTGGCGCCGGCCGATAAGATGCCACGCGAAACCCAGGAGCAGGCGCCGTATCTGCATTTCATCGCGCAGATCGGCCGGCGGCTCGCCGAGCTGCATGTCGCCCTCGCCGCGGCAAGACCGGACGAGCTCGCTCCGGAGCCGATCGATTCCGCATGCATCGCGCGCCTCGTATCCGACCTCAAGGCTCGCGCCGAGCAGGTTTTCGAACGGCTGGCCGACAGCCGCCACGGCCTGCCGGAGGCGCACCGGCCGCTGATCGATCGGCTTACGGAGACGCGTGCGGGCCTGTCCGACCGGCTGAATGCGCTATTGCCTTCCGGGACCCGTGGGTTGAACATCCGTCATCATGGCGACTTCCGCCTCGGGCAAACTCTGATCGTGAAGGACGACATCTTCATCATCGATTTCGACGGCGATCCGCGCGTGCCACTGGTCGACAAGCGGCGCAAGGCTCCGGCCGCCCGCGACGTCGCGGGCCTGATCCACTCGATCGACGTTTCGGTTAACGCGGCCCTCAGTCGCGCGCTCACGGGCGCCTCCGACGAGCAGGGCCGGCTCGTCGCCGCGCTCGACGAATGGCGCGAACGCGCCACCGCGACCTTCCTATCCGCCTACCGCGAAGCCATGACCGACCGGAGGCTGTGGCCGGAAGATCGGCCATCAACGCGAGGCCTGTTAAGGTTTTTCCTGCTTGATCAAGCGTTCGACGAAGTAGAGCACGAGCTGTCCCACCGGCCTGAGGGGCTCCATGCGCCGCTGACCGAACTGCTTCGCATTCTGTCCAGTGCCGAGAGCGAAGCCCATGCCTAAATTGCCTGCCGAGGCCTATGCGATCATCGAGGGCCGCCACTCCGATCCCTTCCACTATCTCGGGCTGCATCCCGAGGGCGGCAAAAGCGTGGTGCGCGCGTTTCTGCCCGAGGCCACCAATGTCGAGGCGGTCGGCGAGCATGGCGAGGTCGCTCCGCTCGACCGCGTGCACGATTCCGGCCTGTTCATCGGCGCCCTGCCCAATGGCTCGAAGCACTACCAGCTGCGCGCGACCTTCGGCAACGACGTCGTCGAGTTCGAGGATGCCTACCGCTTTCCGCCGATCCTGACCGATTTCGATCTCTACCTGCTCGGCGAAGGCACCCATCAGCGCCTCTACGACAAGCTCGGCGCGCATCCGATGCGGCTCGAGGGCGTGGACGGCATCGGCTTCGTGGTGCTGGCGCCAAATGCGGGGCGCGTATCCGTGGTCGGCGACTTCAACTTCTGGGACGGGCGGCGTCACCCGATGCGGGTGCGCGGCAGCGGTTACTGGGAATTGTTCATTCCGCATGCGAAGGCCGGCGATCACTACAAATTCGAGATCATCGGCCCGCACGGCCACCTGCTGCCGCTGAAATCCGATCCGCTGGCATTTGCCAGCGAGCTGCGGCCGAAGACGGCTTCGATCGTGTTCGACGAGGCGCGTCTGCCGCGGCCGCGCCCGGCGCCCGACGGCATCAATGCCCTGTCGGCGCCGATGTCGATCTACGAGGTCCATCTCGGCTCGTGGCGGCGCAAGGGCAACAATGAATGGCTCACCTATCGCGAACTGGCCGAGCAGCTGCCGGCCTACGCCCGCGACATGGGATTCACCCATCTCGAATTCCTGCCCGTCAGCGAGCATCCGTTCGACGGCTCCTGGGGCTACCAGCCGACCGGCCTCTACGCGCCGACCAGCCGCTTCGGCACACCCGATGACTTTGCGACACTGGTCGATGCCTGCCACCGCGAGGGCATCGGCGTGCTGCTCGACTGGGTGCCCGGCCATTTCCCGGATGATCCGCACGGGCTCGGCCATTTCGACGGCACCTCGCTCTACGAGCACGCCAACCCGCTCCAGGGTCGCCACCTCGACTGGGGCACGCTGATCTACAATTACGGCCGCACCGAAGTGACGAACTTCCTGGTGTCGAATGCACTGTTCTGGCTGGAGCGTTACGCGATCGACGGTCTGCGCGTCGACGCGGTGGCCTCCATGCTGTATCTCGACTACAGCCGGCCGCCCGGCGCATGGGTTCCGAACCAGTATGGCGGGCGGGAGAACATCGAGGCGATCAACTTCCTGCGCCGTTTCAACACGGAAGTGTTCGCCCGCTTCCCGCAGGCGACCACGGCGGCTGAGGAGTCCACTGCCTGGCCTCAGGTCTCACGCCCGGTCGAATTCGGCGGGCTCGGCTTCGGCTACAAGTGGAACATGGGCTGGATGCACGACACGCTGAGCTACATCAGCAAGGATCCGATCTACCGCAAGCACCACCACGGCGAGATCCTGTTCGGCCTGCACTACGCGTTCTCGGAGAACTTCATCCTGCCGCTGTCGCATGACGAGGTCGTGCACGGCAAACGTTCGATCCTCGGCCGCATGCCCGGCGACGAGTGGCAGCGCTTCGCCAATTTGCGCGCCTATTACAGCTTCATGTTCGGACATCCCGGCAAGAAGCTGCTGTTCATGGGCGCGGAAATCGCGCAGAGCAGCGAATGGAATCACGATCAATCGCTCGACTGGCACCTGCTCGAATACAAGTACCATTCCGGCATCCAGGCGCTGATCCGCGACCTCAACCGGCTCTACCGGGCCGTGCCGGCGCTGCACCAGATGGATTGCGACCAGGCCGGCTTCGAATGGCTGATCACCGACGATGCCAACCGCAACGTGTTCGCCTGGCTGCGCAAGGGCTTTGACGAGCAGGCGCGATGTCTGGTGGTCGTCAATTTCTCTCCCAATGTCTATCGCAACTATCGCGTCCGCGTGCCTTTGGCCGGCAAGTGGAAAGAGGTGTTCAACTCCGACTCCGCCCATTACGGCGGCAGCAATGTCGGGAACATCGGCGAGGTTCAGACCGTTGACGGCAAGACGCCCGAGCTCCGCCTCACCATTCCGCCGCTCGCCGCGATCTTCCTCGTTCCGGAAAGCTGATCGATGCGCCTGACCGCCGGATCGCCCGCACGGCTCGGCGCAAGCTGGGACGGACGCGGCACCAATTTCGCGCTGTTCTCCGCCAACGCGCAGAGGGTCGAGCTCTGCCTGTTCGACGCGCAAGGCCGCCGCGAGCTCGAGCGTATCGAGCTGCCTGAGAAGACCGAGGATGTCTGGCACGGCTATCTCAATGACGTCTCGCCCGGCCAGCTCTACGGCTATCGCGTGCACGGGCCCTACGAGCCCGAGCACGGCCATCGCTTCAACGCCAACAAGCTGCTGCTCGACCCCTATGCCAAGCGGCTTGCCGGGCGGCTGGTCTGGAGCGATGCGCATTTTGCCTATCGCACCGGCTCACCGCGCGAAGACCTGTCCTTCGACCGGCGCGACAATGCGCGCGGCATGCCGAAGGCCGTCGTGGTCGACGAGACCTTCAACTGGGGTCGCCGCGAGATCCGTCCCAACATCTCCTGGGAAGACACCATCATCTACGAGGCCCACGTCAAGGGCCTCACTCAGACGCGCGACGACGTGCCGCCGAACTTGCGCGGCACCTATGGCGGCCTGTCCTCGCCGGCGATGATCGAGCACCTGAAGAAGCTCGGAGTCACCACGGTCGAGCTGTTGCCGATCCACAGCTTCGTCGACGACCGCATCCTCGTGGAAAAGAAGCTCGCCAATTACTGGGGCTACAACACGCTGTCCTTCTTCGCGCCCGAGCCGCGCTACGCTCAGGACAACGCGCTCGATTCCTTCCGCACCACGGTGGCGCGGCTGCACGATGCCGGAATCGAAGTGATGCTCGACGTCGTCTACAACCACACCGCCGAGGGTAACCACCTCGGCCCGACCCTGTGCTATCGCGGCATCGACAACGCCTCCTATTACTGGCTGAACCGCGAGAACCCGCGCTACTACGACGATTTCACCGGTTGCGGCTCGTCGGTGAACCTCACCCACCCGCGCGTGCTGCAGATGGTGATGGATTCCCTGCGCTACTGGGTCGAGGTCTGCCATGTCGATGGCTTCCGTTTCGACCTCGCCACCACGCTGGCGCGGGGACCGCACGGCTTTGATCGCGGCAGCTCGTTCTTGACCGCGGTCCGGCAGGACCCGGTGCTGGCGGCCGTCAAGCTCGTCGCGGAGCCCTGGGACCTCGGGCTCGGCGGCTACCAGGTCGGCGCCTTCCCATCGCAATGGTCGGAATGGAACGATCGCTATCGCAGCGCCATGCGCCGCTACTGGAGCGGCGAAGGCAGCCTGATCGGCGACATTTCCAGCCGTATGACCGCGTCGTCCGACCTGTTCAACCACGACGGACGCCGGCCGCGCGCCAGCATCAATCACATCACCGTCCACGACGGCTTCACCCTCGCCGACCTCTTCAGCTACAACGAGAAGCACAACGAGGCCAATGGCGAGGACAATCGCGACGGCTCCAACGACAATCACAGCAACAATTGTGGTGTCGAGGGGCCGACCGACGATCCCAACATCATCAGCCTGCGCCGGCAGCTGCGCAAGAACGTGCTGGCCTGCCTGATGCTGGCGCAGGGCGTTCCGTTGATCCTCGCCGGCGACGAGGTCGGCAACTCGCAATCCGGCAACAACAACGCCTATTGCCAGGACAACGAAGTCGGCTGGGTCGGCTGGGACAATCTCGGCAAGGAGGGCGACGACATGGTCGATTTCGTCGCCCATCTCGCCGACATCCGCCGCCGGTTCTCGCAGCTGCGCAGCCATCGCTGGCTTGATGGCCGGCCCAACGACGGCGCCTCCTACGGTGCGTTGTGGCTGACGCCCGCCGGCGACGAGATGACGGAGAGCGACTGGAAATTTCCGGAAGGCAGATTCCTCTCCTATGTGATGGGCCCGATGGAACCGGGCGGGGCTGCGATCTTTATCGTCCTGAACGCCGCCCCCGAAGAGATCGCATTCAAATTGCCCAGAATGGCCGAATATAAGAGCTGGCAGCAGATCCTGAACACGACCGATGCCAAGCTGAATACGATCGACTTCCTGCCCGGGAGCGACAGCAAGGCGCCGCCGCGCTCCGTGCTCGCCTTTGCGGGGGCACCATGAGGGCATCCTTCGGGGCGAGGCCGACGAAGGACGGCGTGTCGTTCCGGCTATGGGCGCCCGCCGCGCGCCGTGTCGACCTCTTGCTCGACCGCAGGCACGCGATGCAGCGCCGGCAGGATGGCTGGTACGTCGCCGACATTGCCGGCCTCACCGCCGGCAGCCCCTACAAGTTCAGGATCGACGACGAGATCGACGTGCCGGATCCTGCTTCGGCTTTCCAGCCCGAGGACGTGTTCGGCCCGAGCGAGGTGATCGATCACGACGCCTTCGTATGGCGCGCGCGCGAATGGCGGGGCCGTCCGTGGGAAGAGACGGTGCTGATCGAGACCCATGTCGGCACCTTCACGGCCGAAGGCACCTACCGCGCCATGATCGACAAGCTCGATCATCTCACGGCAACCGGCATCACCGCGCTGGAATTGATGCCGCTGGCAGATTTCGCAGGACGCCGCGGCTGGGGCTATGACGGCGTGCTGTGGTATGCGCCCGACAGCGCCTATGGCCGGCCCGAAGACCTGAAGACGCTGATCGACGAGGCCCATCTGCGCGGGCTGATGGTGTTCCTCGACGTGGTCTACAATCATTTCGGCCCGGAGGGGAATTATCTCGGCCGCTATGCGCCGACCTTCTTCACCGATGCGCACACGCCATGGGGCAGCGCGATCGACTACCGCCTGCCGCAGGTGCGCGCGTTTGCCGTCGAGAACGCGCTGTCCTGGCTCAGCGACTACCGCTTCGACGGCCTCAGGCTCGACGCCGCCAACCACATCATGGCTGTCCCGGGCGAGCAGTCCATGCTGCAGGACCTCAGCGTTGCCGCCGGCGAGCTCGCCAAGGCCACGGGACGCCACATCCACCTCGTGCTGGAGAACGGCGACAATTGCGCCAGCCTGCTCGATGCTGCGCAGGACCCGCCGAACGGCAAATATCGTGGCCAGTGGAACGACGATTATCATCACGTCTGGCACGTGATGCTGACCGGCGAGCATGCCGGCTATTATGGAGATTACCAGACGCCGCGCATGGATCTTGCGCGCGCGCTCGCCTCCGGCTTCGTCTATCAGGGCGAGATTTCGGAATTCTGGGGCAAGAAGCCGCGCGGCGAGCCGAGCGGCAAGCTGCCGCCGGCGACCTTCGTCAACTTCCTGCAGAACCACGATCAGATCGGTAATCGTCCGCTTGGCGAGCGGCTGGAAAGCCTGGCATCGCCAAAACAGATCGAGGCCGCGCTCGCGGTTACCCTGCTCGCCCCGATGGTGCCGATGCTGTTTCAGGGCGAGGAATGGGGCTCGACGGTCCCCTTCCCGTTTTTCTGCGACTTCCAAGGTGGACTCGCCGATGCGGTGCGCAAGGGGCGCAGGCAGGAATATGCCTGGGCGTACGAAAAATACGGCGACGAAGTGCCCGACCCACTCGATCCCGCAACGCTGCAATCGGCCGTGCTCGACTGGGCCGGCCGCACGCCGCAGCAGGACGAGCGCCTTGCGTTGGTGAAGGACCTGCTCGCGCTCCGTCATAAGGAGATCGTGCCGCGGCTGAAGGGCGCGAGCTTCGGTGACGCCGAGGCGGCCGACAACGGCCTGCTCACCGCGCATTGGCGGATGGGCGACGGCACGACGTTGCGCCTCGTCGCCAATCTCTCGGATCACGAGATCACCTCCACCGTCAGTGCGGGCGCGCCGATCTGGGGCAGCGCGGCCGGCAATCGGATTCCGCCCTGGTCGGTGGTCTGGCGTCTCGGAGGTTGACATGCCTCCTGCCATTCCGCTCGCGACCTACCGGCTCCAGCTCACGGCGGATTTCGACTTCGACAAGGCTGCCGCGGTCGTACCTTACCTGAAAGCGTTGGGGATCACGCATCTCTACGCCTCGCCGGTGATGAAGGCGCGAAAGGGCTCGAGCCATGGCTACGACACGGTCGACCACAGCCAGCTCAATCCGGAGCTGGGCGGCGAGGCCGGTTTTGCGCGGCTGAGCGAGGCGCTTCAGCAGCACGATCTCGGCCTCATCATCGACTTCGTGCCCAACCATGTCGGCGTGCACTTCTCCGACAATCCCTGGTGGCTCGACGTGCTGGAATGGGGCCAGGCCTCGCCGCACGCGGCCTCCTTCGACATCGACTGGGATCAATTGGCCTACCGCGCCCGCGGCGGCGTGCTGCTGCCGATCCTCGGCACGTCCTACGGCGAGGCGCTGGAGCGCGGCGACATCGAGCTGCGCTACGATCCGGACGAGGGAAGTCTCTCCGCCTGGTATTTCGAGCACCGCTTACCCATCGCGCCGGAGCGCTACGGCGAGATACTGCGCGTGATCGTCAAGGAGGCGGACGCCGCCGAGACGGAGCCCGGCAAGCGCCTGCTCGCGCTCGCGGCGCGCTACACCGGTCTGCGCCGCCCCAATCGCAAGGAAGCTCCCGCCTTCAAGACCGAGCTCAAGGAGATCGCAGGCGCCGCCGACATCATCAGTCGCGGCCTTGCCGCCTATCGCGCCGGCAAGGACCGCCCGGCACAGACGCTGACGCTGCATCATCTCCTGGAGCGCCAGCACTACAAGCTCGGGCACTGGCGGCTTGCCTCCAGCGACATCAATTATCGCCGCTTCTTCGACGTCAACGGCCTCGCCGGCCTGCGCGTCGAGGACGCGAGCACATTTGCCGCCACGCATCGGCTGGTGAAGCAACTCATCGCCGAGGGCAAACTACAGGGAATCCGGCTCGATCACATCGACGGCCTGCGTGACCCCGCACAATACTGCCAGCGGCTGCGCCGGCTGGTGCGCGACGCCCAGGGCAACACAAAGCCGTTCTATACGGTGATCGAGAAGATCCTGTGCGAGCACGAGCGCCTGCCGCATTTCGCCGGCGTCCAGGGCACCACCGGCTACGAGTGGATGAACGTCATTACCCATGTGCTGGTCGATCCCAAAGGCCTGGAAGCGCTCGACGAGACCTGGCGGCAGATCAGCAACCGCCCGCCGCGGCTTGCGCCTTACGTCAAGGAGGCGAAGCGGCGGGTGCTCGAGACCTTGCTTACCAGCGAGTTCACCGTGCTGACGCGCCTGCTCGCGCGCATCGCCAACGGGCATTATTCGACACGCGACTTCTCAGCCGACAGTTTGCGGCAGGCGCTCGAACTTTATGTGCTGCATTTCCCGGTCTATCGCACCTACCTGACGCACAGCGGCCCCACCGCGCACGACCGCAAGCTGATCGAGGACACCATCGCGCGCGCCCGCCGGGAGTGGTTTGCCGCCGACGAAGGCATTTTCGACTTCCTGCGGGACGCGCTGACCATGGACTTGCTCAAGCCCGGCCGTCCTCCGCACAGCACGCCGCGCGTGCGCCGGTTCGCGCTGAAGGTGCAGCAGTTCACCGGGCCGATGATGGCGAAGTCGCTGGAGGACACGGCGTTCTATCAATTCCACCGGCTGCTTGCGCTGAACGAGGTCGGCGGCGATCCCGCGAGCACCGGCCTCACCATTCCCGCCTTCCACCAGGCCATGCAGGCCCGCGCCAGGGAATGGCCGCAAGGCATGACCGCGACGGCCACCCACGATACCAAGCGCGGCGAGGATGCCCGCATGCGTATCGCGGCGCTGAGCGAGGTTCCCGGCGAATGGACCAGCGCGGTGGCGCGATGGAAGGTGTTGAACGCGCCGCATCTCACACTCCACGGCAATTTCCGCGCCCCGTCGGCGACGTTCGAATACATGCTCTACCAGACCCTGCTCGGCACCTGGCCGCTGCAAGAGTCGATCGATGCCGCCTTCGTCGAGCGCATCCAGGCTTATGCGCTCAAGGCCGCGCGCGAAGGCAAGGAGGAGACGAGCTGGCTCAATCCGCATGAAGCCTACGAGAACGGCATACGCGACTTCATCGAGAAGATCCTCGACCCCGCTCAATCCGCCGAATTCCTGGAGGCGTTGCAAACCCTGGCTCGCCGCGTCGCGCTGCTCGGCACGTTGAACTCGCTGAGCCAGCTCACGCTCAAGGCGACGCTGCCGGGCGTGCCGGACTTCTATCAAGGCAGCGAATTCTGGGACCTGTCGCTGGTCGATCCCGACAACCGCCGCCCCGTCGACTTCGCCGCGCGCCGCGCGGCGCTGACGTCATTGGAAGCGCCGGACTGGAACGGCCTGATCAAGAGCTGGCCGGACGGCCGGCTCAAGCTGGCCTGGACGCGGCATCTGGTCAAGCTGCGCAACGAGCTTGCCGACGTGTTCGCGCAAGGCGACTACCAGCCGCTGGAAGTACAGGGCGCACATGCCGACCATGTCATCGCCTTCGCGCGTCGCCACGGCCGCACGGCTGCGATTGTCGTGGTCGGGCGTCAGTTCGCGCCGTTCACCCAAGCAGGCCGGGAATGGCCCGCACTGGAGGGGCTTGACGCGACGATCGACATCACAGGCTATACCGTGCCCGGCCTTGCGGGGAACGACCTGCCGCTCGCCCAGGCTTTCCGCGACTTTCCCGCCTCGGCCATCGCGGCCCGAACTGCGAACGCCATCAGGCCCTCGCGGCAGCGCGTGCACGCCTGAAGTTACTTTCCCCCGTCTTTGGTCAACAGCAATTGGCCGCGCTTCCTGATCGTCGCCTGCGCCATCTCGGCAAAGCGCTGCAACAGCCAGGGCAGCACCACCTCGACCCGGACCTGATCGTCGGCCACGTCGATCTGACCGGTCGCGACCTGCCCCAGCGCACGGATGCGGAAGTTCATGCTGTCTCCGCTCCAGCGTTCCTCCTCCACCTGCATCACGGGAATGCTTGCTGCGGCGCGGCCAAGCCCTGCCTTGAGCCGGCGCACCGCCTCCTCGCGGCCGAGACGATGCGGAATTGAGACGACAAGCGGCGCTGACATGGTCCTGACCCCTGCTGACTGATCCCCACCTAGACATGGCCGACGGAAGGGCAAAGGTTCCATGCGAGCTGGGGCCGGCGCCCACGTTGCGGAGCCGGAACTTTAAAACATACGGCAAGTTGCTCCCACACGACGGGACAGGTGCAAACGACCCTTTCATCAAAGGGCTGAGGAGATTCGTATGTCAATCGGCACGATCATTCTGATCATTCTGGTCATCGCCCTGCTGGGCGGCTTCAGCGGCATCGGCGGCGGGCCGTTCTACGGCACCGGCTATTATGGCGGCGGCGGCCTTGGGCTCGTCATCATCATCCTGCTGATCCTACTGCTGATGGGGCGGATCTAGTTAGGGCGGTCATTCCGGGGCGCGCGCACGCGCGAACCCGGAACCTCGCGCCACAAATCTCTGGATTCCGGGTCTGCGCTTCGCGCAGCCTGGAATGACGTTTGGAAAGCACCTAGCTCGCCTTCGCCGCCAGCTTCTTCATCGCCGCTTTGATCGACGCGGCGGCATCGTCATAACCCTCCCATGCTTTCGATCTCGGCAACAGGCCCGGCACGGTGCGCAGCGTATACTTCTTCGGATCGAGATCGCTCTTCACCTGCGCCCAAGTCAGCGGCATCGATACCGTGGCGCCGACGCGCGCCCGCGGCGACAGCGGGGCAACCGCGGTCGACATGCGGTCGTTGCGGAGATAATCCAGGAAGATCTTTCGCTTGCGCAGCTTCTTCGACATGTTGAGCAGATAGCGTTCGGGATCGTCATTGGCCATCCACTGGCAGACGCCTTGTGCAAATGCCTTGGCTTCCTTCCAGCTCACCTTCTCGCGCGCGCCGTGGAGCAGCGGCACCACCACGTGGAGGCCCTTGCCGCCCGTGGTCTTGCAGAAGCTGTCCATGCCGACATCACCCAGCCGCTGCCGCATCTCCTTGGCCGCTTCGACGACCTCGGCGAAGTCCACGTCGGGCGCGGGATCGAGATCGAACACCAGCCGGCCCGGCGTGTCGTAGGCATAAGGCGCGCAGTTCCAGGGATGCAACTCGACGCCGCCGATCTGCGCCACGGCGGCAAGCCCCTCGACCCGATCGATCTCGAGATAGGGCTTGCGGTCGCCGGAGACCCGCGCGAGCTCCAGAAGGTTCGACTGCCCCTGCATGGCGTGGCGCTGGAAGAAGCATTCGCCCTTGATACCGTCGGGGGCGCGGATCAGCGAACAAGGCCGGCCCTTGAGGTGCACGATCATCCATTCGCCGACGGCTTCGAGATAGCGGGCAAGGTCCAGCTTGGTGACGGGCTCACCATTGCCGTCATCAGGCCAGAGCTCCTTGTCCGGTTTGGAGATGACGACACCCATGACCTCGGCATTTTGAGCGGCCTGCTTCGATTGTCCGCCCGCCTTCGTGCGCGCCGGCTTCCTGGCCGAGGGTTCGGCGAGCTCGGTATCGACCGGCGCCTCGGCCTCGACCTCCTCGGCCGGCTTGTCCTGCCGCAATCCCTTGAATGCCGCCTGGCGAATATTGCCGTCGGCGGTGAAGCCGGCAAACTCGATCTCGGCGACGAGCTCCGGCTTCAGCCAGTGCACGTCGCGGGTCTTCTTCGGTGCGTTCTTGCCGCCGAAGGGGTTTTGCTTGGTCTCCATGGCCTTCAGAAGAGGCATGATGCGCTTGAGCTTGTCCGCGCCAAAGCCGGTGCCGACCATGCCGACGAAGGCGAGATGATCGCCACGCTGCACGCCGGCCATCAGCGAGCGGAATTTGCCGCTGGTGGTCTTGTAGCCGCCGATCACCACCTCGTGGCCGGCCCGACATTTCGACTTGACCCAGCTCTCGGTGCGGCCGGACCGATACGGGGCATCCAGCTTCTTCGACACCACGCCTTCGAGCTCGAGCTTGCAGGCCGATCTGAGCACGGCATCACCGCCGCTCTCGAAATGCTCGACATAGCGGATCTGGCTCGATTTCCGCTTGCGCTGGCCCAGCAGCTCCTTCAGCCGGGCCTTGCGTTCGCCGAGCGGCAGACGACGGTAATCCTCGTGCTCCGCGAAAAGCAGGTCGAAGGCAAAGAAGATCAGCTCGTCGGTCTTGCCATCGGACAGCGCAGCTTGCAGCGAGGAGAAGTTCGGCGCACCGGTATGGTCGAGTGCGACGATCTCTCCGTCGATCATCACGTCCGGCAGCGCTGCCGCTTCCTTGGCAATCGAGGCGAACTTGCCGGTCCAGTCGAGACCCTTGCGCGTCTTCAGCGTCGCCTCGCCGTCCTCGACCCGGAGCTGCACCCGGTAGCCGTCGAACTTGATCTCGTGGCACCAGCCCTCGCCGGGCGGCGGCCGCTCGACCAGCGTACAGAGCTGCGGCGCAACGAAGTCCGGCATCTCCGAGACCTTCTCGGCGTTCGTCGCGGTCGTGGCGCTCTTCTTCCCTGCTTTGCCGGCTTTCAACGCCGTTCGCGGCGCCGGCTTCACCGTACGCCCTTTCGTCTCCTCGGCACGGTTGGACTGCCAGACTGCATCGGCCTTGCCCTTGGGACCCTTGGCCAGCATGAACGGCTTCGGCGCGCGGCCCTTGCCTTCGGCGATCTGCTCCATCGCGCGGCCGGAGGCGACGGACTTGTCCTGCTCCAGAATGTCGTTGTCCGCGCCTTCGCGGACATATTCGTCACGATGCTTGATCAGCAGCCAGTTGGTCCGCTTCTCGCCGCCGCGCTTGCGCATGCGCACCAGGACCCAGCTGCCATGCAGCTTGTCGCCGTGGAGCGTGAACTTGAGATCACCCTTCTTGAAGCCGGCTTCCGGATCTTCCGATTCCCAATAGCCTCGATCCCAAAGCATCACGGTGCCGCCGCCATATTGGCCTTCGGGAATCGTGCCTTCGAAATCGCCATACTCGAGCGGGTGGTCCTCGACCTCGACCGCGAGGCGCTTGTCGTGCGGATCGAGCGAGGGCCCTTTCGTCACCGCCCAGGACTTGAACACGCCGTCGAGTTCGAGCCGGAGATCGTAATGCAGGCGCGTCGCATCGTGCTTCTGGATCACGAACCGCCGCTGTTTCGAGGGGGCCACTGTGGTCCTGCCCGATGGTTCGGGCGTCTTCTCGAAGTCACGCTTCTGTCGGTAAGTGGAGAGTTTTTGCAGCACGACCGGTCCCGCTTCTCTTTCGGCGTTCAAGCCTATCACGGTCAAAGTCCCGTCCGGAACCAAAACCCTGTGCGACGGTTGGGGTTCCAAAACGCCTTGAAAACGCTGGAGAATGGAATGGCCCCGCGCGCCTATTGGAAGGGAACGTTGAAGCTCTCGCTGGTGAGCTGCCCGGTGGTGCTCTACCCGGCGGCAACCGCCGCGGAGAAGACGCGGTTTCATCTCATCAACCGCGAGACCGGGAACCGGCTCAAGCAGCAGATGATCGATTCCGAGACCGGCGACGTCGTCGAGAGCGATCAGAAGGGGCGCGGTTACGAGCTGAGCAAGGGCAGATATGTCGAGATCGAGCCGGAGGAGCTCGAGGCAGTCCAGATCGAAAGCAACCACACCATCGACATCGAAAGCTTCGTGCCGCGCGAGGAAATCGACAAGCGCTATCTCAACCATCCCTATTACATCGCGCCCGACGGCAAGGCCGCCGTCGACGCCTTCGCGGTGATCCGCGACGCCATGAAGGATGAGGACCGCGTGGCGCTGGCCAAGATCGTTCTCACCAATCGCGAGCACGTCATGGCGATCGAGCCGCTCGGCAAGGGCCTGCTCGGCACCACGCTGCGATTCCCTTACGAGCTGCGCGACGAGGACCAGTTCTTCGACGACATCAAGAGCCCGAAGATCACCAAGGACATGGTCGAGCTCGCCGGCCACATCCTGCAGACCAAGGCGGCACATTTCGATCCCAGCAAATTCAAGGACGAATACGAGGACGCGCTGAAGGCACTGGTGAAGCGCAAGGCCAGCGGCAAGAAGATCGAACTGCCGGAGCCCGAGGAGCGACCGAGCAACGTCATCAGCCTGATGGACGCGCTGAAGCAGAGCCTGAAGGGGCGCGGCGGCAAGAAGACTGCGGCGAAGTCACATGCGCGGCGTGCGACGGGACGGCACCGAGCCGCGAAGAAGACGCACCGGACAGCTGCGAGGCACAGGAAGGCGGGTTGACCTTGCACCGTCATTGCGGAAACAGGCTTGCGCCACAACCTCTGTCGTCATGCCCGGCTCGACCCGGGCATCCACGCCTGTCCTCACACGCCGATAGACGTGGATGGCCGGGTCAAGCCCGGCCATGACGAGTGCGCCTCAAGCCAGCACACCATGCCGCCAAGTCGAACGCTCAATCCCCCGCCTTCAGCCGGTACCCGATGCCCGTTTCCGTGAGCACATATTGCGGCCGTTCGGGATCGGCTTCGATCTTCTGGCGGAGCTGGCGGACATAGACGCGCAAGTACTGCGCGTCGGTCAATTCGTCCCAGAGCTCCCTCAGCAGGAAGCGGTGGGTGAGCACCTTGCCGGCATGCTGCACCAGCACGCGCAACAGGTCATATTCCTTCGGCGAGAGCTTCACGTCACGGTCCCCGACCTTGACGATGCGGCGGACGAGATCGACCGAGAGATCGCCGGTGCGGAACAAAGGGCGCTCGCCCTTGATCTGAAGCTGGTGGCGCAACGCGGCGCGCAGGCGCGCCAGGAGCTCCTCCATGCCGAACGGCTTGGTCAGATAATCGTCGGCACCGAGATCGAGCGCCTGGACCTTGCCGGCTTCGTCACCGCGGCTGGACAGCACCACGATCGGCACGCCTTCGTTGCGGGTGCGGATGGTGCGGAGCAGCTCGTGCCCCTGAACGTCGGGCAGGCCCAGATCGAGAATGATCAGCGCCGGCTCTTCGCCGAGCTTTTCCAGCGCGGTCTTGCCGGTCGACGCTTCCAGGATTTCGTAGCCTTGGGTCGTCAGCCCCATCCGCAGCAATTTGCGGATCGGCGGCTCGTCGTCGATGACCAGGACCTTGATCGGAGCAGCGCTCATGCGGCGGTATCCAATGCGTGACTCTCTGCCGGAACGGGCAGGCGGATGGTGAGGACCGCGCCGCTGCGCTCGCTGCGATTGGCAGCGGAGATCGTGCCGCGCATCGCCTCGACGAAGCCGCGGGAGATGGCGAGCCCGAGCCCGGTCCCCGGGCGGACGTGATCGCCCTTCTGCACGCGATAGAACTTGTCGAACACACTCTCGAGCTCGTCAGGGGGAATGCCGGCGCCCTCATCGGCGATCTCGAGCACGACGTGACTGCTGTCGCGCCGGCCCCGGATCGAGATCGTGGTCCCGGATGGCGCGTATTTGGCGGCATTGTCGAGCAGATTGAACAGCACCTGCTCGAACAGCACGGCATCGAGCTGGAGCATCGGCAGATCGGCGGCCAGCACCAGCTCGACCTTGTGGGCGCCAAGGATCTTGCTGGCGCGCCGGAGCGCGCTGCCCACGATTTCGTCGAGATCGTGCAGCGCCGTGTTGGGCACGATGGCGCCGGATTCGAGCTTGGTCATGTCGAGCAGATTGGCAATGAAGCGGTTGAGCCGCTCGGATTCGTCGATGACGGTCGCGAGCAGGTCGCGCTTCTCGGTGTCAGAGAGAGCGCCGGCAAGATCGCGCATGGTCGAGGCTGCGCCGAGCACGGAGGCGAGCGGCGTTTTCAGATCATGCGAGATCGAGGTCAACAGCGCCGACCGCAGGCGCTCGGATTCGACAGTGCGCTTGACGCGGTCCATGTCCTCGACCAGCAGCACGCGCTCGATCGCGAGCGCGCCCTGGTCGACCAGCGCATCGAGCAGCCGGCGCTGGTCCGGCGTCAGCAGCGGGCCGGTGCGGTCGTTGTCGATGCCGATCACACCGATCGGACGCCGGCCGGTGCGCATCGGCAGAAACAGTCGTTTTGCGCCCGGCAAGGTGTCCGAGCCGCGGCCGGCGGCGCGATCGTTGCTCCAGGCCCAGTTGGCCGCAGCGAGGTCGGCCTGATCGAGCTCATCCTCCGGCGGATAGCCCGATTTCACCGTGAGCAGACCCTCGTCGGGCAACAGCAGAACGACGCGCACCTTCAGCATCAGCGCGATCTGGTAGGCGGTCGCCCACAAGACGTCGTCGAGCGTGGCGGTGCCGGCGAGCTTGCGGCTGAAGGCATAGAGCTGCTCGGTCATCCTGATCCGGCCGATCGCCGCATCGGCCTGCGTACGCACGCGCGCTGCGACATTGGAGACGAGCATCGCCACCACCATGAACAGCACGAAGGCGGCGACGTTGGTCGGATCCGTGATCGTGAACGTGTAGATCGGCGGAATGAAGAAGAAATTGTAGCACAGTGAAGCCGCCACCGTCGCCAGCAGCGACGGCCATAAGCCATAGCGCACGGCAACCGCGACGACCGAGGTCAGCAGCACGAGGTCGACGTTCTCGAGCCCGAACCGGGGCTGGATCAGCTCGGCGGCGCCGAGGCCGATCAGCACGATCCCGAGCGCCTTCAGATAGGGCAGCGGATCGAACGGCTCCGAGCGCGCAGCGGTCTGCACCGCGGTCTTGGGCGCGGCCTCGCCGGGCAGCTCGTCACCTGCGATGACGTGGACGGTGATGTTGCCGGCGCGGCGCACCAGGTCGTGCACGACGGAGCCGCGCGTCATCTCGAACCAGCGCGAGCGCGTCGATTTGCCGATCACGATCTGGGTGACGTTGTTGCCTTGCGCGAAATTGACGACGTCGTCGGCGATGCGGCGGCCGACGGCGGGAATGGTCAGCGCCTCTCCGCCGAGCGATTCCGCAAGCCGCAACGTATCGGCCAGCCGATCCCGCTCCTCGTCGGACAATTGCAGGGATCGCCGCGTCTCGATCGAGATCGCGGTGAACGGCGCATGCAGCCGATCGGCCAGCCGCTTGGTGTAGCGCACGAGGCCGGCCGCGCGCGGATCCTCGCTGACGCAGACGAGAATGCGCTCACCCGCGGCCCAGGGACCGGGAATCGCGTTCGCCTGCATGTGGTTGAGGAGCTGCTCGTCGACCCGCTCGGCGGTGCGCCGCAGTGCGAGTTCGCGGAGCGCCGTGAGATTGCCCGGCGAGAAATAATGCTCCAGTGCCCGCTCGGCCTGCTTGGGCACATAGACCTTGCCCTCCTTCAGCCGCTGGATCAGATCGTCGGGCGTGAGGTCGATCAGCTCGATCGCGTCGGCGCGGTCGAACACCGAATCCGGCACGGTCTCGCGCACCCTGACATGGGTGATCTGCGCAACGACGTCGTTCAGGCTCTCGATATGCTGGATGTTGACGGCGGTGTAGACGTCGATGCCGTGCGAGAGCAGCTCCTCGACGTCGAGATAGCGCTTGGGATGGCGGCTGCCGGCCGCGTTGGTGTGGGCGAGCTCGTCGACCAGCGCAATCTGCGGCCGCCGCGCGATCACCGCATCGAGATCCATCTCCTCGACAACCTGGCCGCGGTAGTCCAGCCTCTTGCGCGGGACCACTTCGAGATCGCGCACCAGCGCCTCGGTCTCGGCGCGGCCATGGGTCTCGACGAAGCCGACCACCACGTCGATGCCGGCCTTGCGCTTGGCATGGGCGCTTTGCAGCATCTCATAGGTCTTGCCGACGCCGGGCGCGGCGCCGACGAAGATCTTCAGCCTGCCGCTCGCGCTCTCCTCCCGACGCGCAGCTTCCAGCAGCGCCTCGGGAGAGGGACGTTGTTCGGGATCGCGGCGCTCTCGGACCATGCTATCAATATAATCATCTGCGCACCGCGAGCCTAGACCGCTACTTGGCTGCAGCGCGATCCAGCGCGAGGTTCAGCGCCAGTACGTTAACGCGAGGTTCGCCCATCAGGCCTAGCAAGCGGCCCTGAACGTTGGCCGCCACGATCTGCTTCACAGCGTCCTGCGGCATATTCCGGGCCTTGGCAACGCGCGGCACCTGGAATTCCGCTGCTTCCGGCGAGATGTCAGGGTCGAGACCGCTGGCGGAGGTGGTGACCAGGTCGACCGGCACCTGCGCATTCGGATTCTCGGTCTTGAGCTTGTCCACATCCTCCTTCAGCCGGTCGGCCAGCGCCTTGCTGGTCGGGCCGAGGTTGGAGCCGCCCGAATTGGCGGCGTTGTAGGGCGCCGCAACCGTCTTGGTCGAATCATTCGGGTCCGGCGCCAGCGTTGCCGAAGGGCGGCCGTGGAAGTACTTGTCGTCCTTGAACTCCTGCCCGATCAGGGCGGACCCGATCACCTTGCCGTCCTTCTCGATCATGCTGCCTTGCGCCTGCGCCGGGAAGAGCGCACCGGCGATGGCCGTCATCGCGAGCGGATAGGCGAGGCCCGTGATGGCGGTGAGCACCAGCAAGAGCACGATGGCCGGGCGGATTTCTCTGAGCATGTGCTTCTCCTATTTCTTTCGTCATTGCGAGCGAAGCGAAGCAATCCAGCGTCCTTCCACTGAGGCAGTCTGGATAGTTTCGTCGCTTCGCTCCTCGCAATGACGCGTTAGGCCAAATGCAAGGCGACGACGACGAGGTCGATCGCCTTGATACCGATGAAGGGCACGACGATGCCGCCAAGCCCGTAGATCAAGAGGTTACGCCGGAGCAGCGCACCGGCGCCGACCGCGCGATAGGCAACGCCTTTCAGCGCCAGCGGGATCAGCGCAATGATGACGAGCGCATTGAAGATGATCGCCGACAGGATGGCGCTCTGCGGGCTCGACAGGCTCATGACGTTGATCACGCCAAGCTGGGGATAGAACGCCAGGAACATCGCCGGGATGATCGCAAAATATTTTGCGACGTCGTTGGCGATCGAGAACGTCGTCAGCGCGCCGCGCGTCATCAAGAGCTGCTTGCCGATCTCGACCACCTCGATCAGCTTGGTCGGGTTGGAGTCGAGATCGACCATGTTGCCGGCTTCGCGCGCGGCCTGGGTGCCGGTGTTCATGGCGACACCGACATCGGCCTGGGCGAGCGCCGGGGCGTCGTTGGTGCCGTCGCCGCACATCGCCACCAGCTTGCCCTTGGCCTGCTCGTCGCGGATCAGCTTGAGCTTGTCCTCGGGCGTTGCCTGCGCCAGGAAATCGTCGACGCCGGCCTCCGCCGCGATGGCAGCGGCCGTCGTCGGATTGTCGCCGGTGATCATGATGGTGCGGATGCCCATGCGGCGCAGCTCGGCGAAGCGCTCGCGAATGCCGCCCTTGACGATATCCTTGAGCTGAACGATTCCGAGCAGCTTGCCGTCCTTGGCGACAGCCAGCGGCGTGCCGCCCGATTTGGCGACTTCGTCGGCAATGGCGCTGATCTCGCGGCCGGCCTCGGACAAAGCCGCGGGCTGCAAGGCCCGTGCCGCGTTGCCCGAGGCGATCGCGATCGGCGCGCCGCCGCCGATATAGTTGAGGATGGCATCGACCGCACCCTTGCGCACCGACGAGCCGCCGGCGTTGACGCCGCTCATGCGGGTCTGCGCCGTGAACGGAACGAAGGTCGCTCCCAGCTCGGCCATGTCGCGGCCACGGATCCCGTACTTCTCCTTGGCGAGCACGACGATGGAGCGGCCTTCCGGCGTCTCGTCCGCGAGCGAGGCGAGCTGGGCGGCATCGGCCAACTCCTGCTCGGTGACACCGCGCACGGGACGAAAGGCGGTCGCCTGCCGATTGCCGAGCGTGATGGTGCCGGTCTTGTCGAGCAGCAGCGTGTCGACATCACCGGCAGCTTCGACCGCGCGGCCGGACATGGCGAGCACGTTGAAGCGCACCAGGCGGTCCATGCCGGCGATGCCGATCGCCGACAACAGCGCGCCGATCGTGGTCGGGATCAGCGTCACGAACAGCGCGACCAGCACGATCACGGAGATCGAGCCGCCGGCATAGGCCGCGTAGCTCGGAATGGTCACGGTGGCGAACACGAAGATGATGGTGAGGCCGGCGAGCAGGATGTTGAGCGCGATCTCGTTCGGCGTCTTCTGCCGCTCGGCGCCCTCGACCAGCTTGATCATGCGGTCGATGAAGGTCGAGCCCTGCGCGGCGGTGATGCGGACGCGGATCCAGTCCGACAGCACCTGCGTGCCGCCGGTCACGGCCGAGCGGTCGCCGCCGGATTCGCGGATCACGGGCGCGGACTCGCCGGTGATGGCGGCCTCGTTGACGGAGGCGACGCCCTCGATCACTTCACCGTCCGATGGGATCGTGTCGCCCGCCTCGACCAGCACGAGATCGCCGACCTTCAGGCTCGTGCCTGATACGAGCTTGTAGTCGCGGCCCGCGCCGCTCAGGAGCTTGGCCTGGCTCTCGGTGCGGGTCTTGCGCAGCGTCTCGGCCTGCGCCTTGCCCCGGCCCTCGGCCACCGCTTCGGCAAGGTTTGCGAACAGCACGGTGAACCACAGCCAGAGGATGATCTGGAAGGTGAAGGCGAGATTTTCCCCGCCGATGACGAGGTCGCGGACGAAGATCACGGTGGTGAGCGCGGCCACGATCTCGACCACGAACATCACGGGGTTCTTGATCATGGACCGCGGATCGAGCTTGGTGAAGGCTGCACCGAGGGCGGGCACCACGATCCTGGGATCCAGCATCGCCGAGACCGGCATGCGCTTGTTGGGTTTATGGACGGGTTCCATGGAGGTCACTCCGAAAGAGCTGGATCAGAAGACGTTGCCGGCGTTCATCGCGAGGTGCTCGACAATGGGGCCGAGCGCGAGCGCCGGGAAGAAGGTCAGGCCGCCCATGATCAGGATGACGCCGACGACGAGGCCGACGAACAGGCCGCCGGTAGTCGGAAAGGTCCCCATCGACGGCGGAATGGATTTCTTCTCCGCCAGCGATCCCGCGATCGCCATCGCCGGCACGATCATGAAGAAGCGGCCGACGAACATGGCAACGCCGCCGGTCAGATTGTAGAACGGCGTATTACCGGTGAGGCCCGCAAAGGCGGAGCCGTTATTGGCGGTCTGGGAGGTATAGGCATAGAGCACTTCGGCGAAACCGTGTGGGCCGGCATTGGCCATCGATGCCACGGCCGACGGCAGCACCACGGCGACGGCGGTCCAGCCGAGAATCATCAGGGGCAGGACGAGAATGGCGAGCATCGCCATCTTGACCTCACGCGCCTCGATCTTCTTGCCGACATATTCCGGCGTGCGGCCGACCATCAGGCCTGCGACGAAGATCGCGAGGATGACGAACAGCAGCATGCCGTACATACCGGCGCCGACGCCGCCGACGATGATTTCGCCGAGCTCCATGTTGATCAGCGGGATCATGCCGCCGAGCGCGGTGAAACTGTCGTGCATGGCGTTCACCGCGCCGCACGAAGCGGCGGTGGTGATGACCGCGAACAGCGCGGACGCAACGATGCCGAAGCGGACTTCCTTGCCCTCCATGTTGCCCCCGGTCAGGCCCAGCGCCTGGAGCGTCGAGGTGCCCTGAGCCTCCGCCCAGTAGGCGACGGCGACGCCCGCGACGAACAGCACGCCCATTACGGCGAGGATCGCCCAGCCCTGGCGCTGGTTGCCGACCATGCGGCCGAACACGTTGGTCAGCGCCGCACCGAGCACGAAGGTCGACAGCATCTGCACGAAATTCGACAGCGCGGTCGGATTTTCGAACGGGTGCGCGGCATTGGCGTTGAAGAAGCCGCCGCCATTGGTCCCCAGCATCTTGATCGCGACCTGCGAGGCGACCGGACCGACCGCAATGGTCTGCTTGGTGCCTTCGAGCGTGGTCGCTTCGACGTAGTTGCCCAGCGTCTGCGGCATGCCCTGCCAGACCAGGAACAGCGCGAACACGACGCAGATCGGCAGCAGTATGTAGAGCGTGCAGCGGGTCACATCGACCCAGAAATTGCCGACGGTGCGCATGGATGCGCGGGCAAAGCCGCGGATCAGCGCCACCGCGAGCACGATGCCGGTCGCCGCCGACAGGAAATTCTGGTGCGTGAGGCCGACCATCTGGGTCAGATAGGAGAGCGTGCTCTCGCCGGCGTAGTTCTGCCAGTTGGTGTTGGTGATGAAGGAGATCGCGGTGTTGAAGGACAGATCCTCGGCAACCGCGGACTGCCCGGCCGGATTGAACGGCAGCACGGCCTGGAGCCGCATGAGGCCGTAGATGATGAGGAAGCCGCCGACATGGAACAGCAGCATGGCGACCGTGTAGGTCAGCCAGTGCTGCTCGCGCTTCTCGTCGACGCCGGAGATCCGGTAGATGCCGGCCTCGATCGGGCGCAGCACCGGCGACAGGAACGTCCGCTCGCCGCTGAAGACGCGCGTCATGTACCAGCCGAGCGGCTTGGTCAGCGCGACGATGATGGCACAATAGAGAATGATCTGGAGCCAACCGATCACGGTCATGGAGAGAGCCTTTGTGGAATCGCGTTAGAGCGGCGCCCGCTCAGAACCGTTCGGGCCGCAGCAGCGCGTAGGTGAGATACATCAGGAGGCCGAACGAGACGGCGCCGGCGAGCGCATAATCGAAGATCATGGTCCGCTCCCTCAAAGCCGTTCGCAGGCGTAGGTATAGCCGACCGCGAGCGCGAACAAGACAAAGCCCAGCGCCAGCATCAGAATGTCCATCATGGAGATGATCCTCGTCTGTCCCTATGTCCGGCAATTATTCTCGGCCTGCCGGCGGCACGACGCTGACGTGCCACCGCGGACATAGGTTTTCGAGACGGAGGCCGCGGCGAAGTTATAGGAATCTCATAAAGGCCGGCGAGCCGGCTTGCCGTGGTCGGTCGGGCAAGTGCATCCGCGCCTTTATGAAATCCTTATATCTTCCGCCCCTTTCTCACCTCGTTTTCAAATGCCGTTCCAGCCATCTTGGACACGCCGGCCGACTGACCGACGCAGATGTCCACGAGGCCCAAGTGACCGCCGCTCTCGAACGCCGTGATCTGCTCTTGCTGGGTGAACGCATTCGCGCCGCGAGCGCAGCGACTCGGCCGTTGATGATCGAGATCATCGATAGGGCGTGCCGACGCTTCCCCTCGCTCAGGCAAAGCGCAGGCACCGCGCGCGTCATGAGCCTGATCGACGTCGAGGCTTGGGCCGATGCCGCGCTCGCATTGATGGAGCTCGAGCTGCCGCTTTGGCAGGTCCGCCGTATCGCCTATGACGATGGGGAGTGGCATTGCGCCCTGTCGCGCCAACGCGAACTGCCGGACTGGCTGGACTCCGCGGTCGAGGGCCGCCATGCCGACCTTGCGCTCTCTCTGATGTCGGCCTTTGCCGAGGTGCAGGTGCTGACCGCGGAGGCAGCCCGGCCGAGCGTTCCCTCTGTTCGTCCGGCCCGCGATCCGCTCTACGAGCCGATCGGCTGCGACAATGTCGGTTAAACGCGCATGCAGACCGGCACGCGAAATCTGGAGCGGGTGGTCACCGTTATCGTCTTGACGATGACGCTGAGCATGATCTGGGGCGCCGTGCTGACGCTCGCGATCGCGCTAGCAGCACGCGGCCTGGGCGTTTAGGGTCGCGCCGCCGCGCGCGGCAACGGCACGCGAGCTGACCATGGCGGCCTTTGAAGCGAGCAACCGCGCGCGCAGCGCAGTCGCAATGCCGGGTTGAGGCAAGCTGTCCCGCGGAAAAGGCCTGCCCGATCTGGCGCAATTTCACGGAACCGTGTAGATCGGTTTCATGAGCACAAGCAGCGTCAACGTCGTCGCCCACCCCCTGGTCCAGCACAAGCTCTCCCTGATGCGGGAGAAGGATCGCTCGACCAAGAGCTTTCGCGAGATCCTGAACGAGATCGGGATGCTGCTCTGCTACGAGGTGACGCGTGACCTGCCGCTGGAGCTGGTCGAGATAGAGACGCCGATCGCGCCAATGCAGGCGCCGAAGATCGCCGGCAAGAAGCTCACGCTGGCGCCGATCCTGCGCGCCGGCGTCGGCTTCCTCGACGGCATGCTCGCCTTGATGCCTTCGGCGCGCATCGCCCATATCGGGCTCTACCGCGACCCCGAGACGTTGCAGGCCGTGGAATATTACTTCAAGGCCCCGCAGGACCTGTCCGACCGCACCGTGATCCTGATGGACCCGATGCTGGCGACCGGCAATTCGGCCTGCGCCGGCGCCTCACTGCTCAAAGCCCGCGGCGCCCGCGACATCCGCTTCGTCTGCCTTCTGGCCGCGCCCGAGGGCATCGCCCAGTTCCAGAGCGAGCATCCCGACGTGCCGATCTGGACCGCCGCAATCGACGAGCGGCTCAACGACCACGGCTACATCGTGCCGGGCCTGGGCGATGCCGGCGACCGGATGTTCGGCACCAAGTAGACAGGTTTGCGCGGGCGCGTTACTCCAGTCGGCATGAGCGCCGACGCTTTTTCGCTGCAATCGCTGATCCGGATCGAGACCGCCGCCGATCCTGCCTTCGTATTCGACGGCACACTCTTCTCCCGCGTGGAATTCGCGGCAAAGGTCGAGCAGACCGCCGCCTGGCTCGCCGCGCAGGGCATCGGCAAGGGCGACGTCGTCGCGGTCTGGCTGGTCAACCGGGTCGAATGGCTCGCACTGCTGTTCGCCGCCGCACGGCTCGGCGCGGTCGTCGCCGCCGTCAACACGCGCTACCGCAGCGCGGAAGTCGCGCATCTGCTTCGCGTGTCCGGTGCGAAGCTCATGGTGGTCGAGGCCGCATTCCGCTCGATCGATTTTGCCGCCATCCTCGCAGGCATCACCAAAGACGAGGTGCCGGCGCTGCAAAGGCTCGCGGTGGTTGGCGCGGATGCGATCCCGGCACACTGGCCCTGCGTGCGGTTCGACGCGTTTGAGAAATCCTATTCACCGGCTCCGCCGGCCCAGGACGACGTCGACCTGCCCGTGCTGCTCTACACGACGTCAGGCACCACCAAGGGCCCGAAGCTGGTCGCGCATTCGCAGCGGACGCTGGCGACGCACGCCGCCTCCGTCGCCCGCGCGCTCCAACTCGATCACCGGCGTCATTCGCTGCTGGCGATGCTGCCGTTCTGCGGCACGTTCGGCATGACGAGCCTGCTCGGCTTCATCGCAGCCGGCGCGACCATCCATGTGCTCGACGCCTTCGAAGCCGCGCCGGCCCTCAAGATTCTCAGCGCGTGCAGGATCACGCATTCCTTCGGCTCCGACGAGATGTTCCGGCGCATTCTCGCCCTCACCGATGCGCCGCGCCCATTTCCATATCTCGAAGTCTGTGGCTTCGCCGCGTTCCAGCCCGGCTGGCGCGAGCTGGCAGTCGAAGCAGAGGCGCGCGGCATGAAGCTGTTCGGTCTCTACGGTTCGAGCGAGGTGCAGGCGCTGTTCTCGATCGGCCGCACCGGTGATGCTTTCGCCGACCGCATCGAGGGCGGCGGCTGGCCGATGTCGCCTGACGCGAAAGTCCGCGTACGCGATGTCGAGACCGGCGAGCTTGCACCCCAAGGCGTGTCCGGCGAGATCGAGATCAGCGCGCCGTCACGCTTCCTCGGCTACTTCAACAATCCCGCGGCAACGCATGAAGCGATCACCGCCGACGGGTTCTTCCGCACCGGGGACATCGGCCGGCTGCGCGGCGACGGCTCCTTTGTCTACGAGACGCGCGCCGGCGATGCGATGCGGCTCGGCGGCTTCCTGGTCGCGCCCGGCGAAATCGAGGACGAGCTCAAATCCTGCACCGGCGTCGCCGACGCCCAGGTCGTCGCGGTCGATCTCAGGGGTCAAGCACGTTGCGTCGCCTTCGTGATCCCGACTGGAGATCCACCGCGACAGGAGGCGCTGACCGCTCATCTGCGCGAACGGCTCGCCGGCTACAAGGTGCCGGCGCAGATCTATGTCGTGGACGCCTTCCCCGTCACCGACAGCGCCAACGGCGTCAAGATCCAACGCGCCAGGCTTCGTGCCATGGCGATGGAACGCATCGCCGCCGAATAAGCCGGCCTGTTTGGTTGCGCCGCGAGACTCGTTCAGTAGGACTTCGCGAGCCCCAGCACCTTTTCCGCGATGAAGCTGAGTGCGAGCTGCGGGCTGACCGGCGCAATGCGCGGGATCAGCACCTCGCGCAAATAGCGTTCGACATGGAATTCCTTGGCATAACCGAAGCCGCCATGGGTCATCACCGCCTGCTCACAGGCCGAGAAGCCCGCCTCGCCCGCCAGATATTTCGCGGCATTGGCCGCAGCGCCGCACGGCATGCCCTTGTCGTATTGCCACGCCGCCGACATCACCATCAGCCAGGCCGCTTCGAGCTCGACCCAGTTCACCGCGAGCGGATGCTGGATACCCTGGTTCTTGCCGATCGGGCGGTTGAACACGGTGCGCGTCTTGGCGTACTCCGTCGCGCGCGACAGCGCGAGCTTACCGAGACCCACGGCTTCGGCCGCAATCAGGATGCGCTCGGGGTTCATCCCTTCGAGAATGTACTGGAAGCCTTTGCCTTCCTCGCCGATCCGATCCTCCATCGGGATTTCAAAGTCCTCGAAGAACAGCTCGTTGGAATCGACGATCTTGCGGCCCATCTTCTCGATTTCGTGGACCTTGATCCTGTTGCGGTCGAAATCAGTATAGAACAGGCTGAGGCCGTGGGTGGGCGAGCGCACCTCCTCCAGCGGGGTGGTGCGCGCCAGCAGCAGTATCTTGTGCGCGACCTGTGCGGTCGAGATCCACACTTTCTGGCCGTTGACGATGTAGCGGTCGTTCTTGGCGACCGCGCGGGTCTTGAGCTGCGTGGTGTTGAGTCCCGTGTTGGGCTCGGTGACGGCGAAGCACGCCTTCTCGCGGCCTTCGACCATCGGCGGCAGCATGCGCCTGCGCTGCTCCTCGGTGCCGAACACGACCACCGGATTGAGCCCGAATACGTTGATATGCACGGCCGAGGCACCGGACATGCCGGCGCCGGACTCCGCGATGGTACGCATCATGATCGCGGCTTCCGTGATGCCGAGCCCGGAGCCGCCGTATTCCTCCGGCACGCAGATGCCGAGCCAGCCGGCGTCCGCCAGCGCCTTGTGGAAGTCGTGCGGGAAGCCGCCGTCGTGATCCTTCTTCAGCCAGTAGGCATCGGGAAAGCCCTCGCAGATCTTGGCGATCGCGTCGCGAATGGCTTCCTGCTGATCGGTGAGCGCGAAATCCATGTTCTTGATCTCCTCCCTGGGAGCCGCGACCCCGCCATCTCCCTTGCCTTCGCGTTCCCCACACCAAGGCCACGACCGATTGCTGTGCCTCGGTCGCGCCTTTGCTCGCGTTCTTAGCTCGAAAAACTGGGCACAGATACGTGAATTTATCCGTAGACTGTGTGTACCATGCATAGGGTCATGCGGCGCGACGGTGCGAGCGCGCCGTTATTTCGCAGGGAGGAAACCGCGATGGCCGGACTTTATTTCGAAGACTTTTCCGTAGGCCAGGAGTTCAGGCACCCGCTGACCCGGACCGTTACGGAGATGGACAACACCATGTTCAGTCTGCTGACGCTCAATCCGCAACCGCTGCACATCGACGCCCATTTCGCCGAGAAGACCGAGTTCGGCCAGCGCATTTTCAACAGCCTTTACACCCTCGGCATCATGATCGGCATGACGGTCTATGATACGACCCTCGGGACCACCGTCGCCAATCTCGGCATGACCGACGTCACCTTTCCAAAGCCGGTCTTCCATGGCGACACCTTGCGGGCGACGACGAAGGTGCTCTCGGTGCGAGAATCCAAATCGCGGCCCACGGCCGGGATCGTCGAGTTCGAGCACCACGCCCTGAACCAGAACGACGAGATCGTCGGAAAATGCCGCCGCATGGCGATGATGCACAAGAGGCCGGTCTGATGCGTTCGATGCTGTTCGTGCCGGGCGATTCCCCGCGCAAGTTCGAGAAGGCGAGCGAAGGCAAGGCCGACGCGTTGATCATCGATCTCGAGGACTCCGTCGTCACAGAGAAAAAGGCGGAGGCGCGCGAGTTGACAGTTGCGATGCTGAAGAGCCGTCCCGGCCCACACCAGCTCTACGTCCGCGTCAATGCGCTGGATACCGGCATGACGCTGGCCGACCTCGCGGCGGTGATGCCGGGCAGGCCCGACGGCATCGTGCTGCCGAAATCGCAAGGCGGCGACGACGTGCGGCAGGTCGCGACCTGGCTCGAAGCGCTCGAGGCGGCAGCCGGCATCGAGGTCGGCGCGACCCGCATCGTTTGCGTGGCGACGGAAACGGCCAGTTCGATCTTCGGGCTCGGCAGCTACAAGGGCTGCTCCCCTCGCCTTGCCGGGCTGATGTGGGGCGCTGAGGATCTCTCCGCCTCGCTTGGTGCCACCGAGAAAGCGAGCGGCGGCGTGTTCCACAGCCCCTATCGCCTCGCGCGCGATCTCTGCCTGATGGCCGCGGCCGCGGCCGAGGTCGCGGCCATCGACACGGTCTACACCGATATCGACAACCTCACTGGCCTCGAGCAGGAAACGCGCGCCGCGCGGCGCGATGGTTTTTCGGCAAAGGCGCTGATCCACCCTAAGCATGTCGACATCGTCAACGCGGCCTTCGAGCCGACGGACGCCGAACGCACATGGGCGGAGAAGGTCATCGCGGCGTTCGCGAGCAATCCCGATTCCGGCACGCTGCGGCTCGACGGCCAGATGATCGACAAGCCGCACCTTCGCGCCGCCAAGAAGATCCTCGGCCAGTCCTAGATCGGGACGAAGCCTCGCCAGACAGGCGAGGGCTTGAAGCTGCCGGCCTCAATCGAATCCCTGAACGGGCGGCGTCGAGGTCTGCGCCGGGACGGCAGGTGCGGCTTGAACCGGCGGGGCCGGATTGCCGGCAGCGCGCATCTGCCCGTTGGCTGCCATCGCCTCGCGCGTGCGCGACGGACCCCCGGTCGCGGCGGCGCGGCGCGGCGGCTGCCGGTGCCTTGCCGAGTGCGAACCTCTCGTGCCCCAGGAGCGGGCGATCGAAGGTCCGGCCGTGTAGCCGATCAAGGCTCCGGCGACCGCACCGACCGGGCCCAGCACGACCGCGCCCGATACCGCGCCCAGCGCCGCATCGCCCGCACGCTCCTGCGCAACCGCGCTCGCGGGCACGCAGGCCAGCATCGCGATAGCAGTGATCAGAGCTTTGTTCATCGGAGCGCCTCCCTCACGGGAATTCACTCGTTCTCAAATATGGCCGCACGAGGTTCACTTGCCGGCCAACAAAAGGCAATCGATCCGCGGAACTCGGCGATTCCTGAGCCTTCCGCCGCCAACTGGTGGTTGCGGCGGCATGGCAACTACACGATCTTGATCGACATGTCGGGCAGGCCCTCGAGCTTGCAGAGCAGCACGTCGCCCTTCACGACGGGGCCGACATTCTCGGGCGTGCCGGAATAGATGATGTCGCCGGCCTTCAGCTCGAACGCTTCCGACAGCTTCGCGATCTGCTCGGCCACGCTCCAGATCATCTTGCTGAGATCCGAGTTCTGCCGCACCGTACCATTGACGGCCAGCGAGATCGCGCCCTTCTCGAAATGACCGGTCTTGCTCGCCGGGTGAATCGGGCCAAGCACCGCGGCGTGGTCAAAGCTCTTGCCGATTTCCCAAGGCTTCTTCTCCGCGGCCATGCCGTTCTGGAGATCGCGCCGGGTCATGTCGAGGCCGAGGGCGTATCCATAGACGTGGTCGAGCGCCTTATCGACCGGGATATTGGTGCCGCCGGACTTCAGCGCGGCGACCAGCTCGACCTCGCGATGATAATTCTTGGTCAGCGACGGATAGGGATGTTCGGCGACCTCACCGATCGCGACGTTCTGGATCGCGTCCGTCGGCTTCTGGAAGAAGAACGGCGGCTCGCGGTTCGGATCCGAGCCGCGCTCGATCGCATGTGCCGCATAGTTGCGCCCGATGCAGTAGATGCGGCGGACCTGAAACACCTGGCTCTCGCCGACGATCGGGATCGTGACCATCGGCACCGGGAAGATCGGCTTCGGTCCGGCCTGCGCCGCGGCCGGTGCGATCTCGGCCAGCGAAGCTGCGGTGGCCGCCGCCGCGGTTGCAATCAGGTCGCGTCGCGTCGGTGAGATCCTTCTCATGTCAGGTGCTTCCTTCCTTGTCCTTGGGCAGCGTCAAGCGCTCCGATCCGGCTAATAGTCGATCTTCAGCCTGCCAGCAACAAGGACTGGCACGGGCTTCGAGCATCTTGACACCGTTCACCCGCCGCATATTTTTTCGTCGAGAAGTTTCTCACCCTCGAAATCAAAGGACTTAACGCGACCGTCTGGAGAGACGATGATGCTCGATGAGAATCTGGCCCGCATTCGTGCGCACCGCAACAACATCCACCGCTACCGGCGCCTGCTGAAGACCAGGCTGTCGGAGCTGGAGCGCCATTTCATCGAGAGGCGCCTCGCAGAAGAGCAATCGGCGCTCGATGCCCTGACCGCAGCGATCTTTCCTGTCAGCTTCCGCGCCCCGGGAGCGCCGGCCAATGCGACGGGGATGGCGCAATGAACAGTCAGCGAGACCTGCTCATTCGAGGCAGCGAGAAGGTCATTGGCCATTACGAGCTGCTTCTTGCCAGCGCGAAGAGCGAGCATGAGCGCGAGCTCTATCGCCAGCGCATCGAACGCGAGCGGCGGCTTATCCGGGACCTGCAAGACGGGCTGGATCACCGCGCGGCCTGAGCTGGGAGATCATACGTCTGCGACCATTGCAGCGGAAAGCAAACCGCGCTTCCGTTCGCGGATTGCCGCTGCATCCGGTTCAGCGAACGAGGCGGTTGGGGCCCGCGAGCGCACTGCTCGGTTCGGCCGCTGGCGCCACCCTCACCGTGGCGGTGAGCGGCGTACCGTCGCGCAGCAGAGTGAGCTTCACATCCTCGCCGACGCGCGCAAGGCCGATCGTGTTGCGGAGCTGGGCGGCGGTGCGTATCGGGCGGTCGTCGGCGCCGGTGACGATATCTCCCTTGCGCAAGCCGGCCCTCTCTGCCGGCGAATCCGCGGCGATCTCGGCGACGACGGCGCCTTGATTCAGTCCCTTGTTGAGTGACGGATGCAGGTCCTTCAGCGAAACGCCGATGCGGCCGCGCTCGACGCGCCCCTTGGCGATGATCTGCTCCATCACCTTGCGCGCCATGTTGACCGGAATGGCAAAGCCGATGCCGACATTGCCGCCCGCGGGTGAGATGATCGCCGAGTTGATGCCGACGAGTTCGCCGCGCAAGCTGACCAGCGCTCCGCCGGAATTGCCGGGATTGATAGCTGCATCGGTCTGGATGAAATCCTCATAGCCCTGCTTGCCGAGGCCGGTGCGCCCCAGCGCGCTGACGAGCCCCGATGTCACGGTCTGGCCGAGGCCGAAGGGATTGCCGATCGCAAGGACGAAATCACCGACCTCGAGCCCGTCGCTATCCCCGAAGGGAAGCGCCTTGAGCCCGGCCGGACTCTGGACCTGGAGCACCGCGACATCCGTGGGCGGATCACGGCCGATGACCTTGGCGGAAAACTGCCGGCCGTCCTTGGTCGTGATCTGAACCGCGGAGGTGCCTTCGACCACGTGATTGTTGGTCAGCACATAGCCGCGCTGGGCATCGACGATCACGCCGGAGCCGGTCGCATTGACCTCCTTCTCGATTTGCCGGGGAACGTCGAAGAACTCGCGGAAGAGCGGATCGCGATAGAGCGGGTTGTCCTCGCGCACGCGCCCGTGCACGGAAATGTTGACCACGGCGGGCGTGACCTGACGCACCAGCGGCGCCAGGGTCGGCACCGAGCCGCCGGTCTTCATATCCGGAATCTGGCCGGCGGCAGGCTGCGACGCTGTGAGCGTCAGCACCAGCAAGGCCAGGAAAAGCAGACGCACAGCATTCATCATCTTCACCTGCCGCTTGGTATTGTGTGGATATTCGAGACCTTGGTGGCTTCAGCCTTCGTCGCGTGGTGCGACGATCCAGCCCTGCAGAGCCAGAAGCGGAACGACCCAGGCTGCCGAGGATTGGCCGAGCAGCACGAGTCCGAGAACGGCGGGCGTAAACATCATGCGGCCTGCCTCTCCGCGGCGGCCCATGGCCGCCGCAGCCGCATCGGCACGCCGCCGCCGCGCGGTGGGTCGTCGTTGTCGTTGTCACCGTCACCGTCGAGCTTGCGCAGGGCGGCCAGAATGTCGGCGAGCCGGACCGTGTGGCTCATGCCGGGAATCTCGCGCAAGGCCGGACAGGATTCGACCGCGTACATGTCGGATGCCCAGGACGACAGGATGATGCGCTTCTCAGGCGTGGAGAGCTCCTCGGCATTCAGGACTTCGGTAGGCGAGTTGTAATGGGCCGCAGGGTGAAACAGCGGATTGAGAGTGCCGATATTGGTATTCACGTTGGTCATTGGCGGTGCCTCCCTCAAACTCCTTTCCATAGGGGACGGGGTTGTTGACTGCGGGACGGCGGGGCCAATCGCCGCCGCCCCGCTTGACACTAATGCGTATTGATCGCGATGCGCTTGACGCCTTCGCGCGCCTTCTCCGATTTCGGCAGCGACACGGTCAGGACGCCGTCCTTGAACGACGCCTCGGCCTTGTCCTCCTCGACGCCCTCCAGCGGGATCTGCCGCTCGAAGGCGCCGTAATAGCGCTCGGTGAAGTACCTGCCTTCGCCGTTGCGCTCCGCCTTCCGCTCGCCGCGGACTGTCAGGACGCCATTGGCGATCTCGACCTGGACGTCCTTCTCAGTCAGGCCGGGAAGCTCGGCCGAGATCGTCATCGTCTTGTCGGTCTCGCTGAGCTCGAGCTTCGGCCAGCCGAAGCGACCTTCCATCAGCGGCGACAGGCCGGTCCCGCCGAAGCCACGGAAGACGTCGTCGAACAGACGGTTCATCTCGCGGTGAAGCGTCAGGAACGGATCGAAATTGTCGCGCGCCGGCGCGAGCTCCTGGTTTCTCGACCAGGGAATGAGATCACGAAAAGCCATGGTTCTCTCCTTCATGCATCGGGAGCGCGGCCCGCGCATCCGCGCGCCGCGTCCGCCGTGGACCGATCGAGCGCTCAGGCTGCTTTCTTCTGCTCGATCTGCGATGCCGCAGGAGCGCCGCCCGCGATCGGAATCCGGCGCGGCTTCATCGCTTCCGGAACCTCGCGGACGAGGTCGATGATCAGGAGCCCGTCCTGGAACGAGGCTTGCTTGACCTGGACGTAATCGGCGAGATTGAACACACGCCGGAACGGACGCGCGGCGATGCCCTGGTACAGGTATTCGCGCGCAGCGGTCTCGGGCTTCTTGCCCTCGATGGTGAGCGCGTTCTGCTCGGCCGTCACGGTGATATCGCTGGCGCCGAAACCTGCCACCGCAAGGCTGATCCGGTAGTGGTCTTCGCCGGAGCGCTCGATGTTGTAGGGGGGATAGTTGTCCTCGGTCGCCTGGCGCAGCGTGCTGTCGACGAGGTCGGCCAGGTGATCGAAGCCGATGGTGGAGCGCCACAGGGGCGCGAAGTCGAAACTGGTCCTCATAACCAAGTCCTCCAAAGAGCAAGATGGATACGAAGGAGCGCAAGGCGGGGATTCAGACGGGTCCGAAAAGACCAGCCCGGCGCCCGTGCCGGACCCGATTTTGGCATCCGGCACACCGCTCTCGCGGCGAAAAACGACTTAGAAAACCGGACATCGGTTTCAAGAGGGGGCCGGAAGATTTTTTTGTGCCCACCCTGGTCAATGGCGCCGGGGGGCCATCCCTTTCCGCCGCGGCGGCCGGCTCCCGAGGCGCCGGCGGCGGGCACTCGGCGTCGATGATGCAGTAAAATACAGATAAATTGTCGATCTGGATAAAGGCCAGGGTTGCCTCTCATGCATCTGGACCGGCGCATGACGACGATCGCGCTGCTCGCGACCGTAACGATGTGCGCGGCGCACGCCGGCGGCGTTGCCATCTCGCCCTCCAATCTGAATGCGATCGGAACGATCGACGAGCGCTTTCAATCCTACAACATCGAGATGGTGGAGGTGACCGGCGGACGGTTCTGGCGGCCTTATCCGCCAATGGGACGTGCTTTCGATGGGCGGGATCGTTACAGCGGGCGACCGCCGATCGATCTCGCCAATGCGCGACTGCGCCTGCTCGCCGCGGCGTTGTCGCCGGCTTATCTGCGCGTGAGCGGCACCTGGGCCAATGCAACGTTCTTTGCCGAGGCGCCGGGAAAGCCGCCGCCGGGATATGGCTCGGTGCTCAGCCGCGCGCAGTGGCACGGCGTCGTGGAGTTCGCGCGCGCTGTCGATGCGGAGATCGTCACCTCGTTTGCGATCAGTCCCGGCAGCCGCGATGCCAATGGCGTATGGAAGCCGGACCAGGCGCAGCAGCTGATCGACACCACGCGCGCGCAGGGTGGCCGCATCGCCGCCGCCGAATTCATGAACGAGCCGACGCTCGCAGCGACCGGCGGCGCACCGGCGGGCTATGACGCGACCGCCTATGGCCGCGACTTCAAGATCTTCCGCGACTGGATGCGGCGCGCCACGCCTGAGACGCTGATCCTCGGCCCCGGCTCGGTCGGCGATGCACCGTCGCCATCCGGGTCGGGCATCACCACACGCGACCTGCTTGCCGCATCCGGTTCCGGCGTCGATCGTTTCTCCTATCACCATTACAACACGATCTCGCCGCGCTGCGGCGGGCACGATGATCCGGCGCAGGCCCTCTCGGAGGACTGGCTGGCGCGCACGGATGCGACGTTCGGCACTTATCAGGCCCTGCGCGACGCATTCGAGCCGGGCAAGCCGATCTGGCTGACCGAGACGGCCGATGCGGCCTGCGGCGGCAACCGATGGGATCGGACCTTTCTCGACACCTTCCGCTATGTCGACCAGCTCGGACGCCTGGCGAGGGCCGGCGTCCAGGTGGTGATGCACAACACGCTGGCCGCCAGCGATTACGGCCTGCTCGACGAAACGACGTTCCGGCCGCGGCCGAGCTACTGGGCCGCGCTGCTCTGGCGCCGGCTGATGGGAACGATTGTGCTCGACGCAGGAAAGGCTGCTCCGCGCGGTCTCCATCTCTATGCGCAGTGCCACCCGGCCGTGGCAGGTGCGGTGTCGCTGCTCGCAATCAACACCTCGCGTCGCATGTCACACGCGCTGACGCTTTCGGATTCCGCCGAACGGTACACGCTGCATGCGGCGCGGTTGCAGGGCACGGCTGTGCAGTTGAACGGCAAGAGGCTCGCGCTGACGACGGATGGCCAGCTGCCCCGGCTCGAGGCACGCGCAACGCCGCCGGGAGCAGTCAAGTTTGCGCCGGCGACCATCACCTTCCTGGTGTTTCCGAACGCTGCAAATCCCGCTTGCTCGTCCGGGCGCTCAGGATCTTAGCGAATCCCGCGCCGTCTCCGGCGCCATCAGCGTCGCGATGATCGTGACGATCGACAGCGCGACGATGTAGACCGATACCGCCCAGTACGAGCCGGCCCACGCCAACAGCGCAGCCGCGATCAGCGGCGAGAAGCCGCCGCTCAGCGCCGCCGCGACGTTGGCGCCGAGCGAGGCCCCGCTGTAGCGCACCTGGGTGCGGAACAGCTCCGGCATGAACGCGGCCTTCGGCCCGAACAGCAGCGCATGGGTGAGAGTCATCGTGACGACGAGCGCGAGCGTGATCAGCGCCGGCTCCTTGCTGTCGAGGAACCAGAACAGCGGAAAGGCCAGCGCGACCGAGAAGACGCCGCCGGCGAGATACAGCGCCTTGCGTCCGAAGATGTCGGACAGCCAACCCGCGAGCGGCAAGGTCGCGAACTCGACGATCGCGGCATAGACCACGGCATCCAGGATCACCTGCCGTGGCAGACCGAGCTTCGTCGTCGCGTAGACCACCGTGAACACGGTGAGGAGATAAGCGAGCCCGACCTCCGACACCGTGATGCCGATCGCGAGCAGAAAGCTGCGCCAGTCGCGGCGCAGCACCTCGAGGGCCGGCTGCGCCAGCACCTCCTTGCGTTCGACGATCTCCTTGAAGTGAGGCGTCTCCGCGAGCTTGAGCCGCACGATGAAGCCGACGCCGACGAGCAGAATGCTGATCAGGAACGGCACGCGCCAGCCCCAGCCGAGGAAGTCCGCCTCGGGCAGCTTCGTCATCAAGGCGAAGATGCCGGTGGAGGCAGCGACGCCGATGGGAAAGCCGACCTGCACCAGGCTGCCGTAGAAGCCGCGGCGATTGCCGGCGTGCTCGATCACCATCACGACCGCGCCGCTCCACTCGCCCCCGAGCCCGATGCCCTGAACGAAACGAAGGATCACGAGCAGGATCGGCGCCCAGACCCCGATCTGACCGTAGGTCGGCAGGCAGCCGATCAGGAAGGTGCCGAGTCCCATCGCGATCATGGTCGCAACCAGCATGGTCTTGCGGCCGAGCCGGTCGCCGTAATGCCCGATGATCGCGCCGCCGATCGGCCGCGCGACGAAGCCGACCGCGTAGGTCGAGAACGCCGCCAGCGTGCCGACGAGGGGATCGAAGCTCGGGAAGAAGAGCTTGTTGAAGACCAGCGCGGCCGCCGTGCCGTAGATCAGGAAATCGTACCATTCGATGGCGGTGCCGAGCGCGCTCGCCCAGACCACATGCGCCGTCGTCGATCTCTCCGCCGCCGCGGAGACCCCCGTTGCCGTCGTCATGGCCTGCCCCAAAAGGTTCCACACGGCATAATGGCCAATCGTAGGTAGGGTTGCAACCTGCCCGCGCATTTGACTGCTCTCGCCCAGACGCTGCGCAGCACTGAAGGCGCGATGACGCGCGTCTTCGACGCACTATGGTGATGCGCTGTAGAGCCGGGGCCTGCGCTTCCTCAAGCAGCCCCGCGCGGCATGGGTCCGGGCTCTGCGCAGCAGCGCAAGAGCGCCGCGGCGCGTCCGGGACACGAGAGCGTTCGGAGCAACTGCTCGTCCAGCCGTCATTGCAAGGAGCCCTTGCGACGAAGCAAATCCAGAATCCCTCAACGGAAGACTCTGGATGCTTCGCTGCGCTCGCAATGACGGTGGTGAGGCAAGTGTGCATCCCCTGCCTCACGATCGTCGTCGTGGCGTTCGCCAGTGCGGAACTGCCACTTTTTATTCGTCATTGACAAATTCATTCGCCTTTATCTAATTAACCACCAGAACGACCAGCCGCGCCAAGCGGCCCGAAAGAGCGAGGAAACGACGATGAGAGGGTTTTTGGCCTGTGCTGTGCTCGCGGCCATGACTTCGACTGCCATGACCAATGTTGCGATCGCGCAAGTCTCCGACGACGCGGTGCGGATCGGCGTGCTGACGGATCTGTCGAGCTGGGGCCGCGACAATAGCGGGCCGGGCTCGGTCGAGGCGGCCAAGATGGCCGTGGAGGAATTCGGGCCAACCGTGCTCGGCAAGCCGATCGAGATCATCAGTGCCGACCATCAGATGAAGACCGACGTCGGCGTCCAGATCGTGCGCGGCTGGTTCGACAACGGCAAGGTCGACGCCGTCGTCGACATCCCCAATTCCGGCATCGCCATCGCCGTGCACAACATGGTGCGCGAGCGCAATAAGATCGCCCTGCTCTCCGGTCCCGGCGCGAGCTCGCTGACAGACGAGCTGTGCAGTCCCAACACAGTGCATTTCACCTACGACACCTATGCGCTGTCGAAGGTGACGGCTTCGGCCGTCATCAAGGAAGGCGGCAAGTCCTGGTACTTCATCACGGCAGACTATGCCTTCGGCCAGCAGCTCGAGAAGGATGCCACGCGCTTCATCAACGAGATGGGCGGCAAAGTGCTCGGTGGCGTCAAGCACCCAACCAACACGGCGGACTTCTCCTCCTTCGCGCTGCAGGCGCAGAGCTCGAAATCCGACGTGGTCGCTTTCGCCAATGCCGGCCAGGACACCGACAACGCCATCAAGCAGTCCGGCGAGTTCGGCCTGGTCCAGGGCGGCCAGAAGCTCGTCGGCCTCTTGATGTTCGACACCGACGTGCACGCGATCGGGCTGAAGGCCGCGCAGGGCACCTACATGACCACGGCATCGTATTGGAACATGGACGAGGCCACCCGCGCCTGGTCGAAGAAGTTCTACGAGCGCACCAAGGTGATGCCGACCATGATCCAGACCGGAGTCTACGGCTCGGTGCTGCATTACCTGAAAGGCATCAAGGCCGCAGGCACCGATGATCCGGCCAAGGTGATGGCCAAGATGCGCGAACTGCCGATCGAGGATATCTTCGTTCACGGCGGCAAATTGCGCGAGGACGGCCGCGTCATCCGCGACATGTATCTCGCCAAGGTAAAAAAGCCCGAGCAGTCCAAGGAGCCGTGGGATTATCTGGACATCGTCAAGACCGTGAAGGGCGAAGACGCCTTCCGCCCGGTCTCCGAATCCAAATGTCCGCTCCTGAAGAAGTGAGGTGAGCGATGACCGGCAACGAGCATAGCGCCATTGAGACTTACGAGTGCGACGTGCTCGTGGCCGGATCGGGTTGCTCCGGCATGTCGGCCGCGATCACCGCGCGCTATCGTGGGCTCGATGTGCTGATCGTCGAGAAGGAGCCGCGCTTCGGCGGCACCACCGCGCGTTCCGGCGGCTGGCTCTGGATTCCCGGCACCTCGCTGGCGAAGGCCTATGGCATCGAGGAGACGCCGGAGCAGGCCCGCACATACTTACGCCACGAGGCCGGCAACAATTACGATGCGGCACGCGTCGATGCATTTTTATCGGCCGGCCCCGAGGCGGTCGAGTTCTTCACCACCAAGACGGCGCTGCGTTTCGACATGCCGCTGGTGTTTCCCGATTATCACGCCGAAGCGCCCGGCGGCGCGCAGGGCGGCCGCTCCATGGTGACGCGTCCATTCGACGGCCGCGAGCTCGGCGACCTCATCAAGACCCTCGGCACGCCGCTGCCCGAGCTCACCGTGTTCGGCATGATGCTGGGCTCCGGCAAGGAGATCATCCACTTCATGCGCGTGACGAAGTCGCTGACCTCGGCCGTTTATGTCGCCAAGCGGCTGTCGCGGCATTTCATGGACGTGCTGCGCCACGGCCGCGGCATGACGCTGACCAATGGCAATGCGCTCGCAGGGCGCCTCGCGAAATCCGCGCTCGATCTGAAGATTCCGATGTGGCTGTCCTCACCGGTGCGCGAGCTGACGGTCGAGAACGGCGCCGTGACTGGCGCGATCGTTTCGCGCGAGGGACGCGAGGTGCGCGTTCGTGCAAGGCAAGGCGTCGTGCTCGCCTGCGGCGGCTTTCCGCACGACGTGGCACGCCGCAGAAAAATGTTTCCGCACGCGCCGACCGGCAATGAGCACTATTCGCCCGGGCCCGCGGGCAATACCGGCGATGGCCTGCGCCTTGCGGAAAGCGCCGGTGGGCGCATCGAGGATCGCCTGCCGAACGCGGCAGCCTGGGTGCCGGTCTCGCTGACTACGCGCAAGGATGGCTCGAAGGGCGTGATGCCGCATTTCATCGACCGCGCCAAGCCCGGCGTGATCGCGGTGATGCGCGACGGCAAGCGTTTTGCCAATGAAGGCAATTCCTATCACGACTTCGTCCAGGCCATGGTCAAGGCGGCCAAACCCGGCGAGGAGATCGCCGCCTTCCTGGTCTGCGACCACAAGACGCTGCGGAAGTATGGCCTCGGCTGCGTGCCGCCTTTCCCGATGCCGCTGGGTCATCATTTGAATACCGGCTACCTCATGCGCGCCGACACGCTGGAGGCGCTCGCGGCGAAAGCCGGCATCGATGCGAAGGCGTTCGCCGAAACCGTCAGGCAGTTCAATGCGACGGCGCCGCTGGGACACGACACCGCCTTCGGCAAGGGCTCGAAAGCCTATAACCGTTACCAGGGCGACGCGCTGCACGGGCCCAACCCTTGCGTCGCGCCGATCGAGAACGGCCCGTTCTACGCCATCAAGATGGTGATCGGCGATCTCGGCACCTATGCCGGCATCGTCACCGACGAGAACGCGCGGGCGTTGGATGCCGAAGGCCGCGTCATTCCCGGCCTCTATGCCGCCGGCAACGACATGGCAAGCATCATGGGCGGCAATTATCCCGGGGCCGGCATCACCCTTGGGCCGGCGCTGACCTTCGGCTACATTGCCGGCCGTCATCTTGCCGACAGCGCCGCCAAGCGCAACGCGGCGTGAGCGAAAACGCCGGGAGGCACATGAACAGAGAGAGCCGCGGCATCCAGTCGATCGAGGTCGGCGGAGAATTGCTTCGCGCGCTCGCAAGAAGCGGCGAGCCGATGATGCTGCGCGATCTCGCGCGCGAGGCCGGCATGACGCCGGCCAAGGCGCATCCCTATCTCGCCAGTTTTTCGCGTATCGGCCTGATCGAGCAGGACGAGACCACCGGCCGCTACGAGATCGGCGCGCTGGCGCTGGAGCTCGGCCTGATCAGCCTGCGCCGGCTCTCCGGCGTCCGCATCGCACGTCCCAAGATCGCGGGCCTCGCGAGCCAGATCGGCCACGCAGTCTCGCTCGCGGTCTGGGGCACGCACGGCCCGACCGTGGTTCAGCTCGAGGAGCCGGCCCAGCCGGTGCACATCGTGATGCGCGTCGGCTCCGTGATGGCGCTGCTGGAGACTGCGACCGGCCGCGCCTTCGCGGCGTTCCTGCCGGAGAAGACGATCAATGCCGCGCTCGAAAGCGGTCTCGACCGTCACGGCGTCGGCTACAATCCAAAGCGCGCCGTGAAAGGCGCGAAGGTTGCCGAGATGCTCGCTGAGGTCCGCACGCACGGGCTCGCCCGCGCGCTCGGCGATCCCCTGCCCGGCGTCAACGCATTCTCGGCGCCGGTGTTCGACCATTCCGGCCACGTCGCGCTGGTCATCACCGCGATGGGGCCGGAAGGAACGTTCGACGCGCGCTGGGACAGCCCGATCGCAAATGCGCTGCGCGATTGCGCCGGCGGCATCTCGAAGCGGCTCGGCCACGGCATGACGGTCGCGGCGGAGTGAGAGGCAGTGAGCCCTACTTCTCCTTCACAGGCACCGTGTAGTTCAAAACCAGCCGGCCGCCATCCGGATAGATCGTCTGTCCGGTGATGTAGGACGCATCGTCGCTGGCAAGGAACGCCACCACGGAGGCCACCTCGCTCGGCTCGCCGCCACGGCCCGCCGGCGTACGCGACATCACGGTCTTGCCGGCCTCCTCGGAAGTGTAGGTGGACGACGCCACCAATCGGTCAGGATCGTGCCGGGCCCGACCGCGACGACGCGGATGTTGTGCGGGGCCAGTGCGACGGCCGCGACGGAGGTGAGCTGCTTCATGCCGCCCTTGGAGATGGCATAGGTCGCAAGCGTCGGGTTCGCCAGCAGCGCATTCACCGAGGACATGTTGATGATGACCCCGCCGCCACCTTGCGCAATCATCTGCTTCGCCGCGGCCTGCACGCCGAAGAACGCGCCTTTCAAATTGATGCCGATGATCTCGTCGAAATCCTGCTCGGTGATATCGAGAATGTCCTGATTGCGGGCGACGCCGGCGTTGTTGACCATGATGTCGAGCCGGCCGAACTCCCGGACCGCGGTGGCGACCGCGCGATCGACGTCCGCGCGCCGCGCGACGTGGCACGGCAGGGCATACAGCTCCTCGGGCTTGCCCAGGGAAACGGCCAGGTCGTGCCGTTGCCCATGTCACCGGGAATGCGGGGAAAGCGTGCTTCCAGCATCAGGATTCCGAGCGGCGCGCCGTACACGGCCTTGCCGACGCGGGCGATGCGGGCGGACGGATTGACTGAACTGGTCATGCTGCGGCCTCAGAGGAAACGTCCGGGTGCGAAGGGGCCGAGCGGAATCTCCGGCGTCTTGCCGCTGACAAGCTGGGCGACGAGCCGGCCGGTACGGGCCGAGCCGACCAGGCCGACATGCCCGTGGCCGAAAGCATAGACGATGTCGCGGGAGGCGCGCGCATAGCCGATGCAGGGACGTCCGTCCGGCATGCTGGGGCGATGGCCGAACCAGGTCTTGATGCGCGAAGCTGGGATGTCCTTCGGCAACTTCGGGAACATCCCGAGAAGGTGGTTGCGCAAGATTTCGGCCCGCTTCCAGTTCGGTGCGGCCTCGAGGCCGGCGATCTCGACCGTACCGGCGGCGCGCAGGCCCTTGTTGGTCCAGTTCACCACCATCTTGGCGTCGGATGCCATCATCGAGCTGCGCGGACCTACTTCCGGATTCTCAATCATGACGTGATAGCCGCGCTCAGTCTCGAGCGGGAGGGAATCGCCGACCGACGCGGTGAGTTGCCTCGAGCGGGCACCAGCCGCGACCACCGCGGCATCGCAAGGAATCTCGCCGGTCTCGGTGAGAACAGCCACGAGCTTGTTGCCGTTTAGCTTCAGCCCGGTCGCCTTGGCCCGCACGTGCTTCGCGCCACCGGCGATCGCATGGTTGGCGAGGGCGGCGACATAAGCCCCGGGATCGCGGCAGCGGCCGGCCTCCTCCACCACCACGCCAAAGGTGTAGCGCGGATGCAGGTCCGGCTCGCGCTGGCGCATCTCGTCGGCATTGAGCTCCAGCCATTCGACTCCGACCTTCTTGCGCAGGCGCCAGCCGAGATCGTCGTCGAAATTGCCGCGCGAGGTGAAGACATGCATCACGCCGTTGCGCTCGATCAGTTCGGGCACGCCGGCTTCTTCCGCGAGCTTGCGGTGCAGCAGCGGCGCGTCCTTGAGGAGGGCGCGCAGCGCGAACGCCGTCGTCTCGACCCGCGCCTCGGTCCAGCCGGACAGCAGATACTTGACCAGCCAGGGCAGCGCCTTCGGCAAATACGACCAGCGGATCGCGAGCGGGCCGAGCGGGTCCATCAGATAACCCGGCACCTTCTTCCAGACGCCTGGCTCCGCCGGCGGAATCACCGAATGCGAGGACAGCCAGCCGGCATTGCCATAGCTCGCCGCCTGTTCGCCGCCAGGCTCGCCGGGATCGATCAGTGTGACGCGATGGCCCTCGCGCAACGCCTCGATGGCGCTGATCACGCCGACCGCGCCGGCTCCGATGATCGCAACGTGGCGACCGGCCGCCATCGCCTTAAGCCTTCACCGCCGGCGTGAAATCCTTGCCGACCGAGATCGCGCGCGGATCGATGATGCAATGGAGGATCGACGGCTTGCCCGAAGCCAGCGCGCGCTCGAACGCCGGTGCGAACTCTTCGGTGCGCTCGACGCGCTCGCCATGGCCGCCGAACGCCTTGGCGTACATCGCAAAGTCGGGGTTCTTGAGCTGGGTGCCGACGACGCGGCCGGGATAGTCGCGCTCCTGGTGCATACGAATGGTGCCGTATTGCGAATTGTCGACGATGATGACGATCAGCGGCGCATCGTATTGCACGGCGGTGGCGAATTCCTGACCGTTCATCAGGAAGCAGCCGTCGCCGGCAAAGGCGACGACGACACGGTCCGGATATTGCCGCTTGGCGAGCACGCCCGCGGGCACGCCGTAACCCATCGAGCCCGAGGTCGGCGCGAGCTGGGCGGCAAAGCTATGGAAACGGTGATGGCGATGGATCCAGCCGGCATAATTGCCGGCGCCGTTGCAAACGATCGCATCCTTCGGCAAGCGGTCGCGCAGCCAGGTCATCACCTGGCCGTACTGGAACTTGCCGGGCAGCTCGCGCGCCTTCTCGGTCCAGGCGAGATAATCGGCATGCGCCTTGGCTGCCTCGCCCTTCCAGGCCACGGTTCCAGCCGGCTTCAGCGTCTCGACGGCGGCGGCGAAGGCGGCGGGCGTCGCCTGGATCGCCAGCGCCGGCTGATAGACGCGGCCGAGTTCTTCCGAGCCTGGATGCACGTGGATCAGCTTTTGCCGCGGAGTGGGAATGTCGAGCAGCGTATAGGAGGAGGACGGCATCTCCGACATGCGGCCACCGATCAGCAGGATGACGTCGGCACCCTCGATGCGCGCCTTCAGGCCCGGGCTCGGTCCGATACCGAGGTCGCCGGCATAGTGCGAATGGTCGGCATCGATCAGCGAGGCCCGGCGGAACGAGGTCGCAACCGGCAGGTCGAACCGCTCCGCGAATCGCGCGATGCTCTTCGCCGCGTCATCGGTCCAGCGCGAGCCGCCGAGAATGACGAGCGGCGCCTTGGCTGCCGCGAGCATGGCGCCGAGCTTTTCGATATCGGCCGGCGCGGGCCAGCTCACCGCGGGCTCGATGCGCATGGCGTCGGCAACAGCCGCGGTCTCGGTCAGCATGTTCTCCGGCAGCGCGATCACCACGGGACCGGGGCGGCCCTGCATGGCGACGCGGAACGCGCGCGCGACCAGCTCCGGAATGCGGTCGGGGCGATCGATCTCGACCGCCCATTTCGCCATCGAGCCGAACATCGCTTTGTAGTCGAGCTCCTGGAACGCCTCGCGCTCGCGCATGCCGGTATCGACCTGGCCGACGAACAGGATCATCGGCGTCGAATCCTGCATCGCGATGTGGACACCGTGGCTGGCATTGGTCGCGCCGGGACCGCGGGTGACGAAGCAGATTCCAGGGCGCCCCGTGAGCTTGCCATAGGCCTCCGCCATCATCGCAGCGCCGCCTTCGGCGCGGCAGATCACGACGTCGATCGGGCTGTCATGCAGCGCATCGAGGGCCGCGAGATAGCTCTCGCCCGGCACGCAGGTGACGCGCTCGACGCCTTGGGCGACGAGCTGATCGATCAGGATCTGGCCCCCGGTGCGGGTGTTGCGAATGGTCATATCGGCTCCCTCGAGGCTCTGGCGATGCGCCCTTGTTCGGGGAACTGGCCTAGGACAGGCCGAGAGAGTGCGCAAGGTCGAAAGGCTTCTCGCAGCCTGCGCAGGCGTCATGCCCATCCTTACCGTTTGCACTACAGGCCCTGCCGCGGCCATGATGGCGAGCCTCGGCATCTTCGTCTACGATCGGCCGACCCAAATCGTCTGGAGCAGCGGAATGCAAACCATCGGCCTGATCGGCGGCATGAGCTGGGAGAGCACCGCGCTTTATTACAAGCTCATCAACGAGCGCGTCCGCGACCGCATGGGCAAGCTGCATTCGGCTCCGCTGCTGATGTATTCCTACGACTTCGAGGAGATCAAGCAGATGCAGTATGGCGGCCGCTGGCAGGAGGCGGCGGCCAGTCTGGCGGAAGTCGCGCGGCGCCTCGAAAGCGTCGGCGCGCGGGCGATCGTGTTGTGCACGAACACGATGCATAAACTAGCGCCCGAGATCATGTCGAGCGTGACCGTGCCGTTCATCCACATCGGCGACGCGACGGCGCAGCGGATCCGGGCCAGGGGATATCGGCGGGTCGGGCTCCTCGGCACCAAGTTCACGATGGAGGAAGACTTCTACATCGACCGATTGCGCGCGCACGATCTCGACGTTCTGATTCCTCCCGCGGACGAGCGCGCCGAGGTGAACCGCATCATCTACGACGAGCTGTGCCTCGGCAACGTCGCTGCGCAGTCGCGCCGCCGCTACCGCGAGGTGATGGCGGCCCTCGTCGCCCGTGGCGCAGAGTGCATCATCCTCGGCTGCACCGAGATCACCATGCTGGTCGGTGCGGACGACACGTCAGTCGAGACGTTCGACACCACCGCCATTCACGCAGAGACGGCAGCCGATTTCGCAATCGGCTGATCTGATCTCGTCGATTTCATCCGCTCCGCTTCTGTCGCGCGCTCGCAAGGAGCACCAGCATGAAGGATGCGGCCGTCATCAGCGTCGAGATCGCGGCGATGGTCGGGTCGATCTCGTCCCGGAGCGCGGTGAACATGCGCTTGGTCAGCGGCTGGAACTGGCCGCCGGAGATGAACAGCGCGACGATGGTCTCGTCCATTGCCGAGATGAAGGCGAAGATGCCGCCGGCGATCACGCTCGACTTGATCTGCGGCAGCGTCACCGCGAAGAAGCTGCGCAGACGGTTCATGCCGAGACTGCGCGCCACCATCTCCTGCGCGGGGTCGAAGCTCTGCAGGCCCGCGAGCACCGAGATGACGACATAGGGCAATCCCAACATCACGTTGGCGAGCACGAGGCCGGACATGGTCGCGACCAGGCCTACCTTGGCGTAGACGAAGAAGATGCCGACCGCGGTGATGATGATCGGTACCACCAGCGGCAGCAGCAGCGCCATGTGGATGATGCGCATGATGCGCAGCTTCGACTGGCTGATGGCATAGGCAGCGGCCACGCCGAGCGGGGTCGCGATCACGACCGTCAGCAGCGCGACCGTCAGCGTCACCCGCGTCGCCTGCATCCAGGCGGAGTTGGCGAAATACTGCTGGTACCAGCGCAGCGAGAACGACGGCGGCGGGAAGGTCAGGAAGCGCGCGCTGGAGAACGAGATCGGCGCGATGATCAGGACGGGCAGGATCAGATACACCAGCACCAGCGCGCTGATCGCGTAGAGGGCAATCCGGGTGGGCGAAGTGCGCATCATTTCTGCCCCAACACACGATCGAGCGAGATGAAGCGGCTGACGGCGAAGAAGATCAGAAGCACGCTCAGGAGCAGCACCACCGCGACCGCGCTGGCAGCCCCGAACTGGTTGTAGAGCTCGACATTGCGGCTCACCAGCATCGACACCATCACGGTGCGGCCGCCGCCGAGCAACTCCGGCGTGATGTAGAAACCGAGGCAGAGCACGAACACCATGGTGCAGCCGGCGAGCACGCCCGGCAGCGACAGCGGCAGGAACACGCGGAAAAATGTCAGCGACGGGCTCGCACCCAGGCTGGCGCCGGCCTGCATGAGATCGCCGGGGATCTTCTGCATGGTGGCATAGAGCGGCAGCACCATGAACGGCAGCAGGATGTGCACGGTCGCAACCACCGTGCCGAACGTGTTGTGGACCAATGCGAGCGGCTCGGAGATGACGTCCAGATAGCGCAGGAACTGGTTGATCACGCCGGTGCGCTGCAGCAGCGCCAGCCAGGCATACGCGCGAACCAGCACGCTGGTCCAGAACGGCAGCACGACCAGCGACAGGATCAGAATGCTCCAGCCTTTCGGCACCGAGTTGGCGAGATAGGCCACGGGATAGCCGAGCAGCAGCGCGATTCCAGTGACCGCGAGGCTGATCTCGAAGGTCAGTGCAAAGCTGCGCCAATAGACGTCTTCGGTGAAGACGCGGCGATAATTCTCCAGGGTAAAGCCGTCATGATAGACCGACTGCCACGCCAGCCAGCCGACCGGCAGCACGATCAGGGCCAGGATCACCAGCAGCGCCGGCGACACCAATGCCAGCATCAGGCCGTGCTCACGGCGCTGATGCTTTTGGGAGGGATCTGGCAGGGATGTCGTCAACGCTGCCTCGCTCACTTCTGCATGAACGACGCCCACCGCTTCTCGGCCGCTTCGCCCGCGGGCGAGGACCACCAGGCGTAGGACATCAGCGCCTGCTTGGCCGCATTCGCCGGCTCGCTCGGCAGCTGCGCGGCGCGCTCGGGCTTGATCACGCCGGTCTCGAACGCCTTCGGGTTACCGGGGCCGTAGTCGATGTGGAGCGGCAGGTTGGCCTGGTGCACGGGATCGACGGCCTCGTTGAGGAATTTCACCGCTGTTTCCAGATTCGGCGCGCCCTTGAGGATGCAGAGCGAAGTGCTCTGCAGGATGCCTTGATTGTAGGTGAACGCGACCTTCGCGCCTTCCTTGGCGACCGCGCTGACGCGGCCGTTCCAGGCCATCTCCATGTCGATCTCACCATCGTTGAGAAGCTGCGCCGATTGCGCGCCCGAGGTCCACCACACGGTGATGTGCGGCTTGATTTCTTCCAGCTTCTTGAAGGCGCGGTCGACGTCGAGCGGATAGAGCTTGTCGGGCGCGACGCCATCCGCCATCAGCGCCGCCTCGAGCGTGGCGATCGGATGGTTGCGCAGCGCGCGGCGGCCGGGGAATTTCTTCACGTCCCAGAAATCGGCCCAGCTGTTCGGCGCATCTTTCGGGAACGTCTTCTGGCTGTAGGCCAGCACGCTGGAATAGAACTCGTAGGAGACCGAATATGGGCTGCGATACGCCTCGGGCATCGCCGCCGCATTGGGGATCTTCGAGAAATCCAACTTTTCGATCAGCCCCTGCTCGCCGCCGCGCAGGCAATAGCCGGTCGGCGTGTCCACGACATCCCAGATCGGCTTGCCGCTGCCGACTTGGGTCTTGATCGCGGGCCAGGCGTCGGGAATGGAATCCTGGTTGATGGTGATGCCGAGCTTCTTGGCGGAGGGGTCGAGGATCGCCACCGTCTGCGCCTGCTGATAGGCCCCGCCCTGCGAGACGAAGGTGATCTGCTCGGCGGCATCCGCCGCGGTGGTCAGTCCGATGGCGCCCAGCAGCGCGCAGCCCAATCCAATAGTCCGCTTCATGATCATCCTCGCCTCCTCCAAACAGATCTCACTGACCAATCGCGTCGAGAAACTGGTACCAGCCGGCGACCATGCGCACAGCGGGTTCGCGCAGCGGATAGAACGGAATTGCTCTCATGCGCCTGATATCGAGCAGGCCGACCTCGGGCGTCTCGCCGCGCACGAAGGCGGCGAGATAGCGGCCCATCAGGCTCGACATCGCAACCCCGGCGCCGTTGTAGCCGATCGAGACCAGCGTGCGGTCGTCGAGCCGGCCGATATGTGGCACCGAGTCAAGCGTCATCGCGACCAGGCCCGACCATTTGTATTCGAGCGGGATATCGGCGAGATCGGGGAAGATGCCGACCATCGCCTTGCGCAAGGCGTCGAACGCCGCTTGCGAATCCTGCTTGCCGAAGGCGCCGCGGCCGCCGAAGACGACGCGATTGTCGACCATGCGGAACCAGCGCATCATGCGCTTGGTCTCGGTGTAGGTTCGCCCTGTCGGCATCAGCTTGCCGGCGAGATTGCGCGGCAGCCTGTCGGTGGCGATGATGGCGCTGCGGAACGGGATCAGCGTGCGCTGCATCTGCGCGGTGGCATCGGTCAGATCCGAATAGCTGTTAGTGGCGATGATCGCCTGCTTCGCCCGCACCGCGCCTCTCGGCGTCTCGGCGACGATGCCGCCATTCTCCCGCCGGAGTTTGACCACCGGCGACTCCTGGTAGATGGGAACGCCGCGGCGCGCGACACCATCGGCAAGGCCGCGCAAATAGTTCAGCGGATGAATACCGCCCGAGCCGGGATTGAGCACGCCGCCGACAAAGATGTCCGAGCCGGTCTCGTCGCGCACGGAGCGCTTGTCGAGGATGCGGACCTCCGCATCGCCCATCTCTCGCCTCATCCAGTCGGCTTCATCGATCGCGGCCTTCAGCGTCGTCTCGTTATGTGCCGCCTTGACCTGGCCGGTGCGCGTCAGCTGAGCGCTGATGATGCCGAACTCGGAGACGAGCTCTTCGACCATGTCGGTCGATTCATGCGCGATCTCGTACATGCGCCGCGCCATGGCGCGGCCGTGCACCGCATCGATCTCGCGGAACGAGAGGCGGAATTTTGCCGTGATCACACCGCCATTGCGGCCGCTCGCGCCCCAGCCGGGGCGGTTGGCCTCCAACACGACCGGGGCAAGCCCGCTTCTGGCGATGTGGTGCGCGGCGGAGAGGCCGGTGTAGCCCGCGCCGATGATCACCACGTCCGCCTGTTGCTCGCCCGACAGGACCTGGAACTCGCGCGCCGGCTCGGCCGTCGCTTCCCACAGCGAGTTGGCCGATGGCAGCGCGCTCCAGTCCCGTGTCATGCCGCCGCTCCTCGTTACGCCGCCGGACCGATCGCGGCGTCGGCGAGCGCCTTCAGCGTCGGATAATGGAAGTCCGGTTTGGTCAGCTTCTCCACCGCCGGCGTGCCGCCGAAGCCGGCGATGCCCTGGCGGCGCTCGATCCAGCACACCTTGTAGCCGAGCTTCCGAGCGATCCCGATGTCGTGGTACTGGCTCTGCGCGACGTGCAGGATGTCCGACTGCTTGTAGCCGAAGGCGGACTGGCGACCCTTGTTGTAGGCGAAGAATTCCGGGTTCGGCTTGGCTACGCCGGTGTCGTCGGCGCAGACCGTGTCGTCGAAGGGATTGCCGAGCGCATGCGCGTAGCAGGAGAGCGCAACCCGGTCGGCATTGGTCATCGCCACCAGCCGGAATTTGGTACGCAGGCGCCTGAGTGCCTCGACCGAGTCCGGGAACGGCCCCCAGCGCAACACGGCGAGCTGGAACATTTCGCAGGACGCATCGTCGGCCGGCAGCCCGAGCTCCTTGGCCAGATAGCGGTAGACGTGGAACATCACCTCGCTCGAGCGCTCGTAATGCTTGTCACGACCGCGCTTGTAGGATTCGAAGATCTGGTCGTCGCTGAGCTCGGCCGGCGTTTTGCCCGAAATCCTGCGCACCGCGGACAGCACGCCGGTCTCGAAGTCGATCAAGGTGCCGACGACGTCGAAGGTGAGAACCTTGAAATTGCTGAACGCGGCTTGGGTCGACATGTTCGTTTCTTCTCTCGGGTTGGATGAGGCTTGAGTTCAGTCCACCTTGGGGACGACGATGGTGTCCTCGGGGTGAAGGGTCACGGTGAGGCTGCCGCCGAGCGGCGGGATGCGGCTGTAGGCCTGGTGATAGCTCGGCTGGCGCAGGCTGAGCGCGATGCCGCCTTCGAGCGCCAGGAAAATGCGCAGGCTCTCGCCCTGATAGACGATGTCGGTGACCGTGCCCGTCAACCGATTGCAGGCGGCATCCTGCGCGCCATCGTCGATCAGAAGCTTTTCGCTGTGCACGGCGAGCATCAGGGCGTCGCCATCGGGAATGGCGCGGGCGCTGCGCAGCAGCGCATTGCCGAGCGCAACGCTGCTGGGATCGGCGCGGCGGACCGGCAGCAGCGTGGCTTCGCCGATGAAACTCGCAACGAAGGAATTTGCGGGATGGTCGTGCAGCCGCTCGGGCTGGTCGATCTGGATCAGCCGGCCGTCCTTCATCACCGCGACGCGGTCGCTCATGGTCAGCGCCTCACGCTGGTCATGGGTGACATAGATGATGGTGGCGCCGATACGCTTGTGCAGCGCGCGCAGCTCGATTTGCATGGATTCGCGGAGCTGCTTGTCGAGCGCGGAGAGCGGCTCGTCCATCAGGATCAGGCGCGGCTCGAAGATCATGGCGCGGGCCAGCGCCACGCGCTGGCGCTGGCCGCCGGAGAGCTGCGCGATGCCGCGCGCCTCATAGCCGGCGAGGCCGACCATGGCGAGCGCCGCTCGCACTTTGTCAGGCCAGTTCGCTTTGGGCAGGCGCCGGGCGCGCAGGGGAAACGCGACGTTCTCGCCGACGCTCATATGCGGGAACAGCGCGTAGTTCTGGAACACCACGCCGATGTCGCGCTTGTGTGGCGCCACGTATGTGACGTCGCGGCCGCCAAACAGGATCGTGCCCGACGAGGGCAGGATGAAGCCGCCCAAAATGCCGAGCAGCGTGGTCTTGCCGGAGCCGGAGGGGCCGAGCAGAGAGACGAATTCACCGGCGCCGACATCAAGGGAGACGTCATCGAGAGCGCGAACGGCGCCATAGGCCTTGCTGGCGGACCTGATCTCGACGCTTTCCGCTCGTTTGTCCAACGATCGACCTCGCCATGTCCCGTGCTGGCGTGCCTCACTGCGCGCCATAAGCCTGCTTTATAGACAAGGATTTCGGGCACTCACGGACGAAGCGTGCAGCGCACCAAATCTTCTCCCGCAAGCCCCTGTCTGTAGGCTGTCATGCCAATGACACCAGACTTGGCAAAATCCGGCAATTGCCAAATTCTCACCGGCCTCATAACATGGCGTTATGCCCGAGCTGCGCCGCATGCTGCCGTCCAGCAACGCCCTGTTCGTCTTCGACGCAGCGGCGCGCAATGGCAGCTTCACGGCTGCGGCCGCCGAATTGAACGTCACGCAGCCGGCGGTGAGCCGTATGCTCGGCCAGTTCGAGGAGCATCTCGGCGTCCGCCTGTTCGACCGCAGAGGGGGACGCGCGGTGCTCACCGAGGAAGGCGAGCGGCTCTATCGCCGCGTGCTCGAAGGGTTTCGCAGCATCGAGAGCGGGCTCCTCGATATCGAGCAGCGCCGCAAGGGTACCGAGACCGTGACGCTGTCGGTCTCCTCCGCCTTCACCACGCATTGGCTGATGCCGCGCATCGACAAGCTCCAGAAGCAGTTTCCGCGAGTCGATCTGCGCTTCCAGCTGATCTCCGGCGCGCTGCGCGGACCGGTGGAAAATGTCGATCTCGGCATGCGCTTTCGCGACCGCGACGAGCCGTCGTCGGGCGGCACATTGGTGATGAAGGAAGTGATGCTGCCGATGTGCAGCCCCGGCTATCTCGGCGAGACCGATCCCACCGAAGGCAACACCATCATCCGCCTTGCCGAAACACCGGGCGACTGGGCCGCCGATTACGCCTCGCTCCTCACCGGGCGCCGTGGGGCGGCCAAGGCGCTGAGCTTCACCGATTATGCCGTCGTGGTGCAGGCCGCGCTGCTCGGCCAGGGCATCGCACTCGGCTGGCTGACCGTTGCCTCGCACTGGCTTCTCACCGGCGCGCTTGTGCCGGCCTCCGACACGCTCACCACCACGCGCCGCGTATGCGAATTCCTGCCGCCGCGCAACCGGCCGATGCGCCCCATCGCCGCCGAGATCCGCGACTGGATCATCGCGCAGATGAAAAGCGAGATCGCTGCGATCGACCGGCTCTATCCGAAGCTCGGCGCGATGGACGCCTGTTACTAAGCAGGCGGTGTTGGGGGAAGCCCCTCTCTCCACGTCATTGCGAGCGCAGCGAAGCAAATCCAGAGTCTTTCCGCAGAGGGGTTCTGGATTGCTTCGCGGAGCCTGTCATCGGGCCGCGCTTCGCGCGGACCCGTTGGCTCGCAATGACGATGTGGATAGAGCTTTGGCTCTACCGATGCTCGATTGCCCTGATTGCACCGCGCAACTCCGCGAGGCCGCGCAGGCGGCCGATGGCGGTGTAGCCGGGATTGGTGCGCTTGGTGGCGGCGAGATCGTCGAGCATGCGGTGGCCATGATCGGGCCTGAACACAATTTTCGTGTCGGGCGAACGCCGCGCGTTCTCCTTGAGCAGCGCCTTGAGCACCGCGACCATGTCGACGTCACCGTCGAGATGATCGGACTCGTAGAACGACAGGCCATCAGCTTCGCGCTTGGTGGCGCGCAGATGGGCGAACGCAATGCGAGGGCCGAACCGCTCCGCCATCTCAGGCAGGTTGTTCTCCGCACGCACGCCGAGCGAGCCCGTGCACAGGCAGATGCCGTTCGCCTTCGACGGCACGGCGTCGAACAGCGCCTGGTAGTCCTCAGCGCTGGAGGCAACGCGCGGCAGGCCGAACAACGGCCGCGGCGGATCGTCCGGATGCAGCGTCAGGGAGACGCCGAGCTGCTCGGCGACCGGTGCGACGCGCGCGAGGAACTCGACGAGATGCTGCCGCAGTATCTCAGGCGTGATGTCGCGATAGGCCTCCAGGCGGTCGCGGAATTGCGGGATCGTCATCGGCTCGGTGGTCGAGCCGGGCAGCGCGCTGGCGATGACCATGATGAGGTAGTCGATATCGGCCTGGCTCATCTTCTCGAACAGTGCCTTCGCGCGCGCCTGCTGCTCGAGCGAATAGTCCTGCGCGGCGGCCGGGCGCTTCAGGATGTGCAGCTCGAACGCTGCAAAGCGGTCCTGGTCGAAGCGCATGGCGCGGGCGCCGTTCGGCAGCTCCCATTCGAGATCGGTGCGGCACCAGTCGACTACTGGCATGAGATTGTAGCAGATGATCCTGATGCCGGAGGCCGCGACCGCCTCCAGGCTCGCGATCCACGCCTCGATCGACTTGGTCGCCTTGCCGCCGAGCCGCTTGACGTCGTCGGGGATCGGAATCGATTCCACCACCGACCAGGTCAGCTGCGAGCGGCCGGGTTGGCCGTTCTCGATGAAATTCTTCCGCTCCTCGACCGCCTTGCGCGTCCAGGCCTCCCCAATCGGCACCTGATGCAGTGCCGAGACGATATGGCTCGCCCCGGCCTGCCTGACGTCGTCGAGCGAGACCGGGTCATCCGGCCCGTACCAGCGCCAACCCTCCAGCATCATACCCACTCTCCCAATCAGTTCGCGGTCAGCACGACCTTGACGCTCTGCGAGCGATCGAGCGCGAGCCTGAGCGCGTCGGGTGCGGTCGAGAGCGGCCGCTCGGCGGTGACCAGCGACAGCACGTCGACGCTGCCGGCGGCAATCAGTTCCACCGCGGTCATGAACTCGAAGCCGAACCGGAACGAACCGCGCAGGTCGATCTCCTTCGCCATCACCGCATTCGACGGCGTCGGAATCTGGCCGCCGGGCAAATTGCCGATCTGCACCACGACGCCGCCGCGCCTGACGATACCGATCGCGCTCGCAAGGCCTGCAGCCGTGCCGGAGACTTCGAAAGCGACGTCATAGGGACGCGACGCGGCTTGTGCTTTCAAGCCTTCCTCGCCTGCAGAGACGTTCTCGACGTGCGAGGCGCCGAGCTTGGTCGCGAACGCCAGTGGTGCCGGCGCGATGTCGGCCACCGTGATGTCGGCCATGCCGGCACGCTGTGCGGCGAGCATGGTCAGAAGCCCGATCGGGCCGGCGCCGAAGATGATGCCTCGCTTGCCCTCGATCTTGCCGGCACGCGCGACCGCGTGCAGGCAGACCGCGAGCGGCTCGGCCAGCGCGGCGGCCTGGTAGGATACGTGATCGGGGATCTTCACACACTGTGCGGGGATCGCATCGAAATAGTTGGCGAAGCCGCCCTGCATGTGCGGCGTCTTCGAGGCCGAGCCCATGAAGTAGATGTTCTCGCAGAGGTTCGGCCGGCCTTCACGGCAGGCGACGCAATGCCCGCACCAGCGCGACGGGTTCACGGCGACGCGGTCGCCAACCTTCAGGTTCGCAGCAGTGCCGGATATCTCCACGACCTCGCCGGAGATCTCGTGGCCGAGCACCAGCGGCGACCTCACCACGAAATCGCCGGTCCGGGCATGGCGGAAGTAGTGCATGTCCGAGCCGCAGATGCCGCCGGCGCCAAAGCGGATGCGCACCATGCCGTCGGCGAGCTTGTCGAGCGGATGCTCGATCATGCGCAGGTCTTCGGGGCCGAACAGCGTTGCGGCGAGAGCGGTCGAGGTCATTTGGAGAGTCCCATGTATTTAGGCAGCCAGAGGGTCAGGTCGGGAATGTAGGTGATCGCGATCAGCGCCAGCATCAGCGGCACCAGCCATGGCAGGATCGCCACCGTCGTGCGCTCGACCGAGAGCTTTGCCACGCGGGCGAGCACGAACAGCACCATGCCGAGCGGCGGATGCAACAGGCCGATCATCAGGTTCAGCGTCATGATCAGGCCGAAATGAATGGGGTCGATGCCGAGCTTGAGCACGATCGGCAGCAGGATCGGCACCAAAATGGTGATCGCCGCCGTGGTGTCGATGAAGCAGCCGACGAACAGGATCAGCACGTTGGCGAGTGCCAAAAACACCCATTTGTTGTGGGTGATGTTGAGCATCCAGTCCGACAGCATCTGCGCCGCCTGCGACACCGTCAGCAGCCAGGCGAAGATCGAGGCTGCGGTCACGATGAACAGCACCGAGGCCGTGGTCTCGATGGTGTCGAAGGTCGCCTTGGCGACCGTCCGGAACGTCATGGTCCGGTAGCGCACGAGGCCGAGGAACAGCGACCAGATCACCGCGGCGACGGCGGCTTCGGTCGGCGTGAACCAGCCGAGCGTCATGCCGCCGATCAGGATCACCGGCGCCATCAGCGCCATCACTGCCGAGAAATCGAAGTACCAGTCGATCACGAGCAGCGTGCCGAGGCCGATCACGACCGCCATGTTGACCGAGAGGCCGGCGAGTACCATCAGCCAGATCGCCATCGGGAACGACAGCACGATGACGATCTCGAGACCGGCCGAGCCGAGTTGCGGCCAGGAGAACGGCGTGTCGCTACCCCATTTGTTCTTGTGCGCGAAGTAGGTGACGGTGGCCATCATGAACAGGGTCAGGACAACGCCGGGAATGACGCCGCCTAAAAACAGCGCGCCGATCGAGACGTTCGCCATCATGCCGTAGATCACGAAGGGCAGCGACGGCGGGATGATCGGCCCGAGCGTCGCGGAGGCTGCGGTGACGCCGACCGAGAATTCGGTGGAGTAGCCGTGGTCCTTCATCGCTTTGATCTCGATGGTGCCGAGACCCGCGGCATCCGCGATCGCGGTGCCGGACATGCCGGAGAAGATCACCGAGCCGATGATGTTGACGTGGCCGAGCCCGCCGCGCATCCACCCCACAAGCGCGACGGCGAATTTGTAGATGCGCCCGGTCACGCCGGCGATGTTCATGAGATTGCCGGCCAGGATGAAGAACGGCACCGCGAGCAGCGGAAAGCTCTCGACACCGGCGATCATGCGCTGCGCCAGCGTGACGTCGGGCGTCACGCCGCTGACCAGGATGTAGAGCAGCGACGACGCGGCCATGGCGATCGCCACGGGAACGCCGAGCAGCATCAGGATGAGAAAGCCTCCGAGCAGCAGCAGCATGATATTATATCTCCGATCCGTCGTAGGCACCGGGACGTTCGAGGACCGAGTAGCCCTGCCGCCAGTTTTGCGCCGCCACCTGCACGGAGCGTGCGAACATCAGCACGAAGCCGAGCAGCACGGCGTAGTAGACGTAGTTCTTCGCGAAATTGATCGTGGTCATCTGCTCGTCGCCGATGATCTGGATGTAGACCCAAACCAGCTTGATGGCGTAGCCGAAGAACGCGATCCGGATCAGGTCGATCACCGTCGACAGCGCACGTCCCACGAGTCGCGGCAGATAGCGATAGACCAGGTCGACCTGGATGTGCCGCGACAGCCGCACGCACATCGAGGCGCCGATGAAGACCACCCCGATCAGGCAATAGGTCGCGATCTCCTCGGTCCAGGCATAGCTGTCGTTGAGCACGTAGCGGCTGAAGAACTGCAGGAAGACGGCAAGCGCCATCACCCAGAAGATCGCCAGCGCCACCCAGTCCTCGAAAGCGTAGATGCCGAGATCGACCTTCGGCGTCGCCTCTTCCTCGAAGGTGTGGGCGATCTCGTCCGCGGTGATCTGCCGGTGTAGTTCGGCGGTCGACATGGGGTTACCTCTCTCCAAATCGTCGTTCCGGGGCGACGCGTTAGCGCCGAACCCGGAACTTCGAGATCCCGGGTTCGGTCCTACGGACCGCCCCGGATGACGACTACGTCGTCATTTCACTTCCTGGATCCGCTCCCAGTCGGCCTTGCGGTAGCCGAAGGTCTCGAACGGGACGTTCTTCAGCACGGTGTCGCGGAATTCGTTCTTGTCGACCTCGGTCACCGTCAGGCCCTTGTCCTTGAAGAAAGCGACCAGCTTGGCTTCGTTCTGCTTGATCTCACCGGTGGCCTTGGCTGCCGCCTCCTGCGCGACGTCGGTGAAGATCTTCTTGTCCTCATCAGAGAGCTTCTTCCATAGCCCGCCGGCGATCACGGTGTTGAGGTGATCGACGATGTGGCCGGTGAGCACGATGTGCTTCTGCACTTCGTAGAACTTCTTGGCCTCGATCGTGGTCAGCGGGTTCTCCTGCGCCTCGACGGTGCCGTTCTGCAGCGCGAGATAGACCTCGGCAAACGCGATCGGCGCGGTGTTGGCGCCGCAGGCGCGCGGCATCGCCAGGTAGGCCGGCACGTCGGGCACGCGCATCTTCAGGCCTTTCATGTCGGCGCAGGTCTTGATCGGCTTGTTCGACGAGGTCTGGCGCACGCCGTAATAGGTCACCGCGACGATGTGATGGCCGCTCTTGTCCTCATAGCCCTTGGCGAGCTCCTTGAAGATGTCGCTCTTGGTGTAGGCGAGCAGATGATCGGCGTCGCGGAAGGTGTAGGGATAATAGGTCACGCCGATCGGCGCAAAGCTCTTGGCCGCGAAGCTCGAGCCGGAGACGATGATGTCGACCGAGCCGAGCGACAGGCCCTGGTTGATGTCGGCCTCCTTGCCGAGCTGCGAGGCCGGATAGACCTCGATCTGGTAGCGACCGTTGGTGCGCTTATTGATCTCCTGCGCGGCCCAGACCGATGCGGTGTGGAACGGCTCCGAGGTCTCGTAGACATGGGCCCATTTCAGCTTGGTCTGCGCCATGCTGACACTAGTCGCGGCCAGCAGGGTGGCGGCGGAGATCGCCGCGGCAATCGTCATCTTCTTCAACATCGATTTTTCCTCCATCGTTCAAGTCTGCTTCTTGTTCGCCCCCAGCCGAAGCGGATGCGGGCCGCCCAATCTCATCGCCGCCGCGCACCGCCGCTCGCGGCTGGCTTCTTCTTCGGCGCATGTTTCGGTTTCGACGGTCTTGCCGCCGATCGCACCGCGCGGCCTTGCCCTGAAGTCGTCCCCGCCGCGGTCTCGGCACCGAAATTCTGCGCAAAGCGTTGCTGGGATCGCGCCAGATGCGCGCGCATGGCTTCGCGCGCGGCATCGGGATCATGCGCGGCGATCGCGTCGCGCACGGCGCGATGCTCGTCGAGCGCCGTGCGCCACGTACCCGGGCTCTCGAAATAATGCGCGAGCTTCGCGAAATATGGATTGAGACGCTGGTCGAACAGCTCGCCGACGACGCGCACCAGAACGGCATTGCCGAGACTTCCGGCGATCGCGATATGGAACGCGCGGTCGTGCACCATCGAGGCTTCGCCGGGATGTTCGACATTCTCCATCGCGACGAGGGACGCATTGATGCGGGCGAGATCGTCTTTGGTCGCGACGCGCGCGGCCTGCTCGGCGATGGCGCTTTCCAGGAATTCGCGGGCGCGCAAGAGCTCGAACGGCCCCTCGATGACGGCGGCGGGAGCAGGCGCGGCCACGGCGGCAGGCTCGATCACATAGATGCCGGACCCGACACGGATACGGAGGCGGCCCTCGACCTCGAGCGCGATCAAGGCTTCGCGCACCGTCGGCCTGGACACCTTGAGCTGCTCGGCGAGCTCGCGCTCGGTCGGCAAGCGGCTGCCGACCGCGTACTCGCCGCTGTCGATCAGACTTCGCAATTGATCGGCGACCTGGCGATAGAGCCGTCTCGCCTCCACAGCTTCCAGCGGCACGCTGGTCCTCCCGAAAGGGTCCGCGCGAGGCAGCCGTCGCCCCCGCGGCCCGCCAATTTTGGAAAATTGGTCTTACCAATTGACCGGAGCATTGACCTGGTACGGGCGCCATGTCAAGCAGCGGCCAAACACAGGGAGAGACGACCATGCGCCAGACTTCGATGCGTCTTGGCCGCGCCAACCTCGACCGGCTGCCGCCAGCCATCCGCCGCCCGGCCTATGATCGTTCGCGCGTCACGCCTGGCATCGTGCATCTCGGCCTCGGGGCGTTTCATCGCGCGCACCAAGCGGTTGTCATCGATGACTGCCTTGCCGCCGGAGCCACGTCCTGGGGTATCGTCGGCGCCAGCCTGCGCAGTCCGGACACGCGCGACGCCCTCGCCCCGCAGGATCATCTCTACACAATTGCCGTGCGCGCCGCCGAAGGCACCGAGCACCGCGTCATCGGCGCCCTGCTCGACAGCGTCGTCGCGCGCGAGAAGCCGGCCGCGCTGGTGGAGCGGATGGCCAATCCCGCTACGCGCATCGCGTCGCTGACGGTCACCGAGAAGGGCTATTGCCACACGCCGCAGACCGGCGACCTCGACGAGCGGCATCCCGACATCGTGCACGATCTCAACAATTTCGATGCGCCGCGCTCGGCGCCCGGATTCATCGTCGCCGCGCTGGCACGCCGGCGGGCGCTAGGCGCCATGCCGTTCACCGTGCTGTGCTGCGATAACCTCGCCGCCAACGGCCATACGGTGCGGCGGATCGTGACGCAGTTCGCTGCGCTGCGCTCAAAGGATCTCGGCAAGTGGATCGCGGATGCGGTCGCCTTCCCCTCGACCATGGTCGACCGCATCGTGCCGGAGACGACGGTTCGCGACCGCGATGCGGTCGAATCGGCGCTCGGCATGCGCGACGCCTGGCCGGTCATGACCGAACCCTTCACACAATGGGTGGTCGAGGACCGCTTCACGGCGGGCCGGCCGGACCTTGCCGCAGCGGGCGTCGAGCTCGTCACTGATGTCAAGCCGTTCGAGTTGATGAAGCTGCGGCTGCTCAACGCCAGCCATTCCGCGCTCGCCTATCTCGGCTATCTCTCGGGCTACGAAACCATCGCCGATACCATGCAGGATCCGCATTTTGCGCGCCTTGCCGCGCAGGTGATGGAAGAAGCCGCGGTGACGCTGACGATGCCCGCGGGCACCGACCTCGCCGCCTATCGCGCCTCGCTACTCAAGCGCTTCGCCAATCCGGCGCTGCATCACCGCACCTGGCAGATCGCAATGGACGGCTCGCAAAAGCTGCCACAACGGCTGCTCGGCGCGATGCAGGATCGCCTTGCGAGGGGCCTGCCGATCGCAACGCATGCGCTCGCGGTGGCCGGCTGGATGCGCTACGTCACCGGCCTCGACGAGCAGGGCCGATCGATCGACGTGCGCGATCCACTCGCCGGCGAGTTCGCCGCGCTGGCGCGCGAGGCGGGACCTGTTGCCGAGCGGCTCGCGCCCGCGCTGCTTGGTGTCGCAAAGGTGTTCGGCCCGCTCGGCGCCCTGCGCGAGGCCGTCACCGCGGCGCTCGGCCGTCTCTACACGGTTGGCGCGCGGCAGGCCGTGGCAACGCACGTCTCGGCATGACCACGAAGCGGGCAGCATCTTGAATGCTGCACTGCAGCCAAAATCGACGGAAGTCGCGCTTGCTTTTTGCCAGTCATTGGCCCACCCGAGAGCGATGGGAAAGGACAACAAGGTCATCGCCGCCAACGCGGCCTTCTACGCCGCGTTCTCGACGGGCGACTTCGCCGGCATGGAACGGATGTGGGCGGACGACGACTCCATCTCCTGCATCCATCCCGGCTGGCCGGCCATCATCGGGCGCGCCACCGTGATCGGAAGCTGGCGCGATATCCTGCAAAACCCGCACCGGCCGCAGATCGTCTGCGCCGAGCCGCAGGCGATCATCGACGGCGACAGCGCCCGCGTGCTCTGCATCGAGATCGTCGACGGCACCGCCTTGGCCGCCGCCAACCATTTCCGCCGCGTCGGCGACGACTGGCGCCTAGTACACCATCAGTCGAGCCCGATCGCGCAGATTGTCGAGCAGGCTGAGGACGATAGAACGAGTCACCGCGTCCACTGAGCGTGGCGATCACGCCAGCGTGATCTACTGTGCATGGGGTTGTTTTTCAGTTTTTTGTTTGGCGGTCCCGAGGTCCGACAGATCATCCAGCACGACCCGCGCCGCGGTGAAGTCATCGTCGCCGAAGAACATGCTGCGCGTGATCAGAACCGGGATACCGGCGCGCGAGGCCGCGATCAGCCCGTTGGCGGAATCCTCGATTGCGACGCACGCGGCGGCGTCCAGCTTCAGCCGCGCCAGGATCTCGATATAGACGTCCGGCGCGGGCTTCTTGTGGCTGACATCATCGCCGGCGACGACCGCCTCGAAATCCGCGGCCCAGCGCTTGCCCAGCGCCCGCGAGAGCAGCGCGTCGATGTTGCCGTGCGAGGTGGTGGTCGCGATCGCAAGCCGCTGGCCCCGCGCCCTCGCCGCAGCGAGCAGGTCCGCCACGCCCGTCCGTAAGGGGCAGCAGCCGGCCTCGACCAGCTCGGCATAATGCGCGGTCTTGATGCGGTGGAGCTCTGCAATCTCCATGTCCGACAATGGCGGAGCGGCCCCCAGCCTGGCGTGGTAGGCGCGCATGCGCTCCTTGCCGCCCGTCACCCGCAGCAGGTCCTTGTAGACGGCGCGGTCCCACCGCCAGTCGAGACCGTGGCGAGCGAAGGCGTGGTTGAAAGCCTGCCGATGCAGCTCCTCGGTCTCTGCCAAGGTGCCGTCGACATCGAAGATTAGTGCGGCCGCACGGCGGATCAGCTCGTTGGCGTCGCATCGCACTGTCGCGGGCGCCTCTCTCTGCGTGATCGACCCGGTCGCCAACTGCGCCTCCCTCCCGACCTACCTGTGACGGATGACCATCCCGCGAAGTGGCAGGCGAGACAAATCGCAATATCTTTTGCCGGACCCAAAAATCTCTTATGAGCGAACTACGCGCGACGTCGCGAACGGGAACTTTCGACCTGCACGGGAGACGCATGCGGCTCTTCATCCTTGGCCTCGGCTACAGCGCCCGGCACTTCGTCGGCAAATACGGCGACGGCTTCTCGCACATCGCCGGCACCGTGCGCGATCCCGCGCAGCGGAACGATCTCGCCGGCCTCGAGGTGCATCCGTTTTCCGGCCGCCCTCCGTCGCGCGAGACGGTTCAACAGCTTCGCGATGCCGATGTCCTGCTGGTGTCAATCCCGCCCCGCAACGGCGGAGATCCCGCGATCGCGGCGTTCGGCGGCGTGTTCCAGGGGAGCCGCTGCAAGGTCGTTTATCTCTCCACCATCGGGGTGTACGGCGATCACGGCGGTGGATGGGTCGACGAGAGCACGCCGCCGCAGGCAACCCTCGACCGCACGCGCATGCGGGTTGCTGCGGAGCAGGCCTGGATGGACGCGGCGCGCGGCGATGCCGTGATCCTGCGGCTTGCGGGCATCTACGGCCCGGTCCGCAATGCGCTGGTAACGCTGCGCGCGGGAACGGCAAGGCGCATCATCAAGCCGGGACAGGTCTTCAACCGGATCCATGTCGATGACATCGCGAGCGCGATCATGGCCGCTGTTCATCACCAGGGCGGCGGCATTTGGAACGTCTGCGACGACGAGCCCGCGCCGCCACAGGACGTGATCGCCTATGCGGCGAAGCTGATGGGGGTGGCGCCGCCGCCTGAAGAAGCGTTCACGACGGCCGAGATGTCGGCAATAGCCCGCAGCTTCTATGCCAGCAGCGCACGTGTCTCCAATGCGAAATTGAAGCGCGAGCTCGGCGTCACGCTGGCCTGCCCCACCTATCGACACGGCCTCGACGCACTATGGCGCGCAGGCGAAGGGCGATAAGGCTCCTGCGCTCCCACGCTTTCCAGCCATGCCTCGCCCGCGCTTGACTTCATCCCAGCGCGGTCGTGATCTAGGCATCGAGCGAGCCACCGAACAACGAGCTCGTCCCTTGGGAGGATGCAATGAACAAGACGATCGCCATGATCGCGGCGACGGTTGCCGTCGTCACGCTCAGCGCAGCGCGGGCCGCGCCGCTGCCCGAAGCCAGTCCCGACGATGTTGGATTTTCAAAACAAGGCCTTGCGCGGCTCGACAGCTTCTTCGCACGCGAGATCGCCGCCAAGCGCGTCCCCGGCGCGGTCGTTGCGATCGCGCGTGACGGCAAGCTCGTGCACTACAAGGCCTATGGCGTGCTCGATCCGGACAAGGGCACGCCGATGCCGGTCGATGCGATCTTCGCGCTGGCCTCGATGACCAAGCCGATGGCAGCGGTCGCCGGCCTGATGCTGATGGAGCAGGGCCGGCTGCCGCTCCAGGCCAAGCTGTCTGATTATTACCCCGGCTTTGCCGACATGAAGGTCGGCGTGCCCCAGGGCGACGGCTCGCTCAAGCTCGAGCCGCAGGCCTCGCCGATCTTCATCCACGATCTCTACCGGCATACGTCGGGCCTGATGTATGGCGGCCGGCCGGACTCATCGAGCCCGGTCGCACGGCAGTATCCTGATGGCATCGCGCCCGCGATCGAAGGCGACACCCAGGCCTTCATCGACCGCATTACAAAACTGCCGCTGGCGCACCAGCCCTCGACCGAGTTCGAATACGGCTTTTCGATCGACGTGCTCGGCGCGGTCGTCGAGAAGGTCAGCGAGCAGAAGCTCGGCGACTATCTCGCCGCCAATGTCTGGCAGCCGCTCGGCATGAAGGATGCGACCTTCCACCCGATCGACGCGCAGCGTTCGCGCCTCGCCCGCCCATTCGCGAACGATCCGCTGACGGGCAAGCCGCAGGCCATCAAGCTCTTGGACACCCCAACCAAGTTCGATTGTGGCGGCGCCTGCTCGTTCGCGACGGTCGGCGATTACATCCGCTTCGGGCAGATGCTGCTCAACGGCGGCGAGCTCGACGGGCAGCGCATCCTCTCCCCGAAGACCGTGCATCACATGACGGCCAACCATCTCGGCCCCGAGATCAAGAACAATGTGGCCAATATCGAGCCGCATCGCGGTGGCTTCGGCTTCGGCCTTTCGGTGGCGGTCCGGACCAGCGAGGGCCTGTCGTCGGTCCCCGGCAATCCCGGCGAGTTCACCTGGAACGGCGCTTATGGAACGCAATTCTTCTGCGATCCCAAGGAGCGTCTCGTCGTGGTGGTGGGGACGGCCGCGCCCGGCGAGCTCAGGAAATATTATCGCGAGCAGGTTCAGGACATCGTCTATGGCGCGATGACCAAGTGAAGCCTGTGCGCTGACATGAAAAGGGCGACCGATCGGCCGCCCTTTTGTTTGGGCCCGACGTCAGCTCAACACGCCGTACTTCTTGAACCAGGCCTCGGCCCGCTTCCAGGCGTCTTCCGCGGCGTCCTTGCGGTAGCTACCGCGATAGTCGGCATGGAAGCCGTGCGGTGCATCGGGGTAGATCTTGAACTCGGCTGTCTTCTTGTTCTGCTCGAGCGCTGCCTTCATCTGCTCGACCTGGGCAACGGGAATGCCGGTATCAGCACCGCCGTAGAGGCCGAGGACCGGCGCCTTCATCTCGGGCGCGAGCTGCATCGGACTCTTCGGCCACAGCGGATTGGCGGGATCGACCAACGTTCCATAAAAGGCAGCGCCCGCCTTGAGAGCGCCGCTGTGGGCGGCGTACTCCCAAACCGTGCGGCCGCCCCGGCAGAAGCCGATGATGCCGAGCCGGGTGGCGTCACCGCCTTGCGATCCCGCCCACGCCACCGACGCATCGAGATCCGACAACAGCTCGGCATCCGGCTTCGCATTCACCACCGGCAGCAGGTCCTTGACGTCCGCGATCTTGGTCAGGTCGACGCCCTTGCGGAAATAATAGTCGGGTGCGACCGCCAACGCGCCGAGCTTGGCGAGGCGTCGCGTCACGTCCTTGATGTATTCGTGCAGGCCGAAGATCTCCATCGCCACGATGATCACCGGCGCCTTGGTGTTGCCGGCCGGGCGGGCGAAATAGGCGGGCATCTCTTCGGAGCCGACCTTGATCTTGGCATCGCCGGCCTCGAGACCCTTGGTGTCGGTCGTGACCACCTCGGCGCGGACCGGCCCGGCCGCAAGCGTATAGCCTGCCGCCACGGCCGCGGTGGCACTCATGAATCCACGGCGCGAGACCGGAGCACTTTTGGTCAGGCCGACGACGTCGGACGTCATGGTGGTTTCGAAGCTCATTGGCCATTCCTTCCTGCTGATTGGCATCCCCCGGGGCGACGCATTCGCCGATAATTGCCGGCGGAACGCAAGTCACCAGCCTGCGAGCACGCTCGCTTTCACGCCAAGCCACGAGGGCCGGCGATCGTCGAATTTTGAGGATGTTGCCGAGAGTGGCTGCCGATGCGACACGGTTGAGCGCTGAACCGCATTGGATTCCCAACGACACTTCGACGTTCCCTGGATAGGGCGTGTGCCGGATTTAACCGTCTAGCTGCATTGCATCGCAACATCCGTTAACCGAAAAATGCGGTTCTTCCCTGTGGGCCCGATCGTCGGACGTCGCAGTGAATGCTGTTGTTCGTTCACTCGACAGGCACAGCCGCAACAAATGGCAATCGTGATGACGACGCTGACAAGTCATGTTGCTCATGCATCGCAGATCGTCGCCAATTCTCGTGCGAACCGTCGTTATTTGATTGAAGTTTTCGGAAAATCTGCGTCGCGCGATTTACTCGAATTTTCTTTGTGACGCCCTAGTTCCACGGCCGGAAGTTCCATCGCCGGAAACGGAGAGGCTTCCGCCCCGACGCGTGATCGGCCGCCCGGCAACGGACGAAAGAGCGCCCGGGTTTCATTCCCGTCCACTCAGATTGCGCTGCCCAAGGCTCAATTGAACAAACGTCTATCCGACCTGGAACTGAAATGAATTTGGCTCGTGAATCGATTGAACTGTTGGAGCAGGCCGCGCGAATCCTATGGTTCGAAGGCACCAAGCACGGTTTGCGGGACCGCGAATGGATGGCGCTGCGGTTCCTCTCCCGCGCCAACCGGTTTTCCCGAACGCCGTCGGCGCTGGCGAGCTACGTCGGCACCACGCGCGGTACCGCCTCGTTCATCATCGGCGAGCTCGAGCGGCTCGGTTATCTCGAACGAAAGCGCTCGGCCACGGACAAGCGGTCGGTGATGTTGAGCGTGACGCAGCAGGGCAAGAAGTTCCTGGTGCGCGACCCCGTGAACGTTCTCGTCGAGGCGATTGCCGTTCTCGACGACGAGGTCAAGATCCGCTTCCGCGACACGTTCCGGCACGTGCTGGACCACTCGGATGCTGCCGAGCAGCGGCACCACACGGACATCTGCAAGCGGTGCATCTTCTTGCGGGAAGATCGCACCAGCACGGACGGCAAGACGACCGTCGAGTTCAGCTGCCGCCTGTTTCGCGCGCCGATCGCGGAGGCGGAGGTCGAGCTGCTATGCACCAGCTTCGAGCATCACCGCCAATAGGAGGCGGTTCGATCAAGGCGTTGCCTTGCGCGACGAATAGATGACGCCGCCGCCGGCTTCCACCACCAGGCGTCCGTTCTCGTTCCTGATCTCTTCGATGCGGCCAAGACCGGGCACCTGTTGTCCGAGCACCGCCTCGATGACGCCGTTCGGGCCTTGCAGGATCGCAATCCCCTCATAGGCTTGGCGGACCGACCAGCCCTTGATCGTCTTCCGCGGCGCAGGCGCACGCTCGGGCGCAGGCACCGATCCCGTGAATTCAGGCGCTGTGACCGAGGCCATCATCGGCCCTTGCTGTGGCACCGGCTGCGATTGCACGATTGCCGGCGCGGGAGCCTGGGCCTGCACCTGAGCGAGCTTGTCGAGCTTCGCCGTCGAGGACGAACTCACCCGCTCGATCCGGTCCAGGGATGAGGCGGGCGCCCGCAATGACGGAGCAAGAGGCATCGGCGCTGCTCTGCTCCCCGATCCACGTTTGAATCGCAGACATGCCCTCCCATTCTCGCGGCTGATTTCGCCCGAGCTTTTGCTTCGTCGCTCCACCCTCGCAGGGAAGGCCGCATAGGCGTTAAGTTTGTTCTTGAGTGTTGGAATCACACGTGATTCCAAGGCGGGATGGCAGACGAATCGCTTCTGAACGAGGACTGGACGAGAGTGGTTACGCAGCTCGGCGGGGCTGCGCAGCTT
>NZ_RDQF01000016.1 GCF_004114425.1 Bradyrhizobium vignae | reverse complement strand
CTCGCCTCGCGCTTGCTGTCGGCCAAAAAGCTGCTCGAGGTCGTGCGTGCCCACTGGAGCATCGAGAACAACCTGCACTGGGTCCTCGACGTCCTGTTCGACGAGGATGCCTGCCGCAGCCGCAAGGGTCACGCCGCCGAAAATCTCGCCCTCATCCGCAAGCTGGCCATCAATACCCTGCAGGCAACGCCCGGTCCTGCCCGCATCGGCCACAAAATGCTCCAAGCCAGATGGAATAATGACTTCCTTCTCTCCGCCCTCGCCCATATGCGATAGCCCTACCGCGTGCGGGGAGTGGAAGAGAGCTACACATTCGACCCCTGGATCGCGTCGATCACGGCGTCCGTCACTTCCTTCGTGGTCGCCTTGCCGCCGACATCCGGCGTCAGCACGCCGGCCGCGGAGACGCGCTCGACGGCCGCCATCAACCGGCTCGCCGCATCCTTCTCACCGAGATGCTCGAGCATCTGCACACCGGTCCAGAACGTCGCGACCGGATTGGCGATGCCCTTGCCGGTGATGTCGAAGGCGGAGCCGTGAATCGGCTCGAACATCGAGGGAAAGCGCCGCTGCGGATCGATGTTGCCGGTCGGCGCGACGCCGAGGCTTCCCGCCAGCGCACCGGCAAGATCCGAGAGGATGTCGGCATGGAGGTTGGTCGCGACGATGGTGTCGAGGCTCTTCGGTTGCAGCGTCATGCGCACCGTCATGGCGTCGACCAGCATCTTGTCCCAGGTGACGTCGGGGAATTCGGTCGCGACTTCCGCGGCAATCTCGTCCCACATCACCATGCCGTGGCGCTGCGCATTCGACTTGGTCACGACGGTCAGTAGCTTGCGTGGACGCGACTGCGCGAGCTGGAATGCATAGCGCATGATTCGCGTGACGCCGACGCGTGTGAACACGGCAACCTCGGTGCCGACCTCTTCCGGCAGGCCCTTGTGGGCGCGGCCGCCCATGCCGGCATATTCGCCCTCCGAATTCTCGCGCACGATCACCCAGTCGAGATCGCCGACGCCGACATTGCGCAGCGGTGAGGCGACGCCCGGCAAAATCTTGGTCGGCCGCACATTGGCGTATTGGTCAAAGCCCTGGCAGATCGGCAGGCGCAGCCCCCACAGCGTGATGTGGTCGGGCACATCAGGCGCGCCGACCGCGCCGAAATAGATCGCGTCGAACTTCTTCAGTTCGCTGAGGCCGTCGGCCGGCATCATCACGCCGTGCTTCTTGTAATAGTCCGAGCCCCAGTCGAACGTTTTCACGTCGAAGGCGAGGTCGCCGCTGCGTTTTGCGAGAGCCTCCAGCACGCGGATTCCGGCCGAGATGACCTCGGGGCCGATGCCGTCGGCGGGAATGGCTGCGATCGAATGGGTACGCATGGGAAGGCTCCGTTTGAGAAGTCAGCGAGATTGCGGGACGGGTTCGATGGGCGCGGTTTTCGCACGCGACAATAGCAGGGTCAGGACCGCCGAGAGAACGAGCAGGCCGGCGCCGAAATAGAGCCCGCCGACGAAACTGCCGGTCTGGTCCTTGATCCAGCCGATCATGGCGGGACCAGCGAAGCCGCCGAGATTGCCGATCGAGTTGATGGTGGCGATGCCCGCTGCAGCCGCAGGGCCGGACAGGAACAGCGTCGGCATGCTCCACAGCGGCGGTTTTGCCGAGGAGATGCCGATGTTCACGAGCGTCAGCGCGACCAGCACCGCGATCACGCCAGCCGCAAGGCCGGCATAGGCGAGGCCCAAAGCGGCGATCAGGCAGGCCCAGACGACGTGCCAGGTGCGCTCGCCGGTACGGTCCGAATGCCGCGCCCACAGGATCATGGCGATGACCGCAGCGGTTGCCGGCAGCGCATTGAGGAAGCCGACCTGGAGCGAGGACAGGCCGAACTGCTTGATGATCTGCGGCGCCCAGACGCCGAGCGTGTAGAGGCCGGCCGAGGTACCGAAATAGATCAGCGACAGTGCCAGCACGCGCGGATCGGCAAGGCCGCGCCAGATGCTGTGGCTGGCGCTGGCAGCCTTGCTGGTGGTTTCCACGTTCATGGTCTCGACCAGCCAGCGCCGCTCGGGATCACTGAGCCATTTCGCTTTCTCCGGGCGATCGGTGAGGAAGCCGAGCACGACAAAGCCGAGCAGCACGGCCGGCAGCGCCTCCAGCACGAACAACCATTGCCAGCCCTTGACGCCTAGCAGCCCGTCCATCTCCAGCAGCGCGCCGGAGATCGGTGAGCCCAGCACGGTCGAGAGCGGCGCGGCCGCCATGAACAGCGCCGTCACCGCCGCGCGTTGCCGCGCCGGGAACCAGTAGGAGAGATAGAGGATGATGCCGGGAAAGAAGCCGGCCTCGGCGACGCCGAGCAGGAAACGCAGGATGTAGAAGCTGGTCGGCCCCTGCACGAACGCCATCGCGGCCGAGACCAAGCCCCAGGTGATCATCACCCGCGCGATCCAGATCCGCGCGCCGATCCTGTGCAGGATGATGTTGGAGGGCACCTCGAACAGGAAATAGCCCCAGAAGAAGATGCCGGCGCCAAAGCCGTAGACCGTGGGCGACAGGCCGACGTCCCTGTTCATCGTCAGCGAGGCAAAGCCGATATTGACGCGGTCGATGAAGGCGACGAAGTACAGCAGCATGATGAAGGGAACGATGCGCAAGGTGATCTTGCGCAGCACGCGGGTCTGAATCTCGCTTGCCACCCTGGCCTCCCGGTTGCCTTGTTGTCGTGTGGCGGACCGTGAGAGGTCCACGCCGGCAATGAGCCTAGGCGGGCGGAAGAGGCATACTCAATTGGCGCTGGTTTATACAAAAAAATGATATAATCCTCGAAAGGCCGCCACGACGTCATGGCCGGGCTTGACCCGGCCATCCACGGCTTGCGCCGCGGCAGGAGAACGTGGATGCCCGGGCCTTCGCCTCGCCGAAGCGGCTTCGGCCGCGCTGGCGGGACCAGCCCGGGCATGACGATGAGGACGGCAGATGGAATTGCACCAACTCCGATGCTTCGTGGCGGCGGCCGAGCAATTGCATTTCGGCCGCGCGGCGCAGCAGCTCCAGATGCTGCCCTCCGCGCTCGGCCGGCAGATCCGGCTGCTGGAGGAGGATCTGGGGACGCGGCTGTTTGCGCGGACCACGCGCGCGGTGTCGCTCACCGAGGACGGCGCGACGCTGCTGCGCGATGCCCGCGCCATCCTCACCAAGGTCGAGGCGGTCGAGAGCAACTTGCGCAACCGCTCGCGCGCGGGGGCCGGGCGGCGGTTGCGGGTCGGTGCCATCGACAGCGCGGCGGCGGGATTGCTGCCGCCGCTCTTGCGCGATTTCCGTGTCAGGCATCCCGAGATTGCGGTGCAGCTGCTCGAAGACAAGACCGTCCGGCTGCTGCCGAAGATTCTGACCGGCGCGCTCGATCTCGCCTTCGTCCGTCCGCCTGACCGGCGGGACAAGCGGCTTGAATTCCGCGACCTGCTGCAGGAGAGCGCCATCGTGGCGTTCCCGCAGCGGCATGCGCTGGCCGGACGAAAGTCGATCACACTGGCCGACATCGCCGAAGAAGCGCTGCTGGTGCCGGACCGCCGCTCGCGGCCGCACAGCCACGACCTCACCATCAAACTGTTCGAGCAGGCCGGCCTGACGCCGCGCATCGTGCAAGTCGCCGACGAGAAGCAGACCATCATCAACCTCGTGGCAACGAAGCTCGGCGTCGCGATCGTGCCGCGCTGGACCGCGCGGATGGCGGTCTCGGGCGTGCGCTTCGTGCCGCTTCGGCCGAAGCAGAGCGGCCCCGTCGGCCGCCTGCCACTCGCCGCCGCGTGGCTGCGCGGTTCGCGCGATCCGGCCCGCGACGCCATGCTGGCGGTACTCGAGGCGCATCTGCGCAGCTATGCGCGAGAGGCGTGAGCGGCTATGACCTAAGCTGGAGAGAAGGTGGATGCGATGAATGAACCGAATGCGTCGAATGGATTGCGGGTGGCCATTGCAGGGCTGGGCTCGATCGGCACCAAGATCGCGACGGCGCTCGACCAAGGCATCGAAGGGCTCGCGCTGTCGGCCGTCGCAGTGCGCGACCCCGCAAGGCATCAGGCCTTCATGAACGGCCTGCGCCGTTCGCCACAAATCCTGGCGATCGACCAACTCGGCGAGGTCGCCGACATCGTGGTCGAATGCGCTCCGAGCCAGCATCTGCGCTCCATCGTCGAGCCCGCGGTGAAGCGGGGCAAGTCGGCGGTCGTCGTCAGCGTCGGCGGCCTGCTCGACAATTTCGATCTGGTCGATCTCGCCCGCGCCAATGGCGGCCGCATTCTCGTGCCGACCGGCGCGCTGATCGGCCTCGACGCCGTCAACGCCGCCGCCATCGGCACCATCCATTCGGTGAAGATGGTCACGCGCAAGCCGATCGACGGGCTGAAGGGCGCCCCCTTCATCGTCCAGAACAACATCGACATCGATAATCTGCGCGAGCCGCTCAAGCTGTTCGAGGGCAGCGCGCGCGAAGCGGCGAAGGGCTTTCCGGCGAACGTCAATGTCGCCGTTGCGCTGTCGCTGGCGGGGATCGGGCCCGATCGCACCCGGATCCAGGTTTGGGCCGACCCGACCGTGACGCGCAACGTTCATCGCATCGAGGTCGAGGCGGATTCGGCGCGGTTCTCGATGGGCATCGAGAACATCCCGTCCGAGAATCCCAAGACCGGACTGATCACCGCACTCTCTGTGATCGCGCTGCTCCGCAAGCAGCGTGCCACGTTGTGCGTGGGGACGTAGCTCTTACGCCCCCGTCACGCGCCAAATCACGTTGCCGACGTCGTCGGCCATCAGCAGCGACTTCTTGTCGGGGCCGATCACGACGCCGACCGGACGGCCGTAGGATTCCTTCTCGTCCGGGGACAGGAAGCCCGACAGGATGTCGCGACCGGGCCCGGACGGCTTGCCGTTCTCGAACGGAATGAACACCAGCTTGTAGCCGGACAGCTTGCTGCGATTCCACGAGCCGTGCTGGCCGATCACCATGCCGTCGGGGAAGCCGGGCAGGGTGCCTGCGGGCATCCAGCACAGGCCGAGCGAGGCGGTGTGGCCGCCGAGCGCGTAGTCCGGTTGAATTGCCCTGGCGACCATCGCCGGATCCTGCGGCACGCGGTCGTCGACGGTCTTGCCCCAGTAGCAATAGGGCCAGCCATAGAATCCGCCCTCGCGCACCGAGGTGAGATAGTCCGGCGGCGTCTCGTCGCCGAGGCCGTCGCGTTCGTTGACGACGGTCCAGAGCACGCCCGTCGTCGGCTCCCAGGCAAGGCCGACCGGATTGCGCAGGCCGGCCGCAAAAATGCGATGCGTGCCGGCGACGAGATCGAGCTCGTAGACCGCGGCGCGGCCTTCCTCGACCTCCATGCCCATTTCGGCGATGTTGCTGAGCGAGCCGACGCCGGCATAGAGCTTCCTGCCGTCGGGGCTGGCGAGCAGGCTGCGCGTCCAGTGTCCGCCTGGCTTGAACGTGGTGAGCCGCTTGCCCGGCGCGGTGATGCGATCGGCATTGGCGAGGTAAGGAAACGCCATCACGCCATCGGTGTTGCCGACATAGAAGGTGTCGCCGACCAGCGCCATCCCGAACGGCTGGTTGAGGTTCTCCATGAAGGCGCCGCGAACTTCGGCGACGCCATCGCCGTCCTTGTCGCGCAGCAGCGTGATGCGATTGGCGGAGACACCGAGCGCCGCGGCGCGCCGCATCGTCGCCTGCATCGCATAGTGAAATACTGTGCGCGGGGGACCTGCGATCTGCGTCGCCTCAGCGATCAGCACGTCGCCATTGGGCAGCACCTCGATCCAGCGCGGATGGTCGAGGCCGCTCGCGAACGCATTGACCTTGAGCCCGGACGCGGCGGTCGGCTTCTGGCCCTCGCGCCAGCCGCGCGCGGTCGGCATCTTCAGCGTCGGGATCGCGCCTTGCGGCTTCGCCTCGGGAATGGCCGGCCGCTCTCCCCACGCCGGCGCGGGCTCGGTGCCCGACAGTTTTCGCCATTGCAGCGCGATGCCGCCGATGAACGCGACGAACTGCGCGAAGATGCTGGAGAACGTCATGAGAACCCCTGTTTGCGCGCGCATCCAACTGGCTGACGGGGCACACGTCAACCTGTGCGACACGCCGGCGAGGCCTATTCCCGTGGAATGGCGGCCGATCGAATTTGCATGGGACGAACGCTACGCGTTGCAGCGTCCGGGAACACGAAAGTGGCGCGACTTGCTACGCCTTCACCGCGGCGACAGGAACGGAATGATCATCGGGACGCGGCGGCAATAGGCGCCGTAGGCGTCTTCGCCGAGCTCCTTCGACAGGAACACCTCTTCCATTCGGCCCTTCTGCCACATGCCGAGCGAGATCAGGATGGCGCCGAGGATCGCGGTCACCGTGCCGACCGCGATGCCGGTGGCCAGCATGCCGGCGATCAGGCCGGTGTAGATCGGATGACGGACGATGCCGTACGGGCCGGTGTCGATGACGCGATGGTCTTCCTTGTGAGTGATGGTGTTCGACCAGAACTTGCCGAGATGCAGCCGCCCCCACCAGGTGAAGGAGATGCCGGCGAGCACGATCAGCGCCGTGATGTAAACGGCCGTATTGCTGAACACCCAGAGCGGCTTTTCGTTCAGCACCTCGGCGGTCCACGGCGTGAACAGGATGCCGCCGACCAGGATCGGAATGCGATAGCGGCCGGACTCCAGAGTCATCACCTGCTTCTGCGTGCGCCCTTGCCAGAACGAGGCGCCGACCCAGCTCGCGAGCCAGGCGAGCCAGATCAAGGCGAGCAGTTGCGTCGGCCAGGTCGTGGTCCAACCGCCCCAGGCGACAGAGAGAAGTTTGCTGAAATCGAAGGACATGAAGGTTCTTTGCGTTTGGGCGGCGGCTCAGCTCGCGCGCGAGGAGAGCGCGGGATGCTCGATGGCGCCGGAGGGCTGCTGGCCGTTGCGGGCGAGGAGATGGGTGATGGTTTCGCGCAGGACCGGCTCGATCGGGCGCGGCGAATAGCCGAGCTCGGTGCGCGCCTTGCCGATCGAGAGGTCGCTCGCGGCGAGCGCGATGCGCACGCCTTCGGCGGTGCCGTTGGGCGGCCGGCGGGTGACATGATCGGCGATGTATTCGAGCATGATGGCGGAGAGCTCGGCGATCTTTCCGGGCACGACGACCGGAAAATGCCGGCGGCCGCTCATCGCCGACATCATGCGCAGGATGTTGCCGAGCGGGACGCAGTCCCCGCCGAGGATGTAGCGATGGCCGAGGCGCCCGCGTTCCATGGTCAGAACGAGGCCCATGGCGACGTCGCGGACGTCGACGAGATTGACCAGGAAGTTGAGATGCGGCTGCACCTTCTTCTGCAGGAAGTACCAGAGCATCGCGGTCGGCGGCGTCAGATTGTGGTCGGCGGCGCCGATCGGCATGGTCGGCGTGCCGATCACGAGCGGGAAGCCTGCGGCCGCCGCCTTGGCGGCATGGTGCTCGGCGAGCGATTTCGATCGCGTATAGGCGCCGGGCATCGCGTCGGCCGGCTGCAGCGCTTCTTCGGCGGGAACACCTTTGAGATCGGAATACGGAAACAGGATCGATTCGGTCGAGCAGTGCAGGAAGCGCGACACGCCCCGCTTCATTGCCGCCGCGAGCACGATTTCGGTGCCGCGGCAATTCACGTCGTGAAAGTCCTGCTTGTTGGCGACCCACATGCCGGGCAGGCCGGCGAGGTGATAGACCTGATCGACACCGGCGATCGCAGCGTCGACCGCGGCGCCGTCCAGCACCGAGCCGTGGACGTGTTCAACGTCCGCGTTCGCCGCGGTCGGCGCACGGACATCGAGAACACGGACCCGCTGCCCACGGGCGCGGAGCGCTTCTACGAGGTGATGTCCGATGAAGCCACTGCCACCGGTAACCAGGACGAGAGCCATGCAGGAGGTTGCTGTTTCGCTTTTGGAGTTATCGGGTTGAAAGGGAATTGGCCGGAAGAGGCGCCAGAATCGCGGCAAGGTCGCGACGGAAGCCCAATGCAATGAATAATTTTGCCATCACGAACATCGGCCCCAGCAAAAGATGCGAGGGAAAAGTGAATAACGAGGCCTCACGGCCTTCGAAAACCTTGTGGCCGATGGCCTGCGCGGCGAGGCCGAGCACCACCAGCGTGGCGAAAATCGCCCACATCGACGCGGTGCTGACTTGCGCCGCAATGGTCGCCGCAACCGAAAACAGCACGACGGAGACGGCCAGAATACCGAGCCCGAGCGCCGCGTCGAGCAGCAGCCAATAGATCAATACCGGCAAGGCCAGGATCACAGCCAGGCTGACGTTGAACCCGAGCAGCGGAAGCTTGACCAGCGTCAGCGGCAGTACGGCGCCGGTGAACAGCAGCAGAATGCCGACCACATGCATCGCCGTATTCCGGGGATCACGATGGTACTCGACATACACGGCAAGTTGGCGCTGGAAAAAGCCACCCATTTCGGTCTCATGCAGCACAGGGTCGGGAAGGGCGAACATTGGCTATAGCACTGGACCGGGCGGTGCACAAACCGGCGCTTTTGTCGCGTGAAACCGCATTCGCGCGCCGGGGCCAGGCTGCAAAATGGTCAGCACTTCAAGGGGTTCCTCAGCTGCGAGATCGCGTTCGCTCAGCGCTTCTTGGCGGGTTTTTTCGCCGCAGGCGCAGGAGCCGCAGCCGGACGCGGCGCCTCCTCGGGCAGCTTGGCATAGGTCAGGATCTGCAACTGGCCGTTGACGGCCGATGTCGGCTTGGCCCGGTCGAGAAATTGCTCCTCACCGAGACCGATCGGATGCAGCCGCTTGGTCGAGATCTTGAACGTGTTCACCAGGACGTCGCGGATCGCATCGGCCCGGCGCTGGCTCAGGATCGCATTGGCCTCGCGCGTCTTCGAATTGGATTCGACATGGCCGACGATCAGGAAGGTGTAGGGCAGCAGCGAGGAGTGAACCAGCGCGTCCGCGATGCGGCCGACGGTCTGGTAGGACGCCGGCTGGATGATCGGCGTATCGGCGTCGAACTGGATCTGCGCATTGAAGGCCGGCAGCTTGGCGAGATCAGGCGCGATCAGCGGCCGGTTCACCGGTCCCGGATCGTTCTTGATCCTGGTCTTGGCGCGCTCCATCACCTGCTGCTTCAGCGCGGGCAGATCGACCTCGGCGGCTTCTTCGAAATGGTTCAGCTTGCCGACGATGTCGTCGCGGGTCGGCGCCTCCGTTTGTGCTCCGGCGGTGCCCGCAAACAAAGCGAGCCCCAGCGCAACAATCGTTTCGGCAATGAAGAGCCTGTTCGCGCGCATCAACGATACCCCGCGTCGTCGACGGCCTTGAGGCAGTTGTTGCTGATGCCCTTGGGCGTCGAGACCAGGCAGGGGATCGACTTGCTGGTCTCCTTGGTCGAGCCGCCGCAGACCTTGACGATCTCGCGCTGGCAGGCATTGGCCACCGTGACGCGCGCGGCGATGCGCTTCTGGATGGCGTCGAAGACGCCGAGATAGTCGCTCGCGCATTGCGGGGAGAGTACGTCGCGGTTGCGCGACAGGCACTCCTTCAACCGGGTCGAATCCGGGTTGACGCCGCGGCAATTGGCGACGATTTCCGCGCCGCAGCTTGTCGCCAGCTTCCCGATCGAATCGCCAAAGCTCATGGTCTCCGCCGCCGCAAGCGACGGCATAACCAATGCAAGCACGATCAATGTGATGGAGCCCCGGACCATGGGTTTATCTGATACGGGGAAGTTCGCGGTGGTCAAGGGGCGTTCGGGCGAGAACTGTCGAGAGTTCGACAGGTGCGGCGAACAGTCCTCACTCCGTGGTCTCGTTCACGGGAGGCCATTCGATCAGGACGGCCGTGTGGTTTCTGAGGTCGTCGGCCAATTCCGGATCGGCCTCGAGCTCAGCCAGCGTCCGCGGCGAAGGAAGCTGGCGGCCGTCCTCGATCAGGTCCTGCGCATAGAGCGCGAGCGCCTCGGGCGCATTCTCGAGGGCCTCATCGACATCGTCGCCGCCGGAGATGCAGCCGGGCAGGTCCGGAAACCACAGGCTGACGGCGTCCGGATCTGCTTCCTCGATGATGGCGACGTACTGAGCCATATCGGGCCTCACGCCCTTTGCACAAAACTGTCCACGACCTTCTTCTCGCCGGCCTTGTCGAAGGCGATGGTGAGCTTGTTGCCGTCGATCTTGGTGACACGGCCGTAGCCGAATTTCTGGTGGAAGACGCGGTCGGACAACGAGAATTCCGAGGTGGTGCCGGTCGACTTGGCCACCAGCTCGCCCTCGATGGTCAGGGGCCCGCGGCGGCGCGAGGAGAAGCTGCCGAGATCGGGGCCCGCCGATGAGGAGGATGAGAACGTCGCAGCTTCTTCCTCGAAGCCGCCGCGTCCGCCACCGCGGTTGCGGTTGGCCTGCGCGCGCTGCCAGCCCGGCGTCGTGTAGCTGGAGCCGAACGCCTCCATGTCGTCGAAGCGCGAGGCGCCGTAGCCGCCGGCGCCGCCCCAGGCCGAGCCGCCCTTGGATTCCGTGATCTCGACATTGGCCGCGGGCAATTCATCGAGGAAGCGCGATGGAATCGTGGTCGACCAGGTGCCATGGATTCGGCGGTTGGTCGCAAAGTAGATCTTTGCGCGGCGGCGCGCCCGGGTCAGCCCGACATGGCCGAGCCGGCGCTCTTCTTCCAGGCCGGCGCGGCCCTGTTCGTCCAGCGTGCGCTGGCTCGGGAATAGCCCTTCCTCCCAGCCCGGCAGGAACACGTTGTCGAATTCGAGCCCCTTGGCCGAATGCAGCGTCATCAGCGACACGGCATCGTCCTCGGCGCCGCCCTCGCGGTCCATCACCAGGGAGATGTGCTCGAGGAATCCTTGCAGGTTCTCGAACTCCTCCATCGAGCGTACGAGCTCTTTCAGGTTCTCCAGCCGGCCCGCGGCGTCCGCCGAACGGTCCTTCTGCCACATCTCGGTGTAGCCGCTCTCGTCGAGCACGATCTGGGCGAGGTCGGTATGCGCGGTGACCTCGCGCTGGGCGCGCCAGCGGTCGAACTGGCTGATGAGATCGCGAAGCGAGCCGCGCGCCTTCGGCTTCAGCTCGTCGGTCTCGACCACCGCGCGCGCCGCCTCGAACAAGGGGATGCGGCGCTTGCGGGCGTGGTCGTGCAGCATCTGCACGGTGGCATCGCCCAAGCCCCGCTTGGGGGTGTTGACGATGCGCTCGAAGGCGAGATCGTCGGCCGGCGAATTGATGACGCGCAAATAGGCCAGCGCGTCGCGGATCTCGGCGCGCTCGTAGAAGCGGGGGCCGCCGATGACGCGGTAGGGCAGGCCGAGCGTGACGAAGCGGTCTTCGAACTCGCGCATCTGGTAGGAGGCGCGCACCAGGATCGCGATCTCGTTGAGCTTCTCGCCCTGGCGCTGCAGCTGCTCGATCTCCTCGCCAATGCCGCGCGCTTCCTCTTCCGAATCCCAGGAGCCCGTGACCGTGACCTTCTCGCCGTCCTGGTCCTCGGTGCGCAGCGTCTTGCCGAGCCGGCCTTCGTTGTGCGCGATCAGATGCGAGGCGGCGGCGAGGATGTGGCCGGTCGAGCGGTAATTGCGCTCGAGGCGAATGACCTTGGCGCCGGGGAAATCGTGCTCGAAGCGCAAGATGTTGTCGACCTCGGCACCGCGCCAGCCATAGATCGACTGGTCGTCGTCACCGACGCAGCAGATGTTCTTGGTGTGGGGCGCGGCAGCCACCGTCACTCCGGGATGCGCCGAAGGCGCAGACCCGGAATCTCGAACTGATGACTCATCTCCAGATTCCGCGTTCGGGCCTTCGGCCTGCCCCGGAATGACGGCATGTTGCGAAGGCCGCGCCGCCGGCGCCTGCGACAGCAGACGCAGCCACAAATATTGCGCGACGTTGGTGTCCTGGTACTCGTCGACCAGGATGAATTTGAAGCGCTGCTGGTACTGCCTGAGAATGTCGGGGTGCTCGCGGAAGATACGGATGTTCTCCAGCAGGAGATCGCCGAAATCGGCCGCGTTCAAAATCTTCAGCCGCTCCTGGTAGCTCGCATAGAGCTTGCCGCCTTTGCCGTTGGCGAACATTGCGGCCTCGCCCGAGGGCACCTGCGACGGCATCAGGCCGCGGTTCTTCCAGCCGTCGATCAGGCCGGCCAGCATCCGCGCGGGCCAGCGTTTTTCGTCGATGTTCTCGGCCTGGAGCAGCTGCTTGAGCAGCCGGACCTGGTCGTCGACATCGAGCACGGTGAAGTTCGACTTGAGCTGCGCCAGCTCGGCATGGGTGCGCAGGATGCGGCCGCCGATGGAGTGGAAGGTGCCGAGCCACGGCATGCCCTCGACGGCGTGGCCGAGCATCTGGCCGAGCCGGTGCTTCATCTCGCGCGCGGCCTTGTTGGTGAAGGTCACCGACAGGATCTCGGAAGGGCGGGCGCGGCCCTGGCTCAGGATATGGGCGATGCGCGTGGTCAAGACGCGCGTCTTGCCGGTGCCGGCGCCGGCCAGCACCAGGACCGGGCCGTCCAGCGTCTCCACCGCCTCGCGCTGCTCCGGATTGAGTCCGGAAAGGTATTTCGGGCCCACCGAGGCGCGCGCACGCGCGGCGATGCCGCCGGCTGCGGGCTGGTAGTCGGGTACGCCTGTGATCTTGCTCGGCTCGGTCATGCGAATCATTGGCCCCACGATGGCACCGCGGGGTGACGGAAGGGAGCCTTCTTAACAGGGATTGGTGCTTATATGGGGGCGCCAGGAAGGGTTTTCCACGTGCGTGGCAGGCCGATTTGTTCCAGCACGGGGCGCGAATTTCGCTCCCGCCTGGGCCGGAACTATCGTTCCGGCGTCGAGATTGTCAGGCAGGTGGCGCGGCGAGCCGCGTCGACGCAGACGACATCAAGACGAGGGTTTGACCATGCTTGGCTGGGTTGTGACGTTCCTGGTTATCGCACTGATCGCCGGCATCCTGGGCTTTGGCGGCATCGCCGGCGCTTCGATCGAGATCGCCAAGATCATTTTCTTCATCGCAGTTGTCCTGTTCCTGGTCTCGGCCGTGGTCGGCCTCGCCCGCGGCCGCAACAGGATATAGCGGCTATCTTCACCTCTCCCCGTCGGGGAGAGGTGAACTACGACGCGGGCTAGGTGTCACCGCTTCGACGGCATCGCCACGCTTCGGCCGATGCCCTCAGGCCGCGGCACGGCGCTGTGGGCCTTTGTGACCGCAGCGATGCGCTCGCGGATATCGGACGGAAATGGCGCAACACGTCGCGCGGTCATGTCCATGTGCAGCGACATGTTCTCGGATGTTGCCGACAACCAGCCTTCGGTTGCGTGCCGCATCTCCTCGAATGTGTGCAGCCGCTTGTCGTCGGCCTCCAGCAGCCAGACGAAAATCTGCACGGGATCGCCGAGGTGGATCTCGCGCAAGTACCGGACGTGGCATTCGGCGGTGAAGGTCGAGCCGCCTCGCTCCTTCATGTAAGTCGGCCCGATCCCGAGCTCGAGCCAGAGCTGGTCGATCGCGCGGTCGAACATCACATTGTAGTAGGCCATGTTGAGATGGCCGTTATAGTCGATCCACTGCGGCTCGATCTGCATGATCGAGGTGCGAAACGGCTCGGCTTTGGGTGCTGAGGCGGCGGTCTCCGGCATTGTTCCTTCCAGCTATGCGTCCGGTCGCTTGACTTGACCGGTTTTATGTCCTTTGCCACGGTTCTTCTGTCGGGAGGAATTCCGTGGGTACGACCATCACCAATAATCCGCCGCGGCCGGAGCCGAAAGCCCTCGCAAGCGCGCTGGAGCAGCTTGCCGCACGTTTCGGCAACCGCCTCATCACCTCGCAGGCCGTGCGCGAGCAGCACGGCCATACCACCACATGGATCCCCAACCAGCCGCCGGATGGCGTGGTGATGGCGCAGGAAACTGCCGACATCCAGGATGTGGTGCGGATCTGCGCGAAACATCGCGTGCCCGTCATTCCCTTCGGCACCGGCACCTCGCTCGAAGGCCAGGTCAACGCGCCCGCCGGCGGCATCTCGATCGACCTGCGCGACATGAACAAGGTGCTCGCGGTGCATGCCGAGGACCTCGACTGCGTGATCCAGCCCGGCGTCACTCGCAAGGCGCTGAACGAGCATCTGCGCGACCAGGGCCTGTTCTTCCCGATCGATCCCGGCGCGGATGCTTCGCTCGGCGGCATGGCCTCGACCCGCGCCTCCGGCACCAATGCGGTGCGCTACGGCACCATGCGCGACAGCGTGCTGGCACTGAAGGTGGTACGCGGCGATGGCGAGATCATCACCACAGGCACGCGCGCGAAGAAGTCTTCCGCCGGCTACGATCTGACCCATCTGTTCGTCGGCGCCGAGGGCACGCTCGGCATCATCTCGGAACTCACCATTCGCCTGCGCGGTATCCCCGAGACCATCGCGGCCGGCGCGGTGTCGTTCGAGACCGTGCACGGCGCCTGTCAGGCGGTGATCCTGGCGATCCAGACCGGCATTCCCGTGGCGCGCATCGAGCTGCTCAATGCCGCACAGGTGAAGGCCTGCAACGCGTACTCGAAGCTGACGCTGCCCGAGACGCCGCTGCTGCTGCTGGAATTCCACGGTAGCGAGATCGAGGTCGCCGAGCAGTCCAAGGCGTTCGGCGAGATCGCGAAGGAATGCGGCGGCGGCGATTTCTCCTGGACCACCAAGCCGGAGGACCGCACAAAACTGTGGCAGGCGCGGCACGACGCATACTGGTCAGTGAAGGCGCTGCGGCCCGGCGACAGCATCGGCGTGGTTGCGACCGACGTCTGCGTGCCGATCTCGCGGCTCGCCGATTGTGTCAGCGAGACCGAGGAGGATCTCAAGCGCCTCAATTTGCTGTCGCCGATCGTCGGCCATGTCGGTGACGGCAATTTCCACTGTTCGCTGGTTTGCGACACCAACGATGCCGCCGAGATGGCGCGCGGCGAGGAGTTCATGCATCGCCTGGTCGAACGCGCGCAGGCGATGGACGGCACCTGCACCGGCGAGCACGGCATTGGCCAGGGCAAGCAGAAATATCTCAAGGCCGAGCTCGGCCCCGAGGCGCTCGATGCGATGCGGGCGCTGAAGAAGGCGCTTGATCCGCTCAACATCTTCAACCCCGGCAAGATCGTGCCGGAGGCGTAGCACCGCGCCGCACGACCCGGGAACTTTAGGCATTCTTCCCGGTTCCAATTCCCGCCAAGTTCCGATGCCTCAATGGCAGGCTGTGCGCGGGAGGGTGCGATGGTGCGACCGGTCATTCGAATTGCCGCGGTGGCCTTTGCCTGCATGCTGGCGGGTGCGGCGCTGGCCAAGGGCGGACATGGTGGCGGACATGGCGGCGGCCATGGCGGCGGACATGGCGGTGGGCATGGCGGCGGGCACGGCGGTGGGCATCACGGCGGCGGCCATTTCCGTGGGCATGCCGGCGGGCACGCGCACGGCGGCGGGCATTATCGTGGAATGCGGTTCACAACCGGCGCCCGGCGTGGCGGCCCGAATTTCGGTCAGATCCGAAATGCCGCCATACGGCCGGCGAACTTCCGCAAGGCCCTGAACGCCAGCGCATTCCGGAACGGGCGGCTGATCAGCAATCCGGCGGCCCGCGCGCAGATCGCTGCGGCAGCCGCGCTCGCTGGCTGGAGCGGCGCGAGCAGTGGATGGTGGCAGCATGCGGGCGGCGGCTATGGCTGGGTCGGACCGCTGTTCTGGCCGTTCGCCTATAACGACCTCTACGATTACACGGTCTGGGGCGACGGGCTCGGCTTCTGGGACTACGGCTATCCGGACATCTATGCCGGCATTTTCGGCCCCTACGGCTATGATCGCCTGTCGGCCTATCTGCCGCAGCAGCCGCAGGGACGACGGCGGGCGCGCAGCGCGCCGCTCGATCAGCTCTGCGGCAGCGATCGCCGTGCCACCGTCGGTGTGCCGATCGATCAGATTGCAGCCGCGGTGCAGCCGACGGATGCGCAGGGCGCCGCTCTCGATGCGCTCGGCAACGCCTCGATCGACGCGGCAGCGCTGATCCGTGCGTCCTGTCCGACCCAGGCCGCAGCGACTGCGCCGGGCCGGCTCGCGGCGATGCAGCAGCGTGTCGAGGCGATGGAGAAGGGGGTCGATCTGGTCCAGCCCGCGCTCGAGACGTTCTATGGTTCGCTTAACGACGAGCAGAAGGCACGTTTCAACGCGCTGGCCGAGGATCAGCGTCGTGCCACGGCATCGAACAATGCGAGCGGATCGCCGGTACAGAATTGCAGCGTGTCCGCCGCGTTCGATTGGCCCGGCGCCACGATCGAGGAAAGAGTTCGGCCCAACGATACTCAGCGCGCGGCGCTCCAGGTGCTCCAGGACACCAGCGCCAAAGTCAGCGCATCGCTCAAGGCGGCCTGCGAGCCCAATGATGTGATGACACCGCCTGCCCGCATGGCCGCGATCCGCAAGCGCCTCGATGTCATGCTGGACGGGATCAAGTCGGTGCGCGCGGCGCTCGACGATTTCTATGCCACGCTGAGCGACGAGCAGAAGGCGCAGTTCGAGGCGATCGGGTCGCGTCGCATGTCCTGAACGTCGCGAGCAATCAAATCAAGGGTGGGGCAATGAAGTGGTTCGCAACGCGGCAGCCGGCCGACATCTGGGATGAGCCGGTCGAGGGACCTGTCGGCGACATCGACGCGGTCGCGCGAATTCGCAACATCTGCCAGGCGGCGAGGGCGAGCGCCGAAGCTGTCGCAGGTTCCGCGCAGACCGGCAAGCGCGAGCGCTACGAACGGGCGGCCCGCGTCGCGATGGAAATCGCGATGAAGATCGCCGACGATCTGATGCGCGACGATGCGGTGCGCCGCATCGTCGACCTCTGCATGAAGGCTGAGGACATCAAGACCGCACAGATCCTCTCACGTGCAATCCAGGCGGCCTGGATCCGGGAGGCGTTAGCGCGGGATCATCCGACATTGGTGCAGTGAAAGTGCAGGGCCACGAATAGCCTTTGGGATCCGTGTCCCGGACGCGCTGCAACGCGTGGCGTTGCTGCGCTGCGTCCGGGGCACGAGAGTTCGTCGCCGGCCATCGACGGCAAGGTCCGCGCGGGTGGTACCCTCAGTACCGGCCGCGATCGTGATAGTCTCCGCCGCGGCCGCCCATTCCCATGCCGAGGCCGATACCAACACCGATGCCGATGCCTTGCATGACAGCCTCGGGCGGCGGACCGCGATCCGGCGGCGGCGCGCGATCGTAGACCACCTGGTCGGACGGCGGTCGTCGCTTGGGTGGCGTCTCGACCACCTTGCGCTTCGGCAGCGTGTCGTCGACGCGCTTCTTGATGACGGGAGCGACCGCCGGGTTGACCGGCGTTGCCGGTGTCGTGGGCGCCGAGCACGGACAGGTCGGAGCCATCGCGACCGCGACAGGCGTCGCCGCGGCGGCAACCGGCAAGGCATAGTTGCGGTTCTGTACGCGCAGCAGCAGCCGGCGCGCGGTTGCCGCGAGATCGCTGTTGTCCCAGTTCGCGAGGTAAGCCTCGAACGAGGCGCGGGTGTTGACGGCGACCGCGCGCTCCCAGGCCAGCATCTGGCGCCGGCGCTCCAGCACCGTGCGCAGGCGCGGCGTGTAGGAAGCCTGCGCGTAGAGCTCGATATAAGCCTGATACGCTTCGACGGTGTCATCCGCGATCACGAGCTCATAGGCGGCCTTGGCATCCTTGCCCTGCAAATCCTTGCGCCAGTCCGCGACGCTGCGCGTGCCGCTGGCGAACGCCATCGCGGATGCGCCGGGAATAGCAGGCTGACTGCCGCTGCTGTCGCCGAAGAACTTGAAGTCGGTGGTCAGTGACGAGCTCTCCCAGGGGATCTGCCGGCCGTCGGTCGATTGCGCCACGGCGACGCGGATGCGCTTGAAGACCTCCTCGATCGGCAGATTGGGCTGCTTGGCGATGGTCAACGCAGCAGTGGTGTAGGGGCTGTCGATGCCGTTGCCGTCCTCGGCCTCGGCGCCGGGCGAGGTCGAATAGGAGATGAAGGAGCCGGGCGCGCCGGCCTTGGTGTCGACGATCGCAAGGCCGTGGCCGGCGCCGCTGAGTGCGGGGAACGGGTTGTTGCGGCAGGCATCGAGCATGAAGATGCGCGCCCGCGTCGGCAGTGCGCCGAGCGTGTTGAGCAGATCGTTCAGCCGCACGCCCTGGAGCGGAATGTCGGCCTCGCGCTTGGGGTCGAGGTCGACGGGCACCAGATAGTTCTCGCCGTCGATCTGCAGCCCGTGGCCGGCATAGAACACCAGCGCGACTGTGTCGGCGCCGCTGGCGCCGACCTTGCCGGCGAAGTCCGAGATCGCCGCGCGCATCTCGGTCTGCGCCAGGTTGGCGGCCGTGGTGACGGTGAAGCCGGCACTGCCAAGCAGCTCGGTCATCGCCTTGGAGTCATTGGCGGCGTTGGGCAGTTCCGGCACGGTGCGATAGGCGGATTGGCCGATCACCAGTGCAAGCCGCGCTTCCGCGGCGGCCTCCGTTGGCGTCATCAATTGGGCGAGTGCGAGAAGACCGGAGGCAAGGAACAAATTGCAAAGGACTGGATGGCGCATGATGTCACCTCCATCGGCAATGCGCACGATGATGTCACTTTTTGTAGGTCTGCGCCATGAAGCCGTCTGTGCGCTGGATCACGCAGGGGCCGCGGCAAAATGGGGCAGGGAGCCTGCCGAAGGCGCAGCATCGGTTCGGGGCAATCCATGTGAATTGCGCATCGATCCATGCTCCAATTGGATCGATGCCCAACGTGCGCGACGGCGTCCTGCTCGGACATCGGCCGGCAAGCCGATCCTCAGGGATGATTTCCGGAAAAATCCCGTCGTTTCACCGTGTGGCCGCACTGCCGATGATCACCACGCACTGCTCCGCGACGGCTAGCCGCCACGCTTGCCTGTGCCGTCGCTTTGACCATACAGTCCCGCGACAGCCTGCGGCAACGACCGCAGCGAACAAAAAGAATCGGGGAGAGACCGCACCATGACCATCGTGCCCGTGAACCGTCGCGCGTTCATCAAGTCATCGGCGGCGGTCACCGCCGGCCTCGTGCTCTCTCCCGCCATCATCGGGCGCGCCGAAGCTGCGACCCTGAAGCTGAAATGCTCCTCGTCGCTGCCGAACGATCCCAAATATGCCAACGGCCGCGTCTACTATGACAATCTCGTCAAAAACCTGAAGGCGAACGGGCTGGGCGAGCAAGTCGAGGTCGCCTTCTTTCCCGACAACCAACTCGGCCAGGAGATCGACGTCATCAATTCGGTGAAGCTCGGTGTCATCGACCTCATGGTGTCGGGCTCGTCGATCTCGGCCAATCTGGTGCCGCTGGTCGGCACCTTCGATCTCGGCTTCCTGTTCTCGAGCTTCCCGCAGCAGACCAAGGCGTTCGACGCCGGCGCCGCCAAGCCGATCGAGGACGCGCTGCTTAGGGGCGGCAACATCCGCATCATCGCCTGGGCGTATAATTTCGGCTCGCGCAGCGTGCTGGCGAAGAAGGCGGTGAAGACGCCGGAGGATCTCGCCGGGCTCAAGATCCGCACCCTGCCAAATCCCGTCATCACCGAATGTCTGCGCCTGATGGGCGCGGCCGCCACGCCGCTGGCGTTCGGCGAAATCTACACGGCGTTGCAGGCCGGCGTACTGGATGGCCTGGAGCACGATCCGCCGACGATCCTCGCCAGCAAGTTCTTCGAGACCGCGAAATTCTACGCGCTGACGCAGCACAATTTCTCGCCGCTCGCGATCTACTTCAGCGACATGACCTACAACCGCATGGATCCGAAGCTGCGCGAGGGCTTTCTCGATGCCGCAAAGAAGGCCGCAGCAGACACCCGTGCCCATGGACTCGCAGTCGAGAAGGAGGCGCTCGCGGCCTTGGCCGAGAGAGGCGTGACGGCGGCCGAATGCGACCGCGAGGCCTTCAAGAAGCGCGTCGCACCGCAGACCGAGAACTTCATCAAGGCGCGGCCGGAGTCCAAGGCCGTCATCGACATCATCCGCGCGACGCAAGCCTGAGATGACCAAATCCGACGTGGCAATGTCGGCCGCCGTGCCCGTCTCGGGCGGCCGCCACGGAAGCATCACCCTGCTGCTTCGCGTCAGCGATGCGATCGCGGCCGTCCTGCTGGCCGCCGATCTCGTCGTGGTGTGCGCCTCCGTGCTGCTGCGCTTCTTCTTCAACGCACCGGTCGAATGGTCCGACGACGTCGCGCGCGGATTGATGGTCGGCTCGGCCTTCTTCGGTGCGGCGAGCGCACTCGCGCGCGGCGAGAATGTCGGCGTCTCCTTCTTCCGTGATCTCTTGCCGCTGCGGCTGCAGACGCTGGTCGATGCCGCCAGCGCGCTGCTGATCGTGCTGATCTCCGGCTACGTCGCCTATAACGCCATCAAGCTGGGTTCGCTCACCGCCGGCCAGACCACCGGTTCCGGCCTGCCGCTGGAGCTGACCTTTTATCCGATGGGCATCGGCGCGCTGTTCATGACGGTGTTCGCAATCGATCATCTCTGCGCGCGGCCGTTCCCAGACATTTTCAGGGGCCTCGCTGCGATCATCGTCGTGACCGGCCTCTATCTCGCCTGGGACTATCTGTTGCCAGCCTCGGTGCCGTCGGCGGGCACATTGATGCTGATCGGCTTCTTTGCAACCCTGTTCGGCGGTTTGCCGATCGGCTTCGCGCTGGCGCTCGCCGCGCTGATCTTCATCTGGGTCGAGGGCGCGCTGCCCGGCGTCATCTTCGCCCAGCAGATGGCGCGCGGCATCGACAATTTCGTGCTGCTCGCGATTCCCTTCTTCATCCTCGTCGGCTATCTCATGGAAGCCAACGGCATGTCGTTGCGGCTGATCGAGCTGCTGCAGCGCGCGGTAGGGCGTATGCGCGGCGGCCTCAACGTCGTGATGGTGGCCTCGATGGTGCTGTTCTCGGGAATATCAGGCTCCAAGATGGCGGATGTCGCCGCGGTCGGCTCGGTGCTGATCCCGGCGGCGCGCCGTTCCAGGCAGAACCCCGGCGGCGCGGTGGCGCTGCTGGCGGCCTCCGCGGTGATGGCGGAGACCATCCCGCCCTGCATCAACCTGATCATTCTCGGCTTCGTGGCGAACCTGTCGATCGGCGGCCTGTTCATGGCCGGGCTGCTGCCGGCGGCGCTGATGGCGCTGGTCCTGATCGCGGTGTCCATCATGTTCGGCAAGCGGCCGGCGGAGGCCGAGGACGTTGCGCCACAGGCGCCGGTGTCCGGGCTCTGGAGCGGTGCGATCGCCGCGTTCGGCCTGATCTTCATGATCTTCTTCGGCTTCAAGACCGGCTTCGCCACCGCGACCGAGATATCGGCCTTCGCCGTGGCCTATGCGCTGGTCGTCGGCAGCGCCGTGTTCCGCGAGCTCGGCTTCAAATCGGCCGCGCATAGCTTCGTCCAGGCGGCGACGCGCGCGGGTCTCGTGCTGTTCATCGTCGCTGCCGCGCAGTCGCTCGCGTTCACGCTGACCTTGCAGCAGGTGCCGCACGCGGTCGGCGATTTCATGCTGGGATTGTCGAAGACCTCGGGCGTCTGGCTGTTCATCCTGCTCGCGATCGCCGTGCTGATCGTGATGGGGTCGGTGCTGGAGGGCGCGGCCGCGCTGATCATCTTCGGGCCGCTGCTGCTGCCGGTCGCCGTGCAGCTCGGCGTCGATCCCCTGCATTTCGGCGTCGTTCTCGTCATCGCCATGGGCATCGGCCTGTTCGCGCCTCCTCTCGGGCTCGGCCTCTACGGCGCCTGCCTGATCGGCAACGTGCCGATCGAGCAGACGGTGAAGCCGATCATGGGCTATCTCGGCCTGCTGTTCCTCTGCCTGCTCGTCATCGCCTTCGTGCCATGGCTCTCGACCGCGCTGCCGCGGGCATTCGGCTACTGAAGGAGTTTTGTCGTGAAGGTCCTGCTCGCGCACACCCCGGAGATGCGGCGCAATTATTACGGCGATCGTAGCCTGAACGGCCTGCGCGCGGCCGCGGAGGTGGTCCTGCACGAGGGCGATGATCCGCTGGACGCAACCGGCCTCGTGCGCGCCGCCAAAGACGTCGACATCATCGTCGCCGATCGCATGACGGAAGGACGCGGCGAGATCTTTGCGCAACTGCCGCGCCTACGCGCGTTGGTCCGCTGCGCCGTCGACATCCGCAACGTCGACGTGGACGCGGCTTCACAAGCTGGCGTGCTCGTGACCCGCGCCGGTCCCGGCTTCGTGCAAGCGGTGGCCGAGCTCGCGCTCGGCTTCATGGTCGATCTCTCCCGCGGCGTGTCGCGGACCACGGCGGACTATCGGGCCGGGCGAAAGCCCGAGGCGCGGATGGGCCGCCAGCTCGCCGGCAGCCGGATCGGCATCATCGGCTATGGCAGTATCGGGCGCTATCTCGCCGAGATCGCAAAGGTGCTGCGCATGGAGGTGCTGGTCTCCGATCCCTTTGCGGCCGTCCGCGACAGCGCAATCCGGCAAGTCGGCCTCGACGAGCTGCTCGCCGCATCGGACTATGTCGTCTGCCTCGCTATCGCCAACGAGCAGACCGAGAACCTGATCGGCGAAGCGGCGCTGGCACGCATGCAGAAGCATGCCGTCTTCATCAATCTCTCCCGTGGCAATCTCGTCGACGAAGCGGCGCTGGCCCGCGCTCTGCGCGAAAACCGCATCGCCGGCGCGGCGATGGATGTCGGCCGCGCTCCCGACCAGATGCCGACACCCGAGCTGGCGAGGCTTCCCAACGTCATCGCCACCCCGCATGTCGGCGGACTGACGCCGCAGGCCATCGAATACCAGTCGCTCGAAACCGTGCGGCAGGTGGAAGCGATCGTGCGGGGCGAGGTGCCGCAAGGCGCCGTCAACGCCGAGCGCTGGACGCGCCGGCCCTGAGCTGCCCTACAGCCGGTCCACCGTCTTGAACGTCCCGTCCTTCTGAACTGGATTGGCGACAAATTGACGCCAACGTTCTCTGTGCTGGGGCAAGGCGTGGATGGCCGGGTCAAGCCCGGCCATGACGTTGTGCAAGCTTTGGCGCCCAAACTTTGACGTCACGTCGCGCAGCGGGCATGCGCGAAAAGCGCTTGACCGCAATATCCCAAGATGGTCCGAGAGTACCGTCTAGGGATGAAATAAGCACACCATGCGGCTTCCGTTCTTCTACGGCTGGGTCGTGGTCGCCGTGACCTTCGTCACCATGGCCATCGGCGTCAACGCGCGCACCGCCTTTTCATTGTTCTTTCCGCCGATCATCTCCGAATTCGGCTGGGAGCGCGGCGTCACCGCGGGCGCCTTCTCCTTCGGCTTCGTGGTGTCGGGCGTGGTCAGCCCGCTGATCGGCCGCCTGATGGATCGCGCTGGTCCGCGCGCGGTGATGGAGCTCGGCGTCGTGCTGATGGGCGGCGGGCTGCTGCTCGCACCGCTGACCAGCCAGCCCTGGCATCTCTATGTGACCATCGGCGTCATGGTCGGCGCCGGCAGCGTCTGTCTCGGTTATTCCGGCCAGTCGCTGTTTCTGCCGAACTGGTTCATCCGCAAGCGCGGCTTCGCCATCGGTATCGCTTTCGCCGGCGTCGGCATCGGCTCCGTGACGCTGCTGCCGTGGGTGCAGCACATGATCGAACAGACCGGCTGGCGCACCGCCTGCACGGCGATGGGACTGCTCGTCCTGATCGCGCTGGCGCCGATCAATCTGCTGCTGCGCAAGCGCCCCGAGGACATCGGCCTTCAGCCGGACGGCGATGCCGCGCCGGCCGCAGGCGCGACGAAATCCGTCTCCAACATCGTCGATCCGGTCTGGGCCGGCACCGAATGGACGCTGCAACGCGCCGTCACGACCGCGCGTTTCTGGTGGATCGCGCTCGGCTATTTCTGCGGCCTTTACATCTGGTACGCGGTGCAGGTGCACCAGACCAAATTCCTGCTCGACATCGGCTTCAGTCCCAGCGTTGCGGTGTGGGCACTCGGCGTCGTCAGCCTGCTCGGCATTCCCGGCCAGATCGCGCTGGGGCATGTCTCCGATCGCATTGGCCGGGAATGGGTCTGGGCGATCAGCTGCGCAGGCTTTGTCGTCTGCTTCGCTGCGCTGATCGCGCTGAAGTATCAATCTTCGTTCTGGCTGGTTTATCTCATGGTGTTCACGCAAGGCGCGCTCGGCTACGGCCTCACCTCGATCATGGGCGCGGTGGTGTTCGAGATTTTTCAAGGCAGGCATCAGGGCAGCATCTTCGGCACGATCATGCTGGCGGCGCTGGCGGGTGGTGCGGCCGGACCGTGGGTGACGGGCTTCCTCTATGATCGCGCCGGTGACTACACGCTGGCTTTCGCCGTCGCAATGGTCGTGAGCGGATTGTCGGCGTTCGCGATCTGGCAGGCCGCGCCGCGCAAGGTGCGGGCCGTGGCCGGCCGGCTGCACGAGCTCGAAGCAGGATCCGAATAGGTTGCGTGCGCATCAAGATGCAATGAAGCCAGCAAGAAGTCCACGCTCACGGCGAACCCGGCGCTCGATGCTCACGCTCGGGCGTCGGGGAAATTCACCGCTGGCCGGCATTTGGTCCAAGTAGACGCCGACGCGCTTTCACAAACGCACGATCGACAGACGACGAGCTGTCGAAGCATTGAACGGAGATCCCGCGAGATCCGTTGAAATCTCTTGTGAAAACGCCTTGTGACAAGGGATGCGGCAGCAGTCACTCGGCTACGGTTCCAACGCGCAGGTCTGGACCGTCGTTTGCCGATGTCGGATAATTGAATCTGATTTGGCGGTGGCGCTGCGCTCCCCAATCTCCTCACATAGAGATGCATCCCATGGCACAGGGCGCCTTCGCGCAGAAGCTCGAACGATTTTTGCATTTGAAGGATGCGCCGCCGACGCTGGTCACGCGTTCGCTGCGCAGCGCCGAGCTCGCCGTCACCGAAACCCGCGATGATCATCCCATGACGCGTCTTTCCGAGTCGATGCCCGCGGAGGACGCCTATCTCGTCAGCCTCAAATTCCGCGATTTCGCCGATTGCGAGTGCTGGGAGCGCGGCCGATGCGTGGTCAAGAGCGATATCCGCGCCGGCGCCACCTATCTGTACGATCTGAAACGTGATCCGCGCTACGTGATCGACAAGCCCTTCCATTCCCTGTTCTTCCATCTGCCCCGGTCGGCGTTGGACGACATGGCGAGGCAAGCCGGCGCACCGCGCATCGGTGAGCTCGCCTATCAGCCCGGCGTCGGCCATGACGATGTGACGGTCCGCCATCTCGGCGCATCGTTCCTGGCGGCGTTGCGGCAGCCTGAAGAGGCCAACCAGCTCTTCATCGACCACATGATGCTTGCGCTCACCGCACATGTTGCGACGACCTATGGCGGTTTGCGGCGCGCCGCCGAGCCGGCGCGCGGCGGCCTTGCCGCCTGGCAGGTGAAGCGAGCTTGTGAAAGGCTGGAGTCCGATCTCCGCGGCAAGCTCTCGCTGGAGAAGATCGCAGCCGAGTTCGATCTCTCCGTCAGTCATTTTTCCCGCGCATTTCGCGTCTCGACCGGCCTGCCGCCGCACCAATGGCTGCTGCGTCAGCGCGTGGACACGGCCAAGCAATTGATGAGGGCGCGCGAGCTGTCGCTGGCGGAGATTTCGATATCGGCCGGGTTCGCCAATCAAAGCCACTTCACGCGCGTGTTTTCCTCGGTGGTCGGCATCAGCCCGGGAATGTGGCGCCGTGAGGCGCAGGGCGCGCTGGACAGCGAAACCTGAGCTTCCGCTCAGCGGCGCCTGGTCCGGGAGATGGCGTAGGCAGCGCGCCGCGCCGCAAACATCTCGTCCGGCGGATGGCCGATGCCTTCGGCAAGGTTGGCTAGATTGAACAGAGCCGCGTCGCACGCCTTGTTTGATTCAGCGCCTGTTATCACGACCGCCCGCAGGGCCTCGACAAGGGATGTCGGCGTGGCTGCGCCGCTCGGGAACTCTGGCAGGACGGAACCCTGGCTTCGAACGATGGGGTCTTGTTTGTGGCGCGGCGCGGATCGAAGCGTCTTTCCCAAAGCGAGCATGGCTTGTCCGATCCTGCGACAAATCCCGCAGCCCGCCTGCTAGGCGGAAGCCAGCCCCGTCCTGCGCCTGAGATCCGTGATGGCGCGCAGAAAACTGTCGGCCGGCGTCGTCTCCGGATCGATCAGCCGGTGCAGGCGAAAGCCATCCTCCAGCGCGAGCACGACGGAGGCGATCCAGGGCGGATTCAGATTGTCGTTGCGCCCGTTGCTCTTCAATGTCGCCTCGACGATGTCGGCGACCAGCTTGCGTCGCGCCCGCAGGCGTTTGGCCAGTTCGGGCCGGCGCTTCTCGGCGCGCGCGACGAACAGGATCATCTCCATGTGGAGGAGGGGCGAGCGGCCGAGTGGATCCTGTCGGCTGCGATCCATCGCCTTCAGCGCCGCGATGAAGTCGTCGAGATTGTCGTGCTGCGCGAGGATGTCCAGGTTGCGCCGGATCGACTGCTCGACGTGGTCCTCGAGCATGGCGATGATCAGTTCGTCCTTGCTCTTGAAGTTCGAATAGAACGCGCCGCGGGTAAAGCCCGCCGCCGCCGCGATCGCCTCGATGCTGGCGCCGCCGATGCCGTCTTCTTCAAACACGCGGGCGGCCGCTTCGAACAGCTTGTCGCGCGTGTCGTCCCTGGTCGGTCTGGTTCTCACCCTTGACATCGGCGCAGATTAGGGCAGACTGCAACTCGATACAACAATGTATCGAGTTGATAATTTCAGGGATGGTTACGCCGGGCGATTGAGGGCAGCCTTGCGTATTCGTGTCATGCGGCAACTGATCTGAGGTCACCATGAACGAGCACGTGCAACCCGCCGGCGGACCGCTGTTCAACCCGCTCGCGCCGGATTTCATCCGCGATCCTTATCCGCACTATGAACGGCTGCGCACGATCGATCCGATCCATGTGACGCCGTTCGGCCAGTTCGTCGCCAGCCGCCACGCCGAAGTGAGTCTCGTGTTGCGCGACAAGCGCTTCGGCAAGGATTTCGTCGAGCGCACCACGCGCCGCTACGGTCCTGAGATCATGAAGGAGCCGGTGTTTCGCAGCATGAGCTACTGGATGCTGCAAGCCGATCCGCCGGACCACACCCGCCTGCGCGGCCTCGTGGTCAAGGCCTTCACCGCCCGCCGCGTCGAGGACATGCGGCGGCGGATCCAGGAGATCGTCGACCAGGCCATCGATGCCGTGATTGACCGCGGCCACATGGACCTGATCGAGGATTTCGCCTTCCGCCTGCCTGTCACCATCATCTGCGACATGCTCGGCATCCCCGAGGAACATCGCGAGGTGTTCTACAAGAGCTCGCGCGACGGCGGGCGGCTGCTCGACCCTGTGCCCCTGTCTCCGGAGGAGATCAGCCAAGGCAACGCCGGCAACCTGATGGCCCAGATGTATTTCCAGCAGCTGTTCGAGCTGCGCCGCCGCAGTCCCGGCGACGATCTCATCACCCAGCTGGTGCAGGCCGAGGAGGACGGCCACAAGCTCACCAACGACGAGCTGACCGCCAACATCATCCTCCTGTTCGGCGCCGGCCATGAGACCACGGTCAACCTGATCGGCAACGGCCTGCTCGCGCTCCACCGCAATCCGGATCAGCTTGCGCTGCTCAAGGCGCGGCCGGAGCTGATCGAAGGTGCGATCGAGGAATTCCTGCGCTACGATTCCTCGGTGCAGATGACCGGGCGCGTCACGCTGGAGGACATCGACGATCTCGGCGGCGTGAAGATTCCCAAGGGCGAGACCGTGCTGTGCCTGCTCGGCTCGGCCAACCGCGATCCCGCGGTCTACCCTGATCGGCCCGACCGGCTGGATGTCACGCGGACGAACGTCAAGCCGCTGTCGTTCGGCGGCGGCATCCATTTCTGTCTGGGTGCCCAGCTGGCGCGCATCGAGGCCGAGATCGCCATCGCCACGCTGCTCCGGCGGCTTCCGGACTTGCGCATCGATGACGTCGAAAACCCGGAATGGCGGCCGACCTTCGTGCTGCGCGGGCTGAAGCGGCTGCCGGCGAGCTGGTGAGGGCCGCGCGTTAACCTCCGCGTGCAACAGTCGCTGTGACTTCGCCACACTTCCCCCTATATAAGGGGCTGTTCCGGCGCTCCTGAGGCCCTCAGGTTCGGCCCGGGCCGGTTTGGCCGAGGGGAGACCCGTGCAGACGACGCTGCTCGGATTGGCGATTGCCTTCATCATTGCGCTGCTGGCAGCGTTGATCGGGCCTTACTACATCGACTGGAACCAGTTCAGGCCCCAGTTCGAGGCGGAGGCTGGCAAGATCATCGGCGTGCCGGTGCGGGTGGGGGGTGAGCTCGACGCGCGGCTGTTGCCGACGCCGACGCTGCGGCTGCGCGCCGTCACCTTCGGCGGCAACAACGATCTCGGCCGCCTGCGCGCCGACAAGCTCGACGTCGAGTTCAGCCTGGGCTCCCTGATGCGCGGCGAATGGCGTGCCACCGAGCTTTCCGTGGGCGGCATGGCGGTCGATGTTGGCCTCGATGCGCGCGGGCGGGTCGATTTGCCGTCCACCGCGAGCGGCACCTTCAATCTGGCGTCCCTCGCCATCGAGCGGCTGAACCTCAGCGGCCGCATCGCCTTGCATGATGCCGCCAGCCGCTCGACGCTGGAATTGAACGACATTGCCTTCTCAGGCGACGTGCGCTCGCTCGCAGGCTCGGTGCGGGGCGACGGCAGTTTCACGACTCGTGGAGTGCGCTACCCGTTCCGCGTCTCCTCCGGCCCCAGCGCCGACGGCAGCGCGACCCGTCTCCACCTCAACGTCGATCCCGGCGAGCGCGCCATCCTCGCCGATCTCGAAGGCGTGCTAGCCTTCGACAACCGCCAGCCGAAATTCGACGGCGCGCTGACGCTCGCGGTGCCCGCGACCAAGAAGGCGGGCGAGGTGGGGCCGACGCCCTGGAAGCTCGCGACCAGGCTCAAGGCCGATCCGGCCGGCGCGAAATTCGATCAGATCGACGCGAGCTTCGGCACGGAGGACACTGCGCTGAAGCTCGGCGGCGTCGGCGATCTCAGGTTCGGCGCCTCGCCGCTGCTGCGCGCGGTGCTGTCGGCGCGGCAGGTCGATGCCGACAGGCTGACCGCCAAGGACGATGCCGATCCGCAGCGCGTCGTGGCGGCGCTACGCGCTGGGCTCGCGGCGATCCCGCAGGTGCCGATCCCGGCGCAGATCGAGTTCAATGCCGATCAGATCATGCTCGGTGGCCGTCCGCTCCAGAACATCGCGACCGAGCTTGCGACCGACGGCAGGTCCTGGACCTTCCGGCGGCTCGAGCTGCGCGCGCCCGGCATGACGCAGCTCTCGCTCAACGGCGCAGCTCCCGGCGCCGACAGTTTCAGCGGCCGGCTCAGCGTCGAGTCCTCAGACCCCGACACGCTGGTGGCCTGGCTGCAGGGCCGCAGCGAGATCAACCGCCGCAGCACGCGGCCGCTGCGCCTCGCCGGCGACGTGACCATCGCCGCCAATCATTTCGCCATAGACAGGCTGAAGGCCGACATCGACGGCGGGGCGGTGGAAGGCCGCATCGCCTTCGTGCAGACAGGCGCGAGCAAGGGCTCGGGGATCGATGCGGCGCTCAGGGCCGACCGGCTCGATCTCGATGCCGCCGCGAGCTTCGTGCGCGCGCTCGCCGGCCCGCAGGGCGAGTGGCCGGAGGAGGCAAAGCTCTCGCTCGATATCGGCCGCGCGATCTCCGCCGGCCAGGAGCTGCGGCCGTTCGCAGCCAAGCTCTCTTACAGCCCAGCATCGCTGTCGCTGGAGCAGTTGCGCTTCGGCCAGCCCGGCGGCGTGACCACCGAGGCGAGCGGCAGCTTCGACCGCACCAACGCCACCGGCAAGCTCGCGCTGAAATCCTCGGCCAATTCGCTGCGTGAGCTCACCGCGCTGATCGAGCCGTTCGCGCCCGCGGTGCGCGCGCGCTTCGATGCCCTTCCGTCATTGCCTGGCGCGACCCGCATCAAGCTCGATCTCAGCCTCGACAAGAACGCCGAGCATACGGATCGCAGCAATGCCCGCGTCGCGCTCGAGCTCGACGCACCGCAGCTGAAGGCCACGGCGACGCTGGCGGCGCAGACACCGGCCGCCGCCATCGGCGGCCTCGACCTCGACCGCCTGCGCAACAGCGACTTCACGCTGGACTCGAAAGTTTCTGCGCCGCAGGCCGGCGTGCTGTTGGCGCTGCTCGGGCTCGATCGCATGGCGGCCGCGGGCGAGGGCGCTTCGCAATTCGAAGGCCGGCTGAGCGGCGCCTGGCACCGTCCAATGCAATTGAACGCAAAGCTCAGCGGCGGCGGCCTTGATGCGGACGCGCAGGGCAGCGTCGACCTGTCGGAGCCCAAAGGCAGCGTGAATTTGCGCGTGCGCAACGTCAACCTCGCGCCGCTGTTCGGGACCGGCACGACCGACAAGTCGATGCAGGGCGTCAGCCTGTCCTCGCGCCTCACGCTCTCCGGCAACCGCCTCACCTTCAACGATCTCGACGGCAGCGCGGCTGGCGCGCATCTGCGCGGGCGTTTCGCGGTGACGCTCGATCAGGACAAGAACGTCGACGGCGAGGTCGGTCTCGACTCGCTCGATCTGGCGCCGGCGCTCGCAATCGCCATCGGCGCGGCCGGACATGAGTCCGGCGAGCCGCTCAGTGCAGGACTCGTCAGCGGCTGGCGCGGCCGCATCGCCTTCCAGGCGTTGCGCGCAACGTTGCCCGGCGGCATCGAGCTGCGCCCCTTCGGCGGCGTGATCCGGAGCGACAGCCAGTCGCTCGCGCTCGATGCGCTCAAGGGCGGCCTCGGCGGCGGCGAGATGTCCGCGAGCCTTGACGCGCGCAATGGCGCGGCTGGTCTTGCGCTGAACGCGCGCGTCGAGCTCAGCAATGTCGACGCGGCGGCGCTGCGCTATCGCGACCTTGCGCTGCCCAAGGGGCGCGCCACGGTGCAGATGGCGCTGACCAGCCAGGGTCGCAGCGTCGCGGCCTTGACCGGTGCGCTCGCCGGCAACGGCACGGTGACGCTCGAGTCCGCCGAGATCACCGGCCTCAATCCCCGTGCCTTCGAGATCGCCATCCGCGCCAGCGACGGCGGCCAGGTCAGTGACGACAACCGGCTGCGGCAGCTGGTCGAGCCCGCGCTGTCGGCGGGTCCCATTGCGGTGCCCTCGGCGCAGATTCCGTTCACGATCCGCGACGGCCGCCTGCGCGTCGGCGCGACGCCGTTGGAAGCGAAGAACGCCCGCGCCATCGTCTCCGGCGGCTACGACATTCCCGCCGACCAGGCCGACATTCGCGCCAGCCTGACGCCGATCATGACCGGCCTCTCCGGCGCACCGCCCGAGATCCAGCTGTTCGCGGCAGGGCCTCCCGACAAGCTGAGCCGCACCATCGACCTCGCGCCGCTGTCGTCATGGCTTGCGGTGCGCACGATCGATCGGGAGACGCGGCGGCTCGATGCCATCGAGCGCGGCGAGCCGCCGCCGGCCACTGCCGCGCTGCCGACGCTGGTCTCGCCCGATCCGGAGCCCCCGCTGCTGGATGTGCCGCTGCCCGGCCGCGATCCGCGCCGCGCGCCGCCCAAGCCGAAGGCCGCGCCGACGCCGAAGGCGCCGCAGGCCGCTCCCGCCGCGCCAAGCCATCAACTCACAAGCCCTCAACTCACAAGCCCTCCACTCACGAGCCCGCCGCTCGCAAGCCAGCAGGCCGCGCCGCTGCCGCCGCCGATCGACGTGAAGCCTGCCCCCGGCCCGCCACCTCCCAAGCCCAGGCCAAAGCCGCCGCTGGTGCTGACGCCGCAGAATCCGTGAGGCGACAGCGTTGGCGGCTGGGCTCGATTCACCTCTCGCTACGGGAGAGGTGAAGCACCTTGCCCGCCGGTTAACCCATTCCCTCGCATTTGAAGGAATTTTCGTCGGCAAAACTGATTTGCCGATTTTACTGAATTCTCGCGTTTCATCTCTAGCGTCGGTTCCCAGAGGAATTTGGCGTCTCGCCGCGAGCGGCGGGACGGCGTGCCAAAGGGCTACCAAGAACTGGGGTGATCGAGATGAACGGGGCGAAATCGCTTCTACAGGATCTGGACGACGCGATCGCGCGCGGCACCGACGAAAGCAGGGCGAAGGCGTTGTGGCATGCGACCGATATTCTGATCACCGGCCGCTACAGCGACGATGAGATCAGCATGTTCGGCGAGGTCATCGGCCGGCTCGCCGACGAGATCGAGGTTGCTGCGCGCGCGCAGCTCTCCGAAGTCATGTCGGCGTGCGATCACGCCCCGCTCAACGTCATCGAAAAGCTCGCCCTCGACGACGAGATCGAGGTCGCAGGCCCCGTGCTGCGCGACTCCACGCGTATCGACGAGAAGATGCTGGTCGAGAGCGCCATGACCAAGGGCCAGGCGCATCTGCTCGCGATTTCCCAGCGCCAGTCGCTCGGCGAGGCCGTGACCGACGTGCTGGTCAAGCGCGGCAACCAGGAGGTCGTGACGTCGGTTGCCAAGAACGAGGGGGCGCGTTTCTCCGGATCTGGCCTGCTGCACATGGTCCGCCGCGCCGAGGGCGATTCGATCCTTGCCGAACAGCTCGGCCTGCGCAAGGACGTGCCGCGCCACATCTTCCAGCAGCTGATCGCGAAGGCGTCGGAAGACGTCCGCCGCCGCCTCGAGACCGAGCGGCCCGAGATGATGGCGCAGATCCAGAGCTCGGTGACCGGGGTCACCGGCGATCTCCAGTCCAAGTTCGGCCCGTCCTCGCGCAGCTATTTCGTCGCCAAGCGCGTGGTCACGACCCAGTACCGGCAGGGCAACCTCAATCAGGACTCCATCTCGAACTATGCGCGTCAGCACCGTTTCGACGAGGTGCAGATCGGCCTGTCGCTGCTCTCGTCACTGCCTGTGGACGTGATCGAGCGCGCGCTGATGGACCGCAACCGCGAGATGATCCTGGTCTTGTGCAAGGCGCTCGACTTCTCCTGGGACACGACGATGTCGCTCCTGTTCCTGGGCGCCAAGGATCACCTGATCACGGCGCGCGACCTCCAGGACAACGAGCGCGAGTTCGGCCGGCTCAAGATCGAGACCTCGCGCAGCATCCTGAAGTTCTACCAGTCGCGCAAGACCGGCGCGGGTGCCGAAACCGCGACGGGCCGTCAGCCCGAGCTGCAAATACACTGAGCGGGTTCATTCAGCGGGAATCGAGAGGGGAGTATCTGCAATGTTGCCTCAATTCGGCACCGCCGTTCGCAAGAAGAATCTCGGCAATGCCGTCACCGCCGATCTCGGCGGCGCAGCTCCGGACAAGGCCTCGGTGGATGCCGCCTGGCTCGTGCTGGAAGCCGCCAACGACCTCGGCGACCACGCCGCGGTGGACGCCTGCCGGCGCGTCATCGACGCCGAGCTGAACGGCACGGCAGCGCGCAGCTCGGACGTCGATCTGGTGCTGGGGTATTTCAGGTAGGGCGCGTCCCTCGCGACCGCACCAAGACCGTCATTGCGAGTGAAACGAAGCAATCCAGAATCCTTGCCTGGGACAGTCTGGATTGCTTCGCCGCGCTCGCAATGACCGACGGTTGTCTCGCTCATCGCCGCTTTCGATAGATCACGACGTCCTCGCCTTTGCGGTTCGTGCTCCGCTCGAGGAGATAGTTTGATCTTTCCAGCACGCGGCGGGATGCAGCGTTGGCGACATTGACGATGCCGATGAGGGACGGCAGCTTCAGGTGGGACAGCCCGATGTCCGTCAGCGCGGTCGCCGTTTCGCTGGCAAATCCCCGGCCCCAGAACTCGCGCTTTAACGCGTAGAGAATCTCGATCTCGTCGATGTCGTCCACGAGGATGTGCCGGAGGCCCGCTCGTCCGGCGAAGGCTCCATCTTTCGTTTGCAGTGTCCAGAGCCCGAAGCCGTGCTGGTCCCAATGGGCCATGTTGGTGGCGAGATAGGCCTTCGTTGTCTCCGCCGAACGCACCCCGCCGAGATAGCGTGACACCTCGGGATCCAGATGGAGCGCGACGAGATCGGCAAGGTGACTTTCGTTCAGCCTCTCGGCGGTGAGTCGGTCGGTCCTGAAATGGTTCATGGAGACAGATCGCCGCTTCCGTTGGCGGGTCGTTCATGCCGCTATCGCTGCGGGCTGATCATGGCATCATGCCCCTGTTTTGCCCGACGGGTCAACGGGCGTAGTCCGTAGATGGGGTAGCGGGCCGACCAACCAAGCCGTTGCGTCCGACGCAAAACACAAAGAGGAAAACACAAAAAGGCCCCGCCGAAGCGGGGCCCCTTGTTCGATCGTGTGGCTCGCACTAATCGTCCCAATGATGATAACGACGGATCACGACGCCGCGGTCGTAGTCGCGGTCGTGATAGTACCAGCCACGATGCCAGCCGCGGTCATGCTCGTATACGCGCGCGCGGGGGCCGTCATAATAGTCCCTGTCGCCGCCGACATAGACGCCGAAGCCGCCCGCGTTGGCGATGGTGGGGGTACCGATTGCAAGCGTCGCTAGCGCTGCGAGAGCGTAAGTCAGCTTCTTCATCTGTTCCTCCTTGGTTTGCGTCCGTCGCGAGTCAACGATCGCCACCATCGTCTGTTGCAGGAACGGGCAGGAAACTTTCTTGAATGGCTGTTCAGGTGGGTTGCGTTCAAGAACTTCATCGAAGCAGCCCGATGGAACTGCGCTAGGCGAGTCCCGCTGTTCCAATTGGTCCCCAATGACACGAGACATTGAACGGGCTGTCGCATATGGGGCAGAATGTGTGAGAGCGGTTCGGCCTTCGACTGTGTCGCCATCCTACGATGCTAAGGTTGCTGCGTTCTCACCGTTTGATGCGATAGATCACGACGTCCTCGCTGTGATGAATCGTGCTCTTCTCGAGAACATAGTTCGCCTTCTCCAACACGCGGCGGGATGCGACATGGCCGACGAAGACGAGGCCGATGAGGGATGGCAGCTCGAGTTGCGCCAGCCCGATGTCGGTCAGCGCGGACGCGATCTCGCTTGCAAGTCCGGCCACCCAGAATTCGCGCTTGAACGTATGGGCGATCTCGATCTCGTCCACGTCATCCACGAGGATGTCCCTGATGCCCGATCGCCCGGCGAACGCGCCGTCTTTCGTTCGGAGCGCCCACAGGCCAAAGCCGTGCTGGTCCCAATGGGCCATGTTGACGTCGAGAGGTCTTCGCCGCCACCGCCGAGCGCACTCCGCCGAGATAACGCGACACCTCGGCATCGAGATGCAGTACGACGAGGTCCGGGAGATGATCTGCGTGGAGTCGCTCGGCGATCAGCCATTCCGTGCTGAAGCGATCCATGAATTCTGATGGCGATTGGGTTGGCTGCGATCCCGACTGCTTGAAGGCCGACGATGCCATCCTGCCAGTATTTTTCCCGACGGGTCAACCGGCCCAAGTATCGAGACCGGAGGCGGCTCAAGTTGCCTCCGGTTGATTGGATCGATTGTTGATGCGCTCGCGCGCGTCTCAATAGCAGGGCGGATAGGGGTAATATCCGCAAGCCCGGCGATAGCCATAGGCCCCATAGGCCGCAGCTCCCGCCGCTGCCGCGCCGTAATACGCCCGCCGATGGACCCTGCGGTTGACGCCTGCAACGCTCATCGGCGTCAGGGGACGCCCGACGCGGGCTTCGGCGGTATCGACGGATACGGCGAGTGCATCCGCCGGCGAGTAGCGGAGCGACAGGGGCGCTGCCGTGAACAGCGCGGCGGTGACGAACAATCCGATCAGCTTGGCATGTCCAGCCATGTACTCTCTCCCTTTGCAGGACGACGAGCTAGCCTGACAGGCCGATGACCTCCGCCATTGACTAAAATCAAAGGTCGCAGTTCCGACGGGATCGCGAGTATCGCCCCGCGACGTCGATTGCCGTCCTCACCCCAAATTCGACGAGCCGTTCGATTTGATCTGCATCAAGCGTGGCGGTCGCGCCCGCACCGCAGCGACAAGTCGGCCGCTTGTGCTGGATGGCTTCGCGCGGCGGCGAGTCCGCGCGCACCATCGCAAGTGCATTGGCAACCGCGGTTGTCTCCGCTCGAACGACCGGCAGCTCCGCAGGGGCGCGGGGTGCAGGCTCAGTGATCGAAGGCGCGGATGTCTCCGCAGCGACCGCCGGCAAGGTCGTGTCGAGGATCACGCGCTCGGGCCATTTTCGGTCCGAGTGAATGCGTATGGCCGGCCGCTCCACGGCCGTCCTCTCGGTGACGGCGCCTTGGGCACACAAAATTCCGCCCCGAAGAGGAGCGCGAGCAATGCTGCGCCGATCTTCCAGAAGTACGCCAGCAACGGCATCTCGGTCGCTCCGTGCCCCCCACAATGGGCCCAGCTTGCGACGACCTTGCGTCATCCTTGGATTTGCTGCGAGAGCCGGCTTGATTCAAATCAAGCGCGCGAAGAAATCTCCAGCACCGCGTGGGTCATTGTTCGACCATGCCATGGTGCCCGTGTTTCGCCCGACGGAGCAACAGGTACGTCGGGATCAAGGCATGTGAGCGCGGAGGGGGTCCAGCGATGCGTTATGCGAGGAAATGCCGGGTTTTGCGGCGCGCCATCCGGGCGACGGCCGGATGGTTCCTTGCACAGGCGTAAGCCCTTGATTTCACAATCCCCGTCTACTGTGCATGGGGTTGTTTTCGCCGTTTTTGTTTTGGGAGGGGCTAGCCCGCCGCAAGCGCGACGGCGACGTTGTACGTCACGAGGCTCGCGGCATAGGCCAGCACCAGCATGTAGGTGAAGGTCACGCCCATCCATCCCCAGCTTCCGGTTTCGCGCCGGATCACGGCGAGCGTGGAGGCGCATTGCGGGGCGAAGATGTACCAGGCCAGCATCGACAGGGCGGTTGCGAGCGACCATTTGGTCGCCAGCACCTGGCCGATCTGCTCGGCCGCCTCCTTGCCGCCTTCGATCGCATAGACGGTGCCGAGGGCTGCGACCGCGACCTCGCGGGCCGCCATGCCGGGGATCAGCGCAACCGCGATCTGCCAGTTGAAGCCGACCGGCGCGAGCAGCGGCGCAAGCGCCATGCCGATCATCGCCGCCAGGCTGAAATCGATGGCGGGCTCGGTGCTGCCTGCCGGCGGCTGCGGGAACGAGGCCAGGAACCAGATCAGCACCATCATCGAGAAGATCGTGGTGCCGGCGCGCACCAGGAACATCTTGGCGCGGGTGTAGATGCCGATCGCGATCGATTTCAGCCGCGGCATTTTGTAGTCCGGCAGCTCCAGCATGAACGGTGCCGGCGCAAAGTCGCGCAGCATGAAAAACTTGATCAGGAACGAGACGACGAGCGCGCTGGTGATGCCGGCCGCATAAAGGCCGAACATCACGAGGCCCTGGAGATTGATGAAGCCCCAGACGTCCCTGGCCGGAATGAAGGCGGAGATGATCAGCGTGTAGACCGGAATGCGCGCCGAGCAGGTCATCAGCGGCGCGATCAGGATCGTGGTCAGCCGGTCGCGCTTGTTGTCGATCACGCGCGTCGCCATGATGCCGGGAATGGCGCAGGCAAAGCTCGACAAGAGCGGAATGAAGGCGCGGCCGTGCAGGCCGGCGCCGCCCATGATGCGGTCCATCAGGAACGCGGCGCGCGCCATGTAGCCGAAATCTTCCAGGAGCAGGATGAACAGGAAGATAATGATGATCTGCGGCAGGAACACGATGACGCTGCCGACGCCCGCTATCACGCCGTTCTGAAGGAAGCTCTGCAACAGACCGTCGGGGAGGGTGGCGTGGACGAACTCGCCGAGTACATCGAAGCCGGACTGCAGCAGCTCCATCAGCGGCTTCGCCCAGGCGAACACCGCCTGGAACATCACGAACAGGATCAGCGCGAGCACGATGAGGCCGGCGACCGGATGCAGCACCACGGCGTCGATCCGCGCGGTCCAGGTGTCGGGGCTAGCAGGCAGGCTGACGCAGTCGGCGATGATGCGGTCGGCCTCGCGCTGGGTGGCGCGCAATTCGCTGACGCTGAGCGCGCGCCAGCTGTTCTCCTGTGGCTCGGCGGCAAGCTTGGCCGAGATCTCGTCGGTCAGCGCGAGCAGGTCGGCCGTGCCGCCCCTGCGCACCGCGATCGAGGTGACCACGGGCACGCCGAGCTCCTTGGCGAGCCGCTCGACGTCGACAGTGATGCCGCGGCGGCTCGCGATGTCGAACATGTTGAGCACGAGGATCATCGGCCGTCCGGTGCGCTTGAGCTCGAGCAGCAGGCGGATGGTCAGGCGCAGATTGGTGGAATCGGCGACGCACAGCACGAGATCGGGCACCGTCTCGCCGGTGGCCTTGCCGAGCACGAAGTCGCGGGTGATCTCCTCGTCCGGGCTGCGGCCGCGCAGCGAGTAGGTGCCGGGCAGGTCGACCACCGAGACCTGGCGTCCCAAGGGGGTGACGAAGAAGCCTTCCTTGCGCTCGACGGTGACGCCGGGATAATTCGCGACCTTCTGCCGGCTGCCGGTCAGGGCGTTGAACAGCGAGGTCTTGCCGCTGTTTGGCGTGCCCACCAGGGCGAGATGCAGCAGGGGTAATTCCATGTATCAAGGGCCCGGGATGAGGCGTCCCGTCGCTATCTAAGCGACGATGATGGCCATGGCTTCGCGACGGCGGACCGCGATGGTGATGCTGTCGACTCGCACGGCGATCGGGTCGCCCCCGACCAGCCCCTCATGCAAGATCTCGACCCGGGCGCCCTCGACGAAGCCGAGTTCGATCAGGCGGCTCTCGAGCTCGACATCCGAGAGCGCCGAGCCCGCCTGCTTGGCGGCAAGGTGCTGGATGACGCCGGTATAGCCACGCTGGGCCAGGCCCAGCGGCATATGCGAACGCGTGTCGGTGGTGTCGGTCATGCCCTGTATTTTCAACGCAGGGCATTGAGGTCAAGCGCGCGCGCCCGCCGAAGCTGCATCTTAGAGTGATTTTAAACTGCAGAGGCCGGGGCGCCGTCGAGGGCGCCCCCTGACGGGCTATTGCGCCGGGACCTTGTCCGGCTGGGCGGCCATGGCCCGGCTCTTGAAGTAATCCAGGACGAAGAGACGGATCGCCGACGACAGATTGCCCTGCTGGCGGTTGTTGTCGATCTCGCCGACCAGCTCGGACAACGTCATGTTGCGCAGGCCGGAGATTTCCTTCATGCCGTTCCAGAACGCCTCTTCCAGGCTGACGCTGGTCTTGTGACCGGCGACGACGATCGACCGTTTCACGACCGGCGACTTCATGGCTGCTCCTCGCGATCGATCCGGTGCTGGTCCAGATGCTGCTTGGCCTGGTCCCCCCGCTTCTCCTCCGCCGACCGTTCCGCCTTCGTGCGCCCGAATTTCGCCCGGTTGGCGTCCGCCTGTTTCGCCGAGGCTTCCCGCTCGGCGCGCTTCCTGAAACGATTCAGGTTGATGACGTTCCCCATGCCGCGTCTCCATCATCCGCTCCTCTTCAGGCAGGATGAAACATTCAGAAACAGGGTGCCGCGTTGCGCCCCACAAGAGTTGATCGCCATTCGCTCGTCCTCGTCAATCGGCCCCTCGGGCCACCAAACGATAAATTTCGCCCGGTCGAGGGGCGGAAGGGCTGCGTAGCACGCCGCCCCGCCGCGACATTGACGGTAATCAAATCCCGCCCGCAAAACCGCATATTTTTGAGCGCCGAGCGTCCGTATCATTACGGAGGACTATCGGAATCTATCCCGGGCTGGTCATCTTCTCCGGGCGCACCAGGCGGTCGAACTCCTCCGCCGAGACGAAGCCGAGCCGCAGCGCCTCCTCCTTCAGCGTGGTACCGTTGGCATGCGCGGTCTTGGCCACCTTGGCGGCGTTGTCGTAGCCGATCTTCGGGGCCAGCGCCGTCACCAGCATCAGCGAGCGCTCCATCAGGTCTTTGATGCGCTTTTCGTCGGCGCGGATGCCGCTGACGCAATGCTCGGTGAAGGAGCGCGCGGCATCGGCCAGCAGGCGGATCGAGTGCAGCATGTTGTAGGCCAGCACGGGCTTGTAGACGTTGAGCTCGAAATGGCCCTGGCTGCCGGCGACGGTAATGGCGGTGTGATTGCCGAATACCTGGCAGCACACCATGGTCATCGCCTCGCACTGCGTCGGATTGACCTTGCCCGGCATGATCGAGGAGCCCGGCTCGTTCTCCGGCAGGATCAATTCGCCGAGGCCCGAACGCGGGCCAGAGCCGAGCAGGCGGATGTCGTTGGCGATCTTGAACAGGCCGGTCGCGACCGAATTGATGGCGCCGTGCGCCAGCACATAGGCGTCGTTCGAGGCCAGTGCCTCGAATTTGTTGGCGGCGCTTGTGAAGGGGAGCTTCGTGATCCCGGCAACGTGCTTTGCGAACAGTTTTGCAAAGCGCGGCTTCGAGTTGAGGCCGGTGCCGACGGCAGTGCCGCCCTGCGCCAGCGGATAGAGGTCCTTCACCGCGACCTTGAGCCGGGCGATGCCGCTTTCGACTTGCGCGGCATAGCCGGAAAATTCCTGGCCGAGCGTCAGGGGCGTCGCATCCTGCGTATGGGTGCGGCCGATCTTCACGATCTTCGAAAACTCCTTCTCCTTCTTGCGCAGCGCGCGCAGCAGCTCGCCGAGGGCGGGGACGAGATCGGCATTGATGCGGCTTGCGGCCGCGATGTGCATCGCGGTCGGGAAGGAGTCGTTCGACGACTGGCTCATGTTGACGTGGTCGTTGGGGTGCACCGGCTTCTTGGCGCCGAGGTCGCCGCCGAGCAGCTCATTGGCGCGGTTGGCGATCACCTCGTTGAGATTCATGTTGCTCTGCGTGCCCGAGCCGGTCTGCCACACCACAAGCGGGAAATGATCGTCGAGCTTGCCCTCGATCACCTCGCGCGCGGCGCGGATGATGGCATTGGCGCGGCGCTGGTCGAGCAGGCCGAGCTCGAGATTGGACTGCGCGGCGGCCAGTTTGACGATGCCGAGCGCATGCACCAGCGAGATCGGCATACGATCGGTGCCGATGCGAAAGTTCTGGCGCGAACGCTCGGTCTGCGCCCCCCAATAACGATCGGCGGGCACCTCGATGGGACCGAAGCTGTCGGTCTCGGTGCGGGTTGCGGGGCGTGAAGCGCGGGTCGTTTTGGCCATGAGCACATCCATTCTGCCGCGCGAAATGCCGCACGGCCTTTTCGTGTGCTTCTCTATATAGGCAGTTTGACCGTGTGCGACGGGCGCGGGCCCAACCTAGATCATTTCTTGCGGAAACGATCGAGCCGCACGACTTCGGCGCCGCCCTGGCTCGGCGGGGGCGGTTCATCGGCAGCTTCTGCTTTTTCCGTGGCAGGTGCCGGGACCGACACGGCCGATGGCGCGGGCGCTGCCGGCAAATTCTCGGGTGCGACCTCGGCGACGTCCGAGGTGTCGAACTGGAGGCCGAACTTCACGGATGGATCGAGGAAGCTCTTGATGGCACTGAACGGCACCACCAGCCGCTCCGGAATGCCGCCGAAGGACAAGCCGACCTCGAAACGGTCCTCGAGCACGGTCAGGTCCCAGAACTGGTGCTGGAGGATGATCGTCATCTCGTCCGGATATTGCGCGAGCAGCCGCGGCGACAACTTCACGCCTTCGGCCTTCGATACGAAGGTGATGAAGAAATGGTGCTCGCCCGGCAGGCCATGGGCCGCGGCATCGGTCAGCACCTTCCGCAGCACGCCGCGCAGCGCGTCGCGGGCCAGCACATCGTATCGGATATGATCGGTCGCCATGGTGGTCCTGTTGCATCCCCGAAGCCGGACCCTGCCGGCCCGACTCGCCAAGCCGCAATAGTACCGCGCCTGACGGATGAGCAGGAGTCCCCGCCGGGGAAGAAATCAAAAGAGTAAAGTGGAGGCTTCTGTTGCCAGGTGCCTCCGAACCCCGCCTAGCGGAGCTTAACCCACTAGGACTTTAGAGTGGTCTTTCAAACTGCGTTACGCAGCCTGAGCAACCGGAGCAAAGTTGTCGTTGGCAACTATTGCAGTAGCCCGATAACGGCGGAACAATACCGGGAAAAAGTACGCCCTTTACGCCCTCGTCGATCCTATTTCGCCCCCGCCAAAGCTCAGCTTCAGAACACGCCCGATACTGGGCTTTGGTGGAGGCGCCGGGTACCGCCCCCGGGTCCGAATGGTTTATTACGACGACCGTTTATTTCCATAGCCGGCGAACCGGCACCCCCAATATAGGGGGTAAAGGTCACAAAAAACAGAGGCTTGGAAGGGCGATCCTGTGGTTCCCTTTGGATAGGTTCCGGACCGTCCTGTCCTCGGATTCAGCACCGGCCGTCGAAGAGCCGGATCTCGCCGCCGCACCGCTCGGCCTGGTCGCCCTGTTCCTGGCCTTCGCCACGATGTCGCTGTTCGCCGTCGGCGGAGCCGCGGCGGCGGTGCCCGAGATGCACCGCATCGCGGTCGAGGTGAATCACTGGATGACCGACAAGCAGTTCACTGACGCCTATGCGATCGCGCAGCTCTCGCCAGGTCCAAACGTGCTTATCGTGACGTTAATCGGCTATGCCGTCGCGGGCATCCCCGCCGCGCTGGCCGCAACGCTGGCGATGTGCCTGCCGACGGCGCTGCTTGCCTGTTATGTCAGTCGGCTCCTGAACCGCCCCAGCCAATCGCGCTGGCCCGGCCTGATCCAGGCTGCACTGGTTCCGCTCTCGATGGCTCTGATGGCAGCGAGCGCCTTGATCCTGGCCCAGTCGACCGATCGCTCAATTGCTGCATTGCTTCTGACCGCGATTGTTGCGGTGGTTGCGTCCATTTCGCGCATCAATCCACTCTGGCCCCTGCTGGAGGCGTGTTGGGTTTTGCTGGCATTGTGTGATGAAAATCGCTAGGCAGTGATCCGGGCGGGGTATCCAGTTCCAGCCGATTTAGAACAACAGTGCTCGTGACTTAAGGGTCGCGGAGGAGACAAGCATGGCCGACACGATGGGCCACTCAGCGACGGCCACCCGAAATACCAAGGTGGCGCTCGGCTTTTGTCTGCTGGCGATTGCGCCGCAGATATTCGAATTGATCTGGTCGATCGGGACGATCTTCGGCTGGGGCACCGGCCGCGGCCCGACCGCTGTGGTGATCAGCCACGCCACGGCGTTGCTTGCCGGCGCGCCTGGAGCCTTGATTGGAGCGGCCAGCGGTGACACCAAGAAGGTATCGTCCGAGGTGCTGCTCGCGCTGATCTATTCCTACCCGCTGTTCGTGGTGGCGATCCTCACGTTTTTCATGACGATCCGGTCGGCTCAGGATTATGTCGGAGGCGTCGTCCTCATGGCGGTTGCGCTGTTCGCGCTGTGGGCAGGGAGCGACCTGCAGGGCATGCGGGGCTTCTCTTTCGGGGCGGGTACGGCGCCACGCATGTTCGGCGGACTCCTGGTCGCGTTATCGGCCGGAATCGCCTTGACCGGTCTTCTGACCGATGGGCCGCCAATGGCCCATTATTCCTGGCGCGGGCCGCTGTTCGTGATGGCCGGGATCCTGTTCTTCGCGCTGGCAATCCGGCCGCTCGGCCTCGTGGTCACGGGCTTTATCAGCTTCATGATCGCGGCGGCGGGCTCGCAGGAGACGCGCTGGCTTGAAGCGGCCATCGTCGGCGCCTGCCTGACGCTGGGTTGCGCAATCCTGTTTCCATACGTGCTCGGGCTGCCGATGCCGATGTTCCCGCGTTTCCTGGCTCAGTGAGGCTGTGATGGAGCTTTTTGCCAATCTCGCTCACGGTTTTGTCGTCGCCTTCTCTCCGATCAACCTGTTGATGTGCCTGATCGGTGCGCTGGTCGGCACGCTGGTCGGCGTGCTCCCGGGCATCGGCACCATCGCCACCGTCGCGATGCTGCTGCCGATCACCTTCGGCCTGCCGCCGGTCGGCGCACTGATCATGCTCGCCGGCATCTATTACGGCGCGCAATATGGTGGCTCGACCACGTCGATCCTGGTCAACATACCCGGTGAGGCGACGTCGGTTGTCACTGCCATCGACGGCCACCAGATGGCCAGGCAGGGCCGCGCCGGCCCGGCGCTGGCGATCGCCGCGATCGGCTCGTTCTTCGCCGGCTGCGTCGCGACCGTGCTCATCGCCGTGCTCGGCGCGCCCTTGACCAAGCTCGCGCTGGCGTTCGGTCCGGCGGAGTATTTCTCGCTGATGGTGCTCGGCCTGATCTTTGCGGTCGTGTTGGCCAAGGGCTCGGTGCTCAAGGCGATCGCGATGATCGTGTTCGGCCTTTTGCTGTCGATGGTCGGCTCGGATATCGAGACCGGCGCCTCCCGCATGGCCTTCAACATTCCGGAACTCGCCGACGGCCTCGGCTTTGCGACGGTCGCGATGGGCGTATTCGGCTTTGCCGAGATCATCCGCAATCTCGACGCCGGCGCCGAGATGAGCCGCGATCTCGTGCAGCAGAAGATCACCGGTCTGATGCCGACCAGAAAGGATCTGGTCGATTCGACTCCCGCGATCCTGCGCGGGACCGTGCTCGGCTCGATCCTCGGCATCCTGCCCGGCGGCGGTGCGACGATTGCATCATTCGGGTCCTATACGCTCGAGAAGAAGCTCGCCAGGAACCCGTCGCGGTTCGGCCGCGGCGCGATCGAGGGCGTCGCGGGGCCGGAGAGCGCCAACAACGCCGCCGCGCAGACCTCCTTCATCCCGCTGCTCACGCTCGGCATCCCGCCGAACGCGGTGATGGCGCTGATGGTGGGCGCGATGACCATCCACGGCATCGTGCCGGGCCCGCAGGTGATGCAGAAGCAACCCGACCTCGTCTGGGGCATGATCGCCTCGATGTGGATCGGCAATCTGATGCTGATCATCATCAACCTGCCGCTGGTGGGAATCTGGGTCCGCCTCCTGCGCGTGCCGTACCGGCTGATGTTCCCCTCGATCGTGATCTTCTGCGCGATCGGCATCTATTCGGTGAACAACGCGCCGGTCGACGTCATCCTTGCCGGTGTGTTCGGTCTCGTCGGCTACTGGCTGATCAAGCACGATTTCGAGCCTGCCCCGCTGCTGCTCGGCATGGTGCTGGGACCGCTGATGGAGGAGAACCTCCGCCGTGCGCTGCTGATCTCGCGCGGCGACTGGAGCGTGTTCGTGATGCGTCCGTTGTCGGCGGTGCTGCTGGCGGTCGCGGCGGGCCTTCTCGTCCTTACGGTGCTGCCTGCGTTGCGATCGAAGCGCGACGAGGTGTTCACCGAATCCGAGAACTGAAACATGATCCGGAAAAGCGCGAAGCGGTTTTCCGGAAACATCATGCTCATATGAAAGCCGTGCTCGCCTGCGTCGACGCGCCGCATTCGGAAGTCGAATCGACTTGTGTGACGGCTTCGTGAAATGAAAATGCCGGCCTTTGGGCCGGCATCTTTGTTTGTGTTCAAGGGACCGATACCATGACCTTCATTCGCGCGCTCACGGGCGCATGTGCCGTAGCGCTCGCCTCGTTGGGCCTTGTTGCACCGGCTGAGGCGCAGACCTATCCGACGCGCAGCATCACCACGATCGTGCCGTTTGCGGCCGGTGGCCCGACCGATGTCGTCGCGCGCATCATCACCGCGCACATGGCGCAGACGCTGGGACAAAGCATCATCATCGAGAACGTCGTCGGTGCCGGCGGCACCACCGCGACGACGCGCGCTGCGCGCGCGGCCAATGATGGCTATACGCTGATCACCGGCCACATGGGCACCCATGCGGCATCGGTGCCGCTCTATCCGAAGCTCGCCTATCATCCCGAGAAGGATTTCGAGCCGATCGCGCTGCTCGCGGGCACACCGATCCTGATCCTCGCACGCAGGGACTTTCCGCCGAAGGATCTGAACGAGTTCGTTACCTATGTGAAGGCGAACACAGAGAAGTTGAATGCCGCGCATGCCGGTGTCGGATCGGTCTCGCACGTCTCATGCGAGCTTCTGCACTCGATCCTCGACATCAAGCCGGTCGGCGTGCCCTTCAACGGTACGGGCCCTGCGATGAATGCGCTGGTGGCGGGCCAGGTCGACTACATGTGCGACCAGATCGTCAACGCGGTGCCGCAGATCAATGCCGGCACCATCAAGGCCTATGCGATCGCAACACCGGAGCGCAATCCGTCGCTGCCGAACGTGCCGACGACGGTGGAAGCGGGCTTGCCGAAGTTCCAGGCCCAGGCTTGGAATGCGATGTTCGCCCCGAAGGGAACCTCGCCTGCGATCGTGGCGAGTCTGAACGCAGCGGCCGCCAAGGCGCTCGATGACGAGACCGTGCGCAAGCGCCTGCTCGAACTCGGCAGCGTCATCCCGGGTCCCGCCGAACGGACGCCGGAAGCGCTGGCCACCCTGGTCAAGAACGAGATCGCGAAGTGGACCCCGGTGCTCAAGCCGGCGACTTAGGCAACGCAATCAAGCTGATAGGCAGAAGGGCGGGACGTCAGTTCCGTCCTTGTCGTTTGTGCCGGGAACACTCATTTTTCCGGGTATAATCGATGGGAGTAGCGAATCGCCGCTGTCGCAGCACCGGGGTGGCCGTTAAGTTCGCCGCCTCCCCAAAGGCTGCCGTCTTCTTGAGGTTTTTGGCACATGCACCAGTATCAGGACCTGCTCGAGCGGATTCTTTCAGACGGCGCCGAGAAGACCGACCGAACGGGCACCGGCACGCTCTCGGTGTTCGGCCACCAGATGCGCTTCAATCTGTCCGCCGGCTTCCCGATGCTGACCACCAAGCGGCTGCCGCTGAAGGCGATCGTGCACGAGCTGCTCTGGTTCCTGAAGGGCGACACCAACATCAAGTATCTGCGCGACAACGGCGTCACCATCTGGGACGAATGGGCGGATGCCAATGGTGATCTCGGCCCGGTGTACGGTCATCAATGGCGCTCCTGGCCCACGGCCGACGGGCGCAGCATCGACCAGATCGCCAATGTCATCGATATGATCAAGCGCACTCCAGATTCCCGCCGGCTGATCGTCACCGCCTGGAATCCGGCCGACGTCGAGAAGATGGCGCTGCCGCCTTGCCACCTGCTGTTCCAGTTCTATGTCGCGAACGGCAAGCTGTCGTGCCAGCTCTATCAGCGCTCGGCCGACGTCTTCCTCGGCGTGCCCTTCAATATCGCCTCCTACGCGCTGCTCACCATGATGGTCGCGCAGGTCACCGGCCTGAAGCCGGGCGACTTCGTGCACTCGCTCGGCGACACCCACCTCTACTCCAACCATCTGGAGCAGGCGCGGCTTCAGCTCACCCGTGCGCCGCGCGCGCTGCCGGTGATGCGGATCAACCCCGATGTGAAGGACATCTTCTCGTTCCGCTACGAGGATTTCGAGCTCGTCGGCTACGACCCGCATCCGCATATCAAGGCGGACGTCGCGGTCTAGCGCAGATGTCGGTCAACATCCGCCGCGCGCGCGCCGGCGAAGCCGGGCTCGTTCTTGCTTTCATCCGCGAGCTCGCCGAGTACGAAAAGCTTTCGCACGAGGTCGAGGCGACCGAGGCTGACATCGCGGAGGCGCTGTTCGGCGAGAGGCCGCAGCTCTATTGCGCGATCGCCGAGTGGAACGGCGAGCCGGTCGGCTTCGCGGTGTGGTTTGCAAATTTCTCCACCTTCAGCGGCCGCCACGGCATCTATCTCGAAGATCTTTACGTGCGGCCGTCGCATCGGGGCAGGGGGCTCGGCAAGGCGCTGCTGGTCTATCTCGCGAGGGAGTGCGTCGAGAACGGCTGGTCGCGCCTGCAATGGGCGGTGCTGGACTGGAACGCACCGTCGATCGCGTTCTACAAATCGCTCGGTGCGGTCATGATGGACGACTGGACGCTGTGCCGCGTCACCGGGCCTGCGCTGACGCGGCTTGCCGGGAGCGCGCCCTGATGGAGATCGTCTTTGTCGTCGCCATCGCGGAGAACGGCGTCATCGGCGCGGGCAACGCCATTCCGTGGCGATTGAAATCCGACATGGCCCGCTTCAAGGCGCTCACGATCGGCAAGCCGGTGATCATGGGCCGCAAGACTTTCGAATCCCTGCGCCGGCCGCTGCCGGACCGCACCAACATCGTGATCACGCGCGATGCGGCCTATCGCGCCAGTGGCGCCATTGTTACGACGTCGGGAGCGGCTGCGGCTGCGGTTGCGCTCGGCGATGCCCTGCGGCGTTCGGTCACTGAGATCGCGGTGATCGGCGGCGCCGAGATCTACCGGCAATGGCTCGATCGCGCCGATCGCCTCGAAATCACCGAAGTGCATGCGCGGCCGGAAGGCGACACGCATTTCGACATCGACAAGGCTGATTGGGACGAGATTGAGCGCATCCGCCATCCTGCCGGCCCCGACGACAGCGCTGACTTCTCCTATGTGACATATCGTCGGCGCCCCCGCCATTAACCGCATTCGTCAATGTTTACATTGACTTTTTCGTGCCCAAGCATAGCTCGGAGGACGGCCCAGGCCGCGTTGTAAGGGACCTGCCTGTCCCCTATAAAGCCGGACCGGACAAAGCGGGCGGGGGCAATTCCACCCTGCCGAGGAGAGCGTCGAATGCCGTGGAAGAATCAGGGCGGTGGCCCATGGGGCTCGGGTCCAAAGGGACCATGGGGCTCAGGTCCGCAACCGGTCGGGCCGAGACCGCCGGATCTGGAGGATCTTCTGCGGCGCGGCCAGGACCGCCTCCAGCAGATCATGCCGGGTGGTTATTTCTCCGGCATCGGTATCACGCTGATCATCCTGCTGATCGTCGCATTCTGGCTGCTGTCGGGCTTCTTCCGCGTGCAGTCCGAAGAACTCGGCGTCGTGCTGCGCTTCGGCAAGCATGTCCGCACCGTGCAGCCCGGCCTGAACTATCATCTGCCTTATCCGATCGAGACAGTGCTGCTGCCCAAGGCGCTGCGCGTCAACACCATCTCCATCGGTATGACGCTGATCGAAGATCCGGCGCGTCGCGGCCGCTCCATACGTGACGTCCCGGAAGAGAGCCTGATGCTGACAGGCGACGAAAACATCGTCGACGTCGACTTCACGGTGCTCTGGCGCATCAAGCCGGACGGCGTCGGCGACTTCCTCTTCAACATCCAGAATCCCGAAGGCACCGTGAAAGCGGTCGCCGAGAGCGCGATGCGCGAGGTGATCGGCCGCTCGCAGATCCAGCCGATCCTGACCGGAGCACGCAACGTCACCGAGCAGGGGGTGCAGGAACTGATCCAGAGAACTCTGGACAGCTACGGAGCGGGCATTCAGATCACCCAGGTGCAGATGCAGAAGGTCGATCCGCCCGCCCAAGTGATCGATGCCTTCCGCGACGTGCAGGCGGCGCGCGCCAATCAGGAGCAGTTGCAGAACGAAGCGCAGACCTACGCCAACCAAGTGGTGCCGCAGGCGCGCGGACGCGCGGCCAAGATCCTGCAGGATGCCGAAGGCTACAAGGAGCAGGCGGTTGCCGAGGCCAAGGGCCAGAGCGCGCGCTTCCTGAAGATTTACGACGAATACAAGAAGGCGCCCGACGTGACCCGAGAACGGATTTATCTGGAGACGATGGAGCGCGTGCTCGGCGGCGCCGACAAGCTCGTCTATGACGGCGGCCCCTCAGGCCAAGGCGTCGTGCCCTATCTGCCGCTTCCCGAACTGGCGCCCAAGCGGACACCTATGACCGGTCCGCAGTCGAGCGGAGGCAGCCGATGAGGTCTCCGGTTACAGGTTTCGCCACGCTGCTCGGGCTGCTCCTGGTCCTGATCGTGGCCTACATGTCACTGTTCACGGTGCAGCAGACCGAGCAGACCATCGTGCTCCAGTTCGGCAGGCCCGTCGACGTCGTCACCGCTCCCGGCCTGCATTTCAAGGCACCGTGGAATTCGGTGATCAACATCGACAAGCGGATCCTCGACCTCGAGAACCCGTCGCAGGAAGCGATCGCGTCCGACCAGAAGCGGCTCGTGGTCGACGCCTTCGCGCGCTATCGCATCAAGGACGCGCTGCGCTTCTATCAGAGCGTCGGCTCGATCCAGGCCGCCAACATCCAGCTCACCACGCTCCTCAACGCGGCGCTGCGCCGCGTGCTCGGCGAGGTCACCTTCATCAACGTGGTTCGCGACGACCGCGAGAAGCTGATGCTGCGCATCCGCGACCAGCTCGACCACGAGGCCGACGGCTATGGCATTCAGGTGGTCGACGTCCGGATCCGCCGCGCCGACCTGCCGGAGCAGAACAGCCAGGCGGTCTACCAGCGCATGAAGACCGAGCGCGAGCGCGAGGCGGCCGAGTTCCGTGCACAGGGTGGACAGAAGGCTCAGGAGATCAAGTCCAAGGCCGACCGTGAGGCGACAGTCATCATCGCGGAAGCCAATTCGCAGGCCGAGCAGACCCGCGGCGCGGGCGATGCCGAGCGCAACCGCCTGTTTGCGGAAGCCTACGGCAAGGACGCCGACTTCTTCGCCTTTTACCGGTCGATGACGGCCTACGAGAACGGGCTGCGTGCGAGCGACACCCGCTTCCTGCTGCGGCCGGAATCGGATTTCTTCCGGTACTTCGGTCACCCGTCCGGCAAGACGGCAACCGAGACGCCGGCTAAGCCGTAAGCTAGACAAGGGCGGCGGATCTCGCCGCGCTTTGCCCGGACAAGAACAGCATAACGGGAGGTTCCATTCCGATGAGGTCCATTGCGTTCGCCGACTTCCTCATCGGCCTAGGCATCCTGTTCGTGCTGGAAGGCTTGATGTTCGCGGCCAGTCCCAACTGGATGCGCAAAGCCATGAAGAGCGCCATCGCCACGCCGGACAACATCCTGCGGGCGGTCGGGATCGGCTCGGCCGTGGCCGGCCTGGTCCTGATCTGGGTTATGCGGCGCCCAATTTAGCTATCAAGCCAACGCCAAAGTGAAGGCGCCGGACTGGTTTTCGCCCTATTATCGGGCTCTTGAAGCCCGTTAAGCTCCGCGCTTGCGCCGTGCCCCCGTTCGAGCGCAGTCTGGCGCCGAATCCCTTTGTCTGGAGATCACAATGACCGCTGCCACCACTGCCCCGTCCCACTCGCGCCGTCGCGTGCGACTTGGTGTGCGAATTGGGCTGGCCGCGCTCGCCGTCGGTGCTTTCAGCGCGTTCGGCACGCCAGCCTATGCGCGCGGACCGGATGGCATCGCCGACGTCGCCGAGAAGGTGATCGACGCGGTCGTCAACATCTCGACCTCGCAGACGGTCGACGCCAAGGGCGGCGGCAGCAACACCATGCCGCAATTGCCGCCCGGCTCGCCGTTCGAGGAGTTCTTCGACGACTTCTTCAAGAACCGTCGGGGCCCCGGTGGTGGCAGCAAGGGCGGTGACAACAACCCGCCGCGCAAAACCAACTCGCTCGGAAGCGGCTTCATCATCGACGCATCGGGCGTCGTCGTCACCAACAACCACGTCATTGCGGACGCCGATGAGATCCACGTCATCCTCAACGACGGCACCAAGATCAAGGCCGAGCTGGTCGGGGTCGACAAGAAGACCGATCTCGCCGTGCTCAAGATCAAGCCGCCGAAGCCGCTGGTCGCGGTGAAGTTCGGCGACTCCGACAAGCTGCGCCTCGGCGACTGGGTGATCGCGATCGGCAATCCCTTCAGCCTCGGGGGCACGGTGACCGCCGGCATCGTCTCGGCCAAGAACCGCGACATCTCCTCAGGGCCATATGACAGCTACATCCAGACCGACGCCTCCATCAACCGCGGCAATTCCGGCGGCCCGCTGTTCAACCTCGACGGCGACGTCATTGGCGTCAACACGCTGATCATTTCCCCCTCCGGCGGTTCCATCGGCATCGGCTTCGCCGTGCCGTCGAAGACGGTGGTGGGCGTCGTCGACCAGCTCCGCCAGTTCGGCGAGCTGCGCCGTGGCTGGCTTGGCGTGCGCATCCAGAGCGTCACCGACGAGATCGCCGAGAGTCTCAACATCAAGCCGGCGCGCGGTGCGCTGGTCGCCGGCGTCGACGATAAGGGCCCGGCCAAGCCCGCCGGCATCGAGCCCGGCGATGTGGTCGTCAAGTTCGACGGCAAGGACGTCAAGGACCCGAAGGACCTGTCCCGCGTCGTCGCGGACACCGCGGTCGGCAAGGAGGTCGATGTCGTCATCATCCGCAAAGGTCAGGAAGAGACCAAGAAGGTCACGCTGGGCCGCCTCCAGGATCCCGAAAAGGTGCAGGCTGCGGTGAAGACCGACGAGCCGGCGCCGGAGAAGCCCGTGACGCAGAAGGCGCTCGGCCTTGATCTCGCAACGCTGAACAAGGATCTGCGCACGCGCTACAAGATCAAGGACAGCGTCAAAGGCGTGGTGGTCACCAGCGTCGACGCCAATTCGGACGCGGCCGAGAAGCGCCTGTCCGCCGGCGATGTCATCGTCGAGGTGGCGCAGGAGGCAGTGTCGAGCGGGGCCGACATTCAGAAGCGGGTCGATCAGCTCAAGAAGGACGGCAAGAAATCGGTGCTGCTGCTGGTCTCCAACGCCGACGGCGAGCTGCGGTTTGTCGCGCTGAGCGTGCAGTAGTCGCAGTACGGTCTCGTACAGGGTGGGCAAAGCAAAGCGTGCCCACCACCTTTCCAACATCGCGGCAAGAGTGGTGGGCACGGCGCAAGCGCGCCTTTGCCCATCCTACGGCTGCTGAGCCAGCAACAAGGGCTGACGACGGCGAGGCTACCCCTCCACGAACTCGTCGCGCCGATACCCCTGCGCATAGAGCAGCGCGGTGAGATCGCCATGATCGATCCGCGCGCCCGCGGCAGCGGCCACCGCAGGCTTGGCGTGATAGGCGACGCCGAGCCCCGCCGCCTGGATCATCCCGAGATCATTGGCACCGTCGCCGACCACGACCGAGTCGATGTCGTCGAGATCGAACGACTCCATCAGGTCCACCAGCGTCGCAAGCTTTGCGGCGCGGCCGAGGATCGGCTCCTTCACCTCGCCGGTGAACTTGCCGTCGCGCACGACGAGCTCGTTGGCGCGGTTCTCCTGAAAGCCGAGCTTGGCGGCGATCGCGGTCGTGAATAGCGTGAAACCGCCCGAGACGAGGCAGGTGTAGGCGCCATGGGCGCGCATGGTCGCGACCAGTGTCCTACCACCCGGCGTCAGCGTGATGCGCTTGGCCAGCACCTCGTCGACCGCGCTGGCCGGCAGGTCCTTGAGCAGCGCGACGCGCTCGCGCAGCGCTGGCTCGAACTCGATCTCGCCGCGCATCGCACGCTCGGTGATGCCTGCGACATGCGCCTTCACCCCGACGAAATCGGCGAGCTCGTCGATACACTCCTGGCCGATCATGGTGGAATCCATGTCGGCGAGAAAAAGCTTCTTGCGCCGGAAGCCGACTGGCTGCACGACGATGTCGATGGGCAGGTCGCCGCGGAGCTCGCGCAACCGCTGCTCGATGGCGTGGCGGTCGCCTTCGAGGTTACTGTCGACGCCGAAGGGAATGTCGACCGCAACCCCGTCGAACAGCCAGTGCGCGGGAGCTGCCTGAGGCAGCACGGCGCGGGCGCCGTCGACGATGGTCGAGTCGAGCGCGGGATTGTCAGGGTTGCAGATCAGCGTGGCAACGAGGGACATTTGAGGTTTTCGTGAGCGAGGGGCATTCAGGCAAGGCCGTGCTTATCGCAGGCCCGACCGCCAGCGGCAAGTCGGCGCTGGCGCTCGAGCTTGCGCTCGCCACCGATGGCGTCGTCATCAATGCCGATTCCATGCAGGTCTACCGCGACCTGCGCATCATCACGGCGCGGCCGACAGCGGCGGATGAGGCGCTCGTGCCGCATCGCCTTTATGGCCATGTCGATGCCGCCGTGAACTTCTCGGCTGGTGCCTGGGTAAGCGACGCGGCGAAGGCGCTCGATGGAGCAAGGGCTCAGGGGCGTCTGCCGATCTTCATCGGCGGGACCGGGCTCTATTTCAAGGCGTTGACGGCCGGTCTCTCCGTGGTGCCGCCGATCCCTGCCGAGGTGCGCGACGATGTACGCGCGCGGTTGGAACGGAACGGCGTCGAGGCGCTGCACGCGGAACTCGCGCGCCGCGATCCGCCCGCGGCCGAGCGGTTGAACCTGCGCGACCGCACCCGGATTGCGCGCGCGCTTGAGGTGATCGAGGCAACCGGGCGTTCGCTGCTCGACTGGCAGCAGGAGGGGCAGCCACCGCTGCTGCCGAAAGACAGTTTTCGCGCGGTGTTTCTCGCCCCCGAACGCGACGAGCTGTATGCCCGCATCGATGCCCGCTTCGATGCTATGCTGGGTGCCGGTGCGCTCAGGGAAGTCGAGCGGCTCGCCGCCCGACACCTCGATCCGCTGCTGCCGGCGATGAAGGCCCATGGGGTGCCGGCCTTGATCCGGCATCTGCGCGGCGGGCTGAGCCTGGAGGAGGCCGCTGGGATCGGCCGGGCCGATACCCGCCATTATGCCAAGCGCCAGTTCACCTGGTTCCGGCACCAATTGCCGGAATTCGAGTGGGTGAGGCCGAATGAGGCGAGGGGGTGGCTGGCGACGATGGTGAGCGCGACTGAGGACCCTGGCTGACACGCGTTTGTGCCCGGGTTCCCGAATTTACCTCTCGCCGAACTCCGGGAACACCGCTACACTCCAGAAATCGCGCAGGAACGGCCGCATTGCCTTGACATCCAGGGTTTGGCCGCTATGTTTCGCGCAACCTTTGGGAAGCCGAGCGCCTGCCATGCGTAACATTATTACCAAACTCCTTATCGCCGTCGTACCCAGGCACACCGCCGGGGGTGGCTAGCTGCCATCCACAAGACAGGCGGTGTGCGTGGGCCCTCTTCGGGGCCTTTTTTATTTCCCGAACCCGACACGAATGAAGCCGCTGGCAACAGCGCATCCGGAGCAAGCCAATGAGCGACAAGAGCCACGATCCGAACCAGATGACCGGCGCCGCAATGATCGTCCGTGCGCTCATCGATCACGGCGTGACCGACATTTTCGGTTATCCCGGCGGCGCGGTGCTTCCGATCTATGACGAGATCTTTCAGCAGAGCCACATCCAGCACATCCTGGTCCGCCATGAGCAGGGCGCGGGCCATGCCGCCGAGGGCTATGCGCGTTCCACCGGCAAGCCCGGCGTTGCGCTGGTGACCTCCGGTCCCGGCGCCACCAACATGGTGACGCCGCTCACCGACGCGCTGATGGACTCGATCCCGCTGGTCTGCATCTCCGGCCAGGTGCCGACGCATCTGATCGGCAACGACGCGTTCCAGGAATGCGACACCGTCGGCATCACGCGGCCCTGCACCAAGCACAACTGGCTGGTGCGCGACGTCAATGATCTCGCCAAGGTGCTGCATGAGGCCTTCTATGTCGCAACCTCCGGCCGTCCGGGCCCGGTTCTGGTCGACGTTCCCAAGGACGTGCAGTTCGCGACCGGCACCTATCACCCGCCGCGCAAGTCCGATGTGCACCGCTCTTACGCGCCGCGCCTGAAGGGCGATGCGACGCAGATCCGTAAAGCCGTGGCGCTGCTGGCCAGTGCCAAGCGTCCTGTGATCTACAGCGGCGGTGGCGTGATCAATTCCGGCCCCGAGGCGACCAAGCTCTTGCGCGAGCTGGTCGAGGTTACCGGTTTTCCGATCACTTCGACGCTGATGGGTCTGGGCGCCTATCCGGCATCGGGCAAGAACTGGCTCGGCATGCTCGGCATGCACGGCACTTACGAAGCCAACATGACCATGCATGATTGCGACGTCATGCTGTGCGTCGGCGCGCGCTTCGACGACCGCATCACCGGCCGTGTCGATGCGTTCTCGCCGGGCTCGAAGAAGATCCACATCGACATCGACCCGTCCTCGATCAACAAGAACATCCGGGTCGACGTGCCGATCATCGGCGATTGCGGCAATATCCTCGGCGACATCCTCCAGGTGTTCAAGGCCGAGGCGAAGAAGCCCGACATCAAGTCGTGGTGGCAGCAGATCGCGCAATGGCGCGCCCGCAACTCGCTCTATTACAAGAAGAGCAACGACGTCATCCTGCCGCAGCACGCGATCCAGAGCCTGTTCGAACAGACGCGCGGCAAGGATACCTACATCACGACCGAGGTCGGCCAGCATCAGATGTGGGCGGCGCAGTTCTACGGCTTCGAGGAGCCGCATCGCTGGATGACCTCGGGCGGTCTCGGCACCATGGGCTACGGCCTGCCGGCTGCGGTCGGCGTGCAGGTCGCGCATCCGGACAGCCTCGTCATCGACATCGCGGGCGACGCCTCGGTGCAGATGACCATGCAGGAGATGTCGACGGCGGTTCAGTATGAGCTGCCGATCAAGATCTTCATCCTCAACAACCAGTACATGGGGATGGTGCGTCAGTGGCAGCAGCTGCTGCATGGCAACCGCCTGTCGCATTCCTACTCCGAAGCGCTGCCCGACTTCGTCAAGCTCGCGGAAGCCTATGGCGCCGTCGGCCTCCAGGTGCACAAGCCGGCCGATCTCGATGGCGCCATCAAGGAGATGATCTCGGTCAAGCGTCCGGTGCTGTTCGACTGCCGCGTCGCCGCGCTCGAAAACTGCTTCCCGATGATCCCCTCGGGCAAGGCGCATAACGAGATGCTGCTGCCGGAGCAGGCAAATGACGAGGCCACGGCCAAGGCGTTCGCCGGCGGCAAGGCGCTGGTGTGAGCGCGATGGTCACAAACTCCGCTGTCATCGCCCGGCTTGACCGGGCGATCCAGCACGCCGCGACAGATTTGGGGGCCTCGACGCTGGTGGTTACTGGATGCCCCTTCGCCTTCACGGGACATGACGACGAAGAATAGAGGGGACGACAATGAACCAGCCCGCATCCGCCTATTTCATCGAGGACCGTCACGATCCCAACGAGACACATACGCTCGCTGTGCTCGTGCAGAACGAGCCGGGCGTGCTCGCGCGCGTCATCGGCCTGTTCTCGGGCCGCGGCTACAACATCGAGAGCCTCACGGTCTCGGAGACCGAGGCTCAGAAGCATCTGTCGCGCATCACCATCGTCACCACGGGCACGCCGATGGTGATCGAGCAGATCAAGCACCAGCTCGACCGCATGATCCCGGTGTACCGCGTCGTCGACATGACCCTGACCAAGCGCTCGATCGAGCGCGAGCTGGCGATGGTGAAGGTGCGCGGCCAGGGCGAGCATCGGGTCGAGGCGCTCAGGCTGGCGGACGCGTTCCGCGCCCGGGTGATCGACGCCACCACCGAGAGCTTTGTGTTCGAGATCACAGGCAATACGGACAAGATCAACCAGTTTATCGACTTGATGCGCCCGCTCGGCCTTGTCGAAGTGTCGCGCACCGGTGTTGCCGCGATCGGCCGCGGGCCTGAAGGGATGTGAACCATGCTGGCGCGCGACTGGTACTATAACGAGCGGAATCGGATGGGGATCGAGCCCGCCGTGGCCTCGATCTACGACAATCATGACGATGCCGATCTGCGGGCGCGCGCCGCGCTGAAAATGCTCGGGGTCCAGCGCAGCTGGCGCATCGCCGATATCGGCTGCGGCAACGGCGTGCTGGCGACCGAAGCCGCGCTGATGGGCGCCGAGGTCGACGCCATCGACATATCGCCCGCGATGCTGGCGCTCGCTGAGATCTACGCGCGCGACCGCAAGGCGCCGGTTCGCACCCAGTCCGCAGGCCTGCTCAGCTTCGCCTACTGTCCGGAGTCCTACGACCTGATCGTCAGCGAGTTCACGCTGCACCATCTGCCCGATTTCTGGAAGGCGGTGGCGATGTCGCGGATCTATCGCGCCCTGAAGCCGGGTGCGAGCTTCTATCTTCGCGACATCGTCTATACCGCGATGCCCGACGCGGTCGAACGCGACGTCGAGCAATGGGCCGATTTCCAGATCAAGAATCACGATTTCGCGCGGGAGAGCGTGGTGACGCATATGCGCGACGAATATTCCACCTTCGGCTGGGTGATGGAGCGGATGCTGACCGACGTCGGCTTCGTGCTGGTCTCGGCCGACTACCACGCCCCCATGCATGGCACGTATCTGCTGCGGAAACCGAAAGCCGGCGAGCAAGGCTAGACCAGAACAATAGACAGGGCTGCACGGCAAGCAGAACCGGAAACAACAATGAAGCCGGCCGACATCCTCATCGCCGTCATGGTGGCGATCATCTGGGGGTTTGCGTTCGTGGCGAGCCGGATCGCGCTCGACGAGCTTTCGCCGGAGCTGATGACGGCATTGCGCTTTACGATCGCCGCGGTGCCGTGCCTGTTCATTCCCAAGCCGAAGGTCGCCTGGTCGCGGCTGATCGCGATCAGCTTCACGCTGTTCCTCGGCCAGTTCCTGTCTCAGGCCTACGGCATCGCTCACGGCGTGCCGGTGGGACTGACCAGCGTCGTCGTGCAGAGCCAGGCGCTGTTCACGATCGGCTTCGCAGCGCTCGCGTTCGGCGAGCGGCCGACGCCGGTGCAGACGCTGGGCATCGTCATTGCAGCGGCGGGCCTGCTGATGATCTGCGGCACAGTCGGCTATGATTTCAGCGTCGCGGCCTTCGCGGTGCTGATGATATCGCCGCTCAGCTTTGCCGTCGGCAATCTCCTGCTGCGCGGCGCGCGCGGCGTGCCGATGTTCGATCTGTTCGCGTGGCTGTGCCTCGCTTCGGCGGTGCCGCTGTTCGTGCTGGCACTGATCGCCAACGGGCCGGCGCCGACCTGGACTTCGCTGACGCACATATCGCTGACATCGATTCTCTGCATGCTGATGCTCGGCGGTATCTCCACCTGCATCGCCTATTGGCTGTGGGGCCGCCTGCTGCGTGACTATCCGGCCGCGCAAGTGGTGCCGTTCGCGCTGCTGGTGCCGTTCGTCGGCTCGGCTGCCTCCAGCATCGTATTCGGCGAGCGGTTCGGACCGTTGCGGCTCGCCGGCATGCTGACCGTGATCGGTGGTATCGCCGTGATGGTGCTGGCGAAGCGCCCGCAAGTCCTGCCGAAGACCGCGTGAGGTGAACATGGCCTTCTCGCTATTCTATGCGTTCCTGGCCTTCATGGTGGTGATGTACTTCACGCCCGGGCCGAACAACATCATGCTGCTGTCCTCCGGTCTGACCTATGGCTTCCGCCGCACCATTCCGCACATCGTCGGTATCGTCATCGGCTTTGCCTTCATGGTCGCGACCGTCGGTCTCGGGCTCGGCACCGTGTTCGTGGCCTATCCGATCCTCCAGACCGTCCTGAAATATGCCGGCGCCGCTTACCTGATCTACCTGGCCGCCGTGATCGCGATGTCCGGTCCGGCCAAGTCGGGCGAGGAGAAGGCCCGTGGCCCGATGACCTTCTGGGGCGCGGCCATGTTCCAGTGGATCAATGCCAAGGGCTGGGTGATCGTGATCGGTACCATCACCGCCTATGCTGCGATCGCCCAATTCCCGCTCAATATCGCTATCCAGACCGTAATCAGCCTCGTCGTCGGCACGGTCTCGACCGTGGTCTGGGCGTTGTTCGGCACCGCGTTGCGGCCGATCCTGACCTCTGAGCGGCTGGTCCGCGCCTTCAATATCCTGATGGCTATCCTGCTGCTCGCTTCCCTCTACCCCGTTTTCATGGATGCATGATGTCGCGGATTTCCATGCAGAAACGGGTTTCCCTCGGGGCTGAAAATGCTCTAGACAGCCCCCGAAATCCGCAAATTTCACCCTTCGGACACTGACCATTGGCCGATTTTTGGCCCTGAACGAGGAAACGACTATGCGTGTTTATTACGATCGCGACGCCGACCTGAACCTGATCAAGGGCAAGAAGGTCGCCATCGTCGGCTATGGCAGCCAGGGCCACGCCCATGCGCTCAACCTGAAGGATTCCGGCGTCAAGGAAGTCGCCATTGCGCTGCGCAAGGGCTCGGCCTCGGCCAAGAAGGCGGAAGCTGCCGGCTTTAAGGTGCTGGAAGTTGCGGAAGCTGCCAAATGGGCCGACCTCGTGATGATGCTGACCCCGGACGAGCTTCAGGGCGACATCTATCGCGAGCACCTGCAGGACAACATGAAGAAGGGCGCTGCCCTCGTGTTCGCGCACGGCCTCAACGTCCACTTCAACCTGCTCGATCCTCGCGCCGACCTCGACGTGCTGATGATCGCGCCGAAGGGCCCCGGCCACACCGTGCGCTCGGAGTATCAGCGCGGCGGCGGCGTACCCTGCCTGATCGCGATCGCCAAGGACGTCTCGGGCAACGCCCATGACCTCGGCCTGTCCTACGCCTCCGCGATCGGCGGCGGCCGTGCCGGCATCATCGAGACCACCTTCAAGGAAGAGTGCGAGACCGACCTGTTCGGCGAGCAGGTCGTGCTCTGCGGCGGCCTGGTCGAGCTGATCAAGGGTGGCTACGAGACCCTGGTCGAAGCCGGCTACGCTCCGGAGATGGCCTATTTCGAGTGCCTGCACGAAGTGAAGCTGATCGTCGACCTGATCTATGAAGGCGGCATCGCCAACATGAACTACTCGATCTCCAACACCGCCGAGTACGGCGAGTATGTCACCGGTCCGCGCATCATCACCGAAGAGACCAAGAAGGAGATGAAGCGGGTTCTCAACGACATCCAGTCCGGCAAATTCTCGCGCGACTGGATGCTCGAGAACAAGGTCAACCAGACCTCGTTCAAGGCGACCCGCGCCAAGCTCGCCGCGCACCCGATCGAGGAAGTTGGCGCAAAGCTGCGCGACATGATGCCCTGGATCAAGAAGGGCGCGCTGGTCGACAAGAGCAAGAACTAAAGCATGATCCGGAAAAGTGCGAAGCGGTTTTCCGGAAAGATCATGCGTGAACAACAAGCTAAAGCGCGATGACGATTCATCCAAATCTCATCGCGCTTTAAGTCACCGTTCCTCGGACGCAGCGCATCACGCAAGTGGTGCGCTGCCGAGCCGGGCCCATTGCGGCTTCCGGGTCCCGGCTCTGCGCTCTGCTTCGCTGCGCTTGTCCGGGACACGAGCGAAGACACGAGCATCGCGCGTCGAACCAAATCTTAAGCCTTCGCGATTAGTGTTGGCTCACAAAGAGCGTTCGCTCTTTCATTTCCCGCGCCAAGTATTGCTGCTTCATTCAAATTCTTCGCGAGCTGAAGTACAGCCTTAACGCGAAGAACTGACGCTTAAACCACTTTCTTGACCTCGCGTCGGTTCTCGGATTCTCGTCGCTGCTACTGCAGCACCAAAACGCCTGCCTCTTCAGAGGCAAGCATTCGGCTCTTCATCTACAGTCTCATCACGCGTATCGCGAACCACGATTGCGTCCTGGCACCTTTCTCCGACATGATCGCCGGAACTGGAGGGCGGGGGACCATGCGATCTGTGTCATCACCGGTGCGTCCACAGGCATCGGCTGGGCCGTCGCGAAGTTTCTGATCGGGCGCATCATCGCCAAGCGGCTCGGGCTGCTGGCGCAGTAAGGCGGCCGTTCAGCCCGCCGCGACGGTTTGCCCGCGCGGGCGGCGGCCCATCGCGAGCGTGCGCAAGGCCATCTCCGCCGGGCCTTGGTCTACGGCTTTCGTTCGCCGGCCGCTAACATTAAGCCAAGGTCGGATCGCGCCGCACGTTGCCTGTCCGCGACAGTTCCACTACAGTTTTATGAAACGGTGCAGCCGGCTGCCCCGGACGCCCTGGCCGTTTTCAGGCCGGCCAGACGGCTTGGCATCACTGCGCCGGACCAGAGTTGCGTGTCGTCGATGGCGTCCGCGCCCAATCCAGGTCCTTCTGCCGCGACCACCGTGCTGGCGAGCGTCGCCGCGCTCGGCATCTGGCGGCTGCTCGCCGTTGCCGCGCCGCATCTGGCGGCGCTCGCGCTGATGTACGAGACTGAGACGGATTTCGGCTCGCGCCTGTCCTTCGCGCTGGCCTGGGGCATCCTCAACTTCTTCTGGATCACCCTCCTGCGCCGGCCGGCGCTGTCGGGGGCGCTGTCGCTGACCCTGGTTGTGGTGCTGGTGCTGCTGTCGCGGCTCAAGCACGACGTCGTGCAGATGACGGCCAACTTCATCGACCTGATGATGATCGATCGCGACACCGTCGCGTTCCTGTTCACGATCTTCCCGAATTTGCGCTGGTCGGTGATATCAGCCGGTCTCGTCACGCTGCCGCTGATGTATGCGCTGTGGTGGCTCGACCCGTTCCGCATCCGCCGCCTGCCGGCACTCGCTTGCAAGCTTGCCTGTCTTGCCGCCCTGGTCGCCTATTCGCTCTCTCACCCGGAGGAGGCCTGGCGCGGCTACTACGATGACGGCTATCTCTCGAAATTCTTCCGCTCCGCCGTCACCGCCGTCTCCGACTTCGCGCAGTACGGCTTCATGGAATCGGCTGCCTCGACCGACGAGCGGCTCAACATGCCGCTGGTCGATTCCTGCCATCCCGCCGGCCGGCGGCCGAACATCATCATGATCCATGATGAGTCGAGCTTCGACATCCGCGCCGCGCAGGGCGTCAAGGTGCCCCAGGGCTATGGCGGCCACTTCAAATCCTGGGACGGCAGGCAGCGCACGTTCCTCGCCGAGAGCAATGGCGGGCCGAGCTGGTTCACCGAATACAATGTGCTCGCGGGACTCTCCTCGCGCTCGTTCGGCCGCTTCGCCTATTTCGTGACGCGCATCGCCTCGAACCGGGTCGAGCGCGGCCTGCCGCTGGCGCTACGCCGTTGCGGCTATGATACGCTGTCGCTCTATCCCGCCCATGGCGGCTTCATGGGCGCGCGTAGCTTCCAGATGACGACCGGCATCGAGCGTTTCCTCGACTCCAAGGATCTCGGCGCCAAGGATGTGGAGCCCGACAGCTTCTTCTACGACAAGGCGCTTCAGCTGATGGGGCAGCAGCCGCCGAACAAGCCGCTGTTCACCTTCATCTATCTCGGTGCCAATCATTTTCCCTGGGAGACCCGTTTCCGTCCCGACCTGCTGCCGAACTGGCGCGCGCCGGGCAATGCGCCGTCCATCGACGAATATCTGCGTCGTCAGGCCATGAGCGCCGAGCAATACAAGGCATTCGTCGCGGGCCTGAAGAAGAGCTTTCCGGGTGAGCCCTTCCTGATCGTGCGCTATGGCGATCACCAGCCCGAGTTTGCGCCGCACCTGCTCGAGCCCGGGCTCGATGAGGGGGCGATCGGCAAGAAGCTCGATGTCTACGATCCGCGCCTCTACGCGACCTATTACGCCATCGACGCCGTCAACTTCGAGCCGGTCAGAAGCGCGGCCGTGATGGACACGATCGACGGCCCCTATCTGCCGCTGGTGATCCAGGAAGCTGCCGGCATCCCGCTCGATCCGTCCTTCGCCGAGCAGAAGGAGATCATGCTCCGCTGCAAGGGCATCTTCTACGGCTGCAAGGATGGCGCCGAGGCGCGTCGGCTCAATCGGCTGCTGATCGACGCCGGGATGATCAGAGGGCTTTAGCGGCACGATGTCCTTCGAGCATCATCGCCGCCCCGGGTCCGGCCGGGCGCGATCCGTTGCACTGCGACATCGTCATCTCTCGCGCCTGCACGCCGACTTCGAACTAAAGTCTGAGGCAAAAATGCCCGCAATCACAGACTTGTAACTGGCAGGGCGCTTCGCTTCCAAAACTTCGTCACGATTGCTTCCATCATCCGACACGCCGCCAAATGGTCTTTCCGGCGGTGCGAAGCCCATCCCTGATCCACCCTTCCTTGCAGGAGTGTCGTCCATGCGAGCGCTTGATGCTGCGCGTCTTGCATTTGCCCTCGTGCTGCTGAGTCCGGCTGCCCATGCGGCCGAAGCTGCGCACGACATCAAGGGGCTTTATCTCATGACCGACTATCCGGCGGTCACGGTACGGCCGGGGACCACGACCAACATCTCCCTGCGTCTGCAGAACTATGGTCTCGCGCCGCAGCGCTACCAGCTTTCGGTGGCGGGCGTGCCGAGCGGCTGGACCGCGACGCTACTCGGCGGCGGTCAGCCGGTCGGCGCCGCGATGCCGGCCCCCGACGGCAGTGTCGCGCTGCAGCTCAGGCTCGACGTGCCCGCAGGCAACGATCTCGCCCCGCATACGCTCACGGTCAAGGCCGAAGGGCAGGGCACAACGGCCGAACTCCCGGTTGCGGTCTCGCTCGCCAAGGAGCTGCCGGCCAAGCTCAGCGTGAAGTCCAGCCTGCCGTCGCTGCGCGGCAGCCCGAAATCCAATTTCGATTATACGCTCTCGATCAAGAATGATTCCGGCCGCAATCTCGTCGCCAGTTTTGCAGCAGAGGCTCCCGTCAATTTCGAGACATCGTTCACCGAGGCTTACGGCACCCAGGAGCTCTCGTCGATTCCGATCGATGCGGGTCAGTCCAAAGACATCAAGCTGAAGGTGCGCCCGCCCACGACGATCGACGCCGGTCACTTCCCGGTCAAGGTGACCGTGAAGGCGGAGGATGCCTCTGCCTCCACCGAGCTTGCGCTCGACATCGTCGGCCAGCCGCAGCTCCAGATCTCCGGCCGCGACGGTCTGTTGAGTGCGCGTGCGGTCGCCGGCAAGCAGAGCTCGATCCCGATCGTCGTGACCAATTCCGGCACTGCTCCGGCGGAGAATATCACGCTGGCCGGAACGGCGCCGAGTGGATGGAAGGTGACATTCGAGCCGGCGACCATCGAGCGGCTCGTGCCGGGCAAGGACGGTGAGGTGCAGGCGTTGATCACGCCCAGCGACAAGTCGCTGGCCGGTGATTACCAAGCCACGATCCGCGCCACATCGCGCGGCGAGAACGCCTCCGGCCAGTTCCGCATCACCGTCGGCACTTCGACCGTATGGGGCATGGCAGGTGCCGGCGTCATCGGTGTCGCGCTCCTGCTGATGTTGGGTGCAGTCGCGAGGTTCGGACGGCGATGAGGAATCAATCAACGGACAGCCGAGGGACGGCACCGGATCCCGTCATCGCCGCGCGCGGACTGACGCGGCGCTACGGCGCTACGGCCGTCGTCGACGGCATCGACTTCGACATCGCGCGCGGCGAGGTGTTCGGCCTGCTCGGCCCGAACGGCGCGGGCAAGACCACGACCATCCTGATGATGCTGGGATTAACCGAGATATCATCGGGCGAGGTCAGCGTGCTCGGCTTCAATCCAGCCCGCGAGCCGCTGAAGGTCAAGCAGCGCGTCGGCTATCTGCCCGATGCGGTCGGCTTCTACGATCATCTCACCGCCGCGGAAAACCTCGCCTATACGGCGAAACTGATGGGACTGGCGCGCGCTGAGCGCGCGCGGCGGATCGAGGCGGCGCTGGCGCGGGTGGGCCTCGCGGAAGTCGCCTCAAAGCGGGTCGCGACCTTCTCGCGTGGCATGCGGCAGCGGCTGGGTCTGGCCGAGATCATCGTGAAGCGGGCCGAGATCGCCATCCTGGACGAACCGACGTCGGGCCTCGACCCGCAGGCGACGCAGGAGTTCCTGGGATTGATCGGAGAATTGAAGGCCGAGGGCATCACGGTGCTGCTGTCGTCCCACATGCTCGACCAGGTGCAACGCATCTGCGACCGGGTCGCGCTGTTCCAGGGCGGACGCATCGTGTTGATGGGTGCGGTGCCGGAGCTCGCAGTCAAGGTGCTCGGTGCCGGCTTCGTCGTGGAAGTCGAGGCCGACGGACTCGGTATAGCCCGGCGGCTCGCAATGATCCCCGGTGTGACCCAGGTCGACACCCTGGGCGTCGATCGCTTCCGCATGACTGCCGAGCGCGACGTGCGGCCGGACGCGGCACGCGCCGTGGTCACGGTCGGTGGTGACTTGCGCAGATTGTCGATCGACGAGCCAAGTCTCGAGGCGATCTACGCGCGCCATTTCCAGATCAGGCCCAGGGGAGATGTTCGCCATGCGGCGTGAGGGTTCACCGTTCCGCGGGCTGTCCACCGTCTTCGTCAAGGAGCTCGCCGATCATCTCTCCAGCATCCGCATGCTGATGCTGGAGCTCCTGATCGTCTTCACGGCGCTCGCCGCGCTCTACGGGGCGATCAGCAGCCTCAGGCAGAACACGGCCGAAGATCCGTTCCTGCTGCTCCGCCTCTTCACCATCGACAAGGCGCCCCTGCCGTCCTTCGTCGCCATCCTCGGATTCCTCATCCCGCTGATGGCGATCGGCCTCGGCTTCGATGCCATCAACAGCGAGCACAACCGGCGGACGTTGTCGCGCATCCTGGCGCAGCCGATCTATCGCGATGCGCTGCTGATGGGAAAATTCCTCGCAGCCCTCGCCACCATCGGCATCAGCCTCGCTGCCTTGTGGTTGCTGGTGATCGGTCTCGGCCTGATCTTTCTCGGGGTGCCGCCCGGCGGCGAGGAGATCGCACGCTCGATGGTGTTCCTGGTCGTGGCGATCTTCTATGCCGGTGTCTGGCTCTCGCTGGCCATGCTGTTATCGATCGTGTTCCGCTCGCCGGCGACTGCGGCGCTGGTTTCGCTTGGCATCTGGCTGTTCCTGGCCGTGCTCTGGCCGATGCTGGCCCCGGCGCTCGCGCAGGCAATCGCTCCGGCCGATCCGCGCTACGCGCTGCTCGGGCTCAATGATCCGGCCACCGCGATCTGGACGCAGGAGCTGCTGCGGCTGTCGCCCAACGACCTGTTCGGAGAGGCGATGCTCGCCGTGCTCTCGCCGACCACGCGCACGCTCGGCCCGGTGTTCCTCGACCAGCTTCGCGGCGCCGTCATGGGATCACCGCTCCCATTCGGCGAGAGCGTCATGATCGCCTGGCCGCAAACGGTCGGCCTGATCGCGGGCACCATCGTGCTGTTCGCTTTCGGCTACGTGCTGTTCCAGCGCCAGGAGGTGCGGGCGTGAACCGATCGCGGTCAGCTAGACGAATTCTGCCCTAGCGTCGCGCGATCTGCTCCCACAGCCATCGGGCGACCGCATCGGGCGAGGAGTTCGCATCATTGCCGCTGGCGCGCAAGTTCGCCTCGCGCATGATGGCGATGTCGATCTTGCCGAGCAGCGGCTGCAGCGCAGCCTTGAGCCGTTCGTCGCCGGCGCGTTTCGGCGCCAGCAGCAGGATCGCGTCGTAGGGCGGAATCGCGTGGCGGGGATCGTCGAGCGTGACGAGGTCGTATTTCGCGATCAAACCGTCGCTGGTGTAGCCGGCGATGACGTCGACCTCGCCGCTGGCGACGGCCGCATACATGAAATCCGGCTGCATCTGGCGCTGGGCGCGGAACGGGAGTCCATAGGCCTTTTGCAGCGCCGCCCATTCGGGGCGGGAGAAGAATTCGTAGTCGCCGGCAATCGACAGTGTCGAGGCATGTCCGCTGAGGTCGGCAATGGTGCGGATGCCGAGCGCCTCGGCGCGCCGTCTCGGCATCACCAGCGCATAAGCGTTCTCGAAGCCGAGCTCACCGAGCAGCGTGATGTTGTCCTTCGCGAGCGCCGTCTTCAGCTCGGCGACCAGCTCGGCGCGCGGCTTGATGTCGGTGCGGTGGAGCTGGTTGGCCCAGAGCGTGCCGGAATAGTCGACATAGAGATCGATGTCGCCCGCCTTCAGCGCCTGGAAGATCACGCTCGAGCCGAGGCCCGACCGCGCGGTGGCCGAGAGGCCTGCCGCCTGGAGGCGGTCCCTCATCAGCGCCGACAGCACATATTGCTCGGCGAAGGTTTTTGCGCCGACCACATAGCCTGACGACGGGCGTCCCATGGTCGGCACCAGCGTTGCGGCGACCAGCGCCGCGATTCCGATCGCGCCGAGACCGCTGCGCAAGGGGCTGCGGTGGCGCAAGCCGTTCTCGATCAGGCCAAGCAACTGATCGACGGCGAGCGCGAGCAGCGCCGAGGCCAGGCAGCCGAACAGCACGAACACCCAGTTCTGGGTCTGGAGCCCGGCAAAGATGTAATTGCCGAGGCTGGTCTGCCCGATCGGCGTGGACAGCGTGGCTGTGCCGATCACCCACACAGCGGCGGTGCGGATGCCCGCCATCATCACCGGCAGCGCCAGCGGCAGCTCGACGATGAGCAGCGATTGCCGTGCCGTCATGCCGACACCCTTTGCGGCTTCGATTAGCGCGGGATCGATGCCGTTGAGGCCCGTGATGCCGTTGCGCAGGACCGGCAGCATCGAATAGAGCGCCAGCGCCAGCATCGCCGGCAGGAAGCCGAACGCGGAGAAGGAAACGCCGAACCAGGCCAGCGTGACGGAAGCAGCCAGCAGCAGCAGCGGATAGAACAGCGCAAGCAGCGCCAGCCCCGGTACCGTCTGCACGATGCTGGCGAACGCGAGCAGGATGCCGCGCGGCGCCGGACGGTTGCGGGTCAGGATCGCCAACGGCAGGCTGACGGCGAGGCCAAGTGCGAGCGCGGCGAGGCTTACCCGCACATGGTTGCCGAGATAATCGGGCAGATGCCCCAGCGCCTCGCCCCAACGCGGATCGGTGAAGAGGCTCATGCCGCACCGCTCTGCGGCAGCAGCACATTCAGCCGCCCGACCTGGCGCCGCGGCGTGCTCAACAGCTCCAGCACGTAGTCGTCGCTGCTGCTCGAGAGCTCCGCGGGCGTACCCTGCGCGAGCAATCGTCCGCCGCGCATCACTGCGATGCGGTCGGCGAGCAGGATCGCCTCGGTCATGTCATGCGTGATCATCACGGTGGTCAGGCCGAGCTTGCGGTGTAGCGCGCGATAGTCCTCGCCTAGCGCATCGCGGGTGAGGGGATCGAGTGCGCCAAACGGCTCGTCCATCAGCACGATGCGGGGCTTTGCGGCGAGCGCCCGCGCCACGCCGACACGCTGGCGCTGGCCGCCGGAGAGTGCCTCTGGCAGACGGTCGCGATGCGATGCGCCGTCGAGCTGCACGAGCTCCAGCAGTTCGTCGATGCGCCCCGCGATCGCCACTGCCGGCTCGCCCAGCAGCTTTGGCGTGATCCCGATATTGTCGGCGACGCTTAAGTGAGGAAACAGCCCGCCGCTCTGGAAGACGTAGCCGATCCGGCGCCGCAGCGCGACCGGATCGACGCTCCGCACGTCTTCCCCCTCAACCATGACCGTGCCGCCATCGGCCTCGATCAGCCGGTTGGTGAGCCGCAGCAGCGTGGTCTTGCCTGAGCCGGACCCGCCCACGATGGCCAGAAACTCGCCCTCGGCAATGTCGAGCGACACATCGTCGACGGCTGCGAGGAAGCCGAATCTCTTGGTGACCTCTTGGTAGCTGATCGCCAGCTTGGAAGGCATCGCGGATGGGCTCGCTTTTCTCTTACCCTGCCCCTCCAGGGGAGGGTAAGAGCACGGCAAGTCCCCATGCGTAGCACGCTTGGCGCCTTGATTGAACTTGGCCGCGCGAGCGGCTAAGGCATCGGCCTGAGTTCGGAGGAAGCACATGACGACGCCCACGGCAGTGGCGCTGGAAGATGCCAAGGTCGCGTTCCGGCTGGGGGACGGCCGGGTCTATACGGCGGTGGAGAAGGCGCATCTCGCGGTCGCGCAGGGCGAGTTCGTCGCCATCGTCGGCCCGACCGGCTGTGGGAAATCGACGCTGCTCAATGTCGCGGCCGGCCTGCTCAAGCCGGCGGCGGGCAGCGTCAGGATATTCGACCGGCAGCTGACGGGACTGAACCAGGATGCCGGCTACCTGTTCCAGGCCGACGCGCTGTTCCCTTGGAAGACCGCGCTCGACAATGTCGCGATCGGGCTCGAGATCAAGGGCACGGCGCGCGCAGAGGCGCTGCCGCGGGCGCAGAAATGGCTGACCTCCGTCGGTCTCGGCGCGTTTGCCAGCCGCTATCCGCACATGCTCTCCGGCGGCCAGCGTAAGCGCGTGGCGCTAGCGCAGGTGCTGATCCGCGATCCGAAAATCCTCCTCATGGACGAGCCGTTCGGGCCGCTGGACGCGCAGACGCGCCAGGTCATGGGCAATCTGCTGCTTGATCTCTGGAATGCCGACCGCAAGGCCGTGCTGTTCGTGACGCACGATCTGGAAGAGGCGATCGCGCTCGCCGACCGCGTGGTGATCATGTCCGCGGGGCCGTCCTCGCGCATCATCGGCGACTGGCGCGTCAGCTTGCCGCGCCCGCGCGACATCTTCGAGGTGCGCCTCGACAAGGAGTTCCATGCGCTCCATCGCGAGATCTGGAGCGTGCTGAAGGACGAGGTGATGAAGGGATACGTGCAATCCACTCAGGCAGTGGAGGCGGTCTGATGTCGCGCCCGACGCTGTTTGCGCTGCAGGTCCTGGTCGCGGTCGTCTGCATCGTGCTGTGGCAGGTGCTGTCGACCATCCCCGTGTTCGGCAAGATCCTGCTGCCGCCGTTCTTCTTCTCCAACCCTTTCGACGTGTTCAGCCAGATCGTGAAATGGTTCGCCTCCGGCGTCATCTGGAAGCATCTCGGCATCACACTGGCGGAATCGATCCTGGCTTTCGTGATCGGATCCCTCGGCGGCGTGCTGGTCGGCTTCTGGTTCGCGCGCCAACCGCTGGTCGCCGCGGTGTTCGACCCCTACGTCAAGATGGTCAATGCGCTGCCGCGCGTCGTGCTGGCACCGATCTTCGCGCTGTGGCTCGGCCTCGGCATCTGGTCGAAGGTCGCGCTAGGCGTCACGCTGGTGTTCTTCATCGTGTTCTTCAACGTCTATCAGGGCGTCAAGGAGGTCAGCCGCACCGTGCTCGACAACGGCCGAATGCTCGGCATGAGCGAGCGGCAGTTGATGCAGCACGTCTATTGGCCGTCGGCCCTGTCGTGGATGTTCTCCTCGCTGCACACCTCAGTCGGCTTCGCCGTGGTCGGCGCGGTCGTCGGGGAATATCTGGGATCGGCGGCGGGCCTCGGTTATCTCATTCAGCAGGCCGAAGGCGTGTTCGACGTTGCCGGTGTGTTCGCCGGCATGTTCGTGCTGTCGGCCTTCGTCATCCTGATCGACTTCGGCGTGACGCTGGTGGAGCGGCGGCTGCTGGTGTGGCGGCCGATGGCGTCGGACGGGCGGGGGTAGGGCCCAAGTTCACCTCTCCCGCTTGCTTGCGGGAGAGGCGTAGGCCGCCTCTGGCGGCCGTCATCTCAAAACACGCCGAGGCAAAGCCTCGGCTATGGCGTAGCGTCGGGTGAGGGTTTTCTCCTTCGGGCGATTCTCCCATCGCGGGGACACCCTCTCCCCAACCCTCTCCCGCTTGGCAGGCGGGGGAGGGAGCGCAGAGCCATCAATCCAGCAGCTTGATGTCATCGGGGGCCTGCGGCGGCGTCTTGATCGCGATGGCCTTGACCTGGCCGCTGATCGGCTTGGTGCCGCCATGCGGCGTGCCCTTCGGAATGATGACGAGATCGCCTGGCTTCACCGTGACCTCCTTGTCGCCGAGCCAGATCGTCCCGGTCCCGTCCAGGATGTACTGGATCTCGTTGGTGTTGGAATGCAGGTGCTTGGGCACATTGCCGACCTGGATTGACACAGTGGCGCCGTCGGCGGTCATGAACGTCTTCGAGCGGTAGCCAACCTTGTTGGCGGGGCCTAGCGCGTCGCCTTCCATCTCGCCGGTATGAATGATCTGCGCGGTGATGCTCTCGGCGGCGAGTGCCGGCCCGAGCAGGTAAGTTGCGCCGCATCCGGCGGCAAAGGCGGCGGCGATCGACAGGCTGGCTGTAAGGCGATTCATGGACGATCCTTCCCATTAGGAATTGTTATTGTCTGCGCATGCTATTGCGCCGAAAGACCGATGGCCAGCCCACTTCGGCAGTGCTTCTCAAGCCCGCCCCGCTGCTCTATGGTGCCGCCGGCCGAACGGAGGAAACCAATGAAGAACACGATTGCCAGGCTCGCCGGCGCGCTGCTTGCGCTGACGGTCACCACCGGATTTGCCGCGGCGCAAAGCAAGGTCACCATCGCGGTCGGCGGCGGCTCCTGCCTGTGCTATCTGCCGACAGTGCTGGCCAAGCAACTTGGCGAATATGAGAAGGCCGGCCTCAATGTCGAGCTGGTCGACCTCAAGGGCGGCTCGGATGCGCTGAAAGCCGTGCTCGGCGGCAGTGCCGACGTCGTCTCCGGCTATTTCGACCATTGCGTCAATCTCGCGGCCAAGAAGCAGGAGCTGCAGTCCTTCGTGGTCTATGACCGCTATCCCGGCCTCGTGCTGGTCGTCGCGCCCTCGCGCACCAATGACATCAAGTCGGTCAAGGACCTTGCCGGCAAGAAGGTGGGTGTGAGTGCGCCCGGCTCCTCCACCGACTTCTTCCTCAAATATATGCTCAAGAAAAACGGGCTTGATCCCACCAGCGCCGCCGTGATCGGCGTCGGCCTCGGCGCCACCGCGGTCGCCGCCATGGAGCAGGGGCAGATCGATGCTGCCGTGATGCTCGATCCTTCGGTGACCGTGCTTCAGGGCAGCCACAAGGATCTGCGCATCCTCTCGGATACCCGCACCCAGAAGGATACACTCGAGACGTTCGGCGGCGAATATCCGGGCGGCGCGCTTTACTCGACGGCAGCCTGGGTCAACGGCCACGAGAAGGAAACGCAGGCGCTCACCAATGCGATCCTCGCCACGCTCGCCTGGATCCATTCGCATTCGCCCGAGGAGATCATGGCGAAGATGCCGGAGGAGACGGTCGGCAAGAACAAGGATCTCTATCTTGCCGCGCTGAAGAACACGATCCCGATGTACTCCGAAACCGGCAAGATGGACCCCAAGGGCGCCGATGCCGTGCTCGCCGTGTTCAGCGTCGGTTCGCCCGAGGTCGCGAACGCCAAGATCGACGTCAGCAAGACCTTCACCAACAAATTCGTCGACCAGGCCAAGAAGACGACGGGGAGCGCCAAATAGCTGACGCGAAGGCGTAGTAACCAGGCGTCATGACGTCACTTGTCATTCATCGCGTCACGACGCTTGATCTTGCCGTGCGGCCGATCGTGTGGCCGTTCGCCGAGGAGCGCCGCGCCGAGATCGCGGCGCATTTTGCCGAGAAGCAGCGCGAGCGGCCGAAGATCTGGAACGGTCGCGTCCTGCTCGGGCGCGATGCCGCGTTCACGGACGGCCATCTCGCTGCGACCTATTTCGAAACCGATTTCGCCAGCTTCCTCGCCTGGCGCGACTGGGGTTTTCCTGATCCTGCCGTATTCAACGGTTTCGGCATGGGCGCGCTGCGCACCTCCGATGGCGCCTTCGTGATGGGCGAGATGGCGCAGCACACGGCCAATGCGGGCCGCATCTATTTCCCTTCGGGCACGCCCGACCTTGACGACATCAGGGACGGCGCCCTCGACCTTCCCGGCAGCGTGGTCCGCGAGATCGCGGAGGAGACCGGGCTCACCGCCGACGATTACGCGCCGGAAGCCGACTGGCATTGCGTCGTCTCCGGTCGTGCGATTGCGATGATTCAGGTCCTCAATCTGGACATGCCGGGCGATGAAGCCCGCGCCCGGATCGAAGCCAATCTCGCGCGCGAGGCCGAGCCCGAGTTGTCGGCCATTCATCTCGTGCGCGGGATGAGCGATCTTACGCCGACCATGCCGCGATTTGTCACGGCCTTTATTGCGCAGCAGTTCGCCTCTCGCTGACGCGCGAGGCTTGACATCGCTTCGCGCAGCCCGTGTGATGGGCGAAAACAAGAACGACAAGAATGCAACGCACAATCGTCCGGGAGGTTTTGATGCGCGAGGCCGTGCTGCCACTGCCGAAGGGCACCACCGACAGCAACCAGTAGCGGCGGAGAACGGCGGTGCTGGAGGTGAACGGATTGGTGAAGCGGTTCGGCGGCTTCACCGCCGTGAACAACGTCTCGTTCAGGGTCGACCAGGGCGAGATCCTCGGCCTGATCGGGCCCAACGGCTCGGGCAAGAGCACGATCTTCAACATGCTCTCCGGCACGCTGGCGCCGACCTCCGGATCGATCCTGTTTGCCGGGCACGAGATCGCAGGCCTTGCGCCGCACCGGATCATCAACCGCGGCATCGGCCGCACCTTCCAGATTCCGCGACCCTTCCGCCGCCTGACCATCTTCGAGAACGTCGCGCTCGCCGGATTCTACGGCCAGGGCCGCCACAGTCGCATCAAGGCCGAGGAGGCAGCCGAGCGGTCGCTGGCGATGGTGGGCCTGCCGACCGATCGCCACGCCAGCGTCGACGGCCTGGGGGCGGCCGGCCTGAAGAAGCTCGAGCTGGCGAAGGCCCTTGCCACTTCGCCGAAGCTGCTGCTCGCCGACGAGAGCCTCGGCGGTCTCGACGAGGCCGAGATGGACCAGGCGGCCGACATGCTGCGCAATATCCGCGACGAGCTCAGCATCACCATCATCTGGGTCGAGCACATCATGGGCGTGCTGATGCGCGTCGTCGATCGCGTCATGGTGCTCGATCACGGCGAGAAGATCTCGGAAGGGCTGCCGAGCGCGGTCGCCGGCGATCCGCGCGTCATCGAAGTCTATCTCGGCACCGATGCAGAGACCACGCAGGCCGCGGCCGCCGAAGCGCGCCGCCGGGCGGGAGGTTAGCCCATGCTGGAGCTCCGCGGCGTCAATGCCGGCTATGGCACGTTCCAGGCGCTGTTCGACGTCAATCTCGACGTCAAGGCCGGCGAGGCCGTCGGCGTCATCGGTCCCAACGGCGCCGGCAAGACCACCTTGATGCGCGTCATTTCCGGCCTGATCCGTCCCTCGCGCGGATCGATCAAGATGGAAGGCGTCGATGTCGTGGCGACGCCGGCGCACAAGATCGTCAGCCTCGGCATTGCGCATGTGCCGGAGAACCGGCGGCTGTTTCCGCAGCTCACGGTCGACGACAATCTCAAGATGGGCGCGTTCATGAAGGAGGCGCGCGGACACTATGCCGAACGGCTGGACGTCGTGTTCGACCTGTTCCCGCGCCTGAAGGAGCGGCGGCATCAGATGGCCGGCACCATGTCCGGCGGCGAGCAGCAGATGTGCGCGATCGGCCGCGCCCTGATGTCCAGCCCGAAGCTGCTGCTGCTCGACGAACCCTCGGCGGGGCTCGCGCCGGTCGTGGTGCAGCAGGTGTTCGAGCTGGTGAAGCGGATTCGCGCCAGCGGGCTGACGGTGCTGATCGTCGAGCAGAACGTGCAGCAGGTCCTGAAAGTGGTCGACCGTGCCTACCTGATCGAAGCGGGCACGATCCGCGCCTCCGGCACCTCGTCCGAGATGCTGGCAAGCGACACGGTCAAGGAAGCTTATCTCGGGGTGTGATGGGCATGCAGGCGTTCCTGGACATTTTCGACATCTATCTGCTGGAGGCCGTCATCAACGGCATCCTGCTCGGCGGCGTGCTGGCGCTGCTCGCGCTCGGCCTCAACCTGATCTTCGGCGTCATCGACGTGACCTGGATCTGTTACGCCGAGCTCGTGATGATCGGCATGTACGCCATGTATTTCATGGTGCAGTATTACGGCGTCGGCTATTTCATCGCTGCGCCATTCACCATCCTGCTGGTGGCGGCGCTCGGCGCCCTCTTGCATTACCTCGTGATCGCGCCGCTGTTGACCGCGCCGCCGATCAATCAGCTGCTCGCGACCGGCGGCGTGCTGTTCGTGCTGCAGAGCTTTGCCACTGTCGCCTTCGGCATCGACTTCCGCAATCTCGGCATCCGCCTGCCGGTGCTCGCCTTCGGCGACATGAATTTCAGCTACGCGCGGCTTTTGTCCTTCCTGGCGGCACTGGTCGGCATGGTCGCGGTCTATCTGTTCATGACGCGCACCTTCACCGGCACCGCGATCCGCGCCATCGCGCAGGACCGTCAGATCATGGCGCTGATGGGCGTCGATACGAAGCGGATCTATCTCATCACGTCCGCGCTCGGCGGTGCGCTGGCCGGGCTCGCGGCCTGCCTCCTGGTGCTGCAATATGACGTGCATCCGTTCGTCGGCCTCTCCTTCGGGCCGATCACCTTCCTGATCTGCGTGCTCGGGGGCCTCGGCAATTTCATCGGCGGCTTTATCGCCTCCTTCCTGTTCGCGGAGATCATCTCGCTTGGCGGCCTGTTCTCCGACCTCGAATGGGGCTATGTGCTCGCCTTCGCCTTTTTCATCGTCATGATGTTCATCCGGCCCGCGGGCCTGCTGGCGAGGCGGCGATGAAGGGGCAGGGGCGGCTTGCAGCATGGGGCGTGGGGCTGGCGGTGCTGGTCGCGCTGCCTTTCGTCTATCGCGATCCCTATCATCTGCACATCCTCGTGCTGATCCTGATCTGGTCGTTCGCCTATACCTCCTGGTCGATGATGGGGCGGTTCGGACTGGTCTCGCTCGGGCATGGCGGCTTCATGGGCATCGGTGCTTACGTCACCGCGCTCTTGTGGAATCACCTGGGCCTGTCGCCCTGGATCGGCATTCCCGTCAGCATGATCGCGGCCGGTGCGCTGGCGCTGATCGTCGGCTATCCCTGCTTCCGCTTCCGCATCACCGGGCATTATTTCGTGCTGGTGACGCTGGCGCTGTCGGGCATCGTGCTCCAGGTCATCACCGCGACGCGCGACTACACCGGCGGCTCGCTCGGCTATACCCCGAACCGCGCGTCCGGCAACAAGCTCCTGGCGCTGCAGTTCGACGACAAAACCACCTGGTATCTGATCGCGCTTGCGGTCTGGCTGTTCGGTATCGTGGTCTGGCACTGGGTCGACCGCAGCATGGCGCGCTATGCGCTGGAGGCGATCTCGGAGGACGAGGACGCCGCGGCTGCGGCCGGCGTCAACGTCACCGCCGAGAAGCTGAAGATCACGCTGCTCAGCGCGCTGATGACGGCACTGGCCGGCGCGATCTACTGCCAGTATCAGATGTTCATCACACCCGACACCGTCAGCGGCATCGCGGTTTCGCTGCAGATGGTGTTCGCGGCCATCGTGGGCGGCCTGTTCGTTTCGCTCGGCCCGACCTTTGGCGCCATCATCACCATTTTGCTGGCCGAGAGCTTGCGCATCGGCTTCGGCACCAAGGCGGTCGGCTGGGACAACCTCGTCTACGGCGTGCTGCTCGTGGTTTTCATCATATTCCTTCCCAAGGGCATCCTTGGTAGCGTCCTCGACCGACTGAAGCCGCAACGCAAGGTGCCCCGCGCTCATGAGCAAGAAGCCGTCCAGATCGCTCGCCCAGGAGCTTGACCGCTACATCACGCCATTCCGTTACGATGGCTCGGGCAAGTTTCATCTCAAGGACCATAAGACCGACGAGAAGGGCGACCTCGACAAGGAGAAAGCGCAGGCGCTTCTCGACGCCAACAAGAAGCGCCTCGTCGGGTTTCAGGAGAAGCTCTACGCCCAGGACCGCTGGTCCGTGCTGATCGTGCTCCAGGCAATGGACGCCGGCGGCAAGGACAGTGCGATCAAGGCGATCTTCGAGGGCATCAATCCGCAGGGCTGCGAAGTCACGGCCTTCAAGGCGCCAAGCAGCAAGGAGCTCGACCACGACTTCCTCTGGCGCCACGTGGTCGCGCTGCCGGAGCGCGGCCATATCGGCATCTTCAACCGCTCGCATTACGAAGAATGCCTGGTGACGCGCGTGCATCCGGAAATCCTCGCCAAGGAGAAGCTGCCGCCAAAGCTCGTCACCAAGCACATATGGAAGGAGCGGTTCGAGGACATCTCCGCCTTCGAACGCTATCTCTGCCGCAACGGAACCCTGGTGCTGAAGTTCTTCCTCAACGTCTCCAAGGAGGAGCAGCGCCAGCGCTTCCTCGACCGGTTGGAGGAGCCGGCCAAGCAGTGGAAGTTCTCCATGGACGACATCAAGGAGCGCGCGCTGTGGCCGCGCTACCAGGCGGTCTACCAGGACATCGTCCGCCACACGGCAACGCCTCATGCGCCGTGGTACGTCGTGCCCGCCGATCACAAATGGTTCGCCCGCGTCGTGATCGGCTCGGTGATCAATGCAGCGCTCGAAAAGCTCGACCTGCGCTTCCCCCGCGCCGACAAGGCCTCGCTGGAGGAATTCGAGCAAGTGCGCAAGGCACTGGAGAAAGAGGGGACGGGAGGCAAGAAGCAGGCAAAGTGACAGCCAAGGAGATCGCCGATCGCAAGACCGTCAACTTCGCGCTCCAGGGGGGCGGCGCGCACGGCGCCTTCGTCTGGGGCGTGCTCGACCAGGTGCTCGAGGACGGCAGGCTCGCGATCGAGGCGGTCAGCGCCACCAGTGCCGGTGCCATGAATGCGGTGGCGATGGCCTCCGGCATGGCGAACGGAGGCGCGGAGGGTGCTCGGGAGAACCTGCACGCATTCTGGTACGAGGTGTCGCGCATGGACATGGCGTACGATTTGATGTCGCCGCTGAACCAGTGGATCCAGGCCCTGAAGCTGCCGCCGGAATATCATCCGGTGCACGCCGTCATCCACACGCTGACGCACACCCTGCCGCCGAACCTGCTCAATCCCTTTCATTTCAATCCGCTCCGCGCGCTGCTGCAGCGCGTGGTCGATTTCGACCGGCTCAATTCCTCGCCCGAGGCGCCGCAGCTGTTTCTCAACGCCACCAACGTCCGCACCGGCAAGATCAAGGTGTTCCAGAGCCCGCTTCTCACGGCGGAAACCGTGCTCGCCTCGGCCTGCCTGCCGCCCTATTTCCAGGCCGTCGAGGTCGACGGCGAGCATTATTGGGACGGCGGCTATCTCGGCAATCCCGCGATCTATCCGCTGATCTACCGCAAGGGCAGTCACGACGTCATCATCGTGCAAGTCACGGCGATCAGGCGCAACGAGCTGCCGACCAGTGCGGCCGATGTCCTCCACCGCATCAACGAGATCAGCTTCAATTCGTCCTTGATGCGCGAGATGCGCGCGGTCGCCTTCGCCACGCGGCTGATCGACGACGGCGAGCTCGACAGCGACAAGCATAGCCGCATGTACATGCATTGGATCGGCAACGACCAGTTGATGTCGCAGCTCGGCACGGCCACGCAGTTCCACCCCGAATGGAGCCTGTTGTGCCGCCTGCGCGATGAGGGCCGCGAGGCGGCGCGAAGCTGGCTGGCGCGGAACTTCGACCAGATCGGAAAGTCCTCGACCGTCGACCTGGCAGACATGTTTCTCTAGCCGGCTGAGCCGGCCATGCACAAAAACGCGAAAACAACCCCATGCACAGTAGCCGAGCGCAGCAGAATCAACCGCTTGCAGCTCCGTCATCGTTGCTGCGGATTTTACGAAACTCATTTGACTCGTCGGGCAAAACAGGGGCATGATGTCAACATGCCCGCTGCCCCTCGACAGCTGCGACCCGCGCGCAAGCGCTTTGCATCGGCGGGCTGCTTCCAGGGAACTCGCGCCTTCAAATGTGATCTCTAGATCGTTGATCTTGCTTGACAGTTTTGTGTCCTAGGACGAGCATCGTGGCGGTCGCAAACAAGCGACGCGCAACGTCCACCTCATGAGCAAGGGGAGGTCTATGACGCCACCTCCGCAAATCCAGCCGCTGAGTGCGATGGAGCTCGTTCGGACTATCGCATAGCGGCGAAAACCGCGAACGGCACGCCGGGTCAAGGTTTAGCGGGCCGCATCAGTGAGGCAAGGCCCCTACCTTCCCGGCGCTGTAATTTGCATTACATCACATCGATCGTGTCGGATGGCCGTGACGGGCTGCCGCAACGAGTTTCTCTGACATCCGCTGTTCCCATTCTCCCCGCCGTCGCTCCGCATTGGCGCAAGAGGTCTTTGGCGCATCACAGCACGTCGGTGATGCCGCGGCTCCCGATCCTGCATTGCGGCAAATGCCAAGAGAATGTCGCCTCAAAGGCCAACTTCCGACACAGGGCCGGGGCGAATAACGGCAATCCGACATGACGCATGTGCTTCGGCGGTGACGGTCCCGACGCCGCCGGTGCATTCATTTTTTTCCAGGGAATCCTCGTGTCGCATAAGCTGGCCGCGGCGCTCCTCGCCGCTCTCTTCCTCACGATTCCATCTCTCTCCGGTGCCCGCGCCGAGCCGCCTCCGCCCGCGGCAAACAGCGCCGCCACACTGTCGCCTGACGAGGCGAAACGCGCGCTGGAAACCCTTCAGGACGACAAGAAGCGCGCGCAGATGATCGATACGCTCCGCGTGATCGCCAACGCGTCCGGTCCGCAGCAGGCGGCGCCGGAGCAAAAATCGCCGATCCCGCTCTCGGCCGACGGCCTCGGTGCGCAGCTCTTGCTCACGGTGTCGGAGGAGATCGGCGAGATCTCGAGCGAGATCGCCGGCATGGCACGGACGCTCACGCACTTTCCGGCGTTCTATTACTGGATCATGCGGACCGCGAACGATCCCGCGGCCTATCACCTCCTGATCGAGATCGCCTGGAAGCTGGCGCTGGTGCTCGGGTGCGCCCTCGCTGCCGAGTGGGTGATCTTTCGCCTGATCCGCCGTCCGGTCGCGTTCCTGGAAGGACGCGTGCCACAAACCGCGCACCTGCCGGCACAGGTGCTGCCCGTAGCCGACCCGCCGTCATCGGTGGCCGATGTCACTCCTGCACCCGAGTTGAACAAGCGCCGCCACAGTCTTGCGCGGGTCTGGCAGGTCCTGTCACGGCTGCCCTTCGTGCTGGGGCGCCTTGTGCTCGAACTGCTGCCGGTGGTGGTCTTCGTTGGTGTCGCCACGGCGCTGCTCGGGACGGTGATCGGCGAGCCCACGACCGTTCGCCTCGTGATCCTCGCGGTCGTCAACGCCTATGCGTTTTCGCGCGGGCTCATCTGCGTGGTCAGGGCGCTGGCGGGGCCGTTCGGCCTGTTTCCGCTGCGGGCCGAGACTGCGGCCTATATCGAGATCTGGGCGCGCCGCATCGTCGGTGTCGGCGTCACCGGCATCGCCTTTGCCAATGTGGCGCTGTTGCTCGGCCTGCACCGCGCCGGCTACGCCGCACTGCTGCGCATGGTGATGCTGGTCGTGCATCTCTTCATCGTCGTCATCATCCTGCAATGCCGCCGCCAGGTCGCCGACGCCATCCGCGCGCCGGCCGAGCGGCAGGGGATTGCAGCCCGTTTGCGTAACCGCATCGCCGGCGGCTGGCATTATCTTGCCATCGCACTTGATCTGGCGCTGTGGGCCGTCTGGGCGCTGAACATCCGCAACGGTTATTCGCTGCTGCTGCAATATTTCGTGGGCACCATCGCGGTGGCGCTGGTCACGCGTGTCGCCATCATGGTGACGCTGAGCCTGATCGACCGTGGTTTCCGCATCAAGCCGGAAATCCTCCAGCGCTTTCCCGGCCTCGAGATCCGCGCCAACCGCTATCTACCGCTGTTGCGCCGGATCGTATCCAGCGTGATCGCCTTCATCGGCTTCGTGGCGGTGCTCGAAGTCTGGGGTGTGGACGCCATCGTCTGGTTCTATGGCGGCCAGATCGGCGGCCGGCTGATCTCCGCCGTGGTGACGATCGGCATCGCCGTGTTTATCGCTGCGGCCATCTGGGAAATCAGCAATGCGTTGCTGGACCGCCAGATCAATGCACTGTCACGCGATGGGCATTATGCCCGTGCGGCGCGCCTGCGCACCTTCCAGCCGATGCTCCGCACCGCGCTGCTCTGCCTGATCGCAACCGTCGTCGGCCTCACGGCGCTGAGCGAGATCGGCGTCAATGTCGCGCCGCTGCTCGCGGGCGCCGGCATTGTCGGCATCGCGATCGGCTTCGGCTCGCAGAAGCTGGTGCAGGACCTCATCACCGGCCTGTTCCTGCTGCTGGAGAACACGGTCCAGGTCGGCGACAATGTCAGCTTGTCAGGGCTCGCGGGCGTGGTGGAGAACGTCTCGATCCGCACCATTCGCCTACGCGCCGGCGACGGCGCCGTGCACATCGTGCCGTTCAGCGCGGTCACGACCATCACCAATGCCAGCCGCGGCGCCGGCAACGCCTCGGTCAGCGTCAACGTCGCCTACAAGGAAGACACCGACCGCGCCGGCCAGATCCTCAAGGACATCGTCGACGAGATGCGCCGCGAACCGGAATTCCGCGCATTGATCCGCGGCGACCTCGAGCTGTGGGGCGTCGACAAGGTGGACGGCGCGATGGTGTCGATCGTCGGCCAGATCCGCTGCACCGAGGCCGGGCGCTGGCCGGTCCAGCGCGAGTTCAACCGGCGCATGAAGCTGCGCTTCCAGCAGAACGGCATCGAGGTCGCATCCGCCACCCAGACTATCCTGATGCACATCGCGCCACCGGCCGATAGCGCCGCCACTCCGACGCCGCGGCGAGTGACCGCATAAGCAATCCCAAAATTTCCGGCTTGCCTCTATCGATCCGGCCGCGTTCACTCTGGCCCCAGCCCGCGAACGACATGCGGGCGAAGAAAGAAGGGTGGGCGGGATGAACCGAGGACTCTGGGCCGGATTGCGCGGCCATGTGATGGTCGTTTGCGTATTGGTCGGATTTGCTGCGTTCGCCGGGTCGGCGGGCGCCCAATTGTCTCCGTCGCGCCCGGTCACCCTCGTCGTGCCCTTTGCGGCGGGTGGCCCGACCGATACGCTGGCCCGGATCCTGTCCGAGCGCATCGCGGGCGAACTGCACACGACGGTGGTTGTCGAGAACGTGGCGGGTGCTTCCGGCAGCATCGCCGGCGCCCGCGTCGCGCGCGCGACACCCGACGGTACCACGATCACGATCGGCCATTGGGGTACCCATGTGCTGAACGGTGCGATCCTCAAGCTGCCCTATGACGTGGTCGCCGATTTCGAGCCGGTGGCAATGATCGCGATGGGGACGCAGCTCATCGTCGGTCGCAAGTCGCTGGAGACAAACAGTCTGAAAGAGCTGATCGCGTGGCTGAAGGCCAACCCCGGCAAGGCCACCGCCGGCACGGCCGGGGCCGGCACAGGCGCGCACGTCGCCGGTGTCTTCTTCAAGGACAAGACCGGCACCGACTTCCAGTTCGTGCCCTATCGCGGCGCAGGGCCCGCCATGATCGATCTCGTGGCCGGGCAGATCGACCTCATGTTCGACCAGGCGTCGAACTCGCTGCCGCACGTCAAGAGCGGTGCGATCAAGGCGTTCGCGGTGACGTCGCCGACAAGGCTTGCGTCTGCGCCCGACGTGCCGACCGTCGACGAGGCGGGTCTGCCCGGTCTCTACATTTCCTACTGGCACGGCATCTGGGCACCAAAGAACACACCGAAGGACATTGTCACGAAGCTCAACGCGGCCATCATCGCCGTGCTGGCCGATGCGTCCGTCAAGCAGCGCTTTGCCGAGCTGGGGCAGGAGATTCCGCCACCGGAGCAGCAGAGCCCCGCAGCACTCGCCGCTTTCCAGAAGGCCGAGACTGCAAAATGGTGGCCGATCGTGAAGACGGCCGATATCACGCCGGAATAGCGCCGTTAACCTTTTCTCGCGCGCCTGCCAGGCGTTCGCGAAAATCTCGCTGCGGTGCGAGATCACAATCGGTGCCCGAGTCTCTCCGTCCTTGATCTGGATGGCGCGCTGGCCGACAATGTGTGCGGTTCAATGTGAAGCTCCTTGGGGGAATTCGTGAATAGACCTGCCCGGGTCGTTGCCCAATCGACGTCGTCCAATTCGCAGCAAGGCATGACGCTGCTGCGCGATCCCTTGCTCAACAAGGGCACTGCTTTCACTGAAGCGGAGCGCGAGGCACTGGGCCTGCGAGGTCTCTTGCCGCCATGCGTGCTGACGATGGAGACACAGGCGCAGCGCGTGCTCACCAATCTGCGCACGCTACCGACGGACCTCGAAAAATACGTCGCGCTGAACGCGCTGCATGACCGCAACGAGGCGCTGTTCTTCCGCGTCGTCGTCGACAATATCGACGAGATCCAGCCGATCATCTACACGCCGACCGTCGGGCTCGCCTGCCAGAAATACGGCCTGATCTTCCAGCGGCCGCGCGGCATGTTCATCTCCTCGCGCGATTGCGGCCAGATCGCGGAGATTCTGAAGAACTGGCCTTACCCTGCCAAGCTGATCGTCGTCACCGACGGCGAGCGCATTCTTGGTCTCGGCGATCTCGGCGCCAACGGCATGGGCATTCCGGTCGGAAAACTGTCGCTCTATTCGGCCTGCGCCGGCGTGCATCCGGAACTGTGCCTGCCGATCGTGCTCGATGTCGGCACCAACAACGAAGAGCTCTTGAACGATCCCTATTATATCGGCCTGCGCGAGCGGCGGCTGACGGGGGAGGCCTATGACAGCTTCGTCGACGAGTTCATGCAGGCCGCGCGAAAAACGTTCCCGGGCGTGCTGATCCAGTTCGAGGATTTCGCCAACCATTCGGCGTTCAAGCTGCTGCACAAGTACCGGGATGAAGCCTGCGTCTTCAACGACGACATCCAGGGCACGGCGGCCGTGGCGCTCGCCGGCCTGTTCTCGGCCCTGCGCGTCTCCGGCGGCAAGCTCAGGGATCAGCGCATCCTGTTCCTCGGCGCGGGCGAGGCGGCGACCGGCATCGCCGATCTCGTGGTCTCCGCCATGATGGCGGAGGGCGCTTCCGAGGCGGATGCGCTCCGGCGCAACTGGCTGGTGGATTCCCGCGGTCTCGTCGTCAGCGGTCGCGAAGGCCTCTCTGGCCACAAGCTCCGCTATGCCCACACCGGCCAGGCGCCGATCGCCGATTTCCTCACCGCGATCAAGACGCTGAAGCCCACGGCGATCATCGGCGTCGCCGCGGTCGGCGGCGCCTTCACGCCCGAAGTGCTCAAGACCATGGCCGAGCTCAACGAGAAGCCGATCGTATTCGCGCTCTCCAACCCGACCTCGAAGGCGGAATGCTCGGCGGAGGACGCCTATCGCTACACCGAGGGCCGCGCGCTGTTCGCCTGCGGCAGTCCGTATGATCCAGTGACGCTCAACGGCCGCAGCTTCGTGCCGCGCCAGGGCAACAACTCCTACATCTTCCCCGGCGTCGGGCTCGGCGTCATCGCCAGCGGATCGAAGCTGGTGACCGACGAGATGTTCATGGCGGCGGCCCACACGCTCGCCGACTGCGTCGGCAAGGAGGATCTCGCACAAGGCAGTCTCTATCCGGCACTGCCGCGCATCCGCGAGGTCTCGGTCCGCATCGCGGCGGCCGTTGCGGACGTTGCCTACCAACGTGGGCTCGCCGACGGACCTGCACCCAACGACGTGAAGGCCCTGGTCCAATCCCAGATGTACGAGCCGCATTACTGAGCCACCGAGCCGACGGTTGATCGACGCCAGAACCAAAATCCGGTCAGGCGCTGGCTCGTTCACCTCTCCCGCCTGGGAAGTGGGAGAGGGGCCGCACCTCCGTCGTTGCGCGATCGAGCCTCATTTCATTGCGCCTTAGGGGCCGTCTGTCCCGATTCAGAACAGGTCACTGTGGTGGAATCGTCACAGCTGGCGCGAAACGGACGCGGCCCCAGGGCCGCTTTTGTTCCGACAAGGTTCTGCCCTCATTGCCCACCGAAAATCCGGGCTGTTCGGAGGGGCGTACCATGTCTCGCATTGCACGTGCCGAAACTGCCCGGATTTCCCTCGCAACCCCATGCCGGCTGCTGCTTGCCGTCGCCGGCGCCGCCTCGCTCGCCGCTTGCGCGCAGTCGCCGGTCGGTCGCCAGAAGGCCGATCTGGCTGCTCCCGGCCGGCAGGCCGTGGTGGAGCGCCCGCATAGGCTGGCGGCGCTGCATCCGCGTCCGACCAGCCGGGCGCGCGCTGTCGGCGGCGACGCGAAGCAGACGGCTTCGCACGGCGTCGCCAGCTTCTATTCGGATACGGAGACCGCGAGCGGCGAGAAGTTCGACAAGAACGAGTTGACCGCGGCGCATCCCACGCTGCCGTTCGGCACCAAGCTGCGCGTCACCGATACCTCCTCCGGCCGCGTCGTAACCGTCAGGGTCAACGATCGTGGGCCCTTCGTTCGCGGGCGCGTGGTCGACATCTCGCCTTCCGCGGCGGAGGCGCTCGGCATGGTCGACAAGGGCATCACCAATGTCAGGCTCGAGGTCGTGCAATAAAGCGCGCCTCGTCGAGACCGATGGGGTGCGCTTAACCGGCTGTTAGCGGCTTTTCAAGCATCATGGCTGCCCACAATTCCGGGCTTTGGGGGGAGGCGGCGCTTGAACACGATCCAGTATCTCGAAGATCAGGCCGCGCGCGCCGAGCGGCTCGCCAAACGGATCACGGATACGCTGACGATCGAGAAGCTCCTGACCTTTGCCGGCGAACGCCGTCGCGAGATCGAGGTCATCGCCGGCAAGCATCGCCGCGCCTAAAGCGCGATGAGATTTGGATGAATCGTCATCGCGCTTTAGCTTGTTGTTTACGCATGATCTTTCCGGAAAACCGCTTCGCACTTTTCCGGATCATGCTTTAGCTCTGACGAACCATGCGGCAAGCCCATCCGGGTTTGCTTCCCTGTCTGCGCAATTGAGACAATGCCCGCTCAGCTGTGGCTCTCGACGAAGTCGCTGAGGTAATCGGGTAGCTCTATGCCGTACATGTCGCAGCGCGCCTTTATCTCGCCGACGACATCGGTCGAGATGTCCTTCATCCAATGCTCGAGCGTGTTGAACGAGATCACCTTGACGGGATCGTTGAAGCAGCCGGCAACGAGTTCACCGATGGTGGCTTCAAGATCGCTACGCTCGATAGGGATTTCGGTCGCCTCGTCGCGGCGGTCGATCACCACGAAGAGGGTCTGGTCTGCGCCGTAGGGCACGACGGAAGATACGCCAGCTTCAAGCATGTGAGGTGCTCACGTCTTTGCTTCCGATCTCTGACAACGGGAAAAACCGGAAGAAGGTTCCTGCTCGCGTGCTTGTGAAGGCCGTCAGAGAAATTCTCTCAAGCGCGACAGCTCGATCACGTGTTCGGGTGAGAGTATCTCGGTGACCAGCGGCGGCTGCGCCCCCGTGCGTATCTCGTAGAGATGCCTGGTCGTCACCGGTTTCTGCATGAACGCCGAAATGCAATCGTCGAGCGTGCCTTCGAGGACCTGGTAAGGCTCCCGGTCCGGCCTTCGCTGGTTTGCAAGCGATGGCCATTTATGCAGCACCGCGAGCGCGCCGAAATCGACCTTTGAATCCCGGACGTCCCCCATCGCCTGCCTCACGCAAAGGACGGCCCCAGCACACACATCCACGTGCTGGGGCCTACACACCTATCGCTGCATCTCAAAGCCACGACCACCCAACGCGACAGCCAGGAAAAGGTTCCCGGCCGCCCGGCGCTCCTCAGCTTGCGGCGGCCGCGATCCTGCGTCCCGGGCTGTCGTGCTCCTGGTTGCTCTCGCCGCGGCTGATCTCCGGCGGCAGCCCGGCGAAGCGGCGCAAGGCCCCGGCCATCTGCACCCGGCCCGACACGCCCGTGATCACCACGTCGACCATGGTGAAGGACGAGTGGAAATGGCCGCGCGCCCTCAGCTGCTCGACCGGGACGCCGGCTGCGGCCATCGCCTCGGCATAGGCGACGCCCTCGTCCCGCAACGGATCGAACTCGCAGGTGACGACGAAGGCCGGTGGCAAGTTTTCGACCTTGCCGCGTAATGGCGAGACCCGCGGGTCGGTGCGGTCCGCCGGCGAGCAGTAGAGGTCCCAGAACCAGTACATCAGCGAGCGCGTCAGGAAGTAGCCGGTCGCGTTGTCGTTGTACGACGGGCGATCGAAGCTGCAGTCGGTGACGGGGCAGACCAGAAGCTGGCCGGCGATGTCGGGGCCGCCGCGATCGCGCGCCAGCTGGCAGGTGACGGCAGCGATGTTGCCGCCGGCGCTCCAGCCTGCCACCAGCACCGGGCCCGGTCTGCCGCCGAGCTCGGCAGCGTGCTCGGCGATCCAGCGGGTTGCCGCATACCCGTCTTCGGCAGCCGTCGGGAAACGATGCTCCGGCGCGTGGCGATAGCCGACGCTGACGAACATCATGCCGGTCCTGCGTACCATGTCGCGGCAGAGCGGCTCGTCCGACTGCTCGTCGCCGAGCACCCAGCCGCCGCCGTGGAAATAGACCACGACCGGATGCGGTCCTGCCGTTGCGGGCTTGTAGACACGGTACGGCAGCGGACCGTCGGCACCGGGCAGGGTGCCGTCGACGATCTCGCCGATGGGTCGTCCGGCGGGACGGCCCTTGTTGAACTCGTTCACGAAGGCGCGCGCGCCTTCTGCGCCCATCGACTCGATCGGCGGCAGGTTGAGGGTTGCGAGCAGGTTCAGCACCAGCCGCACGTCGGGCTGCAGGCGCACCACCTCCCCATCGTTGCATTGCGCGGCGCCATCACGGCCGGTGAGCCTGAAGCCGAGCATGCCGCGACTGACGACCTCGTCGCAGATGCTGCGATAGGGGCCGACGCCGCCGGTATAGGGCATCAGCCCCTGCACCTTGCCGGGCACGTTGGCGCCCGTGTACCAGGTGTTGGCGAGCCGGTGCAGCGTCAGCATCGAGCAGTCGGCCATGTGCCGGCCCCAGCCGGCCTGCGCCGTCTCGGTCGGCTCGATCGTGGTGAAGCCGGCGTCGCGTAACGCGGCAAGCCGATCGACCACCCAGTCGACATGCTGCTCGATCGACACCGCCATGTTCGACAGCACCGACGGGCTGCCGGGGCCGGTGATCATGAAGAAGTTCGGGAAGCCGGCAACCGTGAGGCCGAGATAGGTCTGCGGCCCCTGCGCCCAGACGTCGGAGAGCGACTTGCCGCCGCGCCCGGTGATCGGATGCACGGCGCGGATCGCGCCGGTCATGGCATCGAAGCCGGTCGCGAACACGATGACGTCGAGGTCGAAGCTGCGGCCGTTGGTGGAGATGCCGCTCGCGGTGATCGCCTTGATCGGCTCCTGGCGCAGATTGACCAGCGTGACGTTCGGCCGGTTGTAGGTGGCGTAGTAATTGGTGTCGAGGCAGGGACGCTTGGCGCCGAAGGGATGATCATGCGGCGTGAGTGCCGCGGCGGTCTCGGGATCCTTGACGGCGGCGCGGATCTTCTCGCGGATCAGGTCCTGGACGATCTTGTTGCCGTCGACGTCCACGGCCTGGTCGGCCCAGAGCTGCGTCAGGATGTGGACGAGATCGCCGGCGGCCCAGGCGCGTTCGAACCGCTCGCGACGCTCGGCATCGCTCAATTGCCAGCTCACGACGGTCTGTTGCGGATAGGGCACCCCGGCCATCGACTGGCGCGCCTGTGCGCGATAGGTGGCGCGGTCGCTTTGCAGGAGGCTCATACGGTCCGACGGCGGCGGGCCGTTATGCGCGGGCAGCGCGAAATTCGGCGTGCGCTGGAACACGGTCAGATGTGCGGCCTGCTCGGCGATCAGCGGGATCGACTGGATCGCGGACGAGCCCGTCCCAATCACGGCGACGCGCTTTCCCGCGAGATTGACGCCGTCATGCGGCCAACGTCCGGTGAAATAGACCTCGCCCTTGAAGTCCTTGACGCCGTCGATCTCCGGCGGCTTGGGCGCGGAGAGGCAACCGGTGGCCATGATGTAGTGACGGCAGGAGACCGGTGCGCCACTATCGGTGGTGATGAGCCAGCGCTCGGACGCTTCGTCCCATCTGGCTTCGGTGACCCTGGTCTTGAAGCGAATGTCGCGCCTGAGGTCATAGCGGTCGGCGACGAAGCCGAGGTAGCGCAGGATCTCGGGTTGGGTCGCGTATTTCTCCGACCATGTCCACGCAGCCTCGAGCTCCGGATCGAAGGTGTAGCTGTAGTCGATCGTCTGGATATCGCAGCGCGCGCCCGGATAGCGGTTCCAGTACCAGGTGCCGCCGACATCACCGGCCTCTTCGAGGCCGACCGCCGAGAACCCTGCCTTGCGCAGGCGATGGAGAAGATAGAGGCCGGCAAATCCGGCGCCGACCACGGCGACATCGACCTGCTGAGCGGTTCCGCGCTCGTCGGAGGCACGTGTGGCAACCATCGCGTCAGACATGGCATTCCTCCCGTGTGTTTTGTTTGCCGGCAGGCTATCGCCGCAGGTTCAGCTTGTCATTACAGCAAGTGCAATCCTAGGGTGGTCGTTTGCGGCGGCATCGTGACGCGCGAATGTTGCGGCACCACACGCACCGCGATGCACGATGGCCGTGATAGCACGGGGTAATCAGACCGCATCCTTGCGTGTATGCTTGCGCTTACAAGCCACGCGTACCGGCTGGGCGTCATGATTGAGTTGAGTGAGCGCACGAAAGCGAACATGGACGTCGTCCTCGAGGAGACGTGCCGGCAGCTGCCGCATGGCGGCGATCACGACAGCCGCAGGTTCATCGCCGAGCGCCTGATCGAGGCGGCGCAGTCCGGCCATTCCACGCTCGGCGAGCTCGGCATCATCGCGCGCCGCGCGCTGGCGGAGCTAAAGGGCAAGGGCAGATAGGCGCGGGCGAGGCTTGCTTCGCTGACGGCTCTGGACATAACCTGCCGGGCCCCTCATCGAGATCTTGCGAAGATGCGGTCCTTGCTTGCACTTGTTGCGGCTTCCGCAGTCCTGTGTTGCGCACGGTCGGCCGCGGCTCAGCCGGTCGGACAATTTCCATTCGCGTTGACGCGTGAGGGGCAGATGCTCGGGGCCGTGGAAGGCGAGGTGGCGTCGTTCAAGGGACTGGCTTACGCGGCGCCGCCGGTCGGCGCGCTGCGCTGGCAAGCGCCGCAGCCGACGACCGAAAGTTCGGAGATGCGCACCGCCTACGGCTACGGCGCGCCGTGCCTACAACCGTCGCTGCCTGAGGCGAGCGAGGATTGCCTGACGCTGAACGTGTTCCGTCCCTTTGGGGTCGACGGCCCTTTGCCGGTGATGGTGTTCGTCCATGGCGGCGGCTTCGTCACGGGCACCGCGAAGGATCCGCTGTTCGACGGCGCCAAGCTGGCGCAGGCGGGCCTCATCGTGGTCACCGTGAATTATCGCCTCGGCGCACTCGGCTGGCTCAGGCACCCCGCGCTGTCGGATGACGGCTCCGGAAATTACGGTCTGATGGACCAGATCGCCGCGCTGCATTGGGTGCGCGACAATATCGCGGCCTTCGGCGGCGATCCTGATAACGTCACCTTGTTTGGCAGCGATGCAGGCGCGACGTCGATCGCGCTGCTGATGCTGTCTGCGCAAGCGCGCGATCTCTTCCAGAAGGCCATCCTGCAATCGCTGCCCGGCCGCGCGCGCCTGCGCTCGGTGCAAGAGGCGGAGGCCGTGGGCCGGCAGTTCGTGGCCGCGCTCGGGCCGAAGACAGATTTGCGCGCAACCGAGCCGCGGCACCTGCTTGCCGCCGAAAAGCATCTGCTGGGGAAAGCGCCGCGCAGCTTCGCGCCGATGATGGATGGACGTCTGGTGACCGAGGACCTTGCCACAGGCTTTGCGGCCGGACATCAAAGCCGCATTGCTCTGATCATCGGCTCGAATGAAGACGAGGCGGGTTTTGACAATGAGTCCGATATCAAGGAGGAGCTTGCATCGTCCGGCATTGCCAGTAGTGAACTGCGCCGGCTCTATCCCGATCTCGTCAGGCCCTCGGATCTCGCGGCGAGGTTCTACACCGACAAGGTCTTCTCGGAGCCGGTGCGACTGCTGGCCCGGCTGCACGCGGCAAGCGGCGCGCCGACCTTTCGCTACCGTTTCGCCTATGTGCCGGAGGCGCGGCGCGCGAATCCGGAAGTCGGCCACGGACGGGAGTTGCAGTTCATCTTCGGTGCGGAAGGCGTGCCCGGTGCAGGCATCTTGTCGCGACGCGATCGCGCGGTCGCAAGCCGCATCCGCGCCTACTGGATCAATTTCGCCAGGAGCGGCGATCCCAATGGTCCCGACCTGCCGCGCTGGGACGGCGCGAGCGGCGATCGCCTGCTGCTGATCACGAACGATGGCATCGCGAGCGGAGACGATCCGTTCGCGGAGCGTCTCGATCGGCTCGCAGGTGATGGCAGGAAATGAGCTGGATCTAAGCCGCCAGCTCGACGCGGGGCGCCGGGCTCAGCCGGTCTTCCTCCAGATAATCGATCGCACCGTCCTTCTCGACGGCATAGAACTGCTGGCCGTCCCTGGACTTGAAGGCGGCCCGCACGACACCGCGGCGGCCCTTGTCACTGTTGACGACGTCCCCCAGCGCAAACTTCCTCATCTCACGTCTCACTTGTCTTCAGGCCGACTGCTTCGGCCACGTCGGGATTCTGGGTGGCAAATCGTTAACGACTTGCTAACCATGCTGCTTTGCCTATGCTCACCGCAGATCGTGCGGACAGCTCGCACGCGCCTGTTGTCAACGAGACGAGCCCCATGACGCGATTTCCGACCCTCTTCCTGTCGCATGGCGGCGGCCCCTGGCCCTTCATGGAGGACCGACGGGTGCAATATGCCAGGACCGCCGAGGCGTTCGGCCGTCTGCCGCAGCTTCTCCCGGAGAAGCCGAAGGCCGTGCTCGTCATCACCGGACATTGGGAGGCCGATGCCTTCACCGTGTCCACATCGCCGCATCCGCCGATGGTCTACGACTATTACGGTTTCCCCGAGCATACCTACCACCTCAAATATCCTGCGCCGGGCAAGCCCGAGCTCGCCGCGCAAGTGAAGGCGCTGCTCAGGCACGCGGGCTTCGACTGCCGCGAAGATCCCAATCAGGGGTTCGATCACGGCACGTTCGTGCCGCTCGGCCTGATGTATCCGAACGCCGACATGCCGATCGTGCTGCTGTCGCTGAAGTCGAGCTATGACGCGGCCGAGCACGTCGAGGTGGGGAAGGCGATCGCGCCCTTGCGCGACCAAGGCATTCTGATCATCGGCAGCGGGCTGACCTATCACAACATGCGCGGCTTCAACCGGCCGGAGTCCAGGCCGGTCTCGTATGATTTCGAGGCCTATCTGAACGAGGCGATCAGCAACCCGGACGCCGCGCGCCGCAACGCGATGCTGGTCGACTGGGAGAACGCTCCCAGCGCACGTCTGGCGCATCCGCGGGAGGACCATCTGCTGCCGCTGATGGTGGCGGCAGGTGCCGCGGGCAGCGACGTCGGACGCCGCGTCTTCGTCGACGAGGTCGCCAATGTGGCGATGGCATCGTATGTGTTTGGCGGGTGACTCTTCCTTCTCCCACAAGGGACGAGGGTATCAGTCCTCATCCATATCTTAGCTTCATCACCAGGATGCCGCCGGCGAGCAGCATGGTGATGGCGTTGGCGGCGACCAGCGGCGCATCGCCGGAGAGCAGGCCGTAGAGCAGCCAGAGCGCCAGGCCCAGCACCATGACCAGGAACATGCCGAGCGAGATGTCGCCGGTCGAGCGGGTCTTCCACACCTTGATGGCCTGCGGCGCGTAGGCCGCGGTGGTGCAGGTGGCGGCGGCAAAGCCGATGAGCTTGATCACGAGGGGTTCCATGCCGGTTCTATAGCATGGATTCGATGATGGTCATGCCTTCAGGCGCGCTTCCATCAGCCCGCGATAGAGCGCGGCATAATCGCCGGCGCGGTTGCGCCAGGAGACGTCGGTCGCAAGGCCGCTGCGTTGCAGCCGGCGCCAGGTCAGCTTGTCATGGAAGACGGTGTTGGCCTTGCGCAGCGTGCCGGCGAGGGCATCCGCCGTCACGGGGCCGAACTTGAATCCCGTGGCATCGCGGCCGGATGTGTCGGCCTCGCCGATGTCGACGATGGTGTCTTCGAGGCCGCCGACGCGCGAGACGATCGGCACGGCGCCATAGCGCAGTGCGCAGAGCTGGGTCAGACCGCACGGCTCGAAGCGCGAAGGCACGATCAGCGCGTCCGAGCCCGCCTGAATCAGATGCGCCAGAATCTCGTCATAGCCGATCACGACGCCGACCCGGCCGGGATTGGCGCGGGCCACAGCCTGGTAGCCGTCCTGCAGATCGCGATCGCCGCTGCCGAGCAGTGCGAGCTGCATGCCTTCGCGCAGGATGGTCGGAATGGCCTCGAGCAGGAGATCGAGCCCCTTCTGCCACGACAGCCGGCTGATGACGCCCAGCAATGGCGCCTCGTCCGAGGAATCGAGGTTGAACTGCTGCTGCAGCACCGCCTTGTTCGCCGCCCGGAACGTCAGGTCCTCGGCGCCGAAGCGGTAGGCGATGTGCGGATCCTCCTGCGGATTCCATACCGATATGTCGATGCCATTGAGAATGCCGCTCAGCACGCCCGAACGTTCTCGAAGCAGACCGCCGAGCCCCATGCCGCCCTCGTCGCTCTGGATCTCGTTCGCGTAGGTCGGCGACACCGTGGTGATACGATCGGCGAATCGCAGGCCGGCCTTCAAAAAGCTGATGCCGCCGAAATATTCCAGCGCCTGAACGTTGAACGAGTCCCAAGGCAGGCCGATTGATCCGATCAACTCGGGAGCGAACTTGCCCTGATAGGCCATGTTGTGAATGGTCATCACAGTGCCGGGCCGCGGACGATTGTCGTAGTGAAGATAGGCCGGCGCGAGCCCCGCCTGCCAGTCGTGGGCGTGCACGATGTCGGGCACGAAGGCCGGCACGAGGCCGTGGCCGATATCCGCGGCCACGCGCGACAGCGCGGCAAAGCGCACGCCGTTGTCCGGCCAGTCGATGCCCTCGGCAGTGACATAGGGGTTGCCCGGCCGCGCGTAGAGATGCGGCACGTCGAGCACGAACAGATCGAGCCCGTCATGGGAGCCCGCCAGCAGCCGCCCGGGGCCGCCGAAATAATCCGGCCAGCGCCGGAGTTCATCTGCGCCTGACACAAGGCGCATCACGTCGGGATAGCCGGGCATCAAGGTGCGCATCTCGACGCCATGCGTCTTCAGCGCAGCCGGCAGCGCACCGGCGACATCCGCAAGGCCACCGGTCTTGACGAGGGGATAGACTTCAGAGGCGACCGCGAGGACGCGAACAGGCATCATGTATTGAGCCTGTCGATCATCGGCTGGGTGATCAGCGAGATGCCCTGCTCGGTGGTGCGGAAGCGCTTTCCGTCGAACTCGGGATCCTCGCCGACGACGAGTCCCTCCGGGATCTCGACGCCGCGGTCGATCACGACGTTCCTCAAGCGAGCACCGCGACCGACATTCACGTAAGGCATGATCACGGCATTCTCGACATTGGCATAGGAGTTGACGCGCACGCCGGTGAACAGCAACGAGCGTCGTAGCGAGGCGCCGGAGATGATGCAGCCGCCGGAGACCAGCGAGCTCACCGCCTGACCGCGCCGGCTCTCCTCGTCATGAACGAATTTCGCCGGCGGCGTGATTTCGGCATAGGACCAGATCGGCCAGGCGCGGTCGAACAGGTCGAGCTCCGGCACGACGTCGGTGAGGTCGACATTGGCGGCCCAGTAGGCGTCGACGGTGCCGACGTCGCGCCAATAGGCGCGGAGATCGCTCCCCGAGCGGACGCAGGAGGTCGAGTACTGGTGCGCCATCGCGCGGCCGTTCTTGACGATGTAGGGGATGATGTCCTTGCCGAAATCGTGATTGGAGTTCGGGTCCTCGGCGTCGCGCTTGAGCTGGTCGAACAGGAATTTCGCGTCGAAGACGTAGATGCCCATGCTGGCGAGCGAGACGTCCGGCTTGCCGGGCATCGGCGGCGGATCTTTCGGCTTCTCCAGGAACGACTGGATCCAGCCGTTCTCGTCGATGTGCATGATGCCGAAGCCTGAGGATTCCGTCCGCGGCATCTCGAGGCAGCCGACGGTGACGTCGGCGCCGCTCTCGACGTGCTGGCGCAGCATCACCTCGTAGTCCATTTTATAGATGTGGTCGCCGGCCAGCACCACGATGAAGCGGCAGGCGTGGGATTCGATGATGTCGATGTTCTGGTACACCGCGTCCGCCGTGCCGACATACCACATGGTCTCGGAGACGCGCTGGCTGGCGGGCAGGATGTCAAAACTCTCATTGCGTTCGGGGCGGAAGAAGTTCCAGCCCATCTGCAGGTGCCGGATCAGGCTGTGCGCCTTGTATTGGGTTGCGACCGCGATACGGCGGATGCCCGAGTTCACCGCATTCGACAGCGCGAAATCGATGATGCGGGATTTGCCGCCGAAATAGACCGCCGGCTTGGCACGCCGGTCGGTCAGCTCCAGCAGCCGGCTGCCGCGTCCTCCGGCCAGGACGAACGCCAGAGCTTGGCGGGCAAGCGGCTCGGGTCTCGCGGCACTCATGTCATCCTCCCCACAGCTCTGGCGCTCGCTAAAAAGCCTCCCGGCCGCGCACATGGAACCGATAGTAACGGCACGAATAGTAAATCGTGAAGGTGGTTGTTGGTTGCGAATGCACGGGAAGCTTAATGCTTTACCGGGTGATCGGGCCTCAGGCGCCTTCATACGGGTGTCACAGGCGGCGAAGTCGTCGATCCTCGCCGGGCACGGGTAAATCGAACGGAAGTGTGCGTCTTGTGCGGTGCACGCAAATTCCACGCTTTGACTTGGCGCAAGGATGACCGATCATGGCGCTGCGATCCTTTTCCAAGCGAAAGGTCAGACAGGGAGCAAGACGATGAGGATCTGGAAGACGGCAATTGCCTGTTCGCTGGCCGGCGTAGTCGTGCTGGGCCAAACCGCCCAGGCCACGGCGGCCCCGATGCCGACCAACGTCGCGACGATGAAGGCTGCAGCCGGCGACGACGTCGCGCAGGTGCATTGGCGTGGCGGCGGATGGGGCTGGGGTCTTGGTGGTCTCGCGGCCGGCGCGATCATTGGCAGCGCCATCGCGGCCGGCGGCCCTTACGGCTACTATGGCGGTCCATATTACGGCTATGGATATCCGGGCTACGGTTACGGCTATGCCCCGGCCTACTACGGTTATGGCTACGGGCCGACCTATTATCCGCGATATTATCGACCCTATCGTCCGTATTACAGCTATGGCTATTACCGGCCGTACCGCGTCTATCACCGTCGCTACTACAGATATTGGTGAGCACTGCGCGGCTAAAGCGGAATGGATGGCCGCGGATCCTTCACCTCTCCCGCAAGCGGGAGAGGGAGCCCGGCTTCGTTGGTGTCGCGATCAGGCCTCATTTCATCGCGCTTTAGAACGAAAGCCATACGATCAGGCTCATGCATGCAAAATGCATGAGCACGATCGCGGCGAGATGCAGTCGGCCGGGCTTGAGGCGAAGCGCGCGCATCCCGCCGCCTCCGCCTAGTTCGATCCCGCGGCTGCAGCCGTGAAGCTGCGGTCGACGGCTTGGCTCACGTCGAGCTTCTTCGGCAGGATGCCGTAGCGTGTCGAGCGATCCGAGGCGGCCTGGATTTCCTTCACCACGTTCTCGTCGATCACGATCGGGCTGGTGCGCTGTGCCGTGTAGGCCGACAGCAACACGTCTTCCGGCAGCTTGGTCAGCTCGGCCGTGTTCTTCGCGTATTCACCGAGGTGATCCAGCGACCACAGTCGCGCCTTGTTCAGCCGGTGCACCAGGTCCTGCACCGCCGCGCGCTTGGTGGCGATGGCACTGTCGGAGGCGACGATGAAGGTGATGGTCGGTGTCAGGCCTTCGCCGTGGGCGATCACGCGGGCCTTGTCCTTCAGCGTCGCGAACGAGACGTAGGGCTCCCACACAGCCCAAGCGTCGACCGAGCCCGCTAGCAGGGCGATCTTGGCATCGACCGGGCCGAGCGGCGCGAAGGTCGCGTCCTCCAGCTTGATCCCTGTCTTCTCCAGCGTGGCGTCGATCAGGAACTGGCCCCAGCCGCCGCGCGTGCCGGCGAGCCGTTTGCCCTTGAGGTCTGCAGCCGATTTGATCTGTGAATCCTGACGCACCAGGATGGCCTGCGTCCTCGCGTCCGATCGCGTGCCGCCGATCGCCTTGATCGGCGCGCCCGTCGCATAGACCGAGAGGAAGGATAGGTCGCCGGTGTAGCCGACGTCGAGCGCGCCGGCATTGAGCGCTTCGAGGATCGGCGCCGCCGCGGGAAATTCCGACCACTCGATCCTGTAGGGCAGGTCCTTCGCATAGCCGGAGATCTCCAGCAGTGAGCGGTTGCCGCCTTTCTGGTCGCCGACGCGCAGGACGACGGTGTCGGCCGCGAGCGATGCGGCAGCGGTCGACAATGTGATGGCGGCGGCCAGCAGCGAGGCCGCGAGCCGGCGGGTGATGGAATGGTCGTGGGCGTTGATGCTCATTGGATCCGTCTTGTTGCGTCGCTCACGAGGCGTGAGCGGACGATGCAGCGAGACGATCAAGTCTATGAGCGCGCGATACGCAGTCAATGAAATGGCCAACCGTATTGCATGCGCGATCGGCAAGGACGTTTCAACGAAGCGAGGCTTTCGAGAACGCGCGACTTGCGCAGCGGAAAGATGCGTACGGATGAAGCAAAGCGAGGGAATCGCGGTGCGCTTTGCATGACGATGCGGCAGCGAAAATCCTTTCATCGTTCCCGCACGCGCCGATGGAGAGAATGACTTCGCTTCGCGTCACATTCGAAATTCCATTTCATTGACGATGTGGCGGCCGCGCCGCATGATTTGCGCATCGCATCAACGCGGCGCAAAAAGCGCCGGCGGGAAAACTTTCTCTCAACGCAGCTCCGCACGGAACATGCGCAACGCGAACCGTTGCGCAAGCGGCGGAGCCGTGCCAGCGCAGGAGCCAGGGGCCGATGAACAACGACAACAAGCGCAGCGGATCGACTCTCGACCGGCGCCATCTGCTTCGGGCAGGGCTTGCCGCCGCCTTCGCGGCGCCGCTCGGTGCGCTGGGTGCACAGGCTTTTGCGCCGCGCGCCATCGCGCCCGGCGTCGATTTCTCGGAGTTTCCGCTATGCCGCACGGCTTCTGATGTGCCCGCTCTCGCCGGCGCGCCGCGCAAGCTGAAACTATCGTGGAACGCGGGAGCAGTGTGCCTCGCGCCGGTGCCCGTTGCCATCGAGCACGGCTTTTTCCAGAAGCACAATCTCGACGTTGAGCTCGTCAATTATTCCGGCTCGACCGACCAGTTGCTCGAGGCGATCGCGACGGGCAAGAGCGATGCCGGCCTCGGCATGGCGCTGCGCTGGCTGAAGCCGCTGGAGCAGGGTTTTGACGTCAAGATCGCTGCCGGCACCCATGGCGGCTGCATGCGCGTGCTGTCGCGCGCCGACTCCGGGGTCAGCAAGCTTGCCGATCTCAAGGGCAAGATCGTCGCAGTCGGCGATCTCGCCGGTCCTGACAAGAACTTCTTCTCGATCCAGCTCGCCAAGCTCGGCATCGATCCGGTCAAGGACGTCGACTGGCGCGCCTATCCCGGCAATCTGCTCAACGTCGCCGTGGAGAAGGGCGAGGTGCAGGCGTTCCTGTCCTCCGACCCGCTCGCCTATCTCTGGCTCAAGGACACCCAGTACAAGGAAGTCGCGTCCAATCTCGATGGCGAATACCGCGAGAAGAGCTGCTGCATCCTTGGCCTGCGCGGCAGCCTGGTGCGCGAGGAGCCGCAGGTCGCGCGTGCCATCACGCAGGCGTTGCTCGATGCCGCGATGTTCAGCTCGCAGAATGCGGCACTCGCGGCAAAATCGTTCCAGCCTTATGCGCCAAAGGCGGCGACGCTCGCCGACATCGAGGGCATGGTGCGCTACCACACCCATCACCATCATCCCGTCGGCGACGTGCTCAAGCGCGAGCTCAAGGCCTATGCCGACGATCTCAAGAGCGTGCAGGTGTTCAAGCCGAGCACCGACACCGCCAAATTCGCGGAGCGCATCTATGTCGACGTATTCGCTGTCTGACGGTCTTGCCTCCGGCGCGCCGCGCACCTCGCGCGCGCCGCTGCTGGCGACCTGGATCCGGGAGTCCGGCGTCGGCGTTCTCGCCAGCATCACCTGGAGCGCGTTCGGCCTGTCCTGCCTGTGGTGGGAAGATGTCGGCGACTGGTCACGTACGCACTCGCTCGGCATCGCCGCCTTCGTCATCGCGGCCGTGGCGCTGTTCGGAACCGTCGGCGCTGATTATCTCGGCTCCGCCGGAAAGGCTTTGCGCAAGCGGGCGCCATGGCTCGTCGCCCTCGGTGCTTTCCTGACGCTGTGGGAAGTCGCGACCGCAAAGCTCGCGTGGCTGCCGCTGCCGTTCTTTCCGCCGCCGCAGGCGATCATCGAGGTCTACACCGACGATCTGCCGAAGCTGCTCGACAGCGTGTTCGCGTCGGTCAAGCTCCAGCTCGGCGGTTATCTGATCGGCGCCACGGTCGGCTTCTTGACTGGCGTGTCGATCGGCTGGTCGCGCGCGGTCGGCTATTGGGTGCATCCGGTGCTGCGCTTCATCGGTCCGCTGCCGGCGACCGCCTGGCTGCCGATTGCCTTCTTCACGTTCCCGTCGAGCTGGAGCGCTTCGACCTTCCTGATCGCGCTGGCGACGGGCTTTCCGGTGACCGTGCTGACCTGGTCGGGCGTCGCGAGCGTCAGCAACGCCTATTACGACGTCGCGCGCACGCTGGGCGCCAAGCCATCCTTCCTGGTGCTGAAGGTCGCGATCCCCGCGGCGCTGCCGCACGTCTTCGTCGGCCTGTTCATGGGACTAGGCTCGTCATTCGCCGTGCTCGTCGTCGCCGAAATGATCGGCGTCAAGGCGGGGCTCGGTTGGTACCTGCAATGGGCACAGGGCTGGGCTGCCTACGCCAACATGTATGCGGCGCTGATCGTGATGTCCTTGCTCTGCTCCGGCGCAATCACGCTGCTGTTTTCGATCCGCGATCGCCTCTTGGTCTGGCAGAAGGGGACCGTCAAATGGTAGCCACCGCTCTTGCCGAAGCCGTGACGCATCCGGCCGCCGGCGCTGCGCTCGACATCGAGCAGGTCAGCCACGCCTTCGACATCGACGGCATCGAGCTGCCGGTGCTGAGCGACGTCAGCATCTCGGTCGAGCCCGGCGAGTTCGTCGCGCTGCTCGGTCCGTCCGGCTGCGGCAAGTCGACCTTGCTGCGGCTCGTTGCCGGCCTCGACAAGCCCAAGGCAGGAAGGCTGCGGGAGGACGAGGAGCGCATCAAACATCCGCATCCTTCGCGCGTGGTCGTGTTCCAGGATCCGACCCTTTTTCCCTGGCGGTCGGTCTGGGACAACGTCGCCCTGGGCCTCGAGGCCCAGGGCATTCTCAAGAGCCAGCGGCAGCGCGTGGACGACGCGCTCGATCTCGTCGGGCTCTCGTCGTTCCGCAATGCCTATCCGCACCAGCTCTCCGGCGGCATGGCGCAGCGCGTCGCGCTGGCGCGGGCGCTGGTCAACGATCCCAAGATCCTGATCCTCGACGAGCCGTTGGGTAAACTCGACTCGCTGACTCGCATCACCATGCAGGCCGAGCTGGTCTCGCTCTGGCAGCGCAAGGCGTTTACCACGCTGCTGGTGACGCATGATGCCGAGGAGGCGCTGGTGCTCGCCAACCGGGTGATCGTCTTCAGCGAGCGGCCGGCGCACGTGAAGGCCGACATCCGCGTCGATCGTCCGTATCCGCGCCATCGTGGAGATCCGTATCTGGCTGACCTGCGTCGTCAGATCCTTGGCCTGTTGGGGCTCGACGCCACATGGTAACCTCCATAGCCAAGGGTCGTACGGCCCACAGCGAATCCGACTACATCGCCCGTGCCGAGACGCTTGTGGCCGGCTTTGCGGCGCGTGCGGCCGAGCACGACCGCACCGGCAGCTTTCCGTTCGAGAATTTCCGTGAACTGTTCGAGGCGGGCCTGTTGTCGCTGACGGTGCCGTCGGCCCATGGCGGCGGCGGAGCGGGCGCGCGGTACGCCGCGCGCGTCATCGGCATCTTCGGCAAGGCGGATCCGTCGACCGCGCTGGTGCTGTCGATGCACTACATCAATCATCTCGTCATGGCGCGCAGCCAGACCTGGCCGGCGCGGCTGTCGCGCAAGCTCGCGCGCGAGAGCGTCGAAGGTCTTGCGCTCGTCAACGCGCTGCGCGTCGAGCCCGAGCTCGGCTCGCCGGCGCGCGGCGGCCTGCCGGCGACGATCGCGCGCCGCACCGAAACCGGCTGGCGCCTCTCCGGCCACAAGATCTATTCGACCGGCTCGCCGATCCTGAAATGGTACCTGGTCTGGGCGCGGACCGACGAGGCCGAGCCGCGCGTCGGCCAGTTCCTGGTGCCGGCAGGCCTGCCGGGCACCCGCATCGTCGAGACCTGGGACCATCATGGCCTGCGCGCCAGCGGCAGCCACGATGTCATCTTCGAAGACGTCGTGATCCCGCTGGATGCCGAAGTCGACCTGCGCAAGCCGGCGGACTGGCGTGCGCCCGACGCCACACAGGCGACCATCCACACCGTTTTCGTCGCCGCGATCTATGACGGCGTTGCCCGCGCGGCGCGCGACTGGCTGATCTCCTTTCTGAAACAGCGCGTGCCCGCCAGCCTCGGCGCGCCGCTCGCGACCTTGGCCCGCGCGCAGGAGATCCTCGGCGCCATCGAGGCGCGGCTCGCGGTCAATGCGCGGCTGATCGAGACGTTCGCCCGCGACTTCGATGATGGGGTCCAACTGTCGCCCGGCGAATCCAACGCGATCAAGCTGACCGTGACCAACAATGCCGTCGCCGTGGTCGAGGACGCGCTGTCACTGACCGGCAATCACGGCCTGTCCCGTAGCCATCCGCTGGAGCGGCACTATCGCGACGTGCTGTGCGGGCGCGTCCACACGCCGCAGGACGATTCCACCCGCATCGGCCTCGGCCGCACCGCACTGGGCCTTTAGGAAAAGCAACAGGGAGACGATCATGTCGATCGAGTTCATCGGCTTCATCAGCAACAACAATTCGTCCGAGACCATCGTCCGCGAAGGTCCGGTCCTCAATCCCACCCACATCGAGACGGTGGCGAAGGCGCATGAGAATGCCGGCTTCGATCGTGCGCTGCTGGCGTTCCATTCGACATCGCCGGATGCGCTCCAGGTCGCGCAGCACGTGCTCAACCATACCGACCGCCTCAACGTGCTGATCGCCCAGCGGCCCGGCTTCACCGCGCCGACATTGCTGGCACGGCAGTTCGCGGTGCTTGACCAGTTGTCCCGCGGCCGCGTTGCGCTCCACGTCATCACCGGCGGCAATGCCACCGAGCTCCGGCAGGACGGCAATACGATCGACGACAAGGACGAACGCTATGCCCGTACCTCCGAGTTTCTCGATGTGCTCAAGCTGGAATGGACCAGCGACAAGCCGTTCACCTACAAGGGCAAGTATTACCAGGTCGAGAACGCCTTCTCGCAGGTGAAGCCGTATCGTCCCGAAGGCATTCGCGTCTATTTCGGCGGCGCCTCCGACGTGGCGATCGACGTCGCCGGCAAGCACGCCGACACCTTTGCACTGTGGGGCGAGTCCTATGCGCAGGTGCGCGATGTCAGTTCGCGCGTCCATAACGCGGCGGTGAGGCACGAGCGGCCGACGCCGCGCTTCAGCCTGTCGGTGCGGCCGATCATCGCCCCGACCGAAAAGCAGGCTTGGGAAAAGGCGGAGGAAATTCTGGCGCGCGCCACCGCGCTGCAGGACAAGACCGGTTATCGCAGGCCGGCCGACGGCCACGCCACATCAGGCGCGCGGCGTCTGCTCGCGCTCGCCGACCAGGGCAGCCGGATCGACAAGCGGCTCTGGACCGAGATCGCAAAGCTCACCGGTGCCAACAGCAACACCACCGCGCTGGTCGGAACGCCCGCGCAGGTGGCGGAGGTCTTCGGCGATTACTACGACCTCGGCATCAGCCATTTCCTGATCCGTGGCTTCGATCCGCTGATCGATGCGATCGAATACGGCCGCGAGCTGATCCCGCTGACGCGCGAGCTGATCGCCAAGCGACAGGCCGTTCGCGGCGAGGCGGCAGAATGATCCGCCTCATGCTGGCCGGCGCGCTGCTGCTCGGTTGGTTCGAACTGGCGGCAGCGCAAACCACTCTGCGCGTCGGCGATCAGAAGGGCAATTCGCAGGCCGTGATGGAAGCGGCCGGCGTGCTCAAGGACGTCCCCTACAAGATCGAGTGGAAGGAGTTTCCAGCGGCAGCCCCACTGCTGGAGGCGCTGAGCGCGGGAGCGATCGAGACCGGGCTCGTGGGTGATGCGCCCTTCACCTTCGCCGCCGCGTCGGGCGCCCCGGTGAAGGCGATCGCCGCGATCCGCCAGACGCGCGAGGGTCTCGCCATCCTCGTGCCGGAGAACTCGCCGATCAAGACCTTTGCCGACCTCCGTGGCAAGAAGATCGCCACCGGCCGCGGGTCGATCGGCCATCAGTTGATCCTCGCCGCGCTCGAGAAGAACGGCTGGAGTGCGAGCGACGTGCAGATCGCCTTCCTGGCGCCGTCCGACGCCAAGATCGCCTACATGCAAGGCTCAGTCGATGCGTGGTCGACCTGGGAGCCCTATGTCAGCCAGGAGGAGGTACTGTTCAAATCGCGCCGCATCATCTCCTCCGAAGGCCTGACACCGGGTCTCAGCTTCCAGGTGGCGCGGCCCGAGGCCATCCGCGACAAACGCGCCGAGCTGACCGATTTCGTCCGGCGCCTCACCGCGGCGCGGGCGTGGTCGCTGAACAATATCGACAGCTACGCCGCGACGTGGGGCAGGCTGATGAACATCCCGACCGCCGTGCCGCAGAACTGGCTGTCGCGCGCAAAGATTCGCATCGCGCCGATCGATGATGGCGTGGTCGCGGACGAGCAGAGCACGATCGAGCTCTATTTCCGCTGGGGCCTGATCAAGCAGAAGCTGGATGCAACCGAGATCGTCGACCGCTCGTTTGCGGACGCGATTGCGAAGGCGGGGTTGTAGTACACTCTCTCGTGTCCCGGACGCGCTGCAGCGTGAAGCGCTCCTGCGCCGCGTCCGGGGCACGAGGCCTCACGAACCGCTCAAGCATCTGTGAGACGAGAATGGCGTTTCCATAACACTCGCATTTCTCGACGTTTTCATTCTTCACTCCTCACTGCTGACAACACCCTCGTTGCTATTTGCATCGCACCTCTTGCGGCACGGTGCACTCCCGCAAAGATCAATTCGACGACCACATCGGGAGACCGGCCATGGGCCTGCAAGAAACAAGAATCGAATCGCTTCCCTTCGTCACTGCCGAACTCAACTATCTCGCGCCGACATCAGCCAAGCCGCGCACCTATGCCTTCGATCCGCCGCCGGGCGAGCCGAAGAGCACGTCGCTGCCGGAGCCGCATCAGGTCCCGATCTTCGACGCGCGGCTGATCGCGCAGAACTTCTCGCTTGATCGCGAGGGCTTTGCGCTGGTGCGCCATCCGACCCAGGTGAAGGATTTCTACGACGACGAGGAGGTGAGGACGGTGTACTATCCGGCCGTCGAAGCCTTCCTGCGTGCGACCCTGAAGGCCGATCGCGTCTTCATCTTCGACCACACCGTGCGCAAGCGCGTCGAGGGCGCCCCGGACATCCGGGGCGGCGGGCCGCGTCAGCCGGCGACGCGCGTTCATGTCGATCAAACCGCGGTCTCCGGCGCCAATCGCGTGCGCGAGCATCTGCCTGACGAGGCCGAGGAGCTGCTGAAGGGACGCGTGCAGGTGATCAATCTCTGGCGGCCGATCCGGGGCCCCTTGCGCGATTCACCGCTTGCCATGGCCGACGGCACCACGGTGGCGGCCGACGATCTCGTCGCCTCCGACCTGATCTATCCCAACCGCCGCGGCGAGATCTATTCGGTGAAGTACAATCCGAACCACCGCTGGTTCTATTTTCCCGAGATGACGCCGGACGAGGCGCTGCTGCTGAAGTGCTACGATTCCGCAACGGATGGTCGCACCCGCTTCGGGCCGCATACCGCATTCGTCGATCCGACCACGCCGGCCGATGCGGCGCCGCGCGAAAGCATCGAGGTCCGAACGCTGGTATTCCACAAGCAGTAACAAAGTGTGATGGCCCTGCCGGGCATTCCCGGCAGGGTTCCCGGAACCTGAGGGAACAAGCGACGTTTGCAGCGCCGGGCAGGCCAACCCGGGAGCGGTGCCGTGCACGCGCAGACGACTCTATTGCTTGGTCTCGTGACTTTATCTCTTGCTTTGATGTCCGTTGCAAAAGCCGAAAGCGGCCTTGCCTCCTATTACGGATACGCAAAAGCCGGCAAAGGCGGCGAGCTGACCTGCGCCCACCGCACGCGCCCGTTCGGCAGTGTGCTCAGGGTCTCCTACAGCGGGCGCACGATCCAATGCCGCGTCAACGATCGCGGCCCCTTCATCCGCGGCCGCATCGTCGATCTCTCGGTGCCCGCCGCCCGCGCGCTCGGCATGATGAGCGCAGGCGTGGTGCGCGTCTCGGTGGATTAGACCTCGAGGCACGCTATAGTGCCGCCCAAAGTAAGGGGGCGCCATGGCCAGAATCAGGGTGGGACTCGTCGGCTGCGGCTTCGTGTCGGAGCTGCACATGTATGCGTTCCGGCGTGTCTATGGCGTGGACGTCGAGGTCGCGGCCGTGGCTGCGCGCGGCGACAAGGTTGTCGCATTCGCTCAGCATCACAATATCCCGCGCGTTTACCGGAGTTTCGCCGATCTGATCGCGGACCGCGAGTTCGACGTCATCGACATCTGCACGCCACCCAACCTCCATGCCGGGATGATCGTCGCCAGCATGCAGGCCGGCAAGCACGTCATCTGCGAAAAACCGTTCGCCGGCTATTTCGGCCGCGAGGGCGACACGCAGCCGATCGGCAAGCACGTGCCGAAGGCGCTGATGTATGAGCGCGTGATCGAAGAGATGAACCGGACGCGTGCTGCGATCGAGCGCACGGACAAGCTCTTCATGTATGCCGAGGACTGGATATACGCGCCTGCGGTGACCAAGATCGCCGAGATCCTCAAGGCGACCAAGGACAAGATCCTGTTCATGAAAGGCGAGGAGAGCCATTCCGGCTCGCACGCGGCACATGCCGCGCAATGGGCGATGACCGGCGGCGGCTCGCTGATCCGCATGGGCTGCCATCCGCTTTCGGCCGTGCTGTATCTGAAGCAGGTGGAAGCCAAGGCGCGCGGCGAGACCATCCGCGTCGCCAGCGTCACTTGCGACGTCGGCAACGTCACCGCCGAGCTGAAGCCCGAGGAACGCTCTTACATCAAGGCCAATCCCGTCGATGTCGAGGACTGGGGCACGCTCACCGCCACCTTCTCCGACGGCACCAAGGCCACCGTGTTCTCAGGCGACATGATCATGGGCGGCGTGCGCAACCTGATCGAGACCTACACAAGCGGGGGCTCGCTGTTCGCCAACATCACCCCGAACACGCATCTGATGAGCTATCAGACGTCCGAGGAAAAGCTCGCCAGCGTCTACATCACGGAGAAAGTCGACCGCAAGACCGGCTGGCAATATGTCTGCCTCGAGGAGGAATGGACGCGCGGATACTTGCAGGAGATCCAGGACTTCATGGAATGCGTCGCGACCGGACGACAGCCGCTGTCGAACCTGGCGCTCGCGTACGAGACGATCAAGGTGAACTACGCGGGGTACTGGGCGGCGGAGGAGGGGCGAAGGGTGGTGTTTTAGTGATGAAGCCGCTGAGCTGGCCGCGCGCATGGCTGAGCAGTGAGCGCGCAAACAAAAAAGCCTAAAGCATGATCCGGAAAAGTGCGAAGCGGTTTTCCGGAAAGATCATGCGTAAACAAGAAGCTAAAGCGCGATGACGATTCATCCAAATCTCATCGCGCTTTAGGAAATCCACTTGAGGAAATCCACTTGGGAATCCCTTGGGCTATTTTTCGGCGAAGCTCGTATTTGAAAGCGTGCGAGGTCTCTATCTGGACGCCCGCCCTCGATTCTTCTTCTCAGGCTGGTCGATCCATTGTGATCGCGCTTTCAGTCCTCACACCAGCTTCGTCAATTGCCCTGATAATTGCAGGACACGCACATATGACCATCTTTATCGAAGTTCTCTCTAGCATTGTAGCCTGAGTCGCGCAGATTCTGCCTATAAAGTGTCGAGGCAGATCGTTGGTCAACACCACCGCCTGTTGGAACGCCAACAGCCATCATAGCTGATCCAGTATGGTGTCTGTTATGGAGTGATGAACGATGACGCTGATCACTACCAGCATTAGCTGATACAATACCAACAGCCAAAATAGCTGCAACAAGAAGTGCCGTCTTCATGATACACCTCTCAGATATAGGCAACGTAGTTGCTGCCAAAGCAAGGCGACTGCTTCTGTCACCCGGTTCATTGTGAACTAGCTCGCATCTTGGCATCGTTCGAAGGTCGAGAGCTTTGCTCGCCGAGAGAACTCCTCACCCGTCTCGCCGCCGTGCGGCGATACACCCTCTCCCACAAGGCTGGTGCACCGTCAGCGCGGTATGTGGTGCTTACGTCATTGCGGCACAGATTGATTAGCCGCGCGCTACCGCCGTGACCTTTCTTCGAAATGGCGCCAAGTGTTCCAGGCGATGGTGGCAATGCGATCACCGAGCTTGATGCCGTCGCGCTCCAGGCCGCCTGCCAAGCTCCGACAGTCATTAAGTCAAAAATGGTCCGGCACGAAACTCAAGCAATCGACGCAGTATGGAATTCGGCGCATTCAATGTTGCTTCCTGGGGGACGATCTTTCTTAATTGCTGTTGCGGCGAGGGGAGGCCTCCTGTTTCGTGGCGCGCTTCAACTCTGTGCGCCGTGCCGGACTTCGTGCTGTGTGTCCGCCGTGCCAACGCTACTCTGATCAGCAGCATCGCAATCCGCTTCAAAGAGCTCAGGACGTTTGCTCGTGAGCAGAGGCTGTTTTCGCATTTCAGTAAGGCGGGCGCGGCAATATTCGCGATAGAGCAGCTCGAACATGGCGGGCATGGTCACCCCCATCGTTGACTATCACTATTATGCGTATTCCCAATAAGGGTCGCCGCTGGATGCGTGCCCGTCCGACTGCGCCAGCCTTGCGACATGCGAAAAAAGGAGCAGGGTCAATTACCTAAAGGCTATTATAGCAGGCTTGTGTTTCAGTAAAACTTCGTCCGACAACTTCAGGGCGTGGCGGCGCGATCGAATATCCAACCACAGCGCGAAAATAACTACCACTGGATGCAAGCGCCATCGGCTGCAACGTCTCCAGCGCGGCGGGGGGGTCGTTGCAGCAGCGATTGGTTGGCCGCGTGCACGGCTGCGGATCCTTCTCCTCTTGTGGGGAGAAGGTGGCAAGGCGGCCTTCCGCCGTTCTTAAGAATGCCGAAGCGAAGCTTCGGCTACGGCGCCGGATGAGGGGGCCACTTTCTCCGAATTTCACATGTGAGAGGTTCACTCGCGGAGACAGATCCCTCACCCGGCGCGCCGCTCGCGCGTCGGGCCCCCTCTCCCACAGCAAGACCACAACAAGGGGAGAGGTGCACCGTCAGCGCGGCGGCTACGCCCCGTAGGTCGAGCCTTTCGGAAGCGGGAACACCGGGTCCTGCGTTCTGATGTTGGTCGGCCACACCACCGAGATGTGCTCCCCGGCGTTCTGCATCACCACCGGTGTCGAGCGTTCGTTCTGGCCGGAGAGCGGGGTGCCCGGCGGGAAGAATTTCACGCCATAGCCCTGGATCGTGCCGCCGGCGGGAATGTCGACGTCGAGCGCCGCCTTGCGAATGGCTTCGGGGTCGAAGCTGCCATACTTCTCCTTGGCGACCGGCAGCACGTTGTTGAGCAGCACCCAGGTCTGGTTGAAGCCCATCGAGCAGTGCGGCGGCACGTCGGTGGCGCCGGTCTTGGCCTTGTAGCGCGTCACCATCGCGTTGATCAGATCGCCCATGCCGGGCGCGAGCTTGGCAGGATCGAGCAGCTGCGCCGGCACCGGATCGATGTTGCAGAAATTGTCGATGTCGGCGCCGAAGGTGGCGCGCAGCTTGTCGAGCTGGCTGTAGCCGGCGCCGGCCCCGAACAGCATCTTGAAGCGCAATCCGCTCTCGCGCGCCTGACGCAGGAACAAGGTGATGTCAGGGTTGTAGCCGGCATGCGAGATCACGTCGGCCTTGGCACGCTTGATCTTGGTGACGAGCACCGACAGGTCCGGCGCCGAGGCCGAATAGCCCTCGCGCAGCACGACCTGGATGCCGGCCTGCTTGGCATAGGCCTCATCGGCAGAGGCAACGCCGACGCCATAGGGGCCGTCCTCGTGGATCAACGCGACCTTGACCTCCTTCGGGTCCATGCCGAGCTTGGCTTTCGCATGTTCGGTGATGAAGCTTGCAAACGCCTGCCCGTACTGATCCGAATGGATCTGCGCGCGAAACACGTATTGCAGGTTCTTGTCCTTGAACACGGCGGTCGAGACCGCAGTCGTGATCCAGAGGATCTTCTTCTGCTGCTCGACCTTGGCCGCGAGTGGCACCGCATGCGAGCTCGCATAGACGCCGTTGAGAATGTCGATCTTCTCCTGGTTGATCAGACGTTCGGCCTCGTTGATCGCAACGTCGGGCTTGCTCTGGGAATCCGCGGCGACCGGAACAACCTTGGTCTTGCCGCCGATACCGCCCTTCTCGTTGACGAGATCGATCGCGATCTGCGCGCCGATTGACGAGGCGACCGAGCCGCCGGCGGCGAACGGGCCAGTGAGGTCGTAGATCAGGCCGATGCGCAAGGTCTCGGCTTGCGCCTGGGCCCTGGTCCAATCGAGGCTGAGTGCGGCGGCGGCAGCCGCCGATGTCTTCAGCAGCTGCCTGCGTGAAGTCGGCATCCTATCCTCCCTCAAAACCGTCTTATGATTGGTTGTTGTTTTTTGCGAAGTATGGGGAGCGCGACGATTGAAAGTCAACAGCGCCCAAGGTCGATAAGCGCCGGCGGCGGCACAACGCACCTGCGAAAGACAGCGAAAAGCCCACCGCTCCCGTCGGAGCGATGGGCCTGATGCGGGCGTGAGCCAATTACTGCGACAGCTTCACGAAGTTCGGAAACTTCATCTTGCCTTCGGCGATCTTGTCGGGCCAGACCACGACCTGCTTGCCGTCCTGCCACTGGAAGACCAGGCCCGTCACGAAGCCGGGGCCGGATTTGATGCCGTGGGTGAACTCGTCGTTCTTGCCGTAGAACTGGATCTTGCCGATCGTGCCTTCGTAATCGGTTTTCTCGAGCTCGGCGACCATCTTGTCGGCGTCGGTCGACCCGGCCCGCTTGATCGCGTCGGTGATGATGTAGACCTCGTCATAGGCGGTGTAGCCGGTATAGGCCGGTGGGGTGCCGAACTTGGCCTTGAAAGCCGCCGCGAACGGCTTCGTCTTGGAGGTCACGGCGACCTCGGGTGTCGCGACCGCCAGCGACGGCACGCCGTCGGCCGCGCCATTGGTGTCCTTCCAGAAGGTCGGGCTCAGGGCCTGCGCGCTGATGCCGAACATCGGGATCGGCACCTGCTGGTTCTTCCACTGCACCGTCGGTTGCACGCCGACATGGGAAATCCCGGTGACGATCACGTCCGGCTTCTTGCTCTCGATGTTGTTGAAGATCGGCGTGAAGTCGGTGGTGTCAGGGGAGAAGCGGACGTGCTCGACCACGTTGAGACCGGCCTTCGGCAGGCAGGCCTCGTAGCCGACGTCGAGCGGCTTGGTCCAGGCCGCGTCCTCGCTCATGATCGCGACGGTCTTGAACTTGAGCTTGTCGACCAAGAGATCCTTGGCCGCGTCGCAGACGAGCTGGGCTTGCGCCGCCGAGGTCAGATAGCCGTGGAAGGTGTACTTGTTCTTCTCGTAGTCGTTGTGGATCGCCTTTGTGATCTCGTTCGACGCGGCACCCGGTGTGATCAGCGGCATCTTCAGCCGCGCCGCCCAGGGCTCGAGCGCCAGCACGACCTCGCTGATGTAGCTTGCGATCACTGCTGACACCTTGTCCTCGCTCACCGCGCGCTGGAAGGCGCGCACCGAGTCCGCCGACGAGCTCTTGTTGTCGTAGGTGACGATCTCGACCTTGCGGCCGAGCACGCCACCCTTGGCGTTGATCTCGTCGGCGGCGATCTGTGCGCCGCCGGGAGTCGCCGCACCCGCGATCGCCTGCACCTCGGCGATGACGCCGATCTTGATCGGATCGTTCGACTGCGCGTAGGCGGGAGCAGCGAGGCACAACGCCAGCGCCGAGGCGAGCAGGCTGCGGTTCAAGATCGTCGATGGTCGCATGGTCGTTTCCCTTTCTATGCTTCTTGTCGATGCTCGTGGACTTACAGAAAATCGGCGCCGGCTTCGCTGGCGAAACGGCCGGGATCGCCCTCCCAGACGATCCGCGCATGTTCGAGCACATAGACACGGTCGGCATGCGGAAGAGCGAACGTCACGTTCTGCTCGCCGAGCAGCACGGTGATAGAGGTGGTCTGACGCAGCTTTTCGAGTGCCCTGGACAATTGTTCGAGGATGACGGGGGCAAGGCCGAGCGTCGGTTCGTCCAGGATCAGGATCTGCGGCTGCATCATCAGCGCGCGGCCGATCGCCAGCATCTGCTGCTCGCCGCCCGACAGGGTCTGCGCGAGCTGGCCTTGACGCTCTTTCAGGATCGGGAACAGCTCGAACAGCCATGCGAGCTGCGCGGCGCGCTTGTCGTCGGACAGATGCTGGCCGCCGAGGTCGAGATTCTCCCGCACCGTCATCTCGCCGAACAGCTCGCGCGATTCCGGGCATTGCACGAGACCGCTGCGCGCGATTTTCGCCGGGCTCGTGCCGCGCAGCTTTTCGCCGCCGCGCAGGATCTCGCCGCTATAGGGCAAGAAGCCGGAGATGGTGTTGAACAGCGTCGTCTTGCCGGCACCGTTGAGACCGACGATCGACACGAACTCGCCCTCGTGGACGTGGATCGAGACGTTCTCCAGCGCCTGTGCCTTGCCATAGAAAACGCTGACATTCTCGACCTGGAGCAGCGGGACCTTGTCCTTGAAGCTGGTCTCCGGCCGCGCATGGGTCTCGATGGCGCCGCCGAGATAGACCCGCCGCACGGTTTCGTTGCGCATCACATCGTCGGCCTTGCCGGTGACGATCTCCTCACCGAGATACATCGCGAGCACACGATCGACGAGGGCGGCGACGCTCTTGACGTTGTGATCGACCAGCATCACCGCGCGGCCCTCGTCGCGAAAGCTGCGGATCAGGTCGGAGAAGACGTCGACCTCGGCGCGCGTCAGACCGGCGAATGGCTCATCGACCAGCACCACCTTGGGGTCGCGGGCGATCGCCTTGGCAAGCTCGAGTCGGCGCAGATCGGCGAAGGGCAGTGTCGGCGGGCGACGGTTCATGACTGCGCCGAGTCCGACGCGGTCCGCGATCCACTTGGCGTGCTCGACCAGCGCCTTGTCGGGAAACAGCATGAAGAGGCTGTCCGGCAGCAGCGCTACCATGATGTTCTCCAGCACGGTTTGCCGGTTCAGCGGCCGCGAATGCTGAAACACCATGCCGAAGCCTTTGCGCGCGATCTTGTGCGCGGGCAGACCGGCGACGTTCTCGCCCTCGAAGATCACTTCGCCCGCGGTCGGACGCTCGATGCCCATCACGCTCTTCATCGCGGTCGATTTGCCCGAGCCGTTCGGCCCGATCAGGCCGAAGATCTCGCCGGCGTTGACCTCGAAGCCGAGATTCTTCACGGCGGTCAGGCCGCCGAAGCGCTTGGTCAGGCCGCGGACCTCGAGCACGGCCCTGTTTGATAGTCTCATATCCATCACGAACGTGCCTCACGCGAGAGGGCCGCTCCGAGGAAGCCGCCGGGGAAGAAAAGCACGACGAGGAGGGCAACCGCCGAGACGATGAAAGTCGCAAGCTCGCCTGTCGGTCTTAGGAATTCGCCGGCGACGATCAGGAAGATCGCGCCCAGCGCCGCGCCAAGCACGGTGCGCCGCCCACCGAGCACGGCCGAGACGATCACGTTGACGCCGACAGCGACGTCGACGACGGTGCCGACCGAGGCCGTGCCGAAGTAGAACACGAGCAGCGCGCCTGACAGACCGGAGAAGAAGGCGCTGACGACGAAGGCGAAGAGCTTGTGCTTGACGATGTTGAAGCCGAGCGCGCCGGCCTGCACCGGGTCCTGGCCGCTGGCTTGCAGCACGAGTCCAACAGGCGATTGCGACAGGCCATAGAGGATTGCCGCCGAGATCGTCATGAAGCCGAGCGCGATCCAATAGTTGGCGCCGGCATTGATGCTGATGACATCGGGGATGGTGAGCCCGATCTCGCCGCCGGTGAGATCGGCGAACACCACGATGAAGTTCTGCAGCATCAGCACTGCGACCAGCGTGGTCAGGCCGAAATACGGTCCGCGCACTCTGAGCGCCGGGAGTGCCAGCACGAGGCCGGCGATGACGGAGGCGAGGGCCCCCAGCACGATGCAGAGATAGACCGACCAGCCGAACTGGTTGTTGAGAATGCCGGCGGTGTAGGCGCCGACGCCGATCAGGAAGGTCGGCCCGAAATTGACTTCGCCGGCGAAGCCGAACAGGAGGTCCCAGGCCATCGCGAACACACCGAAATAGAAGGCGACGGTGAGAAGTCCGAGCACATAGCCGGAGACGTAGAGCGGCAGCGTTGCACCGAGGATGACGAGCGCCAGCGAGACGAAGAACAGGCGCGAGGTGAAGAAAGTGGGCATCTCAGCGCCTCCCCAGCAGGCCCTGGGGCCGGATGTACATCACGATGACGAGCAGCAGCAGCGCCGGAATGGTGCGGTAGGCCGGCGAGACCAGATAGGCCGTGAAGGTTTCGAGATAGCCGACCACGAAGGCCGCGATCAGTGAGCCGGAGACGCTGCCGAGGCCGCCGAGCACGACGATCGAGAACGCGCTCGCCGTCAGCGGTCCGACGCTGTAGGAGCTGACGCCCAAGAACATCCCGAGCAGCACGCCGGCGATGCCGGCGAGGGTGCCGTAGATCGCCCACACCACGATGTAGATGTTGGTGAGCTCGAACCCGAGCAGGGTGACGCCGCGAGGGTTCATCGAGGCCGCCAGCACCGCCTTGCCGATCCGGGTACGGTTCACCAGGAGCCACAACAGCGCGATGACGAGGCAGCATACGATCGCGGTGAAGATCTCGTTCGTCGGCGTGCGGACGCCGAGAATCTCGACCACGCCCTCGACGATCGGCAGCACGGTTTTGGCGTTGTTGGTGAAGAAGTAGGCGATCAGCTCCTGGATCATGATGCCCCACAGCAGCGTGCCGGTGAGGACGAAGATCTCCTTTTCCTCGTTCGGGATGCGCCGGGAATCCTGGATCGGTTTCACCACCGCAAAGTAAGTAGCAAAGGCGGTCAGGAGCGCAACGCCCACCCCGATCAGCGCGCCGGCATAGGTGCCGACGCCGAGGATGCTCGCGGCAGCCCAGGCCGCCACCGCTGCCGCCACCATGATGGCGCCATGGGAGAGGTTGAGGACGCCGGAGACGCCGAAGATCAGCGTGAAGCCGGTGGCGCCGAGAGCGTAGAGAGCGCTGATGGCAAAGCCATCTATCAGAATCTGGAAAACTCGCATTGATGATTGGCCGCGTGGCAGTCAAACTGCCGCTTTGAGGGAAGGTGCTGCGAGGGTCGCAAATGGAAGCTCCCGGGAGGTGATCCCGGGAGCATGTCCCTGCCTAATTGCCGAGCTTGATGAAGCTCGGAAACTTGACGTCGGCTTTGGCGACCTCCTTGGGCCAGACCGCAACCTGCTTGCCGTCCTGCCACTGCAGCATCAGGCCGGTGATCAGGCCCTTGCCGTATTTGAGCGAGTGGGTGAACGGATCGTCCTTGCCGTAGAACTGGACCCGGCCGATCGTGCCTTCCCAGTCGGTCTTCTCCAGCGCGGTGACCAGCTTGTCGGCGTCGGTCGAGCCGGCGCGCTTCACTGCGTCTGCGATGTAGTAGACCTCGTCATAGGCGGTGTAGCCGGCATAGGACGGAAAGTTGCCGAACTTCTTCCTGAAGTTCTCCGCGAACGGCACCGACTTCGGTGTCACCGCCACGCCGGGACCGGAGACGCCCTGGTAGAGCACGCCTTCCGCGGCCTGGTTGGTGTCCTTGCCGAAGGTCTCGTTGGTCGCCTGCGAGGAGATGCCGAACATCGGGATCGGCACCTGCTGGTTCTTCCACTGCACCGTCGGCTGCACGCCCACGTGCGAGATGCCGGTGATGATCACGTCGGGCCTGGCGCCCTCGATCTTGTTGAAGATCGGCGTGAAGTCGGTGGTGTCAGGTGAGAAGCGAATGTGATCGAGCACCTTCAGCCCGATCTTGGGCAGGCATTCCTCGTAACCGACGTCGAGCGGCTTGGTCCACGCGGCATCTTCGCTCATGATGACAGCCGACTTCATGTGCATCTTGTCCACGAGCAGATCCTTGGCGGCGTCGCAGACCGACAGCGCCAGCGCCGCGGAGGTCAGGTAGCCGTGGAAGGTATATTTGTTCTTCTCGTAGTCGGCATGGACGCTCTTGCTGATCTCGTTGGACGCCGCGCCCGGTGTGACGAACGGCGTCTTCAGCCGTGAGGCCCAGGGCTCCAGCGCCAGGACCACCTCGCTGATATAGCTCGCGATGACCGCGTTGACCTTGTCCTCGTTCACCGCGCGCTGGAACGCGCGCACCGAGTCTGCCGAAGAGGAGTGGTTGTCGTAAGAGACGATCTCGATCTTGCGGCCGTCGACGCCGCCGCGTGCGTTGATCTCGTCCGCTGCAAGTTGCGCCGCCTGCGGGATCGATGCGCCCGCGATCGCCTGCGCTTCCGCGATCACGCCGATTCGGATCGGATCCGCTGCAAGCGCTGCGCCTGACACCGTGATCAGCGCACCGACCGCGGCCGCAGCGAGCGGTATTCGCGATGCAATAGAGAGTGGTTTTTTCATATGTTGTTCTCTCCCTTGAACAGGCCTCTTGTGAGCCATTGGGCCGCGACTATACCGGCCGAGACCTTCTCGGCAAGTGAAACTGCGTTCAGGATCGTGGGAGAGGACTAAAGTCTAGCGCTGCGCAATTGCGGGCAGGATACCTGCGGGACCCTCATCGCACGCAGGCATGCAGATTCCGTCGAGGGGCATGCGTGAGCATCAGGTGGTGCATTCCGAGGCGGACGCCATCGGAAGCAACGAAGCCGGAGGCGGCGGCGACCTCGGTCCGCTCGACGACAACGACATCGATGTCGTGGCGGCCCAGGAACTCAGCGGTGCAAGCGCCGATCACGCCGCCACAGATCACGATGCGCATGGCTTGTTCCTCGAAATGCGCAGGCGCCGAATGAACAGACATTGCCGTTGACATCGCAGCGCAGGCCATCCGGTCCGCACTTCACGCCTCATACTTCTCAATTGTCGCCGGACGCGTGGTCCACCATCCGGGAGCCGTGGCGCGAGCCCATACTACGCTTGCTTCGATCACGAACGGACAGATCAGTCGAACTTCACCAGCCCCTGTTCGACCAATTTCTTGAGAATGGGCGCGGCGCCGCAGTACTTGACGGCCGCTTCAGGATCGAAAACGTGATCGCCCACGAACTTTCCCTTGGTGTAGTGATTCGTGCACGCCCAGAGAAATGGTGAATTGATTTTATGTTTGCGGTAGCCGAGGCCGTTGCTTTTTTCCAACTGGTACAGCATTTCGCCCAGCCCCCAGCTGGTCGACTTCGTGAATCCGCCCAGCTCAAGATAGTCAGTCGCACTTTCCTCCCATGAAAAAGGTGGATTGCCGCTGCGCGGGCGGCCTGCGGGCACATGCACCGTTCTCGCAGTCAGTGGATCTCCGTTGTGCAGGTGTCTTCCGAAATCGAAACTACTCTCAACACCATGCAAGATGCCTATAAAATACCAAGGCACGTTCAGCTTATTGCCGACATCTTCATATCGCTTGCGCCCAGCCAATAGCGTTTTAGTTGCGCTTTCGACCTGAGCCTCCATATCTGGCGGAATTGAGCTGGTCACGAAGAGCTGAAGCATTTCGAGCAGCACGGCATTTTGTGCCGCGAGGCGCTCCGCGATGATCCTTTGTTGGTCCGCAAGTGCCCTTTGCCTCTCCGCGTCAGCCCTGGCATTTTCCGCGAGGGTTCGCTGTGCATTGGCTTCGCGTTGTTGGACATAGGCATACATCCAGCCTCCGCCGACGACGAGCACGAGAAGCGCTGCCACCGCCAATGCGATGCCTTGGCGGCGCAGTCGCGTGCGTGCCTGCGCCTTCTCGAGCTGGTCTTCCTGATCTCTACGTTCTCGCTCTGCCTGCGCAGCCAATTGTTTTTCGGACTCGGTGATACTGTCGGCAATGAATGCTCGCTCTGGTGCCGGCAAATTTGCGTCTGGACGCGCTTGCAGCCATTCCCGAGCCCGCTGAAGTTCGCGGCCGACCAACAGGCCCCTCTCATTGGCTGTGAATAGTTCGAACATGCGACCCAGCCGCTGCCGCCAAATCATGAACTCCCGGTCTTCTGCCAGCAATTTACTGAGCGGCGGCTGTCGCAGGAGCGCTTCGTGTGCGACCTCGATCACTTCGACCTCGGCTCCCGCATCCGTCCGTCGATCCCTGATCAGCAAGCGGCGTTCTGCAAACCGATCGATGAGGGGCAACGTCCTGGGCGGAAGATCGTCACGTTTGGCCACGCGTCGGACGAACTGCCCCGCGTCGTTGACCTGCACCAGATGAGGTATGAAGGCCTCCCGCCACAGCATCAATTGATCGTTCTCGTCCGTCGGTAGTTCACCCCTTGCGACTCCGTCGGCAAAGGCTCCCTTCACCACCGTTGCAATGACGCCCCTGAGGTGGCCGAGCCTTTCGTAATCGACCAGATTGAGTTCGTTGTCGGCGCTGTAATTTTCGTAAAGGTGCGCAAGCGTGAAAGCGAGAAGCGGCAGCGCATCCTGGCCGGACACGTCCCTCAGCAATTCATCGGTCAGCCTCGGATCAAGCTTGAGGGGCTTTGGCTCGAGCAGCCTTGCCGGCCCTTCGATCACCGCGCGGTATGAGCTCTCCAACATGGCTTCCAGAGGAAAAGTGTCCTTCGGAAACTCGGCGAACTTCGCCTCCGCCTGCAGGCGGGGAAGTGCGTCCGAGCGCATGGCGACCAGCGCTAAGGCATGAGCGGAATCGGACGTCAGCGTTCGGGTCAGGATATCGATGAAGCGCTTGGCTTCCGCGCGGCCATCCTCTCCAAACAGCTCCTCACCTTGATCAATGGCGAGAATGATGGTCGGTGGCAACGCGTTCGTGCCATACAAATCAGGTTGATGCGCGATGTCCCGCAATGCGTCAAAAAGCTTGCGAAGACCGGCTTCGTCCGTCTCGATGAATTCCTGAATAGCGGCGCGGCTGCGCGGCAGGCCGCGCTTGCGGAATTCTCCGGCAAATCGTTCCTCGCTGATCTTGCTCAGGAGGGCCTGTGCAAGTCCGAAATCGCCCGAGATAGCGGCACGCTCCGGTCGGATCGTAGGAAGCGGCAACCAGGTCCGGTCGTCTCGATTGAGGCGCGGCAGAAGTCCAGCACGCAGAAACGACGACTTTCCTGATCCCGATGCTCCGAGAATCACGAGCATGCGATCGACACCGACCCGCGCAATGACACGCATTCTGTCGAGCGCGCGCACGATCTGCCCATCGCGCCCGAAGAAGATCGCCGCATCCTGCTCATCAAAATACGCAAACCCGGGATAAGGGCGGCGTCCGGGCTGAAGCTCGAAAGTCGATGGATCGAGCCCAGCAAGCTTTAACCCTAGCGCCAGGCGCTTGTATTCATGAGCACCAGCATTGAGATCGACCCATTGCTCGTCGGTGAGGTCGAGCGGCACGTCCGACTTGTCGGCCCCGATCAGAGCGATGATGATCTTCTTACCCATCAGACGGGCGGTGTCGATCTCCGCCCGGCACCAACGCGAGGCAAGCCATTCGTTGGAGATGAGCGCAAGCACCACCTCGCACCTCTGCGCAGCCTTCTGAAGCGCATCTTTCCAACGCTGGCCAGCCCCGATGCCACGTTCTGGGTCAAGATCGAGAAAGACATCGTCCCAGCCATTCGCTGTCAGCCAGTCCAAAACCTCCCTGGCCCGGTCAACATCGCTGCTCGAGTGACTGATGAAGATATTCCCCATTCATCCCAGCCTTACGGTCCTCGTTCCGCGGAGGACTTTTCCAGGTCACCCGCGCATGCCCGGCCGCAGCGGAAGGTTAGTCTGGTCCGGTGTCGGTTGCGAGGGGCGGAATCAAAACCGCTGCGCGATCGTGGGTCGCAATTTCGTCACCTTCGAATGCGTTGGGGTTGGCGGGCGCTGAACGGGGATAAAGCCGGAGCTCATTGTGCAGGTTGTCGTCTTGGTCATCCTTCTCGCGATCGCATTTGCGGCGGGCTATTTCACGCGGGATCACGTCTCCCGGAAAAGGCGGGCGGAGGCGCGCCGCTGGCGCGAGTACACGGAGCCCGATTGGCTCTCAGCCAACGCACCGGCCAACACCAACGAGATCACGAACGCCAGGACGGCTGCACCCGCGGTCACCGGCGAGCTCGGTCAGATGCTGAACCGCTGGGAAAACAGGGCCCGCGCCCGCCGCACCGGCACGGGATAGGCGTCTCCCTCGCAAATCTGGCAGCCTGGATGGAGCGGCAAGCAAAATCCAGGACAATGCTCCCGCATCGCGCTTCGCTCCCATGCGGGCGACGCCCTCCGTGCGGCCATCATCGACCCATTAGGTCATGTATGCTGACCATCTTTTGGCGTTGCAGTTGCAGCCATTTCTCGTCTAGAAACGGAACGCACTGAGCCCCCTGGCAACCAACCGTCAACGGTCTTGGCCGAGGATTTGTGGCTCAAAAGGGTCCGGCAATGCTGATTCGCGGCCAAATCGATGGGATTTCGGGGGAGGCGGCTCTGGCCGCCGCCACGATCCCGGCCGCGTCGCTGCCCACCCTCCTTATTGGCGGCCTTCTTCTTACTTGCCCCTGAGGGCCGGCTGGGCGCCACGCGCCTGGGCGCTCAGGGGTTGGTCGAGATCACCGGACACCTCAAGCGCCAAGGGACCAAACCGGTCTGAACGGCGCAAACGCTCAAAAGGAAATTTAGGAATGGCCACCCAGAACAAGTCCGAGAAGGACCGCGTCATCATTTTCGACACCACGCTGCGCGACGGCGAGCAGTGCCCCGGTGCCACCATGACCTTCGAGGAGAAGCTCGAAGTTGCCGAATTGCTGGACGATATGGGCGTCGACGTCATCGAGGCCGGCTTTCCGATCACCTCCGAAGGCGACTTCCAGGCGGTCAGCGAAATCGCCCGCCGCTCCAAGAATTCGGTGATCGCCGGCCTGTCGCGCGCGCATCCGGCCGATATCGACCGCTGCGCCGAGGCGGTGAAATTTGCAAAACGCGGCCGCGTCCACACCGTGATCGCGACCTCACCGTTGCATATGCGGGTGAAGCTGAACAAGACCCCGGAGCAGGTGATCGAGACCTCGGTCGCTATGGTCGCGCGCGCCCGCAACCAGATCGACGACGTGGAATGGTCCGCCGAGGACGGCACCCGCAGCGAGATGGACTTTTTGTGCCGCATCGTCGAGGCCGTGATCAAGGCCGGCGCCACCACGGTGAACATCCCCGACACCGTCGGCTACACGGTGCCGGAGGAATACACCCACTTCATGAAGACGCTGATCGAGCGCGTGCCGAATTCGGACAAGGCCGTGTTCTCCGTGCACTGCCATAACGACCTCGGCATGGCGGTGGCGAACTCGCTGGCCGGCATCGTCGGCGGTGCGCGCCAGGTCGAGTGCACCATCAACGGCATCGGCGAGCGCGCCGGCAACGCTGCGCTCGAAGAGATCGTGATGGCGATCAACGTCCGTAACGACAAATTCCCCTACTGGAACAAGATCGACACCACCCAGCTCACCCGCGCCTCGAAGCTGGTGTCGGCGGCGACCTCGTTTCCGGTCCAGTACAACAAGGCCATCGTGGGCCGGAATGCCTTCGCGCATGAGAGCGGCATCCATCAGGACGGCGTGCTGAAGGACGCTTCCACCTACGAGATCATGCGCCCCGAGATGGTCGGCCTGAAGCAGTCCTCGCTGGTGCTCGGCAAGCATTCCGGCCGCCATGCCTTCGTGCACAAGCTGGAGGAGATGGGCTACAAGCTCGGTCCGAACCAGCTGGAAGACGCGTTCAACAGGATGAAGGCGCTCGCCGACCGCAAGAAGGACATTTACGACGAGGACATCGAGGCGCTGGTGGACGAGGAGATGGCGGCATCGCACGACCGCATCAAGCTGACCTCGCTGACGGTGATCGCGGGCACCCATGGTCCGCAGCGCGCCACCATGAAGCTCGACGTCGATGGCCAGATCAGGATCGAGGAAGCCGAGGGCAACGGTCCGGTGGACGCGGTGTTCAACTGCATCAAGCGCCTGGTGCCGCACGAGGCCAAGCTCGAGCTGTACCAGGTCCACGCCGTCACCGAAGGCACCGACGCCCAGGCGGAAGTCTCGGTGCGGCTGTCGCAGGACGGTCGCTCGATGACGGCGCGCGCGGCGGATCCGGATACGCTGGTGGCCTCGGCCAAGGCCTATCTCGGCGCGCTCAACAAGATCGTCATGAAGCGCCAGCGCGATACGGTGACGACGGCCGCGGCGAGCTGAGGCGCGTCAGCGTGTCATTCCGGGGCGCCTCGAAGGCGAACCCGGAATCTCGAGATTCCGGGTCTGGTCCTTCGGACCATCCCGGAATGACGCCGATTGTGGTGGCGAATAGCTGCCCTGCTAAGGGCCAATAGCGGCTCCATCTCCCAGCCGCTATTGATGCAGCCGGAGCAAGGATTGGCCGCCTATGCGCCGGGCGGCCCAAAAAACAACGGGGAGAGACTATGCGCACCTTTGCGATCGCCGCGTCCATCGCGGTCCTGGCCCTCGGTTTGACCGGGCCGGCACTGGCGCAATCGCCAATCATCATCAAATTCAGTCACGTCGTCGCCACCGACACGCCGAAGGGCAAGGGCGCGGAGAAATTCAAGGAGCTCGCCGAGAAATACACCGGCGGCAAGGTCAAGGTCGAGGTCTACCCGAACTCGACGCTCTACAAGGACAAGGAAGAGCTCGAGGCGCTGCAGCTCGGCAGTGTGCAGATGCTGGCACCGTCCAACTCCAAGTTCGGGCCGCTCGGCATCCGCGAGTTCGAGGTATTCGATCTGCCCTACATCCTGCCCGACCTGAAGACGCTGCGGAAGGTGACGGAAGGGCCGCTCGGAGCAAAGCTGCTCAAGCTGCTCGAACCCAAGGGCATCACCGGCCTCGCCTATTGGGACAACGGCTTCAAGCAGATGAGCGCCAACAAGAAGCTGATCACGCCGGCCGACTACCAGGGCGTCAAATTCCGCATCCAGTCCTCGCGTGTGCTGCAGGCCCAGTTCAAGGCGCTCGGCTCTCTGCCGCAGGTGATGGCGTTCTCGGAAGTCTATCAGGCGCTCCAGACCGGCGTGGTCGACGGCCAGGAGAACACCTGGTCGAACATCTATACCCAGAAGATGCACGAGGTGCAGAAGTACATCACCGAGACCAATCACGGCTACATCGGCTACGTCGTGATCGTGAACAAGAAGTTCTGGGACGATCTGCCGGCCGACATCCGCGACCAGCTGTCCAAGGCGATGAAGGAAGCGACCGACTTCAACAACGCGCAGTCGCAGAAGGAGAACGACGACGCGCTGGCCGAGATCAAGAAGAGCGGCAAGAGCGAGATCATCAAGCTCACCGCCGATCAGGACGAAGCGATGCGCAAGGCGATGGAGCCGGTCTATAAGGATGCCGCGGGCCGCGTCGGCCAGGGGCTGATCGACGAGTTCCTGAAGGAATCCAAGAGCACGACGAACTGACCTGAACAGACGATCAACGAAGGGCTTCCGCGCATCGCACGGAAGCCCGTTGTGTTGCAAATCATTTCAGTTGGCATCTGAACGGACATTCACGGCCGTTGCATCTGCCTAGAAACGCGCTCCCTGTCCAAGTTGTAAGTTGCGCGTCAGCCTCCTCGCGCTCATCCTCGCGGGCATCCTTCCAGAGGAGGTCCGGATGAAGAAGTTCACCATCGCCGCCATCGCCGTGCTCAGCATTGCCGGCTCGGGCGCGGTCTATGCCCAATATCATCGCCCGTGGATGGAGCACGTCCGCCACATGCGCATGAACCCCGAGGACCGCGCCGCCTTCGTCGATGCGCGGATTGCCGCCGTCCATGCCGGCTTGAGGCTCAACGCCGACCAGGAGAAGCTGTGGCCGCCGGTCGAGGCCGCGGTGCGCGACTTCGCCAAACTGCGGATCGATCGCGCCAATGCGCGGATGAATGCCGGCCCAGGTGACACGTCGAGGGATACCGACAGGCCGGACGATCCGATTGCCCGTCTGCGCCAGCGCGCCGAGGACATGGGCGCCAGTTCCGCCGCCCTGAAGAAGATCGCCGATGCCGCCGATCCGCTCTACAAGACCCTGGACGAGGGCCAGAAACGGCGCCTCGCCGTGCTGACCCGTCACCGAGGCCCATTCGGCGGCGGGGAGGATGGCCCGCCCCGGCACTTCATGGAACGGGGCATGGACCGGATGATGGAAAGGGGCATGGAGCACTTCCATCGTGACCGGTTCGACCGCGACGGCGGCGAGGGGCGGGACCGCGAGGGCCGGCTCTGAGCGGGGCCGGTTTCTGTGTCCGTTACCCCTGGCGAAGCCGCTGGAATCCAGCGGCTTTTCGCATTTCCGAAGCTGCGGACGAAGCCTTGTTGAACCCCTTGGAAAACTTGCGCCCGATCGCTTGCCATCCCCGGATCGCTTTGCTAAACGACCGGCCTCGCAAGGCATTGACCGCCTTTCGGGCGCATAGCTCAGTTGGTAGAGCAGCTGACTCTTAATCAGCGGGTCCCAGGTTCGAGCCCTGGTGCGCCCACCATACAAATCAAACACTTAGCAGCAGGCGTGACAGGTGAGGTGGCCTCATTTTACAGGTCATTTTACAGTTTTGTTCTCGCTTCGAGCTTCAGCACCGCAGCTTCGGCGAGCCGAATATCGCGGCCCAAGTAATGCGCGTCGAGAATGGCTTCGACGTCCTTCAATGAGTGGCCGGTGACCGCGGCGATCTGCGGCACGCTGGCGCCAGCAATCGCCAACCGAACCACGGCCGTGCCGCGCAGGTCATGAAAGGTGAGACCGCTGATGCCGGCGCGCTCGCAGGCCTTTGACCACGAGGTGCGAAAGCCGTCGGACGTCCAAGGCCGGCCGAGCGTGTTCGTTAGGATGAGCGGCCCCCGACGGTCGGTAGCGTCAAGCAGGGCTCGCAACGGGGTGCCGGCCGGCATGGCGACGCGCCGGCCGCCTTTCGATTGACGCAGCCGAATGTACGGACTCTCGTACGCAGACCAAGGCAGGCGCAACAGGTCGCCCTGCCGTTGGCCGCTCCACAGGGCCAGTATCAAGGCGAGTTGGATCTCCGCCGAGGCGACCGACAGGACCGCAGCGATGTCCTGCTCCGACCAAATCTTATCTTTGCGGTCGGCTGCATAGAGGCGGCCGCCTCGCTCGCATGGGTTGGTAGCAATGATGCCGCGGTCCTTTGCGAACGACATAAGCCGCGCCAATGTCGTCCAGGCGTAGTCGGCCTTTCGTGGCGTGTTAGCGAACTTGTCTCGCCAGCTTTTGAACTCGCCGCGAACTCTACGGTCGGTGAGTGCGGCGATTGGCAGGTCACCGAATTCGTCCTCGACCAGCTTGATGTAGGCGAGGTATGCGCGCTTTGTCGATCGAGCGAGCGCCGTAAACTCTGGTGCAGCTTTGTATTGCGCGATGATCGTCATGCACGTGCCGGTGCGGGGCTGCCGGACGCTCGCGTACGCTTCGTGATATTCGCGAACAAATTCCGGCGTGCCGGCCTTGGCCTTGATTTGCGGTCCGCCACGCCACGCATAGTAGTAGGTCTTGACTTCGCCCGTAGCGAGGCGGGCGTTGACCTTATGAAGTCCTTTCAGAACGACGCGCACGTTTAGCTCTCCATTCATCCAAGGCAGACGTTTCCTGTTGCGGCTGGAGGCCGCTCATGTTGTCCAATGCGAGGTCGATGGCTTTCAGATCCCACCGCGTTGTGCCGGCGAGGGGCGAGGGCAGCTTGCCAGACCGCACCCAAGCGGAAAAAGCGCTCGGCGATAGGTTGCAGTAGGCAGCTGCTTGCTGCCTGCTCAACAACCGCGGCGTGAGCTGTCGGCAGGGCGTCGAGTCGACGTCCTGGGTTGTGGCTGAGTTTGAGAAGCAGATAGTCGCACTAGTACTTCCACGAGATAGGCGACGATCAGAAGCGGACGAATGTTCGTCCGTAAGCCGCGCGTTGTGCGCGCGACCAGCAGATTTCGACTCCATTTTGACGTGCCAGTCGCCGGTACCAACGGCGATTGTTTCACGTGACTCGTCTTAAGACTGAGTGGGAGAGGACTAGCTTGACACCGGATAACCGTGTGTAGATTTAAAATTATCTCATAACCGTAGCGAAGTCAAAGGCGACATCGGCAAGCAACTTGCTCGACGATTTGCCCATATCGACGCTCATGGGCTGCTCGCCCGGTCAGGCCAACGCTGTGAGTGCTGTTGGGCCAAACTTTCCCCCTGATTCTCCGGTGATCTCCAGCGGGCAATCCAGCCTCGTCGCGCCAGTTCGTCCATCACGAGCTTGCGCTGCAAGGGATTGCGCAAGGTGCGATTGAATTTGTCCGTCCTGATAACGCCGCGATGGCGGTCATGCTGCTGCTCGGCGTTACCCCTCGTTGAATCCCACTCACTGCGCTTGAGTAGTCGGAGTAAGCCCATGAGCCCCGGCGCTAAAAGTTTGATTCAGCTGACGCAAGCGGGGGACTGGGGCCAAAACCACCGTAGTAAATTACAGTATCTAAGTAATGCTTCAAGTAATAGATGAATTTTGTCAACAACAGATCAAAGTACAGTGCAGATTAGACGATCCAGACAATGCGTGCCGCCGCGATCATACTTGGGCCTCTAAGTTCTCCAACAAAAGAGGTTATAAATGCACGTCCGTCCTTACAAAGCCGTTCGACAGCTTGGCAATATTTCGAACCGCTCCTATGCCGTCGCCACTAAGGTTGTGTCTTTTACGTCCCTACTGGGGCACGCGTATCTCGACCAGGCGGATCGGCCAAGGCGAAAGCCCACTAGGCATGGTGCGAAACGGGTCATACGAACCAAATCCGCTAGGCACGTTCGCATTACTGCGCTCGCGCACCTTCAAGGTCGCGCCTGGCGCCACGATCCAGAAGGCGCACTCTACCAAAGACTGTCGGATCGCATTTGGAGTCTCGGTGGGCTCACAACCATCGCGGACTCGCCGCCAAGCGACGATCTCGTCGCGCGCGTGAAGGCGAACCAGAAAGACGTCGATTACGCCGTATCGATAGTCGAGTATCTCTTGCGTAGCAACGCTTATCCCGAAGATGGGATTCCATCGACCGTCGAGGACGCGAAAGGGTTTGTTTGGAAATGGTTCGAAGAATACAGCGTTTCAAAAATTGCGCGCATCTGGGAAGACTACAAGCTAGTTGCTCCATATCTTTACGCTCTGCATCTGGAGAAGTCGTTTCGACCATCCAAAATCGAGCGGGTCGATAGCATCATCGACTGGGCTTCGTCGTTTGTCAAAAGCTCCCGACGAATCGAACGATTTTTAGGCCACGCCAGCTTCGTGATGGATGTCCTCAAAGGTTTCGCTCGTGACCAGCGCGAAAGCGATTTCGTTGGCGTCTCTCGCATTGCACCTCCGCTCCGTCGCTTCAGCGACGAAGAAAAATTGATTTCGGCCAGCATCGACCGAATGGATCCAGATTATGGTCGATCCTTCCAGGTATGATTTCTCATAGGCGCTCTGATAATCGAGAACTTTTGGGCGCCGGATTGCCATTGCACAGATGTTGCCGGCCGGGGGCCAACGGCTCATTCCTGGCCGGCGCGATCTCTTGCGGAAGAGTGTGCTCCGCGCGTGGAGGCCACGGTAAGGCACCTTGAACTTCAAGCAAGCTCGACAGCAAATCACATGAGCCCTGTGTGGTTTGAGGGCCGCCGCCCTCCGCGTAGGCTGTGTCACAGGTTCACAGCTTCACAGGCATTCCCAAAAGGAGCCAGGCGGCAACGCCGTGCAGTGTTCTGCCGAAAGGGCATCTTGATCGGTGCTCGGGTCGTCAAAGTCCGGAGTTGCGAGGTGGATCGGCTCATAAGCCCGCAATTCTCGCTGACAGGTTTCTCGTCGGTGCTGGCGAACGGCCTGTGAAATGTGAACGCTCACATCTGCAGGAGATATACATGGACGAGCAATACTACGTTGACGGGGAAGGACGTGACGAAACGGGGCTGCGATACTTTAGGATCGCTCTCCCGGAATCGGCGATTACGGTCTCAGCGAAAACGGTGGTCTCGGAACCTGGTCAAATTTTCACCGCCCTGACGAACGCTGGGGTCAACTGCATCTCCACCGAAAGCAAGAAGGCGATTATCGACGCGCTCCAGTTATTCCAGGGTGCCGGAGCGAGCTTCCAGGTGACCACAAAGATCGGGCATTTTCGTAAGCAGTTCGTCCTTCCGGAGCAAGTGATCGGACCTGCAAAGCTTCCAACTGTGTCTGTGCTCGACGGTCTCGATCAAGCGATGGTCGCCAAGTATAGGACGAAGGGCACGCTCGACGAGTGGCAGCAACAGGTCGCCAAGCCCGTTACCGGTAATTCGCGTTTGATGTTTGGTGGCGCACTGGCCTTCACGGGTCCTATCTTACCCTTCGTGAAAGGGCCGCGGACTGGAGGCTTTCAAATTTCCGGGGCTGCTGAGACGGGCAAGACAACTGCGGCCACTGTCGCCGGGTCTGTCTGGGGTTGCCACGTCGGCACTGAGCGGCAGGAGAAGGGGTTCGCAGAAAGTTGGCACACCACCGAGGGCAAGGCCGAACTGACCGCAATGGCCCACAACAATACGTTGCTGATTCTGGATGAGACGCAACGGGCTGGCCGCACTGCCGCGCATCGCGCCCAGGTAATCACCGATCTCGCCTTTTCTTTGGCTGAAGGTATCGAGCGCGAGCGGTTGACGAACGCGAAATCGTCCCGTGCGTGGCAAACCTACTTTCTCAGCACGTCGAACATGACATTCTCTGAACTTGCGGAAGCCGGCAACGTTGCGATCGATGACCAGCATTTGGGGCGCATGTTCGACATTCCATGCCCTCCCGACAGCCCTCATGGCATCTATGAGACTGTCCATGATTTCGCCAACGGCGAGCGACTGTCTGACGCACTCAAGCGTAGGTGTCGCTTGTATTTCGGCACCGCGGGGCTCGCGTTCGTACGCAGGGTGGTCGCGGACCGCAACAGCGATTTGCCGAAGCTCAAAAAGACGCTCGCGCGCTACCGGGCGCGGTACCGAAAGGCTTTGAAACGAGAACTCCGGGGAACAACGCTCCGATCTCTGACACGAACGGCGAGCCGCTTCGCCACCGTTTACGCGGCCGGCAGATTGGCGATCAAGTATCGGATCCTGCTCTGGGAAAAAGAGGCTCTCCTTGGCGCAATTCTGGACTGTCATCTCAGCGGGCTTCGACTTCAAGCAGATCGGCGGGCCCTCGGCGAGCCAAGCGAAGGTGAACTTCGGCGCAAACTCGTTGCTTACCTCTCTGATCGTCATCCGTTTGTTGATCTCGCTGGTTGTCGCCCGACGAAGGGATCGGATGCTGCGACGAGCGCCGGCGGCTACGTTGGCACGGACGAGGAGGAAGGATGGCTGTATCTAACCGCTCGCAAGGTCAGCGAGGTCGTTGGTGACGGCCCCAATGCCAGTTCCCTCAAGCGGCGTCTCCAGAACGAGGGCAATTTGCGCCGGTCCAAGCAGGGCGGATTCGTAGTCCAGCGCAAGATTTATTCCGGCGGCAAGGGCAACGAGAATTTCGCGTGGGTCTATGCCTTTAGTCCCGCTGTCTTGCAGCGGGCAGAGTAAGCGCGCGCGGATCCCAATGGTTTCCCGGCATTCCGAAAAAGGACGCCTTCGAGGCTCAGAAGGCTTTCTAAATGGCATTCCTTCAGTATGATCCCAATGCCAGTCAATCCCGAGCCGGGGGCCTTATTCGCAGCGCCAACCGGCTCGGACTGTCGCTGGCGAAGGCTTGCGGCGGACGGTCCAGCACTTGACACGTGAGCCCTGCATCAAGGTGTGGTCACGAATAAGGGCAGGTCACCCGGCCCCCGGCCGATGACGATGGCGAGCGGCGACCTTTGTTTCCCAGGAGATGTTAACGGCGGGCGGCATCGCCTTCTTGCCGTCCGCCGATCCAGGCCGGGCTCTTGTAGGCTGCTGGGGGGCACGCCGATCTTCTGATGTGCTTCCCTGCCGGGGGGAAGATGCCCCGATCGAAGCTGCTAGTTGCGGTAAACGATATCCTCGACTCGGCCCTGTCGGCGCAGCTCGGTGTCACGTAAACGCCCGGAGAGGCGTTTGTCTCGGTGCTAGGAGTGGTGAACGATTTCAGATCGGAACGTTGCGCGTAGCATCAGCAGAGGCGGTCGCCCTGGCGTCTCACCCGATACAGAAAGAGCAGTTCAGAGAAATGATGACGCCACATCCAGTTGACCAGGGCGACGTGCTGCTTGGCGTTCAACGGTTTTGCCATCGATCGCTTCTTGCCGACCTGTCGATGCGGCCGGTGATAGGTCGTGAACTTGAGCAGATACGACACTTGTTCAGGCAAGTCCTTTAGCTCGACCGTTTGCGTCGGCCGCGTCAAATCACTTGAGTTGAAGCTGTCTTCGAATTGGACGACCGCGGGCCGTCCCGCCCCAAGTACGAGTAGGTTTGCATGCAAGACCCACGCCTTATCTCTCGCGCGCCAGACCATCTCGAAGCCGCCGACCACAATGGCATCGCCTAAGCCGGCGCGGTCGAGCCGCTTGCGCAGCGTGTGCCGGAATGTCTCGGGGTCTAGCTCGTTAATGTCGGCCTCGCGAGCCAGGAGCACTGTTACAATGTAGGCAGGCGCTGTGTTCGTGTTGGCAATGCGCAGAACCTCGCCAATGAACCAGCGGCGGAACTGGCGCGCGCAGCTTGGGCAGAAAGTCTGCTCGCAAATGTAATAACCAGCTCGGCATTCGGCCAGGTACTCCCAGAGGTGCCGCGGGGCTCCGGCATCTTTTAACACCGTTTCGCTGCGGATGCTTTCGTTCAAAGCATCTTTGCGCGATTCGAATCTATTCCCCCTCGATAGCGTGGAAGGCCGCAGCAGCGCGATATCAAATGCCCTCGGGGGCTTGCGTCGTCTCCAATAGCTGATGACCTTCCGAGTGGTGCTCATAGGACCTTTCCGTTCGCTTTCCGGAACATCTCATAGGTCCAAGCGATAGAACGTGAAATCACACCGGACGCGTGTGATTGTCATCAGCTAGATTTTCAATCCTAACTGCCGTCGTCGTATCAACGCGACCCCAAGTGAAACAACCACCGGAGAAATCTTATGAGTGAAGCTAATGACGCCCGTGTATTCGTCCCCGTGTTGAGTGCCAGTTCAATCAACTGCTCGATCAAGTTCGATCGGCACTTGGAAGCGCTTCTCGATGGGACGCTCATCGAGGATCCAAATGAACAGATGGCGGTCTGTGAGGCGCTGTGTAACATCGGCCTTGCGGATCACAAGATGTTCACTAACGACACACTTGGATCTCAAGAACACCACTACATTTCAACCAAGCCGATGCGAAGGCTCGCAAAGGAATACCTGTATTCGACGAAGCATTGGCCGATTCCCGGGAACCGCTAACCAGAACGAGCATAATCAGATGTGACAGGTCGCCGATTGGCGACCTGTCCACTCCGCTCCGCGAATGGATCGCTTCGAAATCGTCTTGTAGTTCGGGCTTCCTGTTGTGTCCTCGGTCCCGCGATGGCCGCTGTTCTCGCTGAGGTACAGCGCTCTGACGACAAACCGGTCGAGGGCGCAACCCCGCAAATTGCGAACTCTGCGGCCGATCCGCTCGGAGATTGCTTCTGGTCCTGATAAGACCGTGTAAGCTCCAGCGCTGCTGGGGTAGTCGGGCGAACTTGTAAAGACTCCTTGCTGAGCCGCGATGTTGCGGCCAACAAGGAGAAATTCAATGGACGTTAAGCTCGACGCTGTCATCGCTGAGATCGCCCGAACTCTCGATCTCAGTCTACTAATGCACGATCGCGAGTTCGCGACCTTACCGAAACCTCAAAGGATGCACTTCATCACGAGGTGCCTTGCAGGTCACGACATCACAAGAGGCGAAAAGTACGGAGGGAGAAAAGTGCGCCGCTGGCGACCCTCGCTTCATCTCGAAAAGAGCGTTGGTGTGAAGAATCATGGCATACTGGACGGGATCGAGAGGATCGAAGCGCCAGTAGCAATCTGGACGCTTCTCGAAGAATTTTCCAAACTTCTCGATATCAACGATGACCCGATCAGCGAGGTGACCGACTATGTCCTTCGTCTTTTCGGGATGCATTCTCTGGGCCTGCTTGAGTTCCGCGGGGAAGAAGATGGCTTCTATCAGTTCGATAGATCAGAAAAGCGCATCGATGTGGTCGATGAGGCTGGGAATAAGACCGACTTTGTGGACAAGTATTGGGTGTAGTGTTCCATCTCAAGCGACAACGCCGCTATAGATTCGGCGTTGATGACCGGTGCGGAGCGTTCGGACTCCGCACCGGTTTTTACTTCTTCAGGGATGCATGTCGCCCCAATCGCCCTCCGGCGCTCTCGGCGCGACCATCGCCGCATTCTTTTAACCTGCACATCCGGCGAGCCCATCGTGGCGTCGCGCGAATTGCCGGAGCCTGGTCGCCGGGACGACTTGGGAGTAAATGTATTCCTGGGCGCGTATCCAGCAGCTCTTCGGCTTGTGGTCTGCTTCAGGCAGAACGCCGAAAGCGCCGCGAGGACTCCTCTACTAATACTTATCTCAAGATTAGCAACCAGTCGTAGCTGTTGGGACGTTCCCGACTCATGTTTTTTTGTGATCTGCTAGTCGAAAAAACTCAATGCACGGTCATCGAGATAGCAGCGGCGATTCTGGTTTCTTCGTGAATGATGGCAACACGCGAAGCTTCCAAAATCCGTCTGTAAAGACTGGATCCAATTCTCGGGATCAACAACCTGACCATTTTCCCGGTGCCGACGACGTATCCCATCGGCAGTTTTCGGGCCAGTGCGGTCACATCGGCGGGCTGTCGAATCAGGATGCGGCAATTCATGTCCATTGCCGCGGAGACGATGCTGCCCTTTAGGACACTGAATCGAGCGCCCCGCGGATGGCCTTGGTGGTCGAGACCGAGGACATAGACCTGGTCGAATCCTGGCGGTTCCGATTTCTGGCCCACAAGAAGGTCCTTGTACGAGCAGTCATCGGAGCTCGATGCCCTTGACGAACTTCTTTGTTTTGACCGCGGAGATAATCGTCTGCATCATATCCTTCTCCGCGGTTGGGCTGTAGCTGAGATGCCAGCCCATGAAATCGTGTGCTGGTGCATTCACCGGAAAGCCGTGATTGGCACCTCGATACTCGATCATCTGCACCGGCACAGACCGCTTCGTCTTCGCCAGCTCTTCGCACCATTTGGGATTGTTGGCGTCGTCGTGGTCCCCCATAAAGACGATAATCGGACTGGTATATATTGCGGAATGCTGCAATGATGGGCTGCAACCTGGGGCGACGGCGAATGCTGCCGCAAAATGGTGTGGATGATCTGCTTCCTGAGTCGTCATCGACACCAACGTCGCTGTTCCGCCATTGCTGTAACCCATGAGGTAGACTTCATTAGCCTTTGCCAGCTTCTTCTCGATGAGGTAGTCGAGCGCGGAATAGGCATCGTCGGCGCGGCGGCGACCCCAGTGCAGGTCAGCGGGCCCGCAACTGCGATCCACATAACGGGTTGTGAAGCTGTCGAGCACCAGTATGCCGACGCCTTGTGGGTTAAGTACGTTGGCAACATGTGCCGCCCATTCCTTGGAAGGTGTCCCGAGGCCGTCGCAGCCATGCAACAAAATGACGAAGGGCACCGGACCTTTCGAGTCCTGCTGCGAGTATATGAAGGCGTTCAGTTCGCCGTCCTTCTGCACTTCGTCGAACTCTTCCGGAGTGCCGTTCTTGAAGTTCTTCGAGAAGCCAGAATCATAGGGGTTTTCTTTGGTCCAGCGCTTGTTCGAATTATGAGCGTAGTCGCCTTTCCACTTGATCTTGACTTCTTCGGCGGATGCGGCGGTGAAGAGAAAAAGCAACATCAACGGGAACATGGATTTCATATGCTTTGATCCATAGGTTGCTGGCCAACCGACGATATCTCGGCGGAGTGCACGCAGATTGTTTGGGGCTAGAGCGAATACTCGGTGCGAAAATGCCGGGCTCTGTTTTGGGCGCGGCATTCGCAATGGATTTAGCTTTCGACCGACGCGAAGATTATGAAGCCGATGATCAGGCTGACGATCCACGCGACCGCATAATAGGGACGCTGCCTCAAGCGCTTCGCCCTCATGAACAGGTAAACTGGCGTAAGCAGGACGGATATAACGCGGGTTGCCCGGGAGCCATAGCCTGCTTGCTGCAACCTGCGATCATCCAGCCAACCGAGCAGGCCGTTAATGACAACAGGCACCTGGAACGGCAGCCCCCGGCTGGCATGGTACGGAATACCGAAAGCTACGGCGCGGGCTGCAGCGTCCTGGTTGCTGGCGCTCACCATAGCTTCGATCACCCCCAGGACGATTGGTAAGAGGGCCAGCGTCCAGACGTAACCGTTGCCGATGTGCTTCGACGAAATGGCGGGTGGCTCGGCAGCTACAAGCTCACCGAGGTCGCTCTCTCGGAGGGGTTTCCATTCAGGCATACCCTTTCGCCAAACCTGAGTGTCGGTCTCGATCTCTTTCTTGTTCAGAAGGTCCTTGATGGTCGTCGCGGTCGTCGGGCCTCGCCGAGCGCCGTTTACGACGTAGTGCCACTCGTTTGGCCCTGGCTTGCTGGCCGCTCCAAGATCCGGCAGCGGCGGTGGTGCAGAGAGTTCTTCAGTCACTTTGGTGTTCCTCTTTCCAGTGAAGGTGTTGGAAGTTGCCCTCGCTTCGATCCCAAGATTCCCGCTCAATATGGAATATAGTCCCTAGAGACTATATGCCCGATGATGCTCCATCCAGCAATGCAGGATTGGCGCGTCATTGTTGGCAAGAATGTCCGGCGTATTCGTCAGCAGCGCCGAATGACCCAAGAGAAATTGGCGTTCGAAGCCGACTTGGATTTGACCTACATCGGCGGAATCGAGCGAGGGCGGCGTAACCCCAGCCTTTTGGCAATGGCTCGAATTGCTGAGGCTCTGTCGGTGCCGCTCGTCAAGCTTTTGAACGAGCAGTGAAGGTAGTTTTGGGCCGCTACCGAGGAGGTTAGTATTCGTCCGCCCTCATAATGGTGATGATGCGCTCGGTGACCGAAGGGTCTGCAGGGTTGGGCGAATGGAAGTTGAGGGATTTGTCGTAGTAGTCGATTTTGAACATTACGTTTATCCCTTCGAATTGAAAGACGCCCGCGTCGTGTTCCTCGTGTGGATCATTGGCGTGACAGAAGTCGTCGTATACCGCGATTGTGCGGACCAAGCGCTCGACTGCGTCTGATCCCAGTTCGGCGATGCCGGCCGTGATGACGGCGCCCCCGCCGAGAAGGTGGTTGCGAAGTTCGTCGTTGAGCATGCGTATCCGGTCCGTGTGAAGGGACATGGTTGTTCTCCATAATGTCTGTTGGTTGGTGGAGCTGGCTCGCGTCTACTGAGCGTCAGGCAGGAGCAGGTGGTCGAAGCCCGGGCCGTGGTCCGGGCTCGGCTCTCGTCCAGGCGAGCAGGTTATTCTGGACCGGGGTTTATAAGCCCCACCTGGGCGACGTGCCGGACGTAGGTGCCCTTGTCCGGGTAGTCGCGAAGGCGAAGCGTTAAAACGTCCTTGTTCCGCTCGGTCACGACGCAAGGCCACCAGCCAAATCCCGGATCATCGTCTTCGACTAGCACTAGTTGGCCGACAGCGATGCTCTCCCACGTTCGCGGTAGTCCAGCAGCGACAACGTCGCCTGCCTTTGCCTTTTCGGGGGACGGCGCTGGGGCGGGCTGTTGAACCTGACTTCCGTCGCCAGGCACATCGAGCGCGGCTTTGAGCTTGCCCAGGAGGTCCCGCCGGATCGGTGGCACGAACGCTTTTCCGCTGGCGTATAGTCTCCCTACGGGCAGCTTCATGCCAATTTCGGTGACTGCTGGCGAGGCCGGGTGCACGGTCGCTAGCTTCATCTGCGCCGCGGCGCTGACGACTTTCTCGTTGAACTCCGCAAACCTTGCGCCCCTCGGCTTTCCGTCTTCATCAAGGCCGAAGACAAACAGCTTGTCCGTTGCGTTGGCCGTCTTCTTCTCTGGCTGCTTTCCCATGTTTCTCCTCCTCAAAAGCAGACGGGGCCCAATAGGGCCCCGTGGTCTGCGGTTCTAGCGATGTCATGGCTTGGCCATGGTGGCGGGCCAGGCGCCCGCCGAGGCAAATCAATCACGAAAGTGTCTCCACTATAAATTGCAAAGTCGTTGTTAGACCTTGTAGAGCGAGTATAAGCAAATCGCCTTGATGCCTCAAGCGAAATCTGCGCTAAAAACGCACTATAAGTAGCTGTTTTTACGTCTATTTTTGCGATTTTAACGGTATTCGACCGCACCTTTGATGCAGGTAGCAGTAGCCGATTTGGCAGGCTCGTCGGTCGTCAATTCGGTTGCCATTACACAAGTTGAGGCCGTCGAGTGAGCAGAGCCTCCAAATCGCATTCTGTACGAACCTGGCGAACCTCCGCGGGAATGCTGGGTTCAAGGTGCGCGTATTGATACGGCCGGCCACGGTCCTGATGATCTCCGCACAGCCGCCCGGACCATAACAAGCAGCGCCATAAGCGTGAGAGCTACCACAGTCCTGTAAAATGCCAGTGCGATGCAGAAAGTTATGAACCAGCGTGTCTACTGCGATCATTGCGGTACCGGTTTCAAGCCATGTCGGCCGTTGCTCGCGCGCGCCGATCAGCAGCGTCGAGAGCGTCATCATCAATATCTTGTCGGAGACGCCGTAAACGTTTCGCAGCGGGCCGATCAAGGCTTCCTGACGCGCCGCTTCCAACTCCACCCTGGTCGCACCTTTTGCGCCGTCCAGTTGGCTGTCGATCCAGCCCACCAGATCGTCGTTGGCGAGGTCGCGGACGAACAAGAAGAGCGAGTACGCGGTTTGATTCAGTCGGCCGTTGCGCAGGCGCGGCCGGGGCAGGGCGCACGCATCGATGTGGTCGGGCTCCGCACAGGTAAAACTGGTCTTGTCGTATCGGCAGCCTTCGAAATGCCAGTAGCTGCGTAGCTTCGGGCAAGAGGAAGCGTTATTCTCGCTCGCCGCAATCCCCGACCAGGACGCGGTGCCATGCTTGTAGATGTAGCCCCGCGCGACGCGATCGGAGATGCCTTGGAAACTGAACGTCGTGACCAACCAGTCGAAAATTCGTGGCGTGTCGGCGAGGGCGACGGCTTGAACCAAGCCTGCGTGCTGAGCCTCGTCGTCGATCTCCTCAAGGAACGACATCGAACCGGCGACCGCGCATACAGTCCGGATCAAGTCTTCGGCCCGCCCCAGCGGATCGGAGGCTCTCGCCGCGACCAGCCTTTTGTCGGTGCGACCCTTTGCGGTGCGTTGCCGCGGCACGTTGGTCGCTAGATGAGGGATACCAGCCTCCGTTGAGCGTCGCTGTCGCCGTCGATATAGCGCTGCGTCGTCTGAATGGATCGGTGGCCAGCTAGCAGTTGAACATCTCGCAGTGAACCGCCTGCCTTGTGAACCGAGCGAGCCGCTCGCGTAATGAAAGTTCGACGCCCCGAGTGCGACGAACATCCCTCGAACCCGAGTTCCTCATAAGCGCGGCTAAACCAGACAACGATGCTCATCGGTGTCATTGCACCGCCGCGCTCGGATCTAATGAGGGGGCCTTGCCCCCGAGACAGCTGCCGCGCCTCGACGAGAGTTTGCCGAAGCTCAGGATGAATTGGAATCGAGCGGCCGCTGCGCTTCTTGGCGATCTCGTCGCGAACTTCGAGCGTGCTGCCAACCTCGCCGCTCGGGTCGAGCAGCATGGCCCATGTCAAATTGGCGATCTCGGCGGCGCGAAGACCCGCCTTGACCGAGAGCAGAACGATCAGACGGTTACGAATTGGGTGGCGAGAGCGCTCGGCGAAAAACAAGAGATCGTCGATGTGATCAGTCGAAAGAGTCTTCGCTTGCTTGCCAGCCATCTTATTTCAAACCAGTTGCAGTGAGATTCTAGAGCGTATGACTCAGCGCGCAAGGGAAATTTCTATTGTGTCGTCGGTAGGTTGTAAGCCCACGCGCGGAACTTCTTTGCTGCGCAGCGCTTTGCACGAGCCAGCAGCTCAGGCCTCATGTCTTAGCTACGCAGCCAACAGGGTCGAATCCCACAGCTTGCGTGTGATTGGCTGCGCAGGAGCTCGCTGTTACAGCTGTACGGGTTAACGGCGGCTGCGGCCTATTTGCTGGAGACAGAAATGCGTACCCCCATTGTGACTTTTAGCCCCGACGACACGATCAAGGAATTCATCCGAAACGAAGCATCCCGTTCAGTAGCAGCCGCACCTGACCGCGGACAAGCCGCAGCGAGCGAAGGATCTTTTCACACAGCAGCGTCTGTCCGTAAGCCGATCTTGTAAAGGAGGGAGCGAGCGCAATAGGCGTCGCATTCCAATCGGAGACTTGATCATGAATAGAAAATCTACGGTTCAAAAAGAGCGGCTACGAAAGCTAGCCGAAGTGACGGAAACGTTTCGAGCGTCAGAATACCGCGCAGTAATTTCGCCAATCCAAGATAATGCGGAATTCCGGTTTGTCGGCAGTATGCTCATTCAGTTGCAGCGGTTAGAGGAGTTTGTCATCTCGGATTTGATGGAAGCTCATGAGGACGACGTCGAAGACGAAATCGACGGTTGCATTGTAGGTAACCTAATGAAATGGAGCGAGATCATCGGGCAAATGGTGCGAATACTAGAGGCTTCGCGTGATCGCGCCTGGAGTATTTTAGACGAGATTGAGTAGCCGTAGCGCTGAAAAAGCGGAGTTGACCGACTAGCATGATTAGTGGTGGGTCGGCGGCCAGCAACAGTTACGTGCCGCCGACCGCCCTGCGTCGTTTGGAAAAGACCTGGCTTATCGGGTAAAATAACTACGGTCACTCTGAAAACGATCAAGCGATTCTGTAAAAAAATCGGCCGACGAACTGATAAGCAAATGAGAGATTGCTTATCGGTCATATTAGCGAACACTGAAAATCGATTTTGTAATAACCTTCCTGATTGCAAATGCGACACCGATCTCTCGATCTGTGAGGTCTCGCCGTGACTAAAAAGCAACCTGCCAATGACGGTCTTTCTCCAAGACGCGCTTCTCCTAAGCAGGGGACCGCGCTTCGCGGCCTCTGGACGATCGAGGCTAGAGCTTACATTGAATATTCAACCTGCGCGTTGACCCGTTCCGGTCGGAGGCGAGCGAAGGCTAGGTGGCGCAGACAGTCCCCGGGCAGCCGCCATCTTCACGGTGAACCAGAGCGCCAAAATCGACGACGTCGATCTGCAGACCTGGTTCGCCTTGATTGCCCCGAGATTGAAAGCGCCAGGACTGGTCCTGATCTCATGAGCGCCGCCGTTCAGTGTTGAGGCTTAGGCGGCTGGCTGCTTAGATTCCAATGCGCACACAACGTGGCCAACAAGCGTGTCTGTCGGTCTCCAAGAAATTCAGGCTTCCAAGTAGCCTGAGCTCGGGCCTCATTGGTTAAGATGAACGGAGAAGCCTTGCCTTTACCTGTGAAATATACGTTCTTCTTCGTCTCGAAATCGTAGTTGCTGGCAGATGGATTCTTGCGGATGTGGAGCGGTACGAGATTGGCCAATCTATGGGTCCATGAATCCCGTATCGCCTCATCAGGAAACCACTTCATCCATTCCGATCCCTCCGGCGGCGTTTGCGGAAGAACGTGTTCAAGAGAGAGCTGATCAAAAGCCTGTTTCTTGCTTCCGTCGCTGACAAGTGCTTCTAGCCTCAGTATCAGCGCCATGCGCCCCTTGGGCAGGCGTCTGTAAATATCCCCGTCAAGGGCCTCGATGAATTCCTGCTGCTGCTCTGGTGTTAGCTTGAGTGTGGTGAGAGCTTCCACATCACCCTTGAACGAGGCCGGTTCGATCTCCTTTGTGAGGGCGGCGAAAGTCTCAATGCGCTCATTAATTCCCTCGCGGGTAACGAGCAGGAAGTACGCGAGTCGCTCAAGCTGCTTAAAAAACTCATTGAGAAGCGTTGGTTTGTTCCTGAATCTTTTGAAGTAAAGGAGCGCGGGAGGAACCCAATCTTTGAAATCAATCCTGTTAAGCCAAGAGAGATGGTCATTTATCGACTCTGCCAATTCCGTGGCTTCAAAGCCGGCCTCGCGGATAAAATCCCATACTTGCGCATACGGTTCGATGACATTCTCGATCAGCTCAATAGGCGAGCTGTATTCGGTGACATTCTCCTGAAATTCCTTGACCAGGGTCGCCCGCTGCTTTTGCTTCGTGTAGATGGTCCTAATATGTCCAAAGAGCTCCCCGAATGCATCCCTACCAAGCGCGGTTTCGATCTGGCTCCATTTTTTTGCATAGGCGTGACTCTTGACCTCGCCAGCAATCCTTCGGATCGATCCGAGAATGTTTGCTTTGAGGATATCGATGGGCGCAAGGTCGAGTCCGCGGTTGTTTAGGACCGAGAAGATACGATAAGCAGCCTCAAGATCAGGCGTTGAGATCACGACCAATGAGCAATCATTGGCCAGAAATTTCCAAAGCGCGTCGCGATCTACAGGAGAGAGTGCCTGCGCTTTGCTCATGAGCAGCTTGGCGTTCTCGCGATAACGAAGTCGGCTGTCTTCGAGCTTTTCCGTGCTCTCTATCAGTCGTTCGATCCCGCCGGGCTCCTGGATGAATGTGCGAAAAAACGCAGCGTCTTCTTCGCGCGCGAGCAATCGGTACTCGTTCTTTTCGCCAAGGCTCGCCTTGCCCTTCTTGTAGAGGAAATCCGTTATATCATCGGCTGCTTCGGGCATCGCCGACCGCAATGCGGCGAACAGCATTGTTAGTGTGCTAAGACGCTGCTGCCCGTCCACCACCGAGGATTGCCTACGCCTTCCTGCAACATCGTCGCCTCGCACACGCGGGGCGGAAAAAAAAGAATCAACGGTCCCCCGCCTCAGCCAACCATGCCCGCCGTGCGTCACGCCATCGTTGATCTCATCCTTCGACCGCCGTCTCAGCCATGCCCGCATTGCCGGAGACAAATCCTTGAAAAACACCGGCGCAAACACGTTCTGCCAAAGTAGTGCTAGGACCTGGACTCATTAACGCGCAGCCAGCCATACCCTGATCGATGCAAGCTGTACGAAGGCAAGGTAGTTAGCGGCGAGCCTGTCGTAGCGCGTTGCCACCCGACGACATTGTTTGATTCTGTTGAAGAACCGCTCGACCTGGTTGCGAGCGCGGTAGAGATAGGGACTGAAGCAGATCGGATCGCTGCGATTGCTTTTCGGTGGAATGTTGGCCCACGCGCCCTTCTTCATGGCAAGCTCTCTGATCCAGTCGGCATCATAGCCACGATCCGCAAGCAGCATCGACCCGGATTTCAGTCGAGACAGCAGTTTTCCAGCGAGTCGAACATCATGTGCCTCGCCGGGGCTCAGCGCCAGCCGTACCGGCAGACCCTTGCTATCGACCACCGCATGAATTTTGCTCGTCAAGCCGCCGCGTGACCTCCCCATCGCCTGGCGCTGGTTTCGTGTGATGCAGGCTCCATGCTGATGCACTCGGACAATGGAGGTGTCGATCATCTGGACAGCGGCATCATGGGCAGCGGCGAGCGCGTCGATGATGCGGCCCCAGACACCAGCCCGCCGCCAGCGGACGAACCGGTTGTAGCAAGTGGTGTATGGGCCAAACGCTTCGGGCAGATCACGCCAAGGTGCCCCGGATCGCAAGACCCAGAAGATGCCATTGAGGACACGTCGGTCGTTTACCCGAGGAACGCCACGCGGCTTGTTCGGCAACATCGGCTTGATGGCAACCCATTCACAATCGGCAAGTTCGTAGCGCATGATTTGAGCCCCAAATATGCGAGTTGAATCATGAGCGCCCGGCCAAACGCAACCTTTTGGCTGGCGATGGTTTGGCGCTTTCAGGTCAAAGCGGACATCTGCCACACGACGACCCCCGCTCAAATCTTGCGCTTCCACTTGGCCACGCGACCACCTTTGCCGCAGCACGATGGCGCCGCGCGCATCGTGGCCCACGACGTGGAACGAGTTCTTGCCGATATCGATCCCGATCACGGCGACTGCGGTATTGGGTGTCTGAGACATGGCGTGCTCCTTGTCTTTAGCGCCCCTTGCCAGCTTCGCTTGCTGGCGGGGCGAGAGCACGGCCGGGCCATCCCATTCTGATGTCCCCAGTCAAGCACACAGCGCACGGTTTCCCATCTCCACGAGGACTCATCGTGAAGCTCTTGCGCCGATGGATCGTGCAGAGGAGAAGGCGGGACCCAAAGACGTCGGTGAACAGGCTCTGATGCGCGGGTTGGATACCGCATTTCCGTTTTTTCGTCTGGGGCTGTCCCTGGTCTAGCGTCGGGCGTCGATCGGATGATCGGCCACATAATGGGTTTCAGGATTTCCCCTGCCGTGGTCCCACCTTCACCTCTGCACGATTGATGTCTGCGACTACTCCTTTGCAACAAAGGGGGCTGTGGGCCGGTCGAGCGCACCTCACGATTCGAGCGGTCCACAGCCCCCAACGACGTTACGCCTGTCGAGGTGGCATGAGCTCGCGATTGATTGCCCAAATGAAGGCGGATAGCTCGCGGGCAATCGCCGTGACGATTACGGTTCGCCGCTTGCCCTTCCGCTCGAGTGAGCGGAAGCGTCCGCACAATCTGGTTTGCGCTTTCCACGCAATCTCTCGCGCGCCTCTCGGCGCGGCCTCCACCTTAGGCTGCTTGTCTCGGCTCACGCGCGGCGGATATCGATAGCTCCAGGCCGCCTCCACAAGAATACGTCGCGCCCGCCCATTACCGGCTTTGGTGATGCCGCCGCGCTTGACCTTGTCGCCAGTCGAGTTTTCCGTGGGCACCAGACCCAGATAGCCCATCAGCTCGCGCGGATTTTGAAAGCGGGAGAGATCACCGATCTCGGCCAGCACCCCCACAGCCGCAATGAGATCAATCCCCCGCATCGCCTGCAGGGCCGCGACAACCTCGGCAAGCGACCACTCGGGTACCACCTCGCGGATGGCATCTTCCAAACGCTCCATCCGCTCACTTTCCTGGCGTATCCCCTCAAGTAACTCTTCGAATGCGATGCGCTGCTCGCGATGCTCGAGCTTCTGCGACATCAGCCATCTCATGTGGGCTGGTCCCCACGTTGTCTTGCCCGGATAGATGCGTCCCAGCCGCAGCGTCAATGACGAGATCTGTTGACGCTTGCCCTGGAGGTCCTTCTTCACTGCCTGACGGGCGCGCGAGAGATCGCGCATAGCCTCATGGCGCTCGTCCGGCACCCACACCGCGGTGAGCTCGCCCGCGCGCAACAGCTTGGCGAGGCTTACCGCATCGCGCCGGTTCGTCTTCACTCGATCGCCGGCCTTCTTCGGAACGAGCGAGGGGGCCACCACCAGGCAGTCATGGCCGAGGCTCTTGAGCAGTCTGTAGAGGCCATATCCTGTCGGCCCTGCTTCGTAGCAAAACGTCAGATGACAGCATTTCGCTGCAAGCTTTGCCACCAGCTTTCGGATCGCTGCCTCCGTGGCAGAAAACTCCCCGAGATATCGTACCTCGCCGCCACGGCCGCCATCGGCAATGGCTATTGCATTGCGCGATTTTGACGTATCGATTCCGACAAAGACCTCGGTATGATGACCCACGACTCGCCCTCCTTGTTTGAGGCTCTGCCCGGTCCATCCAGGCAACCCTCGTCGCAACATCGAGGGTGAGTCGCCTCATTTTGTGGAGGGGACATACAGTCTAGCGGACGTTAGTCGGACCGTGTGGCCGACTCGTCGATTTTCATGATCGGCTGGCCTGCCTTGATCTGCTGGCCGACGCGATCACGCACGATTCAAGTTTTGTTTTTTTGACTTTGGGGCAGGCAAATCTCCGCCCACGTGGTCGTTGAAACGGTGCGCGGCGATGAACATGGCGACGGCCGACCGGCAATAGGATTCAATGTCGTCCTCTGCTCTCGCCTGATCGAAGCGTGCGATAATCAAGAGATCGGATCCTTTGAAAAGCGCGGCAAACAAGCGGGCGGACCGGAGTGGATCGGGCACGTTCAGAACCGCCTTCGCGTGCAACTGACGCAACAGGGCCTCGATTTGGGCGATGATATGGGCGGGGCGGGCTTCGTAATGGAGCTTGCTTAACGACTTTTGATTGGTCTTGTCGGCCATGATCATGGCTTCGACATTGCTGACGTCCGGCCTCATCAGCATGCGAAGCAGGGATGATCCCACCGCCATGAGCTGATCTTCGGCTGAACCGTCGACGCCCTCAAACAGAGCCTGTGCAAACTGATGGCAGCCGGCCGCGATGGCCGCGCTGAACAGCGCCTCCTTGTTCTCGAAGTGCCTGTAGATGCTGAGCTTGGATATCTTCGCCCGCTGGGCGACCTTGTCCAATGTCGTCGCTTGAAAACCCAATTCAACAAAGAGTTCGCTCGCGGCGTCGATGATCGTTTGGCCAAGCGCCTCGTTGGCGGGCCGGCCGCGCCGGCCCCGGCTGTTTTCGGTCACGGCAGTTCCAGTACTTGACAGTATCCTAATTCTTGAATTATGATACCATGAAGTATCTGAAATGCGCAAGCCAATGGGTAGGTCTCGACCTGTCCTCCAACGGAGCCCATCACCATGGATGACGTCATCATCATCGGCGGCAGCTTTGCCGGTCTCGCCGGCGCCCTGCAGCTCGGCCGCGCCCGCCGCAAGGTCACCGTTCTCGATACGGGTCTGCCACGCAACCGCTTCGCCGGCCACTCGCATGGACTGCTCGGCCACGATCACAAGCCGCCGCTGGACATCTTGGCGGAGGCGCGGCGGCAGTTGGCGCGTTATCCCGCGATCAAACTTGTCAGTGCCCGCGCCGACAGCGTCTCCGGCGCGATCGACGATTTCAACGTCCTCACTGGCGATGGCAAAAGCCTTGGGGCGCGGCGCCTGATCCTGAGCTATGGCGTCGCCGACCAGATGCCTGATGTTCCGGGCTTTGCCGAAAGCTGGGGCACGTCCATCGTGCCCTGCCCCTATTGCGACGGCTTTGAAGTCGCCGGCCAGCATTGGGGCCTCGTCTGGTCCGGCCCGCAGTCGCAAAATCAGGCCAGGCTGTTCCTCGATTGGACCGACAAGTTGACTGTCTTTGCCGATGGTCACGACATTCCGCCCGATATCCAGGCCGATCTGGCGCGCCGCAAAATACCTGTCGTCGATGGCCGGATTACCGAGATCGCCCATCACAAGGGCCATATCGCCACCGTCAATCTCGATACGGGCAGCAACGTCGCAGTCGACATCCTGTTCGCCCATCCGCGCAACAAGCCGTCCGCAAGCCTGCACGAAGCACTGGGCCTTGCCACCGTGGCTACGCCCGCCGGCATCGTCCTCAAGGTCGACGAGCGCCGTCAAACCAGCACGCCTGGCATCTACGCCGCCGGCGACCTCACCACGCCCTTCTTGCCCTCAGTCACCCAGGCATCATCGCAAGGCGCGATGGCGGGTATCTTCGCCCAGCAGTCGATGCTGGTTTGAGCGCACAGTTCAAAGAGGAGCGCTCCCCGATGTCGCCAGTTCAAGTTACAGAGAACACCTTCCACAGTTCACGCAACAGCACTTTCTATTTTGCAAGCGGCCCGAGCCAAGGCACGCCGGTCATCTTCGTCCATGGCTGGCCAGAACTTGCATTGAGCTGGCGGCATCAGCTTCCAATCTTCGGTGCACTCGGCTTCCGGGCGATCGCACCGGACTTGCGGGGGCATGGAAGGTCCTCGCTCTACAGCACGCATGACGCCTACGCCCAGCGCGAACTCGTCGCCGACATGATCGAGTTGCTCGACTCCCTCGGTCAGGAAAAGGCGATCTGGGTGGGGCACGATTGGGGAGCGGTGGCCGTCTGGAACATCGCCAGCCACCATCCGGACCGTTGCCTCGCGGTCGCCAACTTGTGCATACCCTTTGCAACGTTCGAGCACGGACTTGATGTGCTCGTCGGGCTGGTCAACCGCGATCTGTACCCACAAAGCGAATATCCGTTCGGCAACTGGGAGTACCAGCGCTTCTACGAAGAGCATTTCGAGAAGGCCACCAGCGCCATGGAGGCGAACGTCGCAGCAACCTTCAAGACGCTGTTTCGTGCGGGCGATCCCGATGGGAAAGGCAAGCCGGCGGTGGCGTCCCAGATTCGCCGTGATGGAGGCTGGTTCGGCGGAAAGGGCGTCGCTCCGAACGTTCCTCGTGATGAGCGGATCATCACCGAGAGCGACCTGCACGCCTACGTCTCAGCCTACGAGCGAACGAGCTTTTACGGCACCGCCTCCCTCTACATGAATCATGCAGCCAACGCTCGCTATGCACTTGAGGCATTGAATGACGACCATCTCGACATGCCCGTTCTCTTTCTGGAGGCGGAATATGACTATACGTGCGACTGCGTGAACTCGCCTTTGACCGAACCGATGAAGAAGCTTTGTCGCGATCTCACGATCGATAGGATCTCCTCAGGGCACTGGATGGCACAAGAAAAGCCTGTCGAGGTCAATGCAAGCCTCGCGCGCTGGCTGGGTGCGAAGGTTCCGCAAGCATGGCGCGGTTAAGGTCCCGGGCGGCCTCGCGCCGTCGCCAAACTCGCGCACAAAGAAACGGGTTCGGTTGCCGCGGGGCTCCGGTGTCTCGGAAAGCCGACTGACAGGCTGCCCCCGCAGGACACCCTGCGCCACTCCCAACTCAGGATCTCCGATGACCGACGACCTTCCCATTGTGCTCCTCCATGGCTCCGCCACCGGCTCCTACTCTTGGGCCGCGGTCCGCACGGGTCTGGAGGCGCACGGCGCCAGGGTGTTGGCACCCGACATGCTTGGGTACGGACGGTCGCCCACACCGAGCGAGGCGTGGCAGCCAAAGGACGAGGTGGCCCACCTGCGCGGCTGGCTCGACATGCAGGGCGTCGGCGCGTTCCACCTCGTCACCCACTCGATCGGGACATTTTTCGGGCTACACCTGCGGCTGGCCGTCGGGTCTCGCGTGGCGCGGCTCACGTTGGTCGATCCTATGGTCATCAGCGTGCTGCGCGTGCCCGGGGAGGAAGACGCCCTGCGCGAGGTGCAGACCCTCTGCGATCGGTTCATGCGCGCGCTGCCTGATCACGCTGCGGCCGCCTGCCTGTTGGTGGAGCACTGGAGCGGCGCCGGCGCGTGGAACGCGCTGGGCGAGAAGGGGCGTACGCTGGTTGCAGGGCTCGTACCGCGGCTGCGGCTCGAGATGACCGCCAGCGCAGCCGATCGGACCACGCTCACCGAGTTCACCTCGACCGCGGTGCCGGCCTCGGTCCTCGTCGGCGAGCGAACGTCGGCCGCTCCGCGGTCGGTGAGCCGTCTGCTCGCGGGAGCGTTCGACGCCCGCACGGTCGTTGTCCCCGGGGCTGCACACATGATCCCGCTGACCCACCCCGCCGCGGTCGTCGAGGCGATTCATGCCGACATCTGAAGGAAACCTTGACATGAAGCACTCCCATCCCATCCTCGTCACCGGTGCCGCTGGCCAAGTTGGAGCGATCGGACCGAGCGTGACGAAGTCTCTGCTGGAGCGCGGGCTGAAGGTGCGCGCCATGGTCCGCCAGGATGACGGACGGGCGGAATCGCTGAGGGCACTTGGTGCCGAGGTGATCGTCGGAGATTTGTTCGACCTGGACGCGGTGCACCGCGCCGTGGATGGCTGCAAGCGCCTGTACTTCAGCATGTCGGTCAACGAGAAGTATCTGGAGGCTACGACGAACGTGGCGGTGGTTGCACGGCACCACGGCGTCGAAGCATTCGTCAACATGTCCCAGATGACAGTCTCGGAAATGAGCATCCGCGAGACCGCGCGCAGCCCGCAGCACAAGCAGCACTGGCTCGCCGAGCAGGTCTTGCAGTGGAGCGGCTTGCCGGTGGTCACGATGCGTCCGACCGCCTTCATGGACGCGTTCTTCTGGCGATTTGCCGTTCCGACGGTCACCGCTCAGGACGCGCTGATGTTGCCCTTTGGAGAGGGAAAGACGTCGCCAATCGCCGCCCACGATGTTGCGCGGTGCGTGACAGAGGTGTTGGCGAATCCCGAGTCTCACCTTGGAAAGGTCTACGAGCTGACCGGTCCTCGTGCGGAGACGCTTCGCGAGGTCGCCGAAGATTTCACAAGAGTCTTGGGGCGTCCAATCACCTACATGAACATTCCGATGGAACGGTGGCTGGGGAGCCTGCAGTCCTTTGGCGCATCCGAACACGTGGTCGCGCACCTGGAGTCGATGGCACTGCTGCACCGGGATGGCCGATACGACCGATCCTCCGACGATGTGAAGCTGCTGACAGGTGTGTCACCGATGTCGATCGAGGATTTCGTGCGCGCGCATCAGAACGACTTTCTGAAGGCAGACGCGCGCAAGCCTTAATCCTTCGCTCGCAGGCCGGATGAACTGCATCGTCTCGGAAGTCCCCGGCGGTCACCACTGCGCCCAGTGACCGGTAGCCTGGAGGCGAAAGCGCTGGAGACGATGCGCGCTTTGGCATCGGAGAGCTTCGTCAAGAACGAACCAGAACAAGGATATGTCATGGCAGAGCGAAATGCGGATCAGGTCACCGACTGGAAGGGCCAAAGCGGGGAGCGCTGGGTCGTCCACGAGGCCCGGCTCGACGCCAGACTGGCGGTGTTCGGCCAGGCCGCGATCGAAGCCGCCGCGCCCGCGGCGGGCGAGCGCGTGCTGGACGTCGGCTGCGGCGCGGGCGCGTCGAGTCTGGCTCTGGCCGCCCGCGTCGGCGCGGGGGGCCAAGTGCTGGGCGTGGATATCTCCGAACCGCTGATCAGCCGAGCGCGCGCGCGTGCGCCAAAGGATACGCCGGTCCTGTTCCGCGTGGCCGACGCCAGCAGCGCCGAGCTGCCCGAGGGGGCGTTCGACATCCTGTTCTCGCGTTTCGGGGTGATGTTCTTCGACGATCCGACAAAGGCGTTCGCCCATATGCGCCGCGCGCTGAAGCTGGGCGGCCGGGTCGCTTTCGTCTGCTGGCGCGGCGTGGCCGAGAACGATTGGATGCGCCTGCCGATGGGCGCGATCAAGGGCATCGTGCCGCCGACGGCGCCGCCCGATCCCGAAGCGCCCGGTCCATTCTCGCTCGGCGACCCGGGGCGGGTTAATCGGATCCTGACGGCGGCCGGCTTCACTGATATCGCTCTCGCGCCCTTCGATGCTGCCGTCCCGCTTGGCGAGGGCGCGACGCGGGATGCGGCGATCGCCGAGGCGGTGAAGATGACGTTGGAGGTCGGCCCGCTGTCGCGCGCGCTCGCTGATCAGCCCGAAGACATCCGCGCCCGCGCCTCGGCCGCGGTTCGCGCCGCCTTCGCGAGTTGCCTTGGTGATCGGTCGGTGGTGGTCCGCAGCGCGACGTGGATCGTCACGGCGCGCAATCCGGCAAGCTGAGGGATTAAGAGGGGAAGACGCCCGCGCTCGGTGGCCTTTGGCCGGTCAGCGGGATCAGATGAGGGCGTATCCACGGTGTCGGAGCAAAGCGATTTATGAGCACGCGCCCTAGTCTAGGTTTCTCTGACTAGTTCTGCGGTGGCTTCATCGCATTAGACCGGGAAGAAGATGGAGCCACTCGGCCGATTGGGTAGCTTGGTGTCGAACTGAAGAAGACATCCTCTGGATGGGCGTTCTCATCGGCAATGTGCCTAGCTGTCGCGTGCGCCATGACGGCAGTGAGCTGCCTGCATTCATAAATTGAGGGGCAACAGCGAGAGTAAGACAAACCGGGCAGAGCGTTCTGGTGGATGACGAAAATGCCTTCGATCGCGCGGGCTGAGCCGCAAGAAAGTTGTCCACGACACCGAGATTACTACGGCGCGATGGATCAAGCCTGCCGAGGAGCAGGACAACCTCCCGCAAACGGAGTCAGTCTGCGGACTGATAAGGAAACTAACAAAACGGAGTCAGTTGATCACTGATAAGGAAAAGCCACAAACCTTATCAGTCTCACGAAAAGCTTATAAGTCACAGGTAGGCTCTGCAAGTAGGCAGTAAGATCCGTACCGGGTTGAGGTCCGCTCCTTGGGATGGTCGCCGTTCCACCTAAGACGGGCTGACGCTCGCATTCTTCGCCTGGATGCATGCCAAGACACTCGGCACGCATCCAGAAGCGGAACGCTAGCTCTCCAGGGAGAGCTGAACCCGTCGCCCATGCCCCAATCTCTTGCGAGCGAACCTGAATGATCGTCTTGCCCTGCCGTCGCTGGGCCGAACTGAAGGTGGCGAGTGCCTCGTCGACGGAGGAGACCTTTCCGATGTTTGTCCGCAGTCTTCCGTCCCGCACCCTCTGGACGATCTCGCTCAATTTGGCGGCGTCCGGGCATTAAGTCACAATCACGATCTTTGCTCAGGGGGCAGGGATCGTAAATTGAAATAGAGCACCCTGCGGTTCGCACGCGATCGCCCACAGCCGTCCGCCGTGGGCTTGAATGATCGAGCGGCAGATAGATAGCCCCATGCCCATGCCCTCGGGCTTTGTCGTGTAGAAAGGCTCGAACAGGCGCGAGAGGCTCTCCGAGCTCAGCCCCGGGCCGGTGTCCCGCACCCCGACGCGCACGCCACCTTCGGAGGGGTCGACGCTGATCTGTAACTCGCGTGGGCCTTCCAAAGTACCACTCATCGCCTGGATAGCGTTAACGATCAAGTTCAGCATCACTTGTTGCAGTTGGACCCGATCGCCTTGAACACGCGGCAGCTCAGGCAACACACGCGTGCTCACTGTGACGCCGGATTTGACAGCTTCGCTGTAGGTCAGGACTATCACCTCATCGATCGCCTCTTTGAGGTCCACGACCTCCGCCCGCGGCGCGTTCTGATTTGTGAGATCACGCAAGCCACCAATGATGCGGGTGGCCCGGTCGGCGTCTTTGATCATGTGCTCGACAGAACCTCTTGCCTTGTCGTTGTCCGGGGGCTGTTTCGCGAGCCACCGCAAGGCGGCACCTCCATCGATCGCCACTGCGGCAAGCGGCTGCTTGAGTTCATGCGCGATAGAGGCTGTGAGTTGACCGATCGTGGCGATGCGGTTCGCGTGCGCCAGGGCCATCTGCAACTGGCGGTATTGTTGCTCACGACGAACAATCTCCAATGCAATGGTTGCCTGCGCTGCGAAATCTGTGACCAGTTCGATCTCTTTCTCCGTAAAGTGCTCTACGTGCTGCCGCGCAAAAGAAAGTGATCCGATTAGCTCCTCGTTTCTTAGCATCGGCACGAAGAGGAGCGTCCGAAAGCCTCTTTTAACCTGAGTCACGGCGAGAGGCTCTCCCGCACGATAGAGTTCATGTGCGGCTACGTCGGGGATGTGGAACGGCAACTTCGTTGCGATCAGGCGATCATAGAAGCTGCCGGGTCCCACCAGCTTTGGGGGCGGTGAAAACTCCTCCAACACGGTGGGGCTCACTTTGCTCGCAACGAGACGAAGACCTGCTTCCTCCATAAGACGGAAGACACCCGAATCAGCTCGCGAGAGCCGTCTCGCGCTGTCGAGGATGGTGTCGAATACGGGCTGCAAGTTGTGTGGCGAACTTGCAATGGCGCGCAGCACTGCCGAGATGGCCGCCCGCTGACGAATGACCTCGGCCAGCTCCATTTGCAAATCCGAATGGCCGTGAGCAGCTTCAGGCGCCTCGCCGGCTTTGAACTGGTTCATCGCCGCTCCTTCCCGATCTACCTTGCCGTCGGATATGGTACAGCTCCAGCCGCCACTCGGAAAGTTCTCGCGGGGTTCGAGCTTGAGAAAAATGCGTCGGACGTTCGTTCTGGCCCAACAGCGTCAGTTGACCGTCTGGCGACCACTTCCGGTGTTGCTCGATGAGCGGACGTATCTCTGCGCTCGTCGGCCAGTCTCAAAAAGGCGAGAGGACTAAACCGCTAGCGCGGTAGGACGCTGCGGCAGGCGACACAGCCAGGAGGATAGCGCAACGGAGCGTCTTCTCTTGAGATGAGGGGTTCACAACCATTCACCCAGGACGGGAGCATCTCATGATCGACGAGGCAGTGAGCACGTTAAGCGCGCGCATGAGCGAAGACATGACGATCGGCAGGTTCGCGCCCAAGACCCCACATGAGTACGAGCATAGGGCCAAGAACTTCGCGGCGTTTGACGCGTGATCGCGGAGACGGCAAGCTTTGAGGACGTGCGCCGCTACCAGCTCCATCTGGCCGCAGGTCGGCTTGTCGATGGAGCCTTTTTCGCGTATCCGATTTGATATTCAAGGGGAGCGCGATAAACGCCGCGTTGACTGATGACTCCTACCAACGTACGAGAGCGCGTGCAGGAGCATGCAAATGACCCGCAAGTCGCCTTTGCTGTAGCGGCTGGCGACGCGCTCGGATCATCGCGCGACATTTAGTGGGTGTTGGAGCGGAAGAGCTGTCGGAACGAGGGGGCACACTCGTCATCCACGTGACTGGTTCATTTCTGATGGGTGCTTTCGTCGGACTGTTCGCCACTAAAGAGGACTTATCACACTTGACAGTCGGCATGTGCGGGGGCTTCTCTCTGGACCGTTACTACCTGATTGAGCGCGGACAAACGTTGGCGTCCTTTGTTTACATCGCACCGTTGGTAACTCTGTCCGTTGCAGCACTGATCGCCGCGCTACGGCTCGCTCGCACGTTTCCCTGACCATACGGCTGCACGCGATGAGGAACTTGCTGCTCTCCTGGGGATTTGGGCGCTGCTTTCAGCAGGATTTGCAGCCCTTACAGCCATCTTCGCAAAGGTCGGCATTGAGTACATCAATTCCGATTTTGCGACGCTTATCCGCACTGCGGTCATCCTGTTGATGGCTGCACTGATCGTCTGCGCCGCAGGTAATTGGCAACAGCCATCCACCGTATCGGCCAAAACGTGGTTGTTCCTTATCCTGTCGGGTGCCGCGACGGGCGCTTCATGGATTTGCTACTTTCGCGCATTGAAGCTCGGGGATGTCGCGCGCGTTGCTCCGATCGACAAGCTCAGCGTAGTCTTCGTATCACTATTTGCTGTGCTCTTCCTAGGTGAACGGCTTGCGCTGCCAAATTGGCTCGGCGTATTTCTGATCGCCTGCGGTGCCGTTCTCGTTGCCTACCGATGCTGATGTGCATTGGCACCGCTATGCGATCAAGGAGCGTCTTGCTTAGAGAAAGACCCAGCCGGTCCTAGCGCCTACTCAAAAATCCACTTAGTGAACTAGGCGAGAGAGTTGTCCCGCCAATCGCGACGACCATGAAAATGCCCTCAAGATTGCGGTGAAAAATTATGCCGCGGTTGTTGCTGTCGGTCCGATCATAGCCGCCGTCCGCTGCAAAAGGTGGTCCTTCAGGGCATGACGAAGGCGGCGAGGGGCATGGCTCAGAGCCCGCTGACTGGTCGCCAGCGCATCCGCTGCCCCTACGACGATTTGTTCCCGAAGCGCGGCATCAAACACCAACAGCAGTTAAGCTCGGGATACGAAGGCGCAATACAGCTCACATTCGGTCCGCGAATTGAGGAATTAGGACAATTCATTTGGAAACGGATGACGTCGCGTCCTAATATCCAATCATGTCCTTGACTATGAATAATTCGTTCTGGCCCTCGCGATGGGGGCTTAAGTGCCAGGGTGCGCTTTTGGCGGCGCCGGATCTATTGCTCGCAAGGTTACCGGTGAAGCTCGCTGCTCTTTCTGTGGCGAAGCTCGTCGCAAATGACAGGCAGCCTGCAGGCGGGTGCCGAAGGTGGACTCGAGACCTCGACTCGCGATCGGCGCATTGCTCTCGGTCGTACTTGGCGCTGCTTGGAATCTCGCTGGCTTTGGCGTGCCAGAGGGGCTTATGCGATAGTGGGCGCCACAGCTTTCCTTGGCGTCTCGATGAAGACGCCGATCACGGCTGTCTTCCTGACTCTTGAACTCACGCAGCTAAGATAAGGATTCCCTGATTTCTATTGCGGCAGGAACCATCGGCGCCACAGCGGTGCAGGAATGGAATCGTTCCGTTGGCAGCATCTGAGCAAGGGTCCCGACCGACGGTCGAGCGACCAGTCAGGTGAAGGTGAGAGAGGCCGATCTATCTGTGTAGTTGCGGTGCTGGGCGAAGCATCGATGAAGTAATTGTCAGAACGAGCGCAATACGGGGTACCGCCCTTACGACGGGAGGCCACAAACCAGTTAGCGCCCTGGGCAGGCCTCATCGGAAGTTGCAAGTTGAGGGCCTGTTCAATGGAGTTTCGCCATTTACGCTACTTCGTCGCAGTTGCCGAGGAGTTGAGCTTTACGCGTGCGGCCGAGCGCCTCGGCATCAGTCAGCCACCCCTCAGCGCACAGATCCGCCAGCTCGAGCAGGAGCTCGGCTCGCAGCTGTTGATTCGCCGCGTCCGAGGCATGGAGTTGACCAATGCCGGAAAGGTGCTTCTCGAAGAAGCGCGGCTCATTCTGAAGCAGGTTGCAGCGACGAAAACATCGGTTCGCCAGCGCGCCAGGGCGGAGACTGGACGGCTGATTCTCGGGTCTAGCGGGGGCACCTATTTCTATCCGCTTATTCCGCAAATTATCCAGGAATACGGAAAACGTTATCCGGACATCACTTTAATCCCTCAGGCGAGCAACACGGCACAGCTGACCGCTAGATTGCGAACCGGAAACATCGATGTTGCCGTACTCCGGTCGCCGATTGGTGGTCGCAGCGGACTCGTTCTCGAGCCGCTGGGCTCAGAGGACTCTGTTGTGGCGCTGCCCAAATCGCACAAGCTGGGGCGCCTGGAGTCAGTGCCGCTTGCGCTATTGTCGAAAGAAGTCTTTGTGTTCTATCCGCGCGAATTGAACCCCGACAATTACGACGCCGTTATAGCCGCCTGTCGTGCCGCTGGATACAATCCTATTTTGGGCCAGCAGGCGCCACAAACCGTCGCGATTCTTCCGTTGGTCGCTGCGGGCCTTGGCATATCGATCGTCCCCCGTTCCGCTACCAAACTGTTGTCCACCGACATTACATACGTGCCCATTGAAGGACATGTACTGCGCTCAGATCTCTGCCTGGCGCGTCGGAGCAGAGATGCTTCGCGCGCCGCGAGAGATTTTGTTCTCCTCGCACGCAGCCTGGTGCGTGCGAAAGGGGCCATGGGAGAAAACGGGGGCAATTCCGCTTAACGGCCTTAGGCTGGATTCCGCAATCGAAATTCAGGGGCGATCGCCCTCGATCCGTGAATTTGCGGAGTCGTTATTTAGAGGTTTGCTCACTGCTTGCGAGGACAGTCCTGATGCGGGCAACTGAATTTGCCATGAATCGCGAGAGCGTATGCGGGCCGGGCTCTAAGCGAGAACTATCCATTAGCTGACCTGATCTGGAGACCCCATGTTCGCATCGTTCCTGAACCTAAAGAGTTCGTACAAGATTGGCGGAATGTTCTTGCTGCTCACAGCGATCGCGCTGTTGGTCAGCGCGCTGAGTTGGAGGAATGTTTCGATCTTGGAGCAGGCTTCACACTGGACCACGCATACGTACAAGGTCTTGGATCAAGTCAACGGTATGACCGAGGCCATGGTGAATGCAGAGACAGGTGTGCGCGGTTATCTGGTGTCGACCGATGAGCGCTTTCTTGAGCCGTTCAATAATGCGGAAAAGAAGTTCGCGGCCGTCTGGTTGGAGGCGAAGAGGCTCACATCGGACAATCCAGTCCAGCAAAGACGCTTGGAGGACATTAAGACAGCTTCGGCGAGTTGGTTCGACACTGTTGCGCGCAAGGAAGTGTCTCTTATGAAGGGCGGGCAAACTGTCGAAGCGCGGCAGTTCGAAGCGTCCGGCGCCGGAAAGAAATCGATGGACGCTCTGAGGGCGCTTGCAAAAGAAATGATTGACGACGAATCATCTCTGCTGTCGGCACGAGCCGCCACGGCCGCCACCGCCGGTTCTTCGACCTACGTAACGATCGCGGCGGGCGGAATCGCAATGATCATCATAGCCGTCGCCGGGCTACTCGCCATGAATCTGAGTCTTACACGCCCTATGGCTCAAATGACCAGAGCCATGGATAGGCTTGCCCGGAATGAGCTTGCGATCGAGATCGAGCACGCGCATCGCCGGGATGAGATCGGCAATATGGCGAAAGCTGTTCAGGTGTTCAAGGATAATGCCATTCGAGTGCGGCAACTCGAGGCGGAGCAAAAGGATATTGAAGCGCGGGGGGCAACAGAGCGCAAGAACGAGATGCATCGGCTTGCCGGACAGTTCGAAGCGGCGGTGGGAGAGATCATCGATACCGTGTCCTCCGCTTCCACGGAGTTGGAAGCTGCCGCGGGAACTCTGACCAAGACGGCAAGGTCCACTGAGGATCTATCCCTGGCTGTTGCCTCCTCATCCGACCAAGCCTCCAGCAATGTTCAGTCGGTCGCTTCAGCGACTGAGGAAATGACGTCGTCCATCGTGGAAATCGGACGACAGGTCGAAACCTCCACGCGCATAGCTCGGCAGGCGGTGATCCAGGCGGAGGCGACCGATGGACGGATCGTCGTGCTAACGGCAGCGGCAGGGCGGATTGGAGACGTCGTTGAATTGATCAACGCGATCGCTGCCCAGACCAACCTTCTTGCACTTAACGCAACGATCGAGGCCGCCCGGGCTGGCGAAGCCGGTCGGGGGTTTGCCGTGGTGGCTGCGGAGGTCAAAGAACTCGCTGCGCAGACCGCAAAGGCGACACACGACATTTCTGAACAGGTCGCGGCCATACAGGCCGCGACGCAGGAGTCGGTGACGGCTATCAAGGAGATCGGAAGCACGATCGGCAACATCTCGCAGATCACCGCAACGATCGCGGCGGCTGTCGAAGAGCAGAACGCCGCTACACGCGAGATCTCGCGCAACGTCCAACAAGCCGCGGCAGGTACTTCAGAGGTGGCCACAAACATCGGACAGGTCAACAATGGAGCCGCCGAGACTGGCTCGGCGGCGAGCCAGGTACTGTCTTCCGCTCAGGCGCTCGCAGCAGACAGCAGTCGGCTCAAGTTGGAAGTCCGCCAATTCCTTGAAACTATCAGAGCGGCGTAAGGCGCAACGAGCAGGGCAGGCCGACCGAACTCCGTGCTGTCGAATTCGGGCGAGCGTCTGGCGGCGTGCTCGCCGAGAAGTCCCAAGCGTTGGATGGGTTCTTCTAGGGGCCCGTCGAAAAGAGAGGTCCAGAATGCATAAGTGCTCGGTAGAAGAGATTCTCTCGACATCGTGGGACAGGAAAATCGCCTACGATCTTCTCGCCGAATTGGAGGCCTACACCGGTGCACGGCGGTCGGATGTCAACGAGGTGCGAACCTTTCTCGCCTGCAAAGCTCAGCGCGAACTCCTCGAGCGGTTGCAACGTGCGCGCGGCGATCGCAGGGCGCAGAGCGCAGTGAGGGCTGTCGCGCAGGCGATGCGCGACTATGCGTCGGAACGTCCGGTCCTATCCGCCGCGGCGTTTCTCCTTCCTGCAAACGACAGCCCGGAATGGCGCGATGCCCACGCCCGGCTCTTTCAGTTCATCAGGGATCAATTCGTGGAGTGCGGCTTGTACCGCGGAGATGTGGAGGTGGCGTTGTACACTTTGCAAAGCCTAGTCCGCGGTTTCGTACTGAACGAGATGTTTGACCCGGTTCTTGCGGCAGTTCGTGCCGACCCTTTTAGCACCGCGGTCGAGATATTCATCGCCGGGACGACTATCCTTTTGTCCCATGAGGGTGCTGCGGATCCATCAAGCGTGCAATCAACAGGAAAGGCTGCAAAGTAAATGTAATTGAACTCGGAAAGAGAGCGGGAAGCGGAGGCAGTTGCACATGGTCGGCAGCTACAGCCTCAGGTGAAGCTTGCGGCGATGGAGCTATCGCCAGATGCACTTGTCCAAGCGCTGCAGGCGGCTCTTGCGGCTGCCGGGCTGGCCAAAGGCTGTTCAGTAAAGCGCACGGCCGCCACCCCGGTGCCCTTAGATGCTATTTGTCTGCGGCTTTACGACATATTGGACGACGTGATCAGCCTCGAACGTGTCAGGCGTCTGTAGGCGAGTATAGGTGCGCCAGCTCTGCTCGCAGACGGTGAAGAACCAATCCAACGGCAGGAGAGACGGGCGTGAGCTCGCGTCTTTGTTAGATGTCTCGCGGGCGCTTTGTGGCGGCGGCCTGGATCAGCATGGTGACCCATACGCAAAACATATGGAACGGGTGCTGATAAGTCTTGGACACCGACAAAACGTTGGCACTACTTCTTTGCAACCGAACTCGGAAACGTTCCGCGTTGCGTCTTTGATGATGCATCTGTCGGAAAATAGCGTTCTGCGAAATGCATCGTCAACTCTCCGTACCCCAATCGCGCATTGAACTATTTGTGCTGGAGGACGAGCGCGGCACCCGCGAAATGATCTCGATGGTGTTGACGAAGGCGGGATTTGAGGTTGTCTGCTTTGCAGACTCCGATGCATTCCTGGCGACTGCGCGAAAGCGAATTCCCGCTGGCATGCTGATTGACGTATTCGTTCCAGGCAAATCTGGGATCCAACTCCTTAAGGAGCTGCAAGCCGAGAAGTATCCAGCCCCTGTAATTGCGATGTCGGGCCGAGGCGACATATCGCTGGCTGTTTCCGCGATGAAGTTTGGCGCTCTTGATTTCATCGAGAAGCCGTTTCGGGGCTCTGAATTGCTCGACCGCATCACCAGCGCCCTACAGCTCTATGAAGAACGGCAACGCAAGTATGCAGAGCTTGACTTGGATTATTTCCCGGGAGCCGAGCCACTGAGCAGGCGGGAACGACAAGTGTTAGAGCATTTCATCCTGGGAGATTCGAACAAGGAAGCGGCACGAAGTCTCGGAATCAGTCCGCGGACGGTCGAAGACCATCGTTCGCATATCATGAGGAAGCTAGGGGCCAGGAACTATGCCGATCTCATTCGCATCGTTATGCGGACGACCCTACGGGATTCATCTTGAAAGGACACCGCAGGGTGCATCTCCGACAAAGCGCATGGAATTCTCTTTCAGAGGGTCGAAAACGACCGCGCGCATCGCCCTGATGCTAACCGGCGCTATTGCGCTGGCATTGCAGCCTGGCGCTCCCCGTCTTGTCCGAGGTGCTGGTTACCGACTGGCAGTGCAGATTTGGTCTGATCACTTGAGCTCGGCAATAAAGCGCCAGCTCGGGAGTTAAACCTACTCGGAGTTGCGACTGAATGGGCTCACAGCGCATTGAAACAGCGTGACTTAGCTTTGTGTTTGGATCCGTCGCATCTGTCAATACCTCACCCCAGAGCAAACGTTCTCGGCGTTTGAATGGAGACGGTTGATGATGGCGAAAATGATCCTGCCTGTAGCGCTGGTTGCCACTACTATGCTTGCTATGCCCCTGAGAGCCTACGAGAACCCTCGGACCGAAGGGCATTTCACACGCCATTACTTGAGCATCTCCCCCACTGGCCAAAGCACAGCTGGGACTCTTTGGAACTCCCCGACGCCAGGCGACAGCTATCCGGAAGCGCCCGCGAACCAGCCAGGGGGCATTTGCGACCATGGAGATAATCCGCAGATTTGCTGAGGAAAGAGGAAAGCTGGGGCGTATGAGTTGGGGAGCTCAGCGACTTGCTCGCAGATGCTAGAAGTATCTTGCGCGGCGCTTACCCCCCGGGACAATTGCGCTCGCGTCAGAAAGCTATTTGCTGGGTTGCGCCAGACGCGCTCAAGCTCTAGGGCCTGAAGGCTGCCTCCGACGAGATCATGGCGAGGGGGCAAGAGCGCCCTCCCTCTGCCTACGCCGAGATCATCGAGTAGCGTGCCCGCCTGATCAGCTCACAGCCGAGCACCCTCAAAGTTTTTCTCGAAGGAAAAGCAAGTGGGCCCGAGCGGTCGCGGGTTGAACGGCTTGATGCATCCAAAGGTTGGAGAGAAGTATTGTCCCATATGCATAGCGTGAAATGCCAAATTAGAAGAATTCATTTCCAGAATAGATGAGTCAAACCTAGCTTCTTCGTGTGCCCGATTTGGGTTCGACCAGAACGGAGGTAGTTATCATGAAGACAGCGTTCCGCTGTGGCACTCTGCCGCTCGCGGCCATCTGCTGCGTAGGATACGTTCTCACAACTATGCAGGTGGTCCATGCCGCGCCCCCAGCAAAAGAAAGCTGGTTTCTGAGCCGAGCTGACGGAAGTAAGACTTATGGCTTCACGATCCTGGATCAATGCCGCGCATCCAAGCTCAACGGCAGTGGCTCTTGCAATCGCGTGTCAGCCCCCGCCAGCGGGAACGCTCATGCTTCTGCTGAAAAAGTCGGTACGCACTAGCTGAAGAGTGGACTCAGTTCGGCTCGACTATTGCCGGTTGAAACTGCAGCGGTGGTCAGCCGACCTCGACCAGATCGGTATGGTTGACAAGGCTGCGGTTGCACCTCGATCGGCATCGGCAACCGTCGCTCACGTGAATGTCCGGCGAGCCGGGAAGCCCTCACTGTTATCGAGCAAAGCGCATGAAGTTCGTTCCCCGAATGTCGACTGTGGTCGCCCGCATCGCCCTGACACTCATCGGCTGTGGCGCTGGTATTGCAGCATGTCCACACCCCGTCTCGTCCGAGATGCTGGGTGCCGAATGGCAGTGCACGCGTACGCTACTCGTTCTCGTGACTTGTTCTCGGCAGGACAACGTTTGGACCGCCTCGGAACGATCGCCACAAAATCGGGTGATGCGCCTCCACGGGGTTGAACCTGCTCCCAGCTCCGACGAATACCGAACGTCCGAACATCCGGATGGCGAACTAAAGCAACCCTGAGTCGGCTCACAACCGCGAAAATGCGCTAATAGCAACTCTTGTGCAGGTCCGCCAAAGGTTGATGAAACCAGTACGGATATGCCTGTAGCACAGATGGCTGCTACCGTGCGTTCCACACCTGAGAGCTCAAGAGAACCCCCGAGAGCAGGGCATTGCGTGACCATCGTCCTCGCCGGCGTAGCCACAGCTGGACATCTCTGATCGCCGCCCGTTAGCGGAACGGAAATCTCGCAATTTGAACAGGACTGTGTCGGGCGTAGGTTTGTCCACTCGATTGAGCAGTCGAGGAAATGACGATTGTTTCCTCCCTGCTCAATACGAGCACCGCAAGAATTGCGCCCGCTCAGAACACGTCGACCGACCGCTCGCCGCGACAGATGCCCCGCTTCGAGTGCGCCTCAGACGAGTCGCTCTCAATCGAAGCGCTTTGCATTGCTGCCATCGCGGCAAGACACCTCGGCTGCAGAGCGCACCTGACGGGATTGCGCCGTTGGAATGAGAATGGAGTGAGCGCTGCGGCAGGCAACACAGGCGAGGCAGAAAGGAAATCAGGATTCGGATTGAACGCGCATTGTCATCGGCGGCTTTGCTCCCCCTTTGGCCAGCGGATACATGTCAAGCGCCGCTCGTCTCTCTGCGATGAGCTTTCGTTACGGCAACCCGACTAACTTTGCCGACAGAAGCGCGAGGTCCGGTCTCCAGATCGGAAGCGAGGGGCAGGCAAGCCTGCCTCAGGGCCGCCAATGAGTTCTGTGCGTCAAGTTCAGCAAAATTGATCATGGGGTCCGGCCGAGCCATCCCCTCGGAGCCGCCGTCGCTCGCTTGCCCAAAAGCGCAGCGCTGGCGAGCGACGGCGGCGGAGAGGGGTGGCGTGCATCCCCTTGGTGGGCCTGAGCATCG
>NZ_RDQF01000156.1 GCF_004114425.1 Bradyrhizobium vignae | reverse complement strand
GTCTACTACAACAACCACAGACCCCATCAGGCCTTGGCAGGACAAACTCCCAAGGCTTTCGCCGCTTCCAAGACCACCGCGATCCAATCAGCGAATTATTGAACATCGACAATTGCGAGCGCAGCGAGGCAATCCAGAATCGTTCTGCGGAGACAGTCTGGATTTGCTTCGCGGAGCCTGTCATCGGGCCGCGCTTCGCGCGGACCCGTTGGCTCGCAATGACGGCGTCTATGGCACCGGCTTGCTTTTCCATCAGCCCTCTGCCTCGTAGACATACCTGCGCATTCTCGCGGCTTCTTTCGCCCGAGCTTTGCTGTTCGTTCACGCCCCGTGAAAGCCAGAGGGCGCAGGGAAGGTCGGGCGCCGGCGGCACCCGCGGTCCGCGTGCATCGGAAACGCACACGGGGTGGATCACAGGTGATGCCGGTCGCCGGCCTTCCCTGCACGGATGGTTTTAACGGTGTCCTTCGTGCTCTTGTGTCCAGAAAATCTGCCAGAATGTGCGAACGGGCGGTTCTCGCAAAACCGCCCGTCGCTGGATCTGAGCCCGTTCGTGCTCAAAGGCCTTGAGCCTGT
>NZ_RDQF01000155.1 GCF_004114425.1 Bradyrhizobium vignae | reverse complement strand
CCGTTCTGAACTCGGTCGTAGATTCGGCGGCAAGATCGGGAGAATGGGCCCCGCACGAAAGCGTCATCCTCCCTCAACCATCGTCGCTGCGCGAATCCGGCTTTCAGTCGACTCCTTCACATTTCAACTCGCGCAGTGCCTTGTCCACCCAATCCGCATTGTGCGTCCCGGCCTTGATGTTCTCCATCTGCTTCTGCTCAGCCTGGTACTTCGCCGTCGCGGCTTTCAGGACTTCATCCACATCGTCGAATGGCACGCAAAGCAATCCATCGTCGTCGCCGATGATGAGATCGCCCGGCTCGATCACCATGCCGTCGATTGCAATCGGAACGTTAATCTCGCCTGGTCCGTTCTTGTAAGGGCCGCGATGGGTGACACCTGCCGCGAACACGGGAAACGTCTGACCGCGGATGAAGCCGGCATCCCGAACCGCGCCATCGATCACGATGCCTGCAAGGCCGCTCTTGATGATGCGCATCAGCATCATCTCGCCGATCAATGCGTTGGTGAGATCGCCTCCGGCATCGACCACGATGACATCGCCTGGCTCGGCCATTGCCATCGCCTTGTGGAGCATCAGGTTGTCGCCTGG
>NZ_RDQF01000154.1 GCF_004114425.1 Bradyrhizobium vignae | reverse complement strand
AGCAGATGGAGAACATCAAGGCCGGGACGCACAATGCGGATTGGGTGGACAAGGCACTGCGCGAGTTGAAATGTGAAGGAGTCGACTGAAAGCCGGATTCGCGCAGCGACGATGGTTGAGGGAGGATGACGCTTTCGTGCGGGGCCCATTCTCCCGATCTTGCCGCCGAATCTACGACCGAGTTCAGAACGGAATGGCGGGCGCGGAGACGGTACGGTAGTTTGCTCTTGCCGGAAGATAGGGAGGGGTAACGAAGCGAGACGTTTCTGGTGCGGTGCCCGAAGGAACTGCGCAATTAACTACCTACTAAGCCTGTGCGGACACCGAAAGAACGACTCGCCTATGTCATTGATTTCGCTGAAGGCTAATTAATAGGAGTGACTCGGCTTCTGCTTTAAGAGCGACTCGATTGGCCGCTTTTCGTTTTAAGAGTGACTCGGTTTTGTAAGCCATTCAAATTGCTTGACGAATCCGAAGGCTATTGTCCTACGCGCCGGCTGCTTTGAACGGCCCGCTCGCAGGTTGCCTATCGTGAGCTTGCTCGGACCCTACGCTAGCACTACTTTGGCAGATTGTGTTTTCGCCGCTGTTTTTCACGGATTTGCCTTCGGCAATATGGGCAATGCTGAGACTGCGGCCGAAGGATGAGATCGACGATGGCGTGACGTACGGCTGGCATG
>NZ_RDQF01000153.1 GCF_004114425.1 Bradyrhizobium vignae | reverse complement strand
CCGCCTCGTCCGGGCTTGGCGCAGGTACCGGGACTCGGGAACCTGTCACGGTGCGGCTGGAGCCGCCCCAGCCGAGACCGTTGGAGCTCATTCGCTCTGTCATAGGTCCGTTGCTGGCACCGCTCGCGACTTCCGGGCTCGTGGTCATTTTCGTGATCTTTGTGCTGCTCGAGCGGGAAGACCTGCGCGATCGATTCATTAAATTGGCAGGAGCCGGTGATCTTCAGAAGAGCACGCAGGCCCTCAACGATGCCGCCTCCCGGGTCAGCCGTTATCTGCTGATGCAGCTCATTGTTAATCTGACCTACGGCATCCCCATCGGTGTTGCGCTCTACTTTGTTGGCGTACCGAACGCCGTTCTTTGGGGCCTGCTCGCAGCGGTACTCCGATTCATTCCCTATCTCGGTCCTTTTTTGGCGGCGATCTTTCCTGTTGCCCTGGCCATCGCTGTTGATCCAGGCTGGACGATGCTGTTCTGGGTCGTCGGGCTTTTCCTTACGGCTGAACTCGTCAGCAATAATGTCATTGAGCCATGGCTTTACGGCTCCAGCACGGGGCTGTCATCTCTTGCGATCATCATCGCCGCGATCTTCTGGACGATGCTGTGGGGACCCGTTGGGCTATTCCTGGCGACACCTTTGACCGTCTGCCTGGTCGTCATCGGGCGCTACGTCCCGCAGTTGGAATTCTTGGGCGTTCTGCTTGGCAGCGATCCTGTGCT
>NZ_RDQF01000152.1 GCF_004114425.1 Bradyrhizobium vignae | reverse complement strand
TGTGTCAAGGCGGTTTGTTCAGCTCTTTGTTCGATTGCAGGCCAGCTCTTCGTCCCGACCGTGGAGCACGTAGGATGGCGCGCGCAGATCGAGTCAAGGTCGGCCCGTAGGGCCGTCGCGAAGCGACTTGGCCTTGACTCGAGCGAGCACGCCATCAGGCTTTGGCAGTCGGGGCAGCGGGCGGATAACTCCTTTTCGTCAGGCGATCCAAGGGTCGAGCCGGTTTTTGCAATCTGGTTTGCTTGCCAGATCAAACTCACATTCGGTCGCCGCGCGGCGGCGGCTGCACCAACATTCCGCTTGCGGCGGGCAGGCTCGAGAGGACGAGACCATTCTTCGTTACGGCGTTTGAAGCCATGCAATCCATCGGTTCGTCCACCCGGATCGGCCGAGGCTGATCAATCTCGGCGGATTGGCTTTGAGGCTGAGGAGCGTGGTGTCAGGCGGCGGCCTTTATCTCGGCTCCCTCGATCACCACGCCCGCGGTCACGTACTTCCAGAGGGCCACGAGCAGCTTGCGCGCGAGCGCCACGATCGCGCGCTTGCGGCCGCGTTGGCTGTGCACCTTGAACCACTGGGTCAAAGCCGATTGAGGCTGGTGGCGTACCCAGAGCCAGGCGAGCTGGATCATCGTGGTTCTCAGGCGCGGATTGCCAGCCTTCGACACGCCTTGCTCGCGCTCGATGCCGCCACTGCGCCATGGCGTGGCTGCAAGGCCGGCATAGGATGCAATCTGGCGGCGGTTGGCGAACTGCCGGTAAAAGGCCTCCGACCAGAGAACGG
>NZ_RDQF01000151.1 GCF_004114425.1 Bradyrhizobium vignae | reverse complement strand
TAGGGTCTGTACTCAATAGGGATTCCCGCTGAGGCGGAGTTGTGATTCAAGACCTCCGAGTCGAAGGGGGGCTTGATGGGGCAAAAGCTATATTGGCTGAGTGAGGCGGAGTGGAAGCGGATTGAACCGCTGTTGCCACGTGGGCGGCGCGGCGCCCATCGCGTGGATGACCGACGCGTGATCAGCGGGATCCTCCACATGCTGCGATCGGGCGCACGCTGGCGAGACTGCCCGGCAGATTACGGCCCCTACACGACCATCTATAACCGCTTCAATCGCTGGAGCCGCCAAGGCGTGTGGGGCAATATTTTCTACGCCTTGACTGGCTCAACCGGCCGGGTCGGGACAATGTCCATCGACGCGACCCACATCAAAGCCCACCGCTCGGCGGCGGGCGCAAAAGGGGGGACTTCCAGCAGGCGGTCGGCCGCTCGCGAGGCGGACGCACCACCAAAATCCACGCGCTGACCGAGGATTATGGACGTCCGATCGCCTTCGTGATCACGCCTGGCAACTGCCATGACCTCACGGCGGCGCGCGATCTGCTGCCTGCCGTCTCACCTGCTCGACGATTGCTTGCTGACAGGGCCTATGACGCCAATAGCCTGCGTGAGTGGTTGGCCGAGCGCGGAACAAAGGCAGTAATTCCGCCCAACCCAACTCGCAAGCATCCGCACCGGTACGACGTGAAGGCCTACAAAGGACGCAATCTCATCGAACGCATGTTTTGCCGCCTCAAGGACTTCAGGCGGATTGCGACCCGCTACGACAAGCGAGCCGACAACTTCCTCTCGGCCATCCTCTTGGTCGCCGCCGTTACTTGGTGGATCAATTGAGTCCGGACCCTAG
>NZ_RDQF01000150.1 GCF_004114425.1 Bradyrhizobium vignae | reverse complement strand
GGCCCGCTTCGCGCGAGGTGCGGCCCAAGCAATTCCTGCCGCTGTTCGGCACACGCTCGACCTTCCAGGACACGCTGCTGCGCGTGTCCGATCCCTCGCTGTTCGATCGTCCTGTTGTCATCACCAATGCGGCCTACCGCTTCATGGTGCTGGAGCAGCTCGCCGAGATCGGCATCGAGGCGGACGTGATCCTCGAGCCGATGCGGCGCGATTCCGGCCCCGCGATCGCCGCCGGCGCGGTGTTCGCGCAGAACCGCGCCAGTGAAGCGATCGTGCTCGCGCTCGCCGCCGACCACGTGGTGCAGGACAATGCCGCCTTCGTCGCGGCGTGCCGCGAAGGCCTCACGGCTGCGAGCGCCGGTCGCATCGTCACCTTCGGCGTCAAGCCGGAGCGGCCGGCGACCGAATACGGCTACATCAATCCGGGCGAGGCGATCTCCGGCGAGGTGCATGCGGTGGCGCGCTTCGTCGAGAAGCCGGACGCGGTGAAGGCATCCGATTACGTCAATTCCGGCTATCTCTGGAACAGCGGCAACTTCATGTTCCCGGCCGCTGTGCTGCTCGACGAATATCGCAGGGTCGATGCGGCAAGCGTCGAGGCCGTCACCGGCGCCGTCAACAATGCCGGCCGCGATCTCGGCTTCGTCACGCTGGAGCCCGAAGCGTTCGGCGCGGCGAAGGCGATCTCGATCGACTATGCGGTGATGGAAAAGACCTCGCGCGCCGCCGTGGTGCCGGTATCGTGCGGCTGGTCCGACGTCGGCTCCTGGCACGCGGTGTGGGAGCTCTCGGAGAAGGACGCGCTGGGCAATGCGGCGCACGGCACCGCCGTGTTCGAGGATTCCCGCAACTGCAACGTCACCACCGATTCCGCGCTGGTCGCGCTCGAAGGCGTCGACGATCTCGTCGTGGTCGCGACCGCGGACGCGGTTCTGGTCTCGCGCCAGAAGGATGCCAACGGACTGAAGCGTCTGGTGACGAAGCTGAAGGCGGT
>NZ_RDQF01000015.1 GCF_004114425.1 Bradyrhizobium vignae | reverse complement strand
GGCGCTTGGCGTGTTTTGCAACAACTCGTTGCATCCTTGCTACAAGCGATCATTCCACAACCAACCATCCGTTGCTTTCGCCGCAGAAAGCGAGCGCTTGGGCGGCACCTGCGCGAGCCTCCTCGAAAACGTCCGTATCAATCGATGCTCGCGCTACCTTAACGCCTATGCGGTCTTCCCTGCGCCTTTGGACAAGAGCGGCGAGAGATGACGCAAAGCTCGGGCGAGTTGCGCCGCGAGGACGCGAAGGCATGTCTGCAGCCACGCATTCGCCGTCATCGCCCGCGAAGGCGGGCGATCCAGTACGCCGAGACGGCAGTGGTTCAATCGAGAGGCCGCGGCGTACTGGAGTCCCCGCCCCAGTGCGCGAATGCGCACAAGGGGGAATGACAGCGTCACTTGGAGCACCACGCTGTCACCTCACACTCCGTCATTGCGAGCGCAGCGAAGCAATCCAGAATCTTTCCGAGGCGGGATTCTGGATTGCTTCGTCGCAAGGGCTCCTCGCAATGACGAGGAGGAGAGAGCGTGTACCACACGCCTCTCTCGTGCCCCGTCGCCGCACCGTGCCGTGTTGCTCGGGTCCCGGCTCTGCCCCCCAACGCTTCGCGGCTTGCAACTGGTTCCGGGACGCGAAAGTGCGACGCCGTCATCAACCACCCGTTCACAACCACGTGTCTTTATTCGGGAACAATCATTCCCTATTATGCCGCAATGCAAAAGACCGCCCGCCGATCTCCGTCTGCCCGTCCGCCCGGCCGTCCCCGGGAATTCGACATGGACACCGCCCTCGACAGGGCCGTGCGGGTGTTTCGCGAGCGCGGCTACCATGCCACCTCGATCGGCGACCTCACCGCGGCGATGCGGCTCGCTACGGGAAGCATCTACAAGGCGTTTCGCGACAAGCATGCGGTGTTTCTCGCCGCCTTCGAGCGCTATACGGTGCTGCGCCAGGAGCAGACCCGTAACGCGGCCTCGCGCGGCGCAAACGGCCGCGAGCGAATCCGTCACGTGTTGCTGTCCTATGTCGAGCATTCCCAGGGCAGCGAGGGGCGGCGCGGCTGCCTCGTCGTCGGCGGCGCGGTCGAGCTGTCCGCGCTCGATCCAGTCGTTGGCGCCCGCGTCAATGCGCAGCTCAAGAGCAACGAAAGCTTCATTGCCGGCCTCATCCGCGAGGGGCAGGCCGATGGCTCGATTCCCCGCCATGTCGATGCCGATGACACCGCGCGGCTGATGATCTGCATCACGCAAGGTCTGCGCGTCCTTGGCAAGGCCCGCCTGCCGCTCGACGGGGAGCGCCTCGTCGGCGTCGCGATGAAACTGCTCGCCTGAGTTTTTTGTCACAAAAGGGAATCATCATTCCCTATCTTTTACCTGGAGTCCATGTGAATGACGATGAATGCCACGATCGAGACCGCGCCCGGGCCGGATGCGGTGTCGCAGCGCCTGACCTTCGTGCTTGCCGCGGCCTGTGGCATGGTCGCCGCCAACATCTACTATGCCCAGCCGTTGATCGCCCCGATCAGCGCCGCGCTCGGCCTGTCGCATGCAGCGGCGGGACTGATCGTCACCATGACGCAGATCGGCTACGGCACCGGGCTGCTGCTGATCGTGCCGCTCGGCGATCTCGTTGAGAATCGCGCGCTGATCTGCTCGGTGATCACGCTTGGCGCCGCGGCGCTGCTCGCCGCCGCCTTCGCGACCCACGCGCTGCCGTTCCTGATCGCCGCGCTGTTCATCGGGCTCGGCTCGGTCGCGGTGCAGATCATCATCCCCTATGCGGCACATCTGGCGCCTGAAGCCATCCGCGGCCGCGTCGTCGGCAACGTCTCGACCGGTCTGATGCTCGGCATCATGCTGGCACGTCCGGTATCGAGCTTCGTCACGGCCGTGCTGTCGTGGCATGCAGTGTTCTTCTGCTCCGCCGCGCTGATGATCGTGCTCACGGCCGTGCTCTGGATGACGCTGCCGAGGCGCAAGCCTGTCACGCGCATGCACTACGGCGAATTGTTGCTGTCGATGCCGCATCTGGTGCGGGCCACGCCGCTGCTGCGGCGCCGTGCACTCTACCAGGCGAGCCTGTTCGGCGCCTTCACCCTGTTCTGGACGGTGGCGCCGCTCCAACTCGCCGCCGAGTTCGGCTTCTCCCAGCGTGGCATCGCGCTGTTCGCACTGGCCGGGGTTGCCGGCGTGTTCGCGGCGCCGATCGCAGGACGCCTCGCCGATCGCGGCCATAGCCGCATCGCGACGCTGGTCGCGATGCTGCTCGCGGCCGCCGGATTCCTCGTGACCTATATCGGCACGCCCGGCTCGATGCTGAATCTCGCCTGTCTGGTGGTGGCCGCGATTGCCATCGATATCGGTGTCCAGGGCAATGTCGTGCTCGGCTTCCGCGCCATATTCGTGCTCGGCCACGAGCACCGCAGCCGCCTCAACGGTCTCTACATGGCGACGTTCTTCGCCGCCGGTGCGGCCGGCTCCGCGGTCGGAGCCTTCGCCTTCGCGCAAGGCGGCTGGGTGCTCGCATCGGCCATTGGCGGCGCTCTGCCCATCGCGGGCCTGCTCTATGCGGCGACCGAATAGCCGCCGGCATGGGCGGAATTGTGCGATGCGGCCCGTTTACCAACCCCGCGAGGACGCACTTTCCGTCTCGCAGTCCCGGCGTCGCTGTAGTACTTTGGTCGCAAACGCACCTGGTTAACGGGTGGCAGGGGGAGGCTCATGAGACGTACGGGGCTGTTTGGCGTACCGCGGGTACGGCCGTGGTCGTGGCAGGCGTTTTTGCTCGGGCTGATCGTCGTCGCAATGTCGGCCGCGCTTCAGGGCATCTGCGTCGCGCTCGGGGCAAAGCTCTATTTCGTGGTGTTCCTGCCCAGCCTGTTCGTGCTTGCATTCGTTGCCGGCGCGCCGGCGGCGGTATTTGCCGCGCTGCTCACTGTTCCGCTGGTGTGGTGGGCGTTCATACCGCCCGCCTTCCAGTTCAACTCGCTGACCAGCGCAAATGCCGATTCCATCAACCTGTTCTGCCTCCTGGCCGTGCTCCTGATCGGCCTTGCCGATCTCTGCCGCGAGACGATGACGATCATCAGAAGCGGCGGGCTGAAACCTTCGGGCGAGAGCGCGGCAACGAATTCGCAATAGATCGCGCCGCGCACGTTGCGCTCGCGCAACAGTCCGGCAACCATCCGCGAACTTGCCGCGCGCCGCTAACTTTTCGAAAAAGATTTGGCCGCAGTTTCTCCCGCGGGAATGACGAGGGAGTTTTCGGACATGAACGGTCACGCCATCTTGGAGAACGTGCGCCGCTACCGCGGCATTGCATCGCTCTATCGCCAGACCGCAGCATTCCGCCCGGGCCAGAGCTGGTCGCTGCTGGAGCAGGCGAGGGATTGGGAAGCGCGGGCGCTGTCGGAGCTGGAGGCCTATTTCGCCACGCGCACCGACTGCAACGCCCCGCTCGCGGCCTGATCGCCGGCCGTCGGCGTGGACGTGAACCGGCTCGCCGACGGCGCGACCGCCCACGGGGCAATTACGGAGTTGCCCCCGCACTCTTGTGTGCTAGCAACGGGCCGATCGAGACATTTTTCACGTCGGCCGGGGCACGCGATGAGCACCTTCAACCGCATCTTCACGACGGAGCGTCTGCTTCAGATCATCGTGATACTGGCGGCAACCGTCGCCATGAAGCTGATGAGCTGAGCGCCGGCCGGCTACTGCCCGCCGAGTTCGGGCACATCAGGCAGATAATTCGATCCTTCCGAGCCCAGGAAATCGAACATCGCCTGCGCCGGCGGCAGCAACACCTTATCGCTGCGGCGGATCACGTACCATTGCCGTACGATCGGCAGCCCTGCAACGTCGAGCACGACGAGCCGGCCCTCGGCAAGCTCATGCGCCACCGTGTGGGCCGAGATGAAGGCGATGCCGAGCCCGGCGATGACGGCCTGCTTGATGGTCTCGTTGCTGCTCATCTCCATGCCGATGATCGGCTCGAGATCCGACTTCTGGAACATGCCCTCCATCAGTGTCCGCGTGCCCGAGCCGGGCTCGCGCGTGAGGAAGGTCTCGTGCACGAGGTCGGTGAGGTTGAGGCCGGAATCCTTCTCCAGCCAGTGGCCCTTGCGCGCGACGATGATGTGCGGATTGCGTCCGAGCTGACGGACGTCGACGCTGACGTCGGCCGGTGGCCGACCCATCACCGCGAAATCGAGGTCGTAGCCGTGCATGGCCTCGCGGATCTCCTCGCGATTGCCGATGGTCAGCTTGATCTCGATCTTGGGATAGCGCTTGGAGAACGCCGCGATCGCGTGCGGCACGAAATATTTCGCGGTCGACACCGCGCCAAGCTGCACCGTGCCGCCGGTCCGGCCTGCCAGCAGGTCCAGTGCGCCCTGGCAATCCGTGATGGCGGCCTCGACCCGCTCGGCCAGCGCCAGCACCTCCTTGCCCGCCTCCGTCAGCAGCATGCCGTCGCCAGTCCGCTGCACCAGCGGCAGGCCGGCAAGATCCTGAAGCTGCCGGAGCTGCTGGGTTACGGCCGGCTGCGTCAGCCCGAGATGGCTGGAGGCCGCCGTCACGCTGCCCTTGGCCGACAGCGCCGCAAGCGAGCGCAGCTGCCGGATCGTCAGATGCCGGAGCTGGGTCGCCGCATGGCCGGCGCCATTATAAGAAAATTCTTTGAGGCTCATTATGATTAGAAATTTTCCTTATTAGGCCGCCCCTGTCAATCTCCTGATGCCGGGACCGACCGCGCCAACCTCCAGAGGGGAGGGAAACTGGATGCGGCGCCGGCACAGGGATGGACGCAGATGACCGGGCAACTCAGGCTGGACGACCACCTTCAACGGTATTCCGAGACCGCACCTCACGCGCTCGCGGTGGCGGGCGCCGTCGATGCCATCGCAGCGGCCGCGATCGAGATTGCCGACCTCGTCGCCTCCGGCGATCTCGCCGCCGGCTCCGGTCTGACCAGGGGCCGCAACAGCGACGGCGATGTCCAACGGGATCTCGACGTCCAGGCCGACGCGATCCTGCGCCGCTGCCTCGGTCGGCTGCCGATCGCGGCGCTGGCGTCCGAAGAAATGCGCGAGGCCCAGATCGTCGACCGCGAGGGCCGCATCTGCATCGCGATCGATCCGCTCGACGGCTCCTCCAACATCGACATCAACATGACCGTCGGCACGATCTTCTCGATCCTGCCGGCGCCTGATGATCTCTCGCTGGCCTTCCATCAGCGCGGCTCGGCACAGCTCGCCGCGGGCTTCGTCACCTACGGCCCGCAGACCTCGCTGGTGCTGACGCTCGGCGTCGGCGTCGACATCTTCACGCTCGACCGCAAGGCCGGTTGCTTCCGCCTCGCGCGCAGCGGCGTGCAGATTTCCGAGGCCTGCGAGGAGTTCGCGATCAATGCGTCGAACCGCCGACATTGGGACCCGCCGGTGCGCGCCTTCATCGATGAATGCCTCGCCGGCGTCGAGGGGCCGGCCAACCACGATTTCAACATGCGCTGGATCGGCTCGCTGGTCGCGGAAGCCTATCGCATCCTCACCCGCGGCGGCGTGTTCCTTTATCCCTCGGACGCGCGCCCCGGCTACGGCGACGGCCGCCTGCGCCTCACCTATGAGGCGCATCCGATGGCGATGATCATCGAGCACGCCGGCGGCTCGGCCTCGACCGGGCGCGAGCGCATCCTCGATCTGTCCGCGCAGAGCCTGCACCAGCGCGTGCCGTTGATCATGGGCTCCAGCAACGAGGTGCGGCGCGCCGAGGAGCTGCATTGCGATCCGCTGCTGGTCGCCAGCGTTTCAGCGCCGCTGTTTGCGCGGCGTGGATTCTTCCGGCTGTAGGAGGACGAGCATGTCAAGGAAGCATCCGATCATCTCCATCACCGGCTCGTCCGGCGCCGGCACCACCTCGGTCAAGAAGACGTTCGAGCAGATATTTTTCCGCGAGAAGGTCAACGCCGTCTACATCGAGGGCGACGCCTTTCATCGCTACGACCGCGCCGAGATGCGCGCGCAGATGGCGAAGGAGGCCGAGCGCGGCAACAAGCACTTCAGCCATTTCAGCCCCGAGACCAACCTGTTCGAGGAGCTGGAGCGCGCCTTCCGCGACTACGGCGAGACCGGCACGGCGGTGACGCGGCATTACGTTCACGACGCCGAGGAATCGGTGCTGCATGGCGCCGCGCCCGGCACCTTCACCGACTGGAAGCAGCTGCCGGAGAACTCCGACCTGCTGTTCTACGAGGGACTGCACGGCGCCGTGGTCACGGATAAGGTGAATGTCGCGCGCTATGCCGACCTCAAGATCGGCGTCGTGCCCGTCATCAATCTCGAATGGATCCAGAAGCTGCACCGCGACCGCAGCGCGCGCGGCTATTCGACCGAGGCCGTCACTGACACGATCCTGCGGCGGATGCCCGACTACATCCACTACATCTGCCCGCAATTCACCGAGACCGACATCAATTTCCAGCGCGTGCCGACGGTGGATACCTCCAATCCGTTCATCGCGCGCTGGATTCCGACGCCGGACGAATCGATGGTCGTTATCCGCTTCAAGAATCCGCGCGGCATCGACTTCCCTTATCTGCTCTCGATGCTGCCGCAGAGCTGGATGTCTCGCGCCAATTCGATCGTCTGCCCCGGCGCCAAGCTCGATCTCGCGATGCAACTGATTCTGACGCCGCTGATCATGCAGCTGATCGAGCGCAAGCGCGGCTTGAAGTGAACAGGGAGAAGATCCGATGAACATCTCCGTCCATGCTGAAGCCGACCTCACGGCCGTCAAGCACAACGATCTCGCCAACGCTGTCCGCTTCCTCGCGGTCGATGCGATCGAGACATCGCAGTCGGGCCATCCCGGCCTGCCCATGGGCATGGCCGATGTCGCAACCGTGCTGTTCTCGCGCTTCCTGAAATTCGACTCGGCGCATCCCAACTGGCCGGACCGCGACCGCTTCGTGCTGTCGGCGGGCCACGGCTCGATGCTGCTCTATGCGCTGCTGCACCTGACCGGCGGCGATGTCAGCCTCGACGACATCAAGGCCTTCAGGCAATGGGGCTCGAAGACGCCCGGGCACCCCGAATATGGTCATACGCCGGGCGTCGAGACCACGACGGGCCCATTGGGGCAGGGGATCGCGACCGCGGTCGGCATGGCGCTCGCCGAGCGCATGGCCAATGCGCGGCATGGTGACGGGCTTGTCGATCACTACACCTATGTCATCGCGGGCGATGGCTGCCTGATGGAAGGCATCAGCCAGGAGGCGATCTCGCTTGCCGGCCATCTCGGGCTCGGCCGGCTGATCGTGCTGTTCGATGATAATGGCATCTCCATTGACGGCCCGACCTCGCTCGCAACGTCGGACGACCAGCTCGCGCGCTTCGCCGCCTCTGGCTGGTCGGCGCGCCGGGTCGACGGGCACGATCCCGAAGCCGTTGCGCAGGCGATTGCTGAAGAGCGCGAAACCGCAAAACCCTCGCTGATCGCCTGCCGCACCATCATCGGCTATGGCGCGCCTGGTAGACAGGGCACCGAGAAGGCGCACGGCGCGCCGCTCGGCACCGAGCAGACGGCAGCGGCGCGGCGGACGCTTGGTTGGGACTATCAGCCCTTCGTGGTGCCGATCCCGGTGCTCAAGGCGTGGCGGATGATCGGGCAGCGTGGGCAGGTCGATCGCCTCGCCTGGCTCGATCGCTACGAAGGTGCGACGCCAGAGCAGCGCGATCTGTTCGTCGAGGGCAAGGCCGTGACTCTGCCCGCCGCCTACACGCTTGCCGCGGCGAAATTGCGCGAACGCTTCGCCAGCGAGCGGCCAAAGCTCGCGACGCGGCAGGCCTCGCAACAGGTGCTCGATGCCATCGCCGGGACGATTCCCGGCCTGGTCGGCGGCTCCGCGGACCTGACGCATTCGAACCTGACGCATGCCAAGGCGCAGGCTCCGGTCAAGAGCGGTGCGTTCGCCGGCGACTACATCCATTACGGCATCCGCGAGCACGGCATGGCCGCCGCGATGAACGGCCTCGCGCTGCATGGCGGCTTCATCCCCTACGGCGGCACGTTCCTCGCGTTCTCCGATTACAGCCGGCCCGCGATCCGCCTTGCGGCCTTGATGCGGCTGCGCGTGATCCATGTGATGACGCACGACTCCATCGGTCTCGGGGAGGACGGGCCGACGCATCAGCCGGTCGAGCATCTCGCGGCGCTGCGCGTCATTCCGAACCTGCTCGTGTTCCGGCCGGCTGATGCCGTGGAGACGCTGGAGGCCTGGGATTGCGCGCTTATGGCGGAGCACCGTCCATCCGTGTTGTGCCTGTCGCGGCAGGCCCTGCCGACCTTCCGCAGCGATGCGCGCGGCAAAAACCGCGTCGCGCGCGGTGCTTACCTCGTTGTCTCCCCGGACGGCGGCCGCGATGTGACGCTCATCGCAACCGGCTCCGAAGTGTCGATTGCAATGGAAGCCGCGCGTCTGCTCGCGACCGAGCACATTCGCGCCGCTGTGGTCTCTGCACCTTGCTTCGCACTGTTCGAGGAGCAGCCGGAAGATTACCGCGCCTCCGTGCTCGGCACTGCGCCGCGCGTCGGCATCGAGGCGGCCGTGCAGAGCGACTGGTCGCGCTGGATCGGGATGGACGGCGAATTCGTCGGCATGCGCGGCTTCGGCGCCTCAGCGCCCGCGCCCGTGCTATATCGCGAATTTGGAATCACGCCGCAGAGCATTGCGAAAGCCGCCCGCCGGGCGATCGCCCGCAAGAGCCAATAAGGAGGGCGACCCTTTGGCCCGTATCACCCTTCGCCAATTGCTCGATCACGCCGCGAGTCACGGCTATGCCGTGCCGGCGTTCAACATCAACAACATGGAGCAGGGCATTGCGATCATGCAGGCGGCGGCCGAGGTCGACGCGCCCGTGATCATCCAGGCTTCGCGCGGCGCGCGCACCTATGCCGGCGATCTCATGCTCTCGCATATGATCGACGCGCTGGAGCGGACCTATCCCGATATCCCGCTCTGCATGCATCAGGACCACGGCAATGACGAGGCGACCTGCGCCTCCGCCATCGCCCATGGCTTCACCTCGGTGATGATGGACGGCTCGCTCAAGGCCGATGCAAAGACGGCGGCCGACTATGACTACAATGTCGCGATCACCCGCCGCGTCGTCGATCTCGCCCATTGGGTCGGCGCTTCGGTCGAAGGCGAACTCGGCGTGCTCGGCTCGCTGGAACACGGCGGTGGCGAGCAGGAGGACGGTCATGGTGTCGAGGGCAAGGTCAGCCACGACCAGCTGTTGACCGATCCGGACCAGGCCGTCGACTTCGTCGGTGCGACGAAGGTCGACGCCCTGGCGATCGCGATGGGCACCTCGCATGGCGCCTACAAGTTCAGCCGTAAGCCCGATGGTGACATCCTGGCGATGCGAGTGGTCGAGGAGATCCATCGCCGGCTGCCGAATACACATCTCGTCATGCATGGCTCTTCGTCGGTGCCGCAGCCACTGCAGGACATGTTCAACGAGTTTGGCGGCGAGATGCCGCAGACCTGGGGTGTGCCGGTCGAGGAGATCGTCCGCGGCATCAAGAGCGGCGTGCGCAAGGTCAATATCGACACCGATTGCCGGCTGGCGATGACCGCCGTGTTCCGGAAAGTGGCGGCCCAGGCGCGCTCCGAGTTCGACCCGCGCAGGTTCCTCAAGCCCGCGATGGACGCGATGCGAGAGCTGTGCCGCGAGCGGTTCGAGCAGTTCGGCACGGCGGGCCATGCGAGCAAGATCAAGGTGGTCCCGATGAGCGAGATGGCGCGGCGCTATCGCGCCGGCGAGCTTGATCCGCGCATCGACGCCCGCGAACCGGTCGCAGCCTAGTCATTCAGAGAGAGAAGAGCAGGAGAGAGCCATGAACGCACATGCAGGCACGGTCCGCGGCAAAGAGCGCTATCGCTCCGGCGTGATGGAATACAAGCGCATGGGCTATTGGGAGCCCGATTACACGCCGAAGGACACGGACGTGATCGCGCTGTTCCGCGTCACGCCGCAGGAGGGCGTCGACCCCATCGAGGCCTCGGCTGCCGTTGCCGGCGAATCCTCAACCGCGACCTGGACGGTGGTGTGGACCGATCGACTGACAGCGGCCGAGAAATATCGCGCCAAGTGCTACCGCGTCGATCCCGTCCCGGGCTCGCCCGGCTCGTATTTCGCCTACATCGCCTACGATCTCGACCTGTTCGAGCCGGGCTCCATCGCCAATCTTTCGGCTTCGATCATCGGCAACGTGTTCGGCTTCAAGCCGCTCAAGGCGCTGCGCCTCGAAGACATGCGCTTTCCGGTCGCCTATGTGAAGACGTTCCAGGGACCGGCGACCGGCATCGTGGTCGAGCGCGAGCGGCTCGACAAGTTCGGCCGGCCACTGCTGGGCGCGACGGTGAAGCCGAAGCTTGGTCTGTCCGGCCGCAACTACGGCCGCGTGGTCTACGAGGCGCTGAAGGGCGGGCTCGATTTCACAAAGGACGACGAGAACATCAACTCGCAGCCCTTCATGCATTGGCGCGACCGTTTCCTCTACTGCATGGAGGCGGTCAACCGCGCGCAGGCTGCCTCGGGCGAGGTGAAGGGCACCTACCTGAACGTCACCGCGGGCACCATGGAGGACATGTACGAGCGCGCGGAGTTCGCCAAGGAGCTCGGCTCGGTCATCGTCATGATCGACCTCGTGATCGGCTACACCGCAATCCAGTCCATGGCCAAATGGGCCCGGCGCAACGACATGATCCTGCATTTGCACCGCGCCGGCCATTCGACCTATACGCGGCAGAAGAGCCATGGCGTGTCGTTTCGCGTCATCGCCAAATGGATGCGCCTCGCCGGTGTCGACCACATCCATGCCGGCACGGTGGTCGGAAAGCTCGAAGGCGATCCCAACACCACGCGCGGCTACTACGATGTCTGCCGCGAGGACTTCAACCCGACCAAGCTCGAGCACGGCCTGTTCTTCGACCAGCACTGGGCGAGCCTCAACAAGATGATGCCGGTCGCTTCCGGCGGTATCCATGCCGGCCAGATGCACCAGCTGCTCGACCTGCTCGGGGAGGACGTCGTGCTGCAGTTCGGCGGCGGCACCATAGGCCATCCCATGGGCATTGCGGCTGGTGCGACCGCCAATCGCGTGGCGCTGGAAGCGATGATCCTCGCCCGCAATGAGGGCCGCGACTATGTCCACGAAGGGCCGGAGATCCTCGCCAAGGCGGCCCAGACCTGCACGCCGCTGAAGGCCGCGCTCGAGGTCTGGAAGGACGTGACTTTCAACTATCAATCCACCGACACGCCGGACTTCGTGCCGACCGCGCTGGAAACCGTCTGAGGAGAATGGAGATGAAGATCACCCAGGGCTGCTTCTCGTATCTGCCCGATCTGACCGATGACCAGATCTCCAAGCAGGTGCAATACTGTCTCGCCAATGGCTGGGCGGTGAATATCGAGTTCACCGATGATCCGCATCCCCGCAATACCTATTGGGAGATGTGGGGCCTGCCGATGTTCGATCTCCAGGATGCCGCCGGCGTGATGATGGAGCTCGCCGAGTGCCGCAGGGTCTACGGCGACCGCTACATCCGCATCAGCGGCTTCGATTCCAGCCACGGCTGGGAATCGGTGCGGATCTCCTTCCTCGTCAACCGGCCGAAGCAAGAGGCGGAGTTCGAGCTCGTGCGGCAGGAGGTGGGGGGCCGCGCAATTCGCTACACCACGGTGCGCCGGCCGGCCGCGCACGCGTCAGCTTGAGTCTTTCGCTTCCGCGCGGAGCTCTCCCTGCTCCGCATCCTTGGCGGACCACTGCTTCGTCGCTCCCCTGCGGCGAAGCCCTTTTATTCGAGGTGCCGATGCTCGATGTGCCCCACGCAACCACGACCGAACACAGCGAGACCCAATTCGATCTCCGCAAGGAGGCTGAAGCGGCCGGGATCACCGATACGCTGCAACAGCTCGATCAGGAGCTGATCGGGCTCAAGCCGGTGAGGAACCGCGTGCGCCAGATCGCCTCGTTGCTGCTGATCGAGCGCATCCGGCAGCGCGCGGGCCTTGCCGCCGCACCGCCGACGCTGCACATGTCGTTCACGGGCAATCCCGGCACAGGCAAGACGACCGTCGCGCTGCGCATGGCCAAGATCCTGCACGGCCTCGGCTTCGTGCGCCGCGGGCAGGTGATCTCGGTGACGCGCGACGACCTCGTCGGTCAGTATATCGGTCACACCGCGCCGAAGACCAAGGAGATCTTGAAAAAGGCGATGGGCGGCGTGCTGTTCATCGATGAGGCCTATTACCTGCATCGTCCCGACAACGAGCGCGACTATGGCCAGGAATCGATCGAGATCCTGCTCCAGGTGATGGAGAACCAGCGCGAGGACCTCGTCGTGATCCTCGCCGGCTATGGCGAGCGGATGACGAGCTTCTTCGCCTCGAATCCCGGCTTCCGCTCGCGGATCGCCCACCACATCGAATTTCCGGATTATTCGGAAGCCGAGCTGCTCGTCATCGCCGAGCTGATGCTGAAGGAGCGGGGTTATCGCTTCTCGGCAGCGGCACGCGAGGCGTTCGAGAAATACATCGCGCTGCGCCGGACCCAACCGTTCTTCTCCAACGCGCGCTCGGTCCGCAACGCGGTCGATCGCATCCGCCTGCGGCAGGCCGATCGCCTGGTGTCCGATCTCGACCGCATGCTCGATGTCGCCGACCTCGAAACCATCGACCCGGCGGATGTCCTCGCAAGCCGCGTCTTCAGCGGTGGTCCGGTTGCGGAAAGGAGCGTGAGGGCATGAGCAGCGAGATCCTTGTTGCCCCCTCGATCCTGGCCGCCGACTTCGCGCGTCTCGGTGAGGAGATCGCGGCCATCGATGCCGCCGGCGCCGATTGGATCCATTGTGATGTGATGGACGGCCATTTCGTCCCGAACATCAGTTTCGGCGCCGATGTGATCAAAGCGATACGGCCGCTGACGAAGAAGGTTTTCGACGTGCATCTCATGATCGCGCCGGTTGATCCCTACCTCGAGGCGTTCGCGAAGGCAGGCGCTGACGTCATCACGGTCCATGCCGAAGCGGGGCCGCATCTCGACCGCTCGCTCCAGGCGATCCGCGCACTCGGCAAGAAAGCGGGCGTCAGCCTGTGCCCCGCGACGCCGGAAAGCGCGATCCAATACGTACTCGACCGTATCGATCTCGTGCTGGTCATGACGGTCAATCCTGGCTTCGGCGGTCAGTCCTTCCTCGAGTCCCAGATCGAGAAGATCAGACGAATTCGAACAATGATCGGCGACCGGCCGATCCGGCTCGAGGTCGATGGCGGCATCACGCGCGACAATGCCGCTGCCGTTGCCGGAGCGGGCGCCGACACGCTGGTGGCGGGATCCGCGGTGTTTCGTGGCAGGGATGGCACTGAATACGCCGCCAACATTGCGGCCATCCGCCTCGCGGCCGAGACGGCGCGGGTTGCAGGATTGCACGACATTTCCGCGCAACCGGCACGTGCCAGGGAGTCTGCGCGTATCCGGTAGATTACGGATGACACGCGGCCTCAGCGCCGCTCTGCTCTGAGGAAATCTTTCCGGCGGACGTGGCCCGCATGGTCACCGAGCAGGACCGCCGGGTTATCGCGAGCGGCATGCCGATGTTCCTCGAGGAGCATCTGCTCGAAGTCGGCGAAGGCCGCGACCGCGTCGTCAATTCACGCAAAATGCTGATCGCGGATGGCGACGGGAATCCGCAATACTTGGTTGGCGTGATCGAGGACGTCACGGAGCGCGTCACCACCCGGCAGCGCATCAGCCATCTCGCGCATCATGACGTGCTGGCTGACCTGCCGAACCGCAGCGCCTCCAATGCGGCGCTCGCCGAGCGGTTGAAGCGGGCGGGGGAGGCGGCGACCAGAGCCTCGATCTCGACCGCTTCAAGGAGGTCAACGACGTGTTCGGTCACCCCGTCGGCGACCTGCTGATGCGAGCGGCGGCTGACCGACTTGCCACGGAAGCCGAAGGCGCCTTCGTCGCCCGCATCGGCGGCGACGAGTTCATGGTCTTGATGCCCGAGGACGCGCGCCGTGAGGACGTTCTGGTGCTGGCTGAACGCCTGGTCGAGACGATCGGCCAGGGAGCTGGAGGTCGACGACTATCTCTCCAACGTAGGCCTCAGCGTCGGCATCGCGTTCTGCAGTCGTTCCCGTTCGACAAGATCAAGCTCGAGGTTCCAGGCGTCCGCCGGCGCTATTTGGAACTTGGGTCTGACGACCAAGTTCAAGTGCGGGGGCGCAGCAAATCTTTTGCACAACCGCCATCGACCTGACGCAAATCAGGGCAATAACCCTTAGCAAGCGAGGGAGGGTCTCATGGAGAACGTACGTCGCTACCGGGCGCTGGCGTCCCTCTGTCGCCAGCAGGCGGCCTATCGGCCGCTCCAGAATTGGGAACTGCTCGGCCGGGCCGAACATTTCGAACATCTCGCCGAAATCGAGCTGAAGGCGCATTTCGACGCCTGCAATGTGCAACGCGACAAGGACGCCGCCGCGCCCACGACATGGGAAACTCCCGTCGCAGCGTGATGGCGCCATCCGGCACGGCTCAATGCGACATCAGCGTCGGGACCGTCATGGCATCCAGCATGGCGCGGGTGACGCCGCCGAGAACGCGCTCCTGCAACCGCGAGTGGCCGTACCCGCCCATCACCAGGAGATCGAGACTCTCGTCCGCCGCCAGTGACAGGATGGTCGGTTGAATGTCGGCGCGCGTTGCCGAGAGGGCGACCGTGCGGGTCGACAGTCCGCGCCGGCGGAGATGTTTTGTCAGACTGTTCGCTGACGCTTCGTTGGAGGCGGCCTCGGTCTCGTTGATGGTGATGATCACGATCTCTGCGGCGCGCGCCAGGAACGGTGCTGCGTCGCGCACAGCGCGGGCAGCGAGGCGGCTGCCATCCCAGCAGATGCCGATCCGGTTTGCCTTGAAGGCTCCACGGAAGGTGTAGGGTAGGAACAGGACCGGGCCGCCCGCCTGGAACAGGATCTCGCGTGGCATGTCGTTGTCGAACGAGCCTTGCGTCGGATCAGGCTGAAGCACGACGCTGAGGTCGTGCAGTCGCGCCATCTCGCCGAGCGAGCCGGCTGCATCCGCCGGGATCGAGCCGAGTGCGTGGCTGGCGTAGGAGATGCCGGCGTTCGCCGCCTCGCTCTTGAACACCGCGAGCGCGGCCTCGGCCCGCTCCACGGCGCGCTCGCGTTCCAGTTCGAACACGGCCGCCACCGTGGCGCCGCCTTCCATCACGTAAGCTGCACTGGTTGCGACATAGCCGACCGCGACCGCGTCGAGATGCGCGTTGAGTTTCGCCGCGAGCGAGATCGAGCCGTCGATCGCCGAACGCATGGGACGTTCGGTGGGAATGTGGACGAGAATGTCTTTGTACATGGCGCGCCTCCAGTGGACATCATCCGGTGGTTGCAGTTTTTCACTGCGCGAAGGACCCGTGTTGAGCTGCATCAAACGGCTGCTTGCTGCGCCTGCTCCCCCATTCTTTGCCGAGATTTAATCGGGTGGACGGGACGCCGTAAGGTAGCAACGACCATGTTGAGGGCAAGGCGACACCAGCTCAACATGGACATTTCGACATGAACGATCGCATCAATTCCAACATTACCACGTCTCGCAAGATCTTGCGGCCGCGCCGGCTCGTGCTGCTCGGCACCGTGGCCGCGCTCGGCGTGGCCGCCCTGTCAGTTGCCCCAGGCACTTCGCCGTTCGGGATGAACTCCTTCATTGCGCCGGCTCAAGCTGCGGAAGCCGTCGCAACACCGCCGGGCTTCGGCGATCTGGTCAGCAAGGTCAAACCCGCGGTGATCTCGGTGCGGGTCAAGATCGACCGGGACAACGACAAGAGCGCGATGCTGCAGCAGAACCGGATGGACCAGGACGAGGCTTCTCCGTTCGACCAGTTCTCGCGGGAGTTCGGCTTCCGCTTCCCGGGTGGCACGAACGGCGTGCCGCACCGCCACCAGGTCATCACCGGCGAAGGCTCCGGCTTCTTCATCTCCGCTGACGGCTATGCCGTGACCAACAACCACGTCGTCGACCATGCCGAGTCCGTCCAGGTGACGACCGATGACGGCACCATCTACACCGCAAAAGTGGTCGGCACCGATCCGAAGACCGACCTTGCCCTGATCAAGGTCGACGGCAAGAAGGACTTTCCGTTCGTCAAGTTCTCCGACCAGAAGCCGCGCATCGGCGACTGGGTGGTCGCGGTCGGCAACCCCTTCGGTCTTGGCGGCACTGTGACCGCCGGCATCGTCTCGGCCAGCGGCCGGGATATCGGCAACGGTCCCTATGACGACTTCATCCAGATCGATGCGCCCATCAACAAGGGCAATTCCGGCGGGCCGGCTTTCGACATGAACGGCAACGTCATCGGCGTGAACACTGCGATCTTCTCGCCCTCGGGCGGCTCGGTCGGTATCGGCTTTGACATTCCGGCTTCGACCGCCAAGCTCGTCGTCGCGCAGTTGAAGGAGAAGGGCGCGGTGACGCGCGGCTGGCTCGGCGTTCAGGTGCAGCCGGTGACGGCCGAGATCGCCGACAGCCTCGGCCTGAAGCAGGCGCGCGGCGCCATCGTCGACAATCCGCAGGACGGCAGCCCGGCGGCCAAGGCCGGCATCGAAGCGGGCGACGTCATCACCGCCGTCAATGGCACCACGATCAAGGACTCCCGCGATCTCGCCCGCACCATCGCCACCTTGGCGCCGGGCACGTCCGTGAAGCTCGATATCTTCCGCAAGGGCGACAGCAAAACGGTGACCCTGACGCTCGGCGAGCTGCCGAACGAACAGCAGGCCGCGAACAAGGCCGATGACGGCAAGATGCAGCCGAGCGCCGGTACGCCGCGCCTCGGGCTTGGTCTGGCTCCAGCCGGCGAGGTGCAGGGCGCCGGCCAGAAGGGCCTCGTCGTCACCGAGGTTGACCCGCAAGGGCCGGCGGCGCAGCGCGGCATCCAGACCGGTGACGTCATCCTCAATGTCGGCGGCAAGGCGGTCAGCAATGTCGGCGAGATGCGTTCGGAGCTGGCGCAGGCCAAAGCGTCGGGCAAGCGCAGCGTTCTGTTGCAGGTCAGAAGCGCGGATGCCACCCGCTTCGTCGCGGTGCCGCTCGCGTAAGGCGAAGCTCGACCGGCGCAAGTCCAGAAAGGCGGCCCTCGGGCCGCCTTTCGCATACGCAATCAAGCTCGCCAAGGCCCGATAACATTCTCGTTAACGGCAGGGACGATGACCCGGTGCGTCCGAAAAAGCCGTGTTCACTGGTCACAGTTCCTCGGTGCCTCTGTGCTCTGCTGCGACGTAGCCGCGGGGCCCAGTTGCAAGCCTGGAACTTCGAACCTTCCCGGCGCCTTGTGGAACTGGCCGGTGGTTCACATTTGATCGGTGCCGACATGGATCGATTGAAGCTCTCGCTGAGGAGTGCGCTGCTCCTGGCGCCATTGGTGCTCTGGCACGGAAACGCGCTCGGGCGCGACGACGGCCGCTACGCCGACTCGCCCCTCAAGCCCTGGTTCGACAGCCTGCGCAGCCATCTGGGTCCGTGCTGCTCGGATGCGGATGGGGTCGCCGTTGCCGATCCAGACTGGGAGTCGCACAACGGGCGTTACCGGGTGCGTCTCGATGGACAGTGGATCGAGGTGCCGGACGAAGCCGTCATCACCGAGCCGAACCGTGCAGGCCGCACCATGGTGTGGCCGGTGAAGACTGCGTTCGGGATTTCGATCCGCTGCTTCATGCCGGGGAGCATGATCTGAGACTGATCAGCGTCAGCGCTTGCTGGATTTGCGCTTCGACGACTTCTTCGACGACGTCCTGGAGGTCTTCTTGGCGCTCTTGCGCTTCGACGCCTTCTTCGGGACCTTCTTGCCCTTCTTGCGTGCCTTCGACAGTCCGATTGCGATCGCTTGCTTGCGGCTCTTCACGCGGCCGCCGCGTCCCCCACGGCCGCTCTTCGCGGTGCCCTTCTTGTAGCGCCGCATCTCGCTTTCGACATCGCCGCCGGCGCTGCGTGAGTAACGGCGTTTCTTTGCCTTGCGTGCCATGCATGTTCTCCCTTGGCCGAAGAAAAACCATTCGGCACGGCCATGGTTCCGGGAGCGCCTATGCAATGTTCCAAACGCGAACCGCTGCCTAGAAGGAATTCGCCAGCTCTATCTCCGCTTCGAGGGCCTGGATGCGCCGTGCGGCCTCGCTAAAGGACAGATCCCGTGCGTATTGGGCGGGTTGATAGGCCTCTTCACTCAGCCGTTTCAGCCTGAGGCCCTGCGCTCGCGTCATCTGCTCGCTCAGGAAAGCCCTGGCATCGTATTGACCTTGAACCTGCATGTCTCTCCTCCTCTCGCCTCCGTCCAGAAATCGTGACTTGACTATATGTTCTTATTTTGTTCTAACAAGGCATGGACAACAGAATTAATGAAATTCGACGTAAAATCAGAGCCTTGAGGCTTGAGATGGCCGACGTCGAGGCGTCGGTGCGCGACCTCGTCGAGCGCGATCACGACTGCACAGAAAGGGCCCTGGCGCAGATGGATCTGCGCCGGAAAATCAACCTCCTGATCGACGAATGGAGGGCGGCTGGTGGCAGCGACGTTCTGCCCGATGTCCGCGACCGGGTGCGCCTTCGTCCCGTGAAGCCAGTCGGCAATCCCGTCCACGCAATCGGACGCCGCTGAGATCTTTGGAAGCGTATGGCGGAGGAAGAGCAGGACCCATACCGGATCTCGCAACTGCCCGTCGAACCGCGATGGCGTTGAGCGTGCGTCCCGGGTGCCGGAAGCGCGTGGATGCCGGATCCTGACAGCTCGGAGCGTCGAGCAAGGGCCCCGCAGTGGCGGAGCCCTCCATGGATTACGGGGAGCGCCTATTTGGTGTTGGTCATGCCGCCTTTGTTCGTCATGGTGCCGCCCTGATCGGACCCGGGACCAGAGCCGCCTTGGCCGGAAGGATCCGCGCCCCGGGTAGACTTGGTATTGGCGCCGGTGGTCTGCGACGATGACATCGAGGATCCGTGCTTGGCCTTATGCGACTTCGCCTGGGCGGCGAACGGCGCGGCGGCTAGGCCGGTTGCCAACATTACGGCGAGAGCGAGCTTGGTCGTCTTCATGCGGGAAACTCCCTGAGTTGAATTGACGCAGGCAGCCAACCGCTATTCGCCGCAGGAGTTCCCAACAAAGCATTTCCACGCGTCACGCACGCTTCAAGATTGCTTGTCCTCTGCGAGGATGAACACGACGCCAGTGAGCGTTGCGCCGATCGCGAACGTCGTCACCAAGGTGAGGACGAAGACCACAACGGCTTGGCTTCCGCCGTTATTGAGCAGGTTGGCCACGGCCCGATTGGACAGGACGAGCGCGAGGCTGAAGATGAGGCCGAGGGCTGCGCCCATCATCGCATGCGTCATCAGCTTGATAAGGCCGCTGGCAGAGATCAGCTCAGACGACTTCTTGGTGCGCATGGGACTGAATCCCGAACTGGCATGCCAACGCACGCGCAATTGCCGGGTTCCACCAGATCGAACGAATTTGTCGTCACTCGCTTCATCCGACGTTCATGCCGGGCTTGCGAGGATGGGTGTCATCAAAACGGGAATATCGATATGGGTAAGGTAGTCTTTCTTTACCGCTCGCTGGCCTATCGTAGCGCGGCCGTGGACATCTTGCGCAAAGCCCGCAGGCTGCCGCGCGGAGCAGAGCGAAATGCGGCACGCCGCTACGCCAGGGCGTTGCGCGATCTCGCCCGAACGGAGGCCTGGCTGGAAGGACGGGTCGCGCGCGAACCGCGGATGGCCCGGCGGGTGACGAGCGCAGCGTCCGGTTAGCCGGATGCGCGCTGCAATTCGGCGGAGCCAGCGGTATCGAATTTGCCGGGTGCGCTGGTCGCCGTCTTGCGTGTCAACGGCACCTCCAGGCGGCACAACAGGCCTTCGGCTCGCCAATCGAACTGCGCCTGTCCGCCAAGCTGGGACTCGATGCTCGCAAGCAGGCTCCGCGTGCCGAAGCCGCGCGATTTCGGTGTCATGACCAGCGGACCGCCCGACTCCTCCCAACACAGCGTGAGCAGTTCGTCCTCGACCTGCCAATCGATCGCGAGCCGTCCCGATCGGGTCGAGAGCGCGCCATACTTTGCCGAGTTGGTGAAGAGCTCATGCAGTGCGAGTGCCAGCGTCTGGGCCGTTGCCGGCATCAACTGAACTTCGGGACCTGCCAATCTGATCTGGTCGCCGAGCGAATAGGGCGCAAGCTCCTCGTCGATCAACTTGGAGAGCTCAGCGCCCTGCCAACTCGACAGCGACAGGATGGTATGCACGCGCGCCAGTGCATTGATGCGCCCCTCCACCGCGTTGACATAGGCCTTGACCTCGTCGGCCCGCGTGAGGCGCACGATCGACTGCGCCAGCGCCAGCGCATTCTTGGCGCGGTGATCGACTTCCCGCGCGAGGAGGTTCTGCCGCTCTTCGGCGCGCTTGCGTTCTGTGATGTCGACGGTGACGCCGCTGACGCGCACCACGCGCCCGCTCTCGTCGACCGTCGCGGCCGCCGTGCCGACGCACCAGCGCACCTCGCCGTCGGGCCGCACGATGCGGAACTCTGTTTCATAGGCGCGCGTGCCCTTGTTGAATTCGGCGATCGCTTTGCGCAATTGATCGACGTCATCGGGGTGCAACAGCGCCTGAACGTTGGCCGGATTGACCTCGAAGCTCTCCGGGCTGACGCCGAAGATGCGGTATTGCCCCTCGTCCCACATCCAGTCGCCGCTGATCCAGTCCCAGTCCCAGGACCCCATCTTGCCGGCAGCGATCGCCATGCTGCGCCGCTGCTCACTCTCGCGCAGCTTCGCGGTGGAGCTCTCCAGTTCCGCGGTGCGTGCGCGGACGCGGTCCTCCAGCTCATGATTCAGCCGTTCGAGCTCGCGCGTCTTGCGGTAGAGCTCGGCAAACACCTTGATCTTGGCGCGCAGCACTTCCGGCACGACCGGTACCGGGACGTAATCGACCGCGCCCATCTCGTAGCCGCGCAACCGGTCGATGTCGCTGACCTGGATGGCCGAGATGAAGATCATCGCGGTCTTCTGGAAGCGCGGATGCTCGCGGATCATCGCGGCGAGCTCGAAGCCATCGAGCTCGGGCATGCAGACGTCGACCAGGATCACCGCGATCTCGGTCTTGAGCAGAACCTCCAGCGCCTCGCGCCCCGAGGAGGCGATCACGAGGTTCTCGCCGAGATCCTTCAGAATCACCTCATAGGCGAGCAGCTTGGCGGGCTGATCGTCGACGAGGAGGATGTTGACCTTTTCGTGGTCCATTCGCGGATCCAACTCAGCGGTGCAGCCACATGCGGATCGCAAGCAGCAATTGGTCGGTGTTGACGGGCTTGGCGAGGTAGTCGGACGCGCCGGCTTCGAGGCACTTCTCGCGGTCGCCCTTCATCGCCTTGGCGGTCAATGCGATGATCGGAACACGGGCGAAGGCCGGGTTCTCGCGGATCACGCCGATGGTCTGATAGCCATCCATCTGCGGCATCATGATGTCCATCAGCACGATCGCGATCTCCGGATTGGATTCGACCAGTGTTACCGCCTCGCTGCCGGTCGTCGCCGTCAGGACCTTCATGCCGCGTCGTTCCAGCACGCTCGACAGGGCGAAGATGTTGCGGGCGTCGTCGTCGACGAGCAGTGCGGTCTTGCCGATCAGGTCCTCGTCGGAACTGTTCAGCTTCTCCAGCATACGCTGCTTCTCGATCGGCAGTTCCGTGATCACGCGGTGCAGGAACAGCGCGGTCTCGTCGAGCAGGCGTTCCGGCGACTCCACCCCCTTGACCACGATGCTGCGTGCCATGGTGTGGAGCTCGGCATCCTCTTCCGCCGACAGCTCGCGTCCGGTGAACACCACGACCGGAATGTTCGACAGCGTCTCGTCATTGCGGATCTGATCAAGCACCTCGAATCCGCTCATGTCGGGCAGCCGCAGGTCGAGCACCACGCAATCGCAGGGCTGCTCGCGCAGCGTCGAGAGCGCGCCGGCCCCGGTATCCGCGGCCAGGATCTCGATGTCGTCGTGGTGCAGGAGCTCGCGGATCGAGAGCTGCTCGGCCTCGTTGTCCTCGACTATCAGCAGCCGCTTGCGCCGCGGCCGCGCATATTCCTTGATCTGCGTCAGTGCGGCCGATACGCCCTCGGTGGTCGTCGGCTTGTTGACGAATGAGAACGCGCCGCGTGCCAGCGCATGCTGGCGGTCCTCGTCGAGCGTAATGATCTGCACGGGGATGTGGCGGGTGAGCGGATTGTGCTTGAGCTGGCTCAGCACGGTCCAGCCGAGCATGTCGGGCAGGAACACGTCGAGCGAGACGGCCGTCGGCTGGTACTGCTTGGCCAGATCCAGGGCCTCGGCGCCCCGGGCAGCGACCAAGACCTTGAAGCCCTTGTCACGGGCCAGATCGACCAGCACACGGGCATAATGCGGGTCGTCCTCGACGATCAGGAGGATGGTGTCGCCAGGCTCGAGGTTAAGCCGGTCGTCGGGAAGCTGCTCGATGACGCGCTGCTGGTCAGGCACGGCCGGCTGTAGTGCCGGCGGCTGGCTGTATTGCTGTGACGCCGGCGCGGCTCGCGACGCGAGCGTCGGGCCGGAATATTTCAACGGCAGATACAGCGTGAAAGACGAGCCCTTGCCCGGCGCGCTGCGCAGGTGGATCTCGCCTCCGAGCAGGCTCGCGAGCTCGCGGCTGATCGCGAGCCCGAGTCCGGTGCCGCCATATTTTCGGCTGGTGCCGGCGTCCGCCTGCTGGAATGCCTCGAAGATCAGCTTCTGCTTCTCCAGGGGAATGCCGATGCCGGTATCGGACACTTCGAAGGCGATCACGGCCGGCGCGGAGTTCAGCACCGGGTGGTCGATCCCCCAGCCGCCGACCGCGCCGGCGACCTTCAGGCGCACTTCGCCTTCGGCGGTGAACTTGAAGGCGTTGGAGAGCAGGTTCTTCAGGACCTGCTGCAGGCGCTTGGAATCGGTGACGATGCTGCGTGGCAGGTTCGGATCGACATCGATCTTGAACGACAGATTGCGGTTGTCTGCCTCGTGCCGGAACGGCCGGCCGACGGTCTCGAGCAGGTTCGCGGTCAGGATCTCCTCGGCGTCGACCGTCACCGTGCCGGACTCGATCTTGGAGAGATCGAGAATGTCGCTGATGAGGTTGAGCAGGTCGGTGCCGGCGCCATGGATGGTGCGGGCGAATTCGACCTGTTTGGCAGAGAGGTTGCCGTCGGGGTTGTCGCTCAGCTGCTGTCCGAGGATCAGGATCGAATTCAGCGGTGTGCGCAGCTCGTGGCTCATATTGGCGAGGAATTCGGACTTGTATTTCGAGGTCAGCGCGAGCTCGGTCGCCTTCTCCTCGAGCGCGCGGCGGGCCTGCTCGATCTCCTGGTTCTTGCGTTCGACCTCGACATTGCGCTCGGCGAGCTGCTGCGCCTTCTGCTCGAGCTGGTCGTTGGTCTGCTGCAATTCGCGCTGCTGGGTCTGCAACTCGCCGGCGAGCTGCTGCGACTGCTTCAGCAGACCTTCCGTCTGCATCGTCGCTTCGATCGAATTGAGCACGATGCCGATGGAGTCGGTGAGCTGCTCCAGGAACGTCATTTGCGAGGTCGTGAAGGAGGTGAGCGAGGCGAGCTCGATCACGGCCTTGACCTGGCCTTCGAACAGAACCGGCAGCACGACGAGGTTCTTCGGGGCGACACGGAACAATGCGGAATTGATCGGCACCACGTCCGTCGGAATGTCCGCAACGACCCGCGGGCGCCTGTCGAGCGCGCACTGGCCGATCAGGCCCTCGCCGAACTGCAGCACGCGTTGATAGGGAAAGACGCCGTCGCTGGCGTAAGAGGCGAGCAGCAGGAGCTGCGGGTTGTTCTCGTTCTCGACCTGGTAGATCACGCCGGTATGCGCGTTCACCAGCGGCGACAATTCGGTAAGCAGCAGACGGCCGACGGTGGTGAGGTCGCGCTGGCCCTGGAGCATGTTGGTGAATTTCGCCAGGTTCGTCTTCAGCCAATCCTGCTCGGTGTTCAGCTCGGTCGTGAGCCGCAGGTTGGTGATCATCGTGTTGATGTTGTCCTTGAGCTCCGCGACCTCGCCGCGGGCATCGACCTGGATCGAGCGCGTCAGGTCGCCCTTGGTCACGGCGGTGGCCACTTCCGCGATGGCGCGCACCTGTGAGGTGAGGTTGGCCGCCAGAAGGTTCACGTTGCCGGTGAGATCCTTCCAGGTGCCGGCTGCGCCGGGCACGTTGGCCTGGCCGCCGAGCCGGCCTTCGACGCCGACCTCGCGCGCCACCGACGTCACCTGATCGGCGAAGGTCGCGAGCGTCTCGGTCATGTTGTTGATGGTCTCGGCGAGCGCCGCGACCTCGCCCTTCGATTTCACAGTGAGGTTCTGCTTGAGGTCGCCGTTGGCGACGGCGGTCACCACCTTGACGATGCCGCGCACCTGCTCGGTCAGGTTCGCCGCCATGAAGTTGACGGTGTCGGTGAGATCCTTCCATGTGCCGGCGACGCCGGGCACCTGTGCCTGGCCGCCCAGCTTGCCCTCGGTGCCGACCTCGCGGGCCACGCGCGTCACTTCGCCGGCGAAGGCGTTGAGCTGGTCCACCATGGTGTTGATGGTGTTCTTCAGCTCGAGGATCTCGCCCTTCACGTCGACGGTGATCTTGCGGGAGAGGTCGCCGCGCGCGACCGCCGTGGTCACTTCGGCGATGTTGCGGACCTGCGTGGTGAGGTTCGCAGCCAGGAGGTTGACGTTGTCGGTGAGGTCCTTCCAGGTGCCGCCGACGCCGGGCACGACGGCCTGACCGCCGAGCCGTCCCTCGGTGCCGACCTCGCGCGCGACACGCGTGACTTCGGCGGCGAAGGAGCGGAGCTGCTCGACCATCGTGTTCAGCGTGTCCTTCAAGAGAAGGATCTCGCCGCGCACGTCCACCGTGATCTTCTTCGAGAGGTCGCCGCCGGCGATGGCGGTCGCGACCTCGGCGATGTTGCGGACCTGGGCCGTCAGGTTGGAGGCCATGAAGTTGACGTTGTCGGTGAGGTCCTTCCAGGTGCCGGCAACGCCGGGCACCTCGGCCTGACCGCCGAGCTTGCCTTCGGTGCCGACCTCGCGGGCGACACGCGTGACTTCACCGGCGAAGCCGTTGAGCTGGTCCACCATTGTGTTGATGGTGTTCTTCAGTTCGAGGATTTCCCCCTTCACGTCGACGGTGATCTTGCGGGACAAGTCGCCGCGCGCCACGGCGGTCGTCACTTCGGCGATGTTGCGGACCTGGGCGGTGAGGTTGCCCGCCATCGAGTTCACGCTGTCGGTGAGGTCCTTCCATGTGCCGGCGACGCCGGGCACGTTGGCCTGACCGCCGAGACGGCCTTCGGTGCCGACCTCGCGCGCGACACGCGTGACCTCGCCCGCGAAGCGGTTGAGCTGGTCGACCATCGTGTTCAGCGTGTCCTTGAGCTGAAGGATCTCGCCGCGCACGTCCACAGTGATCTTGCGGGACAGGTCACCACCGGCGATCGCGGTCGCGACTTCGGCGATGTTGCGCACCTGGGCGGTCAGATTGCCCGCCATCGAGTTCACGGAGTCGGTCAAATCCTTCCATGTGCCGGCGACGCCGGGCACGTCGGCCTGGCCGCCGAGCTTGCCGTCGGTGCCGACCTCGCGGGCGACGCGCGTGACTTCGCCGGCGAAGGCGTTGAGCTGGTCGACCATGGTGTTGAGCGTTTCCTTCAGCTGAAGGATCTCGCCCGACACGTTCACCGTGATCTTCTTGGACAAGTCGCCCTTCGCCACCGCCGTCGCGACCTCGGCAATGTTGCGGACCTGACCGGTCAGGTTGGAGGCCATCGAGTTGACGCTGTCGGTGAGGTCCTTCCAGGTGCCGCCGACGCCGCGCACGACGGCCTGGCCGCCGAGCTTGCCTTCGGTGCCGACCTCGCGGGCGACGCGCGTGACTTCGCCGGCGAAGGCGTTGAGCTGGTCCACCATGGTGTTGATGGTGTCTTTCAGCTCCAGAATTTCGCCGCGCACGTCCACGGTGATCTTCTTCGACAGGTCGCCGCCGGCGACCGCCGTCGTCACCTCCGCGATGTTGCGGACCTGCGCGGTCAGGTTCGAGGCCATCGAGTTGACGCTCTCGGTCAGGTCCTTCCAGGTGCCGGCAACGCCGAGCACGTTGGCCTGGCCGCCGAGCCGGCCCTCGGTACCGACCTCGCGGGCGACGCGCGTCACTTCGCCGGCGAAGGCGTTGAGCTGGTCGACCATGGTGTTGAGCGTCTCCTTCAGCTGAAGGATCTCGCCCGACACGTTCACCGTGATCTTCTTCGAGAGGTCGCCGCTTGCGATGGCGGTGGCGACGTCGGCGATGTTGCGGACCTGCGCGGTCAGGTTCGAGGCCATGAAATTGACGTTGTCGGTGAGGTCCTTCCAGGTGCCGGCGACGCCCGGCACCTGGGCCTGGCCGCCGAGCTTGCCTTCAGTGCCGACCTCGCGCGCCACGCGCGTCACTTCCGAGGCGAACGAGTTGAGCTGGTCCACCATCGTGTTGATGGTGTCCTTCAGCTCCAGGATCTCGCCGCGCACATCCACCGTGATCTTGCGTGACAGGTCGCCGCGCGCCACGGCGGTGGTGACGTTGGCGATGTTGCGCACCTGCGCGGTCAGATTGCCGCACATCGCGTTGACGGAGTCGGTGAGGTCCTTCCATGTGCCGGCGACGCCGGGCACGATCGCCTGGCCGCCGAGCTTGCCGTCGGTGCCGACCTCACGCGCCACGCGCGTCACTTCGGAGGCGAACGAGCGGAGCTGGTCCACCATCGTGTTGATGGCTTCCTTGAGCTGAAGGATCTCGCCGCGGACGTCGACCGTGATCTTCTTGGAAAGGTCGCCGTTCGCGACCGCAATCGTCACCTCGGCGATGTTGCGAACCTGGTTGGTCAGGTTGTTCGCCATCGAGTTGACGCTTTCGGTCAGGTCCTTCCAGACGCCGGTCACCTCGGGCACCTGGGCCTGACCGCCGAGCTTGCCCTCGGTGCCGACCTCGCGCGCGACGCGCGTCACCTCGGAGGTGAACACGCCGAGCTGCTTGATCATGGTGTTGACGATGGTCGCCGACTGCAAAAACTCGCCGCCGAGCGGACGGCCATCGACGTCGAGCTTGACGGTCTGGAGTAGGTCACCTTGTGCGACGGCGGCGACCGCGCGAGTCACCTCGCGCGTTGGCCACAAGAGGTCGTCGATCAGCGTGTTGACCGAACCTTCCATGTCGGCCCACGAGCCTGAGGCGAGGCCGAACTTCACGCGCTGGCGGGTCTTGCCTTCGCGCCCCACCACCTGGCCGACCAGCTCGAGCTGCTGCGCCATGCGCTGGTTGGCGGCGATGATTTCGTTGAGAGTGTCGGCAATCTTGCCGTCGATGCCGAGATAGTCGCCGCTCATCCGCACCGAAAAGTCACCGCTGCGCATCGCCTGCAAGGCGAGCAACAGCTCCGCCCGGGAATCCGGCTCCGACGTACCGTTGGTTCTTGGCTTTGGGACGCGACGACCGGAGCGTGATGCAGTTCCGGGATCGAGGTCGCTCATATGATTCCCCCGCAGGCGTCGGCCGAATCCGCGGCAAGACGCGTCTGGTCGAAATGAAAATAGAGCGTCAGCCAAATTCGAAATCAAGCACCAAGGTGCGGCGCTAGGAAATGGAACCCGCTTTGCTCAGCCCGGCCAAGATAACGATGATCATCCGAATTGGTTCCACACCACTTGGAAGGAAAATGCGTCGGGCGCCCGTCGCTCTGCTGGACCATTCGGCATTCCCTGTTCGGAACGGAGCGCCGCGCCCCACGGTTAGCTCACAACGACCAGGAGAACAGAAATGAAAGCAGGATTTGCCGCCATCGCTGTCATCGTGTTTGCCGCGGGATCGGCTTTGGCGCAGGGCGGTGCGCCCAGCGGGCGCGGAGCCGCGACCGGCGACCCCGCCGCAAGCTCCGCCAACCCGCGGGCGGAAACGCCGACCACCGGGACGGCCGGCCGGTCGAATCCGAGCGGCAGCGGCACGTCATCTTCGGGCGGCAAGGACGACAATGGCGATGCGGGTTTGGACAAGATGCCCGAGAGCGACCGCACCGTGCGACAGCAGAGCCAGCAACATCATCCGAACGACAAGTAGCGGCGGCTATTTGTCCGCCATGGTGCGCTCCGCGTCCCTGACCTGCGAACGCAGCATCGGGAGCTGTTCGCGCGCGAACGCTGCGAGCGCCGCATTGTCGGGCGCCTTCAGATAGCGTTCAAGCAGGCTGATGATCGATTCGTACTCGGGAATCTGCGCGGCATAGAAGCTTCTGACGTAGGTTGGACCATCCGACATTTCGGGCTCGACGAGGCTCGCGGTCGAGGATGTCGCCCTGCCGATGTGCGGCTCCGCGCCGATTGCCTCCTGGATCTCCTTCAGACTCTTGTCGCGCTTGGCCGCTTCCTCGGCGCGCAGGGCGGCGAGATTCTTGACCTCCGCATTGCCCTTGAGGTCGGTGTTCTCAAGCAGACCCTGTTGAAATCGGCTGAAATTGTAGACGCCGCTGATAACCTCGACGGCGGTCGGCTGCCGTTCGCCAGGCTTTCGCTCGCCGGTACTGTCGCCAAGTGCCGCGGTGCTGATGAATGCAAGGATGATCGCGGTAACGACTCGCATCGATGTTAATGACGAGCGGCGCGCCGAGTTCCCTGAGTATTACGATCCGGTAACCGGGTTGCGATGCGAGAGTTCCGTCCCCACGTCGTTCACATGAAACAGTCTGACATCTTCAGGGATAACGCCGATAACTGTCTTCAGCTTGCCGAGCGAGCCGAGGGGAAGCCCGCCCATAAGCGCTATTCGCGCATGGCCGAGGCCTGGACGGCGCTCGCGAACGAGCAGGATTGGCTCGACGGCGAGATTCCGCCCCTTCCGCTCCACACTGCTGCTCCGAAGCAAGACGTGTGAAATCTGCATGTGAGATCGCTCACGGAAGGCAAGCAACTGATTTGGGATGATCCGGGAACTGTCGATCGCGTCGATTTCCAGTTTTCAGAAGGAGGTTTTGACGATGGCTCCACGTCTGGCTCTTCTTTCCCTCATTCTCGCCTTTGGCGTCTCGGTCGCCTTCGCGACGGTGACGACGCTACGGCAGGTGCATCTCGAGAACGCATCCACTACCGTTCACGCGACGCGCAGCTAATTTTGTATCGGAACATTCGACGCCGCAGTGCGTAAGCGCTCTGAGACACCAGGAGAAGCGAGAGCCCATCATGGCCCATTCCGACCATGGCATCGTCAAGGACAAGCGTGCGGAGGAGCAGCCGCGTGACAAGCGGCGTGCACAGTCCGTGCACAAGACGGATCCGAAAGGTTCGCCCTCGCGTGAAGCGACGCGCGATCCCAAGCTGAACGACGATAGCAAGACGCCAGGATCCGGCGTGATGCCGGACGGCTCCAGCGACGCGACAGGCTAGTTCCCACCGGAACGAATTCCCGCGGGAAGAGTCGACGGATTGCTTCCGGTTGTCATGCCCCCGGTGCGCCGGAAGCAATCTCCAAGGACGGTCCTGGCACTCCCGTGCCGGGGCCGTTTGCTTATGGACCGAGTCAGCTGCCGCTCTCTGGATCCCCCTGAGTATGTCCGTCAGGCCCGCGGCCGAACACGCCGAAGCTGCTTGACTTCACACCGGCGGCGGCATCAACGCCCGCAGCGGCCAGTCCGAACTTGAGGAGTTCGCGGACCGCTGCCGCCCGCGTCGGCATGCGGTGTTTGAACCGGAAATCGTCGATGGCGGCCAACTCTTCCGGCGATAGCATGACCTGAAGGCGCTCGGCGCGAAGGTCGTTCATGGCGATCACGCAAATTGAGTAGGTTGAGTAGTTTACTCAACGAACCAACTTGGAGGGGGTTCCTCTAGAGCCAGAAATGTCTCCAACTGAGTAGAAATGCGTTGCAAATCAATGAGTTGTGTTTGAAACCTATTTTGCCATACCGCATTCTTCCCAAAAGGGAGAGAGGCCATGACGGATGAAGTCAGGCTACCTCGCAAGCTTTCCGAAGAGCCCGAAGCATCCGAGCCGGTGCGGCCAAGCCATCAGAAGGTCATCGATCAGGTCGAGCGCTGGGCCAACAGCCCGGGGCTCCAGCCGCCGCAATCGCAGAGTTCGAAGGAGCCGAAAGCGAGCTAAGGCTTCACGAAGCGAGAGCGCTTTGCCGATGGTGAGCGGGCTGGTCGGTGCGACCTGCGCGTGACACGAAGCTTACGCCTGACCCACCAAGCCGACACGGAAACGCTTGCCCAAACCCCCAACGCCGCAATGAAAGCGAATGCGATGCTTGCGCCGACGGTGGCATGGAAGATGGCGGCGAACGCCGCGAGGCCGATGCTGCCGAGCGCCGCACCTGCGGCATCGAGCGCCGCGGCCTTCTGTCCGCGGCGCCGTCCGCTCAGGCCGGCCTTCTCCTTGGCGTGACGCTCGTGGCTTTCGATCAGCGTCGCGCTGGCACAGAAGATTGCCGGAAGTGCAAGAAAGAGCCCGCCGACAGAAACACCGAATTGCGAGCCGATGGCTCCGGCGAGCACCGTCGCGCAGCCGCCGAGCACGAAGCGAATGGCGTATTCGTACCATCGCGTCTCTTTCAGCGCCGATGACGACAGCTTAACCAGCATCAGGCGGCACCTCCCAAGCCGGCGAGCAGACCGAAGGCGACCACGAGCCATACGACGAAAGCGAGGATCGTGGCGGGGAGCGCGCCGAGACGGAACCTCATCAACAGGTGGCAGACGACGAGGCTGTAGCAGGCGAGCGCGATGGCGCCATAGATCATCGTCCAGCTCTCGGCGGCGGCATATTGCGGGCCGTGCTGGACCACGGCGATGCCGAGGGTGGCCAGCGCGACCGACGGCGCCGCGCCGAGCAGCCCGGCAAAGCTTTTTGGCCGCAGCATGTCGCCGAAGATTGCGAAGACGGATACGATCAGACCGCCGGCAACGAAGCGCACGAGATATTCCGTCATGGCCGTCCCCGCGAGGCTTCGGACGGCTGCTGCCGTGACTTCGCCAGCGTGAACGGCCTGAACAGTCGCTCCACGACGATGCCGAGCGTGAATCCTGCCACCACGTCGCTGGTCCAGTGCGCGAGCAGCGCCACGCGCGTCAACGACAGCGCTACGGCCAGCGAACGTGCCAAGCGGCGGGAGGCCGGAGGCAACAGGCCGGCGGCTGAGGCAAGGGCACCCATATGCACAGCGTGACCTGAGGGAAACGCGTCGCGGGGACGCCCCGAATAAGGAACACCGCGCCAGTGGCCGCTCACCGTCAGCCGGTCCGGCCTCGTCTGATCGAACAAGGTTTTCAAGACATGCGGTAATACGGCCGTCACCAGCGAAACCATCAGGACGTGATCGGCAACGGGACGCTGCTGCGGATGCCGGAGGCGGGTGTAGAGCCATCCCGCCGCAGCGAGCGCGACCAGCACGTGCTCGTCGGCGCCCCAGGTCATTGCTTGGGCGGCGTGCTCGAGGTCTGAATTGGTGTTCTGTGCGATCTCGTTCGCGACCGCCGTATCGATCCGGGTGGGTTTGACTGTTACGAGCGCCATCGGTCCGCCGGCGAGATGTCCTCCATGACGATTTTGTAAAGCCCGTAGATAAAGAAGGTTCCTGAGTTCCGACCGCGGGCATCGGCCCACCGGTGCGTCCTGTCCTTCTGATCAACGCGATCACCTCCTGCGCATCCGGCTCCTCAGCCGGCAGATAGTTGATGCCGACATGGGCGCCTTCGCGCGCATAGGCGATCGCGGCGGCGCGGCCCATGCCCGAAATCCCCGCCGGTGATCAGCGCCTTGCGGCCGGCAGCTGGAGCCCTTGTAGCTGGTCTCGCACGACGAAGGACGCCGGCCGGGCCGGCGTCCTCGTTGGATAGCGACTGAGGAGCCTATTTGGATTGACCGACGCTCGGCGCCTTGCCGAGCTCCTTGGCCATGTCGAGATGGTGCTTGAGTGCCGGCAGGGTCTTGCCGGCCCAATCCTTCAGCGCAGCATTGTCGCCGCCCTTGGCGTAGCGTTCGAACAGCGACACGGCGTCTTCATGGGCGCTGACCTGGTAGGAGTTGTAGTCCGAGCTGAAATCCTTGCCGGTCGCGCCTTTGAGCTTGTCGAGCTTGCTTTGGTGCGAGCTGTCGAGTGCCGTCGGCAGCGTCGCCTGGACCTTGCCGTTGCCGACCAGTCCCTTCAGCTCGCCGCTGGTCTTGGTGTGATCGGTCACCATCTGCTGCGCGAAGGATTTCTCCTGCGCATTGCCCTTCTGCTCGGCGAGCTTGCTCGACTCGATCTCGAACATGTCGCTGATGGCGACCTCCTTGACGAAGTCGGTTGTGGTCGGCGCGACCCCGAACGCCGAGTTGACGCCGGTCTTCTCGCCCAGCGATTGGGCCAATGCGGGGCTTGCCAGAAGCACGCAAGCAACGGCAACGGCGGTTCGTTTCATGATCCGATCCCTCCAATTGGTCGTGCGGCCACTTGCCGCGTCATGTTGCGCCGATCAACACGTCGCGAAGGCCGAGGTTCCTAACGGACTAGTCCGTGGGATTCCGGCCGGTCCGCGGATTGATGGGATCTGTCGGCTTGCGTCGAAGCCGCTCGGGCAGAAACGGCTCGGCCGGCGTGGCGGTTGCGTCGGCCCGTACGTCGGCATGACGCTGCGCCCGCTCATGCGGCGTCCGGTTGTCGTTGAAATGCCACTTCACGTCGACGCCGTCGACGGGGTCGTTGACGCCGTGCTGGATATCGCGGAAGTCACTCATGGTTCGCCTCATTGCTTTCCCGGCAGGATCGATTCGAGCACCTGCCGCGCTGCTCCCTTGATCATCCCGCTTTCGTTCGGATCGCCCTTCATCAGGGCGAGTGAAAAATTCCTTGCTTGCTGGAGCGTGATATGCGGCGGCAGCGGCGGCACCTCGGGATCGGTTTTCACTTCCAGCACGACGGGGATCTCGCTCGACAGCGCTTGCTCCCAGGCTGAGCCGAGCAGCTGTGGGCTATCGACGAAGATGCCGCGCAGGCCGATCAGATCGGCGAAGCGCGAATAGGAGACGTCAGGAATGCGCTGCGAAGCCTCGAACTTGGGATCACCGTTGATGATGCGCTGCTCCCAAGTGACCTGATTGAGGTCCTCGTTGTTGAAGACGCAGACGATGAAGCGCGGGTCCTTCCAATCGCGCCAGTACTTGGCAGCGGTGATCAGCTCGGCCATGTTGTTCATCTGCATGGCGCCGTCGCCGACGAGTGCAATCACGGGACGATCCGGACGGGCGTATTTGGCCGCGAGCGCGTAAGGCACCGCAGCGCCCATCGAGGCGAGGCCGCCGGAGAGCGAGGCCGCCATGCCGCGCCGCATCTTGAGGTCCCGTGCGAACCAGTTGGCGCAGGAGCCGGAATCGCTGGTGATGATGGCGTGGTCGGGCAGGCGGGGCGACAATTCCCAGGCGACGAGCTGTGGATTGACCGGCGCCGCGTGCTGATGCGCGCGGTCACCCAAGGTCTTCCACCATCTCGCAACGTCCTCTTCGATAGCTCTGCGCCAGCCGTCGTCGGCTTTGGGCTGGAGTCGCGGCAACAATGCGCGCAGCGTCTCGGCGGCGTCTCCGACGAGGCCGACCTCCATGGGAAAGCGGATCGACATCATGCTGGCATCGATGTCGATCTGCACGCCGCGCGCCGCTCCTTCCTTGGGCAGGAATTCGGCGTAAGGAAAGGCCGAGCCCACCATCAGCAGCGTATCGCATTCCATCATCATGTTGTAGCTGGGCTCGGTGCCGAGCAGGCCGATCGAGCCGGTGACCCATGGCAGGTCGTCGGGCAGCGCGGCCTTGCCGAGCAGTGCCTTGGCGCAGCCGGCCGACAGCCGGTCGGCGACCGCGATGACTTCGTCGGTCGCGTGAAGCGCGCCCGCGCCGACGAGCATCGCGACCTTCTTGCCGGAGTTGAGCACCTGCGCGGCGCGGTCGAGATCCGCCTCATGCGGCGTGATGCTGGGTGCGCTATAGCCGATGCCGGAATGCAGCGTGCCGTGTGCGCGGGGTGGATTCTCGTAAGCCTCTTCCTGCAGGTCGTTGGGCAGGATGATCACGGTCGGGGTCCGCCGCGCCAGCGCAATGCGCACCGCACGATCGATCAGGTGTCGCACTTGCGCGGGCGAGGATGCCTGCATGACGTACGCACCGGCGACGTCCTTGAACATCGAGAGAAGATCGAGTTCCTGCTGATAGTGCCCGCCGAGGGCGTTGCGCGACTGCTGGCCGACAATCGCCAGCACCGGCTGGTGATCGAGCAGCGCATCGTAGAGCCCGGTGACGAGATGGGAGGCGCCGGGGCCGGAGGTCGCAATGCAGACGCCGAGCTCGCCCGAGAACTTTGCGTAAGCGGTCGCCATGAATGCCGCCATCTCCTCATGCCGCGCCTGCACGAACCCGATCCTGCCTTCGGCCCGGTTCATTGCACCGAACACGCCGTTGATGCCGTCGCCGGGATAGCCAAAGATGTGGCGTACGCCCCATTGATGCAGACGCTGGACGATGAAGTCGGAGACGGTCTGGGACATTGCGTGTGGCCCTTGGTTCGCGGGTGCATGAAACTCAGAGAACCGCTCGTTTCGTGCGATGTTCCTGACCCGCTTAGGGAACATGCACCGGAACGATCGCGTGCCTCTCCGGTTGGTTTTGCACGTGGCTGAGTGGAGAATTTTCGATGCTGAAACAAAACGAACTGGAGCGCAGTGAGACGGGCCGTTTGATCGGCAGCGACAAGGTCGAGGGAACATCGGTCTATGGCGCCGATCGCAACCGGATCGGTTCAATCGAACGCGTGATGATCGACAAGATCAGTGGCCAGGTGTCATACGCCGTGCTCGGCTTTGGTGGATTCCTGGGACTCGGCAACGACCATTACCCATTGCCTTGGCAGTCGTTGAAATACGACACCGAGCTTGGCGGTTATGTCACCGGCATCACCACCAAGGAGTTGGAGGGGGCGCCGAAATACGGCGCGCGAAGCGATTGGAACTGGAGTGACGACGCCGCGGTACGCGGCATCAACTCCTACTACGGCGTTCCCTTCGTTTGAGATTTGAGGGAAAGGGAGATCGATGAGCAAGGAACGGCCCAATGACGATCCCCGGCAGCAGAACGACTGGGGCTCGCACCGGCAGACGGACAAGCCCTGGAAGGGCAATCCCGAGAAGGAGCAGGGCTCCGACGATGTGAAGCCCGATCTCGAGAAGTGGCACAAGACCAAGACGCACTGAGCCGAGTGCGCCACATTGACACTTCAGGCAAGCGCGGCGCGGAGAGTGCCGCGCTTGTGTTTTGAGCGGTGCAATCACGAATGGTGGTGAGCTTCTTCAAAGCCGGAACCATGCCTCGGCGCCGCGGTTGAGCTCGCGGCGCGCGAGCTGCTCTTCTCTGCTCTCCCGCCGGTTTAGTCCGAAAGAAAGGTGTTCATCGTGGATGCTCAGACACGGCAGCGTGATCCGGCGCGGAGCAGCCGCAGAGGGCGAACGAAGCGCCAAAAGCCTCCCCCGATCAGTCCCGCGACGCCGACGGCCAGAAGCCGGCGAAGACACCGTCGCTGCGCGATCGGCCTCGTGAGCACTGGCTGCTGGCGACCGTCGGCACCGTCGTGCTGGTCGCGGCCCTGGTCGGCGGCCTGCTCTATTGGCTCGAGGTCCGCCACTACGAGTCCACCGACGACGCCTTCGTCGCGGCGCGCAGCTTTTCCGTGGCCTCGAAGGTCGGCGGCTACGTGATCGACGTGCCGGTCACCGACAACCAGCATGTCAATGGCGGCGATCTGCTGGCGAAGATCGACGATCGCGACTACCGGATCGCGGTCGATCAGGCCACTGCGCAGGTTGAAGTCTCCAAGGCAAACATCGCCAACGTCGAGGCGCAGATCGTCTCCCAGGAGGAGCAGATCAAGCAGGCCCAGGCGCAGCTCGAGCAGGCGCAGGCCCAGCTCCAGTTCGCGCAAGAGGAGTTCAACCGCGCAGAAGATCTCGTCGAGAAGGGGGCCGGCACCGTGCAGCGCCAGCAGCAGACCCGCTCAGACCTTCAGGCGCAGCAGGCCAACACCGAGCGCGCCAAGACCGCGGTAACGACTGCGCAGGTCGGAATCAAGACGCTGCAGGCCCAGCTCGAAGGCGCCAAGGCGCAGCTCGAACAGTCGCAGGCGCAGCTCGATCAGGCGAAGCTGAATCTGCAATACACCAGCGTCGTCGCGGCCCAGTCCGGCCGCGTGGTGAAGCTGTCGGGCGCCAAGGGCACATTCGTCACGGCCGGCCAGAGCCTGATGATGTTCGTGCCCGACGAGGTCTGGGTCGTCGCCAACTACAAGGAGACGCAGCTCAACGACATGCGTCCGGGCCAGCCGGTCGAGATCCGCATCGATGCCTATCCCGGCCGCAAGCTGACCGGCCACGTCGATTCCGTGCAACCGGGCTCGGGCACCGCGTTCAGCCTGCTGCCGGCGGAGAACGCCACCGGCAATTACGTCAAGGTGGTGCAGCGCGTGCCCGTGAAGATCGTGGTCGACAACTGGCCGGCCGATCTGCCCGTTGGTCCCGGCATGTCGGTCGTGCCCTGGACCAGGGTGCGATGACGGATGTTACGCAAGTCGGGACCGCCGGCTGGTCGCCGGAGCGCTCGGCGGCCGGTGGGCACAATCCCTATCTGATCGCCTTCGTGGTCTCGATCGCGACCTTCATGGAGGTGCTTGACACCACCATCGCCAACGTCGCATTGCGCCACATCGCCGGCGGCCTCGCGGTCGGGATCGACGAGAGCACCTATGTCATCACCAGCTATCTCGTTGCCAATGCCGTCGTGCTCTCAATCTCGGGTTGGCTGTCGACCGTGATGGGGCGCAAGCGCTTCTACATGATCTGCGTCGCGACCTTCTCGGTGGCCTCGCTGTTGTGCGGACTTGCCTGGAGTTTGCAGTCGCTGGTGCTGTTTCGCATCCTTCAAGGCCTCGGCGGCGGCGGCATGGCCACCAGCGAGCAGGCGATCCTTGCCGACTCGTTTCCGCCGCAAAAACGCGGCCAGGCGTTTGCGATCTATGGCGTCGCCGTCGTGGTCGCCCCAGTGATCGGCCCGACGCTCGGCGGCTGGATCACCGACACCTATTCCTGGCATTGGGTGTTCCTGATCAACGTGCCGATGGGTCTGATCTCGCTGTTCCTCGTCGGCACGCTGGTCAAGGAGCCGTCGGGCGCGGAAGAGGAGAGGGCGGAGCTGCTGAGCAGAGGCCTGCGCGTCGACTACATCGGCTTCCTGCTGGTCGCGATCGGGCTCGGCGCGCTCGAATTCGTGCTTGACGAAGGTCAGCGCAATGATTGGTTCGGATCGAACATGATCCTGTTCTTTGCCCTTCTTGCCGCCTTCTGCCTGCTCGCATTGATCCCGTGGGAGTTGATGCGGGATGATCCGATCGTCGACATCCGCCTGATCGGCAGGCGCCAGTTCGGGTCCTGTTTCCTGGTCATGCTCGGCACATTTGCGGTGCTGATCTCAACGACGCAGCTATTGCCGCAGCTTTTGCAGACGGAGCTGGGCTATACAGCCATGCTTGCAGGATTGGTGCTGTCGCCGAGCGGCGTCGTGACGATGATGTTGATGCCGGTGGCGGGACGACTAGTCACGATAGTGCAGCCCAAATATCTGATCATGTTCGGCGCTGCGACTGCCGCACTTTCCATGTGGCATCTGACCGGGCTTACCGGGGAGATCACCTACGGCTATGCCGCGTTGGCGCGAATCTATCTCGCGGTCGCTCTTCCGTTCCTGTTCCTTCCGGTGACGACGGCATCCTATGACGGCTTGCCACCCGAGAAGACCAACCAGGCCTCCGCCCTAATCAATGTCGCGCGCAATATCGGCGGCTCGATGGGGGTTGCGCTGGCGCAGACGCTCCTAGCTCAGCGCCAGCAATTCCATCAGAGCCGCCTGATCGAGCACGCCGCGCCTTCGGATCTCGGCTATCAGCAGACCATCGACGCAATGACGCGCTACTTCCAGGCCCAGGGCTCCAATGCGAGCGATGCGGCGTCACAGGCGATCGCCTGGGTCGGGCGCACCTTGCAGCAGCAGGTCGATCTGCTCGCCTATGTCGACGTGTTCTGGACGCTCGCGATCGTCGCTGTACTGATGATTCCCACGGCGGCGGTGTTGCGCCCGATCGATCTGAGGGCGCCAGTGCGAGGGCACTAGGTCGTTCCAAGACCTGCTTCCCTCCGCCCCGGCCCCGCATGCACGTGCACCTGCTTGGCATGCAGCACCTCCGCATTCCGAGCACACCATCACGGGATCGAACAGCTTGCCGCAGCTCTTGTCCAGCGGTCGCCGACCACGGCGACGGTGCGGGAGAGCGAGCGGGGCTCTTCGTCCAGCGTGTCCCATTTCATGATGGGGTTCTCGCAAGTAGTCAGTCTGAAAAAAGGAACTAACTTGAGCTGTCAGGGATACTTTCACGTAAACTTGGCATTCGGTTGCCACTTCTATTTTAGAACTATAGCCTCCGGCACATTGCACACCGCACGCCCATAGTGCGGCTCACCGGAGGAGGCGATCTTGTCCAAGCGAAACGCCACTGCGGCCGTCATCGGGGCCGGCGATTTCATCGGCTCCGAGATCGCCAAGAAGTTTGCCGCCGAAGGGTTCTCGATCTTCGCCGGCCGCCGCAACGGCGACAAGCTCGCGCCGCTAGTGAAAGACATCGAGGCCGCAGGTGGCGAGATCCACGCGCGCTCGCTCGATGCACGGAAGGAGGACGAAGTCATCGCCTTCCTCAATGACGCCGACAAGCACGCGCCGCTGGAGGTCTGCATTTTCAATGTCGGTGCCAACGTCAATTTCCCGATCCTCGACACCACCGAGCGCGTGTTCCGGAAAGTGTGGGAGATGGCCTGCTATTCCGGTTTCCTTGCAGGACGAGAGGCGGCGCGGCTGATGCTGCCGCGCGGCGGCGGCAATATCTTCTTTACTGGTGCCACGGCCTCCTTACGCGGCGGCAGCGGCTTTGCCGCCTTTGCCAGCGCCAAGTTCGGCCTGCGCGCGGTGGCACAGGCGATGGCGCGCGAGCTCGGGCCGAAGAATATCCACGTCGCTCATCTCATCATCGATTCCGGGGTCGATACGGAATGGGTGCGTCAGCGCCGGCTCGAAGCGCTCGGGCCGAATGCGCTTGATAATCCCGATCTGCTGATGCCGCCGTCGTCGGTCGCCAATGCCTATTGGCAGCTTTATCAGCAGCCGAAGAGTGCCTGGACCTTCGAGATGGAGATCCGCCCGTTCGGAGAGAAATGGTGACCGCGGCGCAAAAGTCCGGCTAGACTGATCTCAACATCAAGCAAATTTCCGGGAGGTAGCTAAGTGAAGACCGCGATCACCGAACTATACGGCATCGAGCACCCCATCATTCAGGGCGGCATGCATTTCGTCGGCTTTGCCGAGCTGGCTGCTGCCGTCTCCAATGCCGGCGGGCTCGGCATCATCACCGGTCTCACGCAGAAGACGCCGGAATTGCTCGCGAAGGAGATCGCGCGCTGCCGCGACATGACCGACAAGCCGTTTGGTGTGAACCTCACCTTCCTGCCGACCTTCTCGGCGCCGCCCTATCCCGAATACATTGCCGCCATCGTCGAAGGTGGCATCAAGGCGGTGGAGACAGCAGGCCGCAGCCCGGAAGCCTACATGCCGGCGCTGAAGGCCGCCGGCATCAAGGTCATTCACAAATGCACGTCGGTGCGCCACTCGTTGAAGGCGGAGCGCATCGGCTGCGACGCCGTCAGCGTGGACGGTTTTGAATGTGGCGGACATCCGGGCGAGGACGACATTCCCAACATGATCCTGCTGCCGCGCGCGGCCGAGGAGTTGAAGATCCCCTTCGTCGCCTCCGGCGGCATGGCCGATGGACGCAGCCTGGTCGCGGCGCTGTCGCTGGGTGCGGCGGGCATGAACATGGGCACGCGCTTCATCGCCACCAAGGAGGCGCCGGTGCACCAGAACGTCAAGAACGCGCTGGTCGCTGCCACCGAGCTCGACACCCGCCTGATCATGCGGGCGCTGCGCAATACCGAGCGCGTTCTCAAGAACGCCAATGTCGACCGCCTGCTCGAGATCGAGCGCGAGAAGGGCGACAAGCTCACGATCGGCGATATCCACGAGCAGGTCGCGGGCGTGTATCCCAGGATCATGCTGGACGGCCAGATGGATGCCGGTGCCTGGAGCTGCGGCATGGTCGCGGGCCTGATCCACGACATCCCATCCTGCAAGGAGCTCGTTGATCGCATCATGGGCGAGGCGGAAACCATCATCCGCAGCCGCCTGATGGGGTTCCTGGACGGAACGGAAGCGACGCGAAAGGTCGCCTGACACGTCAAACTTCTTAACCACGGCCGCATTTGGCCGCTGGAATTGCCCGCGACGCCTCCTAAATAAGGGGTAAATTACCCCTTTAATGAATCAATTTCAGGAGGCGTCCGTGGTCCTGAAAAGCGTTCCCTTCGCAATTGCCTTTGCCCTCGGGGTCGCAGGGAGCGGTATCGCGCGCGCTGACGACTACAAGCCCGACGAATATTTCGGCCTCGATCTCTCCAAGTCCGTGCTGTCGCCGAAGCGTCTTGGGCCGGAGACGCACTTCGCACCCGTCGCGCTCGAAGCGCGCGGCGGCAACGAGGCGCAGGCGCGCGCCGAGCCCATCGACGTGCCGAAGAAGGTCGCCGCTGAACGGGTCCGTGTGGCCGCGCCGGAGGTCGCGCACGCGAAGAGCAACCAGCCGCGTGGCGCAGCACGCACCAGGCTGTCGCATCGCCGTGGCAATCCGCTCGATGCACAGGCGATGGACACGCGCATTCAGACCTGGCCCTGTCGCTCCGGTGGCATCTGCAACTGGAAGCGCTAGCTCACAGGCGTCACCCCCGTGTCTTAAAACCGTAGGCGCGGCGTCAAGAAACCGTAAGCTGGGAGTCAAGGAGCGCAGGCACCTTCCGTCGCGATTCGACGAAGGTCTCCTGAATGGCAACGCTCCGCGGCTCGCGCGCATGGACCCGGCGGCAGTTCCTGGTCCGCTCCGTCTCCAGCCTCACCATCGCCTCCCTTGCGAAGCCCCACCTGAGCCGCGCCGCCGATCGCCCGCAGATCGCAGGCGGCATCCAGTCCGGCGACATCTCCGACGGCTCCGCCGTGATTTGGGCGCGCGCCGACCGGCCTGCTCGGATGCAGGTGGAATGCTCGACCGTCGAAAGTTTCAAAACGATCATCGCGTCAGCGTCGGGCGATGCACTGCCCGACGCCGATCTCACCTCAAAACTACTGCTGAACGATCTGCCTCTCGGGCAGGACATCTTCTACCGTGTCCGCTTCGACGACATTGCCACCGGTCTTGCCGGCGAAAGCCGCGTCGGTCATTTCCGTACCGCGCCGGCAGCTGGCCAGTCGATCTCGTTCCTGTGGTCCGGCGACACGGCGGGGCAGGGCTGGGGCATCGACGTCTCCCGCGGGGGCTATCGCAGCTATCGGACCATGCTCGATAACCGTCCAGATTTCTTCATTCACTCCGGCGATCACATCTACGCAGATTGCGCGATTCCCGCCGAACAAAAGCTGCCGAACGGCGAGACATGGCGCAACATCGTCACCGAGGAGAAATCCGAGGTCGCGCACACGCTGGCGCAGTTCCGCGGCAACTACAGATACAACCATCTCGACGAGCACTTCCGCGCCTTTCACGCGGAGGTGCCGATGTTCGCGCAATGGGACGATCACGAGGTGACCAATGACTGGTCACCGATCGGTAGTTATGACGAGGCCGGCTATGAGAATGACGGCACGCCCCGCCTGGTCGCGCGTGCGCGTCGCGCCTTTTTCGACTTCATGCCGATCCGCGACATCGGCGCGCGAAAAGGACGCGTCTATCGCAAGATCGCCTACGGCCCGCTGCTGGATGTCTTCATGATCGACATGCGCAGCTACCGCGATGAGAGCTGGAACAAGAGCGATGATCACCGCGGCTGGATCCTCGGCGCCGAGCAGCTCGCCTGGCTGAAGCGCGAGCTCGCTGCCTCGCGCGCGACCTGGAAAGTGATCGCGGCCGATCTGCCGATCGGCCTGATCAGCCTGGATGCCATTGCGCTCGGCGATGGGCCGCCCGACCGGCGCGAGCACGAGATCGCCGATCTGCTCTCCTCCATCAAGCGCGCCGGTATCCGCAACATCGTCTGGCTCACTGCCGACATGCACTACACCGCCGCGCACTACTACGATCCGAACAAGGCGCAATTTCAGGATTTCGACCCATTCTGGGAATTCGTCTCCGGCCCGCTGCATGCCGGCACCTGGGGGCCTGGCGAACTCGACGACACCTTTGGCCCGGTCGCGATGTACCAGCGTGGCTGTAACCCCGCGCAGGGCGACAATCTGGCCCCGTGCTTCGGCCTGCAGTTCTTCGGCCGTGTCGGCATCGATGGTGCGACCGGTGTGATGAGGGTGACCCTAAAGGACGTCGACAACCGCGACCTCTGGTCGGTCGACATCGTGCCGCAGCCGCAGGTGCCTCGGTCCGTAGTGGCGCAGCATTCGTAGGCTGTTAACCCGATCTTGATTGGCCGCCGCGCTCCTCCCGCGCTAGGGTGAGGCTTCCCGCCACTTCTCTTCCATCACCGAAAAGTCTGCTCACGCGGCGTCGCCGCGCGCATCCGGTGGGCTGAAATACCAGGAGCCTGTTTCATGGATCATCTGAAAACACAGGGCATCAGCATGCCCAAGCTCGGCCTCGGCACCTTCCGCATGCAGGGCGATGCCTGCCGCGCCGCGGTCGAGAGCGCGCTTGCGCTCGGCTATCGCCACATCGATACGGCCGAGATGTATGCCAATGAGGAGCCGATCGGCTCTGCCATCGCATCGTCCCGCGTGCCGCGCGGCGAGCTGCACGTCACCACAAAAGTCTGGCATGAGAACCTCGCCCCGGACGCGATCCGCCGCGCTTTCGACGCCAGCCTGCAAAAGCTCCGGCTCGATCATGTCGATCTCTATCTCGTGCATTGGCCGTCGGGGGCTGCGAACTGGGGCGCGGTGTTCGAGACCCTGATGAAGCTGAAGGAGGAGGGACGCACGCGGGCCATCGGCGTTGCCAATTTCACCACTGCGCTGCTCAAGGTCGCGGTCGAGGAGATCAAGGCACCGATCGCCTGCAATCAGGTCGAATATCACGCCATGCTCGATCAATCGAAGCTGCTGGCCTATCTCCGGGCCAAGTCGATCCCGCTGGTTGCCTATTGTCCGCTGGCGCAAGGACGTTTCGCGACCGATCCGGTGCTGGCCGAAATCGGCGCCAGGCACGACGCGACCGCCGCGCAGGTCGCGTTGAAATGGCTGCTCGACCAGGACGGCGTTGCCGCGATCCCGAAGGCCTCGCGCCGCGAGAGCCAGCAGGCCAATCTCGATGCGTTGAAGATCACGCTCGACGATGCCGATCGCAAGAAGATCGCTGGGCTGGCGAAGGACAAGCGCTGCGTCAATCCCGGCTTCGCGCCGGCATGGGATTAGGCCGGCGTTCTCCCTTCCCCTTGTGGGAAAGGGAATGACAGCTAATCGCAGCGCTGCTGCGCCGGCGTTGGTGCGCCGGTGGTGACGTACTTGCCGTCCCTGATCGTGTACTCGCCGCGCTCGCTGCGATTGTAGATCGCGCGCAGGCTGCCGTCCTTCTGCAACAGGAGTCCGAATTCACGCGTCTGGTGCAACGATGGGAAGTACACCATCACATTGAGCAGGCCCTCGGCGTTCACTGTGGCGGACACCACTTCGTTTTCGTCCCTGGCCTCGCCGAAATCGCGGCGGTACATCACCCGGCCGTCTTTCCGGATTTCGTAAGTCAGGAACGCGCCCCTGTCGCGGTCGGGCTGGGCCGCGCAGTCGACCGCCCACGAGCCGAACAGGCCCCATTGCTCCACGGTCGCAGCCAGCGTCTCGGCGCCGGCCAGGGAGGTGAACGCGACCCACAGCACCGCAGCCGCGATCCAGCAGCCAAAACGACGCATCATGTCCTGAAAGACCCCGCCTCGAAGAATTCCAAAGTGTAGCATCACGCTCGCGGCCGTTCCAACGTCAGCCGCCGATCGCTCGCGAATTTGATCCGCATCAATGAAGCTGGGCGTTTCGAGGGTAAGATTGCATTTCCCGAAGGCGAACGTGGATAGACCAATGCTGAATCAAGTGATGGATTTTGCGGGCGAAGTGCTGCCGGGGAGCTGCGCCGTACCGCCTTATTCCGAGGCCGCGTTTCTGACCGAGCTGGGCGATCGTTTACGGTCCTCGCGCATGCGCTGCGACCTGTCGCGCCGGGAGCTTGCCCGCCGCTCCGGGATTTCCGAGCGCTACATCGCCCAGATCGAGGCCGGTAAGGGCAACGTCTCCATCGTCTTGTTGCTGCGGCTGGCCTCCGCGATCCACGGCAGCCAGCCCCAGGCGGCCTGATATCAGGCTCGCGTCTCCACATTGGCGCTCCGGGCGGGCACGCCGAATTCCTTGCGGCAGACTTCGGCCAGCACCGCGACGCCTTCGCGGATCTGCTGATGCGTGAGGCTGGCAAAGCACAGCCGCAGCCGCGAGCTGGAATGTTCCTTGCTGGTCGACCATTCCGGCCCCGGATTGATCGAGACGCCGGCGGCGAGCGCGGCCTGATAGAGTCTCAGCGTATCGACCTGATCGGGTAGCTTCACCCAGAGGAAGATGCCGCCCTTCGGCTCATCGAATTCGGCAGCCGTCCCGAACTGTTCGTCGAGCGCTTCCATCAGCGTGTCGAGCTTGGTGCGCAGCGCCTTGGTCAGGGCCGGGACATGGCTTGCGAAATGCGGCTTGCAATAGGTCGCGAGCACCATCTGCTCCAGTGCACCGGAGCCCGCATCTGTCTTCAGCGCCAGCATCCGCGACATCACCTCCCAGGGCGCCACGACGAAGCCGACGCGCAGGGCCGGCGCGATCGACTTGGAGAACGAGCCGATATGGATCACGCCGCCATTCGGGCTCATCGCGTAGATGGCGGGCGGCCGCTGCCCCGACCAGACGAGGTCGGCATAACAATCGTCCTCGAAGATGGGCACCCCGTATTCGGTCGCGAGCCGCACCAGTTCGGCGCGCCGGCTCTCGGGCATGATGCTGCCGGTCGGGTTCTGCACCGTCGGAATGGTGTAGATGTATTTTGGGCGGATGCCGCGGCTCCTTAGGTCGGCCAGCGTCGTCGCCAGCACGTCCATGCGCATGCCGTCCTTGTCGAGGGGAATGCCGACCACTTTGACACCGAGCCGCGCCAGGCGGGTCAGTGAGCCCTGATAGCTCTCCTGCTCGAAAATCACGGTATCGCCGCGCGCCAGCAGCGTCGCGTTGACGAGATCGAGTGCCTGGAGCGAGCCGGATACGATCAGGAGATCGTCGACGGTACAGCTGATGCCGGCATCGCGCCCGAGCTTCGTCACCAGGAATTCGCGCAAGGGCAGGTAGCCCTGCGGGCCATGCGCCAGCCCGTAAGTGGCGAGCGAGCGGCCCTCGCGTCGCAGCACCGTGTTGGTCGCCTCGATCAGCTCGTCGAGCGGCACCTGCTCGGAATCGTTGTTGCCGCCGACGAAGTTGTATTTGGCAAGGCCCGTCCAGCGCGCAGAAGGGGCCGGCAGCCCTGCGGGAAACAGGGGCGCGAAATCGAAGCTGGACGTCATGGGAGCATTCCTCGTTTTGTTGTTGTTGAGCGTCGGGCTTTGCACCGGCCGCCTTACTTCTTGCCGGCCGTCCTGGTCGGGCGGCCTCACTTCTTTGTGGCCGTCCTGGTCGGACGGCCTTGGCTGATGAAAGCGTAATGCGCGTTGGCGATGCCGCCAACCATCAGCGCTTCGACCACCGGCTCGGCGATCTCGCCCGTGGCGGCCCAGTCGACGAGAAAATTGGCTCCGGTCCCGCCGCGCACGTCGTCGGTCGGAATGAAGATCGAGACGGTGGCGAGCGGCCTCAACGCCACCGGCGTCTTCAGATAGCTCTCGACCTGCTTGCCTGCGGTGTCGAAATAGGCGATGCGTTTGATGACCAGCGGCTGGGTCTCGGAGGCGTTGTGCACGCTCAATGTCACCGAGAAGTCGACGCGCAGCTTGCCCTGGCTCATCGCGACGCTGGAATAGGCGGGCACGTAGAATCCGCCGGAGACGGCGAGGTCCTCCTTCGGCAGCGGGATGAGCGAATCGGCAAAGTTTTGTTCGATATTGACCTTGGATTGCGCGGCGGCGGGCACGGCAAAGGCGAGGGGAGCTAGCAGCATGGCTGCGACGATCCCATTCCGCATGTGACGAATTGCTCGCTTGTCGCGCCGCAACCCGTCTCTAGGGTGCGGCAAAACGGACCAATTTGGCATGCACGAGCTCATTCGCGACATCACTCTCTGTATCCTGTTTGCCTGGATGCTGGGTCTGCTCGCCCATTTCTCCCGACAACCCTTGATCCTGGCCTACCTTATCGCCGGCTTTTGCATAGGTCCATTCGGCGCCGGCTGGGTCAAGTCGCAGGAATCGATCAGCGTCATCTCCGAGCTTGGCCTGATCTTCATGCTGTTCATGATTGGGCTCGAGATCGACCTGAAGAAGATCGTGCGGGCGGGCAAGGTGATCCTGTTCGCGGCGGGCGGGCAGCTCCTCGGCGGCTGTTTGCTCGGGGTTCTGTTCTTCGTCGGCATCGGCCTGTCGCTCGGCGGCGGGCATTTCGATGCGGTCTATCTCTGCGTCGCCTGCGCGCTCTCGAGCACCGTCATCATCGTCAAGGTGCTCTACGAAAAGCGCGAGCTCGATACGCTGCCGGGTCGGATCACCCTCGGCATCCTGGTGCTCCAGGACATCTTCGCCATCCTGTTCCTGGCGGTGCAGCCGAGCCTGGCCAATCTGCAGGTCAGCGTCATCCTGCTCTCGATCGGCCGCGTCGCGGTGCTGGTCGCGGCCGCGCTGCTGGTCAGCCGCTATGTGCTGCCGCGCCTGTTCCATCAGATTGCCCGGCGGCCCGAGCTGATCCTGCTCGGTGCGCTCGCGTGGTGCTTCCTCGTCGCCGAGACCGCCGAGCGGCTCTCGCTGTCCCGCGAGATGGGCGCGCTGATCGCCGGCGTCTCGCTCTCGACCTTCCCTTACGCGCTCGACGTCACCGCCAAGGTCACCACACTGCGCGACTTCTTCATCACGCTGTTCTTCGTCGCGCTCGGCATGACCATTCCCGTGCCCGGCCTCTCGGTGATCGGCCTTGCCTTGATGATCGCGGCGTTCACGGTGGCGAGCCGCCTCGTCACGACGTTCACGCCGCTCTACCTGATGAAGCAGGGCCTGCGCGCCAGCCTGTTGCCCGCGCTCAACCTCGCGCAGATCTCGGAATTCTCGCTGGTGGTGATCCAGACCGGCGTCACCGACCATCACATCGCAGCCGAGACGGCGAATGCCGCCTCCTTCGCCTTCGTGGTGCTGGCGGTGCTCTCGACCTTCGTGATGACCCGCAGCGACGAGATCACCCGTTGGGCGATCGGGCCCTTGAAGCGGGTCGGCCTGCGCGATCTCGATCATGGCAACGGCCATGCCGAGGAGGGACACGGGGGCGGCCACGGCGAGGCTCGCCGCATCGTCATCCTCGGCTTTTTCCGTGCGGCGAGCGCGCTTCTAGCCGAGATAGAACGGCAGACGCCGGTGCTGCTCGAGCAGATCACCGTCGTCGATTTCAACCCCAATGTGTACCAGACCCTGCTCTCGCGCGGTTTGCACGTGATCTATGGCGACATCAGCAATGTCGATACGCTGATTCACGCCGGCATTGGCAAGTCCGAGATGATCATCCTCAGCGTGCCGGATTCGCTGCTGAAGGGCGCTACCAACGAGAAGCTGGTCCGCCACGTCCGCGCGCTCAATCCGACCGCCCTGATCGTGGCTACGGCCGACCTGTTGGCCGACGTCGGTGCTCTCTACGAGGCCGGCGCCAGCTACGTCACGGTGAGCCGGCTCAGCGATGCACATGAGCTGTTTACCGTGATCGAAGCCGCCCAGGCCGGTTTGCTCGAGGACAAGCGCGCCGAACTCGACCAGCGGCTCGGCGAGCGCCGCGAGGTGCTGCCCTGACGGCGTCCGGCCGGCTTCCTTGCGGGCAATCTGCGCCTATATCGCTGGTATGCCCGGTGCAAGCCTGAAACCCATCGGCAGGCCTGCCGTCTGGCATATGTGGTTGCGCTGGGGAGACTAGCGCCCCGACCCAAGTCCGGCTAAGCCTCCCGGCCATAACCGATAGAGATTGGGAAATGCCCGATAGCGTTCAGGAAGTCTTGCAGGCCTTTGCCCGGGGTGAGCTCGTGGTCGTCACCGACGACGAGGACCGTGAGGGCGAGGGCGATCTGATCGTTGCCGCCTCGCTCTGCACCGCCGAGAAGATGGCGTTCATCATCCGCCACACCTCCGGCATCGTCTGCGCGCCCGTGACCACCGAGGACGCGCGCCGCCTGCGGCTCGATCCGATGGTCGCCCACAACGATTCCGCGCACACCACCGCGTTCACGGTCTCGATCGACTACAAGCCCGATGGCGGCACCGGCATCTCCGCCGAGGAGCGAGCTTCGTGCTGCCGCGCGCTCGCCAATCCCAATGTCGGCGCCCACGATTTCGCCCGGCCGGGCCACATCTTCCCCCTGATCGCCAAGGACGGCGGCGTGCTCTTGCGCTCCGGTCACACCGAAGCGGCCGTCGATCTCTGCAAGCTCTCCGGCCTGCCGCCGGTCGGCGTCATCAGCGAGTTGATGAACGACGACGGAAGCGTGATGAAGGGTGAGCAGGTGGCCCGCTTCGCCGCCGAGCACAGGCTCAAGCACGTCACCATCGCGGACATGATCGCCTACCGCCAGGCGCGCGAGAAACTGATCGAGCGGGTTTCGACCTTCGTCACCGAGAGCCCGATCGGTCCCTTGCAGGGCTATGCCTACCGCTCGCCGTTCGATTCCATCGCCCACGTTGCCTTCGTCTATAATGGTGTCGGCGACGGCAAGAACGTGCTGACGCGCTTCCACAAGCCGAACATCGTCAAGGACACCTTCACCGGCCACAAGCGCATGGCGGTCGTGCTCGAGCATTTCAAGAAAGCAGGCCGTGGCGTGCTGGTTTACTTGCGCGACGGCGCGGCCGGCGTCCCCGTGGCCCCGCTGCCGGACGAGTCGTCGACCGAGGCCGACCGCAACCGGCAGTGGCGCGAGGTCGGCGTCGGCGCGCAGATCCTGCGCGATCTCGGCGTCACCTCGATCCGGCATCTCACCTCCTCGGTGCATGACTACAAGGGTCTGTCGGGCTTCGGCATCGAGATCGTCGCCAACGAGCAGCTCGAAAGCTGACCACCGCTACGAGGTGCGCGCCGCTGCGCCGCCCCGGAACGATCGAAACCAGGATGCAATTGAACTTGTTGCCGCGGCGCTTTAATTTGTCGGGCAATTATCGACGGAACCAGACGCGAAAGGACGTTTCATGAGCGTGCGCCCTCAGGCCAAGGACAAGCCGGCTGCGGCTTCTTTCCAATGGGACGATCCGTTCCTGCTCGACGAGCAGCTCACCGAAGACGAGCGCATGGTGCGCGACACTGCGCGCGCCTACGCCCAGGACAAGCTGCTGCCGCGCGTCTCCAAGGCCTATCTCGAAGAGAAGACGGACCGCGAGATCTTCAACGAGATGGGCGAGCTCGGCCTGATCGGCATCACGCTGCCGGAAGAGTATGGCTGTGCCAATGCGAGCTACGTCGCCTATGGCCTCGTCGCGCGCGAGATCGAGCGGGTCGATTCCGGCTATCGCTCGATGAATTCGGTGCAGTCCTCGCTGGTGATGTACCCGATTTACGCCTATGGCGACGAGAACCAGCGCAAGAAGTACCTGCCGAAGCTCGCCAGCGGCGAGTGGGTCGGCTGCTTCGGCCTGACGGAGCCCGACGCCGGCTCCGACCCGGCCGGCATGAAGACCCGTGCCGAGAAGGTCTCGGACGGCTATCGCCTCACCGGCAGCAAGATGTGGATCTCGAACGCGCCGATCGCCGACGTGTTCGTGGTCTGGGCCAAGTCGGCCGCGCACGACAACCAGATCCGCGGCTTCGTGCTGGAGAAGGGCATGAAGGGCCTCTCCGCGCCGAAGATCGGCGGCAAGCTCTCGCTTCGCGCCTCCATCACCGGTGAGGTCGTGATGGACGGCGTCGTGGTTCCGGAAGACGCCCTGCTGCCCAACGTCTCCGGCCTCAAGGGTCCGTTCGGCTGCCTCAACCGCGCCCGTTACGGCATCTCCTGGGGTGCGCTCGGGGCCGCCGAGGACTGCATGCATCGCGCCCGCCAGTACACGCTCGACCGCAAGCAGTTCGGCAAGCCTCTCGCCGCGACCCAGCTGGTGCAGAAGAAGCTCGCGGACATGGAAACCGAGATCGCGCTGGGCTTGCAAGCCTCGTTGCGCGTCGGCCGCCTGATGGACGAGGGCAAGTTCGCGCCCGAGATGATCTCGATCGTCAAGCGCAACAATTGCGGCAAGGCCCTCGATATCGCCCGCACCGCCCGCGACATGCACGGCGGCAACGGCATCTCGATCGAGTATCACGTAATGCGCCACGTCCATAATCTGGAGACGGTCAACACCTACGAGGGCACCCACGACGTCCACGCCCTGATCCTCGGTCGCGCGATCACGGGCATTCAGGCGTTTTTCTGAGCGTCTGAGGGGCGAGGCGAGGAAACTCTTCTCCGTCACGGCCGGGCAAAAGCGCAAAGCGCGTCTTCGCGCTACTTGTCCCGGCCATCCACGTCTCAGGCCGCGAGAAGAACGTGGATGCCGGCACGAGGCCGGGCATGACGAAGTCAGTAAGGTACGAGCAGCCATGTCCGACAATGACGACATCCCGTTCAACCGCAACTTTCCGCTGAAGCCGGGAATCGTCGAGGAGGTCCGCCCCGGCGTGCGGCGCGTGCTCTGCAACAATCCGAGCCCGTTCACCTTCACCGGCACCGTCAGCTACATCGTGGGCCGCGGCAATGTCGCCATCATCGATCCCGGCCCGGATGACGAGGCGCATGCGGCAGCGCTGCTCGATGCCGTGCACGGCGAGACGGTGACGCACATTTTCGTCACCCACACCCATCGTGACCATTCGCCGAACACCGCGCGGATCAAGCAGGCGACGGGTGCGCCGGTTTACGCCGAAGGCCCGCATCGCGCCTCCCGCCCGCGTTTCGAGAGCGAGAAGCACAATCCGGAGTCCGGCGCCGACCGCGATTTTGCGCCGGATGTCAACCTCGCACACGGCGACGTCGTGGAAGGCGGCGGTTGGCGGCTCGAGGCCGTGGCGACGCCCGGCCACACGGCCAATCATCTGGCATTCGCCTGGCCCGAACGAAAGTTCAACTTCGTCGGCGATCACGTGATGGGCTGGTCGACCTCGATCGTGGCGCCGCCCGACGGCTCGATGACCGACTACATGGACTCGCTGGACCGGCTCGCGGCACGTGAGGAGGATCTCTATTTCTCAGGCCACGGCCCCGAGATCCCCGAGGGGCCGCGCTTTGCGCGGTTCCTGATCCGTCACCGCAAGGCGCGTGAGGCCTCGATCCTGCACCGCCTTGCCAAGGGCGAGACCGACATCCCGACGATGGTCCGCGCGATCTATATCGGTATCGATCCGAGGCTGACGACGGCCGCCGGCTATTCCGTGCTGGCGCATCTGGAAGACCTCGTCGCCCGCGGCGTGGTGGCAACCGATGGCGACCCCGTAATTGGCGGGACCTACAGGATGGCGAGCTAATCCCTCGTCATTCCGGGGCGATGCGAGGCATCGAGCCCGGAATCCATTCATCCACCAAATCTGCAGCTCGATGGGTTCCGGGCTCGCGCTATCGCGCGCCCCGGAATGAGACTATTTCTTCACCGTCTTCGCCGGCGCCTTGGGCGGCGCGACCGGCGTCTTCTTCACCGGCTTGAGCGCGTCGGCATCGGCGGCGGTGTTGAGATCGTCGATGAATTTTTTGACGCGCGCGGCGTTGCTGCCGAGATCACTGTCGAAGTTGCGCGAAGCAGAACGGATATCGACGCGGGAATCATCGCCGTCCGGCACGACCCTTATCGAAACGTCCTCGCGAAAACCCATGATCGGCGTGCGCGCGACCGCTTCAATGCGGCCGATGCGGCGCGGTGGCTGCGGTGCGCGCTCATCGATCACGATCCATTTGCGCTTGTGCACGAGCTGGAGCGCGATTGCATAGGCACGGTCGGCCGAAATCTCCAGCTCGACGGGCTCGATGTCGGGATAGAAGTGGCGCTGCTGCTCCGCCGAATAGAGGCCGGCGTAAACCGCGGTGTTGGTGCCCTCGCCGGTGCGCAGGCGCGCCAGCGCGTCGAAGCGCGGCGGATCGATCGGGTCGGTGGTGATGTCGTAGATCGGCGGCAGCTTGCGATATTGAAAGGCCAGATAGGCGGGGTAGGCGAGGATCGCCCCGTCGATCAGGAAGGCAAGCAGGATGCGCGCCATGCCACGCGAGCCGTTCTGCCAGATCGCAGCAAAGCCGGCGAGCCCGAACAAGATCGAGAGGCCGGCGATCGCGAGCCCGCCGAAGAAAGTCACAAGCGCCGGCTTCGGCTCCAGGAAATCGAAGCGCACGATGATGATCGACACCACCACCGCCGCGACCGCGAACACGGCCAGATTGCGCGCCCAGCTCGCGAGGCTGGACACGGGCTCCGACTGGTAGGGAGCGGAAAACCTGCGGACCATCGGGTGAGCTCTGCCGGATGTTGAGGGCGGCGCCGGCCGATCTGGCGCGACGATGCGCCGTTGAGACCACGGCCCGGAGGCAAATTCAAGGGAGGCCGGACTCTGGACCGTCATTCCGGGGCGATGCCAACGGTATCGAACCCCGGTGCGCCCTTGCGCACCTGGGAATCTCGAGATTCCGGGTCTGGTCCTTCGGACCATCCGGAATGACAGTGCGTGCCCTCGTGCGCTACGCCGCCGCGTTCGGGAAGCGATAATCCTTGAATTGGTCGCGCAGTGCCGTCTTCAGGATCTTGCCCGTCGCGGTATGCGGGATGCCGTCGACGAAGACGACATCGTCGGGCATCCACCATTTGGCGATCTTGCCATCCATGTATTTGAGGATGTCCTCGCGGCTGGCCTGCTGGCCCTGCTTGAGTTGTACGATCAGCAGCGGCCTCTCATCCCATTTGGGGTGGAACACGCCGATCACGGCGGCTTCCGCGACGGCCGGATGACCGACCGCGAGGTTTTCGAGGTCGATCGAGGATATCCACTCGCCGCCGGACTTGATCACGTCCTTGGAGCGGTCGGTGATCCGCATGTAGCCGTCCTCGTCGATGGTCGAGACATCGCCGGTGTCGAAGAAGCCTTCCTCGTCGAGGATGTTGGTGTCGACGTGGTAATAGGCCTTGGCGACGGCGGGCCCGGAGACCTTGAGGCGGCCGAAGGTCTTGCCGTCCCAGGGCAGTTCCTTGCCGGCGTCGTCGGTGATCTTCATCTGCACGCCGAAGGGCGCATAGCCCTGCATCTGGAGCACGTCGAGTTTGGCATCGCCCGTTGCATTCTGGAACGGCGGCTTCAGCGCCGCGACGCTGCCGATCGGGCTCATTTCGGTCATGCCCCAGGCGTGACGCACGTTCGAGCCCATGTCGAGGAAGGCCTTGATCATCGAGCGCGGCATCGCTGAGCCGCCGCAGATCACCATCTTCAGATCCGGCAGCTTGAGATTGTTGGCGGCCATGTGCTGCAGCAGCATCAGCCAAACCGTGGGCACGCCGGCGGTGTGCGTCACCTTCTCGGTCGAGAGCAGCTCATAGACCGAGGCGCCGTCGAGCTTGGCGCCGGGCATCACCAGCTTGGTGCCCTGCGAGGGCGCGGAGAAGGCAATGCCCCAGCTGTTGGCGTGGAACAGCGGAACCACCGGCAGCATCGTCTCGGCGGCGCTGGTGCCGAGCGCGTCGACATTGTTGGCCATCAGCGCGTGCAGCACGTTGGAGCGATGCGAGTACAGCACGCCCTTCGGGTCGCCCGTGGTGCCCGACGTGTAGCACATCGCGGCCGCCGTGTTCTCGTCAAAGTCCTTCCATTTGAATTTGCCGTCGGCCTGCGCAATCCAGTCCTCGTAGGCGACCGCATTCTTCAGCGTGGTCTCGGGCATATGCGCCTTATCGGTGAGCACGATGTAGCGCTCCACGCTTGCCAGCTTGTCGGCGATCTTCTCCAGGATCGGAACGAAAGTGATGTCGGTCATCACGATGCGGTCCTGTGCATGGTTGATGATCCAGGCGATCTGCTCGGGGAAAAGCCGGGGATTGACGGTATGGCAGATGGCGCCGATCCCCATGATGCCGTACCACGCCTCGAGATGGCGCCAGGTGTTCCAGGCGATCGTTGCGACGCGGTCGCCGAGCTTGATGCCGTCGCGCTCCAGCATCTGGGAAACCTTGAGCGCGCGCTTGTGGATCTCGGCGTAGTTGGTGCGATGGATCGGTCCCTCGACCGAGCGTGTGACCACCTCCTGCTTGCCATGAATCCTGGCGGCGTGTTCGATGATCCGGTGGCAGAGCAGGGGCCAATCTTGCATCAAACCAAGCATTCCGACGTTCCTCCGAGAAGTCGCTGGGCGCTTTGTCGCTCTCAGCGTTGGGCCAAAGAATTGTCATGACTTTTAGCCTGCCGGACTTTCGCCGCAAATGGTCTTGTCGCGGCTATATGTCCGCTGGCGCGGCAATGGTTACCGCTGCGCTCGGGCTGTTGCTCGTGCCTGCCGAGAGGGCAGAAGCGCGGAAATATCCTGTGCCACTCGATGTCTTCGGCCTTGGCACACCACGGCCGCGCGCGGCCGTTCATGCCGCCAGGATTCCGCTGCCAAAACCGCGCCCCGCGGAGGCTCCCAAGGCGCTGGAAGGGGCACTGGAAGGGGCACCGGACGAGGCCCCACCGGAAGCGGAGGGAAAGCCGTCCGACCAGCCGAGCGCCGATAAGCCTGCCGAGGCAGCCTCGCCACGCAAGAAACAAGCCTCAGCCTGCCGCCTCGCGCTGACCGAGGAGATTGCGATCGCGCCCTCAATTCCGGATATCCGCGGCCCCGGCGGCTGCGGCGGCGAGGATCTGGTGCGGCTGGAAGCCATCGTGCTGCCGGACAAGCGCAAGGTGACGGTCAAGCCGGCGGCGATCCTGCGCTGCACCATGGCATCCGCAATCGCCGACTGGGTGCGCAAGGACATGGTGCCGCTGGCCGCGAGCCTCGGCTCGCCCATCAGCGACCTCGACAATTTCGATTCCTTCGAATGTCGCGGCCGCAACCGCGTCGCTGGCGCGATGCTGTCCGAGCACGGCAAGGCCAATGCCATCGACATCCGCGCCATCAAGCTCGCCAATGGGCAGTCGATCGGCCTCACCGACCGCGCCATATCGCGCGAGGTGCGTGAGCGCGTGCTGCACTCGGTGTGCGCGCGCTTCTCCACCGTACTCGGCCCGGGCTCGGACTGGTACCACGAGGACCACATCCATCTCGACCTGGCGCAGCGCCGCAACGACTACCGGATCTGTCAGTGGAACGTGTGGGACCCGCTGCCACAGGTTGCTCCGCTCTTGCCGGCGGAGCGCCCTGAGGAGGCGCCGCCGCGCGAGGTGGCGGCGAAGCCCGAGGCAAAGGAAGGTGCTGATGATGAGGCGGCGGAGAGATCCTCTCCGCCCGAGGACAAGCCAGCGCCCAAGCAGAAGGCTCAATCGTCCAAATCGGCAACAAACAAGCCGGCAGCAAACAAGCCGGCAACAAAAAAGCGCCGGTGAAACCGGCGCTTCTGGATGTCTAAAGCGCGATGAGATTTGGATGAATCGTCATCGCGCTTTAGCTTGTTGTTTACGCATGATCTTTCCGGAAAACCGCTTCGCACTTTTCCGGATCATGCTTTAGGGCTCGGAGGCGATCAGTAGCTGCCCGCTTGGCCGGTTTGGCTGGTGCCGAGCGCCAGCCGCGAGTTGTACGGCGAGTCGCCATGCTTGGGCTCGAGCACCACGACGATGGTGCCGACCTTGACCCGGTTATAGAGGTCGATTGCGTCCTCATTGGTCAGGCGGATGCAGCCTGACGAGATCGAGGCGCCGATGTATTCCGGCTGGTTGGTGCCGTGGATGCGGAACAGCGTGTCCTTGCCGCCCGAATAGAGATACATCGCGCGGGACCCCATCGGATTGTCCGGACCCGGGGCGACATAGGTCGGCACGCCCAAGCGTGCAATCTCACCGGGCGTCGGATGCCAGGCCGGCCATTCGGTCATGCTGCCAACCTTGGCGATGCCTGACCAAGCCATGGCCTCTTCGCCGACCGTGATGCCGTAACGGATCGCTTTGCCGCCCTCCAGCACGTAATAGAGGTAGTGATTGTCGGAATCGACCACGATCGAGCCCGGGGCTTCCTTGCGGTGGTATTCTACGATGGCGCGGCGGAACGGCTCTGCGACGGGGGTGTTTTCGTACCGGACCTTGGCCAGGAGTTCCTTGTCCTTTGGCTTAAAGGCCTTGGTGTCGGTCGCTTCATAGTGCGTGGCCTGCATGCAGCCCGACAGCATCAGGCCAGCGGCCAAAATCCCCAACTTAACTTTCAGCGACGACATGGTTTGGTTCCAATCAAAACAATACCGTGCGGAAGGCCTGAGCTTAGCGCCCAAGTTCCTCGACTCCGTTAATCTCATTATCGTCGAAATCTGCCACAATTCCAGCGCTGAAGCCTTTTTCCCGCGCTGCAAGACCTCAGCTGTGGCTTTTCTGCCGCAAATTTGGGGGTGTTGTGAAGGTTTTTTGGCCAGACGCGCCAGGCTGTCGATTCCGTGCCACAGTTGAGCCCCGGGGTCGCCACAAATGCAAACGCTCCGTTAATGTTGTTGTCATCGTGAACCTGTCAGAATCGCGCTAAGGGCTGTCATTCTGTCGCAGGTTCTCTGGAGCTTTTGATGTTTGCGGTGTTTGTTCCCTCCGAGTCCGCCCTCAAGAAGGCTGTCATCGAGGATCTTGCGGCGGTGCCGGAGAACGCCGTCTGGATCGACCTCGTCAATCCGAGCGCGGCCGAGGACAAGGCGGTGGAGCGGCTCGCGGGCATCGCCATCCCGACCCGGGAAGACATGCAGGAGATCGAGATCTCCAGCCGCCTCTATATGGAGAACGGCGCGCGCTACATGACAGCGACCCTGATGTGCCACTCCGATACCGACATGCCCCGGACCACGGCGGTGACCTTCATCCTCGGCGACCACCGCCTGGTGACGGTGCGCTACGACCTGCCGAAGCCGTTCGCCCTGGTCGAGGCCAAGCTGGCTCGCTCCTGCACGCCTTCCATCACCGGCGAGATGGTGCTGATGGAACTGCTCGACGCCGTGATCGACCGCTGCGCCGACATTCTGGAGCGTTGCGGCACCGAGATCGATCAGGTCTCGCACGACATCTTCGAGCCCGAGAGCGAGCGCCATGGGCAGGCAAAGCGATATTCCCAGATCTTGATCTCGATCGGCCGCAAGGGCGACTTGACCTCGAAGGTTCGCGAGAGTCTGGTGTCGATCGGCCGCGTCGTGACGTTCCTGTCCGCGGTCGTCGAGGGCGTGAAATGGTCGAAGGACATGCGCGAGCAGCTCAAGACCATGCAGCGCGACGTCGCCTCGCTGACCGACCACGCCTCCTATCTGTCCAACAAGATCACCTTCGTGCTCGATGCCATGCTCGGCGTCGTCAATCTCGAGCAGAACAACATCATCAAGCTGTTTTCGGTCATGGCAGTTGTCCTGATGCCGCCGACGCTGATCGCCTCGATCTACGGCATGAATTTCAAGGTGATGCCGGAACTCGAATGGGTGCACGGCTATCCGATGGCGCTGGTGATGATGCTGCTCGCCGCCATCGTTCCGTACTGGATCTTCAAGTGGAAGAAGTGGCTGTAGGTTGCCGGGCTCGAGCAAAGATACCTACCGAGACCTTACGCTGCTCGCTGAGACACGGTGAATCGTGTCGCAGAATAGATCGGGATTGCGGCGACGCGGTGATGTGTGCGTCGTGCCGCAATTCCTCCGGTAAAATTTGAGCGGTGGGCTGAACGTTTGCGCGAAACTTGTCTGCGATAAGCAGTGCGTAGCCGCGAGGAACAGCCATGGTTGAAAAACACATAACGTCGCCCCGCAACGTCATCGATCTGGCGAACTATCGTCAGGTCCTGGCGAGCGGCAAGGCGCCGTCGATGTCGGCACGCATGTGCCGGCACTGTGGTGCTCCGCTGCTCGATGGTGAGAACGACGACGACTGCTCGACTGCATTCAATGCCGCAGCCCCCAGGCTGCGCGATCGGTCACGTCGGATTCGAATCGATTGAGGAACGGAAGATAAGGGCAGGCGATCCAGATCTTGCGGCGGCGTTGTCTGGATCGCCTTGCTTCCCAATTCAAGCTACGGCGAAATCAGTTGATCAATTCATCCGTCATTCCGGGTTCGATGCTTCGCACTGCCCCGGAACGACGCTCACCGTCACACGTGCTGGCCGCCGTTGATGTGGATCTCGGCGCCGTTGACGTAGGACGAAGTATCCGTGCACAGCACGTAGATGATTTTTGCGACCTCGTCGGGCGTGCCGAGGCGGTGCATCGGGATCTGCTGCTCGACGATCTTCTCGGTGCCCGGCGACAGGATCGAGGTGTCGATCTCGCCCGGCGCGATCGCGTTGACACGCACGCCGACGCGGCCGAAGTCGGAGGCCATCTCGCGCGTCAGCGCGGCGAGTGCCGCCTTCGAGGTGGCATAGGCGGCGCCGGCGAAGGGGTGCACGCGCGAGCCCGCGATCGAGGTGACGTTCACCACCGAGCCCTTTGCCGCCTTCAATTCCTCGATCAGCCCGCGCGCCATCATGATCGGCGCGAAGAAGTTGACGTGGAAGACATGCGTCCAGGTGTCGAGATCGGTGTCGACCGAGCCGAGTCGGGAGCCACCGGGGCCCTTGGGCGAGATCGCGGCGTTATTGACCAGCGCATGCAGCGTGCCACCTTCGAGCCGGCGGCGGATTTCGCTGATTGCGCGCAAGGTGTCCCCGGGGTCGCCGAGGTCGACCTGGATGTGGTCCTCAGGGCCGGCGTCCCACGGACAGTCCTCCGGGAAAGGATGCCGCGAGCAGGTGATGACGCGCCAGCCCGCCGAGGAAAAGCGGATCACCGTGGCGTGGCCGATGCCGCGGCTGGCTCCGGTCAGAAGCAGCGTACGACGCGGTGCATTGGACGAATGCGGCATGGACATCTTTCAGGTTGGCCCAAAGCTCGAGACAAGATTCAAGATGAGGCTCAAGGATACATCCGCGTCTTGGACCATTTCTGACCGGCGGCGTCACGGCGAAATTCGATGCGGTCGTGGAGCCGAAACGGGCGGTCGTGCCAGAACTCGATACGCAAGGGCGTGATGCGCCAGCCGCTCCAGCCCGGCGGCCGCGGCACTTCGCCGATGACGTATTTGGCCGCAACCTTGGCGATGGCTTGTTCGAAGGCGAAGCGGCTCTCCAGCTCTTGCGACTGCTTGCTCGCCCAGGCGCCGATCTGCGCCTGCTTGGGGCGCGTCGCGAAATAGGCGTCGGCCTCCGCGTCGGTCACCGGCGTCACGTTGCCGCGGATGCGGACCTGACGGCGCAGCGACTTCCAGTGAAAAAGTAATGCTGCCTTAGGATTTGCGGCGAGCTCGCGGCCCTTCTGGCTGGCGATGTGGCTGTAGAAGACGAAACCATCGGCATCGAAGCCCTTCATCAGCACCATGCGCACATCAGGCAGCCCGTCAGGGTCGACGGTTGCGAGCGCCATGGCGTTCGGATCGTTCGGCTCGCTCTTGATCGCCTCGTTCAGCCAAGCCTCGAACAGCGCAAATGGCTCATCGGCAGCGGTGAAATCACCGGATGTTAAGGGTGTCTGGTGTTTCATCGAGGTCGTGTCGGTCATGTCTGGAGTCCGAGTTGCGTCCCGCGGCCCAAAACGCGTTGTTGTCCGCTACCGCCCTATATAGGGCATGGGGACGCGTTGGCCTATCGGCGATCCGGCCGTCCGGCTTCGTCATGACGATGATTCTGATCGGGGTTGGCACCGGCGGCTGCAGCTTTTCCCGCAACGACAGCAGCGCCTATGCCAAAGCCGATGACGGCGATCTCACCGGCTCGATCGCACGGCCGGCGAAGGATGCCCCGCCGACCGAGACCGATCTCGCCTTCACCCGCAACGCAGCCTCCGACGTCCTGAGCAAGGGCGACAAGGATTCCAGCCAGCACTGGGAGAATCCGGAGACCGGGGCCCGCGGCTCGGTGACACCGATCGCGCAGTCCTATGCCGCCGAGGACGGCCGCAAATGCCGCGATTTCCTGGCAAGCTACGTCAATGGCCGCACTGAAAGCTGGCTCCAGGGCGCCGGTTGCCAAAGCAGCCGTGGCCGTTGGGAGATTCGTACGCTAAAGCCGTGGCGGAACTAGGTTCAGCGCAAGCTGAGTTGCAAAAATGCCACTCTCTTCCCACATGAACGGCAGGTGGGGTGGGGAGCCCTTAACAATTCGATTTCTTGAAGGAGACGTGACGAATGCGCGACCCCTACGAGGTCTTGGGGGTGCCGCGGAGCGCCAACGCTGCCGCCATCAAGAGCGCCTATCGCAAGCTGGCCAAGAAGCACCATCCCGACAGCAACAAGGGTGACCCGAAGGCCGCCGAGCGCTTTGCCGAGATCAACTCGGCCAACGAGATCCTCGGCGACGAGGACAAGCGCAAGCAGTTCGATCGCGGTGAGATCGACGCCGAGGGCAAGCCGCGCTTCCAGGGCTTTCCGGGTGGCGGCGGCCCACGCGGCCGCGCGGGCCCCGGCGGGTTCGAGAGCTATACGTTCCGGAGCGGCGGTGCGGGCGGCCCGGGCGGCGGCGCGTTCGAGGATATTCTCAACAGCATGTTCGGCGGCGGGATGCGGGGCGCGCGGCCGGGGGCCGGCGGCGGCGCACAGTTCGAGTTCGACACCGGCGGCATCGGGCTCGATCTCGATGTCAACGTGGCCATGTCCGTCTCGCTGGAGGAGTCGGCCAAGGGTGGCGAGAAGCGCATCCGGTTGCCGACGGGCAAGGAGCTCAACGTCAAGATTCCCGCTGGCGTCGCCGAAGGCCAGCAGATTCGGCTCCGGGGGCAGGGCGAGAGCGCGCCAGGCCATCCGCCCGGCGATCTCCTGATCACGATCAACATCGCGCCGCACCCGTTCTTCAAGGTCGAGGGTGCCGACCTCAAGATCGACCTGCCGGTCACGCTTTACGAGGCGGTGCTCGGCGGCAAGGTCCGCGTGCCCACCCTCGGCAATGCCGTCGAGCTCTCGGTCCCCAAGAACACCTCCAGCGGCCGGACCTTTCGCCTCAAGGGCAAGGGCCTGCCGAAAGCCGGTGGAACCGGGGATCTCTTGGTGACCATCAGGATTATGCTACCAGACGGGAACGACGCCGAGCTCGAGGCATTGATGGAGAGGTGGCGGGACCAACATCCCTACAATCCGCGGAGTGGGCTCGGCTAAGCATGATCCGGACCCGGAGGGCCGCGCTAGCGCGAAAGTGCGCAGCGGTCTTCCGAAGAGGTCATGCGCAAACGACAAGAAGCCGCCATTCCGAGGCCACCTCGACGATCGGAGCATTCTCTTAAAGGATGATGCTCAACATACGGCTGAAGCGCGCATTGCGCTTCGACGCTGACATTTGAGACGTGTCGGCTGTCCGGCGGGGCAGCCGACAAAGGTGCGGCCTCGAGAGGGGGACCAGCGCGGTACCAAAAACCCCAATCGAGGCCGCCTGCGTCGATCGGCGGATCGAACGCCACTCATAATCGCGTGAACACCCGGTGCGATAATGAGACGCGTCGATGTCCTGATTCCAAATTTTCGATGACGGAATCTGGGCACCATGCTCATGCGGTTGCTCAGGTGCCGTTTTTCTCCGCCTGGTCGTAGACGGCCTGTGCCACCCTGGTCAGCCGGTCGCGGTCACTGCTGCCGCTGACGACGTAGCCGACGCCGCGGTCGGCCCAGAACAGCGCGCCGTCCTTGTCCGTTTTGGCGTAGCGCATTTGCGTTGCACCATTCTCGGTCTTGGCGGAGTAGATCGTGTACCGCTCGCCCGAGGCACCCTCATACATCAGGAACGACGCTGGGCCGTTCGGTCCCGGCAAGAGCCGGCCGCCAACCAGCTTCAGCCCGCTCGCCTCCAAATTCGGAGCGAACACGGTCCAGCCGCAACGCCGGGTCAGCCAGGCCTGCAAGTGGTCGCGCTCGTTGCCGCCGACCTCGACGGGGTGGCGGACCTCGACGACATAGAGCCGATGGGCGTCGAGCGCGTCCGCCGTAAAGCTCTGGAAGGTTGAGGGCGCATTGGCAGCACCATGCGCGACCCAACCGGCCGTGCCGCCGGCGACGAAAGCAACCAGCACGGCCGCGGCGGCGCCATAGAGCCATTGCCACGGGCGGCGCTCCAGCCGCTCCAATTCCAGGCGCGCCGGCACCGGTTCCTGGGCGACGGAATCGTAGCGGGCGTGCAGCATCTCAGCCATGGCACGCCAGGACTGCACGCGCTCGGCCTCGTCGGGATGGGCGGCAAGAAAGGCCTCGACGTCGGCGCGGCGCTCGGCCGGCAGCTCGCCATCGACATAGGCGTGCAGTTCGTCCTCGGTCACTGGGATCTTGCGGTCGTTCATATCGGTCGTCTCTGGCTCTGCGGCCCAAAAAATCGTTCGTGGCTCAACTTCGCTCGCGTCCTCTGCAGTCTGCGGGCGCGCGAAACGCGATGCATCACCCTGTCCTCATTTCACCCGCCTGAGCGCCGGGCGCTCGCCCTCCAGCGAGGCTTTGACGTGGGCCCTGGCGCGCGCCAGGCGCGACATCACGGTGCCGATCGGCACGCCCTGGATGTCGGCGACCTCGCGATAGCTCATGCCTTCCAGCATCACCAGCAGCAGCACCGAACGCTGTTCCTCGACGAGCGTCGCCAGCGCCTTCTCGATGTCGCGTCCTTCGGCCTCGGTCCCGCTGGCATCCGGATTGTTCTCCGTCAGCGGCATGAATTGCGGGCGCCTTGCCAGCGAGCGCCGCCGGTTCTTGTTGAGGTTGGTCAGGATCGTATAGAGCCAGCTCCTGACGTCGCCCCCGAGAAACAGCCGCTCGGAACGCAGCGCCCGTACCAACGTGTCCTGCACCAGATCGTCGGCCGCATCCGCATCGCGCGTCAGCGCACGGGCATAGCGGCGCAACGCCGGGATCATGGCTTCCACACTCTGGCGAAACGCATTCATTGAGGTCTTGACGTTCCTGGCGTTCGGCGCGAGCGCCTCAACCATCATAACACCCGAGCGGAACGGCTATTCCGGCACTCGAAACAGCGTTAACGCCGCGGATTAGGGCTGTACCGCAGGGGAGGGCTGGTGTACCTCCAGACCTCAACGAGAGCTCGACGGGACGTTCAAAAATGGCGCAGAATTCAGGTCTGATGCAAGGCAAGCGCGGGGTGATCCTCGGCGTTGCCAACAACCGCTCGATCGCCTGGGGCATCGCCAAGGCATGCCACGCCGCCGGTGCCGAACTCGCCTTCACCTATCAGGGCGATGCGCTGAAGAAGCGCGTCGAGCCGCTTGCCGCCGAGATCGGTGGTCTCGTGCTCGGCCATTGCGACGTCACGGATGCCGCGACCATCGATGCCGCCTTCGCGGTGCTGAAGGAGAAGTGGGGCAAGATCGATTTCCTGGTGCATGCGATCGCCTATGGCGAGCAGCTCGACGGCCGCTACGTCGACACCACTCAGGAGAACTTTTCGAAGTCGATGCTGATCTCCTGCTATTCGTTCACCGCCGTGGCGCAGCGCGCCGAGAAGCTGATGACGGATGGCGGCTCGCTGATCACGCTCTCCTATTACGGCGCCGAGAAATGGATGCCGCATTACAACGTGATGGGCGTGGCCAAGGCGGCGCTGGAAGCCAGCGTGCGTTATCTCGCCGCCGATCTCGGCGAGAAGAACATCCGCGTCAACGCGATCTCGGCAGGCCCCATCAAGACGCTCGCCGCCTCCGGCATCGGCGATTTCCGCTACATCCTGAAGTGGAACGAATATAACGCGCCGATGCGGCGCAACGTCTCGACCGAGGACGTCGGCGGCAGCGCGCTGTATTTCCTCTCCGACCTCTCGCGCGGCGTCACCGGCGAGGTGCATCATGTCGATTCCGGCTATCATGTGCTGGGCATGAAGCGCCCGGACGCACCCGATATCGCGCTGGGTGGCAAGGATTAACGTTCAGCCGACATGCCGGTGCCCACGATCTACTTCCTTCGCCACGGCGAGACCGAATGGAACGCGCTCGGCCGGCTCCAGGGCACCAGGGACGTCCCGCTGAACGCACGCGGCCGCAGTCAGGCGGTGCATGCTGCCGGCGTTCTGGCCGATCTGTTCAAGCGCGAGGGCAAGGACAGAGCGGCCCTGCCCTATGTGTCGAGCCCGCTCGGACGTGCGCGTCAGACCATGGAGCTTTTGCGCGGAAAGCTCGCGCTACCGGCCGCCGATTATTCCCTCGACGACCGCCTGCGCGAGATCGGTTATGGTGTCTGGGAGGGGCTGACGCTGGCGGAAAGCGAGGCCTCAGATCCCGATGTCTATGCAAGGCGCCTTGCTGACAAGTGGACGGTGGCGCCAAGCGGCGGCGAGACCTATGCGGCCGTGCAGCTCCGCATGCTCGACTGGTACGACTCGCTTCTGGTCGATACCGTCGCGGTCGCCCATGGCGGTACCTGCCGCGCCCTGATGGTGGCCTTGGGCATCGAGACCCCCGCCAGCGCCGCCGAGCTCTATATCGAGCAGGGCGCCGTCTACGTGTTCCGCGACCGGAGGCTGGAGAAGTTTAGTTAAGCCTGAGTTTTCGTCATTCCGGGTTCGCCCTTCGGGCGCCCCGGAATGACGGGAACGGGGTTGAACGCCATGCCCCTCAGGGCTACGAACGTTGACAAGCAACGTTTATGTAAAACGTCAACGCGAGGCGGCAGTTCGAATGTCCTTCAACACCTTCGGCCATATGTTCCGCGTCACCACCTTCGGCGAGAGCCACGGGATGGCGATCGGCTGCGTGGTCGACGGCTGCCCGCCCATGATTCCGCTCACCGAGGCCGACATCCAGAAGGACCTCGACCGCCGCCGGCCCGGACAGTCGCGCTTCACCACCCAGCGCCAGGAGCCGGACCAGGTGAAAATCCTGTCCGGCGTCATGGCGCATCCGGAGACCGGCGTGCAGGTGACGACGGGGACCCCGATCGGGCTCCTGATCGAGAACACCGACCAGCGCTCGAAGGACTATTCCGAGATCAAGGACAAGTTTCGTCCCGGTCATGCCGACTTCACCTATGAGGCCAAATACGGCCTGCGCGACTATCGCGGCGGCGGGCGCTCCTCCGCGCGCGAGACCGCGATGCGCGTTGCCGCCGGCGCGATCGCGCGAAAAGTGCTGCCCGCCGTGAAGGTGCGGGGCGCGCTGGTGCAGATCGGCCCGCACAAGATCGACCGCGACAAGTGGGACTGGGACGAGATCGCCAAGAATCCGTTCTTCTGTCCCGACAAGGACAAGGCCGCGTTCTTCGAGACGTATCTCGACGGCATCCGCAAGAGCGGCTCCTCGATCGGTGCCGTGATCGAGGTCGTCGCCGAAGGCGTGCCGGCAGGTCTTGGCGCGCCGATCTACGCCAAGCTCGATTCCGATCTCGCGGCTGCGATGATGACCATCAACGCCGTCAAGGGCGTCGAGATCGGCGCCGGCTTCGGCGCCGCCGAGCTCACCGGCGAGGAGAACGCCGACGAGATGCGCACCGGCAATGACGGCACGCGCTTTCTGTCCAACCATGCCGGCGGAGTCCTTGGCGGTATCTCCACCGGACAGCCGGTGGTGGTGCGTTTCGCGGTGAAGCCGACCTCGTCGATCCTGCAGCCGCGTCTCACCGTCGATCGGCAGGGCACCGATACCGAAATCTTCACCAAGGGCCGCCATGACCCCTGCGTCGGCATCCGTGCCGTCCCCGTCGGTGAAGCCATGATGGCCTGCGTGCTGGCGGATCATTTCCTGCGCGACCGCGGGCAGGTCGGGCGCTGATTTAGAGCGCTCCTTGGAAATACGCGCTCCTATTTGCGCCGCGCTTCCGCAGCATCGATCCGGGCCTGATTGACAAGCGCCTGTGCCGCCCAGGCGGCGGCAGCGAGTGCCTCTTCGACGCTGGCGCCGCCGATGTCGCGTATCGCCAGCGCGGCCTCGCTGCCCATCACCATCGATAGCGCGTGGGCGAGGCGTCGGCGTGCGGCGGATGACAGTTCCCCCTTCAGCGACTCGACGATTGGCAGGATGAATTTCATCCGCCGGCCGGGCCGTGGCGGCCGTGCGCCCGGATCGTTGTCGAGCCACACGGCCATGAACGAGCGCTCCATCACATGCAGACCGACTTCGTCGCTCAACATCAGCTTCATCATTTCGCGTGATGCACGCGAGATGCCGTCAATCGGATCATCGCCGGGCCGCCAGATGCGCTCCAGGGCCACAAGCCCGCGTTCTGTTGCCGTCTCGCTGATCAGGGCTTCGAGCGAAGAGAAATAACGATAGGCGGTGGCGCGCGAGACCAGCGCGCGCTCTGCCACTTCGGCAAATGTCGGGTTGCGTCCTTCGTCGCGAAACGCCATCGCGGCGTCGATCAGGGCCTGGCGTGTGCGGCGCTTCTGGTTTGCGCGGCTATCGGTCTCGATCTGAGTCCGATGCGCGCTCCGGCTTGACTTCCTGTCGGGCATATGTGAGACACGTGTCTTATTAAGGGACTTTGTCTCACTATAGCGAATTGTCCCAGCAAAGGGAAACCGATGAACGACGAATTGAAGAAAACCTTTGATCGCATGATCGACCGCCACTTTCATTTTGAGGCCGAAGACGACGTTGATGGCGTGTTGAGCACGATGGTCGATGACGTCGAGCATGACGTCGTCGGATATCCCACCGGCCCGGTCCACGGAAAGACCGCGGCGCGCGGCTTCTACGACGCTTTGTTCGCCGACCTTTCCGGCGAAAAGGTCACCACGCTGCGACGTTACTACGGGCCGGATTTCGTGGTCGACGAGAGCCTGTGGGAAGGAACGGCGCCCGGCGCGCCGTTCGGGATTCCTGGCCACGGACGCAAGCTGAGCTTTCGCCTGCTGCACGTGTTCGACATGGCGCCCGACGGGCAGATCAAGCGCGAAAACGTCTGGCTAGATTTCGCGGCGATCCTCAACCAGCTCAACGCACCGCAGGCCGCATGAGCAGGAGATCGATCATCGAGGAGGACATCATGACCGACAATCCGTGTGCCCGCGCCTGGCTCCGGCTGGCGGCCATCTATTTCGCCGCCGGGGTCATCCTCGGCGTCGTGATGGGCGCGTCCGGCGACCATTCGCTGTTCCCGCTCCACGCCCATATCAACCTGCTCGGGTGGGTCTCGATGGCGTTATTCGGGCTGACAGCCAAGGCCTATCCCTCGGTCGCGACGGGACGCGCCGCCGGCGCGCAATTCTGGATGCACAATGTCGGTGTTCCCGTGATGCTCGGCGCGCTGCTGCTCAAACTCTGGGGCATCAAGGCCGCCGAGCCCGTACTCGGCGCCGCATCCATTGTCGTTGGATTGAGCGTGCTGCTGTTCGCATGGCTTGTCATCACTCGCATCGGCACGGACAGCCGCGCGGCGAGATCGGCTTGACGCGGCCCGTCGTCCGTCGGCAAATGGGCTCATGGAAAGTTCCGAGCTCCAGCGCATCTCCAAGTGGCTGATCGACGGCGCCCGGTCGTCGGTGGAGCCGGCCGCGATGATCGCAGATTTCTGCGAACGTATGGTCGCCGCCGGCCTGCCGCTGTGGCGGTTCGGCATCTTCATCCGCACGCTGCATCCGGAGATCTTCGGCCGCAACTTCATCTGGCGGCAGGGTGAGGAGGTCGAAATCGGCAGTGTCGATTTCGACATTCTGGATGCCCCCGAATTCGCCCGCAGTCCGCTCCGCATCGTGTTTCAGCAGGGGCTGGAGGTCAGGGGACGGGTGAACGATCCCGACAGCAAGCGATTCCCGTTCATCGAGGACATGCGCGCCGAAGGCGCGACTGACTATGTTGCCGTGCCGGTGCCTTTTCTCGATGGCTCCATCCACGCGACGAGCTGGGTCACGCAGGATCCCGGCGGATTCAGCGACGATGACATCGCGGCGATCCGAAGCATCATAGCGCCGCTCGCGCGCGTCAGCGAGATCATCAGCCTGCGCCGAACCGCCGAGATGCTGCTCGACACCTATGTCGGCAACCGCGCCGGCGCGCGCATTCTCGGCGGCCAGATCCGCCGCGGTCACACTGACACCATGCAGGCGGTGATCTGGCTTTCGGATCTGCGCGGCTTCACCGCACTGTCGGACCGGCTGCCGGCCGAGACCGTGGTCGAGATCCTCAACCAATATTTCGATTGCCAGGTCACCGCGATCCGCGGCCATGGCGGTGAGGTGCTGAAATTCATGGGCGACGGCCTGCTCGCGGTGTTTCCGATCGACGAATATGTCGGCGATGCCGCGCATGTCTGCGCGCGGGTGCTGGAGGCAGCGCGCGAGTCCCGCGCCAGCGTCGAGGCGCTCGCCTTTCCTGTCGGCGAGGTCGTCGAGCGCTTCCGCTTCGGCGTCGCACTGCATGTCGGCAACATTCTCTATGGCAATATCGGCGGCGGCAATCGCCTCGATTTCACCTGCATCGGCCCCGCCGTCAATCTCGCGGCACGGCTGGAGAAGATCACGGGTCGCCTGGGGCGGACTGTCGTCGCCTCGGAAGGTTTTGCCAATGTCTGCCGCCACGACTGGCGCGAGCTCGGCGAATTTCCGATCGCGGGATTTTCCAAGGCGCAGCGCGTTTATGGGCTCGCCGAGGAAACGCCGGTGGTGATGGCTTGACGTGCAATGAGCTGAATGTCGTTCATTGTCGCAAGACGAAGCGCTACTCTTCCGGCTCCGTCGTGAACAGCAGCGGATAGCCCTTGGCGCGGCCGGCGTCGGTGGCGCGCGTGGCCTTGGTCTCGGCGACGTCCTTGGTGAACACGGCGACGACGCAGGCGCCAAGCTTGTGGGCGGTAATCATCACCTTGTAGGCCTGATCCTCGGTCATGCGGAATTCGGCCTTCAACACCATGGTGACGAATTCGCGCGGGGTGTAGTCGTCGTTGATCAGGATGACCTTGTGCAGCCGCGGCCGCTCGACCTTGGTCTTCGTCCTGGTTTTCGGCTTGGTGACGGCGTCGTTCATTCCGCCTCCTGGACACGGCGGCTTGGGTTCCCTGCCGGGCGATCAGCCTGCGGCTTTCGCACCATATTGCAGGACCTGCACCTTCTCCAAGGTGATCAGCCCGCTCGACATCATGCCGTCCAGGATGGGCAGGAATGCGTTGATGTTATCCTCGCTGTCGACGATCTCGATCAACAGCGGCAGGTCTTCCGACAGCCGCAGGATCTTCGAGGTGTGCAGCCGGCTGGACTTGCCGAAGCCCATGGGACCACGCAGCACGGTGGCGCCGGCGAGGTGCCGTTCGCGCGCGGTCATCACGATCGCTTCATGCAGCGGCTTGCCGTCGAAATGATCGCTCTCGCCGATGAAGATGCGCAATAAAACAGCCTGATCGGGGATTTGCATGGTCAGCTCCTTGCCAAGCGGCTATAGCGTCTTGCCATCATATGGCCTGCCCAGACCGATACCAGCCAGCAGATGACGGACGCCGTGATGTAAGAGAGCGCTGTCCATTTCATGCCGGCGTGAAACAGGCGGAAAGTTTCCAGGCTGAAGGTCGAAAACGTGGTGTAGCCGCCGCAAAAGCCGGTCATGACGAACTGCCGGTGCTCAGGCCGCGCCAGCACGCGTCCGTCGGGGCCGGTCAGCGTGGCGTAGAAGCCGATGATCAGTGATCCCGTCGCGTTGATGAAGAGCGTCGCGAAGGGAAAGCCGGGGCCGGTATCGAGCGCGAGCCCCACAAGATAGCGCGTCACCCCGCCGACGATGCTGCCGGCAGCAACCCAGGCATAGAGCACGAAGCTGCGCCAGCGTTCGGCAAAAGGGGAAGGGGGGCTCATCAGCCTCTAGCCTCCCAGACGATCCGCAAGGAGGAAGCCGCAGCTGACGGCGGCGAGGCACAGCCCGACCGAGGCGGCGACATTGCCGAGCGCCGAGAGCGGCTCGCCGCCACGCGCGAGCGTCAGCGTTTGCAAGCTGAACGAGGACACCGTGGTGTAGCAGCCGAGAAACCCTGTTACCGCGAACAGCCATGGTGTGGGTGATGCGAAGACCGAGCCCGGATGCGCCGCCAGTGCGCCAAAAACACCGATCAGGAAGGCGCCCGTGACGTTGATGGTCATGGTGCCCCACGGAAACGTTTCGCCCAGCCGCCGCGCGATCGCACCGGAGACGAAATAGCGCGCGCAGCCGCCCAGCGCGCTGCCGATCACGATCGCAATTGCTCCGCTCAGCAAGATGAACAGCCCCCCGTCATCACTTCTCCCCCACCGCCAGATTCTTGCCGACGGCGAGCAGCCCCACCAGCGAGACCAGCGCGAAGCCGAGCCCCGCAAGGAACGTTCCTACCGGACCATAGGCGTCCCACAAGGCGCCTGCGATCACGCTCGCGGCCAGCAAGGCAAGCCCGGTGAACAGGTTGAAATAGCCGAACGCGGTGCCGCGCAGATCCGGCGGCGCCGCATCCGCGACGAGCGCGGAGAGCAGCCCTTGCGTCAATCCCATATGCAGGCCCCACAGCACGATGCCGAGCGCAAGGCCGGCCAAATTCGGCAGCAGCGCCAGCGCAAGGTCGGCGCCGGCGAGGAAAACGAGGCCGAACGCGAGCAGGCCGGTCCGGTTGATCCGGTCCGACAGCACGCCGGCCGGATAGGCCGACAGGGCATAGACGATGTTCATCAGCACCAGGACCGCCGGGACCCACATCGCATTGAGCCCGATGTTCTGTGCGCGCAGGATCAAGAAGGCCTCGCTGAAGCGTGCGAGCGTGAAGACGATTCCGACCGCCACGACACGCCAATAGACCCTTCCGAGCTGCTGCATCGCGGCGAGATTGAGCGGGTTTTCTGCAGGTTTCCGGCTCGGATCCGGCTCCGGCTCGTCCACCGCGAACGCGATCAAGCCAAAGGACAGGAATGCCGGCAGCACCGCCACCCAGAACACGAGGGCAAAATTATCAGCCGTCCTCCACATCAGGCCGATCGCCACGAGCGGTCCGACGAACGCGCCGACGGTGTCGAGCGATTGCCGCAGGCCAAAGCTCGCGCCGCGCAGGCCGACGGGGGCGATATCGGCGATCAGCGCATCGCGCGGCGCGCCGCGAATGCCCTTGCCGACACGATCGATGAAGCGCGCAGCGACCAGCCATCCGACGCTGGGCGCGAGTGGGAACAGCGGCTTGGTGAAAGCGGCAAGCCCATAGCCGAGCGCGGCGAGCAGCTTGCGGCGTCCGAGCCAGTCCGACAATGCACCGGAGAAGATTTTCGTGATCGAGGCGGTCGCCTCCGCGATGCCCTCGATGAAGCCGACGGTGAGCGTGGAAGCACCAAGCACGGTGACGAGATAGACCGGCAGCAGCGCGTGGATCATCTCGGAGGAGATGTCCATCAGCATCGAGACGAAGCCGAGCACCCAAATCCCCCTGGGCAGCGTGGCGCGTGCAGCCTTCGATGTCGTCATCGTCACGTCTTTGCCTTCTCCCTCTCCTGGCCCTCGCCACCAGGCAACAAAAAACCCGCCATCGGCGGGTATGTCCATGCTCCCGCCAAAGGCAGAGGCCCAAAGATTGCCTCTCCTCAAGCAGGAGTCATCAGCCCACGAGGTCATCGACCGCCGGGCGGTTGTCGGGGGACTCCATCCCCATCTGTGCAGCCAACCCTAGCATGGAAATCGTGCCGGACAAGTGGGCGGGGTGCGTGTCTCCACTGGCACCGTCATTGCGGGTTCTCGCTTTGCGAGTCCAGGAATGACAGCCCGCGAGATCGCGCGTGTTCCGGTGACGCAAGCGCGGCAACATGGCGGCAGCTTTGCGTGACGCGCGCCAATTCCTTAACTCGAATGTGAAGCGGAAGCGATCTTCGGCCTTTGCGGCAAGCCGATTGCATGTCACCATCGCGTCATACGACGGGAGACTGCGATGCGTTTGCTGTTCTCGATCGGGGCTGTGCTGGTGGCCGGCATCATAGCCGGGGGGGAAGTCGCGGGCATCGCGGCACCAGGACCCAAATTCGAATCGTCCAAGAATCAACCGCAGCGGCTTGCGGCCGACAAGGACGCGCAGACGGTCGATATCGAGCTGATCCTCGCGGTCGATGTGTCCTACTCCATGGACATGGACGAGCTCGCGATCCAGCGCGAGGGCTATGCGCAGGCAATCCAGTCGAAGGAGTTCCTGCAGGCGCTGAAGCTCGGCCCGAACGGCCGCATCGCGGTGACCTATTTCGAGTGGGCCGCCTCCAGCGACCAGAAAGTCATCATTCCCTGGCGGCTGATCGACGGACCTGAGACGGCGGACGCGGTCGCCGCCGAGATCATGAAGACGCCGATCCGGCGCGCGTCGCGCACCTCGATCTCCGGCGCAATCGCCTTCGCGATGCCGCTGTTCGACGAAGATCCCTATCGGGGCTTGCGCCGTGTCATCGACATTTCCGGCGACGGTCCCAACAACAATGGCGGTCCGGTCACCGTGGCGCGCGATGCCGCGCTCGAGAAGGGCATTATCATCAACGGCCTGCCGATCATGGTCAAGGAACCGTCCTATTCGACGATGGATATCGACAATCTCGATTTCTATTACGAAGACTGCGTCATCGGAGGTCCCGGCTCCTTTGTCATCCCGATCAAGGACCGCGACAAGTTCAAGGAAGCGATCCGCACCAAGCTGCTGATGGAAGTCGCCGGCCGCACGCCGGAGCGTCCCGTGATGCGCGTTGCCGACAAGGAGCCGCGCGTCAACTGCCTGATTGGCGAGAAGATCTGGTCGGATCGCTGGGGACGTTAGCGCAACCCGTTGGGACGTTTCGCCTCATCTCGCCCGGCGGTTGAATTTAACCGCTCGTTAACCGGTACATGGCCCTAATCCGGTCGATTCAGTTCGTTTCCGATCGCTGTTTTGACTTTGCTGTCGGACGCGCGAATGAGAGCGGGGTCATCGCACCCGTCCACCGAGCAATCCAATGGCCATCGTCACCTCGAGCACCAGCCAGATTTCTCCCGCCAACGAGCGGCTGTATCACCAGAGCGCGCTGATCGGTGACTGGAAGGGCAATTGGGTGGGCAACAACCAGCCCGTCGGCTTCAAGGTCGTGAACATCCGCGGGTCCCGGGCGCAGGTCGAGTACACCCATAACGGCCACACCGAACGCGGCTTTGGCGAGGTCAAGGGGACGCTCATCACCTTTGGCGGGGTCACGGTCGGCACCAAGGACGGCAAGAACATGGTGCTGCTGTTCTCGTTCGGGGGCGCTGGCAAGCAGGCCGCCAATCTCGAGAAGCAGGACCCGCCGGCTTCTGACAGCCGCCTCATGGGAAGCTGGGGCGGCTATTCCCCCGACAACGGCAAGAGCGCCAGCTTCAAGGTGCTCTCGGTCAACGGCAAGGAAGCGCAGGTCAGCGTCACCACCGACGGTGTCACCCGCCAGGGCACCGGCATCGTCTACAAGAACGTCATCATGTTCGGGCAGACGCAGATCGCGACCGACGACGGACAGAACGGCAAGGTCATCTATCAGGTCGGCTCGAAATCATTCATGGTCCCGGTGACGAAATATCCGCCGGCGGATTCGTCGTCCTCCGTCGACAAGACCGCCTGAGGCTGCCGTCCTCACCATTTCGGCGGCCGCTTCTCCACGAACGCCTTCAGGCCCTCCTGCGCCTCGTCCGACGTCGCGACATTGCAGAAATCATCCACCGCGCTTGCAATGCTGCGCCGGTAATCGAGATCGATCTGGCGCATGAAGGCGGCCCGGCCCATCCGCAGCACGGCGGCCGATTTTTTCTGCGAACTGTGCGGCGAGCTTCACCACCTCGGGCTCAAGCTCCGCATCGCCGACGACGCGGTTCACCACGCCGAGCTCGCGCGCTTCCATGGCGCTGAAGACGCGGCCGGTGAACAGCAGCTCGAAGGCGCGGTGACGTCCGACGATGCGCGGCAGATGCGCATAGTGGATCGCCGGGATGATGCGGGCGATGTTGCCTGCGCGCTCGTAAGTGACGGGACTATCGGATGTCACCGGGTTCTCCATGCTTTCAAGATGTCAGCAGCTTCAACTGCCGGTCGATCCTGCGCAAGATCTCGCAGGCCGGCGCCAAGGCGCCGGTGCCGATCAGCCGCCAGACCTCGTTGGTCTGCTGTGCCAGATGCGGGATCGTCAACGGCAGGCGGGCGGCCTCCTGAAGCGCGCCCTTTTCGTTGATGAGATAGCGTTCGTTTAGTGCGAACAGGATCTGTGCGATGCAGGCGAGCGACCTGTAGAGGCATCCCACGACATGAGTCTGCTCGCCGCGCGCTGCCGCAGGCTCCGCATTCTCGACACCGAACGAGATTTCCCACTGGAAGCGCCGGATCAACGCCGCACGCAGCGCCGGCGGATAGGGCAGCGCGATTGATTTGAGCCGGGCGATCACGCCGTTAGGATCGTGCAGAGGCTGACAATACGCGATCTCGCCCATCCAGATCGCCGAGCAGAAGCCGTGCGGATGGCCGGGCTGGTAGTCCATGGTGACCACCCCGGCGCAGCAGGATTCCATGACGGCCTCGACCGCGTCGGCGTCACGGTAGAGCAGGTCGACCTTGCGGCCCTCCACCGAAAGCCAGGCGCCGCCGACGATCCACTGACCCCATTCTCCGACCGGCGTCACGGTCGTAGTGGCGGGATCGTCAGCAATGTCCTTCGCGGCGGCCAGCACCCGTTCGGTGTCCAGCGGAATCGCCGTCTTGAAATAGAGGCCGATATCGTAGTCCGACGCGGCGTGTGCACTGCCCCGCGCGCGCGAGCCGCCGAGCACGACAGCCTGAACGCCCGGTACGTCGGCAAGAGCGAATGTCAGGCGGGTGAGCAAGGGATCAGGCGGCATCAGATGCGGTTCCCCGGAATACCTGCGGCCGCGACGCCGGCACGGTCACTCTGCTGGCTTTGACGATGGTCGAGGAGTATAATTTGCGAAATTCTCGACGGTTATCTGAATGTTCAACCTTGCACGTTCATCTCTCCTTGCAGCTCTCGCGGTGCTCTGTCTCGGCGGAGAGCTGGTTCATGCGCAAGTCGCGCCGCTGAGATATTGGATACCCGGCGGGCCCTTCGGCCTCGGTGGAGGCGCCGGCCAGAGCTCCGATTTCCACTATGGCAATTTTCCGAGCTTCAACGCCGGCGATGCGGCTTGGCGTACCAGCTATGCGAACGGTTTCTTCGTCGGCAGCGAGCGCGGCAATTTTGGCTCGAGCGGCTTCAATCAGGCCGGTTCGGCCGGCAATTTCAGCGCGCTGTCCTATGACAGCACGCAGTTCGGCTACAACATCAAGACGGCCGGCGGCATGCCCGTCACGTTCTTCGCCGGTTTCGAGACACTGAAGTTCGGCAACGGCATCGGCAGCTCACTGGCGCCGCTCACCTCCAGCGCTTCGCCCGGCTATGGCGGGTTTGCGGGTGTCGAATTCAAGCCGACCTCCAACCTCAGCCTGTCGTTCGGGGTCGGCTATACCCAGCAGCAATCGGGCCGCATGGACAGCGACATCAACTCCTCGATGCTGCCCGGCGAGTCTCCGGCGCTGGGCGGCTTGCGGCGCTAGAGCATGATCCGGAAAAGTGTGAAGCAGTTTTCCAAAAAGATCGTGCTCCGAAATAGACCCAAAGCGCGCGCGAGCGCCTCCGCCTCGTTGAAGCGGATCCAGCTGACGAGCTCGCGCATGAATGCTTTGTCGCGCATTTGCGCCGAGTTGCCCTCGAGCGCATAGTTGGCGACCCCAGCGATCGCGGCGCGTTCGATTGTCAGGATCGCCGCGACCTTCGGCTCATGACAGCGTGCCAGGTAATTTCGGTTTGAGCATCACGACACGCCCGCCACCAGCGGGCGTTGCAAGTGCCTGGCCATCAGGTCCGCCGCCTTGGCGTAGCGTCGGGTTTCCAGAACGTCGAGCAGGCGCAGATGCTCGCGCACATGGCGCCGCATGCCATCGCGATCGGTGAAGCTGCGATAGGCGAACAGGCGCCTGATCGAGTTCACGCGCTTGAGCGCTTCGAGGAAGAATGGATTGCCGGCGCCACGGACGATCTCTTCATGGAATTCGCAGCCGGAGTGAAAGATCTCGCCGATCGTCATCTTCTCGAGTTCGCCGTCGAAGACGCGCTGTTGGCGTTCGCGCAAGCGAATGATCACCTCCTGCGGCAGCGCAAAGCCGGGCAGCAAGATCGCCGCCGGCTCGATCACCGCGCGAAAGGCCTTGGCCTGCGCTTGAGCTTCGGGACTCGAGACCGTCTCCGCGAAGCGCCAGCCATAGCCGGGCAGGCGTGCGATCCAGCCCTCGGCGGCGATGCGGTCGAGCAGCCGCTGCAGCTCGGCCCGGCTCAGACCGTAGCGGCGCATCAGCTCAGCCTCCGTGACGTTGGCCGGGAGTCGGCTCGCGAGCACATCGCCTGCAATGGTCGCATATACCTGCTCGTTGCGCCTGACGGCCGCGAGCGCCGGCTGGGCGGCGCCGCTGGTGGGATTCTTGGCCAGCACGAAGCCGCGATGCGGTTCGCCGCGCGCTAGCCCCGCCGCTTCCAGGGCCTTCAGGCCGAGCCGGATCGGCGCGCGTGAAAGGTCCAGCGCGTCCGCAAGCCGTTGTTCGATCAGGCGGTCGCCGGCTTTCATGCCCTCGCGGCGGGCGAGCGCCATGATCAGGCCGGCGAGATGTTCGGCGCGCTCGGAACCGTTCTTCTCGTTGCGCTGTCGGGAACTATCGGATGCGATCATTGCAGTGCACGCAAGCTTTAGGGCTTGACAGACTGTCCCACGGATTGTTCTTTTATGCAATAATATACAATCTATCAGGGGAGAGCCCAGATGGCGAGCACGCCCGATGTCCACATTTGCGAGGTCGCTCCCCGCGATGGTCTCCAGAACCTGGACACCTTCGTTCCGACCGAAGCCAAATGCGCGTTGATCGACACGATCGCCGCTGCGGGCGTACGCGAGATCGATGCCGGCTCCTTTGTCCCGGCGAAGGTCGTGCCGCAATTCGCCGACGTCGACGTGGTGATGGCGCATGCGCTCACGCACAAATCGGCGACCATCGGCGCGCTGGTGCCGAACCAGAAGGGCGCCGAGCGCGCCATCGCGGCCGGCGTCAACGCCGTCTATTTCGTCATCTCGGCGAGCGAAACGCACAATCGCGCCAACGTGCGCCGCACGATAGAAGAGCAGATCGAGGGATTTCGCGCGGTCCGCGCCGCGATCGACGCCCGGCCAGCGGATCAGCGGCCGTTCTTGATGGGCGCGATCTCCACCTCCTTCGGTTGCTCGCTGGAAGGTGAGGTGAGCGAATCGGCCGTATGCCGTGTGGCACGCGGTTTTGCTGAAGCCCAAGCCGATGAGATCGGGCTTGCCGACACCGTCGGCTATGCGACGCCGAAATCGATCCGGCAGATCGTTGCTGGCGTACAGCGCGAGGTCGGGTCACAAATGACGCTGCGGCTGCATCTGCACGATACGCTCGGGGCCGGCCTTGCCAATGCCGTCGCCGGCCTCGAAGCGGGCATTCGCCGCTTCGATGCCGCAGTGTCCGGCCTCGGTGGCTGTCCCTTTGCTCCCGGCGCGCGCGGCAACATCGTCACCGAGGATCTGGTGTTCATGCTGGAGCGCATGGGACTTTCGACCGGCATCGACCTCGATCGCCTGATGCAGACGCGCGAGATTCTCGCCCGCCATATCCCGGCAAAACATTTGACCGGGCATCTGCACGAGGCCGGTGTTCCCAAGGTCCTGCGGAGCGCGGCATGACCATGGCTGCGCGTGAGACCGCATCGGAGCTTCGTCCGCTGGCGGGCATTCGGGTGATCGAGTTCAGCCAGATGGTGATGGGGCCGAGCTGCGGCCTGATCCTCGCCGATCTCGGCGCCGACGTGATCAAGGTCGAGCCGCCCAAGGGGGACCGCACCCGCACCTTCAAAGGGCCCGCCGCCGGCTTCTTTGCGACCTACAGCCGCAACAAGCGCAGCATCGCGCTGGATACGTCGACTGCGGAAGGTCAGGACGTGGCGCGCAGGCTGATCGAGAACAGCGACGTCCTGATCGAGAACTTCCGGCCGGGCCTGTTGAAGCGGATCGGCCTCGACTACGAGAGTGTCGCGGCCTTTGCACCACGCCTGATCTATTGCTCGCTCAAGGGCTATCTGCCCGGCCCGTACGAGAACCGCCTGGCGCTCGACGAAGTCGTGCAGATGATGGGCGGCCTCGCCTATATGACCGGCTTGCCCGACCGTCCCATGCGCGCCGGCGCCTCGGTCAACGATGTCATGGGCGGAATGTTCGGCGTGATCGCGATCCAGGCCGCGCTGGCCGAGCGGCAGCGCACCGGCCGCGGCCGCTACATCCAGAGTGCGCTGTACGAGAACAACGTGTTCCTGATGGCGCAGGCCATGATGTGCGAGGTGGTCAGCGGTCAGCCCTCGATCCCGTATTCGATCAAGGATAGCCCGTGGCCGGTCTACGATCTCTTCGACACCCGGGACGGCTCTAAACTGTTCGTCACCATCGTCGGTGAAGAGCAATGGGAAGCGTTCTGCCGCGCCTTCGATCGCGAAGCCTGGCTCTCTGATCCGCGCTTTGCGACGAGCAACGACCGCGTCGATCATCGCAGCTGGCTGATCCCCGAGATCGCGAAGATTTTCGAGCAATGGGACAAGGCCGATCTCGCCACGCGCCTCGAGCAGCTCGATCTGCCTTATGCACCGGTGAACAAGCCCGGCGATCTCTTCGAGGATCCGCATCTCAACCGTTCGGGTGGCCTGACCGACATTCGGCTTCCCGACGGTCGCGAGGCCAAGACGCCGCTATTGCCGATTTCCATGGATGGAAGGCGCCTGCCCAACCGCTACGATCCTCCCGGGATCGGCGAACATAGCAGTGAGATCCTGAGCGAGATCGGCATGTCGCCGAATGAGATCGAAGCACTGCGACAAGCAGGGACGGTCAAGGTCGCGCCGCCCTGACCGATCGGCGCGATCGAGCAGAACCAAGGGAGGAGGAGCACATGAGCATGACAAGGCGCCAGGCGCTGATCGCGGGCTCAGCATGGGCCGGCGCATCGCTGCTGCCGGGGCAGCTGCGCGCCGAGGCCAAGCAGGTCTCGCTCGCCTTCGGGCCGGTGTCGCCGGTCTACGCCATCGGCATGATCGCGGAGCTGAAGGGGTACTTCAAGGACGAAGGGCTCGATTCCAAGCTCGTTACCGGCAATGCCGGCACATTCGGCCGCCAGACGTTGGCGGCAGGGCAGGCGCTGTTCGCCCACGGTGACGCCAGCCATCCACTTCAGCTCGGTGCGCGCGGGAAGCCGTGCAAGATCCTGCTCGCGACCGAGATGGTATGCTCCTACGCCAACATCATGGTCCGGCAGGACCTCTATGACAGCGGCATCAATTCGGTCGAGAAGCTCGCGGACTATAAGCGCGCGGATGGCGCCAAGCCGATCGTCGCCGCGACCGCCATCGGATCCGGCACCTGGGTGTTCGGCACTTATGTGTTCGAGGCGCGCGGGCTGAGCAGCAAGGTGAACTGGGTCGCAGGCGGCGGGCCCAACACGATGTTCCCTTCGCTGCAGACCAAGCAGTTCGACGCCATCATGGCGCCGCCGAGCTGGATCGTCGAGGTCGAGAAAAAGGGCTTTGGCAAAACGATCTACGACACGTCCAAGCCGGGCGTGTTTGAAAAGGATTTCGGCGGGACGCTGCCCGTGCTGGTGATCTACACGCTCCAGGACACGGTCGAGCAGGACAAGGCGATGGTGCAGGCCTATGTCAACGCGATCTATCGCGCCATGGCCTTTGTGAAGGCAACGCCGCTCGCGGAGGTGCAGGCGCTGGTCACGCCGAAATATTTCTCAGGGATAGATCCGGACGCGGTCAGCGCCGAGCTCGGATTCGACAAGTCGACCTGGGCCTATGACGGCGTCATCGACAAGGCTTCGTTCGAACGCGGCGCCAAGCCCTGGTACCGCAAGGGGACCGACATTCCCGAGACCAGGTACGAGGATGTCGTCGACATGAGCTTCCTTCAGACGGCCAGGGCGAAATACAAATGATCGCCCCGCCAGGCCAGGGCCTCGCGCTCGCGCGCGGCGACGTTCCAGCAGCGGCGGCGCGCACTCGCATTGCCGTGCAGGGGCTTGCCAAGCGCTTCAACGCGTCCGGACGCGAGTTCGTCGCGGTGGATGACGTGTCCTTCGAGGTCAAGCAGGGCGAATTCGTCGCGCTGCTCGGTCCATCCGGCTGCGGCAAGAGCACCATTCTCAACATGGTCGCGGGGCTGCTGCCGCGCTCGGGCGGGCGCATCCTGATCGACGAGGACACGGTGGAGACCGGCAAGGTCAACCCCAGGGTGGGTTATGTCTTCCAGCGCGATACGCTGTTCCCGTGGCGAACCGTGGAGCAGAACATCGGTTATGGGCTGGAGATCGCGGGACTGCCGAAGACCGAGCGAGCAGGCCGCGTTGCTTCGGCCGTCGAGAAAGCCGGCCTCTCGGGCTTTGCGCAGAGCTTTCCGCGCATGCTGTCCGGCGGCATGCGCCAGCGCGTCGCCTTGATGCGCACGCTGATCCTGGAGCCCGAGATCCTGCTCATGGACGAGCCGTTCGGTGCGCTCGATACCCACACCAAGCTCGAGATGCACAAGACGCTGCTGGAGATCTGGGAGCGCGAGCGGCAGACCGTGCTGTTCGTGACGCACGATCTCGGCGAAGCGTTGACGCTGGCGAGCCGCATCATCCTGCTGTCGGCGCGGCCCGGGCGTCTCAAGGAAGATTTCGACGTCGCCATCCCGCGCCCGCGCGATCCCGTGGCCGTGCGCGAGACCGCCGAGTTCGGCCGCCTCTATTCCCACATCTGGCATTCCCTCGGCGAAGAATTCCGCCGCACCAGGGCCGACTGATCATGTCCAACAGCCGCACCGTCATCCTGCTCTGGCAACTGGCCATTCTCGCAGCCATTCTCGTCATCTGGCAGTGGGGCTTCGAATGGAGCAGGGCGCTGCTGCCGAAGGCCTACGTGCCGAAGATCCTCGATCCCTATTTCGTCGCCAGGCCATCGCTGATCTGGCAAAGTTTTCTGCGGCTTGGCTGCTTCTCCGACGCGGCCGGCTTTTCCGCCTGCATCACGGGTAGCGACAACAATCTGTGGCTTGCGACGCTCGTCACCCTGAAGAACACCTGGTGGGGCTTTCTGTTCGGCTGGGCGAGCGGCATCGCGGCCGGCCTGGTCCTCGGCCGTTCGGACTTCCTTGCCCGCGTGTTCGGACCCTACATCGTGGCGCTCAACTCGATACCGCGCATCGCGCTGGTGCCCCTCGTCATCCTGATCTTCGGCCTCGGCGATCTCTCCAAGATCGCGACGGCATGGCTCGTCGTGTTCTTCGTGGTGTTCTTCAACACCTTTGAGGGAACGCGTGCGGTCGACCGCGATCAGATCGCCGCCGCCCGTCTGCTCGGCGCCAGCGAATTCACGGTGCTGCGCACGGTCGTGATTCCCTCCGCGCTCGCCTGGGTGTTTGCGTCGCTGCTGCCGGCGGTGTCGTTTGCGCTGATCGGCGTCATCGTCGGAGAATTCATCGGCGCCGAACGCGGGCTCGGCAAGCTCATCATCGAGGCCGAGGCCCGCGCCAATGCCAGCGAGATGATGGTCGCCATCTTCGTCATGATGTTCGTCGGGATCCTGCTGGCGATCGCGGTGCGCTCGCTGCAGTCCTACCTGTTGCGATGGCAGCCGCAATTCGAGCCGTCGGCGTAGAGCATGATCCGGAAAAGTGTGCAGCGGTTTTCCGGAAAGATCATGCTCGAACAGTAGAGTCCGGCGTCATCGGCTGAACCGTGCCACCAGCTCCACGTGCGGCGTGTGGCGGAACTGATCGACCGGCACCACCGCTTCCAGCCGATAGCCTCCGTCCATCAGCAGCCGCGCGTCGCGGGCAAAGGTTGCGGCGTTGCAGGACACAGCGACCACGACGGGCACCTTGCTCGCGGCGAGCTTGAGCGCCTGCGCCTGCGCGCCCTGGCGCGGCGGGTCGAACACCACGGCGTCGAAGTCGCGCAGCTCCTGCGGCACCAGGGGGCGGCGGAACAGATCGCGCGGCTCGCACCTGATCGGCTTCAGGCCCGGTGTGCGCGCGGCTTTCGTGAGGGCCGCGATGGCACCGGCGTCGCTGTCATAGGCGGTGACGCGGGCCTTCTCGGCGAGCCGCAGAGCGAACGGGCCGACGCCGCAGAAGAGATCGGCGACCTCCTTGGCTTTGCCGATGCGCTCAGTGACGAGCGCCGCAAGCGTCTCCTCGCCCGCCACCGTCGCCTGCAGGAATGAACCTGGCGGCAGCGTCACCTCCGCGCGGCCCATCTTCACCGTCGGTGGCAGGCGCTGCAGCACCAGCTCGCCGTGCCGCGTCAGTCGTGCCAGGCGATGCTGCTCGGCGACGCGCGACAGCGCCGCGACCAGCGGCGTGGGCAGCGGGCCGGAGCCGCGCACGTCGACGTCGAGGCCGTTGGCGGTCGCAGTGACCTGGATGTCGAGCGGCTTCGTCACCGGCATCTTGGAGGTCAGCGGCTCGGCCAGTGCCCAGGCGGCATCGAGCGCCCCCTCGAGTGTGGGATCGAGGATGGGACAGCGATGAATCGGAATGACGTCATGCGAGCTCGCTGCGGAGAAGCCGACCTTGAGGATGTCATGCGTGCCGAACCGGCCGTGCAGCGTGATGCGGCGGCGTCCGGCGCCGTGGGCATCGACCAGCGGCGCCACCTCGCAATCGACGCCGGCCTGCGCCAGCGTGTCCACCACGATATCGCGTTTCCAGGCGCGATACGGCTCGGCCGCCCAATGCTGGATGGCGCAGCCGCCACAGACGCCGAAATGCGGACAGAATGGCGCGATGCGTTCGGGACTTGCGACCTCCACCGCGAGCAGCTTGCGGCGGTCGGGATGGTGGCCCACGACGTGATCGACTTCGACAGTCTCACCGCCGAGCGTGTAGGGCACGTAGATTGCTTCGCCGGCGTCGAGGCTGACGCCGTCGCCGCGATGGCCGACATGATCGATGGTCAGCCGTTCAACCACGGCGCGCGCCCAGAAAGAATTCGATATTGCCGTCACCGCCGGTGATCGAGGAGGGGAACACCTCGATGTCTGTGCAGCCGAGCGAAGCGGCAAAGGCCGCGATGTCGTCGCAGATCTCCTGGTGCACGGCGGCGTTGCGGATGATGCCCTTCTTGTTGTGCTTCCGGTCCGCCTCGAATTGCGGCTTGATCAGCGCCAACAGGCTCATCGGCGCGGCCGCCAGCGACAGTGCCACCGGCAGCACCGCCTTCAGCGAGATGAAGCTGACATCGATGACGACCACATCGGGCCGCGCCGGCAGGCGCTTGCCCTCGTAACTGCGGATGTCGGTCTCCTCCATCGAGACGATCTTGGGATGATCGCGCAGCGAGGGATGCAGCTGGCTGCTGCCGACATCGATTGCGAACACCAGGCTGGCGCCGTTCGCCAGCAGCACCTCGGTGAAGCCTCCGGTGGAGGCGCCGACGTCGAGGCAGACATGGTCCTCGATATCAATCGGGTAGCGCTCCAGCGCTCCGGCGAGCTTGACGCCGCCGCGGGAGACGTAGGGGTGCGCGGGCTCGGCCTGGATCACCGCGTCCTCAGCGATCGTCTCCGACGGTTTCGAAACCTGCTTGTCGTCAGCCGTGACGAGCCCGGCTTCGATCGCCGCGCGTGCACGCGCCCGGCTCTCGAACAGGCCGCGCTCGACCAGCAATGTATCAGCGCGCTTGCGGGGACGGGGCATCGGATCTCCGGGGCGGTGAAACGCTAAAGCATGATCCGGAAAAGTGCGAAGCGGTTTTCCGGAAAGATCATGCGTAAACAACAAGCTAAAGCGCGATGACGATTCATCCAAATCTCATCGCGCTTTAATGTAGCGATCAATCGCGCTGCCGCCATCCGGACTCAAGCCTCGAACTCGGCAGATCGTGCTGGACATCGATGGAGGTATCATGACCGGCACCACCAGCGGTTGGCTGAACACGGCCGACATTTTCATGAAGCGAGAAGTGCTGGGATCGAGATCTGCGCCACGGCGCATGCTCTGCTCCCTCCCTCGCTTGCGGGGAAGGCTCAGGGAGAGGGTGTCTCCGCGAGGAAGAACCTTCTACAGGAGAAAGCCCTCACCCGAAGCTGAGCGTCACCTCTCCCGCAAGAGAAGCGGAAGAGGTGAAACCATCAGGCCAGCTTGACCGTCTCGGTCTTCACATCCTTGCCGAGCGCCTCGAACACCTTGGCGACGATGCCCTTGGCGTCGAGGCCGGCGCGGGCGTACATCGCCGCCGGCGTGTCGTGGTCCTGGAACACGTCGGGCAGCACCATCGAGCGGAACTTGACCATGCCCGTATCGAGCACGCCCTGGTCCGTCAGGAACTGCGCGACATGCGAGCCGAAGCCGCCGATCGAGCCTTCTTCGATCGTGATCAGGATCTCGTGGTCGCGCGCGAGCTTGAGCACCAGCTCGGTGTCGAGCGGCTTCATGAAGCGCGCATCGGCGATCGTGGTCGACAGGCCGTGGGCGGCAAGCTCATCAGCGGCCTTCTCGCATTCGGCGAGGCGGGTGCCGAAGGAGAGCAGGGCGATCTTGCTGCCCTGGCGGATCATGCGGCCCTTGCCGATCTCGAGCGGAATGCCGACCTCGGGCATCTCGACGCCTCGACCTTCGCCGCGCGGATAGCGCAGCGAGCTCGGACGGTCGTTGATCGCGACCTGGGTCGCCACCATGTGCACGAGCTCGGCCTCATCTGCCGCCGCCATGATCACCATGTTCGGCAGGCAGCCGAGATAGGCGTTGTCGAACGAGCCGGCATGGGTCGCGCCGTCGGCGCCGACGAGGCCCGCGCGGTCGATCGCGAAGCGGACAGGCAGACTCTGGATCGCGACGTCATGCACGATCTGATCGTAGCCGCGCTGCAGGAAGGTCGAGTAGATCGCGCAGAACGGCTTGTAGCCTTCGGTCGCAAGACCGGCGGCGAACGTCACCGCGTGCTGCTCGGCGATGCCGACGTCGAAGGTGCGGTCGGGGAAGGCCTTGTTGAAGATGTCGACGCCGGTGCCCGACGGCATCGCCGCGGTGATGGCGACGATCTTGTCGTCCTTCTGCGCTTCCTTGACGAGGCTCTGGCCGAATACGTTCTGATAGGCAGGCGCGTTCGGCTTGGCCTTGGCCTGGGTGCCGGTCGCAACGTCGAACTTGACGACGGCATGGTACTTGTCCGCGGACGCTTCCGCCGGGCCGTAGCCCTTGCCCTTCTGCGTCACGACATGGACCAGGATCGGGCCGGTCTCCATGTCGCGGACGTTCTTCAGCACGGGCAGCAGATGGTCGAGATTGTGGCCATCGATCGGGCCGACATAGTAGAAGCCGAGCTCCTCGAACAGCGTGCCGCCGTCCATCATGAAGCCGCGGGAATATTCTTCGACGCGATTGGCGCGGTTGGCGAGGATCTTGGGCAGGCGCTTGTTGATCTGCTTGGCGGCATCGCGCAGCGTGCGATAGGTCTTGCCCGAGTAGAGCCGCGACAGATAGGCACTCATGGCGCCGACCGGCGGCGCGATCGACATGTCGTTGTCGTTGAGGATGACGATCAGGCGCGAGTTCATCGCACCGGCATTGTTCATGGCCTCATAGGCCATGCCGGCCGACATCGCGCCGTCACCGATCACGGCGATGACGTTGTTCTTGCCGCCGGAGAGGTCGCGCGCCACGGCCATGCCGAGGCCGGCGGAGATCGAGGTCGAGGAATGCGCCGCGCCGAACGGATCGTAGTCGCTCTCGCTGCGCTTGGTGAAGCCGGACAGGCCGCCGCCGGTGCGCAGCGTGCGAATGCGGTCGCGCCGGCCGGTGAGGATCTTGTGCGGATAGGCCTGGTGGCCGACGTCCCAGATCAGCCGATCGCGCGGCGTGTCAAAGACGTAGTGGATCGCGGTTGTGAGCTCGACCACGCCGAGGCCTGCGCCGAAGTGACCGCCGGTCACCGAGACTGCATCGATGGTCTCCTGCCGCAGCTCGTCGGCCACCTGGCGAATCTGCTCGACCTTGAGCTTGCGCAGGTCTTCCGGCGTCCGGATGGTGTCGAGAAGCGGCGTCTTACTGTATGCGTTCACGGCGATTTCCAATTTGTCAGCGCCGGAAGGTCATTCCGGTGCGCGATGGGTTTGCACAATATCGGCGCAGCGCGAGTCCTCAAACCGTCGGAGCCACCTGCACGGGGAATGCCCCGTCTTCAAGCTTAGGTAAGCTTAGGTGCGCTCCGGTTCAGTCTCTGTGATCCCTGTCACTCAGATCGGCTTCGTCCGTCCCAAGCCAATTTCATTAGCAATTTGAAGCGCTTGTCGTCGGTGATTGGTGCCCACGCAAGGCTTGCAAAAAGCCACACTCCGCGCAGCTTTACACCAAAGCTTGGGCCAAAGCCAACCCGCCGGACCGATTGTGGGTATGCAGGTGTAACTGGCGGGCCACATTGGTTAACCGTAGCCCGGGATAAGTGGCTCCGGCCCTGCTCGTTCCCTGGCAGGCTTTTTTGGCCTGAATGAGAGCTTTTTCGCCCTCAACGGCCGATTCTAGAAGGGGACGGCATCAATCCGCCGGCACGGAAACCGCGATGCCTTTCGAGAACGGCGCCGTGCAATCCTGAAAACGAAGCGGCGTCCACGCGCCCCTGAAGGCGTCTCGCGGGGGCCCTGCGTCGTCGGGCGACTGAGCGGGAAAGTCTAGGCTTCACTCCGGACGATTACTGGACGTCGAGCGGAGCAGTGCCCGTGGCCTGGCCGCTGGCATCGGTGGTGATCTTGTCGACGCGCGCCTCGGCTTGGCGCAGCAATTCCTCGCAGCGCCGCTTCAGGGCCTCGCCGCGCTCGTAGATCGTCACGGATTCCTCAAGCGGCACCTTGCCCTCTTCGAGCCGCTTCACGATCGTTTCGAGTTCCTCGATCGCGCGCTCGAAGGTGAGCCTGGAGACGTCGATTTGAGTATTTTCGGCCATATCCGTTTCCGATTGCCCGATTCGCCTTCACCTTGGAGAAAGCAGAGTTTTGCGGGCGTAATGTGGCGGGTGCGTCAAGCGCCCATCAGGGCGCCGACATGCGCCGTAACAGATTCTTTCAGTCCTTGCAGGTCATAGCCGCCCTCGAGCACCGAAACAATGCGGCCTCCGGCGGTCTTGTCGGCGAGATCCATCAGCTTGCGCGTCACCCAGGCATAATCCTCCGCGCGCAGGTTCAGCGAAGCCAGCGGATCGCGATAGTGTGCGTCGAAGCCCGCGGAGATGATCAGGAGCTCGGGGCTGAATTTTTCGAGGTGCGGCAGGATCAGATTCTCGAACGCGGAGCGGAATTCCGGGCCGCCGTCCTCGGAGGCGAGCGGCGCATTGACGATGGTGTCGTGGTCGCCGCGCTCGCTCTTCGCGCCGGTCCCTGGAAACAGCGGCATCTGGTGCGTCGAGCAGTACATCACGGTCGGGTCCGACCAGAAGATGTCCTGCGTGCCGTTGCCGTGATGCACGTCGAAATCGACGATGGCCGCCCGCTTGATGCCGTATTTGCGCTGGGCATGGCGCGCGGCGATAGCGACGTTGTCGAAGAAGCAGAAGCCCATCGGCTTGCCGATCTCGGCATGATGGCCGGGCGGGCGCACCGCGACGAATGCGTTGCGATGCTGGCCCGCCATCACCGCTTCGGTCGCCGCTACCGCACCGCCGACGCCGCGCATCACCGCCTCCCAGGTGCCCGGCGACATCGAGGTGTCGCCGTCGATATAGACCTGCCCGCTCGTCGGGGCGATGTGGCGCAGCTCGGTGACGTAATGCTCGTTGTGGCAGAGCGTGACGAGATCGAGATCGCCCTCCGGCGCTTCCTCGCGCGCCAGGAACTGGAAGCGCTCGTGCGACAAAGCTTCTTCCACCGCGCGCAGACGATCCGGCCTCTCGGGGTGTCCCGGCGGCGTGACATGGTCGAGGCAGGCCTTGTGGGAAAGGAGAAGCGTGCTCATCAGGTCGGCCTCATGGGATGCGGGCTTTTGACGTGGTTGGCGCATCGGGCGCCAAAACGCAATGCAAAACCCAATCTAAGCGCTTGGCCGGGAATGGCAAAGGGCCGCCCGTTTGATCCGGATCAATTCACGCGCAGGATGCGGGTGGGCGGTAGCGGGCCGATCGGCCCGTGCGCCCGGAAAAACGCGAACAGCGCGTCCGCGTCGTAGCCGCCATATTGCGGCGCCGTGCCCTGCTTGGCGACGGTAAACCCGTCTCCGCCGACGGCGAGGTAATCGTTGAGCGTGACGCGGTAGCCGCTTCCAGCTTCGATCGGCCTGCCGTTGAGCGTCATGTTCTCGAGGCTGACGCGCTCGCCGAATGGCTTTGATGCATCCCAGGTATAGCTGAACCCGTTCGACACCTGGAGAATCCGCGGCCGCTTCGGGTCCAGCCATTGCTGCTCGAGCATGTCCTTGAGCTGGCTGCCCGTCAGCGTCATGGTAACGAGGCGGTTGCGGAACGGCTGGCTGGCAAAGACATCGCCGAACGTGATCGCGCCATTCTCCTTCGGAACGATGTCGGTGCGGATGCCGCCGGGATTGGTGAGCGCGATGACAGCGCTGCCATCCTTCGCATCGCGGGTTGCGAGCAATTGGGCGTCGGCAATGATATCGCCAAGCGCGCTTTCGCCGGACTCGTTCGGCACGCGCGACAGCGTCTGCGTCACCGAACCGGCCGGCCGGTTGGCGATCGGCGCAGAGAGCTTGTCGTAGGCGTCGATCAATGCGGTCTGCTCGGGATCCTTGGCCAGCGAAGCGTTGGCGACGATGACATTCTCGGCCTTGGCGCCGACGATGTCGCGCGTTGTGGGATCGAGCTTGAGGTCGATCGCGGTGACCAGCGTGCCGAATTTGTCGCCGCTGGTGATGAGCCGTCCGTCGATATCGCAGACATAGGCGCGGTGGGTGTGGCCGCTGACGACGACGTCGACGGCGCGGTCGAACTTCTTGACGATATCGACGATCGGACCCGTGATGGCAGGGCATTCATTGTAGTCGCCGGCGGGTTCGCCGCCCTGATGGATCAGCACCACGATCGCTTCGACGCCGCGCGCCTTCAGCTGCGGCACGAGCGCGTTCACCGTCTCGGCCTCGTCGCGGAATTCGAGTCCGGCAATGCCCGCTGGCGAGACGATGCCGGCGGTTTCCTTCAACGTCAGCCCGATGAAGGCGACGGGGATGCCGTCGAACTCCCTGATCTCGTAGGGCGGCAGCACGCTCTTGCCGGTCGCGGTCTCGACGGTGGACGCCGCGAGGTAACGGAATCTGGCGCCCGTGAAGGGATGCGGTCCCTGGCAGCCGTCGACCGGATGGCAGCCGCCGTTCTGCATCCGCAAGAGTTCGGCCTTGCCCTCGTCGAATTCGTGATTGCCGACCGAGCTGATCGCAAGGCCCATCATCGAGAGCGACTCGATCGAGGGCTCGTCGTGGAACATCGCCGACAGGAACGGGCTCGCGCCGATCAGATCGCCGGCCGCGACGAAGATGGTGTTCTTGCGCCCTTCGCGCAGCTGCTTCACCAGTGTCGCCATGTACTCGGCGCCGCCGGCCGCCACCATCACTTTCTTGGTCTTGTCCTCAGGGTCATTGATGCGGATGCCGCCCGGCGGCGGCCGCAGATTGCCGTGGAAATCGTTGATCGCGAGAATGCGCAGCTCGACGGGGGCCGCGGTCTGGGCAGAGGCGGGAAGGGCGCAGGTCAGCGCGAGTGCGGCGAGAATGGATCGGTATCGCATGGAACCGACACTAGTCGGTCCGCGCGAAGATTTCACGAAGCATTGTCGTGAACGTGCCGCACTTTCTTCCTTCTCCCCTTGTGGGAAAAGGTGGCGCGGACGAAGTCCGCGACGGATGAGGGGCCTCCTCCGAGCCCTCGATGCGGCATCGTTCGCGGAGACATTCCCCTCACCCGTCTCGCCGCTGGCCCACAAGGAGAGAGGGAGGAGGGGCCTACCGCTTCTTCCTGTTCGCGAACGCGTTGAACGCGGCAATCGCCTCATCCGACTTCAGTCGCTCGCCGAACAGATGACCTTCCTGGTCGATGCGGCGGGTCAACTCCTCTGGCGGGGCGCGCAGCAGCTTGCGCGAGGTTGCGACGGCCTCGGCCGGCAGCCGGCAGATCTCGCGCGCCACCTTGCGCGCCTCGACCTCGGTGTGTCCCGGCGAGACCACGGTGTTGACGAAGCCTGCGGCCTGCGCCTCCGCGGCGGTGAAGGTCCGGCCCATCACCAGCAGCGCGAAGGCGCGCTGGTAGCCCATCGTGCTCGGCATCAGGAGGCTGGCGGCACCGACCGGCACGAGCCCGAGATGGATGTAAGGTGCGGAGAAGGTCGCAGCGTTCGAGGCCAGCACATAGTCGCAGTGGAACAACATCACGGTGCCCATCCCGATCGAGGCGCCGTCGACGGCTGCGATGATCGGCTTGGCATTGAGGGCGAGGGAATAGAGGAATTTGGCGCCGTTCGACAGCATCTCGGGGCGCGATGCGTCGGCGTGGAGAAAATCGTCGATGTCGTCCCCGGCGGTGAAGACGCCGGAGCCGCCGGTGATGATCATGCAGCGGATGTCCGGATTGTTCTGGGCGGTGTCGATCGCGCGGCTCATCTCCCGGTACATGTCCTGGGTGATCGCGTTCTTCTTGCCCGGACGGCGCAGGGTGATCACGCGCGTTCCGCGCTCTTCGGTGACGATGATGTTGCCATTCGGCATGAGAGCCCCCCTGCGCGCCGCGGCCCTTGCCGCTCGCGAGTCTCGCGAAGCAACAGCCTACATCATCTCACAGGCGTGCCAATGCGCTCGCTCAATCTTTCGGCGGCGAATTCCCATAAGTTTGATGCATGGCACCTGCCGCCGTCGCGTCTCGCAACAATTGGCTACAATGTTTCATTTGAAAAACCGGTGGTTGTGGGGCACGATCCGGCGCCCGTTCCATTCGATGGACTGCCCGATTTGACGATTGCGGCAACCCATATTGACGAATCCTCGCTGCACTACCGCGGCTGGCGCGTCGTGCTGGCCTGCTTCCTGATGGCCTTCTTCATGTTCGGTTTCGGGCTCTACGGCCAGGGGGTCTATCTCGCCGAGCTGCAGCGTGCCCATGGCTGGCCGGGCACGCTGGTTTCCGCGGCCAGCACCTTCTCGTTTCTCCTGACCTCCGTGCTGGTCGTCTTCACCGATGGTCTGCTCGAGCGAATCGGGTTGCGCTCGCTGATCCTGTGCGGCCTGATGGCGCTCGGCGCCTCGACGGTGCTGCTGGCGCTGATGCAGACGCCATGGCAGCTCTATCTCGCTTATGCGCTGATGTCGGTCGGTTGGACCGGTATGGGCACCGTTGTGATTGCGATCCTGCTGAATTCCTGGTTCGAGCGCCGGCGCGGGCTCGCGCTCAGCCTCGCCTTCAACGGCGCGACCTGCGGCGGCATCATCCTCGCCCCGCTGCTGCTGTCGCTGACCGGCAGCATCGGCTTCCGTTCCGCGATGCTGGCGACCACGCTCGCGATGATGGTGCTGGTGCTGCCGGTGGTCGTGACCTGCATCGGCTGGCCCACCGGGATGTCGCTGGCATCGGGCGGGCGTCCGCGCGCCGGCGGTGCGGCCGCACCAAGCCATCCCCGCAAAGCGTTGCTCGCCAATGCGGCGTTCTGGACCATGGTGCTGCCGATCGCGATCGCGCTGCTGGCGCAGATGGGATTCATCATCCACCAGGTGACGTTTCTGGAGCCGTTGATCGGGCGCGCCAGTGCCGGCCTTGCCGTGACCATCATGGCGGCGATGGCGATCGTCGGCCGCCTGTCGCTTGGCCTGTTCGTCGACCGGCTCGATCCGCGGCTCGCCTGTGCGGCGTCGATGACGAGCCAGGCGGCGGCACTGTTCGTGCTTCTCCAAAGCACGAGTCCGACCGTTCTGCTGGCCTGCTGTGCCGTTTACGGCTTTTCGATCGGCAACATGATCACGTTCCCGCCCTTGATCATCCAGCGCGAGATCGGCGCTGCCGCCTTCGCCGCCGCAATGGGACTGGGCACCTCGATCAGCGGCATCGTCAGCGCCTTCGGCCCTGGCATCGTCGGTCTCGTGCGCAGCCTCACGGGCAATTACACGACGGCGTTTGCGATGTGCGTCGTGCTCGATCTCGTGGCGGCCGGAGTCGTGCTGTGGCGGCCGAGGAGAAGGGCGGAGAAAACGCCAAATTTATCAACGTTGCCCTGAGGTGGCCGCTTGTTCAGCGGCCCTCGAAGGGCGACGGCCCGGCTGCATCCCGGCCGTTCCATCCTTCGAGGCTCGCGATGCGTTCGCATCCCGAGCCTCGCACCTCAGGATGACGGATCAAGAGCGACGTGCCCACTTACCCCAGCAGCACCGCGTCCGCCGCCGCGACCGACTCCGCGCTCTCCGTCACGGTGCGCTCGAGCGCTCCCGCCTGCACCGCGATGTTCTCGGCAAAGAAGCGCGCGAGCGCGACGTAGCGCGCAGCGTCCGTATTGGCTTCGGCCTTGGCGGCGAGCGCCTCGGAGGCGAGCAGGCAGCCGCCGAGCGTCGCGCCGAACTGTTGCAAGTAGGGCGTCGCACCCGCAAGCGCCTCGTTTGGTGCGGAGGCAACGCGCTCCAGCAGCCATTTGCTGGTGCGCGTGACTGCCTCCAGCGCCTCGCGCAGCTTCGCACCCGTCGTGCCGAAACCGGGATCGTTGGAGGCCTCGACCTGCTTGACGGTCGCGGAGAGTTCGTCGAGCAGCGCCCACACCGCCGCGCCGCCATTGGCCGCGAGCTTGCGCGTGACGAGATCGATCGCCTGGATGCCGTTGGTGCCCTCGTAGATCGCGGTGATCCGGGCATCGCGGTAGTGCTGGGCCGCGCCGGTCTCCTCGATGAAGCCCATGCCGCCATGCACCTGCACGCCGAGATAGGCGACCTCGTTGCCGATATCGGTGGAATAGGCCTTGGCCATCGGCGTCAGCAGCGCCGCGCGTGCCGCCGCATCGGCGCGCACCTTCGCGTCCTTGGCGCGCGTCGAGACGTCGATGGCGACTGCGGTCGCATAGCAGATGGTGCGCGCGGCCGCAGTCTGCGCCCGCATCCGCATCAGCATGCGTTTGACGTCGGGATGCACGAAGATCGCATCCGAGCCGTCGCCCGTCTTGCCGACCGCGCGGCCCTGCTTGCGCTCCTGCGCATACGACAACGCCTGCTGGTAAGCGCGGTCGGCAACGCCGACGCCTTCCAGGCCGACGCCGAGGCGGGCCTGGTTCATCATCGTGAACATGCAGCGCATGCCCTGGTTCTCTTCGCCGATCAGGAAGCCGATGGCGCCGCCATGATCGCCCATGGTCATGGTGCAGGTCGGCGAAGCATGCATGCCCAACTTGTGCTCGACACCGCTCGCATAGATGTCGTTGCGCTGCCCGAGCGAGCCGTCCTTATTGACCATGAACTTGGGCACGAGGAACAGCGAGATGCCCTTGGTGCCGGCGGGCGCATCGGGCAGACGCGCCAGCACGAAATGCACGATGTTGTCGGTCATGTCGTGCTCGCCATAGGTGATGAAGATTTTCGTCCCCTTGATGCGATAGGTGCCGTCGGGCTGCTTTTCGGCGCGGGTGCGCAGCGCGCCGACGTCGGAGCCGGCCTGCGGCTCGGTCAGCTGCATCGTGCCGGTCCATTCGCCGGAGACGAGCTTTTCGAGATAGATCTTCTTCAGCTCGTCGCTGCCATGCGCGTCCAGCGCCTCGATCGCCGATGCCGTCAGCAGCGGGCAGAGGCCGAAGGCGACATTGGCCGCGCTCCAGATCTCGGTGCAGGCGGCGTTGATCGCGAGCGGCAGGCCCTGGCCGCCGAAATCTTCGGGGCCGGACACCGCGTTCCAGCCGCCCTCGGTCCAGCGCTTGTAGGCGTCAGGCCAGCCCGGCGCGGTCGTCACCTTGCCGCCCTCGAGCTTGATGCCGTGCTCGTCGCCGACCTTGTTGAGCGGCGCCAGGACGTCGGATGCGAACTTGCCGGCTTCCTCAAGCACGGCGGCCGCGAGGTCGGCGTCGAAATCGCCATAATGGCCGGCCTCCAAGGCGGCCTTGAGGCCCGCGCCATGGTTGAGCGACAGCAGCATGTCAGAAATCGGCGCGCGGTAGGTCATGGCTCACTCCCGAGGACAATTGTTGGCGCCGTATTCCCATGAAACGGGGGCGGTCTCAACTGGGTGGACGTCGGGATGGCTGGGCCGGAACGGGGCGGCCATTGGGGCTCGGAATAGTGTGTGGGCCGCCGGCGGACTGGGCCAAGGGTATTTTGCCCTTCCAGACGGTTGAAATGACGCGCCGCTCCCTATAGACCGGCTGCCACCGACGGGAATCTGCGGTAGCCGGTTCTACCCCGTTCGCCGTCTGTTGGGGCGTAGCCAAGCGGTAAGGCAGCGGATTTTGATTCCGCCATTCGGAGGTTCGATCCCTCCCGCCCCAGCCAGAGAGCCCTCCGCGCCTGAAAATCCTGATGAATTCGGCCTGGCTGGGGAGCTGAGGCACAGCTCTGCGACACATTCCTGCTGCACAGGGTGTCGCTCGAACCATGGCTTTCCACATCTTTCGCCGCGAAGCGGTCTACTACTGGCGGCGCCGGACCCTGCTCGCCCCACTTCCCGAGATCGTCCCAGCCGGCGCAGTTGATGAACGGCGGCGTCTGAAAGATCGCCTTCGCGCTGTCGATGGGGAGCTTGCGCCTCTCGTCGCGGGCGCGCTTGTTCTTGCTGCGGCTCTTTGCGCGCAGTTTGGTCAGATCGATGCTTTCCAGGCTCTTCACACCGCGCGCGATGGCGTGGTCGAAGATCTGGCCGAGGAAGGTCGCATGGCGATTGAGCGTGCCGCCACCGATCCCACGCTTGGCCTGCACGACGGATCGCCCCTTCTCGCGAAGCTGCTCGATCGTCAGTTGCTCGTCCCGCGTCGACTTGCCGTAGTGCTTGTAGATGTCGAAACGCAAGAAATCGACGAACTTCCCGACGTGTTGCTGACGCAGCAGGCCGAGATCGAGAATGCGCTGATCCTGGACCATGAACTTGACGAACAGGTTTGCGATGCTCTTCGCCTGCCGCTGGGTTTTTTCGTCCCAGTGCTCGTCCGCGTCATTCTGCTGGACGACGCGGTCAGCAAATTGGGCGAAGTCGGCCATCGGAATGAACTGCGGGATCGTGGGAGCGTCGACCTTCGGTGGATCGGCGGGGCGATCCACCGAACGATTCACAATCGATGAAGCCGGCTTCGGTGGATCGCTCCCGGCGAGCATCATGCGATCCACCAGCCCGTCGTCCTCGATCCTCGCTCCACCGTAGCGCCGGTCGGACTGGGCCAGCGCCAGCTTCATCCCGCGAAGATAGGTCCCCTGGGCCACGGCGAGATTCATGGCGGTCGGCTTTGCCGCGACGCCCTCGATCATGCCCCGCAGGATGTAGTGCTTCGTCGGGACGAGTTCGTTGACGCGGAGCATGGCCAGGTGGTCCTGGACCGCCTCGATGTCGAGCTCGGAGAGCCCGTCGGCGGCCATGCGCTCGCGATCCTCGTCGCGTACGACGGCCGTGACGCCCTGGGCGTCCAACAGCGCATAAGCCCAATAAGCCCTTTTGTCGTAGGCTTTCGCCTGGGCGACGTCGAAGCCGGGCCCGCTCTTGGCTGCAAGGGCCACCCGGTCGAGCTTGGCCAGATGCCGGTCGACGACGGCATGGAGCATTGTCTCGATTTGAGATCGCGTCAGATGCGGGTCGGCGCCGTCGGCAAACATCGCGATGTCGTCCAAGGTCAGGTTGAGTTGGGTGGCCAGGCGACGGGCGGCAAGGCGGCTCGTCGTCCGAAGGCTCATGGAAAGATGCGGGCGGCCGAAGCGAATGGCAAGCGCACGAGGGGTGCGGATCAGCCACGTGGCTGCATGCATGTGGCGCGCGGACCATCTCGTCCCGGATATCGAACATAGACGCCTTGCGGGCACACGAATTCTTCAGATGAGCGCCCCGACGCGCATAAACCTCGACGTGGGGAAACTGATATGGCATGATAATCGTCTCCTTTTGGAGACTGTTATCTTTGACGCTTCGGCAAGCCGGAAGCGCTTTCTCGCAAAATTCCCTACGGACGTACACCTAGTCGGTTCACTAGGTGTGTCTCGCGGCCCCTCTCTGACGTACTTCGCTCAGCCATAGAGTAAGCAGTATCACCCCTAGTCTAGGAGCAGGCGACGATGGATCGGTACGGCTGGGCGACCGCCAAGGATAAAGCCTATGGCCGCTATTTGTAGCTGTCGGAGGATGGGGGTGTGGACGGCTCGTCCTGCGATATCGGGAAGCCAAGTCGGCGGCGCAGGTCGAGCCGGCTGGGATTTCCAGGGAGAGCTTGCTTCTTCCGAAGAGCGTCCTCGATCGCGATGACGAACACGTCGTTGATCTTGCACCGGGCATCGGCTGCCAGCCGGCGGACGGCGCGATGGAGGTCCTCACTGACAGTCAGGGTTGTGCGGCAGCTCTCTTCGGTGGTCCCAGTCACCTGCCTCCCGGGTGCGCTGTCACGCAGGGCCTTTCGCAAATTCTGCGCCGAGGCCGCAAAAGCCATCGAAGGGTCGGTACGCTTGTTCACTGAACCAACTCCAATTTCTTGAGAATCCAATCCGTCGCGGCACGGACCTCCAGTGCCGCAGGCCCTTCGGGCTCGTACTCGACGACGCCGAGCCCCAGTGCGACGGCGTCTTGATAGGCGACGCGATAGGCAAGGTGTGCGTCGACCACGGTCCCGAGCTGCCGGTGCAGTCCAAGCCAATGATTGAGGCGCTGGTTCAATCGGGACGGCGTGCGCGTCAAAAGGATTGCGTACTCGATATCCTCCTGGACAAAGGCCGCCTGGATACGGGTGGCCACGGCGTTCGCCAGATAGGTCGGTTCGGTGACGATGATCGCCAAGTCAGCGAGCCTTGCTGCGTCGGCAAGGGTGTCGGTGTCATGGGCCGGGGTGTCGACGAAGATCAGGTCGAAGGCGCCCTGATTCTCAGCGAGCCAGCCGGGCAGTTGACGTGCGTTGATGGACGTGACGAGGGGAGCGGCACCCCCACGCGCCGCCGCCCACATTGCGCTGGACGCTTGGGGGTCGGTATCGGCAATCGCCACGGAAAGACCCCGAGCCCTCGCGGCCACGGCCGCGTTCACAACCGCCGTGCTTTTCCCGGTCCCGCCTTTCAACTGCACCGCCGTTGCGACGCGCATGTATGCACCTCCTATTGTGCTCCAGCATGAACGCAGGAGCCGTAATGATCAACTCGACGAGATTTTCCCGAAAAGCCGGGTGAACGCCGATGGCATCGGCATTGAGGGGACGTATGCCATGCGGCTGCCTAAAGTTTTCCACCGGGAAATTAGTCAGCCAGTCGGCTGTGCTCGTCGCCTAAAGCGATGCTGTAAAATCACCCCATCACCCCATCACCGCATCACCGCATCACCGCATCGCCGCATCACTGCATCACTGCATCGCTGCATCGCTGCACGGCATCATCGCCATGGCACTGTGCGCCGGCGTCAGCGCCGCGCGACCGATGAGGAGGGATGCGGCTCGTGATGCCGGTCATGGTTGACGTTAACGCGATTTAACTATGCTCTCTCGGAAGGCTTGCGCTCAAACGTGCGAGGCCTATTTTGGGTGCGTCCGCTGCGCCTGAGCGCGGTCGTGCAGCCCGTGGAGAGGTTGCCGGACCTCCGTACCCGAGGCCACTCTGTGGCGAAGGCGTGAAGGCTCTCCATCGACTTAGCCTTCTCTCGGGATGCTTCGCGCACCCCATGAAAATCCTCTGAAAACGACGCCCCTGAGGCGTCAATCGACGCGCAGCGTTGGGCTTGCGCGATACGATTGGCGTCGCGGTGGCCTAGCATAGGGAGACTAGTCCTCGGACTAGTCCTGCAAATGACTGTGCATGCCGACGCCGAGGAAGCATCTGAACGTGGTCCCGACACGCGTGATCAAGGTCCGGGATCGGACACCTCTGAAGAATCTCAATTTGACGAAAAAGCCGCGGAATTGGGCCTTGAACCGACGAAGGCCTACGTTCGCGTCGCCCGCGCAAAGAAAAAAATTTCCAAGGCGGCTGAGGTCAAACGAGAGTACCGAGCCCGACGGAAGGCAGAGGGATTCGAACAATACGTTGTCGAGGTGCCTAAGGAGGCCAAGGACGCCGTCTACGACGTGGCACAGGCGTTCGTCGCCGACAAGGATAACAGCAAGAATGTTCGCTCGACTGTTCTGTCGGTCGTTTCAAGCGAAGCCCTGCTCGAGCTGATCCAACTCCTCGTCCAATCCGGGGTGGACGCCTCGTCGATCATCGAACTGATCAAGCGCGGAGATTTGGCCAAGATGACCGCGATCCGTGCGGCCCGTCCTGATCTGCTTGACGATGTCGCCCGCCTGGTGAAGACCCATGATGACTTCCTCTCCGTTCTGGACTGCCTTGTCAGCCATGCGGGCGATATCTCGGCTGCTTCCGCCAAGGGCTTGTTGGAGGCGGCCGTCGCGGCGTCCGACTGTCCCGAGGCTCTGCGTTTCATCGAAGTTCGCCAGCGTGGTGGCCTCCGTGCTCGTCTCCTGGGTTGGGTACTCAGAGGCATGCACTAGTCAGTGAAATGTCTTATCGGCCAATTCTGCTCCGAGCAGATCGACCTACGATCGCAAGGACAGCTTTTCCGACGAGTGGTAGGACTAGTCCTGCGACTAGTCCTGGGAGCCGGACGATTCAGTCGTGGGTCATGCTCGAAGCCGTTGTGCACGTCGGGGTGGTCGAACCCGACCTGGAATACGGCATCGCCGGCGAACGTCAGCCGATCGCCGCCGGAGTTGAGGCGGACCACACAGTGGCCGGGGGTGTGGCCACCGGTGCGCTGGGCGACTAGGCCCGGCGCGATTTCAGCCCGGTCGTCGAACGTCCGCAGGTAAGTGCGGTATTCGCGCAGGAACTTCTGCGCGGTCGATTCAAGCACCTCCGGAAAACCCTCCGGCATGGAGACGAGGGAGAAATCGGGCTTCGCCCAGAACTTGACCTCGGCTGCGGCCACGTGGATCCGCAGGTCCGGACGAAGCTGCTCCTTCACGCCGTCGACGAGCAGCCCGCCGACGTGGTCCATGTGCAAGTGGGTCAGCACCACGTCGGTCAGGTCCGCAAGATCGATGCCGGCGGCCTCCAGTCGATGGGTCAACTGTCCGGCCTTCGGCAGATTCGAGTTCACTCCCGCCCCGGTGTCGACCAGGATGGTTCGGCCGCCGCTCCGCACCACAACCACATTCAGCGGCCAATCGAGCATTTCCGGCGGCAGCATTAGCTGGTCGATCACGGCCTGCCGGGCAGCCGGGTCGGCGGTAGCGACCAACACATTGGTTGGCAGATGCAGAACTCCATCGCTGATCACCAGCACGTCGATATCACCGACTTTCAGCGCGTAGCGCGATGGAACCAGCTCGTCGTGCATCGGTTTGCCAAGGCGTGAGGTGGGGGATGTGTAGTCTCGGTTCATGTGTTTCTCTCCTCTTTGATGGAAAAGCCGCTGGCCGGTGTTGGTTGAGCGGTCTGCGCGGCAAGCGCGGAGCGCGGCCCGCTTCGCGTGAAGGCTCTAGAGGAAGCCAGTCACATCAGTCACACGTTCGGGATCGGCCACAGCGAGCGCAGCGGCACGCTCTGCTTTCGGCGGATAGATCCAGACGGTGTTGATCTCCTGCTTGGTCTCCTTGGCGACGTCGCCGACCATGGCCACCTTGCGTTCCCAGCCGGTCGTGAAGAGCGCACCGGCCTCGCCAAGGTCCAGGCAGGTCACGTATCCCTTCTGGTGGTAGCATTTGGTCGGTACCCCCAGGAGCTCCGCGGCAGCGTTATTGCCCGCGAACGCGCCCATCCGCGTAGCGTGCTGGCAAGACATCAGCGCGTAGTTGCCTTCATTGTCGCAGGCGGCGCGCGCGGCGTCGCCCGTGGCGAAGACGCCGTCCACTCCCGGTACGCGCAGATCGCGGTCCACCAGCAGCCGGCCGAAATTGTCGCGCTCGGCGGGAATCTGCTGGGTCAGGGGCGCAGCGCGAATGCCCGCTGCCCAGATCACGGTCTCGCTTTCGATGTGCTCGCCGTTGGACAGGGTGACGCCGGACCCGTCGAGCGAGGCGACGCCGGCGCCGAGCCGGGTCTCCACGCCGAGCTTGCGCAGGGCGTCCTCGATGACGGGGCGGGCCCCTTCACCCATGTCGGGGGCGATCGCAGGATTTCGATCGACGATGATGACGTGCGGCTTGGCGTCTTTGCCGAAGATATCGCGCAGCCGCGCCGGCATTTCGGTGGCCGCCTCGATGCCGGTGAAACCTCCACCCGCCACGACGACGGTGTCGCGGCCGTTCACGGCGGGGCGCTTGGCGAGGCCTTTCAAGTGCTTGTCGAGCGCTACCGCATCATCGAGCGAGTCGACGGCAAAGCCGTGCTCGGCGAGGCCCGGAATCTTCGGACGGAACAGTTTGCTGCCGGTGGCCACGACCAGGCGGTCATAGGACAGCGTCTTCCGTGGCCCCTTGTCAGTTGCGATCTGCACCGTGCGGGACTTTGTGTCGATCGTCTCGGCGCTGCCCTGCACGTAGTTGACGTCGATCGCGTTGAGGACGTCGAGCAGCGGCGCCGTCAAGGTCTCGGGCTTCGGCTCGTACAGCCGGGGGCGGACGACGAGCGTCGGCTCCGGCGAAACCAGCGCGATCTCGAGCTCTTCCGGCGAAACGCCCTGGATGTCGCGCAGGCGGGCGGCGGAGAGGGCGGCATACATGCCGGCGAAGCCGGCTCCGATGATGACTAGTCTCATATCTTTGCTCCTTGCTTTGGTCTTCCAAAAGTCCGCGCGCGCTACCGCCACCGCCCTTCATCAAGGGTGGCGATCGACGACGACGCGAAGGCGTGAAACGAGGGCGTCAGCCCTTATGGGGGGAGGCACTCCGGCGAGCGCGCTGACATAGGAGTCTTCAGCGACCAGCCTTGTCGAAGAACGACGGGCTGAGCCGAGCCCAGAACCCAATCCTGGTAGGGCAGCGAAGGGCGGTCCCGCGTCGTGATGGAGATCGCGGGATAGGTTCTCTGCAGGGATTGTACCGGGATCTCCACCTCTTCGCCGGTTGCCGAGGTGAACCGCACGGCCAGCGAAAGTCCGTACAGGACCGCTGTGGCAAGGCCGCGCCGGCGTGAGGTGATTGCAAGCTGGTTGACCAAGGTGTTCCGGATCATGGTCGATCTCCATCGGCGTTCGTTGGACGGTGATGGTGTAGTCCACCGCGCGCTGCGCTGCCCCAGAGGGATTGCCGTAGCTGTCGAGCGATTGCTGCTAATGAACGCGTTTGCGCCGGTCGCTGGGGATAGCGTCGGATGCCAGCCAAGGCTGATGCTTGGCGCGCCACTTCGGGCCGGGGCCGCGCATGTAGTGCAGCTCGGGCCGGTAGCTGTCGCGAATGTCCATGACCAGGTTACGCACGACGCCGGCGAAGTCGGAAACGGTCTCGGCCGTCTTGCTGGCAAAGCCGGAAATTGCGGACCAGTGTGAGAAATTCAGAGCGATCGCACGGGAATCGACGGTGCTCTTGCGGATCATCGTTCTTCTCCATCCGGTTGGATGTGGGCATTGCGATGATCTAGCGGATCTGAGCTGCGGCCGCCCCAGCGCGATTGCCGTGCCTGTAGAGCGATTGCTGCCAACTCATGTGCCTGCGGCAATCGCTCGGTGTTGCGGTCACCTCCTGTGACGAATGTGGCCGGCGAGGACGGCCTAGTGCGGCTGCGTTAGGAGGATGTCTCGTCCGTATCACGCAGCATGTTCATGTGCCGCAGGGGCGTAGCTGGTTTCGAAGGTCCAGGCGTCCTTGGGCTGGCTGTAGAGATGCCAGAGCTGCTCGGCCACCGCCGAGGCCTCCTTCGATTCCGGAGACACAAGGGTGCAGACAGTCACCGTCGCAACGTGAATTCCCTTGTCCCGGAACGGTTCGAAAATCCCCTGGGCCAAGGCGCGAATACCGGCCTTGCCGATGCTGATCGAGAGAAAGTCCGCACTGGGAGCGAGCGCGAAACCGCCGCCCGTCAACAGGATCGCACCCGATCCATGCTCCTCCTTTTTCGGAGCAACGGCCTGCGCCGCGACGAGCGCACCTCCGATGTTCACGGCAAGATCATAGTTGAAGCTGTCGCGAGGCTGTTCAGACAAGGTCGCCTTGCGTGCGGAGGCGGCGTTGTAGTGCAGGACGTCGATCGAGCCGTGCTGCTGCTCGACTTCAGCGACCAGCTCCGCGATGCCCTTCGGATCGCTCGAGTCCACCTGTCGCGCGTCCGCCTTGTATCCTTTCCTTGTCAATCTCTCGGCCAGCTCCTGCGTCTTGGCCACGCTGCGGGCGGCCAAAACCACTTGGAAACCTTCTTTGGCGAACCGTTCGGCGGTCGCGAAACCCATGCCCGGGCCCGCGCCGATGCTGAGAAATGTCTTCATCGCCTGTCTCCTTTCGACGCTGCACTTGAAACGGGTGAGACCACGGTTGCCCAAACCATCACGATATGCGTCTTCGCCAATCGCTGGGGGTTTCTCCGGTCAGCTTCCTGAACGCCGCTGCGAAGGCGGTCTGAGTGGAATAGCCGAGCGCGGCAGCGACGGAGACGACCGACACCTGGGTATCGCGCAGCATGTTCATGGCTTGCTCGAGCCGGTTCTGGCGCAGCCAGGCGTGCGGCGAGAGCCCGGTGCTTTCTTTGAAGGCGCGGCAGAAGTGGAAGCGCGACAAGCCGGCGTCGGCCGCAAGCGCTGCAAGCGAGACGTCCGCATCGCTATCCGAACGCAGACGTTCGATATCGCGCGCCAGTACCTTGGGCGACAGCCCGCCCATGATCGGCAGGAACGTTGCCGGCGAGCCGGCGTACGCGGCGAGCAATCGCGTGGCCAGAAGATCGCTCAGTTGGTGCCTGAACAACGAATCCAGCGCGGCGCAGCCTTCTAGGGCGTCCGCCGCGCTCAGCAGCAATCGGGCTGTAATGGGGTCGGGATGCGCCGTTCGTTCCACAAGGTCGCCGGGAGCCGCCGCTCCGGCTTCCTGCGCAACGCGTTCCAGCGTTGTCTGTGGAAGGTAGAGGTGGACGACGCTCAAGGGCTGGTAGATATCCCAGCGCGAGGATGAACCTGCCGGAATGACCGTTACGGTCCCGGGACGCGTCATTCCGTTCAGGAACGCTTTTCCGTCGCGGCGTTCGAACCGAACCGGCTCGGCGGGAAAAGCCATGATCACATGATCGACCATCGGCTTGACGACGTCGTGCAGGGGATCATGCCTCCAGAAGGTGATCACGCCGCTGGACGGATCCGAAGCCATCTGCAGCGGCGCCATCTTGAGCACGCGCGCCATTTCTTCATCGGCGTGAAGGCGCTGCTCGCCCAGCGGCAAATCGCGCAGCTGCGCCGGAGTCGCGCCTTGCTTCTGCCCAATATCTCGCAAGCGCGGACCGCTCATGGACCGTCCTCGTCGTTGAGGCGCAACCTGATCGAGCTTTCGATCTCCGTTCTAGCCGTTGTCCGGCCTGGCGTCCTGCCTAAATTCGCCGCGGATTTCAATTCTGAACGGTCGTTGTGCTCTGCAGACGCCCAAAGTCGCATTCTGCCGTTGCCGCGGCGGCGCAGGGGGCGCCGTCGCACAAGCCACCGCGCAGGAGATGGTCAGCACCGCAGACGTTTTTGGTTGTCATTGACCACTGTGAAGCTCTGACGAAGGCGGACAACCGCATTCTGGCAACTGCCGTCATCATGCGGGGAAATGAGAATCCAGCGCACATCTTAACAGCAATATCTCTACAACCGCCTCAATCGCTCTGGGGCAGGCGCACGCTCGGTCCCTTAAGCAGTGGCCCAACCAAACAGATGGAGATGACAATGGCTTGGGCCGAAATCGGAGGCGGATCATGATGCTTGGTGTGAGCTTGGCGACGTTCACGATGGTCCACGTGATCATCAGCCTGGTTGCAATCGCGGCGGGCCTCGTCGTGATGTTCGGGATGTTCGGCTCGAAGCGGATGCCGAACCTCACCGCTGTTTTCCTTACAGCCACCATCCTGACCAGCGTCTCGGGGCTTCTGATTCCGCCGCTGCTGTTCGAGAAGCCGTTGCCGTCCCATTTGATCGCAATCCTCTCGCTGGTTCTGCTGGGGATCGCGTGTTTTGGGCTTTACGGCATGAAGCTGGCCGGTTCTTGGCGCTGGATCTACGTGCTCACCGCGCTCCTCTCGCTTTATCTCAACGTCTTCGTGCTGGTCATCCAGTCCTTCCTGAAAGTACCGGCATTGCATGCGCTGGCGCCAAGCGTGCCGCCGGCCGAGCCGCCGTTTGCCATCGTGCAGGGCATTGTGCTGGTATCGTTCGTGGTCGTGATCATCGGCGCGATCCGGCGCTACCGTCCGGCGCCGGCTGCCGCCGACATCCGCCCCCGAAGCGATCTGACGCCGGCATCTTGGGGCACGCGCTCCCTCTCAACGCGCAAATGAGTCGTTCGGCCGGCTGCCGATCGATCAGCCTTATTGACTGATTGCGGACCGCCGGCAAAGCCTCGCGTATGGTATCGTCGATGCGGTCAGGTGAGCCCCATCGCGCTTCTCGCCCGGCGCAGCAGCGCTCGCGACAACTGCGATGCGTCCATGATTGCCTTGAAGCTAAAAGCTGAGCACGTCTAACGATAACGGAGGATCACCATGAAGATCGTCGTGATCGGCGGTACCGGCCTGATCGGTTCGAAGACCGTCGCCATTCTGCGTCAGGGCGGCCATGAGGTTGTGGCCGCCTCGCCCAAGAGCGGCGTTAACACCATCACTGGGGAGGGGCTCACCGAGGCCATGACGGGCACGAAGGTAGTGATCGACCTCGCCAACTCGCCCTCATTCGAAGACAAGGCGGTGCTCGAATTCTTCGAGACCTCCGGCCGCAACCTTCTCACGGCGGAGGCCGCAGCGAACGTCCGGCACCATGTCGCGCTGTCGATCGTCGCGACCGACCGGACCGACAACGGCTATTTCCGCGCCAAGGTCGCCCAGGAGAAACTGATCGAGACCTCCAGCATCCCGTACACCATCGTCCGCGCAACGCAGTTCATGGAATTCCTCGGCGGCATCGCCGATTCCAGCGTGGATGGCAACAAAGTCAGGCTCCCGCCTATCCTATTCCAGCCGATCGCGTCGGACGACGTCGCTGCCATGGTTGCCGATGTGGCACTCGCGCCGCCGCGAGGCGGCATCGTGGAGATCGCAGGACCGGAACGAGCCCCGTTCAACGAAGTCATCGCCCGCTATCTCAAAGCGGTGGGCGATGCGCGCGAGGTCGTGAGCGATCCCGAGGCCGGATACTGGGGCGGCCGGGTCAGCGAGAACTCGCTTGTGCCGCTCGGCGAGGCGCGTCTCGGCCGTATCGGTCTGGACGAGTGGCTCCGCCGCTCGAAGGCAGCGGCCTGATCTCCATGGGAGGAACGCCAGTTCTCTCAGGAGGGGATCCGGACCGACGAACTAAGGAGCGGCGACCATGACGATCAAACTCGCGGCGTTGGCTCTTCTGTGCCTCACGGCCGGCACGGCGGCGGCTCAGGAGCCCAACGTCACCCCACTGATGTCCAAGGACCTTCCGGAGAGTCCCGGCCGCGAGGCTCTGATGATCACGGTCGAGCATGCGCCCGGCGGCTCGAGCGCCATCCACCGGCACAATGCACATGCGTTTGTCTACGTGCTGGAGGGGTCCGTCGTGATGCAGCTGAAGGGTGGAGAAGAGGTGACGCTGACACCGGGACAGTCGTTCTATGAAGGCCCGGCTGACGTTCATGTCGTCGACCGGAACGCGAGCGCAACCCAGCCGGCTAAATTCCTGGTGCTCCTGATCAAGGACAAGGGCGCACCGGCGCTGGTGCCAGCACAGTGATCGGGACGTGGTCGAGCAGACATGTCGTGCCTAGTTAGGTGGTGTCCTGAGGGAGCCCGAAAAGAGCTCTTCGGAGCGTCCGCGGCCGCCGGGCGGGCCGCGATCGATTGCATGAAGGCCTGATCATCCAGCGGAAGTGCGGCCGTCCAAGGCCCTTCGTCACCAGGCTCTGGCAGCACATGGCCGAATTCGATCATCTGCCGCGGAGGTAACTCATTGAGGTAGACCCAGACGGCCCGATGACTTTCAGCACCCGCTGCCAAAGCCACGGCTTCGGCCATCAGCTTTATCATCCGCGTTTTGTCGACGGCCGCACGTCCGGTTCGGATGTAGCCATACACAAAGATCGTTTCGTGTGTCAGCGGCGCCCCACCCATGAACCAATCTCCAAGGTCTACTTGCTGGAAGATCACTTGCGCAAAAAAGCCGGGTGCGCCTGTAATCTCGCTGTGGATCCTAGTGATCTCGCTCGCGATCCTTGCTTTTTGCCCGGCGGCGAGGCGATCGCCGGAGCTCATGCAGAAATAGGTCGGCATCTTGTTCTCCTCGAGCTGAATGTCGAGATTCGTTTGCTTCCTCCGGGGCAACTGGTCAGTTCTTGGCCCGCCAAGAATGCTCTGTTCGCTTGCCGAGTTGCAACGCCGCCACGCCGGCGAGGACGAACACCACGGCGACGCATTCGAGAGCATCGATGCTCTCACCCGCTACGAGGATGCCAATGACAAGTGACACGATCGGCGGAATGTAGGTTACGCTCGAAGCGGCGAGTGCGCCCAGGTTGGCCAATATGTAATAATAGAGGATATAGGCCAGACCCGTCCCGCAAATTCCAAGGCCAAAAACAAGCCCGATCCAAGCGCGGGTGTCGCTGAAGACTGCGTCGATTCCGTCCAGGTGGATCGCCATCACCAAGAACACCACCGCGAACCCGAGCTGGTACGTCGTCAGCGCCGAGACAGGAAGCTGCAAGGGGCTGATGAACTTGCGAGCATAAACGCGAAGGAGCATCCGAGGCTAAAGGAACCCACCATCATATACGCGATCCCTTCCATACCAACGTAACCGACGGCCGACCACGGCCGCGCGATGAGAACCACGCCGAGGAGGCCGAGAGCGACGCCTGCCGCCTTGGTGAGCGTGATGATCTCGTCGCGCAAAAACAGGTATGTGCAGATGAAGGCAAACAAGGGAATCGCTCCGCTCAGCAAACCGGCGATGCTGGACGGAAGAAGTGCGGCCCCTTTGGCAAAGGCAAAGTAGTAGATTGCTGTCGCCAATAGGGACATGACGATGAAGTGATGCGCGTACCGAACGTGTTGCCAACGCAAAGCCCTCTGCCACAGCGCATAGAGAAATACGGTTGGAAACGCGAAGACAACACGGAGCAGCACGATCTGTGCAGGAGAGATTTCCGCGGCGGCCCACTTCATGAAGATGAAGTTGCTGCCCCAGATCAGGCCCAGGAAGACGAAGGCGAACAGAGCGATCCCCTTCGCCGATTTCGGGTCGGCGACATCGATTCGCCGACGCAGAGCAGGTGCTTCGTGCGCCAACGACACGTTCTTCGTTGTCATGGAGTTCTAGCCTCGCCACGCGCTGGCGTCATCCAGCCGATGCGCGCAACGTAGTCGAGACCAGCAACGCCGGTCTTGTCGATTCCTTACCTGGCAGATGACGTTTCCGCCGCGAACCGACCGGGAGTGACCCCCGTAAGTCGCTTGAAATGGCGGGTAAACTGGCTCTGGTCGGAAAAGCCCACATCGAGCGCCGCCTCGGCCAGACCCCTTCCTGATCTCAGCAGCGCCTTTGCGCGTTCCACCCGTAGGCTGACGAGGTAGGAATGTGGCGGCATGCCGGTTCCTGCCGAAAAGGCTCGAATGACCTGCGTGCCGGAGACACCTGCAGCCTGCGCGAGGTCGGCGATACTGACCTGACTTTCCGCATTGGCATGAAGGTAGTCGCGAACGAGGGACGCCGTACGCGGAGCGGCTCTCGCCCGCCTCGCTTCAGGCAGAAAATTGCCATGACGTGCGAACAGCCGCCGAAGAAAGACAGCGATGCGCGTTTGCCGCTCCAGCAGAGTTTCTTTGCGTTGCGAGGAAATGTGCAGACCAACGAATTCGCGATAGAGCTCCTGATCGTGGATGACATGTTGTCCAATGCACCACTCTCCACTCGAGGCGAGGCGGCGTGGCTCTTCCAGTGCGCCCGCAACGAGTGCAGGAGAGGGATAGAACATCCTGTAGCGCCAACCTCGTTCGGTTGCCGGTCTTCCTTCATGCACGACGCCGGGATCGATTGTACACAGCGTCCCCTCAGGCATAATCAAGGATGGTGACCGCCCCGGCTGGAAGTGCTGTCCGCCGGCTTCGATGACGCCAATCGCAAATGTCTCATGCACATGGAGAGGAAAAACGAAGTCGCGATAATCGGCAAAAAGAAATTCTGTGGCCGCGAACGAATCATCGGACCATGCCATCGATTGGTTACCGTTCGGCAGCCTGTCGGCCATCCGTGCAATCCAATTCCTCAATCAAAATGGGCAATGGCGCGAACATATGATCGCGTCAGCTTCTTGTCGAGGTGATGGGGATAGCGATCAGTCTTCACACTTCCGTGCAGCAGGTAAGGAATCGACAAGATCGGGGCGAGTGGCGCCGCTATCTCCAGCCCATAGCTCATCAAAAGGAGATGCGATGTGACCCTCGAAACGCCTGCCCCAATTGCGGCTTGCATCACGCTCGCCGCGAGCGCCCTTGCGGAAAACGCGAGGACGCTTCGTGGCCCGGCAGGACGGTCCCTGCCGGCACCGGCTGCCAATCTCTTCCTGCCGGAGGATCTCGACGACGTCGGCAGGACGAGCGAGCTGATCGAAGGGGATCGAGACGCGCTTCGCGCGGTCTCGGATTGGATAAATGGCTTCGTAGCCAAACCCGACAAGCAACTCGGCCGCTCGGGGCCTGTGTGCCCCTTCGTTCCTCGGGCCATCGAACGTACGACGCTCTGGCTCGCTCCCGAGCGGATCGCCGACCGGCGCGTGCAAGATGTCGTCCAGCTCGTCGGCGACTACAAGAAAGTGTTCATTGACTCTCAGCCTCTCGATAGCGAGGCCGTCTACAAATCGGTCGTCATTGTCTTCACCGACCTATCAGCAGAATGTGCAAAGTCCCTGTTTGACCAAGTGCTGGAGCATCTCGCCGTGCGATCCTATGCCGAAGATGGATTGGTGCTCGGAGCGTTCTACGAACGCAACGAAGGGACTGCGATTTACAATCCCAGTTTTCGACCGTTCACCGCGCCGGTGCCGCTCCTGCTGATAAGGCAGGCAGTCGTCAGCGACTGGAAATTCTTTCTGGACAGCGAACAGTGGCTGGATCTCTGGGCCCGCCGCTTTCAGGGTTCTGCGGTCCGTGCGCTCGCCGACGAACTGCGCCGCCAGCCGTGGCGCGCGAAGCGCGACTAGTCACCGGCTTTCTTACATCGACCCGAAGAACTCAGAATCTCACTTCTAGAAGAAGGTAGTGCCATGACTCACGTCAAGATCCCTGCCGCTGCCATAGCGGCCTGCGCAGTGCTCGCAACCGACGCGTCAGCCCAAACCGCAAGGGAAATCCGCGGAGCTTCGCCGTACGTCGCCGTCGAGAACGAGCCCGCTCCCAAGCTGATCGTCGATCCCCCGCTTCCCGAGGGTTTGGCGATCGGCGTCTTCTGGGCGCAGTATCGAGTGGAAAACGTTCGCATCGTCCAGGTGTTCGGGGCCGGTGCGCGCCAAGTGTCGCCCCGTATTGGTCATCTTCACATCACCGTCGATGACCTGCCGTGGTGGTGGGCGGACGCGAGCGACAACAACACCGTCGACATCGCCGGCCTGCCTGCTGGTCCTCACCAGGTGACGATCGCGCTGGTGGATGCCGACCACAACGTCTTCCCCGGCCAGGCGACGACACTGAAATTCGTCGTGCCCGAGCACCAAAAGACAAGCCACGCCGGCCACCACAAGTAGGCCACCCGTCGACGACAGGAAGCTCGCTTCCGGAAGTCAACAGCCCAAACGATCGGAGAACTCATGCTAAACGGAAAGACCGCGCTGATTACTGGTGGCACATCGGGCATCGGCCTCGCCACCGCAAAACTCTTTCGCGCCAACGGTGCGCGAGTTGCCATTACGGGCCGCGAAGCGGACGCTCTCGAGCGGGCGCGTGAAATCATCGGCGGGGACCTGCTGATGCTGCAAACCGACGTGCTATCTCGCGACGCCCTCCGAAAGATGGCTTCCGATGTGCAGCATAGCTTCGGCTCGCTCGACATTTTCTTCGCAAATGCTGGTGTGGCCTATGTGACGCCGCTGGCGACCACCAGCGAGGCGCAATATGACGCGCTCATGGACACGAATGTCAGATCCGTGTTCTTTTCGGTCCAGGCGGTCGAGCCCATCATGCGCGAGGGGGCCTCCATCATCTTGAATACGGCCTGGTTGAACCAGGTCGGTGTGGCCGGTCGTGCTATCCTGTCGGCGTCGAAGGCAGCGGTACGATCCTTCGCCCGGACGCTGTCGGCCGAGCTGCTCGCGCGGCGCATCCGCGTAAACGCGGTCAGTCCAGGGCTGATCGAGACACCCATTCTTCGGGGCGTAGGTCAATCCGAACACCCCGGTCAGACCGAAGCCCAGTTTCGCGAGTATCTCGATGGCGCCAGTAAGCTGATTCCGCTCGGACGACTTGGAAGGCCCGACGAAATCGCGGCTGCGGTTCTGTTCCTCGCGAGCGACGCATCGAGCTACATGCTTGGATCGGAGATGGTCGTCGATGGCGGGTTCGCCGAGCTTTGAGGGGGCAACACAGCACGAACGTACGAAAGGAATCGAACCCATGAGCAAACTCAAGACCGAGGGAAGAAGGACTCCGCTGGACACTCTCAACTCGCAACGCCTCGCCATGAAGCTGGAGGTCGCCGTCCTCCCGGTTGCCGACGTCGATCGCGCGAAGAAGTTCTACAGCGATCTCGGCTGGCGGTTGGATGCCGACTTCACCCGTGCCGATGGCTCGCGCGCGGTCCAGTTGACGCCGCCCGGGTCGCCAGCATCTATTCAGCTTGCGGCGGCCCCGCTCCACTTTCTCGTCGTCTCCGATATCGGGGCAGCCCGCGATGAGCTCATCAGACGAGGGGTCGAAGTAAGCGAGGTGCTTCACGGGGGGCCCAACGGCCGCGTCTCGGGTCCTGATCCGGAACGGCCGAGTTGCGGAACGCTTGCCACGTTCCTTGATCCGGACGGCAATGGTTGGATCGTCCAGCAAGTGACGGATCGGTTGCCGGGCCGGTTGGAGGCTGACACCAGCTTTGCGTCGCCGCGGGAGCTCGCCGAAGCGCTCAGGCGTGCGGCGGCCGCGCATGGAGAGCATGAGAAGCGATCCGGGCAGCCCGACGCCAACTGGCCCGACTGGTACGCGGACTACATCGTTCACGAGCAGACCGGCAGAAGCTCAGCTTGTAGCGACGCATTCACGAACGACCAGATGGAGCAACTTAAACCCAACCTTCTTAGCGCCGGTCCCGCGGTTCTCCCCGGTCAGTTTCCTGAACGCGGCGGCGAACGCGGTTGGGAAGAATAGCCGAGCGCGACCGCGATCGAGATGTAACCATATTGACGCGACTAACCCAAAACGGACGGGCGATCGCATCCTTCGCGTGGATCGTGGCGAGACACTCGCCACGATCCAGAAGCGGAACGATAACTCGATGGGGGAGAGCTGAACACTCCTCCATGCCTAAGCTCTTACGAGCGAACCTGAATGATCGTCTTACCCTGACGTCGCTGGGCCGAGTTGAAGGTGGCGACCGCATCGTCGAGGGAGGAGACCTTTCCGATATTTGTCCGCAGTCTTCCGTCCCGCACCCTCTGGACGATCTCGCTCAATTGAACGCGATCAGCCTCCACAACGAAGTCGATGGCCAAACCGTCTCGCGGCCGAGCCACCGCCGGGCCGACCACACTCACCACCGTGCCTCCGGCTCTAACAAGTGTTGCAGACTTTTTCTGGATATCGCCGCCCATGACGTCGAAGACAAGATCGACCCCACCGACATCTTTGAGCGCATCGTTCTCCAGGTCGACGAATTCATTCGCGCCGAAGTCGAGCGCCTTCTGCCGGTCGGCGGCGCGTCCTGTTCCGATGACATAGGCGCCAGCCTCTCGCGCGAGTTGAACGACCATAGAACCGACCGCGCCGGCCGCACCATGCGCAAGCACGCTCTGGCCTGCCTGAAGACGGCCGTGCTGGAAAAGTCCTTGCCACGCGGTTAAGCCAGAGATCGGCAAACTCGCGCCCACCTTGAAATCGACGTCATCCGGCAATGGGGCGAGATTGCGCGCCTCAATGGCAATATATTCAGCGAGCGAGCCATCGCGGTACCAGTCCGCAAGGCCGAATACGCGCTGTCCCACCGACAGTCCCGTCGTGCCGTAGCCGAGCGCCGTGACGATGCCGGCGAATTCGTGCCCAGGTATCGACGGAGTTCTGTTCTGCTCGCGACGATCGGTCCAGGTCGAGGGCCACTCCAATTCCGTCGGAACGAATCCCGATGCGTGAACCTCCGCGATGACATCGTTGATCGCTGGTTGAGGGTCGGGCCGGTCCACCAGCTTCATTCCGCCAAATCCGGCAGCCTGGTCCGTCACAATAATCGCTTTCATCTTCGACTCCTGTATGTGTGATGTTTTTTCAGATTCCGAGCTTCCCGGTCCGCGAACCGTGAAGATCGTGCTCAGATCGCGCCGGCCGGTGCTACCGCTGGGAAGTCCTTGTCGGGATGGAACACGTTGTTGAAGAAGTTCGTCAGCGAGTACATGGCCACAAGCGCGACGATCTCCATGATGTTCGCATCCGTGTAGCCCGCATCGCGGACGGCTTGCAGATCGGCGTCGGTGACATGGCCGCGACTCTCGATGATCTTGCGTGCAAACCGGACGGCGGCATCCCGCTTCGGGTCCCTGGCATGACCCTTTCGGGCGAGGAGGATGTCCTCGGCCGGGAGCTTGGCCATGTGCTCCGCCGTGAAGCTGTGCACCGTCAGGCAATAGTCGCAGCCGTTCACTTCGGAGACCGCAAGGCCGATGCTGTCGCGCGTCTTGACGTCGAGCGCCTTGCTCAGCGAGCCGAGCAAAGCGGCCCATGCATTGAACGCGATCGGGCTTTGCGCGAAGGTCGCCATCATGTTTGGCGTGAACCCGATGTTCTTAGTGAACGCATCGAGCGTTGGTTTCGAATCGGCCGGAACGTGTTCCGGCTTCAGAGCAGCAGCTCTGGCCATGATATTTCTCCTTGGATGATTGAGTTCAGAGTTGGTTATGCGAAGTGCAGCACATCGGCCACGGGAAGGCGCGGCTTCTGCGGCCAGTTGCCAGGACGCTCCGGCCCGACAGTCAGCAGCATGACGGGGACTTCGTCTTCGCCCAGGCCGAACTCTCTGTGCACGGCCTCTGCATCGAAACCGATCATCGGTGTCGAACCGAGGCCCAGCGAGCGGGCTGCATAGATGATGGCTGCGGCGCCGAAGGTCGCGGTGCGTACGGCCTCATCGCGCTGGCGCTGCGGATGATTGTCGTACAGGCCGCGCGCAGGCCCCTCCCATTCCGGCACCATATGTGCCGGCATGATTCCGGCTTCCACGACGGGCGCCAGGCGCGCAGGAACGGTGCTGGCATCGGCCAATTGGCCGACAATGATGAAGGTCACGGCTGCTTCGGTGATTGCGGGCTGGTTCCAGGCGATCGGAAGCAGCCGCGCCTTTGCTTCGCTTGAGCGCACGGCGATGAAGCGCCAGTTCTGCAGATGGAAGGATGTCGGCGCTGATGTGCCGATCCGCACGAGGTCACGGATCTGATCGTCGCTGAGGACGGCCGTCGGGTCGTAATACTTTGCAGCACTGCGGCTCAGAATGGTTTCGATGACGGCATTTGTCGGAACCTTCCCCGCGGGCCAGCGGGAGGTTTCGCGATGGTCAGCGGTTGTAGCGGTGTTGTGCATTGGGGTGCTCCGTTATCAAGTGATGACGGAGCCCAATTTACCGCTGGACTTGATCGTTTCGAGCCTCTATTGGCTCAAATTGATGCTCAAAAGGATCGTTCTGGCGACGACTCAGTCTCATCGCCATTGTGCGCCAGTCGGCGCCATTCCCCCGGTGTCATCCCCATCCGCTCGGCAAACACGCGCCGGAATGCCGAAACGGATTGATACCCGACAGTCTCGGCTACAGCCTCCGTGCTGGTCCTTGGGTTCTTGAGCTCGTTGGCGGCCATGCTCATGCGAAAATCGGTCAACAGGTCGAGGGCGGAGCGACCTAGCTTGTCCTGAAACTGGCGCATGAATGTCGCGCGTGACATGCCGCATAGATCGGCCAGATCGGGAAGCTTCCAAGGTCGCGCTGGATCCGCGAACATCGCCGCAATGGCCGCTGCCAATCTCGGATTGCCGGCAAGCGCCAACAAGCCCTCGGTGGATTTGCCGGCTTCGCTCGCGGCGCGGAGAACCAGAGTGAACAAGACCGAAGAAAGCGCGTTGAGAATGGCGCGACCTCCCGCTCTGTCACCAGAGGACTCCATTCGCATCAGGCTGACCAGCCCGGAAAGCTGACTCGATGCCGATCCCATGTCCTCTTCTCCATGGTTTTTCATAGCCCGCACGACCAGATTTGCCGGCAGGTAGTTGCGGATAAGTCGATCATGGGGTGGCACGACGAAAAATCGTCCGCACAGCAGATCGAGTTGCTCACCCGGTGCATCGTTCTCGCTCAGCATCCATCCTGCGGAGCCCCTGCTTTGGTGCGTCCTGATCGGCGTTTCGCCGCTGCCGTCGTGCAGCGTATGCGCCGAACCGTGAGGGAGCAGTACGATATCCCCGCTCCCAAGCTCCTGCACAGCTCTCGAAATCGGGTCCTCGAAAATGGCACGGCCCTTGACGATGACATGGTAGGGGATCTCGTTCGCCGCCGCCTTGGGCCAGATGATACGCCATGGAGCGCCGTAGGCGCAGCGGACCTCGAGTTGGCCGGTCACGGTGATGATTTGGAGGAGATGACTCAACCAGTCGACTTGAGACATAAGACCTCGAGAACGTGAATAGCCGATACAGCATATCAATTAGCAACGCCTTCGGCGAAAGGCTGGGAGTTCCTCCTCATTGATCGCGGCGACGAAGGCCAATAGTCTCACCTGCTGATTGCATTCATCGGCGGTGATTTCAAGCGTGTCGGTACCCAGTTTGAATATGGGTGCTCAGGCTTCGCGCAAGAGGCCGGGCGGCACGCTGGACGACGATGAGGTCTATCCTCATTGACCGTCGAAGGATGAATCACAATGCCGCAAAAAGCCTGATGTGCCCAATCGATGCGCTCTCGTACCCTCAATGGCGGCGAACGCCGGGAACCCTTGCCGTAGGTTCAACTCCTGCCTTTCCCGCCACTGCAAAGTCGAATCGACAGCAAAAACGAGTAGCGCGACAAAGGCTGCTGCGGCTAGTTGCGCGATGTAACCCCTATTCTCCGCGCAAACCGTAGCTTTTGACCGTGGGTTTCGCAGGGCGGATTTCGCGAGTGGAATACATGGCCGTCTTCGCTCAAAACTGTACGCCCGACGACTTCAACGGAACGGCGATCAGCACGGCGATGCCGCTTCCGGTTCTTGCACAGGATTCTTCTGACCGAGCGGGAGCAGAGCCCACAGTGTACCAGGTGACCGAGGCAATTGTAGACCTGCGCGGTCGAATACAATTCGATATCAGCAGACTCGACGGCGCCTCTAACATCATGATCGCTGATGGCATTGCAGGAGCAGATGATCATTCTAATTGCGCCTTCTGGCATTCGGGATCGTGGGAGCATCCAGGTTGCGGGATGCGGCGTCCACGTCAGGCAGTTCGGCTCAAGGAATAACTCGATGACGACGCGAAGCGTTTTGCATGTTTCGTCGTCGTCATCACTTGACATCGCCAACGTTGACGAGAGGCGATCAGTGATACCCCGCTTCCGCCTTGACCTTTCCGCGGAATACCCAATACGACCAGCTCGAATAGGTCAGGATCACGGGCAGCAGGAAGAGCGTTCCGACCAGCAGGAATGCCTGGGTGCGCGGCGAGGAGGCTGCCTCCCACAGCGTCAGTTGGTAAGGCACGATCATCGGATAGAGGCTGACAGCCATTCCGATATAGGTCAGGACGAAGAGCACGATCGCACTTAAGAACGGCGCCGCCTCAGCCTTGCTGTTGAGAGATCGCCAACTCCAGAGCGCAACCACGCCAGATAGCACCGGCACCGGCAGGAACAGCACGAAATTGGGCAAGCTGAACCAGCGCGCCGCCACCGCCGGGCTCATGATCGGTGTCCAGACACTCACGATGGCGATCGCGGCAACGACGCCGACGAGGCAGACTCGGCCGTAACGGCGGGCCGCGGCCTGAATGTCACCTTCGGTCTTCAGGATGAGCCAGCCGGCGCCGAGAAGGCCATAGCCGAACATCAGGGCGACACCGGTCAGAACGGAGAACGGCGTGAGGAACGCAAAGGACGTTCCGGCGAATTGCCCGTTTTGGACCGGAAAACCTTGGACGAATGCACCGAGCACGACACCTTGCGCGAAAGTGCCGATCGCGGATCCATAGCAGAATGCGCGGTCCCAGAACGTCTTGTGTTCGGCATCGCGAACCCGGAATTCGAAGGCCACGCCGCGAAACACCAGGCCGAGCAGCATAACCAGAATGGGGAAATACACTGCTGGAACAATGACCGCGAAGGCGGTTGGGAAGGCGGCGAGAAGGCCAAGGCCGCCAAGAACCAGCCAAGTCTCGTTGCCATCCCAGATGGGGGCAATCGAGTTCATGATGGTGTTGCGGGAGTGCTTGTCGCCCGCCAGGCCATAGAGCATCCCGACGCCGAGATCGAAGCCGTCCAGCAGCACGTAGAAGAACACGGCCGCGGCCAGGATCACCGTCCAGATCGGGACCAGATCGAGGATTTGGGGCATTACACTTCTCCTTTGACGACGTTGATGGCGGGGCTGAGGACCGGCGCGGAGGCAATGCCAGCCTCGACGGCCGGGGCCGTTTCACTGAAGTCGACCGGCCCCTTGCGAATGAGCCGGGCAATCAGCATGACGCCGCAGGGATAGATCAGCAGGTAGACCGCCATGTAGGCCAGCAACGACAGCGTCACGTCGGAGCTCGTCAGGGACGGCGAAACCGAGGCTGCCGTGCGCAAGAGCCCATAGACCGTCCATGGCTGCCGGCCGACCTCGGTTACGAACCATCCGGCCACGACCGCGATGAAGCCGAGCGGAAGCGCGCACTGACAAGCCAGCAGGTACAGCCGCGTGTCGTAGAGCTGCCCGCGCCAGCGCAACCAGCCGCCCAGCAGCACGAGCCCCAACATCAGGCCCGCGCATCCAACCATCGCGCGGAAGGCGAAGAAGGGGATCGCCACCGGCGGCCGCTGATCGGCGGGGAAGTCCTTCAGGCCCTTTACCTCGCCATGGAGTTCGTGAGTCAGGATCAGGCTTCCGAGGAATGGAATTTCGATCGCGAACTTGTTCTGCTCGGCCTTGTCATCGGGGATCGCAAAGACGGTCAGCGGCACGCCCTTGCCGGTCTCCCAGCGAGATTCGATGGCCGCCAGCTTTGCAGGCTGATATTTGCGGGTGTTGAGGCCGTGCATATCGCCGATCAGCATCTGCATCGGCACCAGCAGGGTCAGCGCCCACAGCGCCATCGAGAACATGATGCGCGCTTCGCGAACCGAGCGGTTGCGCCTCAGCAGGTATGCGCCGACACCGAGGACGACGAAGCCGGTGGTGTTGAAGAATGCGAATGCGGTATGCGCCAGCCGATAAGGAAATGACGGATTGAAGATCACCTTGATCCAGTCTGTCGGAATGAACTGGCCATTGACGATCTCGTAGCCGGCTGGCGTCTGCATCCAGCTGTTGGCTGACAGGATCCAAAACGTGGAAAACAACGTCCCGATTGCCACCATGAGGGCTGCGAAGAAGTGCGCCCACGGCGGCACCAGCTTGCGGCCGAACAAGAGGACGCCGAGGAAGCCGGCTTCCAGGAAGAAAGCAGTCAAGCCCTCATATGCAAACAGCGGCGACAGGACGTCGCCGACGGCGGCCGCATAACGGCTCCAATTGGTGCCGAACTGGAACGGCATGACGAGCCCGCTCACAACGCCCATGCCGAATGCGATGGCGAAGATCTTGATCCAGAATGTCGAGATGCGGGCATATTCTTCGCGTCCGGTCGCGAAATTCAAGCCCTCGACGACCGCGATGAAGGACGCACATCCCACGGTGAACGCCGGCAGCAGGATGTGCCAGGCGACGACCCAGGCGAACTGGATGCGTGATAACAGGACTGGATCGAAGTGCATCGCTGAACCTCTTTTGTTTCGGTCAAGTGAAGAGAGCAGCCGAAGGGGCTCTCAAAGCGGTCTGCAAAGGCATGCAGGCTCGTTTGAAAATAGATCGCGCAGCTCGGATGCATGAGTAAACGCTGCCAAATTCCGGCAAAATCTTCAAAAGCAGCGGAGCAACTATGTTGAGCACATGCTCAACTGTGATCGAGCGTATGCAATTCGGCCCGGCGTTGCTCGCTGAAGTCCTCAGATTTGATTGCTCGTAAACCGGCCTATCTTCGCCTGAGCTGTTCGAGCCAGCTCGCAAAGCGTGGGTGCCTGGTAAATCTTCCCTCTAAAGCAGCTAACTCTTGTCGAAAAAACGGAAGAGAAAGAGTCCTTTCAATATCGGGCTCTCTTATCTTCCAGATCGCCGACGGAAGAAAGCCATGCACTTTAAGCTCATAAAGCTCGTAGATTGAGTAGATGATTTCGTGTGCTGCTCGACGCTCATCGGGCGTCATGTCCAGGTTGCAAGGTGCGCCTCTTTCAACGAAGGCAGCTATCGGGAGGGTGCGCCTCAGGTTGGAGATCCGATCGGAATATTTGAGGAAAATGTCGGCTCCAACACGCCTGTTGTTGGTGTGAAGCGCGGCGTAGATAGCAATACTGCTAACTATGATCGTGCCAAGCGTCATAAATCTCAAAATGTGATCGAGCACCTGCATTGTCCATCAACTCGGGGATCCTAATCATCGACGGCAAGCGTAGCGCCGCTTACGATGTTGGCTGGTGGCCCTCACGCGAGTTCCGCGCGGGAGCAACGTCCCTCGGCGGCTCCGGGATCAACCGCGAGCTGCGCTGGCCAGTGAAATACGACCAGAGCCACTGGTGCTGCACGCGCCAGCGGTTCTGCAACTGCGGTAGGGCGAGCATGTGAATGAACGCCCACACCAGCCACGTCAGGGCCCCGCTCGTGCGCAGCCAGCCGCGCTCCAGAACGGCGTAATTCTTGCCGACGACTGCCATATTGCCCTTGTCGAAATAGCTGAACGGACGCTTGACCTTCCCTCCCTTCAGCTCTTTGGCGATCAGCCGCCCGACATAATGTCCTTCCTGGATCGCCGCCTGCGCCACGCCTGGCACCGGGTGTTCGTTTTTTTGCATGACCGAAGCCGCATCGCCCACGACGAAGACGCCGGGCGCGTCCACGACCTTCAGGAAGGGATCAACGAGCGCGCGCCCTGCGCGGTCGGTCTCGGTGCCGAGCATCTTTGGGATCGGCGATGCCGCAACCCCCGCGGTCCAGAGCACCGTGGCGCTGGGGATTCTGCTTCCGCCGGCGACCACGCCCTGTGCGTCGACGGTCTCGACCTTCACTCCGGTCGAGACCTTCACGCCGAGCTTCGTGAGCCGTCGGGTCGCCCTGCGGGACAGTGACTCGGCAAAGGTCGGTAGAACCCGCTTACCTGCGTCAAGCAGAATGATGTTCGCCCGTGCCGGATCGATGTGGCGGAAGTTGCCGCGTAGCGTGACCTTCACCATTTGTGCGAGGGATGCCGCGAGTTCCACGCCTGTGGGGCCTGCGCCGACCAGCACGAACGTCATCTGACGCGCGCGTTCGGCCTCGTCCTCGGTCGCTGCGGCCAGTTCAAACGCGCCGAGGATTTTGGCTCGGATCGTCTCGGCGTCACTGAGGTTCTTGAGTCCCGGCGCATACTGAGCGAACTCGTCGTGCCCGAAGTAGCTCGGACGCATGCCGGTCGCGACCACCAGGTAGTCGTACGCGATGTTGAGCGCGCCCGCGCCAGGCGAAGACGCTTCGATCGTGCGGGAAGCCACGTCGATGCCGGTGACCTCCGCCAGGAGCACGCTGAGGTTCTTCTGCTTCACTTCGAGCTGCCGGATCGGCGCGGCGATCTCCGCCGGCGAGAGCACCGCCGTCGCCACTTGGTAGAGCAGCGGCTGAAATATGTGATGATTGCGGCGGTCGATCAGGATGACATCGACATCAGCATGCCGCAGCGCCCGTGTCGCGGCGATACCGGCAAAGCCGCCACCGATAACGACAACGCGTTTGCGCTCTCGGCGGGGGGCCTCGGCGCCGGCGATTCCCTCGTCAGACCGGGTCTCAGCCATCGCACTCATGCGCTCACCTCGTTCGTGCTCTTTGTCATTAGTTTCAGCAAGCTATCGGCCTATTCGTAATCTGCCTGCCACAGGTCCGGGCCGAACATTTCGTACTGGATATCCCGGGGTGGAATACCAAGCGCGATAAGGGCGCTGCGGATCCCATGCATGAACGGGATCGGTCCGCACATGTGATACACCGCATTGTCGGGCAGGCGGACGTGTGACAGGTCCATCCTGCCGGCGAAGACGCCCTGCACCGGCAATTGGCTGTCGGCTCCCTGCTCGTACCAAACATAGATAGAAGCAAGGCGCAGCGCGACGATGTCATCGCGGATCTGGTTGCGAAGAGCGAAGGCGTGCTCGTTGTGGTCGGCGTGCAGCAGCATGATCGGGAAAGGGGACCGAGCCGTGGCAAGGCGCGAGAGCATCCCGGCCATCGGAGTAATGCCGATACCCCCACTGATAAACACCATCGGGCGCCCAGAGTAGTCGTCCAGCACCAGGGGACCGAACGGAACAGACAGGTTCAGCACGTCGCCCACCCCGATACTGGTGTGCAACAGCGTCGACGCCTCTCCGTCGGGCTTTCCTGCTGCGCCGTGCACTCTCTTGACCGAGAACCGGCGGGATTCTCCCTTGTCGGCCCGGCTCAGACTGTACTGGCGTGATTGTCGCGTGCCGTCGGGCAGCGGCACCTGCACCGATATATATTGGCCGGCAAGCGACGGCTTCACCATGTGATCCTCGATACGCTTGACGACAAACGTCACCACATCATCGGTTTCCTGGATCTTCTTCTCGACCTCCCATTGCCGCCATACCGTCTGCGGACTCACGCCGCGCGCGCCGGAGAGGCCGCGCTCCACGTGGGTCAGGGTGTAGGCCATCAGCCAGTATACCTCATCCCACGCTGCCGCGACGCCCGGCGTGACCGCGTCACCCAACACTTCTGCAATGGCCGACATCAGGTGGTCATGGACGATCTGGTACGGCTCCGGCTGGATGCCCAGCGACGTGTGCTTGTGCGCAATGCGGGACAGAAGATTCTCGGGCAGCCGATCAGGCGAGTTCACCAGTGCGGTGGCGAATGCGGCCACCGATCCGGCCAAGGCTTGCTGCTGGGTGGCGTCGGCCTGGTGGCTGCGGCTGAAGGGCCCATCCATCAGCTCCGGATGTGCGGCAAACAGAAGCCCATAAGAGCACTTGGCGATTTCCTGGATGTGCGGGCCGACGGCTGGCAGTGTCGATTGGATGATGGGGCGAGACTTGTCTGAGAGCACGATGCTCCTCCGTGATGCGTTGTCTTGCGGCTTCTCGATAGCTACGCCGCGTGACCTAAACGCGCGAGTTAATGCGGCCAAAGCTACGCAAATCTCGATAAGACGCTGCAAACAAGAGCGGGCAAGTTGAACGTCCCGGTTCTCGTCGTCGCGACGAATAGAAATAGTCTCGGGCTCCGGAAGCCGGATCATGGCAGAGAATCCGAAGGTCACCGTCGCGCTAGTCCACGATGCTCTCAACGCTCCAGCCGTGGGGCTTCGCTATGGCATCCCAGCGCACCAGAAGCCGGCCATTTTGCAATGCGCGGGCTTGCTCGATGCCTCGACGGCGCTGAGAACGGTTGGCTTCATCGTGGTCAGGAACACTGCGAAGCAGAGCGCTACCATGGCAAACGTGGCGAAGCTCAATACGTGTTTCATTTCAGCTCCCGCCTTTGCTTGGCGCCGCTTCTTAATTCCCGGCTTGCGCCGCGCCATAATCGACGCGACGCTCACCGATTGCTGCGAGCGCGTACTATTCGGCCGTGACGGACGTCCTCGTCTTGTTTAAATTGGGCGGACGCTTCTCGAGGAAGGCCGAGAGCGCTTCCTTGGCCTCTGGCCCGCCCACCCGCTCCATGAACTCCTGGCTCTCAATCTTGATCGCCACATTGAGCGGGCCAATCGAAGGCTGCTTGAGGAGCCGCTTGCTCGCCAGCAACGCGCCGCTCGGTTTTGCCGCCAGCTTCTGCGCCGTTGCGGTGGCGGTCGTGAGCAGGTCGGCGTCGGGCACCACGCTGGTCACTAGGCCGAGCTCCGCTGCCCGCGCAGCCGTGAAGGGCTCTCCCAGCAAGTACAATTCCGCCGCCCGGAGATGGCCCACGCGCGCCGGTATCGAAAAGCTCGATCCGAATTCCGGCACCAGCGCCAGGTTGATGAACGGTAGCTGGAATTTCGCGCTCTCGACCGCGTAGATGAAATCGCAGTGCGTAAGCATCGTGGTTCCACCGCCGATCGCCCCGCCTTGCACGGCCGCGACGATCGGCTTTTCGAACTTGACGAATGCGTCCATCAGGAGCCCTTGCGGAAATGCGCCCGGCGTGGGCGGATTCTTGAGGAAATCCACGATGTCGTTTCCGGCGCAGAACACGTTTCCGGTGCTGTGCCAGAGCACGACACGGATCGCGTCGTCCTTGTCAGCTTCGTTGAGGATGTCGGCCAGGTTCGTATACATGGCGGACGTCATCGCGTTCTTCTGGACCGGACGATTAAGCTGGACCCGCAGGATGCCGTCAGCACGCTCGATGAGAATGTCGCTCATGGGGTTGTTCCTTTCTCTCCGTCCGTCCTGTGTCAGGCGTGTTCCTTGACTTTCGGTACGGCGTCGCTCGCGCGCAGGTCTTCGATGCCTTTGGCGTCGAATCCCAGGTCGCGCAGGATCTCTTCGGTGTGCTCGCCGAGGTCGGGTCCGCGCCGGGCAGGGACCTTGGCAACACCGTGCACCTGTATCGGACTGCTGATCGTCGTGCTGAGTTTGCCACCGGCGCCTTCGAGCGGAACGATGATATCGTTTGCCCGCAACTGCGGATCGTCGACGACCTCTAGCGGTCCGCGCACGGCGCCGAACGTGACGTGCACGCCGCTAAACACCTCATTCCAATGCGCCATGGGCTGCGCTGCGAAGACGTCGTCGAGGATGGCCGTGAGCTGTGGCATGCTCGCTATCAGCTTCGCCGGATCGGAGAACCGGTCATCCGTCAGAAGGTCCGGGCGGCCGATGGCGTTCGCGACGGCGCCCAACCTGTCGGCGGTGACGATGAGAACGAACCAGGTGCCGTCTGAGGAGCGATACACGTTGAACGCCGCATTGGCCGGATGCATGCGATCGTGCAGCCCGTAGAACTTCGCGCCGGACAAGGCGGCCTGGATCGAAACGCTCGCCGACCAGACGCCTTCGGCGAGCAGCGAGGTCGTGACATACGCCCCCTTGCCGGTGCGCTCGCGGCGGTAGAGCGCCGTGACGATCGCCGAATAGATTCCGACAGCCGTCGCATTGTCGCCGCTGCCGCCCACCGGTAAGGTCGGCGGCGCGCCAGCATCGCGCGTCATCGACAGCAGGCCGCTGCGCGCCCAGTATGACGTGATGTCGAAGCCTGGCAGATCGGCGTCTGGCCCCTTTTCGCCGAAGCCGGTGAGATCCGCATAGATCAGGCGTGGATTCCACGGCACCACATCGTCGTATTCGAGCTTCAATTTCTTGCGCGCGGGGTGCGGCGTGTTGACGATCAATACGTCGGCCCATTTGACAAGCTGCTTGAGAACCTGCTGGGCGCTGGGCGATTTCAGGTTAAGCGTGATGCTGCGCTTGTTGCGGTTGGCGAGATGCCACTGGTAGGGATCATCTGCCGCCGGCTGCGGCGGGATCCTGTGCCCCTGCCTCCAGGGGTCGCCGCTCGGCGGCTCGACCTTGATGACGTCGGCGCCGAAGTCGGACAGAATCACGGCGGCGCCGGGAGCCGCAACGTAGGTCGAGAAGTCGACGACCTTCAGTCCGGAAAAGATGTTGTCGCTTGGCATTGGGTCTCTCCTAAATCGTCGTTCTGGTTCAGCGGCCCAGGAACTGCGGGGCGCGCTTTTCGAGGAAGGCGGACGTGCCCTCCTTCTTGTCCTCCGTCCCGGCGCACAGGCCGAAGTAGGACGCTTCGAGGACGAAGCCCTCGCTCTGGCTCGTATCCATTCCCTTGTTCACCGCTTCGAGCGATTGCTTGACAGCGATCGGAGCGTTCGAAGCGATCATCTTCAGGATGGCTTCCGCACGCGCGATGAGATCGGCTGCCGGTACGACCTCGTTGACAAGCCCGATGCGATAAGCCTCCTGCGCGCTGATGGTCTCTCCGGACAGAATGAGTTGGAGCGCGCGGCCCTTTCCTATCAAGCGCGGCAGCCGCTGCGTGCCGCCGCCGCCGGGAAGCAATCCCAGCTTGACCTCGGGCTGGCCGAACTTCGCATGCTCGACGGCGATGCGGATGGTGCACGCCATTGCCGTCTCGCAACCGCCGCCCAGCGCAAAGCCGTTGATTGCCGCGATCACCGGCTTGCCGAGATTCTCGACGAGATCGAGCACCTCCTGCCCGTAGCGGCTGGACCGTTCGGCGTCGATCGCACTCGCATGCGCGAGCTCGCTGATGTCGGCGCCGGCGATGAATGCCTTCTCGCCCGCGCCGGTGAGGATGAGGCCGCGCACCGCAGCGTCGTCCCGTGCAGCCTCGAAGGCCGTGCGCAAATCCTTCCAGGTTGGCGTGTTCAGGGCGTTGAGCACCTTGGGCCGGTTGATGGTCACATAGGCGATCGCACCACGCTTTTCGTAGAGCACGTTTGCGAGTGTCGGTGTTGTCGATGACATGTTGATCTCTCTTTTTGGAGGTGGCGAGCCGGCGCAAAGCGCTCCGGCGCGCTTCAGGATATTAGACGAAGGCGCTGAACCCGGTGATCGCCTTGCCGACGATCAGGTTCTGCATCTGGTAGGTGCCCTCGTAGGAATAGAGCGCCTCGGCATCAGCAAAGAAGCGCGCGACGTTGTAGTCGACGATAATGCCGTTGCCGCCGAGCACCTCTCGCGCCCAGGAGACCGTCTCACGCGCCTTGGCCGTGCAGAACGCCTTCGAAAGCGCGGCTTGCTGGTCCGTCAGCTTGCCTTCGTCGGCGAGCTGGGCCGTGCGAACCACCATGCCCTGGCAGGCGGTGATGTTGGCGAGCATCTTCGCAAGGAGGTCCTGAATGAGCTGGAACGAGGCGACCGGCTTTCCGAACTGCAATCGCTCCTGCGTGTATTTGAGCGCGTGCTCGTAGGCGCCCATCGCGCATCCCGTCGATTCCCAGCCCACGTAGTACCGCGTCCCACGCAGCACGCGCGCGGTGTCGCGGAAGGACTGGGTGCCCGATGCCAGATGATTTGCGTCCGGCACCCGGCAGTCCTTCATCGTGATTTGACCGTTCTGGACCACCTTGAGCGCCATCTTGTTCTCCATCTTCTCGACGCTGAAGCCGGGCGTGTTCTTGTTCTCGACGATGAAGCCCTTGACCTGGTTGTCGTCGACGTCTTTCGCCCAGATGATCGAGATATCGCACCAGGGCGCATTGCCGATCCACCGCTTCTGGCCGTTGAGGACCCAGGTGTCGCCCTCGCGCTTAGCGGTCGTGGTCAGGCCGCCACCCGCTCCCGAGCCGACCAGCGGCTCGGTCAGGCCGAAGCAGCCGATCTTTTCCATGCGCGCCATCGGCGGCAGCCATTTTTGTTTCTGCTCCTCCGATCCAGCGACCTGGATGGAACCCATCGCCAGGAAGTTGTGGACGCCGAAGAAGGTCGCGAATGAGGCATCGACCCGCGCCATTTCTACTCCAATGAGGCCGACCAGCAATTGATTGCCACCGGCGCAGCCGTACCCCTGGATGCCGAGGCCGCCGAGGTTCAGCTCCTTAACCAAGGGCACCAGCTCGAACGGAAACGCGTCCTCGACCCAGTACTTGTTGATGATCGGCGCGACTTTGGACTCCATGAACGTGCGCACCCTCTGATGGATCGCGCGTTCCTCGGGATTCAGGAGGTCGGCGTAGTTGTAAAAATCGCTGTTCGGCGCCGGTAGCGGCTTCGAGGTTTTAGTCAGCATTTTGGGACTCCTGTTGTCGCGGCTTGAAAGCCGATAAAGTGAGGACTTCAGCTGGATGACCGGTCGCGCTTAGGCGACCGGCTCGATCGATTTCATTTGGGCCGACTTCGCGACCTTGTTGCGCAGCTCGATCAGACCGAGCAGGACTTCGTCGCGCTCCGCCTCCAGCTCCGCGACGGTGCGCGAACCAACTTCGGCATGGACGCTGTCGATGAGCTTCTGCTGCACGTCCGGCGTCAGCACGGGTGAGCCGAGGGTCTTCCACCAGGCCGTCATCGGCTCCGAGAACTGATGGAAGAAATGCTCGATGCCGCCCGGGCCGCCGCCGAGATGATTGAGCATCAGGTTGCCCATGATTCCCCAACGCAGGCCCGGGCCCCAGGAGAGGGCGGTGTCGACGTCGGCGGCGCTCACCACGCCCTCGGCGACAAGATAGTAGACCTCGCGCGCCACTGCGGACTGCAACCGGTTGGCGACGTGGCCGGGCAGCTCCTTCTTGACGCGCACCGTCTTTTGCCCGATCGACGTGTAGAATTCCTCCGCGCGCTGGATTGTCGCTTCCGAGGTCTTCGCTCCGCCGACGATCTCGGTCAGCGGGATTAGGTGCGGCGGATTGAACGGATGGCCGATGACGCAGCGCTCGGGGTGCGCCGCGGCGCCCTTCTGGATCTCGCTCATGGTGAGCCCCGAGGAGCTCGATGCGATGATCACCTCGGGTGGCAGCAGCTCGTCGAGCTGCCCGTAGAGCTTTTGTTTGAAATCGATTCGCTCGGGCCCGTTCTCCTGGACGACGTCGATGCCGGCGACCGCCTGCGCGAGATCTGCCGTGAACTTGAGGTTCGACTGCGACGCTCCCGCCGACAGGCCCAAGCGCTTGAGCGCCGGCCAGGCCGTGTCCACGAACTTGCGCAGCGAGGCCTCTGCGTTCGGCGCGGGGTCGGTTGCGACAACCTGCAGTCCCTTGGCGAGAAACAGCGAGGTCCAGCTCGCGCCGATCACGCCGGTGCCGATGATGGCGATGCGGCGAATGGGTTTGGTGTTGGTCATGTCATGTCTCCGAATAGTGCGTCAGATTTCGGCGTAGGCGATGCCGGTGAGATTGCCCTGGGCGTAGAGGAAGTTGCGCTGGTTCTTGCCATCGAGATCGGCGGAATAGACCGAGCCAGCGAAGTCGGTGACGAACATCCGGTCGCCAGGCACGTCGAGCGCGATGCCGATGGTTTCCATCAAGTGCGTGACGACGATCTCCGGTGTCGCCTTCGTGTCGATCGGCGCGCGATTTACCGTGTTGCCGCGCGGCGGATCGCCGCGATCGGTCCAGTAGAGGACACGGTTCGCCACATCGAGCTCGAGGTCGATCGGCTCCGGCAGACGATCGAACAGCACCTCGATGTCGGAACGGTTCGTCGGGGTCTCGCCCTTCGGCGCGGAAGATGCGGCCCTGCTCGCCGTTGTCGGGGCCCTTCTGCGTCCAGTAGATTTTCTTGAACTTCGGATCGATGGTGATCCCGACGCACCACAGGTTTTGATCGTGCGCGTCGTTGTCGCCGAGACCGGTTTGGACCAGCGTCTCGACCTGCGAGCCATCGAGATTGGCACGCATCACGCGCATGCCCTCGCGGTCGCACCAGTAGAGCTTGCCGTTCTCCTTATCGAGGTGGATCTGCTTCGGCGTGTGGGTGACGCCCTGCGGGACGATGACCTTGCGATTCCCGCCGTCGAGGTCGGCGCGCTCGATGGACCCGTCGTTGAGAGGGGGGACGCCCATGTTGGTCCAATAGATGTGACCCGCCTCTACATCCACGACGATGCCGTCGGGGAGGCGGCCGTCGGTAACGATGACCTTGCGGTCGGAACCATCGGGATTCATCGAGTGAATGCGGTCACCGCTCAGTTCGAGAACGAACAGTCGGCCGGAGCGAGTGGTGCCCGATGAGGTCTTCGATTTGGTTTCTTGAAGTACGGTCATGTCTTTCCTCAGTACTACGCTCAGGGCTCGGTGGCGCGCTGGCCAACGAGGCTGTTGCGATTGGTGTGGCCGGATTGTTCGTGCTCAGTTGTTAGTCTTCGAGATCAAGCGGCGCCCTGTGCGCTCGTGGTGAACTGAACTAGGTGAGTAGGCGTAGACATTGCGGTCGACGGTTGCGATGCCGTTGCCCGCAAGGGCTGGCTCGCTGAAGCACTCTCCGCCGCGACCTGAGCGCGATGCCTCGCACATCTCCATCGAGCTGAAGCTGCAGTCGGTCATGTAGTCGGTATCCCGGCTGCAATATTCGCCGGCGCGCGCTGCGGGCAGCAGCGCAGCGAAAGCGATCGCGGCGGCCAAAGCGGCAGTAGGAATAGTCATTGCTTTCAACACGGCGGTGGTCATCTGGATCTCCTTTCACCAAGCCTGCGTTGGATGCAATTTGATCCGGATGTGCTGTGAGCGCGAGTGAAGCGCAACAAATCGTGCCAAATCGTTGCGAAGGAGCGAGCGCGCGAGTCGGTTGGCTTGAAGCTGTCTTTCTTCTCTAAACAGCACAACGCGCGGCATCGGGTGATGCCGCGCGTTGCGGAGATTGCGTACTCCTACTTCTTGTCGGGCAGAGCGTAGGCGATCAGAGAGTCGCCCGGAGGCGTCATCATGAAGTGATGGCCGCCCGCCATGATGACCACGTACTCCTTGCCATCCTGCTCGTACACGATCGGTGCAGCCTGGCCGCCGGCGGGGAGCACGTCACTCCAGACGATCTCACCGGTCTTGATGTCGATCGCCTTGATCAGATCGTCGGTCGCTGCCGAGATGAAGATCAAGCCGCCTGCCGTCACCACGGAGCCGCCGTTGTTCGGCGTGCCGATCTCGAGCGGAATGAAGGTCGGCAGGCCGAACGGGCCGTTTCGCCGGGCCGAACCGAACGGGCGATCCCACAGCGTCTTACCGGTGGCGAGATCGATGGCACGGATGCCGCCGTAAGGAGGGCGCGTGCAGAGCACGCCGGTCGGCATCTGCCAGCCCGCGTTGACGAGGATGCCATAGGGCGTTCCCGTCTGTGCGCCGGCGCCTTCAGCGCTCGAGGCGCTTCCGGCTGCACGCGGATCACCGGCGGGGAACAGACCCATCGCGTCCGCGTCCTTGCGAGTGACAAGCTTGTCGTAGTTGGGCATGTCGTTGTAGTTCGCGATGATCACCCCGCGCTGAGGATCGACGGCGACGCTGCCCCAGTCCGACCCGCCGTTGTAGCCGGGATATTCGAGGTTGTGACGGTCGAGCTCCGGCGGAGTGAACGGGCCCTCATAGCGAGCACGCTTGAAGTTGATCCGGCAGATCATCTGGTCGATCGGCGAGATGCCCCACATGTCGTGCTCGACCAGGTCGGGCTTGCGCAGCGTGTGGTAACGCGAGAACGGCTGCGTTGGAGAGCGCTGGTCGGGCTCGGCGCCGCCCTGCGGGACGGCAACTTCGTCGACCTGGTGCAGCGGCTTGCCGGTGGCACGGTCGAGCACGAACATGTCGCCTTGCTTGGTCGGCAGCAAGACCGCGGGCACCTTGCCGCCGGTGGTGGGGAATTCGACCAGAGTCGGCTGAGAGCCGAGGTCGTAGTCCCACACGTCGTTATGCACGGTCTGGTACACCCAGCGCGGCTTGCCCGTCTCCACATCGAGCGCGACCAGTGCTGAGCTGTACTTCTTCTCCTCATCCGAGCGCAGCGAGGTGTAGTAGTCGCCCGCCGAATTGCCCATCGGCAAGTAGACGAGGCCGAGCTTCTCGTCACCGACAGCGGTCGTCCACATGTTCGGTGTGCCCAGCGAGTACGGCTTGCCGTCCGGCGGCAGCTTCGTCACCTCCGGCTGGTTGATGTCCCAGGCAAAGCGCAATTCACCCGTGACAGCATCGTAGCCGCGGATGACGCCCGATGCTGCCCAGCGGCGTTGACCATCGAGCACCTGATGCCCGGTCACGACGACCCCGTGCACGATGACAGGGACGCCAGTGATGGCCGCCGTGCCCGGAACGACGGGCGTGATGGCGCCATTGGCGCTATCCTTCTGCGCAAGTCCGACCTTGAGATCGGCGGCGCCGTTCTTGCCAAAATCCTGGCACGGCTGGCCCGTCTTGGCGTCCACAGCAATCAGGCGCATGTCGAGCGTTCCCTCGATGATGCGTGCCGCGCAGGCCTCGCCGGCTGCGGCCTTGGGGTTCTCATAGTATGCCACACCGCGGCAGGCCGCCGTGTAGGGCACCCAGGCCGCCGGAACCTCGGGATCGTACATCCACTCCTTCTGGCCGGTCGCCGCATTCAGCTTGAACAATTTGTTCATCGGCGTGCAGCCGTAGATCGCATTGCCGATCTTGAGCGGCGTCAATTCCGATCCGTATTTCTTCGGAATGTCGCCCGTGTGGAAGGTCCATACGCGCCTGAGGTCCTTGGCATTCGCGGGCGTGATCTGCGCAAGGTCCGAAAAGCGCTGTGCGCTCTGACCGCCGCCATAGGCGTTCCACTCACCCTTCTTGGGCGCATAGGCGGAATCCGCGAAGGGGGCGTTTGCGTGCGCCTCAGGGAGCTGGTTCGGCGCCGCCTGCTGATTGAAGATCGGGATGAGAACCGCGAGGGCCGCGACGAAGAAGCCGGAGCCCGCGAGGCCCAAATTGCGTGCGCGCCGTCCCATCGCTCGGTCGAGTACCGGAGCCACCAGGATTGCCAGCACGAGCAGGACGAAAGGTCCGACAAGCCGCGGGATCAGCTCCCAGCCAGACAGGCCGACCTCCCAAAAGCTCCACACCGCCGTGAAGACGACCGCGCCGACGTAGGTGTAGACGCCCGCGATCTTGCCCTTGATCATGAGCAGGCCCGCAGCGATCAGCATCGCGCCGGCCACAACGTAGTAGAGGCTGCCGCCGAGCGAGGCGAGGTAAGCACCGCCGCCCGCGAGAATGCAACCGAGCAGGGCGATCACGCCGCCCAGCAGCGCAGGTGTCCACGCGAGGTATTTCTGCAACTCTGATGCCCGGTCTCGAGTCGGTGCTTCCGGACCTACATGTACTGTCGAAGACATCTCGTTCTCCTTTTTGGATATCCAGTATTTCAAAAGCGACGACCCGAGCCGCTTCCGCCGCCCAGCGTTCTCACGGCGAGAGCTCGAGGCTCACCTCAGTGATCGCCGGCCTTAGTTCAGCTCGGCGCGCGCGTAAGAGTTGATTTCCAGGCCGACGGCGACCTCGACGATGCATGGAGTGGTCCACTTCATCGGCGTTACTTCCTGAGCCGGCGGGGGAAGTGGGCTCGCCGTCGAAGCTCTGAGTGCTGTAGCTGTGGGCATCTGGATCTCCTTTGTTTCACGCGTGAGTGCGTGGGTATCCATTTGACCCGCATGCGCAGAAGGCGCGAGTGAAGGGCGGCAAATCGCGCCAAATTGTTGCTAGTGAGCACGGCGTTTCGGAGGACGTTGAGCCAGGAAGATCAACGGGCGGACGGCATGTCTCGGCAGCGATCGGGTCCATCCAGTGTGAGACTGGACTACGATTTGCCCGGTCCGAATACACGACGACGAGAGATCGGCTGAACATGCAAATGAGTTCGAGTGCACTAGCGATTGAATGTGCGTGAGCGTCCCCGTCCCGGGTGTTCCAGCACGGTGCGTGTGCTCGGACCGAATCCCACTCTCCCTTTCCTGCAAGGCCCGCAGCACCGAAGGCGGCTGAAAGGCCAGCCTAGCCGCCGGTGTTGGTGCGCCTTCGTTCAGCGCGTCTCGATATGGATACATGGCTTGGAAAGCATCCGGATCGCCAAACGGCGGCTGAGCGAGAGCCGGGATCGCCGCCACGACCGAGAAGAGTGCGACTGTGGCGATGGCTTTAAATGAGGTCAGAATATTGTCGCGTACTGTTGCCATGTGGTTTCCCATTTTCTCACCCCGCCATCTTTGGCTTCCAGCTAGACCGCTTGCGCTACCGTCGCGAGTAAAGCCCGCCAAACCGCAGCAAATTGCTGCTAGGGAGCCGGCGGATTCGTGTGCGTCGGGGCCAGGCAAGGTGAACAGGCGGCTGGCATTTCTCGGGCGATGCGGTACGATTTCTGCTGAGAGGCAAAAGCAAAGCCCGGTCAGCGAAGCTCGACCCGGAAGCCCGAGCCCGGAGTTCGTCAGGTGGTGCCGCATTCGGTAAACAGTGCGTACTCAAACGGCGACCTCCAGTTCTTGTGGGAGGACAGCGAACGTATCTTCAGCCGCGACTGGCGACTGGACGATACTGGCAAACGCTGCGCGGTGCTGGTTGCTACTCCAGCCGCCGAGCATCCGTCTCGATCAAGCCTCGACCGCCTCGCGCATGAATTCGAACTTAGGGATCAGCTCGACGGGGCGTGGGCGGCGCGGCCGCTGGAGCTCATACGCGATGCTGGTCGACCCATGCTGGTGCTCGAGGACGCGGGCGGCGAGCCACTCGAGCGCTTGCTGGCTGGGCCGATGGAAGTGGGACGCTTCCTGCGCCTCGCCGTCGCTGTAACGATCGCTCTCGGCAGACTTCACCAGAGCGGGCTCGTTCACAAAGATATCAAGCCGGCCAACATCCTGCTTAAAGACGCGACCGGCGAAGTGCGGCTGACCGGGTTCGGCATCGCCTCGCGCTTCGCGCGCGAACGTCAATCGCCTCATCCTCCCGAGACGATCGCCGGCACGCTTGCCTACATGGCGCCCGAGCAGACCGGACGAATGAATCGTTCAATTGATTCCCGGAGCGACTTGTACGCTCTCGGAGTCACTTTCTACCGGATGCTCACCGGTGTTTTGCCGTTTGCCGCTGCGGAGCCGATGGAATGGGTGCACTGCCATCTCGCCAGGCGGCCGATGCCTCCGGCCGAGCGACTGAAAGAGATCCCGGTCGTGGTCTCGGCCATTGTCGTGAAACTGCTCGCGAAGAGGGCGGAAGATCGCTATCAAACGACGGCTGGTCTCGAAAGCGATCTTCGCTACTGTCAGACCGAGTGGGCAGCGCACCGCCAGATCGATGATTTTCCCCTCGGCGAACACGACACATCTGACCGCCTCCTGATCCCAGAGAAACTCTACGGGCGGCGACGCGAGGTCGACATTTTGCTCGCTGCCTTCGATCGTGTCGTTAAGGGCGGCGCGCCCGAATTGGTCCTGGTCTCGGGCTATTCCGGCATTGGCAAATCCTCGGTGGTCAACGAGCTGCAGCCGGTGCTGGTGCCGCCACGCGGCCTGTTCGCTTCCGGAAAATTCGATCAGCTCAAACGGGATGTTCCCTACGCGACGCTGGCACAGGCGCTTCAGAGCCTGGTCCGGCCGCTGCTCGGCAAGAGTGACGCCGACCTTGCGCCATGGCGTGACGCGCTGCAGGAGGCACTGGGGTCCAACACAGGACTGATGGTGGATCTCGTTCCTGAGCTGAGGGTCCTCGTCGGCGAGGCGCCGGCGGTCCCCGAACTTCCGCCTCAGGACGCGCAGCGGCGCTTCCAGATGGTGCTTCGGCAATTGATCGGTATCTTTGCGCGGCCGGAACATCCCCTGGCACTGTTCCTCGATGACTTGCAGTGGCTCGACGCAGCGACGCTCGACCTTTTGGAAGACCTGTTGAGCCGGTCCGAACTCCGTAATCTTTTCCTCGTTGGTGCTTTTCGCGATAACGAAGTCACGGCGGCACATCCGCTCATGCGCAAGCTGGAGGCGATCCGCGCAACCGGAAGAGTGCAGGACATCAAACTTGCTCCGCTCACAACCGAACATCTGGGCGAACTCGTCGCGGACACGCTCCGCTGCGACGCGGAGCAGGCCGGTTCGCTTGCAAGCCTCGTGCATGCGAAGACCGACGGCAATCCGTTCTTCGTCATCCAGTTTCTTCGCGTGCTCGCCGACGAGGAGCTGCTGGCCTTTGATCATGCGCGGGGGCGATGGTCTTGGGACATCGGCGGCATCCATGCCAAAGGGTACACGGATAATGTGGTGGAGCTTCTGGCCGGGAAGTTGACGCGGCTACCGCTCGACACGCAAGACGCGTTGCGACAGCTCGCGTGCCTCGGCAACGTTGCCGATATCGATATCCTTTCGGTCGTTCTCGGAACGGCCGAGGAACAGGTGCACGCGGCTCTCTCGGAAGCCATGCGTCAACAACTGATCGATCGCCTCGGGCGCTCGTACAAGTTCATTCACGACCGGGTCCAGGAAGCGGCCTATGCGCTGATTCCGGAAAAGTCTCGCGCGGAGTCGCATTTGACGATCGGCCGGATACTGCTGGCGAGAGCTTCACCGGAAAAGCGCGACGAGGCGATCTTCGAGATCGTCAACCAGCTCAACCGCGGCGCAACGCTGATCACGTCCCCTGAGGAACGCGAACAGCTTGCAGAGCTGAACCTGGCCGCCGGCAAGCGGGCCAAGGCGTCGTCGGCTTATGCCTCCGCGCTAACCTATCTCACCACCGGTGCGGCGCTGTTGCCGGGGGACATCTGGGAGCGCCGGCCCGACCTCGCCTTTGAACTGGAGCTGCATTCGGCCGACTGTGAAGTTTATGCAGGCGCGGCGCAGCCTGCCGACCAACGTCTGGCGGCGCTGGCACAGCGCGCGCTCAGCGCAGTCCAAGAATGCCTCGTGGCCTACCGCCGGGTGGATCTATGCGCAATGCTTGGGGCGGGCGAAAGGGCGGTGACAATTGCCCTGGAGTGTCTGCGGCATGTAGGCATCGATTGGTCAGCGCATCCCACCGAAGCGGACGCAGGTCGCGAGTACGAGCGCATTTGGTCATTGCTCGGAGATCGATCGATCGAGGATATGGTTGACCTGCCGCTGATCCAGGACCAGGAGGCGAGAGCGACGCTCGACCTGCTCAGCAGTCTCGCTCTACCGGCCATGTACACCGACAAGAACTTGCACGCACTCAGCGTCTGCGCGGCCACAAATCTAAGCCTGGAGCACGGCATCAGCGAAGCGGCGCCGTTTAACTACGTGGCAGTGGCGATGCTTGCCGGTCCCCGCTTCGGCCAATACGTTGAAGGCTATCGATTTGGAAAGTCGGCCTGCGATCTGCTGGAACGCCGCGGATTGACAGACTTTGGGGCGAAGACCTATGTCGCTTTCGCGATTGTGGTCCCGTGGACACGACCACTAAGAGAGGGCATTGAACCGTCACGTCGTGCCTTCCAGTTGGCGAAGGATCACGGCGATCCGACATATGCCTCACTTGCCTCTCGTGGTCTCAGCAGCATTCTTCTGGCGTCGGGGCATCCACTCGACCAATTCGAGCGTGAAGCTCAGGACGCATTGGCATTCGTGCAGAGGTATGGTTTCTTCCTCGACAGACTTTCCGCGCCCATTGCGCTTGCCCGGACCCTGCGCGGGAAACTCGCGAAGTTCGGTTCCCTCGATGATGGTGAATTCACGGAGCGTTCCTTCGAGGACCGCATCACAGGTCAACCTGCTCGCGCCTTTTTGGAATGTTACTACTGGATTCGGAAGCTCCAGGCGCGTTTCTTCGCCGGCGATTATGTGTCGGCCTTCGACGCAGCGGAGAAGGCAGGGACATGGTACGCAACCTCCCCAGCGTTGTCGCTCTTTCCGGCGGAGAAAGCCGAATGGCATTTCTATGCCGGCCTGTGCCGGGCCGCTTGGTGTGAGCCCTTTGGCCCCGAGCCGTACGCCAATCATCGAGACGCGCTTGGCGACCACGAGCGGGAGCTACGGGCCTGGGCGGCGAATTGTCCTGAGAATTTCGAGAATCGTGCAACGCTAGTCGCTGCCGAGATTGCCCGGATTGAGGGGCGTCCGCTCGAGGCCATGGACCTTTACGAGCGCGCCATCGTGTTGGCGCGGACAAACGGTTTTGTCCACGATGAAGCGATTGCTTACGAGCTCGCGGCCCACTTTTACGAGGCGCGAGGCCTCGAGGAAATTGCGCATCTCTACCTGGGAAACGCCCGGCGCGGTTATCAGCAATGGGGCGCCGACGGAAAGGTACGACAACTTGAGCAGCTTCATCCGCGGCTAAGGCAGGACGACCGCGCGCGGGGTCAAACGGGTACGATCGAGGCACCGGTGGAACATCTCGATCTCGCGACGATGATCGAAGTCTCGCAGGCTCTTTCTGGCGAAATAGTTCTGGAAAAGCTGATCGACAAAATTATGCGTGCAGCTCTCAAACACGCCGGCGCCGAACGAGGCCTTCTGATTGTCCCGCGAGGTGATGATCTACAGATAGAGGCGGATGCGATCGCCAGTGGCGACAATGTATCCGTGCATCGGCGTGACGGTTTCTACAGTACAGCCGTCTTGCCGGAGTCGCTGGTTCGTTATGGAATGCGCACCCATGAGACGGTGATTCTCGACGATGCTTTATCTCAGCGGACATTTTCCGATCCCTATCTGCTTCAGAGTCGTGTCCGCTCCATTCTCAGCTTGCCGTTGATCAATCAGGGAAAGCTCACGGCGATTCTCTATCTTGAGAACAATCTGGCGCCGAACGTTTTCACGCCCGACCGCGTCGCTCTGTTGAAGGTCCTTGCGTCGCAGGCGGCAATCTCGATCGAAAATGCGAAGCTCTATCATGACATCGCAGATCGCGAACGGAAGATTCGGCATTTGGTTGAGGCCAACATCATCGGGATAATCATTGCTGACCGCGAACGGCGGATTGTCGAAGCGAATGACGCATTCCTACGTATGCTGGGATATGATCGTCTGGACTTTGCCTTGGGGCGCGTCAGCTTGACCGAGTTGACGCCGCCGGAATGGCGCGAAGCCGACAAACGTATCTGGGCAGAAATGATCTCGACCGGAATCGCTGAGCCCTTCGAGAAAGAATACTTCAGGAAAGACGGCAGCCGCGTCCCCGTGCTTGTTGGTGCCGCCACGATGTTTAAGGACGGAGGCAACGAAGGGCTGGCGTTCGTGCTCGATCTAACCGAGCGCAAGCGGGCGGAGGAGGCGCTGCGACGCAGCGAAGCCTATTTGGCTGAAGCCCAACGCTTGAGTCATACCAGCAGCTGGGCCTTGGATGTGCGCCGTCGAGAGTTCGTGTATTTATCGTCCGAAGCATACCGCCTTTTTGGGTTCGATCCGGAGAAGGACATAAAATCACCCCAGCCTTTCTATGATCGTATTCTTCCCGAGGACAGAGAGCGGGTCATCGAAGTGGCGCAACAGACGCTTCAAGAGAAAGCAGGTCGCGAAATCGATTTTCGCATTGCACTTCCAGATGGATCGATCAAGTACGTACATTCCGTGGGGCATCCCTTGCTCGGAACGGATGGCGAAGTAGTCGAAGTGGTTAGTACGCATATCGATGTTACTGAGCAGCACCTCGCAAACGAGAGGCTGCAAAAGGCCTTCGACGATATCAAGAAGTCAGAAGATCGCCTTCGACTGGTCGTCGACACAATTCCAGCGTTGGTCTGGCGCGCCAAGCCGGATGGGATTCCCGACTTCCTCAATCAGCCGGCCCTCGACTACACTGGCCTCAAATTGGACCAGGCCGAAACTGGCTGGCCTCGCGCCTTTCATCCGGAAGACAAGAAGGGCATGTTGCAAAAATGGACTGCAATACGGGAGTCGGGCATGCCCGGCGAGCTCGAAGCCCGACTTCGCCGATTCGATGGTGAATATCGCCGGTTTTTATTCCGCGGCGTGCCGCTGCGCGATGAGTTGGGCAATATTGTCAAATGGTACGGGTCGTCTACTGACATCGAGGATCGGACACAGGCGCTGGCGCGGTTGCAGCAGATGCAGTCGGATCTCGCGCACATGAACCGCGTGAGCGTGATGGGAGAACTGGCGGCTTCGCTCTCTCACGAGATCGCACAACCGATCGCCAGCGCGCGCAACAACGCTCGGGCGGCCCAGAATTTCATGAAGATGCAGCCGCCGGATCTGGGCGAGGTTCGGGAAGCGCTCTCCTGTGTGGTTGCGGACGCGGATCGATCCGCGGAGATCATCGATCGCATCCGAGAGCAAATCAAAAAAGCCCCGCCGCGAAAGGAGCGGTTTGATCTCAACGCTGCGATTAGGGAGGTGATCACATTGGGGCAAAGCGTGACTGTCAGGAATGGCGTTTCGGTTCAGGCTCGGCTTGCGGAGGGATTGGCTCCGGTTCTGGGGGATCGTATTCAGCTGCAACAAGTTATGTTGAATCTGATTCTGAATGCGGCTGAAGCAATGAGCTCAGTTGAAGAGGGAGCAAGGGAGCTGTTGATCAGCACCGAGCAGGACCGAGCAGGCGCCCTTGTGGGCGTACGCGATTCCGGGCCTGGCATTGATCCGGCGTATCTCGATCGGGTCTTCGATGCATTCTATACCACCAAATCCAGTGGAACGGGCATGGGATTGTCGATCTGCCGGTCAATCATCCACGCGCACGGAGGCAAGTTGTGGGTCGAAGCTAACGAGCCTCGCGGCGCCGCATTTCAGTTCACCTTGCCCGATGCCGAAACAGAGCTCACGGCTCCTCTTCAGGCGAGCCCGTGAGTGTGAGAGCTTCGCGAACGCATCGTGTGAGATGCTCTTCGTCCAGGGGCTTGCGCAGGTAACACAAGACGCCATCTTCGAGCGCGCGAGCCCGGTCAACGTCGTTGGGAAACGCCGTCACGAGTATCGTCGGAATCGCGAGGCCGGTATCGATAATGGATCGACGGAGTTCGAGTCCCGTCATGCCAGGCATATGAATGTCGGCGATCAGGCAAGCGGTTTCCGGGAGGCGTGGGGACGCGAGAAACTCGGCTGCAGACGAGAAAACATCGACCGTGTGGCCAAGCGATCTCATCAGCCTGCACATGGAGTCCCGAAAGAAACGGTCATCATCGACAACCGAAACCAATACCTTCTTCATCATGCCTCTATGGCCACTCGCAGGACCCGTCGCGCGGGTGACGTAGCAGTGCCGCAACTCCGCGTGGGATTGCTTGACTTGCATCAAGAATGACACCAATGCGACGCCGAAGCCCCGTAAACTTTGGCTTACCTCGACGACCAATTGCCAAGCCCGGCAGGCGTAGCTTTCTAATGGAAAATTGTCGCTGAACGGACTTGGTCGCGGATTATGCGTGCCGATCTCAGGTCGTGACGTAGCCATATAAGCCTTCGTATCGCCGTCCTGCCTCCCTTGGAGGGCCTGCATCGACTCGCGGTCAATTGAGGTGCTGGTGACGATCCTCCTAATGTCCATGCGTCCGGAATGCGCAGGGGCCAACAGGAGAGAACAATGCCTTACTGCATGGAAAGTCACGGCTCTCGCAGGGTCACACGATGCGCCATCTGTGATGGCAAATTCGGTCTCGTCCGACATTATTCGTGGCGAACCCAGCTTTGCTCCCAGAACTGTGTCGATCGCCTCAAGAGCCGTCGCCAAAGTGACGCCAACTGGATGGGCTGGCTCCAAATCACCTCCGATCAGCCGCTCGAAAGCCGCGTGAGGGCCTCATGACGCTTCAGATCTCACCACGAGGCAGGCAGTATTTGAAAACGGCGGAGACTTTGCTTCGCACCGCCAAAACCATGACGGATCGAGCGGTTGCGGGTCAGCTTAAGGCGCTTGCCGACGACTATGAGCGGCGAGCCACGAAGGCTTCGCGCGATGATGCAGACAAAGCGTCGGCTCGATTGGCCAATGATGTTGCACGCGCGTGGAGCGCATGAGTTGATGGGCAGTGTCGCTCATGAGCTATCGGACGAACCGTAGATGGTCGGGCAAGGTCGACCAGCGTTGGGCGGGGCCAACTGCGTCGGTCTTGCGTAAACTTTGGTGTACGCCCCGCGCGCATCCTCCGGAAAAATGGGACTGTTCAGGCTCCGGGATTAGGACTAGAAATGCGCAATCTGGTCGCGGTCCAAGATGAAGGCGAAATTTTCGCGGCCTCCCGAGCAGCAGCGATGCCTGGCGCAGATTCCACCGTGTTGGTCATCGACGACGATCCGGACCTCCGCGCGTCGGTCGGGCGGCTGTTGCGATCGCTTAGCATCAATGTTCAGCTATTTGCCTCCATTCCCGACTTCCTGAAGTCCGACCTACCGGATGGGCCCATCTGTCTGGTGCTCGACATCAGAATGCCGGGCCAAAGCGGCCTCGATCTTCAGCGCGAGCTTGCTGCATCAAACAGGGATATCCCGATCATCTTCGTCACGGGGCACGGCGACATACCGATGTCCGTGCAGGCCATGAAACGGGGGGCCATCGAGTTCCTGACCAAGCCGTACCGCGACCAGGATCTCCTCGATGCCATTCAGCTCGGGCTTTCTCGCGATCGTGAACGGCGGGAAAATGACAAGGATCTGGTTGCCTTGAGAGAGCGTTTCGCTTCCCTCAGCCCCAGGGAGCGCGAGATCGTGATTCAAGTCGCACGCGGCCGCCTGAGCAAACAGATCGCCCACGATATCGGGATCGCCGAAGCCACCGTGAAGGTGCACCGCAGCAGGGCGATGCAGAAGATGCAGGCCGGTTCTCTTCCGGAGCTTGGCCGGATGGCCGACAAGCTCAAGCTGGTGCCCGGCACGACGCGGCGCGCTTGAGTGGTCACGTTGCTGCGTGCCATTCGCACGCTCAGATCCGCAGTCGCTTATCTCCAGGCAAACCAACAGAAAAGGCCGACGGGCGTTACGCCGCCGACCTCTTCTTGCAACTGCCGGCTCGTGGGTCCGGTTCCGCTGCGATGCCGGCGTGGGTGCCGGAGCAATAAAGAGCGGCCCACTATGCATTGGTGATCCGCATCGGGTGGATCGTTACAGCAGAGCGATGCCCGGCACCATTGCACGCGGGTATGGCGCGACTGTACCGAGGGCAGTTCGCGCTAGTGATCTAGACACAGGCAGCTATACGTTGGTTTATCGATCATGAAGTGCCATGCAGGGCGCGCGCTATGCCTCGGAGTTTTCGGGCGTCTTGATCGTGCCACAGCACTCATGATCGGACGGCCCGCTCACTCGCGCAGCCTGTAAATCTAGGCTTAGGTCATGCAACCCAATCTGTCATTGCGCGCGACCAGCGTGGAATAGCTCGCGGCTCTCCAAATCGTCAAATTGCGGGCCATTGCCACCTTTGCGGGGACTAGCTCTGCAAAAGCACGCGAGGTCACGATGCGATCGATTTCAGCTTTCGGCCGCTTGGAGCAATTTTATCCTGAACCGAGGCTCGACACCGGGCACCCGGTTCAGGGACCGTCTTCGACACGACCTTTCGTCCCGCAGCGAGTCGGATCGGCCGGCGTTGCCCCGGTCGACGTTTCTTTCGGACCGTTCCGGCTACTTCCGACGCAGCTGCTTCTCCTGGAAGGCGATAAGCCTGTCTGCCTCGGAAGTCGCGCTCTGGAAATCCTGATCGCCTTGCTCGAACGCCGCGGTGAACTGGTCAGTAAGCAGGACTTGATGGCGCGGGTCTGGCCCAACGTCTTTGTCGAGCCAGCGAACCTTACGGTCCATATGTCCGCGCTGCGTCGTGCGCTGCGTGATGGCCGCGACGGGCACCGGTTCATCGTCAACATTCCCGGACGTGGCTACTGCTTCGTCGGCAAGGTCGACGTGCTGGAACACGAGAACTGAGCGCGACCGGTGAAGCATTGTAGAGATCAAACCGTGGTCGCGACGAGAACAGAACAGCCGCTCACCATAGCGAAGATATCCGTCGGCGCCTGGAGCTTCGCGATCCGTGTTTGGCTGGCCACGATCCTGGCGCTTTTCGTGAGTTTTTGGCTGCAGCTTGAATCGCCGACAACGGCCGCCCTTACGGTTGCTGTTCTCGCCGAGCCAACCCGCGGTCAGGCGTTGGACAAGGCGGGTTGGCGTCTGCTCGCCACTGTCGTGGGCGTGACAGCGTCAATCGCAATCACCGGTCTCTTCTCGCAGGCGAGGGATCTGATCCTCGCAGCGTTTGCGGTCTGGCTTGGTGTCTGCGTTTTCGCGGCAAAGCTCCTGGATGGCTATCGGGCTTATGCGGCGGTGCTGTCCGGCTATACGGTCGCATTCATTGCGACACAGCAACTCGACAACCCGCAGCACGTCTTCGAATCCGGTATGGCGCGTGGCGCCGCAATCGTGATCGGCGTTCTTTCGATCGCAGTGGTGAATACGTTGATGTTTGCTCCCGATCGCCGATCGCACTTGGTCACGCAGCTCGCGGCGATTCATCGCCGCGTTCGCCTTTATGCCAGCGCCGCGCGCCGTGGCGAACCAGGCGACTCGACGACGTTCCTGACGTTGCTGCGGGAGATTGTGGCGCTGCGGCCGGAGATCGCGAGCGTAGCTCCGGAGTCGAGCGGCGGGTCGATAGAGAGCGCGGCTGGCCGCAGCTCCGTGGTCTCCCTCATCGCCGAATTGCAGGCTGCTCGGAGCCTGAACAGCGGTTGTGCCCGCGACGGTGACGCTGAAACCGAAATCCTGGGACGGAGTGAGGTCCTTATACGGGACGAACAGGTCTCACAAGATCTGCTCGCCCTCAGTTCGGGGAAGTGGCCGCGGCGATGGTGGCGTGCGCCCCTGTATCGCTCCTATCGAATTGCAGCCGAGAGCGCCATCCGCGCCGCTCTATGGCTCGCGATCACCTCGGCGTTCTACGTGTGGGCCGGGTGGCCTGCTGCGAGCGTTTCGCTGTCTTTCGTGACACTGATGGTCGGATTGGGAGCCACAACTCCGAAACCACGCGGGTTCACGGCGATCGTGCTTGTTGCTACGCCCATCGCAATTGCGCTGACAGGCATGCTCGAGTTCTTCATCCTCGATGGCGCCGATGACTTTCCTCTGCTGGCTATCGGTCTTGCCCCCTTTGTGATCGGCGCGGCGCTGCCCATTGCCTCCGGCAATCTTCTATGGTCCTCACTCGGTCGCACCATTCTAGCCTTCACTATGCTCCTCCTGGCGCCAAGCAATCCGCAGACCTACAATCCGCAAGCCTTCCTCTTTACGTCCATGTTTATTATCGCGGCGGCAGCGTTGCTGCTTGCAGCGCAAACACTGATTCCCCCCTTATCCGATGACGAACGAAGGATGCAGCTTCTGGCGGAGGCCCGCAGGGAGCTGCGTGAGCCGTCTTCTAAAAATGGAGAAACGCCGGAGGAGGCAATGTTCCGGGGTGCCTCACGGCTTGGGCAGTTTCTTTCCGCCGGCGGCGCAGAGGACAGCGAGGCCCTCGCCGAGATGGTCTCTTGTTTCGACCAGTCAGCAATCATCCGGTGCGGTGGTTCGAAGCCGACCCCACCCGGGGACGGGCGTTACGACAAAGATCTCGATTTACCGGAGGTAACCTGATGGCACACACCTTTGCAGAGCTGGTGATCGGTGGCGTCCTGTTCGCTCCGTTTCTAACTTACCTCGCGGTAGCTCTCATCATGATCCTCGCGCTTCGGCCCCTTCTGCATGCCGTCGGCTTTGCGAAGATGTTCAGCCACGCCGCGATCGCCGAGATGAGCCTGTTTGTGACGGTTCTAGGCCTGTTGATTCTGTTGATCTAGAGGAGGGCGCAATGGATGCGGTCGTTCATGATGTGACTGTTCGTGAGATACAGGCAAATGCCGCTTTGTCGAGTGCAACCGAGGAATCGGTTCGTCGAGTAAGCCTAGTCGACCAACCGGCGCTGAGGGTATCGGAAGGTCACACCGATGATGTGCCGACCGCACCGGCTCCAGTGAAATCGACGCCGCCACTCCGAAACGATGGCTCGCGAGCCGGGCGGCTTCTGGTGCGCAAGCTGGCGACCGTCGGAATCGCCGCGACGGCGGTGCTGGCTGCGCTCGTGTCCTGGGACCAGTATAACGCCGGACCGTGGACGCGCGATGGGCGGCTGCGCGTGCAGGTGGCGAGTGTTGCGCCGGAGATCTCCGGGAGAATCAAGGAGCTGCGAGTCGTCGACAACCAATTTGTCCATAAGGGCGACGTTCTGTACGTCGTCGACCCCTTTGATTTCGAGGTGGCGCTGCGCACGAACAAGGCGGCCCTCCAGCAGAAGATGGCGGATCTGAGCGTGAAGGCATTGCAGTCCGAGCGGCGGAGCCGCCTGTCTGATTTGGCTGCGTCCACCGAGCAGAAGCAGGTCTATGAGGGAAACGCGCTTCAAGCAAAGGCGGTTGTCGAGTCGGCCGAGCAGCAGGTTGCGCAGGCGGAGATCAACCTGCAGCGCACCGAAGTGCGCAGTCCGGTGAATGGAATCGTCACCAATCTCCTGCTCCGGGAGGGTGACTACGCACATCTTGGTGCCGCAAACGTCTCCATCATCGACACGGATAGCTATTGGGTCGACGGCTATTTCGAGGAGACCAAGCTGGCGAGGCTGTGCGTAGGTGATCGTGCTGAGGCCAAGCTGATGGGGTATTCGGCGCCGATTACAGGCCATATCGCAACAGTGACGCGTGGCGTCAGCGTATCCAATGCGGCCGCTGCCACGCAGGGCCTGCCCAACGTCGATCCAGTCTACACCTGGGTCCGTCTGGCGCAGCGCGTGCCAGTCCGGATCGCGATTGATCACGTTCCGGCCGGCGTGCCGCTGGTGTCGGGTCTGACAGCAACTGTGACGATTCGGAACGGCACGGATGGCGAGAGTGCAGCGCTCTTGCAAAGAGCCCGCGCCGAACTCGAAACGAGCTTCTTCGGATTGATCGGCAGAGCCTCGGCGCGGCCGGGCTGCATTCCAAACCCGGCGTGAGTCTGAACGACAGCTTCAACGCGGTCAGTCTGTTCGCTAGTGCGCAGGCTGCTCGGTAAGCCAAGGTTCAGCTGATGCAACCACAGCCGTACCCGGAACGACTCGCGTGCAATAGAAGATCGCCTAAAGAACTGTAACTCTCCTCGTAACAATTCCCCTTGCGGAGTTCGATCATGAGGAGACTAGCCGTTCTCGTCGCTTCCGCCGCGATTATCGCATCTGCGGCCCAGTCGCTTGCGGCTGATTGTACCTCAAGCAAGGACGTCGATGCCTTTTGCAAGCGCTGGCCGACCGTGCAGAGCCAGTCGGCCAATCCCGAAGAGAAAGACAAGAGCTGTCGGGCCTACGCCGCTTCATTCTACGAGTCGGTGATGTTGCGGCAAATGGCAGCCAACCGCGTCGATGGAGCGCGGGTCCTGGCCGCGCTCGATTCCGTGATCAACGCCTTCAACGACCTGCTGGCGACAAAGTGCGGCAGCTGAGCCTCACCATTCGTGGCCAATCGCAACTCAAGAGGTGCGCAGATGATCCTGTTTCCGCTGATGACCACCTGGATGTGGTTCCAAATATTCGTTGCTTCGCCGCTGTCTGCCTCGCGCCGCCTCCTCGAGGACACGAGCGACGCGTGCCTTTCGCTGCTCCCCATTCGAGCCAAAGGAGACTGAACGTGACCCAGGTCTACTTCCACTGCTCCAACACGAAGAAGGTGTTTGTCGACCGTCGCGGCGCCTTGGTGGATGATCTCGTTGAGGCGTGCGATCACGCGACCCGCATCGTGCGATCCTTGATCGACGAGCGCAGCCTCGAGGATTGGCGTGACTGGGCCTTGCATGTCAGCGACGAGCAGGGCGGTGAACTGTTTGTTGTTCCCTTCACTTTCGTGCTCGGCAAGTCTCATTGAGGTCGCTATGGCAGTTCATTCACTTACACAAAATGCGCTGTACTGCTCCTTCTGCGGCAAGAGCCAGCACGAGGTCCGCAAGGTCATCGCAGGTCCGACGGCGTTCATCTGCGACGAATGCGTCCAACTCTGCGTGGACATGATCCGCGACGAGAACAGGTCCTCGCCGGTAGAGTCGCCTGACGGCGTTCCGACCCCGAAGGATATCTGCGAGGTCCTCGACGACTATGTGATCGGTCAGAGCCACGCCAAGAAGGTCCTCTCGGTCGCTGTCCACAATCACTACAAGCGGCTCAACCATCAGACCAAGCACAACGACGTCGAACTCGCGAAATCGAACATCCTGCTGATCGGGCCGACAGGTGCGGGCAAGACGCTGCTCGCGCAGACGCTCGCCCGCATCCTCGACGTGCCTTTCACGATGGCGGATGCCACCACGCTGACCGAAGCGGGCTATGTCGGCGAGGACGTCGAGAGCATCGTCCTGAAGCTGTTGCAGGCCGCCGACTACGACGTTGAGCGTGCCCAGCGCGGCATCGTCTATATCGACGAAATCGACAAGATCAGCCGCAAGTCCGAGAATCCGTCGATTACTCGCGACGTATCAGGCGAGGGCGTGCAGCAGGCGCTGCTCAAGATCATCGAAGGCACGGTCGCTTCAGTTCCGCCGAAGGGCGGCCGCAAGCATCCGGAGCAGGAGCTTCTGCAGGTCGACACCACCAACATCTTGTTCATCTGCGGTGGTGCGTTCTCGGGTCTGGAGAAAATCATCTCCGCGCGCGGCCGTTCGACCTCCATCGGCTTCGGAGCCCAGGTACTCGCACCGGAAGACCGCCGCAGCGGTGAGATATTCCGCCATGTCGAACCAGAGGACCTCTCGAAGTATGGGCTGATCGCCGAATTCGTCGGCCGCCTGCCGGTGGTCGCCACGCTCGAGGACCTGGACGAGACCTCGCTGAAGAAGATCCTCACCGATCCGAAGAACGCGCTGGTGAAACAATACCAGCGCCTGTTCGAGATGGAGAACATCGAACTGACCTTCGCAGACGAGGCACTTGGCGCGGTTGCGCGCAAGGCGATCGAACGCAAGACCGGCGCGCGCGGACTGCGCTCGATCCTCGAAAGCATCCTGCTCGAGACCATGTTCGATCTGCCGGGTCTCGAAGGCGTCGAGCAAGTCGTGATCTCGCGCGAAGTGGCGGAGGGGACCGCGCGTCCGCTCTACATCTACGCCGATCGGCCCGATCGTGCGGTGGCAGGCGGCGCGCAATTCAGAAGAGGCTGAAGATGGAAGAATTCTTTCGATTTATCCAAGCGTCTGGGCGCGAACGAAGCCGCCCGATTCATGAAGCCTGCGCGATTAGCGACAGCGTCATTCCGTCGGCTCCCGTCAGCAAGCAGGACAAGAAACCGCCGATGGGTCAAGCAATCAGCAACATCAATGCCGGAGTTGTCTCGTGATCAAGATCATTGCGGTGCTTTGCAGCCTGTCTTCTCCGGCGAATTGCCACGAGCAGATCGTCACCACGTCGGATTTCGCCAACGTCTCGGTGCAGTCGTGCCTGATGGGCGCGCCGCAGCTTGCCGACTGGATGACGCAGCATCCGGCCGAGCGTCTCGCGGCATGGCGCTGCGTGATCGGCAAACAGGACGGCAGGGGAGCCTAAGGTAGAAATTGGGTCGCCAGCAGGTTCGGTGGTTCAGATCGAGCCGGATATTGGTTCGGATGTTCACAAGTTCCTTGTTGGTGGCTGACCCGAAGCGGCCGGCTGGAACTCCCCGAAAACTGTCTTGAGCCTCGGCGCAGCAAAATCGAGGAAAGCGCGGACCTTGATCGGCAGAAACCGGTTGGCCGCGTACACGAGATTGATCGGCAGCGGTTCGGGCTGGAACTCATCGAGCAGAGTCGTGAGATCACCGCGCTTGAGCGCTGCCTGGAAATGATAGGCGAAGGCAGAGGTAATGCCGATGCCGGCGCATGCTGCGTCACAGGCTGCTTCCGCGCTGCCGACCACAAGCCGTGCGCGTACGGGCACCGCGACAGCTGTCTTATTCTTGAAGAATGTCCAGACATCGGGCGACATGAAACCCGCATAGGTGATGCAATCATGCCCGGCGAGTTCGTCCGGCGTGCGCGGTGCTCCGTGGGCTGCGAGGTAGGCTGGACTGGCGCAAACGACGCGACGCGTCGTGCCGACGCGTACCGCAATCAGGCTGCTGTCGGGCAGGGGCCCGATGCGTAAGCCAAGGTCGATCTGCTCCTGAAACAGGCTCTGCACGCGGTCGGCGAGCTGCAAGCTTGCCTTGATATCCGGGTAGGCCTTGAGGAAATCCGCGAGGATCGGAATGAGGTAAGCGCGGCCAAGTCCCACCGGAGCGGTTACGATCAGCTCTCCGGTCGGCTCAGAATATTCGCCGGATGCGGCGCGCTCGGCCTCGGTTACATCAGCCAAGATCCGCTTGCAGGCGGCGAAGTAGGAGCTGCCTGCATCGGTCAGGACCAGCTTGCGGCTTGAACGGTTGAACAGCTTCGTGCGGAGATGGGACTCGAGCTCGGAGACCTTGCGGCTGACCGTTGCAAGTGGCGTCTTCAGTCGCCGCGCGGCGGCCGACAAGCTGCCAGTCTCGACCACGGCCAGAAAAGTCGACATCGACTCCAGGCGATCCATCGGTCCGTCCCTCCCATTTTGTGGAAAGATAGCTCTCAAAATTAACGTATAGCGTCAAATTTCGGAAGGTCATAGGTGTGGACGGCAAAGGAGAACGTCCATGAGCACGACGACCCAAGGCACTGCCCTCATCACGGGCGCATCCGCTGGCATCGGAGCCCTCTATGCCGATCGTCTGGCCAAGCGTGGTTATGACCTGATCCTGGTCGCCCGCGACAAGACCCGTCTCGCCAGCCTGGCGCAGCGCTTGCGCAGTTCAAGCGGCCGCTCCGTTGATACGGTCGCAGCCGACCTCAACGACCAGACGGATCTCGCCAAGATCGAGGCGATCCTGCGCGCCAACGCGGACATCACGCTCCTGGTCAACAATGCCGGCGTCGGGGCCACAGCGCCGCTGCTCAACGCCGACGTCGCGAAAATGGATGAGATGATCCGCCTCAATGTCGGCGCGCTCACGCGCCTGAGCTATGCCGCGGCCCCGGGCTTCGTCGCCCGTGGCGTCGGCACCATCATCAACATTTCGTCGATCGTCGCGATTTCTCCCGAGACGCTCAATGGCGTTTACGGTGGCAGCAAGGCCTACGTGTTGGCTTTCTCGCTCTCGCTGCATCACGAACTCGCCGAGAAGGGTGTGCGCATCCAGGCCGTCCTGCCCGGCGCAACCGCGACAGATTTCTGGGACGTCGCCGGCGTGCCGTTGCACCACCTCCCGGCCGCGATCGTAATGTCCGTCGACGACATGGTCGACGCCGCTCTGGCCGGTCTCGACCAGGGTGAGGTCGTCACCATTCCCGCGCTCGCCGACAAGACCGACTGGGATAGATACGAGGCCGCGCGCCGCGCGATGTCCGGCAAGCTCTCAAGCGCCGTTCCCGCTCCCCGATACGGGGTCAGAGCGAACGGCCCCACGCCGAACGCTGCCGTAGCGTCTGCAAAGTAACCCAATCCCCACCGTAACCAGGAAAGTCGAACCAAAGGAGATGTAGTCATGAAACGTCTAGTACTGTTTGCCGCCGTTGCCCTCGCCATCGCGAACGGAATCGGTGCGGCCGCCGCTGCCGAACTCCCCATTTATGAATCAACAGGCTTCCCGATCACCGCGCACCAGGTTTCCGTGATGGGCGCGGGGCATGTTGAGGAGGCTTCCTCCGTCCCCGCGCTGACGCTGGGTGGCATGCCTGCCTCGCCCAGTCAGATCCAGGTCTTGACGGTGCACAAGCAGCTTCTCGGCGGCAAGCCGCAAAGCTGACGGCCTATGCGTAACTAAGGAGCCAACGCGCGACGGTGATTCAATCTGACCCCATCGCGCTTTAGCTCCTACTGGATCGGCCACGCAAGCTGAGGATTGGAGAAGCTGTGGAGTTCGATTTCGAAAAGATGGGCGCGCCCGAGCGCTACAAATTGCTGCTGGCGACAGTTTTGCCGCGGCCGATCGCATGGGTGACGACGCGGGATGCTGCCGGGGCCATCAACGCCGCGCCGTTCTCGTTCTTCAATGTCTTCGGCAGCGACCCCGCGACCGTTGGTATTGGCATTGGCAGCAAGGGACCGGCTGAGCCAAAGGACACGCGCGCCAATATTCGCAGCAACGAGCAGTTCGTCGTCAATCTGGTGCCGTTCGCACTGGCCGAGCAGATGCGCGTCACGTCGATTGCCTTTCCCAGAGGCGTCGAGGAGCCGAAAGAGGCGGAACTGTCGCTGGCGCCCTCGATGCGGGTCGGAGTTCCCCGTATCGCGGATGCACCGGTCTCGATGGAGTGCATCTTCATGCAGGAAATCGCGCTGGGCAGCTTCAGCCTGGTGCTCGGCAAGATCCTGATGGTGCATGTCAGGGACGAGGCCGTGACCAACGCGGCGCGGCAGCACGTCGATGCCGAAAAGCTTGACCTGATCGGCCGCATGGAAGGCGGTTGGTACACGCGCACGCGCGAGCGCTTTGAAATGCCGGCGATCGCACTAGAGGATTGGAAGGGAAAGCCATGAACGAGTTGCTCACGAAAGTTCTCGACGCCCATGGCGGCCTGGAGCGCTGGCGTAGCTACAACAAGGTTGAGGCCACGATTGTCAGTGGCGGCGGCTTCTTTGCCTTGAAAGGCGTGCTGCAGGACGCGAATCCGCGCCGCATGACTGTATGGCTGCACGAGGAGCGATCGTCCGTCACGCCTTATGGCGCGGCCGATCAGCGCACGATGTTCACGCCCGACCGGATCGCCATCGAGAAGCTGGACGGCACCGTCGTTGCCGAGCGGCGCATGCCAAGGGATTCATTTGCGGGACACCAGATGCACACGCCCTGGGATCCCCTGCATCGCGCCTATTTCAACGGCGAAGCCCTATGGACCTATCTCGCGACGCCCTTCGCCTTTGCAATGGACGGCTTCCGCGTCGAGGAGATAGCGCCCTGGCAGGAGGGGAAAGAGACCTGGCGAGTGCTGCGGGTTTATTTCCCCGGCTCGGTCGAGACGCATTGCCAGATTCAGGATTTCTTCTTCGACGAGCACTTTGAGCTGCGCCGCCACGACTACAGTGTCAACATCGCCGGTGGCTTCCCCGCCGCGCAACTGATGCTGGAATATACCGAGGCCAACGGCATGCGGTTGCCGAGCAAGCGGCGCGCCTATACGCGCGGCCCCGACCGGCGCCCGATCCTGGATATGCTGATGGTGTCGATCGACATCAGCGACGTAACCTTTTCGTAAGGCGCTCTCAGGCGCGCGGGTGAGGCCGGTCGTCATCGATTTGCAGGAATTTGGATCGCTTCACTCGCTCCTTGCTGCCTGGTCGCGTATCGATTTGCCTCGCGAGGCAGATCGCTTCGCAAGTGTTCGGTGCCCGGCGCGTGCCCGACCTTCGTTCTCGCCGGGCCTACTCGCGGCCGGTCCTTTCCCTCCCGGGGACCGGCCGCGCCCTCCGTTCGACTGACGTGTTGGATCGGAAGGATGCGGAGGTCCTTTGGATCGATGAAATCAACGAGCGAAATTTTGGAGGAGACAATGAAAAAGCTTCTCACTTGTGCTGCAGCGGCGAGTTGCTTGCTCGCATCCTTCTCCGTCGCGCAGGCTCGCTCCGCGTATGATGGGTCTTGGGATCTTCGCTTCGTGACGCAAAGGGGCGCTTGCGATTCGACCTACAACTTCTCGGTCAACGTCAACAATGGCGTCGTCACGCATCCGAATCTGGTGAGGTTCAGAGGTTATGTGGCGCGCTCAGGTGCCGTTCGCGCTTCCGTGACGGTTCAGGACAAATACGCGTCCGGCTCAGGCCGGGTCTCGGGCAGTTCAGGTCGTGGGACATGGAGCGGCTATTCGGGAGGTTCGCGTTGCTCTGGCTATTGGACCGCCGAGCGAAACTAACGACTAGATTGATGCTTTCGCATTCGCGACTATTTGCCCGGATTCGCATTGCTTCACTCGCACCGACGTTCCGTGTCGGATACGAATTGGCCTCGCGGAGGCAGACAGCTTCGCAAGTGCTTCGCCCCGGCGCCTTGTCCCTTCGCCGTGGCTTCCCGCGGCCGGTTCCCCCTCCCGAGGGCCGGCCGCCCCGTCCCCAAGGCCGACGAGCGACGGCGCTGGATCGAAGGGGCCTGGAAGCACCTTGGATCGGTAAAGTCCCGATCGTTGAGCACAAACCGGACGGAGGATTTGCTTCATGACCTATGATCATTTCTTTTCCGCCGCGCTTGCCCGCCTGCATCAGGAACGGCGCTACCGGGTGTTCGCCGATCTCGAGCGCATCGCCGGGCGTTTCCCGCACGCAACATGGCATTCCCCGGACGGCCCGCGCCCCGTCGTGGTCTGGTGCTCGAACGACTACCTGGGCATGGGCCAGCATCCCAAGGTGATCGGCGGGATGGTTGAAACGGCGACGCGGATGGGCGCGGGGGCCGGTGGCACGCGCAATATTTCCGGCACCAACCATCCGCTGGTCGAGTTGGAGCGCGAACTCGCTGACCTCCACGGCAAGGAAGCGGCGCTGGTCTTCACCTCGGGCTACGTATCCAACGAAACCGGCATCCCTACCATCGCCGGGCTGCTTCCTGATTGCGTGATCCTGTCGGACGCCTGGAACCACAATTCGATGATCGAAGGCGTGCGGCGTGCGGGCGTGGACAAGAAGATCTGGCGCCACAATGACGTCGGTCATCTCCAGGAATTACTGGCGGCGGAGGCCCCGGAGCGGCCGAAGCTGATCGTGTTCGAGTCGCTCTATTCGATGGACGGCGACATCGCGCCCGTGAATCAAATCTGCGATCTCGCGGAGCGCTATGGCGCCATGACCTATATCGACGAGGTCCATTCGGTCGGGATGTATGGACCGCGCGGTGCCGGCATCGCCGCGCGTGAAGGGACCTTGCACCGCATTGACGTGGTCGAGGGAACGCTTGCGAAGGCCTTCGGCGGTCTCGGCGGCTATATCGCGGCAAATGCCGATATCATCGATGCGGTGCGCTCCTACGCGCCGGGCTTCATTTTCACCACCGCACTGCCGCCGGCGGTTTGCGCCGCCGCGACCGCGGCGATCCGGCACCTCAAGACTTCGCAATGGGAGCGAGATCGCCACCAGGAACGCGCGGCACGGGTCAAGGCTGTGCTCAATGCGGTGGGCCTGCCGGTCATGCCGAGCGAGACGCACATTGTGCCGGTCATCATGGGTGAAGCGGAGACGTGCAAGAAGGCGAGCGATCTCCTGCTCGCCGAGCATGGCATTTATGTGCAGCCGATCAATTATCCGACTGTCCCGCGCGGCACCGAGCGGCTGCGCATCACGCCGACGCCCTACCATGATGACAAACTAGTTCACGCACTGGCTGAAGCGCTGGTCGATGTATGGGTGCGCCTTGGATTGCCGTTGCGACGGCATCCGCTCGCGGCGGAGTGATCCCGTAACGCCGCGCTTGCCCGGGAGCCGCCCGCCTTGAGAAAGATTCACACAGGAAGCCGAGACGATAGCTGCTCTGGATGGCGCTCGCGGGATTCGGGCCTCCAACCGTCTGATCACGTTGGGCGCAGCCTTGAAGTGACTTTGCCCAGCACGGCTGCCTTTGCCTTATGAACTGGCGTCTCTGCCGGAGAGCCGAGCCAATCGAGCGACGACCAAGGATCGCGAAGGCCACCCTGTGTGAGTTTAGATTCGCGCACGCAACATATTTGCAACACGCTATACCTAACGTATTGACATCATTGCCATGGAGACGGTTTTCTAAGCCGTAGGTCTGAGGGATCTTGTTGGGCCGTCTGCTGGCTTGACCTATGCATCGTGACTCCGACGAGACATGAAATCTCAATGGCAAGAGGAGTTCATCTCGCTTGCCTGTTCGGGACCGAAGACCAGTATCAATAGCCTGCGGCTCGGCGATCCGGCTTGTCGCGAGATCAAGTGGGCTTGACCTCTGGAATTCGGAAACTGTTTACCATTTGACAATAATTCGCTTCTTGTGAACCAGCGGGTCCGGTACATACTCGCGGTACACGCAACCCGCCGCGGTTGTCCGGAAACGCTGTTTTTCCTGCAGTTTTCGAGCCCTTAAGGGCCTTGGCAGAGAATCCCTCCCTCTCCGCCAGAATAAGACGGCTTCGAGAAAGCCCCGTAAAATTAGGCCTTACTGCACGCCAGAGATCTCTGGTGTAGCCCCAGGGTAGCTCTAGCTCTGGTCTGTCAGGAGGTTGTCCATCTGGTCTGAACCAAGGAACCTGAGGCTGCGAAGCTTCAGTATTCCAGGGAGAGACCAGATGAACAGCCACAAGAATGCGCCTTTGACCCCCAAAGGTCGAGAGGCGATGGTGCGAAGCGTAGTCGAGGGCGGGCTGAGCAAAGCCGACGCGGCTTTCCAATTCAATACAACGCCTAAGACGGTCGCCAAGTGAGGGCGGCCGAACATGAGCAAGGAAGCGAAGAAGGGCGATACTTCCGACGAGGACGACGCCAAGATCAGGAAGGTGGAGCGCAAGGCGACCACCATGTACTTTCAGCCTTCGATCTTCGATGACTTCAAGAGGCGCGTCGTCGGCGAACCCGGCCACGGTTATCAGCTAGTGGAAGAGATGGTCAGAGGCTACCTGGCCATCCGCCCGGACGTCGTGGTCGCCCTTTGGAAGGTCCCCGAAACAAAGAAGAAGGGCCTGTACAGAGCAGTCGAGCAAGCGTTGGCCGATGAACTGGAGAAGCTCAAGCTCTTGTGACGGAAAGACGGCCGCCGGTGACGTGCCGAGACGCCGAAGCCAGCACGCTTGTCTATTTGCGCGCCGAGCGCCTCGACTTTGTGCGGATAGCGTCAGCCTTCTCATTGTGCTGTTGCCGGGCAGCGTCGAGCGCGCGTCGCGCTCTGTCGATCTTCAGTTGCTGTCGTTCGCGCGCTTTCTGCCGTGACCAACATCATGCAATGCCATCCCGGCTTCACACTTGCCGAGCGCCGAAATTCCTATCGGACGTCGCTGGCCATTTTCCGGCGCTGCGTCGCTGATCTCTCGCTGCGATCCGCGCTTTCACCGAAGAAGCCTTGAGGAAGACACGACGCTCTTTGGCGTTCACGGCGAGCGGCTGCAAGAATTCGAGATAAAAGTGCAGAAGGAGTTGTTCGCGACGACGGACACCGCGCACTCGCTCATCGATCACGCCTTGCGTGTCAACGAGCTGGCCGAGATTGCTGGCTACAATGCACGCGTGAGCAACATCTTTGGGGCTGATGGACTGCAAATGTTCATCAAGGCGCTCCGCAATCTTCTCCGTCATGTTCATTCGGTCGAAGCCGGATGAAATCTCAGGCGCGACACCATCCAAGGTCAATCGAGCGCGAGTTTCATCATTGATCGCGACCAGCTGCTCGAGATCTGCTCGCGCCATACGAAGTTCCGGTCGAAATCCCTGATCGAATATATTGAGGCACTCCCTCCCAGGGTTCAGACTAGGGTACCTCGTCGCCCCCGTGCCGCTTGTATCCCGGCTTCAGCACGCAGCCGCGCTGCAGCCGGTCAACCAGTCGCTGCTCGATCAGGCGGTGCTCTGCGAGTTCATTGCGGAAGGTCACTTCGCCCGCCACCTCGCGCGCATGAAAAGGGTCTATGCGGCGCGCCGGCTGGCCTTGCAACGGGCGCTCGACCGGGTCTTCGCGTCTGTGGCAAGTGCCGAGAACTTCGGCATGCATCTGCTCCTTCGGCTGCGCGTCCCGTGCGATGACGTTTCTCTCGCTTCGACGGCTCGCACCCATGGGATGGCCGTGAACGCGCGCTCGCCGATGGGACTTGGCGTGAAGACCGGTCCGGGCTGTTGCTTGGCTACACCAACGTTCTTCCGGAAGACGCACCAGCTGCCGCGCTGCGACTGCGGCAAGTGCTTCGCCTGTAGCCGCCGCGGTGCTGCGAGCGCCGATCTTGGTCTGGTTGAACATGCTAATCTTGGTCATGGGTCGTCTCGCCGCGGGCTCCTAAGCTGGCGAGGCTCTGGTCCCGGCAAGCCCCCGTCCCATCAGACCAGGAAAGACACTTGAATGGCATGGCGGCTACACAAAGGGAGGCTACAGACATGACGAGATCGATGACCCATCTGCTGGTCCTGGCAGTTCTGGCAAGCGCCAGCGCTACGAACGCCGCTGACGTCGCCGTCACGCGCGCCGCGATCGATCGCGGGCTCGACTCTCAGTACGCGCACATCGAGGCCCTCTACAAGGACATCCACAGCCATCCCGAGCTGGGCTTCCAGGAAACGCACACGGCCGCCTTGTTGGCGGGCGAGATGCGCAAGCTGGGCTTCGACGTCACGGAGCATGTGGGCAAGACCGGCATCGTGGCGATACTGAAGAACGGTCCGGGCCCCTTGGTCATGCTGCGCACCGAGCTCGACGCGCTGCCGATGCTCGAGAAGACCGGTTTGCCGTACGCCAGCACGGCCACGCAAATGTACAAGGGCGCCGAATCGCCGGTGGCGCATTCATGCGGTCACGACATCCACATGGCGGTGTGGGCCGCGGTCGCCAAGACCATGGTCGATATGAAGGACCAGTGGAGCGGTACGCTGATGTTCGTGGGCCAACCAGCGGCAGAAGGCGATGGCGGCGCCAAGGCCATGCTGGCCGACGGTCTGTTCACGCGCTTCGGCAAGCCGGACATGGGCTTCGCCTTGCATGTAAACTCCGGTCCGTTCGGCACGGTCTCCTACAAGCCCGGCGTCATCAATTCGACGTCAGATGGGCTGACGATCGTCTTCAAGGGCACGGGTGGTCACGGCTCGCGCCCGCACGTGACGATCGATCCGGTGATGATGGCCGCGCATTTCATCGTCGATGTGCAGAGCGTGATCAGCCGCGAGAAGGATGCTTCGAAGTTCGGAGTCGTCACGATCGGCGCGGTGCAGGCAGGCAATGCCGGCAACGTGATCCCCGACACCGCGCTGCTGCGCGGCACGATCCGCTCGTGGGACAACGACACCCGCGCCAAGATGCTCACGGGCGTCGAGCGCACGGCCAAGGGGGTCGCCATGATGGCCGGCGCCCCCGAGCCCGACATCAAGATCTCGGCAGGCGGCAAGGCCGTGGTCAACGATGCCACTCTCAGCGCGCGCGAAGGCGCGGTCCTGAAGACTGCGTTCGGCGACAAGGCGCGACTCTTGCCCGAGCCCCACTCGGCGAGCGAGGATTATTCCGAGTTCGTGGTGGCGGGCGTGCCCTCGTTCTATATCTCGCTCGGCGGCCTCGATCCGCAGTTTCTCGCCAAGGCGGCCGAGACGCACACGCCCGTGCCAATCAACCTCTCGCCGGAATTCGCGCCGGTGCCGGAGCCCTCGATCCGCACTGGGACGACGGCCATGAGTCTCATGCTGCTGGATGTCCTGCAGAAGAAGTAGTTAGACCAGGAGATCGATCATCGCCGCGTAGAGGCGGTCGAGGTTGGCCTCGTCGGAGAGAGCGAGCCCCTCACCGCGCAGGCATTCGGCCCGAGGCAACGAGCCCGGGTATGGTGAAATCGCCGTCCTTGATCCATTGCGATAGCCAGACCGCATGGTCTCCCGAAACCGCCTCCGGTTTGTGAGTGCCCATCTGGCCTGGCTCAACGCTGCCGGTCTCCTCGACCGGTGCATCCAACCGATTGCCGTGCTGATCGCGATGCCAAACTGTTTGGCGGCCTGATTGCGGGACATCCCGCCCTCAATCGCGGCCACGACACCCTTGCGAAGATCCATAAGGTTTGCCCATCCATGCTGGCCTCCGCCCAGCCACGATGGTGAACCAGAAAACAGGCTGATTTGCGAATCCCAAATCGATTCAACCTAACCCGCTGCGGAAACCTTGGTTGATCTGACCGCACAAGTTCGGCAGCGCGTTATTGTCTTCGGTGGCCCGCGCGACCGGTCAGTCGCCCGGCAGGCGCTTTGCCAAGCACGGTTGAGCTGCTGCCCAACCTGGCGCAGCCACCGCCGTTGGGTGTGAGTCTGTTGCATGATGGATTCGACCGAGAGTTTTTCAATGAGATACTCATAGGAACCAGATCAGAATTGTGGCCGATCTATATATGTGTGCGTGTCGGTTACGGCGCCGGTTGATTGGCGTGCAGATCGTCGAAGCGCCCGAAGTGATACAGCAGCGCAGAACAGATCCAGCTCAGGACGAAGATCGCGACAACGAGATAACCGAGATTATCCATACGAGCGTTCAAGCTGCGGATAATGCTCCAAGCGCCGCTGTCCAGCCCGAGCTTTTCGCTTATCAGTCCAAGGACTTCGAGACCGCCGATGAAGATCGCGACGATAACAGATACCATCGTTAAGGTCAGATTGTACCAAAGCTTGCGGATCGGCTTCACAAACGCCCAGCCGTAGGCGCTTGTCATTAGGACACTATCGGCCGTATCCATCAGCGTCATTCCCGCGGTGAAAAGCAGAGGGAACAGAAGTATCGTCCAGAACGACGTGCCCTGCGCGGCTTGGGTCGCAGATATTCCGAATAGACCGATCTCGGTCGCGGTGTCGAAGCCAAGGCCGAACATGAATCCTACGGGAAACATGTGCCAAGCGCGCGTCACTATATTGAACAGGGGGCGAAACAGCCGGTTGAGTGGGCCTTGCGCCGCTGTCAGCGGCTCGAACTGCTCGCTGGCGACGCTCTCACCGCGATTCACGCGCATAAAGGTCGCCCATATCGATTTTAGTATGCAGTAGTTGGCCAGGCCAATCGCCAGCAGGAAGAAGGCAGACACCAGTGTCCGGATCAGGTTGAAGTCTCCGATGGCGCTGACATCCAGCGATACGGCGGTTCCGGAAATCGCGATCGAAGCCAATAATACGATGCTTGAGTGGCCGAGCGCAAAGTAAAGGCCTACCAACGTGGATGGCCGTTGATCCTGCATCAATTTGCGCACGACGTTGTCGATCGCCGCGATGTGGTCGGGGTCGAATGCGTGGCGCAGGCCGAAGACATAGGCGAGCAGCGCTGTGCCAAGCAGTTCGGGACGGCCTGCAAGAGCCTGCAAAGTCCATATCCAAATCGCAACGTTAGCAGCGATCAAGAGAGAAAATGTCGTCAGTATTCTTGCTCCGGGTTGAGCATATTGCGAATTTACCATCGCGTCTGAACCACTCCCGTGACGTTGATATGGCTTGCCGTTCCTCCATCGCTCAGGCCTTCATCAAAGTTGGTCGAGCGGTGTGTTCCTCGGGGCGTTCAATGCTGTGCCGATATTCTGCGGGCAGAGCCTGAAAGGCGCGAATAAACGCGCGCCGCATGTTTGCTGGGTTACCGAACCCGACCTGATGGGCGATTTGCTGAATCGACAGCGGTGTTGTTTCCAGCAGGATGCGGGCGGCCTCGACACGGATGTTTTCGACAAAACGGGCGGGCGTGGTCATCATTTCGTCCGTGAACGCGCGACTGAAGTTTCTTGAGCTCATGGCTGCGCGTTTGGCGAGTGCCTCGACCGACAAATCGGCGGTAAGATTATCCAGCGCCCAGTCCATCACCTGGCTGATCTGCGTGTTTTGGATTGACTGCGCTTTCAGGAATTCACTGACTTGGGGCAGAGTGCCGGGACGCCTCAGGAAAACGAACAGCATGCGGGCGACATCAAGAAAGGTTGCGCGGCCACAGTCGTTCTCGATGAGGTAGAGGCACAGGTCGATTCCCGCCATTCCACCGACCGCAGTGTAGTAAGCGCCGTCGCGGACGAAGAGCCTGTCCGCCTCCACCAGAGCGTGCGGGTACATCTTCGCAAACTGCTTGGCGTGGTCATGACGCGTTGCGACGCGCCGCCCGTTGAGGAGGCCAGCTGATGCCAAGGTGAACGTTCCGGTGCAGGTTGCGCAAATGCGCCGGATTGACGATGCGTTTCGGCTCAACCAGTTCAATAGGAGGTGGTCGCCCTCAAATGGTTGAAATTCTCGGGTGCCAGCGATTAGGATCGTGTCGTAGACCGCTTCGAGGTTCGGTCTGATAATCTTGTCCGGAAGCGTGCGTATGCCGGACGAGCCAATGATCGGGCCGGGCTGCAGGCCGATGAGGTCGACTTGGTAGCGGATCGACGACGCGGTGGATTTGTTGGCTTCATGGAACGCATCGTTTGGTCCCATGAAATCGATCGCGTTCGATCCATTGATAACGATAATGCCGACCCGGTGAGTTGGCTTGGGTTGGTCAGTGTGTTCGTGTGGCGAGTCATAAGGTGATGTGTCGACGTTCGCCATCAGTAGATGCCTCGGCTTTCGACGTTCGCGGCCTGCTGCGGCCATGACGATCCGTTGCCCGCAGTCGGCTTCGGTGCCGACCGACAGGCTCGCCTGTCATTGATCCAACAAAGCGTCCAGCGTTGTAATTATAGAAGGCGACTGAGGAAGGCAGCGGCCAAAGTTACGTCGGCATCGGCCATTTCGAGAGCCGGCCTGTACTTAATCTGTAATCGTTGAAGATTTCGATCGCAAAAAGAAGGGCGTCACCACGCGTCTGCAGCAATGCTGCGGCAGGTCGCGATGACGCATGCTGACGGTCGACATCCGTCGGCAGACGCTCCATCAGTTACGAACGGCTGGGGTGTGTATGGCGTTGCGGGGCGTGATTCGTACCTGCCCAGGCACTTCGAAAACGAAGCCGGTATTCCCCCGGACCTACGCCGAGGTTCCGGACGAATGCTCTCCGCATGCCGTCGGCATTGCCAAAGCCACAGCGTGCGGCGATCTGCTGGAGCGATTTTCCGCCATCTTCGAGAAGCAGGCGCGCGGCATCCAGTCTTGCTGCGTCCACGAACTCCGTAGGCGTCATGTTCATTTCCTGGCGAAACACGCGTGCGAAATTCCTCACGCTCATACCCGCCTGTTCGGCCAAGCTATCGACCGAGAGCGGCATTGCGAGATTATCAAGGACGTATTGCTGCACTTGTTGAATCTTGGTCTTGCCAGACATCTGTGCGGCAAGGTGAGCGCTAAACTGCGATTGGCCGCCCGGGCGTTTCAGGAACATCACCATGTAGCGCGCGACGATGAGTGCCAAGTCTCGACCATAATCTTCTTCGACGAGCGCGAGTGCCAAGTCCATGCCCGCGGTGACGCCGGCGGTCGTGCAGAGGTTGCCGTCCCTGATGAAGATCTGGTCCGAATCGATATTGAGATCGGGATACTCGTTCCGCAGGCGGGTTGCACATTCCCAATGCGTCGTTACACGTTTTCCGTCGAGCAAGCCAGCTGCTGCGAGCAGGAAGACTCCGGTACAAACGGATCCGAGTCGGCGGACCGTACTAGCGCGCCGACGCAGCCATTGCACAATGGCAGGGTCAATCGTCTCGAACGACGGATCGCCGCCGACCAGAAGCGTGTCGATCGGTTCATCCGCTTGAAAGATATGTCGGTCAGCCAGGAAGCGCAGGCCGCCCGTGCCAAGAACGGGATCGGCCGAGCCCGCTATGACTTGCACGGTGTAAGCGCCGGGGTCTCCCAGCCGCCGCGCCGCTTCCCAGAACACTTCGGCTGGGCCGACAATGTCGAGCGACTGAACACCTGGCGGGGCGAGTAGGGCGATGCGCATCAATGATCCTCAATGGGCCCAAAATTCATGCAATTGTCGTTCCGACCAGTCACCTCGGGTGCGTCAATTTCGGCCAAACTTGCGCGGTATTCGGACTCTTGCACGGTCGCGGCCCAACTCCGCGGATCTGACGCGTCGCGTTGTTCCGATCGGTGACGCATTATTCAATGGAGCTTGGGGATATCAATCCTGCGCCGAGGGAAGGCGCGGGTCGACCTGTGAGTTCCACAATTCGCTGCTTCTCTTCCGATGGCGTCGACCTACACCGGCCAGGTCTAAGGACGCTGGCGGGAATCCTGTCGACGAATGGAATCGAACAAGTCTAGAAAGAGGCGTCGTTTGGGTGGCCGATGATGCCAGACCGCTGCACCATCCGTTCTAGTACGGTGAGCCAGATCTCATAGTAGTCCCAGCTCGGGTCGCTGGTTTCGTGGACGGCTTCCCACGCGACGATGCTTGCTATCATCTCCGACCGGAAGTCATCCCATTCGAATACGCCTTGTTTTGAGAGACCTAGCGCCATGCCGAATGCCTGGCGCTGCCATGGGGCGCCGAAGCGGAGGCTACCATTGTCCTTTGGCGGCATGTCGGGTTTCCCCAACATGCTTCCCAAAGCGAAATGCTCGAAATTCGTCTGCATCTTGAACTCTCAACGGGCCGGCGGTTTGACCATGCTGACACCCATCATCGACTCCGGGGTGACGAGAGCCGCCAACTGCTCCTCGGTGAAGCCGTCGGTGCCGGCAGGCCGCTCGGGAACGACGAACCAGCGGATTTGTGCGCTGCTGTCCCAGGTCTTGATCTCCTTGCCGGGATCAATATCCAGGCCGAATTCGCTCAGCACCTTCCGCGGTTCGCGCGCAGCACGTGCGCGAAATGAGGGGTCCTTGTACCAATAAGGCGGCAAGCCCAAAACCGGCCAAGGATAGCATGAGCAGAGAGTGCAAATGATCAGATTGTGCACCTCCGGCGTGTTGATTGCCGCGCGCATATGCTCGCCTTCCGCGCCGGCGCCCTTGGTGACGAAGTTCATCTTCTCGACAGCAGCCATCGTGTTCTCGGCCAAGAGCATCTTGAACGCCGGATCGACCCAGGCCCTTGCGACGAGCTTGGCTCCATTAAAGGGGCCCATTTCGGTTGCAAAGATCGACATGATTTTGTCGACGGTTTCGCTTGTGATCACACCCTTCTCGATCAGAAGGGATTCGAGTGCGCGCGCACGCGCGGCATTCGCCGTCTCACGGTCCGTGGGATATTCAAAGCGTTGCATTGTGGCCCTCCTCAGGATGCGGTCGCAGGCTCGAGGTAAGCCTCGAAGATATCTGCGTAGAAAGTGAAGTGCTTCTCGGTGTTACCGGGCCACAGGGCCTCCGGATCGAACCTGACGCAGTACACCGGCATCGCCTCGCCAATGCCGTCGGGGCCGGTGTCGCAAAGATATGTGTAGGCGTCGGGATAAATGCTATCGATGACGCCGTGCTTGTTGCGGAGATGGCCCGGCACGCGGGTATGATCGACAGAGTTTGGATTGGCGACCCGAACGACGTCGCCCGACGCGAATCGCGGCGGAGTAGACCGATCCCGCTTCGGATCATCGCCGACCAGCAGATATGTCCGCACGCGAGCGTCCACCGCAGCATCGCCGCCCTTTGGCATTGCCGGCGGCGAGGTCAGGAAATCCTTGGTGCGCGCGTCCAGCTCCTCCTGGGTGATGTAGCCATTGGCCACGAAGTACGCGGAGATGCCGCCTAGCCATTTTTCGTAGTATCGAAATTTGAAATAATCGAACGGGTTCATCGATTCGGCGCCCTTGCGGAGATCCGCCCAGGTCCAGACCGTGCCGAAAGTGCTCGGCGTTGCGGCGAGATTGAGCTGGGGGCTCAACGCCATCATGGCGGTGTGGATACCAAAAATCCTCTCCTCCCAGGCCTCCACGAACACGCGCGTTTCGAGTGATATCGGATCGAGCCCTTCAAGGCCGCCGAGATAGTGCTGCAATTTCATAAGCGGTTTCCCCTCGCTTGATTAGGCCGTAGCCCGGCGCGTGGCCAGAACGTCGGCGAACTTCTCGGAAACGAAGCCGAACGCGGCTCCGACCAGTATGGAAAATGCTGCAGTCAACGCCGGGTTAGTGATACTCGCATCCGTGATCGGACTTCCCGTAGCGGCGACCGTTCCGACGGTCGAGGCAAAGCCGAAGACGATGGCGGGCGGAAATCCCAATGCCCGATGGGAGGAGGCGAGAATCATCGCGCCACTGCCCAGACCGACGCTCACTGCGGCAAACGCGGCCGACCCCGGAGCCGCCGCAATGGCGAGCAGGCAAAAGCTGGATATGATGACCCCAATCCAGTTCGACGCGACCGATTTGACAAAGCCCGCCGACGTGCCGCCGCAAGCGAAGAACGAAGCCCAGGCGATGAATGTCACCCAGACCGGAATGGGCAGGACGGTTGCAGTCAAGTAGGTGTCCACGCCACCGAGCACGGCGATGCTTATCGTTAGGGCGAGCAGGGGCGTCATCGCCATTTTCTCCCGTTGAAATTGGATTGGCGGGTCGCTAAGCGACCAGACTTGTGCCGGGTCGAGCCAAATCGGCGATGCCGCTGCGAATTTGAACAGCATCGAGCCCTCTTCCGATGAAGACGATCGCGCTGAATCGAGGCTCGTTCGCCGCCCAAGGCCGGCCCGGTCTACCCTCAAGCGTCATATGGACACCGTGAAACACCCAGCGCCGCGCTTCCCCTTTCAGCCAAAGAATGCCCTTCGAGCGCAGTAGCGTTTCGCCGTTCTGTTGAACAAAGGCGTTTAGCCACCGGAAGAAGCGCGGGCCGTCCAGCGGGCGATCCTCACGAACCTCAACGCTGACGACGGAGAGATCGTGCTCGTGCTCGAATTCGGAGAGCAGCAACGGTTCGATGGCCAGGCAGTTCTTCAAGTCGAAGGCCTTGACATCGATGATTGAGCCGATGTCGACGCGGCCGTTGATGGCCGAAACGATGCGCGCCATCGGATTGATGCCTCGAACAGTTGCTTCGCGTGCGGCAAAAGCGGAAGCGTCAACCAGATCACGCTTGCTGATCACCACGACGTCGGCGAACGCGATTTGCTCCGCGGCAACGTTTTCGCCCGAGCTCTGGTCGGCGAGCCAATGGTCGATATGGACAGCATCGATTACGGTGACGACCGCATCGAGCGTAGTGGCGTCCGACAGGGTTTCGTCGACGATGAAGCTTTGAATGACGGCTGCGGGATCGGCAAGCCCGGTCGTCTCGATGAGGATCCGACGGATCGTTTTCTCGCCGGAGAGCAAATTGGTGATCGTTGAAACGAGGTCCTTCCGGACGGTGCAGCAGATGCAACCGTTGTTGATCTGCAGGATCTCTTCGTCGACGCCGACGACCAATTCAGCATCGATACTGATCGATCCAAACTCGTTCACGATGACGGCGGAATCCGCCAATAGATCGCTTTCGAGCAGTTGGTTGAGCAGAGTTGTTTTCCCCGATCCCAGAAAGCCGGTTAGAACCGTGACTGGAATTTTCCGCGATGATGTTGTTGGCATAGCTCGCTCTCCCTACGTTGGCAGGACGCTAGGTTTGGCGTTGGCGAGTCACAACAGTCCCTGACGCGAGAATTCGGCCAAACAGGTTCAAAGCAATGCAGCATGCCGGGAGTTGCTCAATTCCGCTTCAGATGATGCCTAAAGAAGTGGCGCGATATCACCCCTAGTCATCGCGCGAACCGTAGCTCGGAACGTGGGTCGAAGGACGGATTTCGCGTTAAGAAGACGGTGCCGAAAGCTCGAGCCGCTCGGCGTCGGATTCAAAAGGGAAAATCGTCGGTTAGAATCGCAAGCTGGGTGACCAGGCTTCTGCCATCGTAGCAACAATTGCGTCTGCTTGACGTCGGACATGCACACCCGGACCACCATCATGCTCAGCGGTCTCCCTCTCCTGGAGGTAGAGCGAACTGAAACAAGGCGCCCCGGGGGTCATTCGCGCTCGCCCAAAAACGTCCGCCGTGTGCTTCGACCATCGAACGACAGATCGACAGCCCAGCCAGATGCTTTGGTTGTGTAGAAGGCCTCAAAAATGCGTTCGAGTGTTGCCGGCGTAAATCCAGGACCCGAATCTCGGACGGCCACAAGCACGTCATCCGACTCTGTTTTGGCCGTGGTGATCTGCAATTCTCGGGCACCATCGCTGACGCCACTCATGGCTTCGATGGCGTTTATGATGAGATTCAGCACGACTTGCTGAGTTGAACACGATCGCCACGAATGAGAGGCAGGCCTTCGGGCAGATGCGCGCTCACGGACACGCCATTCTTGGTCGCCTCGCTGCGGGTGAGTTCGATCACTTCGCGGATCGGGCCGTTGATCTCCAGCAAGTCCTGCCGGGGGGCACTTTCTTAATGATATCCCGGATCCGTCCAACGACCTCGCCGGCTCGCGCGGCATTCCTGACGACCTGGGTGAGCAACTCCCGCACCTCTCCAAGATCTGGCGGCTCGCGTCCGAGCCAGCGCAAGGCTGCCTGCGCACGGATGACCGCAGCCGTGATCGGCTCGTTTACCTCGTGGGCGATTGACCCTGTGATCTGGCCCATCGTCACCACGCGATTTGCATGCGCCAGTTCCGCCTGCACTTGCCGGTACCTGCGTTCACTTTCGCTCGCTGCAAAGGGGTCGCCCACCTCTTTCCGTCAGTTCGCGAGTCGGCGATGGTCCGCTCGAGTGATCCGACGACGGTGATCCGAAACTTTCTCCGGGGCGCCCGCAGTGCAAGCACGCAAGCCGAGCCGACAGCGCCGGGTATGCCGCCGTATGGCCGGCAACTCGATGATCGCCAGATCGCAGCGGTGCTCAACTACGTGAGAAATAGCTGGGGAGCTGCTTCTCCTGCCGTTGAGGTGAAGGATGTCACCCGAGTTCGGTCAGAGACGGCATCTCGCGCCGACTGAGATTCGGCCGGACCGGCACGATGCAAGCGCCTTCCTCGGCAGCGACGAGGCCGACCGCAATCTGAAGCTCGCGCGCTTCATGTGCGATCCGGGGTTCGAGTCCGCGATCGTGGAAGAGTGCGATGATGTCCGGCCCGGAGACATGGGTAACGAAACGTACCTAAGAGATGGGTGACAACCTCGTGCCGATCGGGTTGTCGCGGGGTTTCAAAGTCATCTGCTCCAAGTTCGCTTCAAATTGAGATGGCCTGCAATCTGCTGCATTTCAGCGTGACGCATTCATGGCACGGCTATTTTTGCTCGGCTCGCGCTATCGCCGTCAACCCCGCGCGTGCCGCGCCCCTTCGGGCTTCGGGGGTTGACCGCGACAGCGGAGCCAAGCAAGTGGCCTTCCATGCCAAGAATGCACAAGAGCGCGTCTCCGTCAGGGCGCCGTGGTC
>NZ_RDQF01000149.1 GCF_004114425.1 Bradyrhizobium vignae | reverse complement strand
GTCGTCCGTTAAGAAGCCGATTGCAGCGGTGAGCGGTCGCTGATGGCTGCGATGAGGGTGGCCAGGAAGAGGCACCAAAGAACCCTCAGCCAGGCGAGGATGCGGCGGAAGTTGTGACCGACGGCAGAGAGGATGACGTTGGCGGCATCGCCGGCGCGGCCTTTGAGGTAGCAGCGGCCGAGGTGACCATCGGCCTTCAGGTGTCCGATGACGGGTTCGATGGCGGAGCGGCGGCGCAGCTCGCGCTTGATGATACCGAAGACGCCGCGCTTCTGGCCGGAGATGAAGACACGGCGCGGGTTCTGCGCGTCATGGCCGCGGTATCCCTTGTCGACATAGGCCCGCTCGATCGGACAGCCGGTGAGTGTCTCGGTGCGGTCGATGACGTCCCGCAGGGTGTGACCGTCGTACGGGTTATCGGGTAGCGCCCTGGCGTGCAGCACGAACAGGCCGCCGGGAGCACGGCGGTTGTTGGTGACGATGGAGGCTTTGACACCGAACTCGTAAGGCGCGGCTGCTTTGCCCTTGCCGATGCACTCGACCTCCGGAGCATGGAAGGAATACAGCTTCCAGCCGCGCTGGCGCTGCTGCTGCGAGCGGATCTGCGCGGCCCGGCTGAGCGGCAGGGCGAAGGCGTTCTCGAGCACGGCCTGAGCTTCGATCTTGCGGCGGATATCGCGGATGATCCGGCCCAACCGGCTGCGCAGGATGCGCAACTGCCGCTGATGCCGTTTGAATTGCTTGGCATGGGCGTAGCGGGAAGCCATCATGGCCGCGGTCTTGGCGACGCGAAGATAGGACTGCCGCAGCCTGATCCCGTGCTTCCTCGCCAGACGGTTGAGCCCCTTGATCGCCGCGTGCAGCAGCTTGGCATCGGTCGGGAAGGTGATGGCCTTTGGCTGCACCGTGGTATCGACTGTGACCCGCTTGAGGTCTTGGCCGCGTAACGCGCCGGCCTCGTGCGCCACCCGCAGGCTCTCGGCCAGCAGCAGTTCCAGCTTGTCGCCGAGCCGCTTGCGCCAGTGGCTCAGGTCCGAGCGCTCGTGCGGGAAGGCGTGCTGGAAGAACTCTTCGCCGGTGAAGTACTGGAAATATGGGTCGTGGACCCAGCGCTCGCAGACCCC
>NZ_RDQF01000148.1 GCF_004114425.1 Bradyrhizobium vignae | reverse complement strand
TTGGCAGTAAAGGAGGCCAAGTCCATGCCCTGGCGAGAGGTGTCGGTGATGGATCAGCGGCGGGAGTTCGTGCGGCTTGCGATGCAGGAGGGAGCGAACCGGCGGGAGCTCTGCCGGCGGTTCAATATCCATCCCGACACGGGCTACAAATGGCTTGCACGATGGCAAGCGGATCAGAATGTCGACGACCGCTCGCGCCGACCGCATGCGAGCCCGGGACAGACCGATTGCGAGCTTGAGGCACGTATTCTCGCGGTACGCGATGCCCATCCGGCATGGGGAGCTCGCAAGATAGCTCACTGCCTGGAGCGCAATGGCTTGCGTTCGCCAGCAGTCTCAACAGTTCATCAGATCTTGCGTCGGTCTGGCCGCATCAAGCCTCCGATCGGCGGCCCGACGGCAAGCCAGCGTTTCGAGATGCCGGCCCCCAATCTGTTGTGGCAGATGGACTTCAAAGGCTGGGTTCGGCTCGGCAATGATACCCAGTGCCATCCTCTGACGGTGGTGGATGACCACTCCCGCTATGATCTGTGCCTGCAGGCCTGTGCCGATCAACGCACAGATACCGTGCGCAGCCGCTTGGAGAAGACCTTTCGCCACTACGGGCTCCCGGAGGCTTTCTTCGTCGACAATGGTTCGCCCTGGGGTGATCCTTCCGGCGAGCGATGGACACGGTTCTCGGTGTGGCTGCTCAAGCTTGGCGTCGCCGTCATCCACAGCCGCCCATATCACCCGCAAAGCCGCGGCAAGAATGAACGATTCCACCGCACCCTCGCGGCTGAGGTGTTCGCACTGCGACAGTTCCGCGATCTCGCAGAGACGCAGCGTGCCTTCGACGCCTGGCGGGAAGTCTACAACTTCGAACGGCCACACGAGGCGCTCGGACAACAGGTCCCGGCCAGTCGATATCGGCCCAGCCAGCGACCAATGCCCGATCGATTGCCACAGGTCGAATACGACAGCCATGAGATCGTGCGCCGCGTCTCCACGACCAAAGCCTATGTCAGCTTCAAGGGACGTCTTTGGAAAGTGCCACAGGCCTTCCGTGGCGAGCGCCTCGCCATCCGCCCCTCGGCAAACGATGCGCAATACGGGATCTTCTTTGCCGCCCACCAAGTCGCTATCATCGACTTGGCGAGCGGA
>NZ_RDQF01000147.1 GCF_004114425.1 Bradyrhizobium vignae | reverse complement strand
GCCACCCCTCTCCGCCGCCGTCGCTCGCCAGCGCTGCGCTTTTGGGCAAGCGAGCGACGGCGGCTCCGAGGGGATGGCTCGGCCGGACCCCATGATCAATTTTGCTGAACTTGACGCACAGAACTCGTGTGTGGACGGCTCCGGCGCAGCGAAGATGTGCCCATGTAACGATGTGGCTCGACGTCAGAGTCGCCCCTCGAGCCGCCCGATGTCTTCAGATTTCAAAATGTTCACGCACCAACAAGATCGTCGGGCTTGGTGGAGGCAACGGTCACGTGCGACTCGTTAGCAATTTGATGCCGGCAAAGCAGAAGAAGGTGCCCAGCGCTAAGTCGATTGAGCGGCGCGCCCTCCGGTAAATGAGCACGATGCGCTCGGTGGAGAAGGCGAGCGCATAGAGAAGGTGGCCAACGACGGAGAGAAACGTCGTACCCGCAATGATCACCGCAATCACCCACCAGGGTGGATCGGCCTGGAGGCCGAGCGACATGAGTGCGATCCATGCCAAGGCGGCTTTTGGATTCGTCATCTGCGCGATCAGTCCGCGCATGAAGAACGGAAAGGCCGATTGCGGCCCAAGGTGATCCCGGGTCTCGATCGGTCTTGGACAAGCGGCCGATCGAAAAGCCCTGAAACCGAGCCACAAGAGATAGAGACCCCCGATGATCTTGATGAAGACGAGAGTTGAGGCATACGCGGCCACCAGCGCCGTCAGAGCAGCGCCCGTCAGCAAGCCCCAAAACAACGACCCGATCGAGACCCCGAGTGCCACCGCGCCGAACGCATTATCGAGTGAGCCACCAAGTCGGCTCAGGGTCAAAAGCGCCGTTCTGACCAGCGGTCGGGTGCTTCCGGTTTACCCCCGACTCCGGACATCTCGCCGCGACGCGCTAACGGAAGCGATGGGCCACGAGCAGATCTTCGTGCGCACCTGTCACGAAGCCTGGTGCATCGAGTCGAGCTCGGCGATAAGGCGTGTCAGGTTTGCTACAGCCCGTGGACGGGCCTCGCGCAGACGCTCGAGGATACGTAGTCGTCCGTTAAGAAGCCGATTGCAGCGGTGAGCGGTCGCTGATGGCTGCGATGAGGGTGGCCAGGAAGAGGCACCAAAGAACCCTCAGCCAGGCGAGGATGCGGCGGAAGTTGTGACCGACGGCA
>NZ_RDQF01000146.1 GCF_004114425.1 Bradyrhizobium vignae | reverse complement strand
CCTCGACCATCCGCGCCATCTCCTGGCGCCTGATTCCGTTCCTGGTGCTGGCCTACTTCTTCTCCTATCTCGACCGCGTCAATCTCGGCTTCGCCGCGCTGACCATGAACGCCGAGCTGAAATTCACGCCGCTGATCTTCTCCTGGGGCGCCGGCATCTTCTTCATCGGCTATTTCATCTTCGAGGTGCCGAGCAACCTCGCGCTGGAAAGATTCGGCGCGAGCCGCTGGATCGCCCGCATCATGGTGACCTGGGGCATCATCTCGGCGCTGATGGCGGTGGTGAGCGGCGTCACCAGCTTCTACGTGCTGCGCTTCCTGCTCGGCGTCGCCGAGGCCGGCTTCTTCCCCGGCATCATCCTCTATCTCACTTATTGGTACCCGGCCGAATATCGCGCCCGCTTCCTCGCGGCCTTCGCCATCGCGGTGCCGGTCTCGACCGTGATCGGCGCGCCGATCTCGGGCCTCTTGCTCGGGCTCGACGGCATGATGGGGCTGAAGGGCTGGCAGTGGCTGTTCATCATCGAGGGCATCCCCTCGGTGCTGCTCGGCATCGTCACCTGGTTCTATCTCACCGACAAGCCGGAGAAGGCGGACTGGCTCTCTTCCGAGCAGAAGGCCTGGCTCAAGGCGAAGCTCGATGCCGAGATCGCCATCAAGCAGGCCGTGAAGCATCCCTCGCTGGGCGAAGCCTTGTCCTCGCCGAAGGTGATCGCGCTCAGCCTGATCTATTTCGGCTTTGTCGGTGCGCTCTATGGCATGCAGTTCTGGCTGCCGCAGATCGTCAAGGCGTTCGGCCTCACCAACGCGCAGACCGGCTTCGTCACCGCGATTCCCTATCTGTTCGGCACCATCGCCATGATCCTGTGGGCGCGGCATTCGGATGCGAGCCGCGAGCGCGTCATGCATGTCGGCGCCCCGCTGCTGCTCACCGCCGTCGCGCTCGGCGTCTCCTCCTATCTCACCGATCCCACCCTCACGACGGTGGTGCTGACGGTGGCCGCGGTCGGCGTGTTCTGCTGCTTCGGCGTGTTCTGGACCCTGCCGACCTCCTGGCTCTCCGGCACGGCGGCGGCCGGCGCCATCGCCCTGATCAACTCGATCGGCAATCTCGCCGGCTTCGGCGGTCCCTATCTGATCGGCTGGGTCAAGGAGGCCACCGGCCAGACCTCGACCGGCCTCCTGGTGCTCGCGGTGCTGCCGTTGATCGCCGGGA
>NZ_RDQF01000145.1 GCF_004114425.1 Bradyrhizobium vignae | reverse complement strand
CATAGGCGTTAAGTTTGTTCTTGAGTGTTGGAATCACACGTGATTCCAAGGCGGGATGGCAGACGAATCGCTTCTGAACGAGGACTGGACGAGAGTGGTTACGCAGCTCGGCGGGGCTGCGCAGCTTGAAATAAGTGCGCGCCAGACGAAGGCTTTCGTGCGGCGGCGCCAAATTCCAGATGCGGTGTCGTTACTTCGGCTGATGCTGGCCTATTGTCTGGGTGAAAGAGGGTTGAGATCGACAGCCGCGTGGGCCGCTTCTGTTGGCCTTGCCGACCTCAGCAGCGTGGCGTTGTTCTATCGCCTGCGTCAATGTGGCGATTGGTTTGCAGTGCTGGTGGAGGGCTTGCTCGCTGCGGCAGCCCCGAAAGCGAGCCGAGGCCGCCTGATCCGCATTATCGATGCGACGACAGTGCCTCAGGCAGGACCGGCTGCGCGCAGGAACAGTGAGCTTTGGCGCGTTCATAGTGCATTCGATCTGCCATATGAGCGCTTTGGTCACTTCGAGCTGACAGATCAGCAAGAAGGCGAAACGTTTGACCGGATACCGGTGGTCAAGAACGAGATCCGCATTGCTGACCGCGCTTATCTACAACCTGACCGCATCGCCGCTGTGCGCGACGCCGGGGCAGACGTTTTGATCCGAGCGGGCTGGAAGAACGCACGTTGGCTTGATGCCAAAGGCCTTGCGTTCGATCTGATGGCCCAATTGCGTGCGGCGAAGGCGCACGGACTGATCGATCGGAGGATTTGGATCAAACGCAAGGACGGTGCGCCTCTGGCTATGCGTCTGGTCGCAGTCAAGAAGCCCGCCGGTGCAGTCGCGGCTTCGCGCCGTAAAGCCCGGCGCGACGCACAAGACGAAAACCGCGTCATCTCCAAAGAAACTCTGGAAGCCGCGGATTGGGTCATTCTGGTCACGTCGCTCGCGCGGGACGAGTTCTCCACCAAGGATGTACTCGCGCTCTATCGACTGCGATGGCGCATCGAACTTGGCTTCAAGCGACTGAAGAGTCTGATTGGTCTCAAGACGCCACCTGGAACCGATCCGCGCTCCGCCAAGCCCTACTTGCTGGCACACCTCTTGATCATCCTGCTGCTCGAGCCGCTTGCCCGCGACTTCGAGGACTCTCCCCGCTGGACGCAGGCCGCCTGACGGCACCTGGCGCTTGGCGTGTTTTGCAACAACTCGTTGCATCCTTGCTACAAGCGATCATTCCACAACCAACCATCCGTTGCTTTCGCCGCAGAAAGCGAGCGCTTGGGCGGCACCTGCGCGAGCCTCCTCGAA
>NZ_RDQF01000144.1 GCF_004114425.1 Bradyrhizobium vignae | reverse complement strand
TTGCGGCCGTCAAGGCGTGGCCTGGCGGCAGCGGAGATGGAGTTGAGGCCAGGGCGACGGCCAGCCTTTGACGGCCGCGGCGCGCGGCGTCTTTGTGACGGCAGGTCGGGACGAAGAAACGGTGCTTCGGCCGAACAAAGAAACGCCATCAGGTAGCCGGAGCCCTCGCGATCTCGGGCGGTTTTGTCTGCCAAGGCGTGCCGCGGGCGACCACTGTGTTGGCGAAGATTAATAGCTTTCTGGCGCAAGCGATCAATGCGCGCTTGTGTTCCTTGCCTGCTCCCATCAGCCTTCCATAGAGCGTGATGAGCTGCGGATTCCAGCGAAATGACGCCGGCAGCGCCGCAGTAAAGAGCGCACGTCGCAGCCGTTCACGCCCGCCGGCGATGTGACGAACGCCGGTGCGATCGCCGCTGTCGTCATCGTAAGGGGCAATGCCAGCCAGCGCGGCCGCTTGCTCGCGCGTGATCTGACCGATCTCGGGCATCCGCACCAGAATGACCATGGCGGTCTTTAGCCCGATACCATCGATGCTGTTGATCAAGTCGAGCCGCTCGGCAAGATCGCGATGCTCACGGATTGCGGCGGCCAGTGCCTTCAGTTCGACCTTCTCGCGCTTGGCCAGGCGAGCGATATCCTCCTTCCACAGCTTCTGGAGCCGCATATTGCGGCAGCTCTCGATCCGGTTCTTCAGCCGAGCAATGTCCTCGGTGATCTGGTCGATCATCGTCAGGTGCTCGGCAAATGGCAGCAAGCGGGGATCCGGAGCTGCGTGGATCTTCTTGACCGCGGCGGTGCAGGCCGCAATCAGCGCGGCATCGATCTTGTCGTTCTTGGCGCGCTGCAGCTGGAACACGGCATAAGCGCGCACCTGGGCCGGCTGAAATACGACGACCACAAACCGCTGGCGCCGCAACTCGGCGACGACAGCCTGCTCATAGCCGCCGCTCGCCTCGATCCCGACCCGTTTGACCTTGTGGCGCTGCAACCATTCCACCAGCACTTTATAGCCATCCGGCGTGTTATCGGCCTGAAGCCGCTCCAAACTGCCATCAAGTGCCACATCGAGCTTACGTTTACCGGTATCGATCCCGGCACAGATCGTGATACGCTTGGCCATCTTCGTCGACCCTCCCTTGTGTGTGCGAACCTAAAGTTCGTTCAACCATCCGGGTCCCGATGAAGTACCGATCGCGATCCTGCTACGAAAGGCAGCCCTCAAGGCTTCGGTGGGCATCGATCCGATCGATCGGCAGCCCAGCTCGGGCGGCCACCCGAGCTGGGCCATTCCTCACGGAACGAGGCCATTCTAGTCCGGTGCGCTAAAACAAGGGTGGGCAAAG
>NZ_RDQF01000143.1 GCF_004114425.1 Bradyrhizobium vignae | reverse complement strand
TGATCATGGGGTCCGGCCGAGCCATCCCCTCGGAGCCGCCGTCGCTCGCTTGCCCAAAAGCGCAGCGCTGGCGAGCGACGGCGGCGGAGAGGGGTGGCGTGCATCCCCTTGGTGGGCCTGAGCATCGTCAGGCCGCCTGGCGTAACGCCTCCTTCTTGTGTTCCTTGAGCAGGTCCATGTTGAGATAGCGATGATCCTCGAGCCAGGTCTCGTGACGCTCGACGGTCAAGGCGCGCACCAGCCGCAAGCAGCTCTCGGCATTGGGGAAGATCCGCACCACGTAGGTGCGCCGCCGGATCTCCTCGTTGAGTCTCTCCAGCATATTGGTCGACTTCATGTGTTTGCGGTGCGCCAGCGGCAGGCGGAAGTAGGTGAGCGTCTCCTCGATGTTCTCTTCCACCCAGCCGGTGAGCTTGGGGTACTTGCCGCCCCATTTGCCGAGCCAGGCGGCCAGATCGCGCCGGACCTCCGAGAGGTCGCGCCGGTCGTACATCCATCTGAGCTCCAGCAGGCAATCGTCATCGACCTTCCGAGGCACATAGTCGAGCGCGTTCCTGAGGAAGTGCACATAACAGCGCTGCCAGAACACGCCGGTGAGAACTTCGGGAATGGCCTTCTTCAAGCCCGGATGATCATCGGAAACGACGAACTCGACGCCATGCAGGCCGCGGGCCTTCAGGCCTTCCAAAAACTCCTTCCAGCTCGATCGGCTCTCCCGGTTGGCGAGATCAACCGCGAGCACCTGACGCCGGCCCTCCCAGTCGACCCCGATCGCGATCAGCACCGCCTGGCTCGCGATGATGCCATCGTCCCTGACGCGCTCGTAACGGGCGTCCAGGATCAGATAAGGGAACGGCTCCTTGAGCTTGCGCTCGCAGAACGCCTTCAGCGACGCATCCAGCCGCTTGTTGATCGCGCTGATCGCCGAGGCCGAGAAGGCATGGCCCACCAGCTCCTCGGTGACCTGCTTCACCTTCCGGGTCGAGACCCCTTGCACGTACATCTCGGCCAAGGCCGCCACCAGCGCCTTCTCCGAGCGCTGGTAGCGCTCGAACAGCTCGGTCGAGAACCGTCCCTGCCTGTCCTGCGGCACCTTCAGCTCGATCTTGCCGACCCGGGTGATCAGCGAGCGGGAATAGTAGCCGGAGCGATAGCCAAGCCGCCCCTCGCTGCGCTCCCCTTTCTCCGCACCCAGCGTCTCCGTCATCTCGGCTTCGAGAATGTCCTGCACCGCACCCTGGATCAGCGGCTTCAGGAACTCCTTGTCCGACCTCAACAACTCTTTGACTGCAGAGACATCCGTCCTAATCTTCGTCACGGTCATGGCGGGTCCAAGCTCCTCTACGAGCGGTGATCTTCGCAATCACCGGACTTACCATGACCGCTTCAGCCTCTCAGCTTTTGCAGAACCTCCCGCACACTACC
>NZ_RDQF01000142.1 GCF_004114425.1 Bradyrhizobium vignae | reverse complement strand
CTCATCTAGCAGGCTGTTGAAGAACTCAGCCGCGTTCGCAAACGAAGGCTGAATCGTCGCCATTGTGGATGTAGAAGTGGCCGACGAGCCTGCCCGCAGTGCCGATCATAGCCCATCCGCGACCGCAGGACGGATCATTCTCGTCGTGCCCTTCCCATGAGAACTCGGCGCAGGCCGATCCGTCGCGGGCGCCGTAGCGCACGTCCAGGAAGCCCTTGAGAGCCCCAAAGGCGATTTCGCCATCGGACTTGCCCTGGAAGGTGAGATGCGCCTCTTCGGCAAGATCGAGGAACTCGCTGTCCCAGACGTCCATCTCGACGATGCGCCAGCGGCCGACAAAGGCCTTGGCGAAGCCGGGCACCTTGGCCATCAGCCAGTCTCCGCAATCAGCTTCGGCAGCCGCACCAGATTGTAGGCGGCGGCAGCGAAGGTAAAGGCCCATGCGACGCGATCACGGCCACGGAAGCTGGTCTTCTCTTGCCCGGCAACCGTCTTGATCCAGCCGAATGCCTCCTCGATGCGCTTGCGGATGCGCTGACTGATGGCATAGCCGCCGTGCCGGGTCGTTCGTCCGTCAATCGCAGAACTACGGCCGCTGGTGTTCTGTGCAACATGCGGCGTCACGTTCATCGAGCGCAGTTCGTTGACGAAGTCTTCTGCATCGTAGGCTTTGTCGGCGCCAAGCGTGATCGCTGTCGGTCGGTCGGCACGAGGCTCGATCATGTGCAGCGCGGCCACCCGTTCGGCATGCCCGCCGGCCTGCGTCAGGCAGGCGTCGACCAGCAGGCCGTGGCGGTTCTCCATCAGCCCGTGCCCGATGAAGCACAGCTTCGTCTCCTTGCCTTTGCCCTTGCGGTAGAGCCTGGCGTCCGGATCGGTGGTCGAAGCATGGGTGTCATTCGAGCGTTTCTGGCCATGAAAGTCCGCTTCGGCATTGCGCCCGCCGCCTGGCGCTGGCGGCTCGCCGGAGCCGTCCTTCGGCTTGACGCTCTTCATCGAGGCCCAGGCCTCGATCAGCGTACCGTCGACCGAGAAGTGATCGCTCGACAGAAGCCTCTTCACCTTGGGCTGCGCCAGCACCGCCGCCAGGAACTTGGCCGCGATGTCGCCTTCCAGCAGCCGGTCGCGGTTCTTCGAGAACACCGAATGGTCCCAGGCTGCGTCGTCAACGCCGATTCCGACGAACCAGCGGAACAGCAGGTCGTATTCCAGTCGCTCCATCAGAAGCCGCTCCGAGCGGATCGAATAAAACGCCTGCAACAGCATCGCCCGCAGCAGCTTCTCCGGCGGGATCGACGGCCGCCCAATTGGCGAATAGAGCGCGGCAAACTCTCGCTCCAGCGCCGACAGCCCTTCGTTCACAATCGTCCGGATCGCTCGCAGCGGATGATTACGCCGCACCCGCGCCTCCAGGTCGACGTAGCTGAACAGTTCGCCCGTTCGATTGTCGCCGCCGCGCACGCACCATCTCCGAATCTCATCGGAGCCAATGAATCACGGTCGCCGGTCGGCGGCGAGCGCCTTTTTCAACAGCCTGCTAG
>NZ_RDQF01000141.1 GCF_004114425.1 Bradyrhizobium vignae | reverse complement strand
TCACCGGCTTTCGATTACCCACATCTCGTGCGTAGGATTTGCATCGGTTGAATCGCCTGTGATTCTGTTTGTGACGCCGATTCGCGGAGGCGTCACAGATGAGCGGAGACACGGGAGCCGGTGCTGCAGGCTGGCATGACGACGAAGTCGTTTCGGCAGGGCTGCCGGACAAGCGATTGGCGCGCCGATTTGTCCGCCTGCTTGATCAGATGTCGGCGGCACCTGGCCAACCGGTCCCGGCCGCGTGCGGCGACTGGGCGGCGACGAAGGCGGCCTATCGCTTCTTCGATAATCCGCGCGTTACCGAGCATGGGATGCTGGCCGGCCATTTTGCCGCGACCGCCATGCGCTGCGCGGCGAGCGAAGGACCAATCCTCATTCTGCAGGATACCACCGAGTTCATCTACAGCCGTGCGCAGCCGGGTAAGATCGGCTTCACCAAGACCATCAACGCCGGACGTTACAAGGCGGGTCAGCCCAACGTGGTGACTTCGGAGTGCTGATGCATTCGAGCCTGGCCGTAACCCTCGGCGGCACGCCGCTCGGGCTGACGGCAGCGAAGTTCTGGACACGCACGAAGTTCAAGGGGACCTGGACGCTCAAGCGGCATGTGAACCCCACGCGGGTACCGATCGAGACGAAGGAAAGCTATCGCTGGCTGGAGAACCTGCGCCAGTCGATGGCGCTCGTGGGCACGCCGGAACGCTGCGTGCATGTGGCCGACCGCGAGAGCGACATCTACGAGCTCTTTTGCCTGGCGCAGGATCTCGGCACGCGCTTTCTGGTGCGAGTGCAGACCAACCGATTGGCCGGCGCGCCCGCCGACGCAGAGCCACGGGATGGAGCTCATAGGGTCTTCGCCCAGCTCTCGGCCACGCCTTGGGCGGGACGCCATTACGTCGCGATAGGACAGGATGAGACGGCGTGCGTGCACGTGAAGTTCGCCGCAATCCAAACCTTGCCGCCCATAGGCAAGCAGAAGCGATACAGTCCTCAGCTTCTCACCTACATTCACGCCCTTGAGATCGACCCGCCGGCGGGCCGTCCGCCGATCGACTGGAAGCTGGTGACCAATCTGCCGGTCGGAGATTTCACCATGGCCATCGAGAAGCTCGAATGGTACGCCTTGCGCTGGAAAGCAGAGGTGTTTCACAAGGTAATGAAGTCTGGCTGCCGCGCCGAAGAGACGAGGCTTGAGACCGCCGAGCGGCTGACCAAGTTCCTCGCCCTCATCGCGATGGTCAGCTGGCGCATCTTCTTCCTCACCATGTCCGCACGAGCGAAGCCCGACGCTGCGCCGGAGACAGTCCTCACCTCAACCGAAATCGCGACGCTAGATGCCATCGACGCGGCGCGGTCCAAGCCGCGCATCTTGCGCAAGACCCTCGCCACCTACTTGCTCCAGATTGCCATGCTGGGCGGCTACCTCGCGCGCAACCACGATCCGCCGCCAGGAAACATGGTGGTGTGGCGAGGCCTAACACGCCTCAATGACATCGCCTTCGGCCTCTCAATCAGAACTCGTCGACGATGTGGGTAATTGAAAGCATCACCGGA
>NZ_RDQF01000140.1 GCF_004114425.1 Bradyrhizobium vignae | reverse complement strand
GGCTTTCAATTACCCACAAATTCTGCTCCGACCATGGCGCCCAGCGCAATGTCGGTGAGGCGCGACAGCCCGCGCCACATGACGGTATTACCGGGCGGCGGATCGCTGGCGCGGGCGAGATAACCGCCGAGCCGGGCGATCTTGATCAGATAGTGCGAGAGCGTTTTCTGGCTTCCTTTTGGTTTGTCGTTGACGAGGCGATCGAGCACGCCGATTTCAGTCGCAGTCAACGCGAGGGTTGGCGGCGCGTCTGGGACGGAGCGGTTGAGCATCGTCATCCAGAAGACCCGCCAAGTCAGGATGCAAAACAGCGAGATCAGATTGGTCAGACGCTGGGCGGTCCTGAGCTTCGACTCCTCAGCTTTGCAGCCCGATTTGAGGATCTTGTGGAACACCTCGATCTTCCATCTCAAAGCATACCATTCGAGCTTCTCAATGGCGTCGGCGCGGGAACCAACAGGCAGGTCGGTGATCAGCTTCCAATCGATCTTCTTTCTGTTTTTCGGCGTCCCGCGCTCTTCGGCATGGATCACCGTCAGGGTCAGAGCGGGATAGCGCTTCTGCTTTCCAATCGGCGGCAGGACTCGAATCTTGCGATACCTGATCTCAAGAACGGCCTGGTCGGAATCGCCGTTGCTGTCTCTGACTTCGATGCGATGGAGCCCTTTGACGGCGACCTCGTCCATTTCGTCGGCGATCGTGTGATCCCCGTCTCCAACTAAGCGGTCGACGCAGGTCCTGATCAGGAAATGAGTTCCGGTCTCCTGCGCTGCGCAGAAAAGCTCGTAGATGTCACTCTCGCGATCACCGATATGGATGCATCGTCCCGGATGATCCAAGAGTTGCGTAGACTGCTTGAGATTTTCCAACCACCGGACGCTTTCCTTTTTCTCGATGGGAATCCGGGTCGGATTGATCTTCTTTTTAAGCGCTGCTGTTCCCTTGAATTTCTTCCGGGTCCAGAACTTGACGGCCGCCAACCCCAGCGGCACACCTTCGATTGTAACCGCGAGGCTCGAATGCATCAGGATGCCGCAAACCGTGTGCGATCTGAGGCGACCCGCCTTATCCCGTCCACTGTTTATGCTCTTCGTGATGCCGATCGCTTTCTGACTTCTCGCGTTGATAGCTAAATTCGGTCGTGTCGTGCAGCACAAGAACGAGACCTTCAGTGGCGGCACGATCACGTGTCGATTGGAAATGGCCGGCCAGAATGTCCGCTTCGCTGACCCGGTCATTAGAGAAGAAGCGGTAGGCTGCCTTGGTATTCGCCCAATCCTGGCAGACGAGCGGAATGCTTTGTCCCATGGCGCTTCCAATCTGCGTGAGCAGTTTGCGGAATCTGTCGCCGAGCCGCGCGTCCCTAAACTCGCATCCGCTACTCTCTCGATCAATCCAACATTCATCTTCCAAGGACCGCAAACAGCCTTTTGCCGATCGATCCCTTAATGTCAGCCCCATAGAGCACCCCCTCGCGAATCAGGTGCTCAGCAAGGAATCACAAGTGATTCTTTCGATTCAAGATTTCGCCGATCAGCGGATCAGCCCGAGTCGTCAAAGTTATGGGTAATTGAAAGCCGGTG
>NZ_RDQF01000014.1 GCF_004114425.1 Bradyrhizobium vignae | reverse complement strand
ACGTGGTGCTTTCGTGGTTTCCCGCGGGCTTTGGTAATCGGCCAAATGAGCTTCACATCGACCGGATACACTTTCAGGTGCCGCGGGATTCCGACAGCCCAGACCAGCCCGCGCTCTGTTAGCCCTTGTCGAAACGGTGCGCTGAGGCCGTATCCTGCATCCGCCAGCACATATCCAAAGCGCACGTTGGCTGCTATCGCGCGGTCAATCTCGGCCAAAGCAATCTCCGGCTTGGACCGTGGCGTTCGATGTTCGACTGGCACGCGAGCGCGCTTCAAACGAGATTCGTCGCTTGTCCAACTGTCAGGCAGAAAGAGACGTAACGCGACCATCACGGGTACTTCGCCGCGCGCAAGCGTCAAAGACACCAGTGTTTGGCAATTTGCCGTTTTACCGAGAGCCGAGGCGTATTGAGCCGCAACACCGACCGAGCGCTCACCCTTCTTGGGAAGTGAGGTGTCATCAATAACCAGCACCGCATCCCTGCCGCCGACAAGTCGGTCCGCCTGGTTGAGCAACTCTGTCTCCAGCGGCGTCGCGTCCCAGACACCGTCCGCAATGAAATGGTGCAACTGGTCGTAGGTGCTGGTGGCAAGGCGTTCCGCCATCGGCTGAACGCTCTTACGATCGCCGGGACCGATCAATCCCGCAACATACAGAGGACACATCCGCTGCCGGGTCTTATGACCCAGTCGGTCCAAGAACGGCATCAGCCAGCGTTCGAGTTCGTCTTCCCATCCCGGCATGGTCAGCCCTCCAAGAGCCGACCACCCATGAATCATTGAAAAATTGATTCGGGAATCCTATAAAACGCGCCAAAATCAACAATCTGCCAAAGTAGTGCTAATTGGGAGATCCAAGTCGGCTCTCGGTTACCCAGCCTGCTATCTGCTTTGCAGAGCCAAATCGGCCTTAAGCTCGGTGCACAAAGTGACTCTCTAACTCATCCTCCCACCCTGCCGAAGCCGACGAGCAAGTCGGTGCACACAACAGCTTCGGGCCGCTCCGTCGCGGCTTATTCACTGGCAGCGCATACGCGCGACAACCTGCTTTTTCCGATTGCCAGCATCCGCCCCATTTCGGGCACGTTGAGCATGCAGTTCGACTCCCTACGACGATTGCTTAGGATTAGCAGTCCAGTTTGTCGCTTCGGCGCCTAGCAGCGGCTCACGCAATCCCCTTGGACCATACGCGTCACCGCGGTCCCCCCAGCTGCTACGTGTCATCAAATGGATTGTTAGAAACCGGACATTCCCGCGCAAGGTCGAGGTCCTAAAATCAAGTGAGGGGGAACGCACCGTTTCAGGGGACCGGCAAACGGCGGTTGCTGGAGGTCGTTTGCAGGCGTGCTGACCACCTCTGCACAGTTTCGGCCCAGAGCGCGATCAGTTACACGGCTACGATGGCTATCTGGAAATCGAACTTGCGTTGGCACGCCTCTACGAAGCGACAAAGGAGCAGCGATATCTCACGCTGGGCAATTATTTCGTGGAGCAACGCGGCACGGAGTACGAGAAGCGCCAGCAATCCTGCGTCTCAAAATCCGACGGCGCGCCTTGGATGAAAACAAAGCGTATAGCCAAGCGCACTTGCCGCTTTCGGAGCAGCGGACTGCAACCGGTCATGCGGTTCGCTTTGTATACCTCATGACGGCAGTAGCTCATCTCGCGCGTCTGCGCCAAAACGAGCAGCAGCGCCAAACTTGCCTACGGCTATGGCAAAAAATGGTCCAGCGGCAGATCTGTGTTATCGGAGCCATCGGCTCGCAACGCGCCGGGGAAGCGTTCAGCAGCGATTACGATTTGCCAAATGATACGGCGTACGTGGAAAGTTGCGCGTCGGTTGGCCTGATGATGTTCGCGCGCCGTATGCTGGAGATGGAACTGGACGGCCGTTATGGCGACTTGATGGAGCGCGCGCTCTACAATACCGTTCTCGGCAGTATCGCGTTCGACGGGCGTCACTATTTCTATGTTAATCCGCTCGAAGTGCATCCCAAAACGCTGAGGTACAATGGCATCTACAATCACGTCTCGCCGGTGCGACGACGCTGGTTTGGCTGTGCGTGCTGTCCACCGAACATCGCACGCCTTTGCACATCCATTGGTCATTACATCTACACGGCCAGCACCGACGCGCTCTATGTAAATCTCTACGGTGGTAATAGGGTGGCAATATCGGTCGACGGACATGCGCTGCGGTTGCTCTCATAAGCGATAGCTATCCCTGGAGAGACCAGGTGGAAATCGCCGTCAAATCTGCGCCGCCAATTGCCCACACGCTCGCCCTGCGCCTGCCGGAATGGTGCAGCGCGCCGCAGGCGAGCGTGAACGGCGAGCATGTGAATTGCGAGCCGCGCAAGGGCTATTTGCAAACTTCGCATTTGGCCGGCAAGGTGGCCATCCAGCGTGGCCCCATAATTTATTGTCTGGAGGAGACCGACAACGGGACCGAGCTACACAACGTTTGGCTTAATGCAGAGAGTCGGTTTTCCCTTATCGAGGGAACTGGTCTCTTTAGTAGCAAGATCTTGCTGCAGGCTGGCGGGGTGCGATTGCAACACACGCATTCTGAAGAAGCGGCGCTTTATCAATACGACAAAGTGCTTGGACAGCTAGTGTCCTGAACCAGAAGTTCGCAACATTGGTCCGTTTTGTGCCGGGGCATTGTATCGGCAGAAGCGCTCGATGGAAGCAAGGATGTCGTCAGCGGACTTGGTCCATCGGAATGGTTTCGGATCGGCATTGTGTCGTTCGATGAACGAGGTGATGTCCGCCCTGAGGGCAGCGACACTGCGATAGACGCCGCGCCTGATCTTCTTATCGGTAAGGAGCGCGAAGAAGCGCTCGACCTGATTGAGCCATGACGAACTGGTCGGGGTCAGGTGCACATGCCAACGCGGCCTTTTGGCTAGCCATTTCCGGATCAGCGGCGTCTTGTGCGTTGCATAGTTATCCATGACGAGATGGACGTCGAGTTCGCCCGGTACGGCGGCCTCGATCTCGTCGAGGAACTTGCGGAACTCGGCGGCTCGGTGGCGTCCGTAGCATTTGCCGATGACCCGTCCGGTCGCAATGTCGAGAGCGGCGAACAGCGATGTGGTGCCGTGCCTTTTGTAGTCATGGCTCCTTCGAGCCGGCTGACCGGGACGCATCGGCAGCATCGGCTGACTGCGGTCCAGCGCCTGGATTTGGGACTTTTCGTCTACACACAGAACGATGGCGTGTGCCGGCGGCGAGACGTAAAGGCCGACGACGTCGCGCACCTTGGCGACGAAGTTCGGATCGGTGGAGAGCTTGAATGTCTCCAGCCGGTGCGGCTGGAGCCCGAAGGCCCGCCAGATGCGTTGCACCGTTGACACCGACAGGCCGCTGGCCTTCGCCATGCCACGAGAACTCCAATGAGTGGCGTTCTCGGGGCAGCTTTCCAGCGTCCGCACGATCACGGCTTCGATGCGACCATCGTCAATGGTGCGCGGCGCCCCGGAACGCGGCTCGTCGTGCAGCCCGGCCACGCGCTGCTCTACAAAACGCTGCCGCCACTTGCCTACCGTTCCCCGCTCCAGGCCCAGCTTGGCCGCCACCTCCTTGTTCTGACCGCCTTCCGCGCAGGTCAGCACGATCCGGGCTCTCAGAGCCAGCGCCTGCGCTGTCTTCCGCCGCATCGTCAGCGACTGAAGTTCGGCACGCTCATCATCGCTCAATATCAGGGGCGCAAGTCGCTGGGCCGACATCAGATCCTCCGTCGCTGTTACAGCCGCCATCTCTGGCACAGCGATGCGAATCTACTGCGAATCTACGATTGCGAACTTGTGACTCAGGACACTAGAACCGCAGCAACTCACATTCATTCCGTGGTTCAGCTGGGCTAACCGCGGCGAAGGCGAAATGCGGATTTTGGTAAATGAGCGTTGACGCCGAACGCGCGGTCGCGCTTCCTCGGTTCGAGGTTAGACTACGGTTCTGGAGCAGGGGATATCGTTGCTCAAAGTCTGGAAATCGGCCAATCTGTGGAAGGCGGCCGCGAGCTCCACTGGAACGTTCGAAAGAAAAGCCGGATATGAGACGGGCGCGGCGGACACCGAAGAGAGCACCATCCGATTGGCGTCAGCAGGTCAATCGGCGATCAACCAAATTCTTAATAAAGGAGCTTCCTCGGAGCTGTTCGCGACCTCTCATCAAAACCTGATGAATGCCAATGGCACGAGCGTGTGCCGCCGTGTCGTTCAGCAGGAAGCCCTATGACAAGCCAACGTGAGGGCGGCCACGTCAGGTTTTGGTAAGCCAAGCTCCCTATCAGCGCCGCTGGGCCCAACAAGCCTAAACTAGATGCGGAAATGTATGTCCGACGGGAGCACCAATCGCCATGTATAATCGGATCAATGGCTCGTCCTACTTCCAATCCTCTCACTTTGCCGAAACTGATGAGCAAATGGACCCAGACAATTTTGCTGATGCGTTCGCCAATATGCGCTTAGCCGAATCTAGCTCGAGTGGCAGTTCATCTTCGGCAACAAGACCATATTCGCTCGTTTCAAGCCCTCCCATCATAGAGTTCAAGGATCGTCGCTCATTCCGAGAAGCCGCGAAGGCCTATCATGGCGACGAAATCCAGTACATCGCCGACAACCCCCAAGAGTACTCCGACTTCGTGTCGGCCAAGGCAAGGCGAACTGCAGAAGTTGCCGAAGACTACGGGACAACCCGAGACTCCGAGAATGCGCGATACTTCAGCTACCAATTGGGCAACAAGAGTGTCGGACTTCTAAGAATGGAAGGCGGCGACAGCATGACCGAGTTCGACGTCAAAAGGTGGAAGAAGCTATTTCCTGGACGCGACGGGACTACCTCTACTGTGGATCTTCAAATCGTTCATCCGCTTGTCGAGAACGCTGGCGATATCCTGCTCGAGCACCAGCTTCGAATAGACGGCGAACGGCCGCTGCTCAATTTGCGTCCGGCTAATCCCGAAGCAAGAGCCCGTGCGGCAAAGATGGGATTCGTCGAGGTTGACGCCGACAACATGGTTCTCGACCCAGAGAAGTCAGACAAGTGGGTAAGGAATAGCGACGGCAAATGGCAGCGAAAAGGCACTGCTGCGCAGTATCTTTCCAAAGCTGACGACAGTGAAGGTAGTGATACTGAGATCCCAGCCAGCCCCTCAGCATACGATTATGAGGATGATTTTATGTGACCATGGGATCACCGGTGATTGGGCCCGATGGAGTAGACTGCTCTAGCCTGCTCCCGGCTCGTCTGTGTTTATATCCTTTTCGGCTGAGAGTTCCTCTGAGTTGGCTCAGAAGACTGCCCCCAGAGTGCACCTTGGCCTAGCGGTTGCTGAGTGTTTGAGCGTTGGAAGTAGGGGGCTCACTGCGCAGGGCAATTGCGGCAATCCTCGCTGCGGCGAGGATCTGTATGCGGTGCCGCCAAAGTGCGCCCGGCCGCCGAGGGGCCGGGCGTGTTGCGCCGAGCACGTACGACGGCTTGGAGGTCTTCTACAGAGGACAACCTACGAAGTAGTAAGCGCGTTGCGCCTGCCGTGAGTCGGTCGGCAAGGAAATACACAGCGAAGCGGCGCCCGATGGGCAAGACGGCCGGCATGCGTCAACGGACATAGCGAGCCGTGAGCACGAGCATCGTGCAGAGCTCTTTCACCAGAAAAGCCTCAACACAACACAGGCGGTTGTCCTAGGCGAAGCTCCGTTATCATCGCCACTGCAGTCGGGCTGCGAACAGCCAATCTCTTGCTTTATCGAGCGCTCTTGCGCCAGCTCCACTCCGCAATGAAGTATATAGCCTCAATCTAGACGAGTTAAGAAGTGCTTAGGTCGTCGACTGCTTTGGGTGAGCATTACGTTGAACGTCGACCTACAGAATGAGTCGAGCTAACGTGCCCTTCCGGCCCCTCGCAGCGATAAGGTTGTTCTGCACCAATGTAGCCGCCCGGCGATAGTCAGTAAGGCATGGACAGGGCAACAATTCGCCTCTCGTGCGCGTTTTAGAGCAAGTAGCGTGTTTGACAGTGAAGAGGTTGATCGGTGGCGAGATCCACGCGTGGAGCGTTTAGATCGGACATCAATTCAAACCACAGCTTGATTGCGTCAGATGCCGCTTCGGCCGTCATACGCGTTCAGTGCGGTGTCGAGGCACTCGATTAACGCTTGTCCGGCAAAGGGTTTGGCGAGGAAGCCAATCGCTCCGGCGCCCAGCGCTGACGCGCGCACGCGGTCGTTGGGGAAAGCGGTAATGAAAATGAATGGTGCATCGTAACCACGTGTCCGCATCTCTGCCAACAGCTCCAGGCCGCTCATAGCCGACATCTGCATATCGGTAATGACACAGGATGTCTCGTCCAATTGCGGAGACCTCAGGAGTTCCTCGGCGGACGCAAATATTTGGGCGATGTAGCCACGCGATTTCAAAAGATTCTCTGTCGCCGCACGGACTGAGGCGTCGTCGTCAACGACGGAAATCAAAGACGTGGACAAGACGAGCCCTCCTGAAGCGGGAATAGCGGCTGCAAGCATTAGCCGCCTTGCGCGAAAAGTGGGCTCGACTGATGAAATTGTAAAATCATACTTGGGTTTGCTCAGGACGATTAGTGCGAATTCCCAGCGTCTCAGTCATTCTGATCAGGTCGGCCAGCGAGCGTGCACGCATCTTTTTCATTACGTGTCCCCGGTAGATCTTGACCGTAATCTCGGCGAGCCCAAGCTCGGCGGCGACCTGCTTGTTCATCAGGCCGGCAGCGACCAGTTTCATCACCGCCTGCTCGCGCGGGCTTAAGGTCTCAAATAAAGACTGCAGATTCGCGACCGTCTGCTGAGCCTCCCGTCTTTTGCGATCGCGTTCGGTCGCCGCAACCACGGCATCAAGCAGTTCCTGATCGCGAAACGGTTTGCTGAGAAAATCGACCGCTCCCTCCTTCATGGCCCTGACAGTCATTGGAATGTCGCCATGACCGGTGATGAAAATGATCGGAATATGTATGTTCAACCTCGCTAGCTCAGTCTGGAAGTCAAGACCGCTCAAGCCTGGCAGCCGGACATCAAGAACTAGACAGCTAATAACGTCCGGAATTGTGCTCTGCAGCATTTCGCGGGCCGATCCGAATGCAATGACGTCTAACCCTACCGATTGAAAAAGGTTCGTAAGCGAGCGACGCATTGAGATGTCATCCTCGACGACGAAGACGGTCGCCTTCGTCGAGGCCTCGGCATTGCTGCCTTCAAGCGCGTCAAATCGTGCTGTCACGAGACGGCCTCCTTATGCTGCGGTAAGGCAAACTGGAAGGTCGCGCCCGGTCCACTTTTGTGGACCATTGACAGTCGTCCTCCATGAGCTTCCACGATCGACCGGCAGATCGAAAGACCCATTCCAAGGCCAGTCGATTTGGTGGTGAAGAAGGGATCCAAGACGCGGTCCGCGTCGTTCTCGGCGATGCCGACGCCGCAATCGGTCACGGCAAGGTGGACGTGCCCCGCATCGTCCTTCGATGATTGAATCAGCAGTTCGCGCGCCCTGTCTGTAACTGCGTCCATGGCTTCGATTCCGTTCATCACCAGATTGATGATGACCTGTTGTAGCTGAATCCGATCGCCGACGATCCTAGGCAGCCCTGCCGTCAACTCGGTTCGTAACGTCACTCGGTGGCTCACCAGCTCTCGTGTTACCAGCGCAATGACCTCCTTAACGACCTCATTGATATCGAGCGGCACCATCTCAATCTCGCCCTTCTTCGCGAGCGCGCGAATACGACGGATCACCTCGCTTGCCCGGATTGCGTCTTCGATGATCCACTCCACCGAAGAGCGTGCTGCGGAAAGATTAGGCGCTTCCCGCCCCATCCAACCGAGGCACGCATCGGCGTTGCTGATAATAGCGGCGAGTGGCTGGTTTATTTCGTGGGCGATGGAGGTTGTCAGCTCTCCTAAAGTCGTTACGCGCGTCACATGCGCGAGCTCCGACTGTGCCTTTCGTAGTTCTTGTTCGGCTTGATCGGCGCGAATGGTAGCGGTGATGTCAGTGCTGACGCCACGGTAGCCGAGAAAAGTGCCCTTTCCATCGAAAAAAGGCTTGCCACTCGTGCGGACGTAGATCGGAGAACCTGTCCGATTCACGGTGCGGTAGACGAGATCCCGAAACGGAAGATGGGCCTCCAACGTCGCCCGATGCTGCCGCCACTTCTCGGGTTCCTCTTCGACGTCGCACGCAATGTCCCAGCGAAGCAGGCCCATCAATCCTGTCGCCAAAATTCCCGCAGCGCTGGTGTGCTCGGATAAGCGAGTGACCTGATGATCCGGCCCGGTCTCCCAGAGCCAATCGGAAGCTGTTTCGGCGTAGTCGCGAAAGCGCTGTTCGCTTTCGCGCAGCGCGGCAAGTGTGTTTTCCAGGCGTTCCCTAGCTGCGTGTTGCTCGGTCACATCCATATGTGTTCCGATCAGCTCGCTGACGTTGCCATCGCTGCCAACCACCACGTGCGCAACGGAGTGTATGCGTCTTATCCCGCCATCTGGTAGAAGGATACGAAAATCATATTCGAACCGCCGCTCCTTGTGTTCAATCGCCTGGCGCTGCACCTCCTGTAGCCGCGGCAAGTCCTCCGGATGGATGCGCGATCGAATGGTCTCGATCGATACCGGCTCTTGTGGGCTAAAGCCAAACAGACGATCGACCTCGGCGGACCGATATATGAAATCTAGACCGTAGACGTCCCAGGACCAGCTGCCCGTGTGGCTGAGATGCTGGGCCTCGGCCAGATAGGCCTCGCTGCGGCGCAGCTGCTGTTCTGCTCGCCTCGCGGCCGTAATATCCGTAGCTGCCCCAACAAACTCGATGTCACCAGAGGCTGTTCTCGTCGCTCGTGCCTGCGCATGGATGTGCTTTACCGAGCCGTCCGGTAGCAGAAGCCGGTATTCGTGCTCGAAATCACTCAGCTCTCGCATCGCGCGATCGATAATTTCCTTAACCGAAGCCCTATCATCTGGATGAGTGCGCTCAACGACGAGCTGCGGCCCCGGCGGCACTGTCTCAGGATTTAATTGGAAAATCCGAAATGTTTCCTTTGACCAGAAGGCCTCGCCCGTAGTGGGGTTCCAGCTGAAGCTGCCTGTGTGACTCAACTCCTGCGCCTGGGCCAAATGTGCTTCGCTCCTCTGCAGGGCAAGTTCGGTCCGCCTTCGCTCCGTGATATCTTCGCAGGCGATAAGGACAATGGGCTGCTCATCGCCCCAGAGCATGGCTTTGGCTTTTTCACGTACCCACAACACCGAGCCGCCCTTCCTGACTTTCTGGACGTCCCACGTTCGCGTTTGTCCGACATCCTCAAGGCACGTCCGAACGCATTCGCGAACGAACGCGCGATCCTCCTCGAGAAATACGTCCAGCACGGATCGACCGATCAGTTCAGCACGAGCATAGCCGAGTTGTGTCGCGCCGAGCGTATTGACGTTGAGGACAGTGCCGGCTTCATCGACCATGAAGTACATGGCCGGATTGTGCTCGAAGATGGCGCGCCACCGTTTTTCGCGATCCTCCAAATCGGCCGCACTCCGCTGAAGCTTGGCCGCAACCACACGCGCAGCCTCTCTTTCCTGGCGGAGCTTTTCGATCAGGTGCGCTCCCACAATCGAGGCAATAAAGAATGCAACAACCACCGGCAGATCTTGGGGGTCATCGATTCGCAGGCTGAACGCCGGCGGCGCAAAGCAGTAAGCGAGAGCAGCGATGGCTACGATGCAAAGCGCAGACGACGCGATGAAGCTGCCCATCAACGAAAACAGCAATACCACTAACAAGTAGGCGAACGCCGTCGCGGCGAAATGCGCGTGAAGGTACAAGTAGGCCAATGTTACCACGGCAAGCGTTATGCTGCCGAAGGTAAACTGAAGGGCTGAACGTTCTAAACTGCTGATTTGGCTATGCATTCTGATACCGTCCGGCCTGTTCTCCGGCGGGAGAGCTATAACGTTTTAGGCAAAAATAGGGCAATACTCGGCACCAGCACTCGCTGGCGAGCGCTTCCGAGATCGATTGCTTCGTGCTAAGCAGAGCACGCGCGGAGAAAAAATGCATCACAGACCTACGTATAGTTGTCCTAAACCTTTCAATATGGCGAGCTGACACGGCTGCAATCGAAGCTCAGATGTCTGCCCCCGCTGCCTATTACTCCGCGCAGGCGCTCGAGGCTGCTGCCGAGGACAATTCCCTTACGCCAGCCGCACGAGGACAGCGGCTGCAGTTCAGTCAAGACTTTGAGCCGGAATAATCAGGCGCGCCTAGTCGAACCGGAAAGAACAGAGACAAGCTGCCCGACCACTCATCGCGCCGGTACGATCGGTCATGCGGAAGAAAGCGCAATGGCACTGTGCCGAGATACGAAGGCGAAGCTACGCGACTGCTTGTATCTCCTAAGGCCGTCACGCCTGGGTGCGGAGGACTTGTCTCCGAGTGGTTGGCCCGAAACGAGCTCGCGCAGCGACGCCGAACCGACACTAGCCGTTTAGGACGCCACGCCTCCGCCGAGGTGCCATCTAATCAGTGCTGATCACAGCATCACGATCCAATGCGGCAGCGCGGACCGTGACAAGGGATGACGAGTTGGGGCAGCAAGATCTCTACCAAGTCGTCGGTCGGACGAGGCAAGCGCAGAGCGCGCACATGGGCAATTGTAGGCGGAGCAGCACCTACGTCCGTCAGGCTGGACACGTTCTGTCGCAGTCCTGTTATGTTGCACGGCAGGCGTTCAGATGTCCGGGGGCTTGAAGGCGCAAGACGTGAAGGCGCAAGACGCGATTGAAAATGACGCTTGAAAGCTCCTACTGTTTTGCTCGGCTGGCATCTTTTCAGGGCGGCTGCCGGGGGCCGACGCGGGGCAAGGGGCTGCGCACCGGATATCGCGCGTGAAAGTTTGGGCTCGTCTCAAATCGGCTGTGTCGATTCGAATAACGAGAAATGTGGCTGCGCTTGTATTCGGTGCGTCTTCGAACGGCGGCTGTTAAGTTACGGGGCCTATCTCATCGTGTGTCGATAGTGGTGGAAGCAGTGGGCTCGTTGAGCCGCGCCTGCAGCGTCGCGTGCTCGAGCTCGTCTTCCCACCAGGATACGAACACGGCGGCGATGCCATTGCCGGTGATGTTTGTAAGGGCGCGCACCTCGCTCATGAACTTGTCGATCGAAAATACGATTGCCATGCCCGGTACCAGCGCTGGGTTGACCACCGACAACGTCGCAGCAAGCGTGATGAAGCCCGCGCCGGTGACGCCGCTTGCTCCCTTCGACGTTAGCATCGCCACGAGCAGGATCGTGAGCTGCTGGCCAAAGGTGAGGTCCACCCCGAGTGCCTGGGCAATGAACAATGTCGCAAGTGTCATGTATATATTGGTGCCGTCCAGGTTGAAAGAGTAGCCAGTTGGCACCACCAGGCCGACCACGGGCTTCGAGCAGCCCAGCCGTTCGAGCTTCTCCATTAATTGCGGCAGCGCGCTTTCAGAGGACGATGTGCCGAGCACGATCAGAATCTCGTCCTTGATATAGGCAATGAACTTGAAGATTGAAAAGCCAACGAGGCGCGCGATCAAACCGAGCACCACCACGACAAATAACGCCGCCGTCGCGTAAAACAGCGCGATCAGGCCGATCAAATTGCCGAGTGCTGCCGGCCCGAATTTGCCGATAGTGAAGGCCATGGCGCCGAAAGCGCCGATCGGGGCCGCTTTCATGATGATAGCGATCACGCCGAACACCGCGTGCGCGACGTCGTCAATCATGCCTCGCAGCCGCTCCCCACGGCTTCCTAACGCCATCAGCGAAAAGCCGAATAGGATCGCGAACAGGAGAACCTGCAGAACATCGCCACGAGCGAAGGCGCCGACCACGCTATCGGGAATGATGTTGAGAAAGAAATCGACGGTCTTCGAGGCTTCCGCCTGCTTGACGTAATTGGCGACCGCCGCAGCATCCGGCTTCACCGCAAGGCCATGACCGATTTGGACCAGATTGCCCATAAGAAGGCCCAACACCAAGGCAAAGCTGGAGACGATCTCGAAATAGACCAGCGCCTTGACGCCGACGCGCCCGACTTTCTTTGCATCCTGAATATGCGCAATACCAGATGTGACGGTGCAGAAAATGATCGGCGCGATCACCATCTTGATGAGCTTGATAAACCCGTCACCGAGCGCCTTGACCCAGTCGTTGGTCGCGACAGACGGCCATAGGCAACCGACCACAGCGCCAATTAAGATCGCGATCAGCACCTGCACGTAGAGAATCTTATACCAAGCTTGCGACGCGCGTGCGGGCGCCGCAGTTGCCATGGTGGTCATGACGCTTCCTTCCCGAATATACTCGAATGTGAGCCGCCGCGTCATTGAGAGACGACAGCGTCATACGAGCCTCATCGTTTTTAGCCGTGTCCGATTGAAGACGGTACCGAGAGCCGGTGCGTCGTTCCAAAGGCAGGCGTTTAGTTGCGTTATCCTTTCTCGTTAAGCAAGATATGCACCAGTTGCCCAAAGTGCGCCCGATTAAGAGTCTCGGACAAGCCGTCTGTCTCTGGGCGGCATCGGTTTGAGTGCTCGGCCCTCGTTCGCAAGGTCGAACAAAAAGTTGCAGCGAGACGCGTAACTTGATCGGCTGAGCGCATTAGCGGAGTCCTGTCTCGGGATGGAAGCCCGAGCGTTATCGATATGCGCCAACTGCTGAGATGGATGCAACAGTAGATGACATTGGTAAAATTGATAGTTTGGATTGTACTCATCCACGCGATGGAAGCCTGGTTTAGGAGCTCGATTGCGCGGCAATGATCTTGAATCGATGCACTGCCTTGTCACTAGCGGCAAAGCTCGTTCGTGCACGAGGCATTTGTCTCCAGGTCTGTGCTAACGATACGCATTACAGGTTGGTCGAGAGACGGCCTTCGCTGTTGTCCCCTCAGCGCCTTTTGCCGCGTCGCAGAAGCACCGTCACGATGATTACTCAGCTAGATCGTTCGCGTTGCTGCCAAAGGGCAGGATTCCTGCGATCCGTTCTATTACCGGCCCAGCGAGTGCGGCGTTTGAGCGACCGACAAACCAAATAGGCATCTCTGGCGGCGTCAAATTCTGCCGTTCCGTTGCGCGGCCGTCGCTGTCTGCTCGGCAACAGAGATGCCAGAAATCTGACATGGCGTTAGGTCCACGCCACAGCGACGTCGAAGTCTATGCGAATTTCCTCCATGTTGCGCATAGCGCGTCCCATAGTTCGCACGCGGCACAGGAATTGCTGATTTCAAACGAGGAGGTGCCGCCGTCAGATGGATGGAAGCGGCCCTGTCACAGGAGTTGCCGATGAGACTTGCGACGCTGCTCTTGCTCGTAGAAACGACGCGCGTGAATGTGACGGCCGCCATGGAGTGCGGCGCGACTAAAAGGCGATCCGCGCCACATACCTGGGCGAGCCGGACGTGCAGGCGATCACTGGGCGCGTAAGCCGACCTGCTTTCATTTTTGGGCTGACGCATATGGATGTCTTTTCGGCAGAGATTGCGCAATCCGTTGCGCTCACGATTGAGCTCGCCAGCGTAACAACCGTGATCCTCCTCGTGATTGGTGTGCCCCTCGCTTGGTGGCTAGCGCGCTCAAAGACTCTTTTGAGCGAGGCGGTGACGACGATGATCGCCCTGCCGCTAGTGCTACCGCCGACGGCTCTCGGCTTTTGCTTACTCGTGTTGCTCGGCCCAAACGGACCGGGTGGCGTTCTCGCCTCTTTGTGGGGCGAGCGCACGCTCGCTTTTACCTTCGCGGGAATCGTGATCGGATCGGTCCTCTCGGCGCTGCCGCTGGTGGTGCAGCCGATCCGTAACGCCTTTGTTGCGATAGGAGATCACCAGTTGGAAACTACGGGGCGCGTTTCGTCATTGTATGCCCTCATTACCATCAGGGGGCCGCTGGCGCGATTGGAATTTGTTAAAGCCGCCGTGGTTGGCTTTTCTCATACGATTGGCACATTTGGCGTCGTGATGATGATCGGCGGCAACATTCCTGGGCGCACCAAGGTTTTGTCAGCCTACGTCGTAGACTACGTCCAAGCATCGCCTGGCGCGAGGCAAGTGTGCTTGCCGGCGGTATGGTGATGTTCGCCTTTGCGGCAATCTTCACCTTAGCCCTCATCGACAGGCACTGTGCCAGGAGAGGCACCGAGCCGTCTTAGGTTAGCCGGCCGGACATATCCGATCACGACCGAGCAGCAGTATTGCAAGCCGAATCCATCAATCCTTGCGAGGCTACAATGAACAAGCTTGTTATGGCCGTAGCGGCTGCTGGAATCGGCTTCAATTCAGTGCACTCCGCGCCTCTGCCCGAAGCGGCGGCCCATGACGTCGGCGTTTCTCAGCAGCGCCTCGCCAAGCTCGACGAGTTCTTCGCTCGCGAAATCTCTAGTAAACGCGTGCCGGGTGCGGTGGTTGCAATCGCCAGGGACGGCAAGCTGATTCACTACAAGGCGTACGGGCAACTCGATCCTGCAAAAGGAAAGTCGATGCGGCTCGACGCGATGTTCGCACTTGCGTCTATGACCAAGCCGATGGTGGCCGTTGCGGGACTTATCCTCATGGAGCAAGGCCGCCTGCCTCTACGGGCCAGGCTTGCGGATTATTACCCGGAATTCGCAAACATGAAGGTGGGAGTGCCACAGCATGACGGCTCATTGGAATTTCAAACGCAGAGTTCTCCGATCTACATCCACGATCTCTATCGCCACACATCCGGGCTCACCTATGGCGTGCCCCCCGACAGCTCAGACCAAGTGGCGCGTCTCTATCCCGATTTCGCCGCTCCGCCACTAAGGGGCGATAAGCAGGCGTTCATCGAAGCAATTACTAAGCTGCCGCTAGCGCACCAACCGGGGACGCAATTCGAATACGGCTTCTCGACCGATGTGCTGGGAGCTGTCGTGGAACAGGTCAGCGAACAGCGATTGGGCGACTATCTGGCCAGAAATCTGTGGACGCCCATCGAAATGCAGGATGCCACTTTCCATTTGTCTGAATCGCAACGCGAACGCCTCGCTCATCCATTTCCAGCCGACCCGCTTACGGGAAAGCCACAAGACATCGAGCTCCTCGAAAGTTCGACGAAGTTTGACTGCGGGGGAGCCTGCGCATTTGCGACAGTCGGTGACTACGTGCGCTTTGGACAAATGCTGCTCAACGGCGGAGAGCTCGATGGGCAGCGCATTCTCGGTCCGAAGACGGTGCGCCACATGATTTCCGACCATCTCGGGGCAGAGATCAAAAATAAGGTGGCCAATGTGGAGGCGCACCGTGCCGGCTTCGGCTTCGGGCTCGGAGTAGCTGTACGCATAAACGAGGGTCTCTCGGCGGTTCCGGGCAATCCAGGTGAGTTCACTTGGACTGGCGCCTATGGGACACAATTTTTCTGCGACCCAAAGGAGCGTCTCGTCGTGGTGGTCGGAACGGCAGCGCCCGGAGAAATCCGGAAGTATTACCGCGAACAAGTCCAATATATCGTCTATGCTGCAATAATCCGATAATCCGCTTTCGGCCGAAAGGCTCGGCCAACCGTTTTTGGGGTGGTCGGCAGACAGTGCTGCTACTGCGCATCAATTCGATTGAAAGTCGGCGCCGTTACCTGCTATCCGCGTTGGCGCGGATGGCGCCAGTGCTTCAACAACGAGATCGGCTTGGCTATCGCGAAGAAGCTCTTGCAAGCGGGTTTGCCGTCGCGATGCGCCAAGACGATCGCGCATTGCTGTCGATCGGCTCGCGCGATGAACGCTCCTGTGATACCTCCGAACGTCCAGGCTCTCGCTTACGATCCTGCAGCGATGCCGTGCGGCGAGGCGCTTTGAATTAAAGGCAGACTGGATCGATCAGACCAAAAAAGCGAGGGCGGTGTCCGACTCACATTGCTGCTTCTCTTCGTCTATCGACAGACGCTTTGGTACGGGCTGCTTGCGCAGTTGCGACTATGAGCGGATTAACGCCCCTTTGGTCAACAATCGGCAAGTCTGATTAACACTGGGGGGCAGTTCGGTGCCCGTCAACTGCACCAATTCCATTGAACAATCGGCATAACACGTGAGTGTCGCGGTCATGCAAACGCGAGCAAGACGTAGTCGCCGTGCAGTGATGAAACATCGTGCTGCTCTGTTGAAGTGCTCACATGGACGTCCAAAACCGGACACGATTGGCATGACAGATCAATCGCGCAGCTTGTGGCTCGCTGGCTGCTTTCGACAGTCCGCAAATCCCGAAGCGGTGACATGGTATCTGTCAAGTGTTTCGCTTCGGTGGCTTGTTTCTTGCTGAACGTCAGTAATTCGTTGCGGCCGAAGACAACTCACATGGAACGCTTCATGAGTGGTGCAACGGAAACGTTCTACAGCGTGATCAGACGTCAGGGTATGACGCGTCGTAGTTTCCACAAATTCTGCAGTTTGACTGCCGCGAGCTTGGGGCTTGGTCCGCTCGCCGCAAGCAGTATTGCCAATGCCCTGGAGACCAAACCGCGTTTGCCCGTCATTTGGCTGCACGGGCTCGAGTGTACCTGCTGCTCGGAAAGCTTTATCCGCTCGGCCCATCCCTTGATCAAGGACGCGCTGCTGTCGATGATTTCGCTCGACTATGACGATACGATCATGGCGGCGGCGGGACACCAGGCCGAAGCCATCTTGGAGGAAACTCGTGCCAAGTACAAAGGCAGGTATGTGCTCGCCGTCGAAGGCAATCCACCGCTGAACGAGGGTGGCATGTTCTGCATTGACGGCGGCAAGCCGTTCGTTGAAAAGCTCAGGTCCATGGCGGAAGAGTCCATGGCCATCATCGCTTGGGGTACGTGTGCGTCTTGGGGATGCGTGCAAGCGGCCAAGCCCAATCCGACTGGCGCGGCGCCGATCGATAAGGTGATCACCAACAAGCCGATCATCAAGGTGCCTGGGTGCCCGCCTATCGCGGAGGTCATGAGTGGCCTCGTGACTTTCATCACCACGTTCGGAAAGCTTCCGGAGCTCGATCGCCAAGGGCGTCCAAGTATGTTCTATTCCGAGCGCATTCACGACAAGTGCTATCGGCGTTCCCATTTCGACGCTGGCCAATTCGTCGAAGAGTGGGACGATGAGTACGCACGCAAGGGCTATTGCCTGTACAAGATGGGCTGCAAGGGGCCAACCACCTACAATGCCTCTTCGGCCCTTCGGTGGAACGGCGGCGTTTCATTTCCGATTCAATCCGGCCACGGCGGCTTTGGCTGCTCCGAAGACGGCTTCTGGGATAAGGGGTCATTTTACGACCGACTCACAACCATCAAGCAGTTCGGGATCGAGGAGAACGCCGACCAGATCGGCATGGCCGCTGCCGGCGTAGTTGGGCTAACCGTCGCTGCACATGCGGCGATCACGGCCGTGAAGCGGATGACCCACAAGCCGGATCGCGCACCCCACAAAAGCAAACCGAGTTGAGGAGGGGGCGACGGTGGCCGTCCAGACACCGAATGGGTTCAATCTTGATCGTTCAGGCAGGCGAATCGTCATCGATCCGTTGACGCGGATCGAAGGCCACCTGCGTGTCGAAGCCAATCTCGATTCCGACAATGTGATCCGCAATGCGGTCTCGAGCGGGACGATGTGGCGTGGTATCGAAGTCATCCTGCGCGGGCGCGATCCTAGAGACGCCTGGGCGTTCACCGAGCGGATTTGCGGGGTCTGCACCGGCACCCATGCGCTCACCTCCGTGCGCGCGGTTGAAAATGCACTAGGAATTGCGATTCCGGAGAATGCCAATTCGATCCGCAACATCATGCAGCTGTGCCTGCTCGTGCATGATCACCTCGTACATTTCTATCACCTGCACGCACTGGATTGGGTCGACGTGGTCTCCGCGCTCAAGGCCGATCCGAAGTCGACCTCCGCGCTCGCGCAGTCTATCTCGCCCTGGCCGCTGTCGTCCCCTGGCTATTTTAAGGATTTGCAGATCCGGCTCACCAAATTCTTCGAATCAGGGCAACATGGTCCGTTCAAGAATGGCTATTGGGGGCATCCGGCCTACAAGCTGCCACCGGAAGCGAACCTGATGGCTGTAGCGCATTATCTGGAAGCGCTGGACTTCCAGAAGGAGATCGTCAAGATCCAAGCTATCTATGGTGGTAAGAACCCGCATCCGAACTGGCTGGTCGGCGGCGTGCCCTGTGCGATCAATATCGACGGAACTGGTGCGGTGGGTGCGATCAATATGGAGCGACTGAACATCGTCTCCTCGATCATCGACCGTTCGATCGAGTTTGTCGAACACGTCTATCTGCCCGACATTGTCGCGATCTGCTCGTTCTATAAGGACTGGCTCCATGGCGGCGGACTTTCGAGCAAGAACGTGATGTCGTATGGCGACATCCCCGAAAACGCAAATGACTGTTCCGCCAAAAGCTTTAAGCTGCCGCGCGGGGTCATTCTTGGGGGCAATCTGAACGAGATACTGCCGATCGACCATGGTGATCCCGAGCAGATCCAGGAATTCGTCGCGCATTCATGGTATAAATATCCAAGTGATTGCTGTGGACTGCATCCCTGGGACGGTATCACCGAGCCGCGTTTTGAACTTGGGCCAAAACTCAAAGGCAGCAAGACAGATATCAAGGAGCTCGACGAAGGCGGCAAGTATTCCTGGATCAAAGCGCCGCGCTGGCGCGGCCACGCGGTGGAAGTCGGGCCGTTGGCGCGATACATCATCGGTTATGCGCAAGGCAAAGCTGGGTTCAAGGAGCCGGCCGAGAGACTGCTCAAGGGGCTCAATCTTCCCCTGACTGCGCTGTTCTCGACGCTTGGCCGCACTGCGGCGCGGGCGCTCGAATGCCAGTGGGCGGCGCATCAGATGCGTTATTTCCAGGATAAGCTGGTAATGCACATCAAGGCAGGCAATACGGCAACTGCCGATGTCAGCAGGTGGAAGCCGGAAAGCTGGCACAAGGAGGCCAAGGGCTACGGGTTCAGTGAAGCCCCGCGCGGTGCGCTTGGGCACTGGATCAAGATCAAGGGCGCCAAGATCGACAATTATCAATGTGTCGTGCCAACGACGTGGAACGGATCTCCTCGCGATGCCAAGGGCAATATTGGCGCTTTTGAAGCCTCCTTGATCGGTACCCCGATGGTCGATCCACACCGGCCCCTGGAGATCTTGCGCACGATCCATTCCTTTGATCCGTGCTTGGCTTGCTCGACCCACGTGATGAGTCCCGACGGCCAAGAAATGGCTTCGGTCAATGTTCGTTAGCGACATGCTGGATAGAGCCCGAAAGCTCCTTGCCGCCGTCGATGCGGAACCCACTGAACGGAGCATCGGCGCTGCCTTCGCTTACGCGCCGGTGCGACTGTGGCATTGGGTTAATGCGGCGGCCATTCTGATGCTGAGTTTAACCGGCCATCTCATGGAGCCGGTACACCCGCGATGTCGGGAGAGGCAAGCGGCAATTTCCTGTTCGGCTATATCCGCTTTGCTCATTTCTCGGCGGGATATGTGCTCAGTATCGGCTTTCTTCTGCGGATCTATTGGGCGTTAATCGGAAACGCGCGTGCCATGCAGATCTTTTGGGTGCCGCTCTGGCGCAAGTGCTTTTGGCGCGAGGTGTACCACGAGATTCGCTGGTATGCGTTCCTTACAGTTGAGTCCGAAAGGAGCATCGGGCACAACCGTCTTGCTCAGCTCGCGATGTTCTTCATGTTTACGCAGACGATCACGTTCATGGTCATCACAGGCTTTGCACTTTATGGGCAAGGTGCCGGTACTGACAGCTGGCAGTACAAGCTGTTCGGCTGGGTCTTTTCAATTTGGCCGAACAGCCAGGACGTCCATACCTGGCATCATCTCGGCCTGTGGGTGATCGTGGCCTTTGCGCTGGTCCATATCTACGCGGTGGTCCGGGAAGACGCATGTCGCGCCGGAGCATCGCTTCTGTGATATCGGGTGAGCGCGGGTTTCGCGATTGACTGGGAAGCGGATGCTGAATCCGGAAGACAAGAAAAGGATCCTGGTGCTCGGCATCGGCAATATCCTGTGGGCGGATGAGGGATTCGGCGTAAGGGTGGTCGAGGAGTTTCACCGCCGCTACGCGATCGATGACAACGTAACCGTCCTCGATGGCGGCACACAGGGGCTCTACCTCGTCAGTTTTCTTGAGCAGGCCGATTGCCTGATCGTGTTCGATGCCATCGACTATGGATTGCTGCCGGGGCAGTTGAAGCTTGTGCGAGATGACGAAGTGCCAAAATTTACCGCCGCCAAGAAGGTGAGCCTGCATCAGACCGGCTTTCAGGAGGTCTTGAGTGCGGCTGACCTGCTTGGTCGGTGCCCGCGGGAGCTCGCTCTCATCGGCTGTCAGCCGCTGGACCTGGAGAATTGGGGCGGTCCGCTGACCGCCCCGGTACGCCTTCAGATTTCGCCTGCGATTGAACTGGCTTGCAAACTCCTGGCGCAGTGGGACTCGCCGGCAAAGCCGCGGACCTCGCCGCTGCCTGCATCAGAACGGCTGTTGGCGAACAATATCGACCATGCAAACTATGAGATCGGGGCGCAGCCGATCTAGCGGCCCGAGACTGACCATGTGCCTTGGCTTGCCAATGACGATTGTCGAGACCGACGGCATCACGGCGCTGTGCGAGTATGGCAATGAACAGCGGCGCGTCTCGGTCATGCTGCTCTCCGACGCCTTGGCCGGCGCCAAGGTGCTCGTTCATATCGACAGCGCGGTGCGGCTTTTGGACGAAAATGAAGCAAGGCTGATCTCGGAGGCACTTGAGGGGCTTGAGGCCAGCCTCAACGGCCAGGACTGCGATCGCTTCTTTGCGGACTTGATCGCTCATGAGCCGCAATTGCCGGAGCACCTGCGCTAGCAGTTCCGCTCGCCAATTGCGCCGACCAGGCTTGCTCACAAGCGTATCCCAGTCGCAAGTACCTTTGCATCGAAAATGTCAGGCGCCTCGACCCGCTTGTTCGAGCGCGAGACGCGGACAGAAAGTGATTGGCATACCCCTTGCTATGACCCTGCTAGAGAACCGAACATTGTCAGGGAAGGCGTGTGATGAAGTTGCAGCCGACGCAGCATGGTCTGGCGCGACCCGCTCCATTCGACGTGGAGGGCGTCAGCGTCGATGCGCGCCTGGTCGCGAACGCTCCCGTGATGGCGGCCGTGATGCCGCTGCCGGTGGCCAATCCCCTATATTTGCTCCGGATCATCCACGTCGCATTCTTACTTCCTGAGATGGTCAATACGTTTCGGCGGCGCAGGCAAGGTGCAGTGCCTGCGCGCGGCGTAGGTCGCGAACTGGTTGAGTGGCTCGGCCTACGAGGCTCGTCGACGCCGATCCTCTGCAAACGGCAGGATACACTCCGCCTGATTGGCAGGAGCCCGGTCCGTTTCATCGCGATCGATCGCATTTCGGTACCGATGGTTCGGCCACACGCCGGCAGCGCTTGTGTCGGCAAGTGCATTGCCTCTCGATACAGCCAACGGAACATCGCATTATGAGAACAGCGATCCGCGTTGCGTCCGACGGCGCCGCGAATGACCTTGCCACGGGCTCTGGAAGTCTCGATGTATTCTATAGCGGCGTGACGAGTGCGCGTGCGCTCGCCAAGCACGCCTGGCGCGACGGCAACGAGCTTGAAAGGACCTATCCGAATGCCGCCGCGCTATTATCGAATGCCGCCGCTGCCGTCGGCAGCCAGAGAAGCGGCGCTCGGACGCAACTGTACGGACTTGCGAATCTGAGCGATCCCGAGCGCAAGCTGATAGCCGAAGTGCTCGGAGCAGGTGAGGTCGCCGGCGTGGTTGCGCTGCCAGATGGCTCTTTGGCGCAAATCCGTGAGTCCGTGCTTGCAGGAATCTGGCGCGTGCGCATCGGAAGCGAGCCAGCGCGCGAATATCTTGAGGTCGGAGCGATCCCGCAGATTGTCCGGCGCGCTGCAACTGACCTGACGTCCGCCGAGCTTGCGATCGGCCCGGCGCCAGACGGCGCGATGAACGTGCAACCGGTGCTCGCCGAAGTACGCGAGCGGGCCCGCGTCTGGCGCTTTGGCATGCGCGCGCATGTTATCAATCTCACCTTGCTGCCGATGAGCGTTATCGACCTGGCATTCCTGCAGCAAAGTCTGGGCAATGGTCCGGTCCAACTCTTCTTCCGCGGCTACAGCACGTGCCGTGTGCAGGCGACCGGGATCAGGAACGTCTGGTCGGTGCAGTTCTTCAATTCTACGGACAATATCATCCTTGATACGCTGGAGATCGGCGGCGTTCCGATTGTTGCGTTGGCTGCTGACGAGGATTTCCAGGATTCTGCCGAGCGCATGCAGGAAATTATTGAGGCGTACTTCACATGAAGAGCTTGGAGAACGTTCGCCGTCCGGTGGGATCCCGTAGACGGCGCGGGCGCAGCGATCGCCGGCATACGTGGCGCAGGACGTTGGTGGAGCGGTGCGCATGAGCCTCGCTGCCGGCAACAAAATCGATGTCACCGTATCGCTAGCTGCCGACGTAGTCGCCGCGATCGAGATCCTGCCGCGAGTCCGGCCGCCGCTGGCACGGCTGTTTGCTGGCAAACAAGCCTCGTCGCTGCTCACGCTGCTGCCGCGGCTCTTCGCATTGTGTGCCGCTGCACAGCAAATTGCACTGCTGTCCGCGGTCGAGACGGCGCGCGACGAAGTCATCACCCGCACAACAAAACAGCGTCGTATTGCGCTTATCGCTATTGAGCGCATTGCGGATTTGCTACGCGGTCTGTTTGTCGGACATCTTGCCCAAGACGTCGCGGGTGCGGCGGCAATCCGCTCCTTGATGCGGGGAATGTCAGCGCTTCTTGGCAGCGCACATTCACCCTGGGGCTCTGCCCAATGCGAAGCAACAGCGCGGATCGTAGGTGCGCTGAACGCGCTCGGCATGTCGGATGAGGGGCGCGCGGTGAGGTCCGGTAGCCCATTGGCGCTTCGCATTGCAGCGCTTGATGAGATCGGCCTGAAGCCAATTCCAGCGGACCACTCGTTCCTGTCCGTTGCTGACGACCTCAATATCGTTAAACGGCTGCTCGTGGATGGCCCGACATTTTGCTATCGTCCGGATCTTGACGGACATGTGCCCGAGACGGGTCCATGGGCGCGCCAAATGACGCGTGATCGGCTCCCGCCGAGCCCCTCCGGTGCGGCCGAGCGGTTGAGGGCCAGAATTGCTGAAACCCTGCGGCTATGTGCGTGGCTCAAGGCCGGTGCTCAGATTGACTCGGCGGAGCATGGGATTATCGAAAGATATAAGTTAGGGTCCGGCCGTGCGGCGGCCGCGGTCGAGTGCGCCAGGGGGCGTCTCTACCACGCGGTTGAGCTTGATCCTCAGGGCCGGATATCCCGCTTCGAATTCCTTGCGCCGACGGAGTGGAATTTCCACCCGTGCGGACCGCTTGTCCGCAGCCTGCAGGGCGCGGTGCTGACGGGTAGACCACGTCGGGATGCAGTCGATGCGGTGATTGCATCGCTCGATCCGTGCGTCGGGTTCACTCTCAGTTTTCGCGAAGTTGGCCATGCATGAAATGGCGATTTGTCTTGGCGTCATTCAAATTGTCGAGGAGGAAGTACGTCACGGATCGTTTTCGCGGGTGCGGAGCGTCTGCCTAGAGATGGGTGCGCTGAGTCATGCCGCGCCTGAAGCGATCAGGTTCTGCTTTTCTGCGGTTGCAGCGCGGACCGTTGCCGAAGGTGCAGTCCTTAACATCGTCGAACTGCCAGGCGTTGCCTGGTGCATGAGCTGTTCGAAGAACGTCGAGATTGCGCAACGCGGTGAGTGCTGTCCTTGCTGCGGCAGCTATCAGTTGCAGGTAACCGCGGGCGAACAGATGCGCGTGAAAGAACTGGAGATCGATTGATGTGTACCGTTTGCGGCTGCAACGAAGGGTCGCCGTCGACCAAACGCGCTAAGGCGCATGATGTTCAGAGCTATGAGCGATACGATGCCCATGTGCAGGACGATTGCGATCACCATTATGCCCGTCCGCATGGCGAGCAAGGCCTTCAGCGTTTAAACCATGCTGGCGATAGTCATAGTCGTCACCGCTGCTCTGCCCATCACCAGGCTCATGGCGGGCAGGCGCTTCTGAGCGGCGCCGAGCCGGCTGGCTTGAAGGTCGCCGGCATGAGCAGGGAACGGGTCATTCAGATCGAGCGCGATATTCTTGCCAAGAATAATGGGATTGCGGGGGACAACCGCGCGCTCTTCGTCGCCGATGACCTGCTTGTATTTAATGTTTTGTCTAGTCCTGGTGCAGGTAAAACGACGCTGCTCGTCCGCGCCGTGTCTGAGCTCAAGCGCAGCCGGCCAGTCGGGGTCATCGAGGGCGACCAGCAGACCTCGAACGATGCCGAACGCATTCGGGCCGCCGGCGTGCCAGCCATCCAAGTCAACACCGGCAAGGGGTGCCATCTCGACGCGGCGATGATTGGCGAGGCTTATCGCCGCTTGCCGCTGCTCACGGGTGGTATTCTCTTCATCGAGAACGTCGGTAATCTGATCTGTCCGGCAGCCTTTGATCTTGGCGAGGCCTGCAAGATCGTAGTGCTGTCGATTACCGAAGGTGAAGACAAGCCGCTCAAATATCCTGATACGTTTGCCGCTTCTTCGCTCATGGTGATCAACAAGATTGATCTGGCACCGCTGCTTGAGTTCGATTTCGGCAAGACGATCGAATACGCCAGACGAGTCAATCCAAAGATCGAGGTGCTTGTCGTTTCGGCTCGCACAGGCGAGGGTTTTGCCGCGCTCTACGCCTGGATCGATAGACAGGCGGGGCATCAGAGGCGCTCCGTAGAGGACACAAGGCGATGAGCGCCGCAACCACCTGCGGCAGAACGCGGCTGCGCGTGCGCGTGAGTGGAACCGTGCAAGGGGTCGGCTTTCGTCCTTACGTTTATGGACTCGCCAAGCGCCACGGATTGGCGGGCTTTGTCATCAACGACCCCGAGGGAGTTACGATCGAGGTCGAGGGCCACCGTGCGTCGGAGTTTGTAGCAACGTTGCCGCTCGAGGCGCCTCCATTGGCACGCATCGACCACATCTGCGTTCGGGAGACTGCGGCGCTGGCGGCGAAAGACTTTTCGATCGGCACGAGCGAAGGCGGCAAGTTGTCAACGCAGATTGCCGGTGATGCTGCTGTCTGCCAGCAATGCCTCAATGAGCTGTTCGATCCAGAAAACCGTCACTACCTTTACCCCTTCATCAGTTGCTGCCATTGCGGCCCTCGCTACACCATTGCCGAACGGCTTCCGTACGACCGCCGCAACACCGTGATGAGGGCTTTTAGGCTGTGCGCCGCTTGCGCGGCCGAATATGCCGATCCGGCGAGCCGCAGGTTTCATGCGGAGGCGATCGCGTGTCCGACATGTGGGCCTCGGCTCAGCCATGCGATCAGCGCCATTGTCGCTGCAATCGCGGGAGGGCAAATCGTGGCGATAAAGGGGCTGGGCGGATACCAGCTTCTTTGCGATGCGCGTAACCAGGATGCCGTGCAGCGTTTGCGCAGGAGAAAGCAGCGCCTTCAGAAGCCGTTCGCGGTCATGGTCGATTCCGTAGACCGCGTCAGCGACATCGCGAAGGCGAACGCACCCGAGCTTGCGCTGCTCCAATCCGTAGCACGTCCCATCGTCCTTCTGCCTTCGCGCAACAATCTGGCACCCGCCATAGCTCCTGGCTTATCGCGTGTGGGTGTTATGCTGCCCGTAGCGCCGCTGCATCACCTCATCCTTTATGCGCTTCGCTCGGCAAGAGCATGTGCGGGGACCGGCCCGGTCATCGTCGCCACCAGTGCCAATCTTTGCGGCGAACCGCTCCTGATCGACAACGCGCAGGCGCTGCGGCGGCTCAACGGGATCTCCGACCTTGTCGTGACCCATGATCGCGATATACTGACGCGTGCTGATGACTCGGTTGTGTCGGTGGTGGCTGGCCAGCCGCAATTCATTCGTCGAGCCCGTGGCTATGTTCCCGAACCGATCAGGCTTGCGAAGTCTGTGCCGCCCGTGCTCGCCGTCGGCGGCGCACTGAAATCGACCATCACAATCACGCGGGACAACCAAGCGTTTGTCTCTCAGCATATCGGCGATCTGGATACGCCCGAAGGCATCTGTGCGTTCGAGGAGACGATCCGACATCTCACATCGAGCCTTGATGTGGAGCCTGTCGCCATCGCCCATGATCTGCATCCCGATATGGCTTCTACCCGGTTTGCGGAAGCAAATGGCCGCGAGCTGGTCGCTGTCCAGCATCACCACGCACACGCTGCCGCAGTGATCGCCGAGTATGGCCATGCGGGACCTGCGCTTGCCCTCGTGCTCGATGGCCATGGCCTTGGCTCAGAGGGCGGTAACTGGGGTGGCGAGCTATTGTTGTGCGAAGGGACTAGGTGCCGACGCATCGGGCACTTGGCGCCCCTGCAAATGCCTGGTGGAGATCGTGCAGCCCGCGAGCCGTGGCGCATGGGCAGCGCAGTATTACACTTGGTCGGCCGGGGTAACGAAATCGGGCTGCGCTTTACGGCGCAACGACAGGCCGGATCTGTGTCGGCCTTGCTCGATCAGCCGGGCGGGGCCACCACGACCAGTGCGGGCCGGTTGTTCGACGCGGCAGCGGCGCTGCTGGGGATTGCGAGTTTGCAGACCTATGAGGGCGAAGCGGCGATGAAGCTCGAGGCACTGGTGCGGCGGACCGCGATTCTCGAAGGCGGCTGGACGATCGATGGCGGCGTGCTGTCACTTCGTCCGCTGTTTGCGCGGCTGATTGGAGATGACATTGACGCGGTGGGCGGCGCCGGGCTGTTTCATGGCACCTTCGCCGCTGCCTGCGTTGACTGGGTCACGCGGTCTGCCCAGACGACGGGCGTTAATACCGTCGTTCTGAGCGGCGGCTGCTTCCTGAACGCGGCGCTAGCGGATGAAATCCCGCGCGGTTGCATCGCTGCCGGCGTTACCCCGCTCATGCCACGGCGGGTGCCGCCCAATGATGGCGGTTTGAGCCTTGGCCAGGCTTGGATTGCCGCTCTGCAGATAACTCAACAGTCGTCCGCCAAGGGGGGAACAGCCTGATATGTGCCTTTCGGTTCCGGCAAAGATTGCGAAAATTCTTCCCAACGACATGGCCATAGTGTCCATCGATGGCATCAGCCTGGAGATATCGATTGCTCTCCTCGACGAGCTCAAGGTCGGCGATTGCGTCCTTGTCCATGTCGGCTATGCGCTTGCTAAGATCGATCCGACGGAAGCCAAGCGCACGCTGGAGCTGCTGCAGGAGCTAGGCAGCGCAGGGGAACGCTGATCATGAAATATGCCGACGAATTTCGCGACAAGGCCATCGCGCAGGGCATTGCGCGTGCGATTGGCCTCGAGGTCAATTCGCAAAGAGACTATCGTTTCATGGAATTCTGCGGCGGACACACTCATGCGATCTCCCGCTATGCCCTGGAGGATCTGCTGCCCGCGAACGTCCGCATGATCCACGGGCCCGGTTGTCCCGTCTGCGTTCTGCCCGCCAGTCGAATCGATATGGCGATCCGGCTTGTCGACCGACCTGAGGTCACTCTGTGCGTTTACGGCGACCTGATGCGCGCGCCTGGGTCGCACGGACAGTCGCTGTTGCGAGCTAAAGCGCTCGGCGGCGACATTCGGATGGTCTACTCGACGCTCGACGCTATCCGGCTCGCCGAACAGGCGCCGAGCCGCGAGGTGGTCTTCTTTGCCATCGGATTTGAGACCACGACGCCCCCGACGGCCGTGATGATCCGAATTGCCGAGAAGAAGCGGCTGAAGGGCCTCAGCGTGTTCTGCAACCACGTGCTTACACCCTCTGCGATGCACAGCATTCTCGAGAACCCCAAAATCCGCGACATCGGCGGGGTTCCAATTGACGGCTTCATCGGGCCTGCACATGTCAGCACCATTATTGGTACGCAGCCTTACGAGCCTCTGGCAGAACAATTTGGCAAGCCGATCGTGATCGCGGGATTTGAACCGCTCGATGTGATGCAGGCGATCCTGATGCTGGTGCGGCAGGTGAACGAAGATCGCTACGAGGTGGAGAACCAATACAGTCGGGCGGTGACGCGTGAAGGCAATCGGCGCGCCAAGGAGGAGGTATCGCAGATATTCGAACTGCGCGAGCAGTTTGAATGGCGCGGTCTCGGAGTCGTACCCAACAGCGGACTGAAGCTAAAACGGTCTTACGCGCAGTTCGACGCTGAGACGCGTTTTGCGATCCACGATCTGCGTGTCGCAGACAATCCGGCGTGCGAGTGCTGCGCGATCCTGCGTGGCGCCAAGCGGCCGGTCGACTGCAAGCTGTTTGGAACCGTCTGCACGCCGGAAACTCCCATAGGGTCCTGCATGGTATCATCGGAAGGCGCTTGTGCGGCGTATTGGACCTATGGCCGAGTTCGCGATGAACCGTTGAGGCGGCTGTCATGAGCGCAAAGGGCTATCAACGCAAGCTCGACATCGAGAACGGACGCGTTGATCTTTCCCACGGATCGGGGGGCCGTGCCATGGCGCAGCTGATCTCCGGCCTTTTTCACCAAGCCTTTGGTAATGAATGGCTCGCCCGCTGCAACGATCAGTCCGCGTTTGACGTTGCCGCAGGCAGGATGGTGATGACGACCGACGGCTATGTGGTCTCGCCGCTGTTCTTTCCCGGCGGTAATATCGGGTCATTGGCTGTGCACGGCACGATCAATGACGTCGCGATGTCCGGCGCGCATCCCCTCTATCTGTCCGCGAGTTTTATCATCGAGGAGGGCTTCCCGTTTTCTGATCTGAAGGCGATCGCGGATTCCATGGGTGCCGCAGCACGCAGGGCCGGCGTTCACATCATTGCCGGAGACACCAAGGTCGTCGAGCGCGGCAAGGCGGATGGTCTGTTCATCTCTACGACCGGGATCGGGATTGTGGCCGATGGGCTCGATCTCTCCGCCGACAAGGCAAGGGTCGGGGATCGTGTGCTTGTGTCCGGTAGCCTCGGTGATCATGGGGTGGCGATCATGTCAAAACGTCAGAACCTCGCTTTTCAGACCGAGGTCGTCTCGGATTCCGCCGCGTTGCATAACCTCGTAGCTTGCATGGTTGCCGCCGGCGGTAGCGGCATCCGCGTGATACGCGACCCCACGCGCGGTGGGGTTGCCGCGACCCTCAACGAGATTGCGCATCAATCCGGGCTCGGGTTCCGTCTGCAGGAAGCATCCATTCCGGTGAAGCCGGCGGTCGCGGCTATCTGCGAACTCCTTGGACTCGATCCGATCCATGTCGCCAACGAAGGCAAGCTCGTTGCGATCGTCGCGCCTGATTTGGCCGATGCGGTGCTTGCAGCCATGAAGGCGCACCCGCTCGGGGCCGAGGCAGCTGATATCGGCGAAGCGGTGGCTGACGAACGGAAGTTTGTGCAGATGGCGACCGGTTTCGGCGGTCGACGAATCGTCGATTGGTTGTGGGGCGAACAATTGCCTCGCATCTGTTGAACGCGCTGCGCATCGTCCAGCTTTCGGAAACCAAGTTTATGATCAATGGTCATGAGCCATTACCCATCACCCAGTAGGCTGACGGAAATATCCCTTCTACGGCAATCTGCCCAACCGGCAGACTGCGACTTCGCTCTTTAGGCGTGCTGAGTTTCGCTTGTTAGCTTTTCCACGAGCCGAGAACGAAGTTCGAGACGATTCAGCGCCATCGCGCAGTTTCGACGGTAAAGCTCAGGGAGCATGGTGACACGACCCGCTCGGTACCCATGGGTTTGAAATCCTGCGAAGCTTGTCAAATATCGTTGAATTTCTGCGCCATTTTGATGGCTGGGTCGCAATATCGCTGCTCGCTTCCGATTAGAAAGGCGCTCCAGGCAGGGAGTTTTTAAATGAAGGTCGGAGGCCCCAAGGAAATCAAGGTGCACGAATATCGCGTGGGCCTTACCCCGGGAGCTGTCCGCGAATACGTGGCGGCAGGCCACAGCGTTATGATCGAGACCAATGCCGGCGCTGGCATTGGTGCAACCGATGACGATTATCGCAATGCTGGTGGAACGATTCTAACCTCCGCAGCTGAGGTATTCGCCTCGAGCGAGATGATCGTAAAGGTTAAGGAACCTCAGCCGTCCGAGTGGTGTCAGCTGCGGGAAAACCAAATCCTGTTCACTTATCTGCATCTTGCCCCCGACCTGGATCAGGCCAAGGGGCTCCTGAAATCTGGATGCACTGCGATCGCCTATGAGACCGTAACCGATGCACATGGTGGTCTTCCGCTGCTCGCGCCGATGAGCGAGGTCGCGGGTAGGCTTGCGATCGAAGCGGCGGGTAGCGCCCTGAAGCGGAGTGCAGGCGGACGAGGGCTGTTGATCGGTGGGGTGCCCGGTGTTCAGCCTGCCCGGATCGTGGTGATCGGAGGTGGCGTCGTTGGTACGCACGCGGCACGCATGGCGGTTGGTCTGGGCGCAGAGGTGACCATCATCGACCGTTCGATACTCCGGCTCCGCGAGTTGGACGAGCTATTCGAAGGACGCGTTCGCACCAGGTTTTCGACTCTCGACTCCGTGGAGGAAGAGGTGTTTGCGGCGGACGTGGTGATTGGTGCGGTGCTCGTTCCAGGTGCGAGCGCGCCGAAGTTGGTCCGCCGGAGCATGCTGAGCTCGATGCGCAAGAGGGCGGTGCTTGTGGACGTCGCTATCGATCAGGGCGGCTGCTTTGAGACGTCGCACCCAACCACTCACGCTGAACCTACTTACGAAATGGATGGCATCATTCATTATTGCGTGGCCAATATGCCCGGGGCCGTGCCGCTAACCTCGAGCCAGGCACTGAATAACGCGACCCTCCCGTTTGGCTTGGCTCTGGCCAACAAGGGCTTTTCCGCCGTGCTCGAAAATCCGCATTTGCGCACAGGCCTCAACGTCCATCGGGGTCGGCTAACTTACAAAGCGGTCGCCGAAAGCCTCGGACTGCCCTTCGCACCGATCGAACAGGCTGCGGCCTGATCCCAGAGGCCCTTATGGGCATTTTCCTCCCTGACTTAAGCCACCCTTCGGGGTGGCTCTTTTTTCTGCTCCATCGATCTGCTGACCGGCGGCGGCACTTATTTCGAACGCGAAGCGAAGCGGACGATCACCAGACGAGCGCGCCTGGCTTCAGTCCCCGCACGACGCGAGACAAGTCCATACAGCGCATATGAATGCCGGTTTTGCCAGGTAATCCAGGGCAATTGAGAATGCGTGCCGCGGTTGGAGACGCCAACCGACCGGCGATGAATGCGCGGGTTGTTGTCGTGGTGCTGTCGATGAAGCCGCCGCCCCGGTGAGTGGAACCATTAAGATGTGGCGCCGGGTCGACCTGACACACTGGCGGAGAACTTTTGGAAGTCGCGCGGCGCATCCATCATCGCCGCGGCATGGCGGCCTTAGGAAGGATCGCAGATCGTTCCCTGACGCTGGCGAACGCAGTTCACCTAATCGCTGACTGCCATGAGATGCGCAACCCCACAAGCGACTGTCATGCGCGTTGTACGATTTGCGACACGCAGTCGAGGCGGCGACTTGCGTCAGTAGAAAATAGCTCAAACAAAATCAAGTTTAACCCTGGCACAAGACTTGAAGGCCAACAAACTGTCCCGCAACTTTCGCTCATGGAATCGCAGTGATGGCCTACAAGATAATCGCATCCCAGTGCACGGTCTGCGGTGCATGTGAGTTCGAATGTCCCAATGCCGCGATCAGCCTGAAGAACGACATATATGTGATCAATCCGACCCAGTGTACCCAATGTGAGGGGCACTTTGACGTGCCGCAATGCGCCGTCGTTTGCCCGGTGCCCGACACCTGCGTGCCGGCATAGGTGGAGTTGCCGATGAGAGGAGCTCCTGCGCGAAACGTTATGAAGACGGTATCGACAGCCGTCGCCTACTGGACTCGTCTTCTGTTTCTCTCACTCGCTGGCCCCGCGTCGGCGGCGCCTTGCGCGATCCACTCAGATAGATCGCGGCGGAACCCTCACCGGCGGGAGTTGTCGTTGCGCCGACGGAGCGGGCAATGGTAGCTGTACAAGAGACGATCGAGCGCGTCCGGCGCATCGACGTCGATCAGTATCGATATGGCTTTGAGACACTGATCGAGTCCGACAAGGCTCCGAAGGGGCTGTCGGAAGACACCGTCCGCTTTATCTCCGCAAAGAAGAGTGAACCAGCCTGGATGCTGCAGTGGCGGCTGGAGGCCTATCGGCGCTGGCTGACCATGACGGAGCCGACCTGGGCGCGCGTCGACTATCCCAAGATCGACTTCCAGGACCTCTATTACTACGCGGCACCGAAGCCGAAGAAGACCGTCACCTCGCTCGACGAGATCGACCCGGAGATCCTCAAGACCTACGAGAAGCTCGGCATTCCCTTGCGGGAAGTGGCCATGCTCGAAGGCGTGGAACCCAAGGTCGGCGAGGAAGACCCGGCCCGCCGCAAGATCGCGGTCGATGCGGTGTTCGACTCGGTTTCGGTCGCGACCACCTTCAAGGCCGAGCTGAAGAAGGCCGGCGTGATCTTCATGCCGATCTCGGAGGCGATCCGCGAGCATCCCGAGCTGGTGCAAAAACATCTCGGCTCCGTGGTTCCGACCTCGGACAATTTCTACGCGACGCTGAACTCGGCGGTGTTCTCCGACGGCTCGTTCGTCTACGTGCCGCCGGGGGTGCGCTGCCCGATGGAGCTGTCGACCTATTTCCGCATCAACGAACGCAATACCGGCCAGTTCGAGCGCACGCTGATCATCGCCGACAAGGGCTCCTATGTCTCCTATCTCGAAGGCTGCACCGCGCCGCAGCGCGACGAGAACCAGCTGCACGCCGCCGTGGTCGAGCTCGTCGCGCTCGACGATGCCGAGATCAAATATTCGACGGTACAGAACTGGTACCCCGGCAATTCGGAAGGCAAGGGCGGCATCTACAATTTCGTCACCAAGCGTGGCGACTGCCGCGGCGCCCATTCGAAGATCTCGTGGACCCAGGTCGAAACGGGATCTGCGATCACCTGGAAATATCCGAGCTGCATCCTGCGCGGCGACAACTCCCGCGGCGAGTTCTACTCGATCGCGATCTCGAACGGATTCCAGCAGGTCGATTCCGGCACCAAGATGATCCATCTCGGCAAGAACACGTCGAGCCGCATCATCTCCAAGGGCATCGCCGCCGGCAGGTCGCAGAACACCTATCGCGGTCTCGTCACCGCGCATCGCAAGGCGACCGGCACTCGCAATTTCACCGCCTGCGACTCGCTGCTGATCGGCGACAAATGCGGCGCGCACACCGTGCCATACATCGAAGCCAAGAACTCGTCGGCAACGTTCGAGCACGAGGCGACGACCTCGAAGATCTCCGAGAACGTGCTGTTCTACTGCATCCAGCGCGGCCTCAGCCAGGAAGAGGCTGTCGGCCTCGTCGTCAACGGCTTCGTCAAGCAAGTTCTGCAAAAACTGCCGATGGAGTTCGCAGTGGAGGCGCAGAAGCTAATCTCGATCTCGCTCGACGGATCTGTCGGATAAATACCCCGCGAGCCGCCTCGAATGCGGCTCGCCAGATGACGCGTTTCAGGGATCAGATCAGAATGGCGCTACTCGAAATCCGAGATTTGCATGTTGGTGTCGAAAACCGCGGAATCATTCGCGGCGTGCATCTTAACGTCAATGCAGGTGAGCTGCACGCGATCATGGGGCCGAATGGCTCCGGCAAATCGACGCTCTCGCACGTCATCGCTGGCAAGCCGGGCTATGAGATCACTGGCGGGCAAGTCTTGTTCAGGGGCGAGAACCTCCTGCGGATGGAGCCAAATGAACGCGCTGCCAAGGGCGTGTTCCTGGCCTTTCAGTATCCGGTCGACATCCCCGGTGTGACCACCACGAACTTCCTGCGGGCGGCACTTAACGCCCAGCGCAAGGCGCGCGGCCAACAGGAATTCTCCACCCCCGAGTTTCTGAAAAGAGTCCGCGAGGTCGCCGGGTCGCTGAATATCCCGCAGGACATGCTCAAGCGCGGCGTCAATGTCGGCTTCTCCGGCGGCGAGAAGAAGCGCAATGAAATCTTGCAAATGGCATTGTTCGAGCCGAGTCTGTGTCTCCTTGACGAGATCGATTCCGGCCTCGACATCGACGCGCTGCGTACCGTCGCCAGCGGCATCAACGCCTTGCGTTCGCCGGAACGAGCAATGATCGTGATCACGCACTATCGGCGGCTTCTCGACCATATCGTGCCAGACATTGTGCACGTGATGTCGAGAGGTCGGATCAGGAAGAGCGGTGGCAAGGAACTCGCGCTGGAGCTCGAGGCTTGCGGCTATGCCCAATTTGAAGACGCGGCCTGACGGCCTCAGGGAGTCCCCGATGAAGCAGGTTTTGGCCAAAGCCGACGCCGAACGCGCAACGGGCGATGTTTTCGCTGCGGCGCGTGGACGGCTGCCTGGTGTAGGCCTTGTCGCCCAAATCCGGGCGAGGGCATTCGACGTCTACAAGCGTGCCGGCCTCCCGCATCGGCGCATGGAGGATTGGAAATACACTGATCTGCGCGCCCTGATCGGCGAGGTGCTGCCACTCGCTCCGCGACCGGACGCGGAGGCGCTGGTGCGCGCAAAGGTGTCGGCCAAGCAAGTGGCTGCCGATCAGGCGGTCAAACTCGTTTTGGTAAATGGCATATTCGCGCCGGAGCTATCCGATATCGGCAGGGTAGAAAATGGAGTCGTTGTTCGGTCGCTGCGAGAGGTTCTGGAGGATTCGGCCACTGGGGCTATGGCCGGTCTGGTGCTGTCCACGACGAGCGATTCGGCGATCTCGCTCAATGCCGCAATGGCGACGGATGGTCTGGTGATTACGGTCAACGACGGCAATGCGGTGAAGCGTCCAATTCAAATCGTTCATGTCGCAACCGGCTCGTCGGTGTCCACCTATACACGCTCCTATCTGCAGCTCGGAAAAGAAGCGCATGCGGCCATCGTGGAAAGTTTCGTCCCGGCTGAAGGCGCGAGCGGCTATCAAGCCAACGATGCGATGATCGCCCTGGTTGGTGACGAGGCAAGCCTTTCGTATATCCGGGTGGCAGCCGCTGCCTCAGACGCCGTGAACATCTCGTCGGCAATCATCGCCGTCGGCGCAAGGGCTAAGCTCGACCTCTTCAGCATGACCTGTAGCGGCTCCATCAGCCGCTATCAGGGTTTCATAACGCTGACCGGCGAAGGAACCAAGCTCTCGGCGAATGGCGTTAATCTCGTCAGGGACAAGCTCCACGCGGACACAACGATCGTGGTCGACCACGCTGTGCCACATTGCACCAGTCGGGAGAAGTTCCGCGCGGTTATCGACGATTGCGGCCGTTCGGTGTTTCAGGGCCGAATCGTCGTTCGTCCCGCCGCCCGGAAGACGGATGCCACCCTGACCAGCCGAGCATTGCTCCTCTCCGACCAGGCCGAGGCCGACAACAAGCCGGAACTTGAAATCTTAGCTGACGACGTGGTCTGCAGCCACGGAGCGACATCGGGTGCGCTGGATGACACTCTCTTGTTCTATCTGCGCGCTCGGGGGCTATCCGAGAAAGATGCGCAGATGTTGCTGATTAAAGCGTTCATTGGTGAGGCGATTGAGGGGATCACGTCCGAGAATCTGCGCGATTTTGTGACAGTAGAAACTGAACGCTGGCTGCAGGCGCGGCGATGAGCGCACATCCGGCCGTGAGCGATGGCAGTTACGAGGTGAACCGTGTGCGTACGGACTTTCCTGCGCTCGCCATGACGGTGTACGGCAAGCCACTTGTTTACCTCGATAACGCTGCATCCGCGCAAAAGCCCAACGAGGTTCTTGACCGTATGATGCAGGTGTACTCCAGCGAATACGCCAACGTTCATCGCGGCTTGCACTACCTCGCTAACGCGGCGACCGAGGCGTATGAAGGCGCCCGTACCAAGGTGGCGCGGTTTGTGAACGCGCGTCTAAATGAAGAGATCATCTTCACCCGGAGCGCCACGGAGGCAATCAATCTAGTCGCGCACACTTTTGGCCGCGAACGCATTACTCCAGGTGATGAGATCGTTCTCTCGATCATGGAACACCACTCGAACATTGTGCCATGGCACCTTCTCAGGGAACGACTCGGTGCAGTGATCAAATGGGCGCCAGTGGATGATGACGGAAACCTCTTGCTCGATGATTTTGAGCGACTGCTGACCCCGCGCACCAAGATGGTTGCAATCACACAAATGTCGAACGTGCTCGGCACGGTCGTGCCCGTGAAAGACGTGGTGAGCATCGCGCATGCTCGTGGTATCCCAGTGCTGGTCGACGGCTCGCAAGGATGCGTCCATCTGAGCGCCGATGTCTGCGATATAGATTGCGATTTCTACGTCATGACGGGCCACAAACTCTATGGTCCGACTGGGATCGGTGTGCTTTACGGCAAGTCTGAGCATCTGGCATCGATGCCGCCCTTCAATGGGGGCGGGGAGATGATCCGCGAGGTCTCGCGTTCCGGCGTCATTTATGGCGATCCGCCTCATCGCTTTGAAGCGGGTACGCCGCCGATCGTCGAAGCCATCGGGTTAGGCGCGGCTATCGATTACATCAATTCAATTGGCAAGGTGCAGATCCGCAGGCACGAGAGCGTACTGCTCGCTTACGCGCAGGAGAGATTGGCGGAGATCAATTTCGTGCGCATGATCGGGACCCCGGTCGACAAAGGACCGATCATTTCATTTGATATGAAGGGTGCGCATGCGCACGATATTGCAACCGTCATCGACCGCGCCGGTGTAGCGGTGCGGGCGGGGACCCATTGTGCGATGCCGCTGCTCAAGCGCTTCGGCGTGCTGGCGACGTGCCGTGCGTCACTCGGACTTTACAATACACGTGATGAGATTGATGTGCTCGTGCGTGCGCTTATCAAGGCGCGGCAGCTGTTCTCCTGACGGCGAGCCTACGATGTCCAGTTGGCAAGGCAGCTCGCATTGAGTCTGAGGATGAGGTCATGCACCTTATCGTCATCGCGGCAGGTAAGGACCTGTAGGTCCCAGCAAAAATAGATAGCATCGGCAGGCCTGTGTCGGCCAGCCGCCCCTGCAGCCGGTCTTGCTGTGCGGCGCCTTCGGCGAGCGATCGCAGGAGTACTGCGATCGCGGACACGCGCGAGCATTGGCGGGCAATTTCATAGCTAACCAGCCCTGTTCCATTTCGAACAGGGCCAAACCAAGAGTTTTCTGCCCAAAGCGTGATGTCGGGTTCGCAACAAATCCCCCCGTCACCGCACGAGGCGCGCTAAGCGATTTTGATTGCTCTGTTTTTTGCGCTCACGAGACGCTGGCATGCTGGTTGCAAAAGTCTTGGTCAAGAACTCGCCGTCGCAACAGCTAACCTTTGAAGGACATCAGATGAGTCTCGCCTCGACCCAGAGCATCGCAGAAATCAGGGCTCGCAACAAAGAGCTGATCCAGGAGGTGCTGAAGGTCTATCCGGAGAAAACCGCGAAACGGCGTGCCAAGCACCTCAACGTTCACCAAGCCGGCAAGTCGGATTGCGGGGTGAAGTCCAACATCAAATCCATACCTGGCGTGATGACGATCAGAGGCTGCGCCTATGCAGGGTCAAAGGGGGTGGTCTGGGGACCGATCAAGGACATGGTCCATATCAGCCATGGCCCGGTCGGCTGCGGTCAGTATTCGTGGGGCTCGCGACGCAATTATTACGTTGGCACGACGGGCATCGATAGCTTCGTGACCCTTCAGTTCACCTCCGACTTTCAGGAAAAGGATATCGTATTCGGTGGCGACAAGAAGCTGGTCAAAATTCTTGACGAAATCCAGGAGCTGTTTCCGCTCAACAACGGCATCACGATCCAATCGGAATGCCCGATCGGATTGATCGGTGACGACATTGAGGCCGTGTCGAGAGCGAAATCCAAGGAATATGGCGGCAAGACCATCGTGCCGGTCCGCTGTGAGGGCTTTCGGGGCGTGTCGCAGTCACTAGGCCATCACATTGCCAATGACGCGGTGCGCGATTGGATTTTCGACCAGGTCGAGTCCGACGGCAAACCAAAATTTGAGCCGACGCCGTACGATGTTGCGATCATCGGAGACTACAATATCGGCGGCGACGCCTGGTCATCGCGAATTCTGCTGGAGGAGATGGGCCTGCGGGTGATCGCGCAGTGGTCCGGCGACGGTTCACTGGCTGAGCTCGAGGCAACGCCGAAGGCAAAGCTCAACATTCTGCATTGCTATCGTTCCATGAACTACATCTCGCGCCACATGGAAGAGAAGTTCGGTATCCCCTGGTGCGAGTACAACTTCTTCGGACCTTCAAAGATCGCAGAGTCTCTGCGCAGGATTGCGGGCTATTTCGACGACAAGATCAAGGAAGGCGCCGAGCGGGTGATTGAAAAGTACCAACCGCTGGTGAACGCTGTGATCGAAAAATATCGCCCGCGCCTGGAGGGCAAGACGGTGATGCTGTACGTCGGCGGGCTCCGTCCGCGTCATGTGATTGGCGCATACGAGGACCTCGGGATGGAAGTCATTGGCACCGGATACGAGTTCGGTCACAACGACGACTATCAGCGCACAGCTCAGCACTACGTAAAGGACGGCACGCTCATCTACGATGACGTCAATGGCTATGAGTTCGAGCGCTTCGTCGAAAAGCTCCAGCCTGACCTCGTCGGCTCGGGCATTAAGGAAAAATACGTTTTTCAAAAAATGGGTGTGCCGTTCCGGCAGATGCACTCGTGGGACTATTCGGGCCCATATCACGGCTATGACGGCTTTGCGATCTTCGCACGTGACATGGACATGGCGATCAACTCGCCGGTCTGGAAGAAAACGAAGGCCCCTTGGAAGGAAGATTCGAGGGCCAAACTCCTGGCTGCAGAATAAACCAACTCATCTCGCTCTGTGGGAAAGCCGGGGCGACACCAATCTCGATAGTGAAGGATTTCAACAATGGCGCAGAGTGCCGAACACGTGCTCGATCACCTCGAGCTGTTCCGCGGTCCAGAATACCAGCAGATGCTGGCCAAGAAGAAGATGTTCGAGAATCCTCGCGATCCCGCCGAGGTCGAACGCATTAAGGAATGGACGAAAACGGCCGAATATCGCGAAAAGAACTTTGCGCGAGAGGCACTCGCGGTCAATCCGGCCAAGGCATGCCAGCCGCTTGGCGCCGTATTCGCCTCTGTTGGCTTTGAGGGCACGCTGCCCTTCGTCCACGGCTCGCAAGGCTGCGTGGCTTATTACCGCAGCCATCTGTCGCGGCACTTCAAGGAGCCGTCTTCCTGCGTCTCTTCGTCGATGACGGAAGACGCTGCTGTATTCGGCGGCCTGAACAACATGATCGACGGGCTCGCGAACAGCTACAACATGTACAAACCCAAAATGATTGCGGTCTCGACGACCTGCATGGCCGAGGTGATTGGCGATGACCTCAACGCCTTCATCAAGACGTCGAAAGAAAAAGGCTCAGTTCCGGCCGACTTCGACGTGCCATTCGCCCATACGCCGGCGTTCGTCGGCAGCCACGTCACCGGTTATGACAATGCGCTCAAGGGCATTCTTGAGCATTTTTGGGACGGTAAGGCCGGAACTGCGCCGAAGCTGGAGCGCAAGCAGAACGGGGCGATCAACATCATTGGTGGGTTCGATGGCTATACCGTCGGAAACCTTCGCGAGATCAAGCGCATCTTGGCGTTGATGGGCATCCAGCACACGATTCTGGCGGATAATTCTGAAGTCTTCGATACTCCGACCGACGGCGAATTTCGGATGTATGACGGCGGTACGACGCTGGAAGATGCGGCCAACGCGATTCACGCCAAGGCGACAATCTCCATGCAGCAGTGGTGCACCGAAAAAACGCTGCCATTCGTGGCTGAGCACGGCCAGGATGTCGCATCGTTCAACTACCCGGTGGGCCTATCCGCGACGGATGACCTTATCGTGGCGCTGTCACGCATCAGCGGCAAGGAGATTCCCGAGCAACTCGCGCGAGAACGTGGCCGTCTGGTCGACGCCATCGCTGATTCCAGCGCGCATATCCATGGCAAGAAGTTCGCGATCTATGGCGATCCCGATCTTTGCTACGGGTTGGCTGCGTTTCTGCTCGAACTTGGCGCCGAACCGACACATGTGCTGTCCACCAATGGCAACAAGGCCTGGCACGAGAAAATGCAGGTGCTGCTTGCAAGCTCGCCATTTGGGCAGGACTGCCAAGCCTATCCGGGCCGAGACCTCTGGCACATGCGCTCACTCCTGTTCACCGAGCCGGTCGATTTTCTAATTGGCAACACCTATGGCAAGTATCTGGAGCGCGATACTGGAACGCCACTGATCCGCATCGGCTTTCCGATTTTTGATCGGCATCACCATCACCGCTCCCCCCTATGGGGGTACCAGGGCGGCCTGAATGTTTTGGTGAAGATCTTGGACAAGATCTTCGATGAGATCGACAAGAAGACGAACGTTCTTGGCAAAACTGACTCCAGCTTCGATATCATTCGCTGATGAGCGACCGTGCCGTGCCATCGCCCAAGCACTCGACGATGGCACAAGCACATGACGGTCGACCATGCAATTAGCCCGCGCTGAGAGGAAAAAAGGATGAGTTCACTAGCGGCCACGGTCCGGAATATTTTCAACGAGCCTGGCTGCGCCAAGAACGGCAGTAAGTCGGAGGCTGAACGCAAGAACGGATGCACCAAGCAACTGCAGCCGGGTAGCGCTGCCGGCGGCTGTGCTTTCGATGGCGCGAAGGTTGCGCTGCAGCCGTTCACCGATGTCGCTCACTTGGTGCATGGTCCGATCGCGTGCGAAGGTAATTCCTGGGACAATCGCGGCGCGGCGTCGTCCGGCTCGAATCTGTGGCGCACCGCATTCACAACCGATTTGAGCGAAACCGATATTGTATTCGGAGGCGAGAAGCGGCTCTGCAAAGCGATCAAGGAAATCATCGACAAGTGCGACCCGCCCGCCATCTTCGTTTATCAAACCTGCATCCCGGCGATGATCGGCGACGACATCAACGCAGTCTGCAAGGCAGCATCTCAAAGGTTCACAAAGCCGGTGATCCCGATCAATTCCCCAGGCTTTGTCGGCTCGAAGAACCTCGGCAACAAGCTCGCCGGCGAGGCGTTGCTCGACTACGTGATTGGGACGCAAGAGCCGGATTACACTACGCCGTACGATATCAATCTGATCGGGGAATACAATCTTTCGGGAGAGCTCTGGCAAGTAAAGCCATTGCTAGACGAGCTTGGAGTACGGATTCTCTCCTGCATCTCCGGCGATGGCAAATATCGGGAAGTCGCCTCATCTCATCGCGCGCGGGCGGCGATGTTGGTCTGCTCAAAGTCCATGATCAACCTCGCACGCAAGATGGAGCAACGCTACGGGATCCCGTTCTTCGAGGGGTCGTTCTACGGTATTCAAGATTCGAGCAAATCGCTGCGTCAGCTTGCTCGCTTATTGGTTGAACGCGGCGCGCCGACAGATCTGCTCGGACGCACCGAAGCGGTGATCGAGCGCGAGGAAGCGCGAGCCTGGGCTACGATAGAGCCGTACAAGCCTCGATTTGAAGGCAAGAAGGCCTTGTTGATTACCGGCGGCGTCAAGTCATGGTCGGTCGTCGCGGCACTCCAGGAAGCCGGGCTCGAGTTAGTCGGAACCAGCGTCAAGAAATCAACCACGAAAGACAAGGAGCGCATCAAGGAGCTCATGGGGCGGGACGCCCACATGATCGAGGATATGACGCCGCGCGAAATGTACAAGATGTTGAAGGACGCAGAAGCGGATATCATGCTATCGGGCGGCAAGTCGCAGTTCGTCGCGCTGAAAGCGGCGATGCCCTGGCTCGATATCAATCAGGAGCGTTGCCACGCCTATATGGGCTATGTCGGAATGGTCAAGCTGGTGGAGGAGATCGACAAATCGCTCTCCAATCCCATGTGGGAGCAGCTACGTCGACCCGCACCATGGGAGACATTGGCAAAGGCAGTGGAGCAGATGCAATCGCCGTTGGCCGCGATCGCCTGCGATCCGGCGTTCGCCGAAACCACGCGCCACGCGAGGAAAAACTGCGTGTGTAACACGGTCGATCTGGGCACGTTTGAGGATGCAATCTACGCGCACGGGCTGAGGAGCGTCGCAGCGGTCAGAGAGCATACCAATGCGGTCGGTGACTGCTGCCAAAGACGCACCGAAGGGATCTTGGTGTCCGAGCCATCTGCCATGCGACAGGCCGCAGAATAGGGAGGCGTCATGGCCATTGTCACGGCGCCGACGAAAGCCTGCGCTGTCAACCCGCTGAAGATGAGTCAGCCGATCGGTGGCGCATTCGCCTTCATGGGCCTGCGTGGGGCGATGCCGCTTCTGCACGGCTCCCAGGGATGCACATCCTTCGGGCTCACGCTCTTTGTCCGGCATTTCAAAGAGGCAGTACCGCTGCAGACCACCGCGATGAGCGAGGTCGCGACCGTGCTCGGCGGTTATGAGAATCTTGAGCAGGCGATACTGAACATCTACAGCCGTGCCAAGCCAAAGATCGTCGGAATCTGCTCGACCGGTGTCACTGAGACCAACGGCGACGATGTGGATGCCTACCTCAAGCTAATCCGGGGCAAGCATCCGCAACTCGCAAACTTGCCACTGGTCTATGTCTCGACGCCTGATTTCAAGGGCGCGTTCCAGGACGGCTGGGAGAAGGCTGTGGAGCGCATTGTGGACGTGCTGGTGGAAGGGCCCGGCGCCAATGGGCTGCGGGATCCATCGAAAGTGAATGTTCTGCCGGGATGTCACCTCACGCCCGGCGATCTTGATGAACTCCGCGTCATAGTGGAGGATTTTGGCTTGTGCCCGTCCTTCCTGCCTGACCTGGCGGGATCGCTCGATGGGCATATCCCCGATGAGTTTACGCCAACGACCATCGGCGGCATCGGCGTCGACGAAATTGCGAGCATGGGCCGCGCCGGATGGACGATTGCAATCGGGGCGCAGATGCAGCGTGCGGCAGAGGTCATGCAGGTCAAGACCGGCGTGCCTTTTCGTGTGTTCGAGCGGCTGTGTGGTCTTGGTCCGAACGACGAATTCATGATGTTCTTGAGCGAGATCAGCGGCCGCCCCATACCCTTGAAATATCGGCGTCAGCGCGGTCAACTCGCCGATGCAATGCTGGATGCGCACTTCCATGTTGGCGGTCGCAAAATTGCTATCGGCGCCGAGCCAGATCTTCTGTTCGATCTGTCCGGCATGCTGCATGACATGGGCGCGCAGGTGACCGCGGCCGTGACGACCACTCAGTCGGAGGTGATCGAGCGGATCAAGACCAAGGAGGTACTCATCGGCGATCTCGAGGATCTGGAAGCGCTTGCCAAGACAAACCATTGCGATCTGCTGATCACCCATTCGCATGGCAGGCAAGCGGCGGCTCGACTGAAATTGCCCTTCTATCGTACGGGTTTTCCGATGTTCGATCGACTTGGTGCGGGACACCAACTGTCCGTGGGCTATCGTGGTACCCGCAATCTGATCTTCGAGATCGCCAACCTCGTGATCGCGCACCGCGAGGAGAACGATCAGCCTACGCCCGATACATGGCGGACTGCGGCCGGACTGCCGCGATGCTCAGGCAATCGCAGCTCCACCGGCGCGGCCGGGAGGTCAATTGCATGAAGGTCGCGTTTGCCACTCAAGATCTGAGACGAGTCGATGCCCATTTTGGTTGGGCAAAGAATATCGCGATTTACGATGTCGCCCCTGGCGGGCACGTGTTTCTCAAAGCGATTGAGTTTGAGGGCGACCTTAAGGAAGACGGCAACGACGATAAGTTGGCGCCGAAAATCGAGGCGATCAAGGATTGCGCGATTCTTTACGTCGCTGCCATTGGCGGTGCCGGGGCTGCGCGAGTGGTGGCCAACAAGATCCATCCTATCAAGGTGAATAAGCCCGAAAGCATTCTGGTGTTGCTCGAAAAACTCGAGCGCGTCCTGAAGGGCACGCCACCTCCCTGGCTACGCAAGGCTATGGCAAAGGACCGACGGCGTACGTTCGAGTTCGACGAATGAGGTGATATGACCACAAAACGAGAGCAGAAAGGCAGCGCCGTCGACGCGCCGTTCCTAAAGGAGTTAATTAAGATTTGGCGCGTTCACGGTACCAATGGAGCCTTGAAGGCGAAGAGCGATCGAGATCTGCTCGAACCCTATATTCTGGACGGAGAGAAGGGGCGCGCATTGCCGATTATCGGTGATCCTGATCCCGATACGCTGCGGCGCCTCGAGCTGTTCTTCCATGCGGTCGCCCTCTCGATCGAGAGGGCGACCGGCGTGTTGACCCAGCCGATTCTAAACCTGCAATATGAAGGCGTGGGCCGCGTGGTGCTGATCTCCGGGCGTCTGATCGTCGTAAACAAGCAGCTTCGGGATGGACATCGCTTCGGTTTCGATAACTTGGCAAAGCTCGCAGAGGCGGGCGACAAATATGTCAGCGACGGAATCGCCCTGATTCGGAAATTTCCGGACGTGGCGAACCATTGGGGATACTCATGAACGATCGTGAAACACTGAAGGCCGAACTAAGGAAAGTGTCCGCCAAGGCGACGCAGGCCAAGATGGATCTGCACGACCTTTCGGAAGAATTGCCCATCAACTGGACCTCGATCATGGTGGTGGCGCAGAAGGCGTACGATGCTTATGCCGAACTTGAGCGCAAGAGCCTCGACTTGAAGGCGCTGGAAAATACTTAAAGGGGCAATGCATGTCGTTTCAAACACGAGACGGACGCGACTGGACGCCACAATACCTGACCTCGATCGATGCCAAGAAGTGCATCGGCTGTGGCCGCTGTTTCAAAGTGTGCGGCCGAGATGTCATGACTTTGAAAGGAATCAGCGAGGATGGTGAATTTGTCAACCTCGATGACGACGACGATGAGATCGAAAAGAAGACTATGGTTCTCAATGATCAAGGTGCTTGCATTGGGTGCGGTGCATGCGCCAGGGTTTGCCCGGCCAACTGCCAGACTCACGCTTCAGCCGTACCGGAAGCAGCGTGAGCGAACGCACTCGTCCTGTCGCGGCAGGCGAGATAAGATATAGGTGAGGAAAGATGCCATTTTGATCAGGTGAACTCAACGTGAGGACGGCGCGTTCAGAGCGGTCTCGATTAGACATCGAATAACTAAAGCGCAAGCATTGCCCGGTGATGGTTGGGCGTCGGCTATGCTATGCCGATACAATAGGCGTTGCTCACAAACCACTCGTCTCCAAGATGCGCCTATTCGTAGAAGGCGAGCTGCGTCTAGCGCAGGACCAAGTGGATCGAAGTGCCCGTCACGATGGAATCTGAAGAGCATAGTTCAAAGGCAGGTAGCCACTACAAGGCGTCGATATTGCGCAGGCGCTGCCGGTTGCGAAGCTCGATCTGCCGTGCGCCGGAAAAGCCGAGAATGCCCTGTGAGTGAAGCTGCGAGAGCGCGCGCGAGACGGTTTCGAGCGTGAGGCCCAGATAGTCTCCGATGTCGCGGCGGCACATCGGCAGTGCCATCATGCCGGCTACTGCAAGGCGACGATCCATTTCGAGCAAGAAGGTTGCGACCCGCTCCATCGCGGTCTTGCGTCCCAGCAGCAGCATGTGGTCTTCAGCGTGGCGCAGCTGGCCGGAGGTCATGGCCCAGAGCTTGCGGGCAACGTGCACGTCGATGCCGGCGACCTTCTCCAGGCTCGCGCGATTTACCACGCGCACATTGGTCTCGATGATGGCTTCAGCGGTAAGGCGGTGGCTGGCGCCGGATTCGAGGCCGAACACGTCGCCGGGGAGGTGGAAGGCGCCGATCTGGCGGCGGCCGTCTGAGAGGAGCTTGTAAGTGCGGACCGCACCTGACACGACCTGGTAGACGTATTCGGCCGGCTCGTCCTCACCATAGATCTCCTCCTCCTTGCGGTACGACAATTCGGTGGCGACCAGTCCGACATGGCCGGCGATGGCGACAAACTGGTCAGATGCGGGAAGTGCCGAGCCAATCTTGCCACGAACTTGCGTGTTGATTGCCTGGGTATTGATCGTTTGGGTCAGCATCTGCGCCATCTCCGTTGTGATGACGGATTTCTTACGCCGTGCCGAGTCAGTTGAAAATTTCGCGTGATATCTTAAGGGCGTACCCTTACGTAGAACTCCGTAGGCGTCACTTGCAGGGTCAGATACCGCTCGAGGGCGACGAGATTGCATCCCCAACTTGGAATGTTGCCTGCGCGAACCGGTCTTAATTTGTGCGATCCCCCAGCGAGGTTCGCCGCACAGGGAGCGCGGTCTAGCGCCGCACCGAGTTTCCACGTCTGCTCTGGATCGCGTGGCGAATGCGCTTGACCAGGTTTTCCTCCAGAAGCGGCTTCAAGATCACGTCTGTGACGCCGGCGGCGGCCGCCCGAGGCGAGATATTTTCATCCGGATAGCCCGTGATCAGGATCACCGGGGTCTCGCCGTGCGACTGGCGCAGCCGGGCGGCGAGCTCAATGCCGTTGATATCGGGCATCTTGTAGTCGATCACGTAGCAGTCAGCGCCAGGCTTGTTCATAGCGCTGAGCAGCGCCGTGGCGTTCCGGAAAGTTCGCACCGCGAAGCCGTCGGTCTCCAATAGGAAGCGCAGCGATCGGAGCACGGCATCATCGTCGTCGACTACGTAGACAACCGGCTGTCCGGGTGACGCTATTGGCAGCTGATCACGATGGGAACCGATCTCGCTCATTCTGGTTGGATAGCACACGAGAATGAGCCCGTGTTGACCTGCCTCAAGACGGTTTGCCTCAATCCTTGACGATCCCGGCGCGCATGGCGAGTCGCACCAGTTCCGACAAGCTGCCCGCCTGCATCTTGGTCATCACATTGGCCCGGTAGACCTCGATGGTCCGCGGGCTGATATCATAGTCGCGGGCGATCAGCTTGTTCGAGAGACCCGCGACCAAGCCTTCCATCACTTGGCGCTCCCGCGGGCTTAAGGAGGCAACACGGGCGGCGATGTCCTGCGCGATGGCGTCGTTCTTGGCGGCCGGCTCGGCCTGGCGGATGGCGGTCTCGATCATCGCGGTGAGTCGGTCGTCCTCGAACGGTTTTTCCAAGAAGTCGACAGCCCCTAGCTTCATCGCCTCGACCGCGAGCGGCACGTCGCCATGACCGGTCATGATCAGGATCGGGAACGGGCTTTGCTGCGCCTTCATCCGCTTCAACAGCTCGATCCCGTCGAGACCCGGCATGCGCACGTCGGAGATGACGCAGCCGAAGCCGAGGCCGGGCAGGGCATCGATGAAGCTCTGCGCATTGTCGAACAGCGTGACGCCGAAGCCGGCGGCATCCAGCAGGAAATTCAGCGAATCCCGGATCGCCGCGTCGTCGTCGATGACGTAAACATGTCCCTTGTTCGTCATGGCTCAGGTCTCGTCGGCTGTCGGCAAGGTGAAGCGGAATGTTGCGCCGCCCGATGCGTTGCTTTCGGCGACCATGCGGCCGCCGTGAGCCTCGATGATCGAGCGGCTGATCGACAATCCCACACCCATGCCGGTCTCTTTGGTGGTGAAGAAGGTCTGAAACAGGTTTGGAATGACATCGTCCCTGAAGCCGGAGCCGGTATCCGACACTTCCACCTCGATCATCTCGTTACCAACGCGCCGATTGGTGACGACGAGCTCTCGTCGCTGAGACTGCCCCATCGCTTCCAGCGCGTTGCGGAATAGATTGACAAGCACCTGCTGGATCTGTACTCGGTCGGCGAGGACGAGATCAGCGCTCCGATCGATGATGAAGCGGAGCTGCACGTTCTGTTCGCGCGCGCCCGCAAGTCCGAGCGCGCCGGCTTCCTCGATCAGCTTGGAGAGGCTTTCGACCCGCTTCTCGGATTCGCCGCGAGAGACGAAGTCGCGCAGGCGTCGGATGATCTGGCCGGCGCGCAAGGCCTGCTCGGCGGCGCGGTCCAATGCACTCTCGATCTTCGGCGTGTTCGGGTCCTGGCTTCCGGCCAGGAGGCGTCGCGATCCCTTCATGTAATTGCTGATCGCCGCCAGCGGCTGGTTCAGCTCATGCGCCAGGGCAGAGGCCATTTCGCCCATCGCGGTCAGCCGCGAGACATGGACGAGCTCGGACTGCAATTCCTGGAGCCGGGCCTGGGTCTGCTGATGCTCGGTGAGGTCGCGGACGAAGCCGGTGAAATAAAGCTCACCGCCGCGCTGCGTCTGCCCGACCGAAAGGTGCATCGGAAAGGTCGTGCCGTCGCGGCGCTTGCCGGTCACGATGCGGCCTATGCCGATGATGTGCGGGTCATTGGTCTTGAGATAGCGCTCCAGATAGCCGTCGTGACGTGACTTGTCAGGCTCCGGCATCAGGATGCTGACGTTCTGGCCGATGGCTTCCTGCTTGCTGTAGCCGAACAATCGCTCGGCTGCGCTGCTGAACAGCTCCATGATGCCGCGCGAATCGATGACGATCATGGCGTCCGGCACCGTTTCGAGAATCGAGCGCAGGTGATTCTCCTGGGCGCGCAGGGCCGCCTCGAGATGCTTCTCCTCGTTGACGTCAAGGAATATCCCGCTCAGATGGCGGGCGGTGCCGGTCTCGTCCCGGATCACGGCGGCCCGGGCGCGGATCCACTGTCCCGCGCGGGAGGCGCCAGCCACCTTGAACGAGACGTCGAGGCCGCCGCCGCGTTCGGAGACGCGCCTGATCGCGCTCTCGACGCGTGCGCGGTCTTCGGGTTCGATGTGTGACAGGAACGACTCATAGCTCGGCTGTTCGCCTTCCGCGACACCGAGCAGGGTCCGCGCAGTATCAGACCATTCCAAATCCCGCGTGGCCAGGTCGAAATCCCAGGTGCCGACGCCGAACCCTTCGATCCGGACCCGGAAATGCTCACCGCGGCTATCGTCCGGCGGATGCGTGACTCGGATCGACGGCAACCGGGGCTCCCATTTCCGTGCGGCGGGCATGGCGCCGCAACCCTGGCGGCAATTTCGCCCAAGGCCGGGCCGGAGGCAAGTTCCGATGTCTGTTTCCATTGGCGATGCCCGCGACACGCCGCCCGGCGATTTGATCTATCTCATCCCGCCGGGCGCCAACGCGGCTAGATTTCGCCGCGGTCATTGCCTTTTCGGAGCATCCCGATGACATACGCGACCGTGATGGTCAGCCTGGCGCTCGATCAGCCCAACGAGCCGCGTCTAGAGGTCGCGGGCGAGCTCGCTGAACGATTCGAAGCCGCCATTGTCGGCGTTGCAGCCGCGCAGTTCGCTCCGCCGCTCTATTTCACGGACAGCGCCGAGGCGCAGGGGCTGATTGATGAAGGCGAAGCGTCCATCAAGCGGCGTCTGGCCGGGCTGGAAGCGGAGTTCCGGGCCGCCACGAAGAATCGCGGCGGACATGCGCAGTGGCGCAGCGCACTGGATTTTCCGGCGCGGTTCGTGCTGGCGCAGGCGCGCTGTGCCGACATCGTCGTCAGCGGCGCACGCAGCCCGGCCTTCTCCGACGCCTTCGCGCGCGCAAGTCCCAAGGACCTCGTCATGCAGGTCGGTCGTCCGCTTCTCGTCGTTCCCGACACCGTCAACTGGCTCGACCTGCGCAACGTCCTGGTGGCGTGGAAAGACACGCCAGAGGCACGGCGCGCGGTGGCCGACGCGCTGCCGCTGTTGCGCAAGGCGAGAGACGTCACCATTGCCATGATTCCGGAGCAGGGCGACGATCGCTCGGTCGCGATCGCCGGCGTCACCGACGTTGCCGACTGGCTCGCCCGTCACGGCATCACCGCGACGGCGCGCATCTGCGAGGGCGCGCCGAACGAATCCGCCGCCGCGCAGTTGGAGAGAGTCGCCGGTGACCTCGGTGCCGGCCTGATCATCGCGGGCGCCTATGGTCATTCGAGATTTCGCGAACTGATCCTTGGCGGCGTCACCCAGCATCTGGTCACGCAATCCGCGCGGAGCGTGCTGCTGTCGCACTGACGGCCGGCCGCAAAGGTCATCGAGGAGGACGCGCCGTGTACAAATTTCTGGAACAGACCGTCGACGGCTACATGACGCGCGACGTCGCGACGGTGAGGCGCGACCTCGACATGCTCGCGCTCAGCGAGATGTTCGAACGCGACGATTTTAACTCATACCCGGTCGAGGACGACGGGCAGGTCGTCGGCATCGTCACCAAGTTCGACATCCTCAAGTGCTTCGCCTTCACGTCGGCCCAGATGCTGCCGCGCTATCACGAGCTGATGGGCCGCAAGGTCGGCGACGTCATGACGCCAGAGTTCATCTATGTCAGCCCCGACACGCGTCTGACTCGCGTGCTCCAGATCATGGTCGAGCACCGCATCCGGAGCATCATCGTGCTGAATGCCGCGCAGAATCTGGTCGGCATCATCGCCCGGGAGGACGTCATCGCAGCGCTCAAGGCGACGGCGAGCGACTGATAGGGACGCAGATCGGGCTATTCCCTTTGTTGCGGACTCCAGCGCATCCTTCGAAACGCCCGGCTTGGCGGCCCTCAGCATGACGGTGGAGTACGCGTCGGAACTTTCAAGAGCGCGCAAGACGGCGCTGAGCCTCATCCTGAGGAGACGCGCGGCGGTCGTCTCGAAGGACGAGGCGCGCGTTCAGGCCGCATACGGACCATGTGCGATCGCCCTGCGCACAAAGGAACAAGGGCATTTCAAGTCGTGACGCATCGGCCTCACATTAACAGAAATCCATCCATCTTGATTTCAATCAATTCCCCGCGAAGGCGAACGTGGTTTCTGGTGCTGTGTTCTTTCAGAGAGAATCCGCATGAGCCAGCCCTCCATCTCCAAATCCATGACCATCGGTGAAAGCGGATTGGCGCTCGTATTTGCGGTCACGGCTTTCCTCTGCGTGGTCGCCTCGGCCAAGGCGCTCGATGCGCCCTTCGCCTTCCACGCCGCGCTTGGCGCTGCGGCGAGCGCGGCGGCGGTGTTCTGCATCATCAACCGTTACTTCGATCGCCCGGCGGCGCTGCCGCCGGCGGAGATCAACGGTCGGCCCAACTATAATATGGGCCCGATCAAGTTCTCGTCTTTCATGGCGATGTTCTGGGGCATTGCCGGCTTCCTGGTCGGTCTCATCATCGCCTCGGAGCTGGCCTGGCCAGCGCTCAACTTCGACCTGCCCTGGATCCAGTTCGGCCGGCTGCGGCCGCTGCACACCTCGGCGGTGATCTTCGCCTTCGGCGGCAACGTGCTGATCGCGACCTCGTTCTATGTGGTGCAGAAGTCGTGCCGCGTGCGCCTCGCCGGCGAGCTCGCCCCCTGGTTCGTCGTGCTCGGCTACAACTTTTTCATCCTAATCGCCGGTACCGGCTATCTGCTCGGCGTCACGCAAGGCAAGGAATACGCCGAGCCCGAATGGTACTCGGACTTGTGGCTGACCATCGTCTGGGTTGTCTATCTGCTCGTCTTCCTCGTCACCGTCATCAAGCGCCAGGAACCGCACATCTTCGTCGCGAACTGGTTCTTCCTCGCCTTCATCGTGACGATCGCGGTCCTGCATCTCGGCAACAATCTGCCGCTGCCCGTCTCGGTGTTCGGCTCGAAGTCCTACGTCGCCTGGGGCGGCATCCAGGACGCCATGTTCCAGTGGTGGTACGGCCACAACGCGGTGGGATTCTTCCTGACCGCCGGCTTCCTCGCGATCATGTACTATTTCATCCCCAAGCGCGCCGAGCGGCCGATCTATTCCTACCGCCTCTCGATCATCCACTTCTGGGCGCTGATCTTCCTCTACATCTGGGCCGGTCCGCACCATCTGCACTACACCGCTCTGCCTGACTGGACGCAGACGCTCGGCATGACCTTCTCGGTGATGCTGTGGATGCCCTCCTGGGGCGGCATGATCAACGGCCTGATGACGCTGTCGGGCGCCTGGGACAAGCTGCGCACTGACCCCGTGCTGCGCATGCTGGTCGTCTCCGTCGCCTTCTACGGCATGTCGACCTTCGAAGGCCCGATGATGTCAATCAAGGTGGTCAACTCGCTCAGCCACTACACCGACTGGACCATCGGCCACGTGCATTCCGGCGCGCTCGGCTGGGTCGGCTTCGTCTCCTTCGGCGCGCTGTACTGCCTGGTGCCGTGGGCCTGGAATCGCAAGGGGCTCTACAGCCTGAAGCTCGTCAATTGGCACTTCTGGATCGCGACCCTCGGCATCGTGCTCTACATCTCGGCGATGTGGGTGTCCGGCATCCTCCAGGGCCTGATGTGGCGCGCTTACACCTCGCTCGGCTTCCTCGAATATTCCTTCATCGAGACCGTCGAGGCGATGCATCCCTTCTACATCATCCGTGCCGCCGGCGGCGCGCTGTTCCTGATCGGCTCGCTGATTATGGCCTACAATCTCTGGATGACGGTTCGCGTCGGCGAGCAGGAAGTCCAGATGCCCGTCGCTCTTCAGCCGGCGGAGTGAGGAGCAAGACAATGTCGTTCTGGACGCGCCACCAAGTCTTTGAGAAGAACTCGATCATCCTGGTCGTCGGCATCCTGCTGGTGATCGCGATCGGCGGTCTCGTCGAGATCACCCCGTTGTTCTACCTCAAGAGCACGATCGAGAAGGTCGACGGGGTGAGGCCCTACACGCCGCTGGAGCTCGCCGGCCGCAACGTCTACGTCCGCGAAGGCTGCTATCTCTGCCATTCGCAGATGATCCGGCCGCTGCGCGACGAGGTCGAGCGTTACGGCCATTTCTCGATCGCGGCCGAGAGCATGTACGACCACCCGTTCCAGTGGGGCTCAAAGCGCACGGGGCCGGACCTTGCCCGCGTCGGCGCCAAATATTCCGACGACTGGCACGTGACCCATCTGACCAATCCGCGCGCGATCGTGCCGCAGTCGGTGATGCCCGGCTATCCGTTCCTCAGCGCCAGTGAGGTCGACCCTGACGCCATCGCCGACCACATGCGTACGCTGCGTACGGTGGGCGTGCCGTATACCGACGACCAGATCGCCAACGCTGGCGCCGATCTGAAGGCCCAGGCCGATCCCGACAATTCCGGCGCGGATGCCTTCAGCAAGCGCTACGTCAAGGCTGTCGTGCGCAATTTCGACGGCAAGCCTGGCACACCGACCGAGATGGACGCGCTGATCGCGTACCTGCAGATGCTCGGCACGCTGGTCGATTTCAAGATCTACAACGAGAAAGTCAATCTTCGCTGAGAAGGCATCAACGATGAAAGCCATCCTGACACTCGACAATCTCGCGTCCGGTCTGGTGACCACGATCTGGACGCCGGTGTTCGTCGTGATCTTTCTCGCGATCATCGCCTACGCATTCTGGCCCCGTAACAAGGCTACGTTCGACGAGGCGGCACGCCTGCCGTTGCGGGAGGAGTAGAGACCATGACCGATCATCATAGCGACATCGATTCCCTCTCCGGCAAGTCCACGACCGGACACGAATGGGACGGCATCAAGGAGCTCAACACGCCGCTGCCGCGCTGGTGGGTGATCACCTTCTATCTCACCATCTTCTGGGCGATCGGTTACTGGATCGTCTATCCGGCCTGGCCGCTGATCTCCAGCAACACGACCGGCGTGTTCGGCTACTCCTCGCGCGCCGACGTCGCCGTCGAGCTCGCCAATCTCGAGAAGATCCGCGGCGACAAGATGGTGGCGCTGGGCGCGGCCTCGCTCGCCGACATCGAGAAGGATCCGGCCCTGCTGGCGCTCGCCCGCGCCAAGGGTAAGACCGTATTCGGCGATAATTGTGCGCCCTGTCACGGCTCCGGCGCGGCCGGCGCCAAGGGGTACCCGAACCTGAACGACGACGACTGGCTGTGGGGCGGCACGCTCGACCAGATCATGCAGACCATCCAGTTCGGCGCGCGTTCCGGTCACGCCAAGGCCCATGAAGGCCAGATGCTCGCCTTCGGCAAGGACGGCGTGCTCAAGCCGGACGAGATCGTCACGGTCGCAAATTACGTCCGGGCGCTGTCGGGCCTCTCGATGCGGACGGGATACGACCCCGCCAGGGGCCAGAAGATCTTCGCCGAGAACTGCGTCGCCTGTCATGGCGATGGCGGCAAGGGCAACCAGGAGCTGGGCGCACCTGATCTGACTGACAAGATCTGGCTCTACGGCTCGGACGAGGCGATCTTGATCGAGACCATCAGCCAGGGCCGCGCCGGTGTCATGCCGGCCTGGGAAGGGCGGCTCGATCTCGCCACCATCAAGGCGATGGCCGTGTACGTCCACTCGCTCGGTGGCGGAAAATAGCGGACCGGCCGCAAACGGAGGCGAACAAAAGTGCCTCCGTTTGCGCTGGATCAACTGGCGCGACGATGTCCGGTCTAGGTTCAATCGCACCTCTCGAAAGCCGTTGGCGATGAACAAGACCGTGAACCCCAAAGACGTCATATCGGGTAACGACAACGGGCCACTCTACGCAGCCCGCAAAAAGGTCTATCCCCAGAGCGTCTCCGGCACCTTCCGCCGGATCAGATGGGGCCTGATGGCGTTCTGCCTCAGCGTCTACTATTTCCTGCCCTTCGTGCGCTGGAATCGCGGCCTCGGCGCGCCCAGCCAGGCGGTGCTGATCGACCTTCCCAACAGCCGCTTCTACTTTTTCTTCATCGAGCTGTGGCCGCAGGAGGTCTACTACTTCACTGGCCTGTTGATCGTTGCCGCGGTGGCACTGTTCCTGATGAACTCCATCGGCGGCCGGATCTGGTGCGGCTATCTGTGCCCGCAGACGGTGTGGACCGATTTGTTCTATGCAGTCGAGCGTCTGATCGAAGGCGACCGGCGCGAGCGCATGAAGAAGGATGCCTCGACTGATCCGATGAAGCTCGAGCGCATCTCCGAGATCGTGCTCAAGCATTCAATCTGGCTGCTGATCGCCTGGTGGACCGGCGGCGCCTGGGTGCTTTACTTCAACGACGCGCCGACGCTGGTGAAGGAGCTCGTCACCTTTCAGGGGCCGATGATCGCCTATATCTGGATCGGCATCCTCACAGCAACGACCTATCTGCTCGCCGGCTACATGCGCGAGCAGGTCTGCACCTATATGTGCCCGTGGCCGCGGATTCAAGCTGCGCTCACCGACGAATGGGCGCTCAACGTCACCTATCGCTACGATCGCGGCGAGAAGCGCACCTCGGTCAAGAAGGCCGCCGAACTTCGCGCGCTCGGCCAGCAGGTCGGCGATTGCGTCGATTGCTATCAGTGCGTCGCGGTTTGCCCGACCGGCATCGACATCCGCAACGGACCGCAGATGGAATGCATCCAGTGCGGCCTCTGCATCGACGCCTGCGACAACGTGATGAGCAAGATCGGCCGGCCGAAGCGGCTGATCGGCTACGATAACGACATCAACATCCATCGCCGCCAGGAAGGCAAGGCGCCGATCTACCGCATCGTCCGGGCCCGCACCATCGTCTACGGCGCGATCATCGCGGTCGTCGGCGGCTTCATGATCTACACGCTGGCGACCCGCAGGCTGCTCGACATCAACGTGCTGCACGATCGCAATCCGGTCGCGGTCAAGCTCAGCGACGGCTCGATCCGCAACGCCTACACCGTGCGGCTGCTCAACAAGAGCGGCTATGACCGCGTCATCGCGATCGACGCGAACGGGCCTGTCAACGCGACCGTCCACGTCGTCGGTGTCGATTCCGTGACCCCCGACAGGCCGATGATCGTGATCCCGCGCGACACGACCAGCGAGCTGCGGCTGCTCGTCACTGCACCAGCGGAGAACAATCCGGAGAAGTCGATTCCCGTCCATTTCCACGTCATGGATATCGGGCTTGGCGTGGCGGCGAGCACGACCGACAACTTCGTCTCGCCTTGAGGCTCAGGAGATCTACCATGGCATCCAATCCGCTGACCGGAACCAAGGTCTTCCTGATGCTCGTCGCCTTCTTCGGCGTCGTGATCGGCGTGAATGTCACCATGATGAAGCTCGCGATCGCAACGCTGCCCGGCACCGATGTCGACAGCCCCTATGCCGCAGGACTGACCTATGACCGCGAGATTTCGGCGGCGCACGACCAGGCCGCACGAAACTGGCAGGTCAACGCCCATATTGAGCGGCGCGCCGACGGCGGCGCCATGATCCAGCTCGAGCCGCGCGATGCCGCGGGACAGCCGATGACCGGATTGAAATTCGCCGGACGCCTGGAGCGGCCGACCGACAAGCGGGCTGATCTGTCGGTCGAGCTCAGCGAAGCAGGCATCGGGCTCTATCGCGGCAATGCTGCGGCGGTCGCGCCGGGGCAGTGGGACCTCGTGATCGAAGCTGAGGCGCGGGGACAGCGCGTCTTCCTGTCGCGCAACCGCGTGATCCTGAACTGAGGGACATTGTCATGCACGTCACGCGGGATTTCTCGCACTATGTCCGCAGCGCGGGCGAGGGCGTCCAGCACATCGACCTCGCTGTCGAAGGCGTTCACTGCGCCGGCTGCATGGCGAAGATCGAGCGCGGCTTAGCGGCTATGCCTGATGTCACGCTCGCACGCGTCAATCTCACCGATCGCCGTGTTGCGCTGGAGTGGAAGGCCGGCACGCTCGATCCCGCGCACTTCATCGATCGCCTCGAGGAGCTCGGCTACAAGGCCTATCCTTACGAGACCGAGAGTGCAGAAGCGAGCGAGGTCGCCGAATCCCGCTTTCTGCTGCGCTGCCTCGGCGTCGCGGCGTTCGCCACCATGAATGTGATGATGCTCTCGATCCCTGTGTGGTCGGGCAATGTCTCGGACATGCTGCCCGAGCAGCGCGACTTCTTCCACTGGCTGTCGGCGCTGATCGCATTACCCGCCGCGGCGTATGCCGGCCAGCCGTTCTTCCGTTCGGCCTGGCGCGCGCTGTCGGCCAGGACCACCAACATGGACGTGCCGATCTCGATCGGAGTGATCCTTGCGCTCGGCATGTCCCTGGTCGAGACCGTCCATCACGCCGAGCACGCCTATTTCGATGCGGCGATCATGCTGCTCACCTTCCTCCTGGTCGGCCGTTTCCTCGACCAGAACATGCGGCGGCGGACCCGCGCGGTCGCCGGTAATCTCGCCGCCCTCAAGGCGGAGACCGCGGCCAAGTTTGTCGGCTCCGACGAGATCTCGCAGGTGCCGGTCGCGGCGATCCGTCCTGGCGAGATCGTGCTGCTGCGCCCCGGCGAGCGCTGTGCGGTGGATGGGACCGTGATCGAGGGCCGTTCCGAGATCGACCAGAGCCTGATCACCGGCGAAACGCTCTACGTGACGGCCGAGCAGGGCACGCCGGTTTATGCCGGGTCGATGAACATCTCCGGCACGTTACGGGTGCGGGTTTCGGCGGCCTCGGAGGCGACGCTGCTCGCGGAGATCACGCGGCTGCTCGAAAACGCACTCCAGGCCCGCTCGCGCTACATGCGGCTCGCCGACCGGGCCTCGCGGCTCTATGCGCCGGTGGTGCATGCGACCGCGCTCCTGACCATACTCGGCTGGGTCGCTCTTGGTGCGAGCTGGCACGATGCCATCGTCACCGGCATTGCCGTCCTGATCATCACCTGTCCCTGTGCACTCGGCCTTGCCATTCCGACGGTCCAGACCGTGGCCTCGGGTGCGATGTTCAAAGCGGGCGTGCTGCTCAATTCGGGCGATGCCATCGAGCGGCTGGCGGACGCCGACCACGTCATCTTCGACAAAACAGGGACGCTGACGCTGCCCGATCTCGAAGTGATGAACGCGGCCGAGATTCCCGCAGAGAGTTTCGCACTTGCCGGTCGGCTCGCGCTGTCGAGCCATCACCCCGTGGCGGCCGCGATCGCGCAGGCCGCCGGCGCCGTTTCGCCGATCGTCGGTGCCGTGGAAGAGGCGGGACAGGGCGTTAGTGTGACGCTCGACGGCCAGGACCTTCGTCTCGGCCGCCCGTCCTTCTGCGGCACGGATGCGCTCCTCGACAAGCGCACCGTTGATCCCGAAGCCTCCATCGTCGCCTTCGCCAAGGGCGGCGAGAAGTTCATCGTTTTGGTGCGCCAGGGCCTGCGCCCGGACGCGAAGCCCGTCATCGCAGCACTGAAGGCACGCAATATCGGGGTCGAGATCCTCTCCGGCGACCGCGAGCCGGCGGTGCGGGCGGCGGCCGATGCGCTTGGTATCCCGGAATGGCGCGCCGGCGTAACGCCGGCCGACAAGATCGCGCGGATCGAGCAGCTGAAGCAACGCGGCGCAAAGGTGCTGATGGTCGGCGACGGCATGAATGATGCGCCCTCGCTCGCCGCGGCCCATGTCTCGATGTCGCCGATCTCGGCCGCACATCTGAGCCAGGCCACGGCCGATCTCGTCTTCCTGGGCCGTCCCTTGGTCCCGGTCGTTGCAGCCATTGATGCCTCGCACAAGGCCCTGCATTTGATGCGGCAAAATCTCTGGCTCGCGATCGGCTACAACGTCCTGGCCGTTCCGGTCGCGATCAGCGGGATTCTCACGCCGTTGATTGCGGCGGCAGCGATGAGCAGCTCATCGATCCTGGTCATGCTGAATTCGCTACGCGGACGCCGTCTGCGACGGGAGAATGAGCTATGGAAGTGATCGTGTTCCTCGTCCCGCTGGCATTGCTGCTTGGCGTGATCGGGCTACTGGCATTCCTATGGTCGTTGAAGAGTGGTCAGTTTGACGATCTCGACGGGGCCGCTTGGCGCGCGATTGCTGAGGACGCTATTGAGTCGCCATCGCTCCAGCCCAAGGTCCGTTCGACAGCAGCTGGCGGTGGTGAACTGCGCCCCATTTGACCTGGCGCAATGCAGGCGCCGCTCCGCGGTAGAATATTGCGTCTATTAAATTTCGTGAGGTTGCCATGACATCGATCACTAAATCAGCGTCGATCGCGGGCTGGTTGTTGGGAAGGATTGCGGATTGGTTCGAACGATTTCGCGAATCCGCCGACATCCGTGCACTCAGTGCCTCCGAGATCGAGTCCATTGAGCGCGACCTTCGCGTCCAGCGAGCTGAGCTCGAAGCCCTCATTGCTCATGGCCGGCACGGTGCCAAGGAATTGTCACGGCTACTCGATGTGTTCGGGATTGATGAAAGGTCGATTGCGCGCAAGCAGCCAGGCGTGCTGCATGACTTGACAATGGTGTGCGCACTTTGTGCATCAAAGCCGCGATGCAATCGTGAGACGGGGGCAGGAACGGCGGCTTTGCAATATCCAGAGTACTGCCCGAACGCTTATACGATCGATGCGCTCAGAAAGGAATCTCTAATACCCCAGGCGGTCGACTTTCTTCGCAGGCCTGCCTGCTGCTGATTGCTTTGACGATGGCCTTGGCGGGCGTGAGGGCAGCCGGGAAGAGCCCAGCCTCTTCCATTGTCTCATGGTAGCGAGCCTCGTGAGGAGCCCTGAGGTTAGACTGCACGGCTGTGAGTGGCTGCGGAATGCACAAGGTGGGCGTCGAAGGCCGAAGCCACGCTCCTCACCAAGAATTCTGCCCCGGCGTTCACTGATAGGCCGTCCGTGGTCATTGTCACGGCGCCATGAGCGATGAGACTATCAATCCGAGCGCGATCAACTACGGCGGACTCCTGGTCGCGGCCATGCAGACGCGATACTTGGCGGAGATCAACCGCAAGATCGCACATGATTCGCTCGATAATAGCGGCGCGGAATCGGTCTTCGTCGGTAAGCACGTAGCCTTTCGTCGTGGCGAGGCGTTCCTCGGCAATGCGGGCCAGATAATCGCGTATGGGAACGACGTTCTGCACGAAGCCCTGAGGCATGCGGCCGATGGCGCTGGTGCCGAGACCGATGAGCGTGTCTGCGGTGTCGTCGGTGTAACCCTGGAAATTCCGTCGCAATCTGCCTTTCCGGCCTGCGGCGACAAGGCTGTCGTTGGCAAGCGCGAAGTGATCGAGGCCGATGCGCGCGTACCCCGCATCAAGTAAGGCTTGAGCAATGGTCTCTGACTGGAGGTGTCGCTCGAGACTGTCTGGGAGCCAGTCATCGGAGATCGTTCGCTGATGCTTCTTGAATGATGGAACATGGGCGTAGCCGAAGACCGAAAAGCGATCAGGGCGCAGCTCGAGACATTTGCGAACGGTATCCAGGCAGGATTCCACCGTCTGCAGGGGAAGGCCATAGAGAAGGTCAAAGTTGATCCGGCCGATGCTCTGCCGGCGTAACCGCTCGACGGAGGTCGCGGTCTGATCGAAAGTCTGATGCCGGTTGATGGCCTGCTGGACGGCTGGGTCGAAGCTCTGAACACCCAGGCTCGCGCGGTTGACACCGCAGGAGGCAAGGGCCTCCGTCATCGGCTTAGTCAGGGTGCGAGGATCTATCTCGATGGCGATTTCGGCATCGGGAAGGACGAGAAACGAAGACCGCAAGAGATCGACCAGTTCCGCGAACGTCTCCGGTCGCATGACGGTCGGCGTACCGCCGCCAAAGTGGATGTGAGAGACCGGCAGCCTCTGCCCGATCGCCTCAGCGGTAAGCTGCGCCTCGCGGCGCAGACCAGAGGCATAGAGGGCGATTGGCTCATCGTGCTTCGTTACGAAGGTATGGCATCCGCAGTACCAGCACATCGAGCGGCAAAATGGCACATGCAGGTAAAGCGAAGCCGGCTGCTGGAGCGGCACGGATTTGAGCCATTTTCGATAATCGACTTCGCAAATCTCGGGCGAGAAGTGCGGGGCGGTTGGATAGCTCGTATACCGAGGGAGGCTGTCGTTGCCATAGGATTGCACTAAGTCGGGTCGCATGTGCGGTCCTCCATCTCCGGACTAGCTAACGCAGCGGTGCCCAGACGACCTTGCTCTGGCTCAATTCAACTGCCGTATTGGAACTTTATGTTTTCCGGAGAAGATTCGCTTCATTCCGAAGGAGCACCGCAATCAGCTGCGAGAGCTCGATAGCGAGCCGGCTATTTGATCGATGTCAATGAGAGACCTGAAGACCAGCCATAGTCTTAGGTTCGGGAAGAGAGGACAAAAAAATGCTGGAAGAGGTCGTCGAGTTCGCGGGCGAAGCGTTGCCCGGTGGGAATGCTGAGCCGCCATGCTCCGAGACCGAATTCCTGCTCGAACTCGGCGACCGTGTGCGCCGCTCGCGCATGCATTGCCGCATGTCGCGTCGGGAGCTCGCCCGCAGGTCTGGCATTTCGGAGCGATACATCGCTCAGATCGAGAGCGGGAAGGGCAACGTCTCGATTGTCCTCCTTCTGAGGCTGGCTTTGGCTATCCACCGCAGCCAGCGACCTGCGGCCTCACGTCCTGCTCGGGGCACTCACCAGCGCGTGGCAAGCTTTGGCCATGCAATTGTGCTGTTTAGGAGGCAAACTACGCCGGCTCAGCCTGGGAGAGCAGTCGGACCTATCGGATAGCTGAAGAGTATGCCGGCGCCTGGCGGGCCATCACCTCATGAGGGGAAAATCGGCAGGCCGACGTCGATCCGGTCCGCGAGCAGCGACCACTCTCGGATCTCCCGGAGCTCGCAGAACTGCCGTTTGGCAAGGGATGCTGCTTCGGTCGCGTTACACGCATTGATGTCAATAACGCGCCGGCAGGCCTCACGGGCTTGTCCCTGATCTCCGGTAAGGGTCTTGAAGAACCGGACGATGTAGTGGGCCATGATGTCTCTTTCGCGCTCTCGGCGCCATTGTTTGGGTTAGTAGATGAAGGCCGGAGATTCGAGGAGACGATCATTCACCGTCGCTCGGTTGATTTGACTCTCTGACACATCGTGCAACTTGACGAAGTCCGCGGCACTTTCTGTCTCGCTGGTCAAGAGGCGCAGCCACAAGGTGTGTCGAGCGTTCGGGTCGGGCGATTTGATCCGAGTGGATGCTGTGCAGATCGCGGCTTGTCGCAGCGAGTATCTGTAACTCACGCGCAGAGTGCGTCGGGTACTCACGCCGAAGCGCGCAGAGTGCTTTGGTCAGGTTGTGGTCAGCTAGGAATTTTATCCTAGCCGGCAGAGCTCGCACGGCACGAGCTCAATTGCGTGCAACTTTGCCGATAGGGAGCGCTCTCATGTATGGCAGAAGCGTTGGCTCATCCAGCCAGTTCACAACCGGTAACCAAACTGACGATTCGTCAGAAGCGGAAGATAGTCCCCGGTTTGCGGAAACAGTTGCAGGAATGGAGCGAGGTGGGTCGTCGTCCGAACCAGCGGCGTCATACTCTCTCGTTTCCGAACCGCCCATTAGAGAGATCGACCGAGAGTCCTTCTTGCGCGGAGTTGAGAGATTCTTGCGCAATGATATCAGGCACATCAGCGAGAACCCAGAAGAGTACTCGGACTTCGTCTCCCAGAAGGCTGAGCGCGCAGCGACGGTTGCTGGAAGTTACGCCAACACCTACGACGACCCAAATAAGCCAGCACGATTTTACAGCTACCGGTTGGGCGACGAAACTGTCGGGCTTCTAAGAGCAGGAGGCCCGGCTCGGATTAAAGGAGACCATTTTCAGCAGCAGTTTGGGCGCAACGATATCACATCCGTGGTAGATCTTAGGGTGACTCATCCGCTTGTCGAGAACGCTGGCGATATCTTGCTAGAACATCAACTGCGAGAGGACGGGGACCATCCGCTGATCTTGTCGCGGCCAGCCCTAGCTGGCATGGAACCTCGTCTAGCAGACATGGGTTTTGTTCCCGTGGGTCGTAACCACTGGGTGCTTGATCCTCACCAACGCCCCGATGTGTGGACGAAGAACGAGAACGACGAGTGGCAGCGGGTAGGCAAGCCTACGAAGTATCTTTCCAAAGATGGGGGCAGTGATGTCGGTCCTCAGAGAAGCTACGAAACGGATTCGTCGGACGATGACCCTTCATTTTACTTGGAGCGCGCTCTTAGAGGGATGCACATGGAGTAAATTGGCTGCAATAGCAGCAGCGGGCCTGAAATGACGGACATTTGGCCGTTCTATCCCGAGCTCAACGGTCTTGCTTCAAAGGGGCGCGCGCTTGCTGCGTCGCCCTCGCCGGCTGAAACTCCGTTCAACAGCCTTCTCCGAAGGCGCTTACGAAGCTGCGGTCGGCGGCGGGTAATTGGGCGAGCCAGCAAGGGCTGGCTTGCGCGTTGGATTACAACAGACACTATCAAACCGGCACTTGTACGGTTCTTGCAGGTTGATTGCATAGCGACAATGAAAAGGGTCTTGCAATCAATGGGCGATAAATGAAGCCAAATCCCATCTACGCGATCTGCAGCTTTAACGACATTTCGAGCCGCCAGGCCAAGGGATTCCACCTTATGGTCGTCGATGATCACGGCAATCACCGGCCATGGTCCATCATTGTGGTGCGCTGGGGCAAAAAGGTGCTTGGCTACGTCAATAAATGCCCGCACAACGGCGTCAATTTGGACTGGGAGCGGAACGTATTCCTCGATCCATACGGTATCCGGCTGATGTGCGGCAAGCATGGTTCGACCTTCGAACTCGGCACCGGCCGGTGCGTCGAAGGTCCATGTCAAGGTAGAACGCTCACGCCGATCGCGTTGGCAGTTCTGGATGGTGATATCTGCGTCGTTGGTGTGCATCTTGTCGAAGACGATGCATCGGCCAACAACTGAAGACCGCGCTCAGACCGGCCGATTCTCGTTGCGGTTTTTCACGGGCTCCATCCTCTTTAGCCCTTCGTCGTACGAGATCTCCTCATAGGACAGGTCGAGATCCTTTGCGGCATCGAGGAGGTAATCAAGCTTGCCGCCCGGATCGAGCTTCTTGATGTCGTCCTTGTTGAGCCCGACCAGGTCCATCATCTCCTTCCAAACCGTGGATTCATCGCACGGTAGGACGTGGAAGCTAATATCACCGAACTTCACTCGGTACTTCGCCAGTAAATCAATGTTGTTGCAGAAGATGAAGTAGCTGCCGGTTGGGCTTAAGGCGCCGTCAAGGACGCTCGCGACGTCAGCAAGATAGGCGAAGGAATGCAGATAGCCGGCCAGCGCCGGAATAGTGCGTTCGCCGTCCTGTGCGATCGTCAACACCTGCTCAATCGAATAGTCTGGCGGCCGTTTCTCGTCCGCAACCTGAGTCTGGAATTTTAGTGCCACGTCGCCGCGAAAGCCGAACCGGCCCGGCTTGGTAGTCCCGCCTTTGAGTACGGCATTGAGCAGGCGGCCCTCCTTCTCAAGTCTGCCGAGTGCGGTGTTCTCGATTGCAGTCATTAAATTCTTCCTCGATCTAAACTCTTCCGACGCCTTGGCCGGTGCCAGATGCGATGCAAATTGCTTGCCGTCGCATGCGTAGCGGCCTTCGCCGCAGCTTAGAAGAAAACGCGTCAGTGGCTGCTAACACTCAGGGAGCCTGTCGGGAACCCGACACCGGTTTCAACGCCAACAGGCGCAATCCAAAAAAGTGAGCATCATCAAGCGGCTGCGCGCTGGCACGTGGCTTGCCCTTAGCAGCTAGATCGAAGCTGATGAGGGAAAGCCGTGATCAACCTGACGGATAGCGCAGTGAACGCAATCAAGAGCGCGATTTCATCGTCGACCCATCCTACCGGCGGTCTGCGCGTCATGATCGAAGCGGGCGGCTGCAATGGAGTCAAATACAAGATGGGTCTGGTCGAAGAACCGAAGCCTGACGACACCGTGATCGACTGCGATGGGCTGAAGGTGTTCGTCGATAACAAGAGCCGTGAGCATCTGATCGGCACGACCATCGATTTCGTGATGGCACTGGAGAGTTCTGGCTTTACGTTTCACAACCCGAACGCCACTGCGAACTGCTCATGCGGAAAATCGTTCAGCTGATGAAACAAATCGTTCAGCTGATGAGGAGGACATAGAAGCATGCCGGCCGAACCGAAACAACTGAGGCAATCGTCGCCCATTGCGACGGACCGAGAGCGTCGCATTCGCGGCGCCATCGAACGAGATTCGACCCACTCTGCGACGCGATGGTGGCGACTGTCACCTGATCGGGATCGATGGCAGCAGGGTCATGGTCAGGCTGTCCACTGCCCGCACGTTGCTGTAAGCTTTCGAACATGAGGAAAGGCATTCAGGCGCGGCTTGTCGAAAACTTGGCGAATTGGTGCGCCTGATCCCCGTCGCGGCTGCAGGCGAGGCAGTGGATTGAGCGAAATCGAATGCTGATTTACCTCGATAATAATGCAACGACTCGAACTGATCCATCCGTCGTGCAAGCCATGTTGCCTTTCTTCACCGAGCAATTCGGCAATGCCTCGTCCACGCATGCCTTTGGCAGCGAGGTCGCAGTCGCTGTGAGGCAGGCCCGGCGTAGCTTGCGTATCCTGCTAGGGAACGCATACGATCATGAAATCGTTTTCACCTCGGGAGGGACCGAGGGCAATAATGCCGCCATCCTCTCTGCGCTTGCGACACAGGAAGATCGCGACGAGATCGTCACCACCTCGGTAGAGCACTCCGCCGTTCTTGCGCTAACCGAGCAATTGGCGACAACAGGAGTCAAGACGCACATCGTACCCGTAGATTCCCGCGGTCGGCTCGACATCGAGGCGTTTCGCTGCGCACTCGGGCCACGCACAGCGATTGCCTCGGTTGTGTGGGCCAACAACGAGACAGGAACGATCTTTCCTGTGGAGCTTCTAGCCGAGTTGACTCGGGAGGCGGGCGCGCTGTTTCACACTGATGCGGTGCAGGCCATCGGTAAGGTGTGCGTGAACCTGAAGGACAGTGCGATCGACATGCTGTCGCTATCCGGGCACAAACTGCACGGCCCCAAGGGGATCGGCGCGCTATATTTGCGCAAAGGGACAGAATTCCGGCCGCTGATCTGCGGCGGATCACAGGAACGAGGGCGCCGAGGCGGGACTGAGAATATTCCCGGCATTGTCGGCCTGGGAAAAGCCGCCGAGCTTGCGGCGGAGCGGCTTGAACCCGAGCGCGATCGCATTGCCGCGTTGCGCGACCGTCTTGAGCAGGAAATCTTGAAGAATGGCGAGTGCGTTGTGCTCGGCGACACCAGCAATCGGTTGGCGAACACGGCCAATATTGCCTTCGACCATCTCGAAGGCGAAGCCATCGCCCACCATCTCGATCGGACGGGCATCGCTGTGTCGCTAGGATCAGCCTGCAGCTCCGGCTCCATGCAGCCATCGCATGTTCTGCGTGCCATGCAGCTGCCGCGGTGGCGGATGCACGGCGCCATTCGCTTTTCTCTGTCGCGTGAAACCTCCCTTGCGGAGGTCGATGAGGTGGTGTGCGCGGTGTCAGACATCGTGGCTCGCATGCGCGCCATCTCCCGCGTCACAGTCAGGGAGTAGATGTCGTGAAAATCATGATCCGCCGGTCTCCGGAGGGCCTGTCGATCTACGTGCCAAAAAAGGATCTCGAAGAGCCAATCGTAGAATCCGAGTACGAGACACTGTGGGGCGGCTGGATCAAAGTGGCTAATGGCTGGGTGCTCGATTTGCCCGAGATGGCGAGCGACACCCCGTTACCGATCACAATCAACGCTAAAAAACGGGGAGAGAACGGGGACGGTTCGTGAAGGCGCCTCCGCAGATCGAGTTCGTCGATAGGGCCGATGCAAAGGCGCTCGTGGACGTCGCTGCCGGCCTGAGGCCTTCGAGCATTGCTTCCAATCTCAGTCCTGGCCGCGCCGAATTGTCCAAGCCCGATGTGCCGACCACACCAGAGGCGTTTGCCGGCGTCTTCGCCAATAAGGTTTGCGTTGCCGCGGCCGGCTAGAGCCAATGCCTAGGCGTCGGCAGCAAACGTCAACCCGCCGTGACGGCATCGATGACACAGGCCTTTGCTCGGCAGTCGAGCCGACGCTGGGGCGAAGTACAGGGTATCACCCGCGTCGGCATTGGCGAGAATCGCTGGCATCGCGTTTACGATGCGGTTGGCCAAGAGTCGCCGGTGCCATGGCTGGGAGCTGGGCGACGGTGCTGCACAGTCTGACACCGCTTGCGAATGGGCTCCCTTGCGCGCTTGAGATACTGCTCACCATTGGTGGCATTGGAAAGCCCGGGATTCCCAGCTCGTATCGGCATATTGTGAGAGCCCAACGCGAGAAAACCCGTTCAGATGGAGTTCTGGCGAGCTGCGTGAGAATGAACGCGCAAGCCATGGAGCTCTGCGTGAGAATAATGACGTATCTGTCGCATCGCTAACAAGCGCATCATTGCTGTTCTTCTATGCGCCAGCGACGATCGCTTCCGCTAACTCGTTGGCGCATGGCTGCAATTTCATCGTCTCCGCCATGGCATGCAAGTTGCTACCCAGATTCTTGAGGCTCGCTCACGGATGGTCCTGGGTGGTCGATGATGCCTGCAGGGAAAAACGAAAATGAACGCGGTCGTCGAACGCGGAAAATATGTCAAAGCTGGAGTGGATAGCGGCACGATTATGCAGTCCGCCGGCTGCCGCGCTTCTGCCAAGACCGGGCAGGCGAGCTGCGGCTCGCAGGCAGGTCAACGCGATCTGCCGTCCGAAATTTGGGAAAAGGTTAAGAACCATCCCTGCTACAGCGAGGAAGCGCATCATCATTACGCCCGCATGCATGTTGCGGTCGCGCCTGCCTGCAACATCCAGTGCAATTACTGCAACCGAAAATACGACTGCGCTAATGAATCGCGTCCGGGCGTGGTGAGCGAGAAGCTCACTCCTGAGCAGGCGGTAAGAAAAGTGCTCGCGGTCGCGACTAGAATTCCGCAGATGACAGTGCTTGGCATCGCTGGTCCCGGCGATCCCCTCGCCAATCCAGCAAAGACGTTCAAGACGTTCGAGCTGGTCGCCAAGGCCGCCCCCGACATCAAACTGTGCCTGTCAACCAACGGATTGGCTCTGCTAGACCATATTGATACCATCGCCAGGTCCAAAATTGACCACGTCACCGTCACCATCAACATGGTCGATCCCGAAATCGGCGCCAAGATCTATCCGTGGATCTTCTTCAACCACAAGCGCTACACCGGCATCGACGCGGCAAAGATACTGACCGATCGCCAGCTGCAGGGCCTCGAGATGCTTAGCGAACGGGGTATCCTGTGCAAGGTCAATTCGGTGATGATTCCAAACATCAACGACGACCACCTCGTCGAGGTCAACAAGGCGGTCAAGTCGCGCGGTGCGTTCCTTCACAATATCATGCCCCTGATCTCCGCGCCCGAGCACGGCACAGTATTTGGCCTCAACGGTCAGCGCGGACCGACGGCGCAGGAGTTGAAGGCGCTGCAAGATGCTTGCGAAGGAGAGATAAAAATGATGCGGCATTGCCGCCAGTGCCGCGCCGATGCGGTTGGCCTACTCGGGGAAGATCGCAGCGCAGAGTTCACCACGGATCAGGTCATGAGAATGGACGTCCAATATGATTTGGAGATGCGCGAGGCATATCAGGGCAGGGTAGAGGATGAGCGTGCCGCCAAAGTAGCGGCCGCTCAAAAGGAGCTTGCGGAATTTGCCGGAGAGATGAGCGCGATTACTCTTCTAGTGGCCGTCGCAACCAAGGGCTCGGGGTTGATCAACGAGCACTTTGGGCATGCAAAGGAATTCCAGGTTTACGAACTTTCTACATCCGGTGCCAAATTCGTCGGGCACCGCCGTGTGGACGTTTATTGCCAGGGCGGTTATGGCGAGGAGGACAGGCTTTCCGCCATCATGCGCGGCATCCATGACTGCCACGCGGTCTTCGTGTCTAAGATCGGCGGCTGCCCGAAAAGCAATCTGATCAAGGCGGGGATCGAGCCGGTCGATCAATACGCCCATGAGTTCATTGAGAAGTCGGCGATCGCCTGGTTCAAATCCTATCTGGACAAGGTGAAGCGCGGGGAGTTCCAGCACGTGCGGCGAGGAGGCGCCGCGCTCCCGCAAGGATCTCTGATCTCTGCAGCGTAAGGGGAAATATGTGCCATTTAAGATCATCGCCTCGCAGTGTACGAGCTGCTCAGCCTGCGAACCCCTATGCCCGAACGTTGCTATCTCGGAAAAGGGAGGAAGCTTTGTCATTGAAGCGGCGAAATGCACTGAATGTGTTGGCCATTTCGACGAGCCGCAATGTGTCGCCGCCTGTCCAGTCGACAATACCTGCGTGGTTGACACATCCGTGCCTCGCTACCAGGCGCCAGCCTAAAGCGTGAACCCCATGATCGGCATGCCAACCAGTGGTGCTGAAAAGCATTGTAAGCTTCGTGCTGCGCGTTGGCGCCGGCATAGACGACGTTCGGTCCTCCATCACGCACGAGGACCGTGCTGGATTGCCCTCCGGCGTGCTGTTGCTGGTCGGCAGCACGTCCCTGGTGGGTATTTCATTCCGCGCGGCGATCCGAAGGCGCTTCGCGATGCCGCAGGAGGATGACGTGATCCAGGATCTCGCCTGGGCGAGGCGGCCCGCGCATCTCTGAAGGAGCGATGCATGAGGCGCGGCACATGAACAGCATCGTTCGCGACAGCGACGTCGTCGAGCTCAGCGATCCGCCTGTCTTCAGCTTTGGCCAAAAGGTGCGAGCCAATCGCACCATCCGCAATGATGGCACCTATCGAGGCAAGGAGATTGGCGACGTGTTAGTGAAGAAGGGAGAGGTGGGTTACGTCGTCTCGATCGGCACATTCCTGCAGCAATTCTACATCTACGGCGTCGAATATCTGGAAAGCGGTTACCGCGTTGGCATGAAACGCAAGGAACTAGAGCCGGCGGACGCCTGCGAGGAGGTCGATGATCTGCCATTGCCGGAGGAGTCATGACGCAGCGCGGCTCTCCGAAATATCGGCGGGGACAGCGGGTCAAGACCGCAGTCGACCTTATCAACGACGACTCATTTCCCGATACGAAGCCCGATGGAGTCTTGCTCGCCGCCGGAGCGATCGGTGAGATCATCAACGTCGCGATCCATACGGAAGCGAACGTGCCGATCTACATTGTCGATTTTGGTGATCAGCTGCTCATCGGCTGTCTTGAAGAAGAAATTACAGTGCTTTGAATGGAGGCGTCGCCATGAATGCTGCGCTGATGAGAAAGGCAAAGGCCGGGCTGGTGCCTCACCCCAACGAGCTCGATCGCAAGCGGATCGAGCACGGCTTAAGCTCGCGCAAACGCTATCTCTACGTCTCGCCCTACGTGACGCCGGTGAGGGGCGGCTACCTCGTCGAGAGCCCCTGTTGCTCGCGCAACATCGCCAAGGATGGCGCTCTCATCGATGTCGCGCTGCTTCTTTATGATGGCGTGAGCGGGATCTGGAAGCTGTTTCGTAAGAATCATGCGCGAGGAATCTGGGAACTTTACAGCCTTTACCATCGGTTGACCTCTGCAATCGACGAGTTGAATGCGGATCCGGAGCGTCTGTTCTGGCAATGACGAACCGTCTTTGACGAGTCATAGAGGAACCACGATCGCGCTTACCGCGGAGGAATTGATCGAAGTCGAGCGGCTGGCAGCTTGCTTGGGCGCGGCTTTATGCCTCGGATTTGACGAATCCGCCGTTCCGGCAGTATGCGCGTTTTCGACCTTCATCTGGTCGATGGATCGGATCGCTGCGTGCAGATTACGGCCGATCCGATACGGGCGATCGACATCGTGTTGGCCGAAGGGAATTTTGGGCGGTGAGCACTGAGCCAGCAGAGTATCGGCTTGATGGCGCGCACCCTGTGGAGGAGAATACATCATTCATTCCACTGTCCGATCCCGATATCACCGCCGCCGAGCTCTCGGCGTGGAGACGCTGCTGTGTTCGCAGCAATTCTCCAGCGGGCGGATGCACTCGACTTAACACCGCAAGAGAAAGCTCCAGGCGAGCGCGAAGAAGGACTGATCGATAGTAGAGGAGGCGCCGGGTCCAAGCCGCGGCTAGAGGCCCACGCGCCAAGGTGCAGGAAACCAAGCACATCACAGTTGAGATTCTTCGGTGACCACTCAAGATCATTAGAGTTAGCAAAAATAGGGGATCGCTATGAACTCGCAACAAGTCATCATCCACGTCCGCTTCGCTCCCAACGGGAGGGTGATCCAAATCAGCGAGCGTCCGGCGAAGCTCACGCCGAACCAGTGGTTTGATGTCCTCAACGCCCATGCCAGCTCGGCGTTTCGGCCGCTCGCTCGTGGCCGTGGGATTTTTCAGCTGACCCGGGCTGCGATTGAAGCCTTCAAGCAGCAAACTGCGAGGCCGGGATGAGCGAACCTATAATCGGCAATGTGATGAGCGGTCGCACCGAGGTTTTTGTCGTCTGCCAGGCCGATGCCATCGAGCGGAGTGGGGCAATGAGCGTTAGCCTGTCGCAGATTGATGATAGGGGCGAGCGCCGGCCGTTTTATTGTGGTGCGCACCTTCGGCAATGACTATTTTGGTTACGTCAATCGTTGTCCGCATGAGAGTGTCTGGCTGAACATCGGCTGCGGTGCGTGTTTCTCGGCGGACCGTTCCTTTCTCCGCTGCGGCTGGCACGGTGCAAGAGTCGAGATCGAAACTGGGGTGTGCATCGACGGCCCCTGAGATGGACAATCGCTTGACCCGGTAGCGCTCGCCGTGATCGAAGGTGATGTTTGCCTGTGCGGCGTCAAGCTGCTCAAGGACGATCGGTTTGCCGACCCCTTCGGAGACAGCGACGAAACCATGGATATCACGATCCACCCGGACTAACGGGCCTAGCGCTTTATTGTGCTCGAGCTGCCTGAGGCGCTTTGCCCTCGAATGAGGCCATTGTGCTCGTGAGCGCTGTTAGATGCGTGTCACAGCCTTTAACCTCCGTAGCACAGCCTTTAACCTCCGTAGCACCAAAGAGCTGCTCCTGCGCTGGCTCGCCAAATCGAGCCGGCAGGCGGGACATGCTTGCTACCGCCGCTGATATGTTTGAGCGGGAAATGCCCCCGGCGGCTGGAAGTTCGCCGAGGGCATCGTCTGGGCTTGGAGATGGCGGGACCCAGACTGACAGGATCGTCTGGGGATGAGGAACGACGATCCTGTGTCAGAAGGCCGGCCGGTACAGCTGGCTTTATTGCCTGCGCTGCAACTGGCGTGCCAAACGTCGGTTCGTGGGACGCTCTTAGCGAATGGCGCCACCATCGTCAGTTAGGGCTCGTTAGGAGCAAATGCATTAATGGCCGTGCTCGTTGTTTCGCACTTTCCACTGCACGCTCGTCTTGACGCGTATCGTGTGAAGCGTGGTCCCAATCGCGGGCCGCTGTGTTGCGGGTCTAGCATTGATTGCGACCGGCTTGGTCTGCTGCCGCAAAGGTGGCTCGGCGACTCTCGGGACAGACGGCATCTGTTGAGCAAACGACAGGTAGGCAGCGGCCGACCTAGCTTCAGGGCGAAAAAGATGCTGTGACCCGCGCCGGTCAATGCGGTGAGCAATGGCAGAACACGTGCTCGATTCACCACACCATCTTCGAGCTTCTCGCTAGACTGCTCGACGGTCATGAAGATCACTGCTCGTTCCAAGATATGATAGCGCAAGAGCTAGATAGAGTAGCCGAGCTTCAAGGTTATTCTGCGCACGGAAGGTTGAAGCGGGAGGTCAAACGCTATGCGAGGTTTGTCGTGTCCGAAACAGAAGCGAACGACATTGTCGCAACCTTCGCAACAATTGTGAGTCGCGCAAAGCAAGGGATCGTTGCAGAAAACGAAAGTTACGCATCTGGTGCGCAACTTGCTTTGGAGAAGTTGGACAGTGATGCCGGAGCGGAAAGACCGGAATGAGGGCAGAAGAGGTTGGAACTGATCAAGGGGGCTCCTCTGGTCGCGAGAATATCTATCACTGATCTAGCGACGACAATCACGATGGCGCCCACCCATTTCGCCTGCTTTCTCAAGCGCGAGTGGAAATGTTAGCATCGATTGGTTGATGCGCTGTTAGAATTGTGGGGGCGATGTGCTCGCAACCCAGGCTCTTTTCAGATGAAGCCCATTGACTCAGGATAGGCAGGCGCATGAACTCAGAAACCGAATTCGAGCTTCCTCAGCTTTATAGGCATCATGTCTTTGCCTGCAACACGCAGCGTCCGCCAACTCATCCGCACGGCAGCTGTGGCGCCTCCGGCGCGCAAGCCCTATGGGATCGGATGGCCAAGGCGATCGAAGCGCAAGGTCTCAAGGATATTGGCTTCACGATGGCAGGCTGCCTTGGCTTTTGTAACTCTGGTCCCTTGATGGTCGTCTATCCCGATGGAGTGTGGTACCGCGGGACCACGCCTGAGGATGTTGACGAACTACCACCTCAAGCAGGGCAAACGTGTCGACCGCCTTGTGATGGTGCTGAAGCGAAGCTAGAGGCGTCGATTAGCTGCCACTTGCCCGGGCTAACAAGCATCGACGGCCTGTCCGACGATGAGCTGGCGGCTCGGAACTCAGATCGTCTGAGGGTTGAGCGTAGCCATCACGCTTCGGATGTGAGAACAGCAAGTCATTCAAGTTGCCGCCGCGTGCCGCCATTCTTCTCCGGCGCAATCTGCAAATGGCGCCTTTGCAACGCGCGACCAGTAAGAATATGAACATATGCTGGGTCGATCTGGTCGTGTACGGTCACTCCATACTGCACGATCGGTAGCTCACAGAGAGCAGCGCTGCGAATAGCTCTCCGCATCTCGCGAGATGACGCATTCTTGACGCGTCATCTCGTTCTGCTTGCACTGCGGTAAGGCTAGGGGACGCGCTCGATGAGATCGCCGCGTCTCCCTTCATCAAACGGACTCCCCGTTTTGATCCTGTTCTAGCGCTAAAACTTGTATGTGACGCCGCCGCTGACGAGCCATGGGTCGATGTTGGCACGCCCGGTGACGGCAATCGCATTGTTTACGATCGCGGAGTACTCTGGCCGCAGCCACAGCTTCTTCACGTCAAAGTTGAGGCCCCAGTTACGATCAAGCATGTAATCGAAACCGAATTGGACCGCCGCGCCGAACTGGTTGCTGATGCGCAAATCCGTCACTGCAAGACCGGCGAGAGACGTATTGGCTGCCGATTGATTGAAGAATGCGGTGTAGTTGATGCCCGCGCCGATATAGGGCTTGAGCGCGCCGAAATCGGTGAAGTGATATTGCAGGGTCAGTGTTGGCGGCAACAGCCAGGCTTTGCCGATATCGAGGCCAGTGAGCGCGCCATTGCCGCTGATGTGATGGCTGGTCACGCCGAGAATGAGTTCGGCGGCAACGTTCTTTGTGAAGAAGTAGGTGATGTCGAGCTCGGGTATGGCTTGATCGCTGATTGATAGCCCAGAAGTTGGTGAGGACAGCGAGGGCGCCCCGGCGACGTTGACCGTGCTGCCTGCGGTATCTGGCAAAACGCCAAGCACGCGCAGGCGGATCATCCATGGATTAGAGGGTTCAATCGGAGGCGCTTTATAGTAGATCGGCGCCCGAGCCAGATCCGCAGCCTGTGCCGGGATGCTGGCCAACGAGGTCGCTAAGGCGAGCAGCGATGCTATCGTCGTAACTGTCCTTGTTCTCATCGAATTCTCCATTCCAAAGTCCGCGCGAAGAGCCGCGCGAGATCTCTGTCACACAGGGCGGGTGAGGGAGGATTTGACGTCGATCAAAATGGGAACGGCCATAAGGCAATTAAGTCGCTAAGTTGCTTAAGGATCACGCCCGCGAAGGGTGGTGGTCTGTTCTCATTCTTATTCAGTTCAAGAGAGACAGATCTCTTCAAAAAACCACGTCTCTGATCGCTGCTCTGATCCAACCCAGGCCGCGGAGTTCATGCGTGATAAAGGGGCGTAACTGCTGCGGCCTCTCACCCACTGGAACGGTGAGAAGAACGGCATTCGAGCGTAGTATACGGATGCCCGTTACAGAGCAGTCACTCGCGCAGGCCCGTGTCAGCGAAGGCCTCGTCGCCTATTTCCCGCGTAGGTCGGAAGGTGGAAACGTCATCTTTGCCTCGCTTGATGTGCTGGAGGTACGGTCCGCTGTTTTCTCACGTCTGCGGGCAACGCGTGCGGTTTGCGTCGTGTAAGCATCCCTCCAGATCATCTTGCGACGTGCGGCCAAGCAGGGACAGCAAGGGCTCATGTCCAGCACATCGTGCCCCGCCTACATCGATCAGCGGTCGTCGTATCAGGAGCGGATCGCCCACCATCAATGTGAGTGCGCTTGCCGCGTCGATAGTATCTGGATTGACTTCGCCTGACTTAATACGGGGCGCAGCTCGGTTGAACCAGAAGTCGACGGGCATGTTGCCGAAGAAGCCGCGCAAATCCTCCGCATCCCATGGCTGTTTCAAGATGTCTCGGGCGATCACGTCGTGGCCGGCGGACTTAAGCGCTCGAATCTGACGCGCGTTGGTGGCGCAGCCGGGCTTCTGATAAAAGATGATTGTCGCCATGACATACCTATGTAGGTGCGTTGAGCTGAACGCTTGGCATGGGGGTGCTACTCTCGAGAGTTGATCCGAGTTTATAGCCGATCATCTCAAATGCGGGCGGGCCAAGCGCCGTACCGTATATGCAACTCTTGCCGCTGGTGCGCCAGGTTTCCAGTCCGAGCGGCATATTCAGTGTCCTCAAGCCGGAGCAAGTTCCGTTCCGCACCTGAAGCCATCGGAACAGGTCACGCTAAATCTGCTTTTCGCGTTGATGGTTGTGGTCGTTGTTAGTTTTCTGACAGCCACGCAGATCGAAAACGCCCAGAGCCTCACTCACCGGCCGCCTGTTTTAGAAACGTAATCAGAAGCTTAGGGAGCACGGGCAAGCGTTGGCACGGCGGTTGCTGATAAGCGGCAGCAACACTGAGTGAGGGCTGAGTGCACGTCGACGCGTAAGACGAGCGATGCGCTCCTTCCCTTGAACCCGTGTGCCCCGTTTCTGAGAGAGAAACAAGTTTGCGTGCAAGAAGCGCGAAACGTTTGGTAAATCGGTTGATGGAGAGCAACATGTCTTCACTGAGACAAATCGCGTTCTACGGAAAGGGCGGCATCGGCAAGTCGACCACTTCGCAGAACACGCTGGCGGCGCTGGCCGAGATGGGTCAGAAAATTCTGATTGTAGGGTGCGACCCAAAAGCGGACTCGACCCGTCTGATTCTGCACGCTAAGGCGCAAGACACGATTTTGAGCCTTGCGGCGAACGCCGGCAGCGTGGAGGACCTCGAGCTCGAGGACGTAATGAAGATCGGCTACAAGGACATTCGCTGCGTGGAGTCCGGCGGTCCTGAGCCGGGTGTCGGCTGCGCCGGCCGCGGCGTCATCACCTCGATCAATTTCCTGGAGGAGAACGGCGCCTACGAAAACATTGACTATGTTTCATACGACGTGCTCGGTGACGTCGTCTGCGGTGGCTTTGCGATGCCAATCCGCGAGAACAAGGCACAGGAAATCTACATCGTGATGTCAGGTGAAATGATGGCGATGTATGCCGCGAACAACATTTCCAAGGGCATCCTGAAATACGCGAACTCTGGCGGCGTTCGGCTGGGCGGTCTGATCTGCAACGAGCGGCAGACCGACAAGGAGCTAGAACTGGCGGAAGCGTTGGCCAAGAAGCTAGGAACTCAGCTGATCTACTTCGTGCCGCGCGACAACGTGGTGCAGCATGCCGAGCTACGCCGCATGACGGTGCTCGAGTATGCACCCGATTCCAAGCAGGCCGATCACTATCGCAATCTTGCGACCAAGGTTCACAACAATGGCGGCAAAGGCATTATCCCGACCCCAATCTCTATGGACGAACTCGAGGACATGCTGATGGAGCATGGCATTATGAAGCCCGTGGACGAATCCATCATCGGCAAGACCGCCGCCGAGCTCGCGGTCTCGTAAAAGTCGCGAGTCGCGGCCTTGTGCGGCGCGCGACGGATGCCGGTCTCCCCCCGTCGATCCCGGGAGGCCGGCATTCTACCGATCGACCCTGATCAAAAATATGCGGCAGCGCAAATCTGACTACTGTGGAGACCCAAAAAAATCATGTCCGAAGCGCACTTCCTCCCGTTGATGGCTGCTTGCGCCATTGATGCCAGCAGCCAGGTGCATAGGGGAATTGCAACCTACCGCCTGCTCACCGGTGTGCCTCCTGCAGACGCCGACATTGCCCTTGAGAGCAATCTCGATCGCCATGTCCTGGCGTCGATCCTGGCGGCTGCCACAATGGATGGTGGCTTCCTTCCCGAAAAGGCTGGCCTGTCCGGCCTTGAACTGGCGGCCTTGCTGGAGCAGTACTTTCCTGCGCTTGAGATTAAGCTCGCGGAGCAGCTCTCGGCTTTCAAGTGCGAAGAGGACGACGAGATCGCAATGCTGCGCGATCTCTTGCTCAATCAACGCTCGACGGAAGGAAATATCGGGCGCTGGCTGGCTGCGATGATCGCGCGCCGTGCCATTGAGCCAGACCACCTGTGGGAAGCTCTCGGCTTGCGCAATCGTGGCGAACTATCTCGTCTGCTGAGCCGCCATTTCGCGCCGCTCGCCGCGCGCAATGTCAACAATATGCGCTGGAAGCGCTTCTTCTACCGCATGCTTTGCGAAAATGAAGGCCTTGTGATGTGCACGACACCCGTGTGCAATCAATGTCAGGACTTCAATCTCTGCTTCGGCGAAGAAAGCGGTGAGAGCCGGATGGCCGAGCGCCGGCGCGACTTTCTGTTGCAGGCCGCTCGGCCGTTCGTTGCCGGCGACTGGCCATCCGAACTGCCACAAGGCTCCGCTATCGCTCCGTCATCCGAGAGAGACTCGCCGGATTTGGTAAGCCGCGCGCGAGAGTGAGGACGCGGTTGATGCGGTTTCGATGCGAGCGAGTGACCATGTATGCAAGGCGGCGGCGGGCCCCAAGCACTCCGCGACAATTCTCACATCCTGGCGCGCGACAATTGCATTAACGTTTGAATTCGGCGCAGCAACAGGCAAGCCATCCGCTTCACGAGCCTGTCGCATTTGCAACAATCTGTATGCTGAAGAAAGTCGAGGACGGAAGCGGTAGATTTCCCAACGGGTTGCCTGGGACGGCGGGCTGGCATGCTGGTTGCTGAAGCGTCGTAGGTCAAACTATGAGGAGCTCTCGCGTGATTGCCGCCAGCACCGCCGCCAAAACGTCTTCGTCCGACCAAGTGCGCGCCAAGCCCACCGTGCTCAACGACACGACATTGCGCGACGGCGAGCAGGCACCTGGCGTTGCGTTCACCACAGAGGAAAAGCTGGCAATCGCGCAGGCGCTGGCGCGGGCCGGTGTCACGGAGATCGAGGCGGGAACGCCGGCAATGGGCAACGACGAGATCGAGGCCATTCGCGCCATTGTCGAAGCAGATCTTCCGCTGACCACCATAGGCTGGTGCCGAATGCGCGAGTCCGATGTCGACGCGGCGATTGAAGCAAAGGTATCCATGATCAATTTGTCGATCCCGACCTCCGATGTCCAGATCGCGGCCAAGCTAGGTTGTCCTCGCGACCAGGCGCTGGAGCGGGTGAAGCGAGTGGTAGGATGTGCCTGTGAGCGCGGCCTTGAGGTCGCCGTCGGTGGTGAGGATGCCTCCCGCGCCGACATCGATTTTCTGATCAGACTGATGGCAATTGCAAAAGCCGCGGGCGCGCGTCGCTTTCGTATTGCGGATACGCTAAGCGTGCTCGATCCTGACGCAACCTACGCGCTGGTCAGGAATTTGCGTGCGTCCACCGATCTCGAACTCGAATTTCACGGTCACGATGATCTCGGGCTCGCAACCGCCAACACGCTCTCCGCCATCAAGGCTGGCGCGAGCCACGCCTCAGTGACCGTCATGGGGCTGGGCGAGCGGGCCGGAAATGCACCGCTGGAGGAAATCGCGGTCGCACTCAAGCAGCTCTACGGGTGGGAGACCGGCATCATACTCCCAGAGCTCGAACACGTTGCCGCGGTGGTAGCAGCCGCGGCCGCACGTGCTATTCCTACGAACAAAGCGATTGTCGGAGAGCATGTATTTACGCACGAATCAGGCATTCATGTCGCTGCCCTTTTGAAGGATCAACGCACCTATCAATCGCTCGATCCCGTTTTGCTTGGTCGCTGCAACCGTTTTGTGATCGGCAAGCATTCCGGAGTTGCGGCGATCAGCGCGTTACTCGATGAACTGCAGCTCGACGCCAGCGCGGATCAAGTCAGACAGATCCTGTTGCAAGTCCGCAAATATGCTATCGAGCACAAGCTGCCGGTCGAGCGTGAAACCATCGCGGCGATCTGGCACGACGTGTGCGGATGCCTGGCATCGCGCCCCGCGTGAAAAGCCGTGTTCAGCGTTTGCGTCGACCATTCGCAACCGGCTGCGCCGCAAGGATGGTGTCCGATGTCGCTGATGGGCGAACGGCGTCCAACTGGCGAGCGTCAGATCCCCGGCGCGATCTTACCTCCAGATCTTACTTGCCGTTCCGCCATACGTGCTGTGATCTCCTACCCAATGGCGAGCCGTCCGCGGACTGCCAATCGGCGTCTTCTCGCGCGACTGATTTCCGGTCCGGCGAGCGTCAGCTCCGATCGCGGTTTGGCCATTAATCTCGGAACTTCATCGGGACTGACTATGTCATCGACGGACCTGCCGATCTGGGCCGGGAAGTTGAGGGCATGGTTTCCGCAGTCACGCTATGGCGATGCGCACCAGCTGTGCGAGGCACGACGGCAGCACTCAACAGGCGCCAGGCCATTTCATTGGCCGTCCAGAGCTAATCCGAAGGAGAATTTTTCATGATAAACTCATCCCCCGCAGCCGGTATCCTGGATCGGCTCAGCAAGGCCTCATCGGCAGAGGATTTCTTTTCGCTGCTTGGCGTCGATTACGACCCTAAAATCGTGAACGTCGCGCGCCTTCACATCTTAAAACGCATGGGACAGTATTTTGCCAAAGAACAATTTACTGGTGCCGCAGAGCCGGAAATCAGAGCTCGGTGCAAGGCGATGCTCGAGCAGGCCTATGCCGATTTCGTGGCATCGACACCGATCGACCAGCGAGTGTTCAAGGTTTTGAAGGATGCCGTCGCAGACCCTAACAAGCCCGCGGCCTTCGTCCCGTTGAGCGAGCTGAAGTGATCTCGCGCTCCACTGCAAGCAAGGTTTGTCCGTCGGGGCGCCGTGGCAGCCCGATGTGGGGCTTTCGTTTCATCTGTCAACTCTCTGCGGCCGTGACCCGAGCGGTGCCTGTCGTATTCCCGACCCATGTGTGGACCGGTCGTGTCTACGGTACAGCGGCCATTTCAAGTGTCTGCCAAACCGGTACTTTTGACCGACCTTCAGTGGTTTTTGCAACTGGTACGACACTTGCTGTTGTCCTGCCAATCCGATCATCGATGCCGACAGATGGTAGTCGTCCGAGATGAGATTGAAGAAAGACCAAATGATGCTGCTTTTACTGCCTGCCGAGCGCTTCACCATCATCTCGTGGCCTACGATCGCTTGGTCGGTTCGAAAGGGTGTTTGATGCGACCGAAGCTGCGTGTCGACGGTGAGATGGTGGTCAATGGATAAGTTGCCTCTTCGCGCTACACCTGCAGAGGGTGTGCACAGCATCGTGCGCATCAAATCGATCCCTGATTCCGCTCAGATTCGTATCCATTCTATGGCGGATAGCAACATGCGTCAGGGAGAGGGCCAGCGTCGGCCAATGGGGGTCTTCGATGCTGGAGGCTCGCCATGGATTGCGTGACAGGTGCGTGGCCGGGATTGCCCTCGTTGTCACCGTCAATGCGGAGCCGCTGGGCCGAAAGTGAGGCGCAGGTATTGCGCAGCGAACGGCTTACCAACTCAGGCATGGAAGCGACCGGTCAGAGCCCGCGGCGCCCTGGCCGCTGCGGTGGCGCTTGTCGAACCTGGCGCGCAAGCGTCCAGTTTGGAGGACCTCTCCAAATCCGGCCGGACCGGTACGTCTGTCGCGACGGCGCCTCTTGTTGTGCGGCCGATCGGACCAAGCAGACGGGGCAGAGCAGCTGGCCCCTTGCTGACCAAAAGTGATCCTCAGTCAACGAAGCTACGTAAACCTGTGGCGCTGGCGCGCCTATCTTTGAGGGGAATCTAGAGTATGAGCAATGCCACCAGAACGGCCATGCCTGCGGGGACCGGCCGCGCAGCATCCAAAAAAGAACTGCCGGAGCACTTTAAGGCGTACAAGCACGTCTGGGTCTTTGTCGAGTTGGAGCGCGGCCAGGTGCATCCGGTTTCCTGGGAGCTCATGGGAGCGGGGCGCAAGCTTGCTGACAGGCTAAAGGTAAATCTTGCCGCTGTCGTTATCGGTCCAGAGGGGCAGCACACACGTAACGCCGCGCTTGACGCCTTTTGCTATGGCGCCGATCTGGCTTATATCGTGAGCGACAATGTTTTGTCGGATTACCGCAACGAATCCTATACCAAGGCGCTAACCGAACTCGTCAACACCTACAAGCCCGAGATCCTGCTGTTGGGGGCGACCACGCTCGGTCGTGATCTCGCAGGTTCCGTGGCGACGACTCTGTCGACGGGACTCACTGCCGACTGCACGGCGCTGGACGTCGACGCCGATGGTTCGCTCGCGGCCACGCGTCCGACCTTTGGCGGCTCGCTGCTCTGCACGATCTATACCTTGAACTATCGTCCCCAGATGGCAACCGTCCGCCCGCGAGTCATGCCGATGCCTGAGCGCGTCGTACGCGATGCCGCTCGTATCATCGTCCATCCGCTCGGCCTTCTCGAAGATGATATTGTCACAAAAGTATTGTCGTTCCTACCCGACCGCGATGCAGAAACCTCCAATCTGGCCTATGCCGATGTCGTGGTTGCGGGCGGCCTGGGACTGGGATCGCCTGAGAACTTTCAGCTGGTGCGCGAGCTCGCAACTCTGCTTGGCGCTGAATATGGCTGCTCGCGTCCTCTGGTACAAAAAGGGTGGGTTACGTCTGACCGGCAAATCGGCCAGACGGGCAAAACCATCCGGCCAAAGCTCTATATCGCCGCCGGCATTTCCGGCGCGATCCAGCACCGGGTTGGCGTGGAGGGCGCTGATCTGATCGTCGCCGTCAACACTGATAAGAACGCTCCGATCTTCGACTTCGCCCATCTCGCGATCGTCAGTGACGCCATCCAATTGCTACCGGCGCTGACCTCCGCATTTCGCGCCCGGCTTTTGCCGAATTCGCGGGCCCGGATCGCGGTCTAGAGGAGATGAAGATGATTGAAGAGAGATTCGATGCGATCGTGGTCGGAGCGGGTATGGCCGGCAACGCGGCGGCATTGACTATGGCCAAACGCGGCATGAAGGTGCTGCAGCTCGAGCGGGGCGAATATCCAGGATCGAAGAATGTGCAGGGCGCCATCCTTTATGCCGACATGATGGAAAAGCTGATCCCCGAGTTTCGAGAGGAGGCGCCGCTCGAGCGTCATCTGATTGAGCAGCGGTTCTGGATCATGGACGATCGCTCCCATGTCGGCATGCATTACCGTTCAGACGACTTCAATGAGGAACGGCCGAACCGATACACGATTATACGCGCCCAGTTTGACAAATGGTTCTCTTCCAAGGTGCGGGAGGCCGGCGCGACCGTGCTGTGCGAGACGACCGTCACTGACCTCGTACGAGACGAGCGTGAAAGGATCGTCGGCGTTCGTACAGATCGCCGCGACGGCGAAATACATGCCGATGTCGTCGTGCTGGCCGAGGGGGTCAATGGCCTGCTCGGGACGCGCGCGGGCCTGCGCGCGCGGCCGACACCCGATAACGTTGCGCTCGCGGTGAAGGAGATGCACTTCTTGCCTCGCGAGACTATCGAAGCGCGCTTCAATCTCAAGGGCGATGAAGGCGTCGTGATCGAGGCGGCCGGTACCATTTCCCGCGGCATGACGGGTATGGGTTTCATCTATGCCAACAAAGAGTGCATTTCGCTCGGCATCGGTTGTCTCGTCGCCGACTTCCAGCGCACGGGCCAGACACCCTACGGCCTGCTCGATCAATTCAAGAGCCATCCCTCTGTGGCGCCCCTGATAGTAGGGTCCGAAGTCAAGGAGTATTCGGCTCATCTCATTCCTGAAGGCGGGTACAAGTCGATCCCGCAGCTTTATGGGGAAGGCTGGGTCGTGGTGGGCGATGCGGCCCAACTTAACAATGCCATTCATCGTGAGGGCTCCAATCTCGCGATGACTTCCGGGCGCATCGCCGCAGAAGCAATAGGTCTGGTGAAGTCGCGCGGCGAGCCGATGACTGCAACAAATCTGTCGATCTACAAGAAGATGCTAGACGACTCCTTCGTCATCAAAGATCTAAAGAAGTACAAGGATTTGCCGCCCCTAATGCATACACAGTCACAAAACTTTTTTCTCACCTATCCGCAGCTCATCTCCAAGGCGATGCAAAACTTTGTGCGCGTCGATGGCACGCCCAAGGCTGAGAAGGAGAAGGCGACCCTGAAATCCTTTGTCAAGGCGCGGTCATGGACAGGTCTGTTTGGCGATGCTTGTCGTTTTGCTCGGGCCTGGCGTTGACCGCGACAGTATGAAGCTCAACAATGGAAGATCAATGCATGAATGCCGAACCCCCAGTGCGCGTCGAGGACAAGCTGTATTACAACCGCTATCTTGTCGATATCGGTAACCCTCACGTCAAGGTCCGTGCGCACACCACGCCATCGCCGCAGCTACTTGCACTCCTGAAAGCCTGCCCCGCGCGATGCTATGAGCTCAACGACGACGGCCAGGTCGAGATAACAGTTGACGGCTGCATCGAGTGCGGCACCTGCCGCGTGATCGCCGAGCCCACCGGCGACATCCAATGGACCCATCCGCGCGGTGGATATGGAGTGCTGTTCAAGTTTGGATGATGGTGGAATTAAGGGTGGTGGTGCGGCCGGCGTTAGGCGATAGGGTCTCACCGCATCTGTGGCGCCTCCCCTGCACGGCTCCTGGAAGTCGAGCAAGCCACTCTTTCGTGGGGACGCTGCGCAAGACATGAATTGCAGAGTGGTTGTGGCGTCACACTGAATGGCGCCACAACCAGCGATTGGATGCTAGAGGAAGGATCAACCCCTCGCCTGAGAGGGGTTGGGCCCAGCGGCCTCGATTGCGATCGCCACTGACTGCATGATCGCGGCAAAGCGCACGGCAGTCTGGATCGCTTCGGAATTGACGCCCGCGGCTCTCAGTGTCTTCTCATGGGCATCGAGGCAGGCACCGCAGCCGTTTATGGCGGAGACGGCAAGCGACCACAGCTCAAAGTCGGACTTGTCCACGCCGGGATTGCCGATGACGTTCATACGCAGCCGTGGCGGCATCGTCTTGTATTCCGGGTTGGAAACGAGATGGGCGAAGCGGTAGTAGACGTTGTTCATTGCCATCAGGGAGGCTGCGGATTTCGCTGCGGCAATCGCCGCGGATGTCATCACAGCGGACGCAGCCGATTCCATCGTGGCAATCAGGGCTGCATTGCGGGTGGCAATCGCGCTCGCCAGCAGCAGCCCGTATTTTCGCTGCGGCGGAAGCGTCTCATCGGCCACCAAGGAGGTCAAATTAAGCCTGACATCCTTCGCGAACTCGGGAATCCTGTCGCTTAGTTGTTCGATCGAAGACATGCTGCCTCAAGCAACCTTCAAGGTTTCGCCGCCGATCTCGCGGTTGCAGGGACAGAGCTCGTCGGTTTGCAGCGCATCCAGAACGCGGAGCGTGTCCTTAGGACTGCGCCCGACACTGAGATTGGTCGCATAGACGTGCTGGATCGTATTTTGGGGGTCAACAATAAAGGTGTAACGATAGGCAACCCCTTCGGGTGAACGCACGCCAAGACCATCGACGAGCGTTCCCTTTGTGTCGGCAAACTGCCAGATTGGCAGTTTGTGCAGGTCGACATGTGAACGCCGCCAAGCAAGCTTGCAGAACTCATTGTCAGTCGAACCACCCAGTACAACCGCATCGCGGTCGGCGAATTCCTTGGAAAGCCGGGCAAACTCAGCGATCTCTGTCGGGCAGACGAAGGTGAAATCCTTGGGATAGAAGAAGATGATCTTCCATTTTCCTGGAAAGCTCGCTTCGGTCAACGTTTCGAATGCACTCTGTCCTCCTTCTTCCTGCGCTTGAAAACCGGGCTTCACGCCGGTGATTTCGAACGGCGGCAACTGACTTCCAACTCCGAGCATGCTGTCCTCACAAATTTGCTCTCTGTACATGGTGGCTTCACTGTTGAAGCAAGCTATGTGCCATCCGTTCTCAGGAGTGGAGTCCAGCGGCCTTTGATACAGGCGTGCCCGCGCGCTGGGAGCATCGATCAGAGAAAAATCTGTAGCCAAGCGCTTCCTTGCCAAGGCTCATGAAAACAGCCTTGCTTCGCGCGACCGGCTGAGATGTTCCCTGCAAGGGTCTGGTCGAAGCCCATTCTGCGTCCCTCAGAGCAAACTGCCTCATCGCGCCATCAATGTGATGAATGACTTTCGACCTGCCGAGATCTAATGGAAATACTGAACCTGACGAAGCGCGAGGTTCGTCGCATCTGGAGCAAACAAGAGCGGCTGTAACGCCGCGACAACATTTGGCTTGTAAGTCCAGATGCTCGCCGTTGCTGAGCAAGGCGCGAGTAATCATAGGCTACGGCGCTTCGCTCATTGAGGCGCTGAAGCGGCCGGCAGGCTCGAGGATTTTCCGGATCCTGAAATGTTTGAGAGCCAACCAGGCTCCTCGTCGGTGCCGATGGGGGCTAACTCTACGTAGCGTCAGGTTGTACAGTCTGGATCATACATGCGGCGATCACTCTGAAGCCTCATCATCACGAGGAGAGAGCTCACTGTCTGAAGATCTTAGGTGTCGGGTAGGTAACTATGCAGGCATGGCCCGGTTTGTCGCGGATGTGAGGCATTGGCGTGAAGAATTGAGTGAGAAGCAAAAAGCGCAGTCGCAAGCATCAAATTCCGGCGGATCTTCCAACGCAATGGATCAGCTCAATTTCGACCCCGATGCGCCGCAGGCGACCTCGCCCGGGAGTAGTACGCGAGGTCGTTGCTCTTCGTATGAGGCAAGTGGGCCTTCGTCTCTCTCGGACTGTTTTCAGTTATTAGCGAGGCCAATCAGGAGCGGGCGCTCTGCAGCAGCACGCAATGCTGGGCAGGTGTGAGTAATGCGCGAGTTCGGAGAGGCGTGCGCTGGGGGTCTCTTTTGTTCAGGCATCGGTCTCGTCGGCCGGCTTCTTTAAGCTGGAGTATCTGTGGTCGGTGCACCGGAGCGTGACTCCGGGGCGACTATGAAGAGTTATGTCATCTAAGGAGAGTAGTATGGAGCCGGGATATAGCGATCCGAACTATTGGATGCGCTGGTACGCCGAGCAACAAGAGCTGCAGCGTGCGCGGCAAGAGGTCGATGCTGAGCCTCCAGATCAAGCTGGCTTCGAGCAGCAGTGGGTGAGCTGCAACTCCGCTCTGCTGAGGAGAGTTCGTCCGAGCCGAGTTCGCCCGAGGCTCCAGCTCTCCGGTCGCACGAAAATATCGACCGTCCGGATATCGGTGGTTCGATGCGGATGCCGCCCAGGTCCAACCTGCGGGACAGTTCCTTCAGCAGCACGCGTTACAGCGTCGATGTTCCGCACGCTCATCTTGGCTCGGCCGCAAGCGATTACCAATCTGACTTGCGGGACAGGCCATTCAGCAGCATGCGCTACACAGCGTCGTCGGAACTACAACCGGAGGCGCGGACCAAGGAGAGCAAGTCCCGTGGACTATTCTCGCGGGTCAAATCAGGGATCGGCAAGGTGTTTGGAGGAAGTCGCCGGGAGAAGTCGTCCGGCGGCTCGTCCTCCGACGCCGTCTATTCAGAGCTCCGCATGGATTTCGCAAAGCGCAGTCGACCGTCCGAGGAGGACCTGGAGCTGATTGAAGAGTCCAAGACGGCATTGGGTAGCGCGAACCGGAAGACCAAGACCATCGAGAACTACGTGACCGCTCTTCGAATGTTCAGCGAGTTCCTCCGACCAAAGGCATCACGCTGAAGGACTTGCTTGGCAATGCTGATCGGCTAGCCGCCTATAAAGATGAGTTTATGAAGGTGGCGAGCGCCAATAGCAGGAACTATGTGGGTGGAGCATTGGAGACACTCCGAAATTTCCAGGCTGGAATCCCATTCCGGCCCCAGCTTTTGTGACCACGCGAGAGCAACCGATGCATCCCCAGGACGAGCGGATGATCCGCCAGTTCGTGGAAAACGTCAAAGACTACAGAATTACTCCTGATGGTACCAGAGGCCGCGGGACCGGAAAGGTCCCGGCTGCTACGCTCAAGTCCAATGTGCAGGCGCTCAACACGTTCGCTCGTTGGCTCCGAGCCCAGAATAAGGGGCCATTGGCTCTTCGGGCGTTCAATGAACCAAGGTCGCTAGCCGCCGACATCGACGAATACGTCGAAGCTGGTGGTGATGATCGTGACCGCCTCAGCGCGGCACTGTCTCACCTGCGCAGGATCGGGGCTGACGGGCTCCAAGCTGTCGGTGCCGGGGCCCGCCTGATGGGGCGCGAAACATTGTCGGCTCATCCGGAGGACATCTCCACGATCGATGACTTCTTGACCGACGCTCTGTCCAAGCTTGGATCTGACGCAACCAAAAAAGAGAAAGCCGCCGTTTCGACGATGGTTTCCCGGCTACGCTCCTTTAGTGATTGGCTTCAAAGGGAGGGCAGGCCGAGCATCATGGACCGAATCGGCGGCAATCCTGCGCAGCAATCGTCATTGAACGCAGATTATGCGGCGTTCAGTAAGGCCACAAAGCGGACGGCCCCACTCGATCCATTTAGAGAGTACCTAGGTCTCGAGCCCCAACAAGGATTTCGCCCTTACGAGGACGACGCCCGCCTCATCGAGGGCCTCGCCAACGAAGAGCTGAGCAAGCTCGACCCGAGTTCCCAGCACAGGAGAAAAACCATTCAAGGTACTGCCTCGGCGCAACGCAAGTTCAGTGACTGGCTCCGCACAGAGGGCAAGGAGAGCATCGCGAGCCGAATCAACGGCAACAATGAGCAGCAACGCTCGCTGGATGCAGACTACCGGGCTTACGCCGAAGCCAAGGGGAAATCTGGCGTGACTCTCAAGAAGCTCAGGCAGGTGCAAGTCGTCGAGGCAAACAGAGCGCTGGGTGTACCCTTTACTCAGCAAAAAGCAGGCTCGGACTCAACCTCCACCCCGACCTGGATGCGAGATTTGCCGACGCCGCCGCCCGAAAGTGAGTGGCCGCCGGTATTAGGCCCGGGTCAGGCCGGCTTGCAGGAGCAGGCTGGGTCGAGCTCGACTTGGTCCCCACAACTGCCGACCTATTTCGACTTTCCCACGCCGACGACCGAACCAGCTCGGTCCTCAGACATCTATCGGGGTCTCGGTTCTTTGGTTGACCTACCGTCCACACCTCAGGACATGCGTGACGATGCCCAGTCACGGCCGGTGCAGAGCCCTGCCGGCAGACCTCCGTTCTTCATCGGGCCATCAGGCGTACCAAGAGCTGGAGGATATCGGATATCTCGTCGGCGAGGATTGGCAGCATGGCTCACAGCCGGTGCCGGATTTCCTGCTCGATGTACTGGACAACAAAATGCTGTTGCCGAGTTCGCGGATGGCTCCCCAGCCGGTCTCCATCAACGGGGAGACCTACTCCATCACATTGGGTCCGCGAGGACGCCGCGACGCTCAGCTGATCCATCATCCTGGCCCATCCTCGGCTCCTAAGGCCAGGGTCGGCGGTTCGGCTGCGAGTGCCTCCGCCGGCGACCGGAGCGGGCGGGTGCTCGGAGCCAGGGACTGGCTGGGCGACGAGCATATCCAGCGGGACTACGAACTCCTGGCGCAGGAGTTGTGGGCGAGCAATCCAAATCTTGCCACCCGGACCCGGTTTGTAGATCCTCTGATGGCTTTTCGGTTGGGCCAGGGCACCAACGCCGAGGCGCTATCCGCATTCCATCAGATTGTCGATGATCCCAATGGTAACGACACAGCCGACTTTCTGTTCTTGCCGGTGAATGACGCCAGCACCACGGACCTCGATGACCGCGGGTCCCATTGGTCGTTGCTGCTGGTGGACCGCCGCGATCGCAACAATCCGGTCGCCTACCACTACGACTCCGCCCGGGGGCGCAATGATAGACCCGCAGCAATGCTCGCTGCGCGGGTGGGAGCCGGAGACAACCTACAAAACGCCCCCATACGCCAGCAGAGGAACGGCTACGATTGCGGTGTCTTTGTGCTCGACGGTACGCGGGCGCTGGCCAGGCGGTTAGCGGGAAGACGTCAGCCAGACCTGAACCTAAGCAATCTCGTCGTCGACCGGCAGGCACTGCAGACCCGACTGAGGGGTTGATAGCGCGAGAGCGGGCAGCTGGTTGAACTGCGATGTCTCGCGATAGAAGGTCCGAAATCGGCACGTTCGCAAGGCATCGCGGTGGCGCAGAGCGTGGGAGCGGACGCAAGAGAGCTAAGGCTGTTTTCGGAGGCGGCGAAAGAGCCTGATGGGCGATTTCGGAGACGGCGTGGACGACAGTGTCACTGTCGTCATCAAGCGATCCGGTATCATCGTCCCCAAATGACCGCAGCCGGGGCTGAACGCCCCGCTGCGCGCCAGGCGCGTTGAGATCTCGCGCCACCACTGCTCCAAGGATTGACGATCACAAGGCAGCAGCGTGCCAACGCCCGCGGTGAAGGTTCGCCAGTCGGCAAGGCATTTTTTCGGAACGGCTGTCAGGACTGGTACGCCTCGGGTGATCGCGTCAACGAATTCGGTGCGCAGGCCCCGGCCAGCGGCTTCCTGTTTGGCGAATTTGTTGATCACAAGAAGATCGATCTTGTTGCGAAGTGCCCGGGAAACGACAGCTGCGGCCTCGGCAAGCCCATTTGTATCGAGATTACAGGACATAGCTCCGCTGCCAAGTGGTTGGGAAATCGAGATCTCTTGTCCTGTGGTAACGTCGATTGCGAGCATGACATGCGTGCCATTTGCGCACCTCGCGTGTCGCTGCACGATGCCGCCGATGCATACGCCTTGCTGCGCGATATCCTGAGCGAAATCGGCGAGTAGCCTATCCACATCGTCTTTTGGGCGGTAGAGAATGGCCGCCACACTTTTCGGATCTATATCATCCAGATTAACAATCACGACCGGGTTCCTGTTGATGTGTTTCTCGTATCGGGGCATAGCTGTCGAACGTTCTCATGCGGATCGTGGCAGTGCTTTGCAAGCACTGCTCGGCAGCCCGAGCGGAACGGCGCGCGCGACCTCCGCAAAGACGTTCGCTCCATTGCTGAGCCGCAGCGCATCAAAGGAGCGGCGCGTGATGCGCGCCAAAAGCGGCACGCCAGAACGGCCAGTTTCAAGAGCCAGCACCAAGGTGACCTCCGCCTCTCCGAATGGCAGAGAGGCTTTGATGCGTGCCGGAAACACATTGAGGATCGAGCTTGCACGTGGTGGCTCGCACGCAATGTTGACGTCGCCGGCTGCGATGCGCAGACGCAGCTGCGCGCCCGGTCTGAGCGGCAATCCAGGTACCAGAAGGCGTGCTCCGTCGAGGCGGAGCATGATCAGCCTGTAGCGTCCGTCATAGCCGCCGACCAATGTATCAAGGCAGACTGCCGCTTCGCCGCGCCTGGCAAGCGCCGGATCGCTCTGAACGACATTGAGTGGCCCGGCCGCAGTCACGAGGCCATCTTTCATCATGACAAGATGATCGGCAAAACGCTCGATATCGGCAATATCATGGGTGATGTAGATCATGGGCAATGAGAGCTTTTCCCGCATGCGCTCGAGAAATGGCAGTATCTCGCATTTGGCGTAGCGGTCGAGCACAATGAGTGGATCGTCTAGCAAAAGTAGCTGAGGCTGGCCCAACAGCGCGCTGGCAAGGGCAAGTCGCTGTCGCTCGGCCGCCGAAAGATGTGATGGCGAACGCTCGAGCAGCGGCGACAAGTCGAGCAATTCGACCACTCCATCAAAATCGATGAGTGTTGGTGTCGATTTTGACACCTTGTATTGTAGGGTGCGCCGTACAGACCAATGAGAAAGAGGAACTGGTGGTCGGAATACATATGCGACGGGACGCAGATGAAGCGGTCGAAACGTCGTCTCGTCCTGCCAAATCTCTCCATCGACGGCACAAAATCCAGTCGGCACATGCTGCACGCCAGCGATGCAGCGCGCGAGTGTGGTCTTGCCGCACCCGGGCGGACCAAAAATTGCTGTGACGCCTTTGGCCGGCAGGCTGAATTGCGCATCTAACGGAATGTTTGCGAGAGAGCCGTTGAACGCCACCTCAATATAGCCCGTTTTTGCTTCCCTCATGAACCTGCGCCTGCGCTGCATGTTCCTATCCAAGTCACGAGCACAATCGCTGCAATGGAGATGATGGCCATGCCTCAGATAATCCGGCCTGTGCCGCTCCAGCACGGGATCTCTGCTCGCGTGAGGGCATAAGGTGCGGCGGAGAACTGCAGATCTGTGTTAAGATCAGCGGCTTCTTGAGCATCTCCGCACTGCGACTCGGACGCTGCCCAGTACGCTTGCCAATGAGAGGCAAAGCGCCTGTCCATTAGGGCGAGGTTTTCAGCCCGTTTGGCCCGCGCGCGGGCTTCTGCTGAATGTCCAAATTGCGCGGCTTGAGAGGTTTGGCGCTCAAAATGCCGGCTCAGGCCAGAGCTGAATACTGGCTCGGAGCCGGAAATCCGCATCACGGATCCCACGGTTTTGCCAGCCGATTTGAAGTTTGCGCCGTGAGCCACGGTCATGGCTTCTGCATTCTCGGGTGCGAGCAGCATAAAAGCCAGATCGATCAAGATGAATTGGATAAACTTCATTGGAACTCCGGCTACGCCGTGGCTTCCTTTACGGCGACTGGCTGATCCCTACCCAGCAATCCGCGTGCCGTTTCAAGGAAATATCTGCGCGTCTTGCGGCAAGGGAGGCTTTGTATCGGTCTCCGCTCCGCGTCTTCAATCGCTGTATTTTATTGTAGGACTTGGGACGCTCGCGTCACCAAGCGCACATGCAGGAGCTACCAGATGGAGGCTGAGGATGATCTATCGCCTCGTGGATTCGGGATGGTGCTTTGGCGAACATGCGGCCGTAAAACTCGTCAATCACGCACAAGTCCATGCCATCCTATTTGGCGCACCTTCCTATCTGGGCGGAGGAGAAGGTAGGCCCCCTCGGGCGCTTGGAAAAAGGGGCTGATGTGAGGTGATATGCGGTGCTCGCGAGCTAGGCAGAGCGTCCTCCGCGCAGCACCGGTTGCGGGCCATTTCAGGGCGCTGCCCTTCGTTGCATCGCGACGCGGCCCAGGATTGAGCTGCCCAAGATGGATGATTTGATCGAACCCTCACGAACCCTTTCGTCTTGGGAGGAACGGGTTGGGGGTCGAGACTTGCAATCGGAGCCTGCTGAATGCTCCAGCGTGGACCGCCTAGCGTGCCACCATCATGAAGGCCTATTTGTCTAAGGAGGGCTTTGGCGTTGCAATGGTGCGCGTGGGCAGTATCGGGTACTCGATCACTGGCAGCTGCCCGGTGAGCGAATTCAGAAAGGCGACAATCTCGTCAGTTTCTTCATCGCCGAGCTTTGCGCCAAGCTGAACCTCACTCATCACGCCAACCGCTTGTTTAAGACTCCAAACCTGACCAGAATGAAAGTAGGGCGGGCGCAATGCGACGTTACGCAACGGGGCTGAGCGGAAAACACACTCATCGCCAAGATCCTTGGTGACGGCAAAACGACCCTTGTCCTCCCTCGGAAGCAGGCTTTCGGCTGGCCTTTTAATCGCGCCGAACGGGAAGAAATCCTGTCCACCGATGTTGATTCCGTTGTGGCAACAGGAACAGCCCTTTTCGATGAATAGCTTTAGCCCGGCTTTTTGCTGATCGGTGAGAGCATATTCGTCGCCTTCGAGGTACTGATCGAAGGGGGCGGCGGGAGTAATCAATGTCGCCTTGAAAAGCTCGATGGCCTTGGCAAAATTTCAAACGGGCACCGCATCGTTGGGAAAAGCCTTGTCGAACATAACGACACATCGGTCATTGAATTCAATGTTCTCAGCACGCGATCGGGCGTCGCATTCATTTCGACACTGGCCTGGACAGGGCCTGCGGCTTGCGCCTTAAGATCCGCCGCGCGCCCATCCCAGAACTGCGCCACGTTGAAGACCGCGTTATAGACTGTTGGCGCACGACGTGACCCCAGCTGCCAGCGATGACCAATCGACGTCAGTCTACCCCGCCCATCCCAAGGTTATGACACGTGTTGCAGCTAATAACCCGCTCGCCGATAGCCTCGGATCGAAAAACAAGGATTTGCCCAGTGTGACCTTTTCATGGGTGATAGGATTGTCCTTCACCGCTGGGGCGATTGAGGGAATCGGCTTGAAAATCTGCTTGACGGCGCTCGCCAGATCCTCACTGGCACCTGCTGCTGGGGAAGCCAGAATGGCTGAGGCCACAACACTTAACCTGCCGGCCCTGGAAAGCTCGCGTACCGTTAATTTCCTCATGTGAAGTCTTGCTTTCCTTCTAGATCGTGGGATCGTGAACACAGCGCTCGGTCCGCGCTCGTCCTCAGAAAGACTGCAGCAGTCAACGACGAATAGTCTTTTCCGAATGATGGACTAGGCGGCACCCAGGCTGACGCTCCGACGTGACAGTTGCGACAACCACCATCAGCCACGGCATCCTGGCCTGTCGGTCCAAACTTCGTGCTTCTCGGAAACTCAATCGTACTGCACTCTTCGACTCTGCAGGTCGGCTGGTTGAGACCGCGAACAAAGCGAGCTGCGCCAACGCACTTGTCGCTGATCGTCTCGATGTCGGCCCCCAACACTAGGCTGAGCGTCATCCACCAAAATCGGTGGCGTTCCGGCCCGCGGGCTGTCGCTCAAGCGTGCAGTGGTCGGGAGTTCGTCCTACTGCTCGCAATGTGGGTCTTAGGACGTATTTACGCATGCCAGACGCTCAAAGTGCTTGAATCGTCCGTAGCGTCAGGTTGTAGGCATTGCGAAGCAGAACACCATATTGGGAGCCAGCATCGCCACACCAGCGCTAAACGCCGAATCTCTGTTGTATCTCGGTCTTCGCAATGAGCGTGTTGCGTGGGGCAGGACGACGATCGGAGACCGCCCAATCCGGTAAACAGAATGCGCTCGCGGGCCAAAGAATAATAATGAAGGATATGAGACTTAAGGCAGGTTTGGTGAATCAAGAGCGGCGAATGAGCTGGGTCTGCAAAGCGCCCCGGTGTGCAGCCGCTCTCGCTCCGATCGTGATCGCGATCACAGCCATGTGGTGCGCAGGACAAGCTTGTGCGCGAGATCGGCAGGCCGAGGAAGTCTTGACGTCGTGCCGACCAGACGTGATGCGCTTCTGTGACCGCTTTACAGGGCGTAGCGATGTGGTCGTAGCCATGTTTTGTCTTAGGGACAACTTCAAGAACTTGCGCCGCGAATGCCGCCGCATGATCCCGATTGCGGCGGAGAGAAACGAGGGGCCGAGACGGCGTCTCAACAGGATTCCAGTCGTCCTCCCTCGAGAGTGAGGCGTCCGAGCCGTAGCTTTCAGAAATCGGGCGACAATGACGAGCCTTAGGCTGACGGGCGCCGCAGTCTGGTCAGCTGGGGGGCAGAAGCATCATCCTGCTGAGCTGCAGTTCATCTATCAGGGGGACTGAGCTCCGTGAATCGATTGGCCTCGATCAGCGATCGATGTGCGTCCACGCGTGTTACGAGGTCGTAACGCGCTCTGAAGGGCGATTTTGTACTGCAGCAGTTGCGCTCTATTCAGTGCTGCAGCCATTCGCCTACTTCGAGGCCGTCGAGAGATGGCCATCGGCTTGCTGTAACTGGTCGGAAGGAGAACCTGCGTAAACTGTGGTGGTTACGGCCGGACATCTGCAGGAATCCGTGCGGCCCATCAAGCCATAGCGTTGTGCTCGGGAACTAGGTATTTTCCGTCAGGTCGCTAACTCGGCTATATCTGCCAAAGATCGCCAGGAATGTTGGTGTTGCAGGTTAGTTCGATCGCGGTCTTCCCCAGATCTCAGCTGGGATGAGCCTGCCCTCGACAGCCGGGCTCAAACTACCGATAGAGCTAGAAAACCTCTTTTGTTAGCCGTCCATCGCGTTCCCGAATGGATGCGCCGTTCTCATGGGCCTTTCAGGGGGCGCTTGGCCCGATTGTGGTGCTCTTGGTCGAATACACTTTGGGGCGCAAGGTCAGAGGAAACGCCGTCGACAAGAGCCGTTCAAAGGCAGAAAGCTGTTCAAGAAGACGCTTCTCAACGGCCATGCGCTCCGCGCCAGGCAGGTCCGTTTTAAGCAATCGCCGGCAGCGCCAGATTTCGTTCCGAAGCGATCTGATCTCAGTTAGTGTATCGTCAATTGAGGTCATCAGAGAGGCTTCGTCCCTGGAGTATCAAGCATAGCGATGGTCATGGAGCGGCCATTCCTTGGCTCCTCATTCCTGCCGAATAATTGCATCCGAGGACTTGCGACTTTCCCGTTCGTTCTTTCGGCGAGCAAAGATGCGCGTCCACTGAAGAGTCGTATACCGCAAATCATGCGTTCGCGACCCTTGAGAGCGCCATCGAAGAGCTACTCATAGGCTGAACCAATAGATGGCGAGCAGAAGGCTCAAGTAGCCCTTGTGCAACGTAGGCTGTCGATATCGGTGCCCCGAGATCGATAGGCCTTTCGCAGCATCACACTCGAATCCAGATCGCGGAACATGCTGTAGTTCCGCCGGATCCATTGATGCAGCTCGGTGGACCAGTCATTCTCGCTACGCAGATATCCAGTGAAGGAAAAGCTAAGCCGGTCTATATATCTCTTGAGGAACAGCGGAAGCGCGGGAATCCGAAGCACCCGCTCGCCATCCATCGCTTCAGGTAGTCCGCCACGCAGCACGAATTCATTGTGGACAGTGATCAGCGACGCCGGCGGAATTCGCCGCCGCAGCATTTCATAACCGCGAAAGGAGATGCGGTCAGCGCCGGCGACGAAGAGAATGATGGGGGCGACATAGCAGCGCGCCGTCTCCTTTATAAAGCCGATCTCTTCGCACATCCTGAAGAATTCATCGAAGGCGTGAAAGCCGAGATCGATTACCTTGGCTACTTGGTCGTGGATAACGAGAGGGTCCATCAGCTGCATCTTGCCATAAGTGTCGATTACATCCGCGGTCTCCGTGATGTTGGGGAGGTAGTCGAGCAACGACGGCTCTTTCAAATTGACATCAAACGACAGCACTGTGCCGTTTTTCAGCAGCAAAAACTCGCTCATCGCCCGAGCGATGAGAGTTTTACCGACCTGCGGGCTAGGAGAGCAAATGACGTAGATAGGGGTTGCTAACATAGCCAGCAGATCAATTTCGTTTCGTACGTGGGCCAGACCTGAGCTCGCCGAATATGCGACTACTTTTCGCCGGCCCGGGTGGCGGACTTGGCTCCGGCCAATTCCGTCAAGTTGATGCGATCAAATTCGCTCCAGACATTTGACAGCCAGTGCCGGACATAGCCGCGCAGCACGAAGGAGTTGTTCGCCGGTTCATCGTTCCGCCCCTTGTTTGCGACGAAGTCAATGAATGGCACGGATGCGACTTCCACCTGCTCATAGGCCATCTCGTTAAGCTTCGGTATGACCAATTCAGTCGCATGTTTGATGCGGTGAAAGTAGGAGTTGTAGGTCGCTTGATCCCACTGGAAAAATTGAGTGTCGTTGATGAAGTTCTTGACCAGGTAGTACTTTGCGCCGCTCATGAACGTCGCGGTCTCCGCGATCTCGTCTAGCGAAGCGATGGATGATCCCAGGATATGGAACACGGCGAATGTTATCTGGCCAGACCGCGCCGACTCCAAAAATCCGATGTCGCGCAAGGAAGCCAGCGCAGAGGACAGTAAGCCTGCCCGGGCATCAATGACGGTGACTGACAGCCCGGAGTTCAGCGTATCGAAGATCTTCATCTGGTCCGCCGTCGTCATCATGTCAACGATCTCGGTGATCTCGGGATAAAAGCGCTTCAGCGTTCCCCGCGGCGCCTCCGTGTCGAACGCGCGTGTTTGCACGTTGTTGACGCTGAAGTAGTCCAGCAGCGTTCGTGATACGGTCGTTTTGCCGACTCCTCCTTTGTCCGCACCTACCACAATTACAACTGGCTTCACCATGGAAATCTCCTGAGACACGCGCTATTGCCGCGCGCAGACTGCGCAACCGGCGCGTCTCTGCTTTGGGTGCGAACATGGCAGAAAGAAGGGGCAATGAGCCTTTGACGCGAGAGCTCTGCAACCGATGAACATTTTCAACATTATGCGAGTGGCGTCCTTGGATCGCAACGACGATGCAGGCCGAGATAGGGAATAAATCACCTGTACCGGTGATCTACGTGAGGTTTGTAAGCGGCTGGAATGCGCGCCGCCAAGACCAACGATCTGCGATTGCCAGGTCTATTGCGCCGATATCTAGATTGGCATGAAGCGACCGAATCTTACGTCGCGTCAGATTCCGCGCTCGGGGAAGCACAATCGAGTCGGGCTACGCTGTCCGCATGGTTTGGCAAATGATCAAGGGTCTGCTGGTTCAGACCGATTTTGTTCGGCAGACAAGTAGTGATATGAGCGTGAACGGCCGATCTCTCACTCTGCTGAAGAATATTGAGACATGCCAGTGCTGAAACGGGTTGCTAACGCAAATGGCAAGCATGCATCTCTTCAAGCTGAGGCGAGATTGTCGTGTCATTGAGAGGGAGATCGAAGGGTGAGCGGGACGAAGCCCGATGGAGCAACATCGGTGACAAAGCGACACCGAGCACGCTGCGTCAAAAGAACCCCGCGTCCCGGGACCGGCATTCTTCTTCGCCGACGGCGCTGCGTGGTACGGCCCAGAGCAGGTAATGAAGGATGGCCTGGCTGCATGCGCTCTCGTCGCGTTTTAAAGCGCCCATTGTGGTCAGCCTTTTAATTTGCTGGGCAAGGCCGGTTGACATGGAATGCGAGGTGCGCGTCCAGTTCTCGTGTGTTCTGGTCGCTCGCGCTTCAGATAGTTGGTCTGCATATTCGGGCTGGGCGTAAAGCTAGCCATTCTTGTCCTCATGGGCAACCGCCGAAGTGTTGCAGATCCCCAAAGTTTGCGCTGGAGGGGCATCGATCTGCTGGCGCCACGGTACGCCAGCCTGTCGGCTTAACGCAGCTCGAGGACAACGGAACGCGACTACGGCGGTAACGCGATTGAGCAAAACTGCGCTTGAAAGACCGCACGGCAACAGTCCACGAGCGAATATCGCCGCGGGCCAAAGGCGCGTGGCTAGACTTACTTTGCGCGCAATAGCTAAACGCGTCTAAGCGCCTGAGCTGCTCGAAAAGTCAATTCGGTAGCGCCTTCGGGGCGGCGCCTAGCTGCTGGGCGCCTGACGAGGGTGTAGTCGCCGATGGCTTGGTGGTCGGCTGCGCTGCGTCCTCTGGGGAGCGGCCGACGATAATTGTGAGCAGACCCGCGCCCCACAGCCGTTGTGCTGCTCTTTTGGCGTCATCCAAGGTCACAGCCTCGACCGCGCCGTTGTGCTTTTCGAAATAGTCCATGGTCAACTTGTCGAGCTGATGCTGCAACAGTGTTCGCGCAAGCTTTGACGATGTGTTGAGAGTCAGCATTTGCGAGCCCTTCAGGTAGGACTTTGCATCGTTGAGTTCCTGCTGTGTCGGTCCTTCCTCGGCGATGTGGCGGACCTGCTTCTCGATTTCTTCGACCGTTTGGAGGGCGCGATCGGTGCGGGTGCCGCTATTGCCGAGAAACACGGCTGAATGATCCAACCAGACCAGGTTCTCACGAACCGAATAGGCCAGGCCTCGCTTCTCGCGGACTTCGCGGAACAGGCGCGACGTCAGGCCGGCGCCGCCGAGGATGTGGTTGACGACATAGGCGGCCATGAAATCGGGCTCGCTGCGACGGACGGCTGGACCGCCAAAAGTCACAACTGTCTGCGGCACGTCGAGCGGCACAAAGACTCGCTGCGGCGGCTTTGCTGCGACGACTTCGGGAACCGGCGTCGCTTCCGCCTTGGTCGGCAGACTGCCAAAGGTCTTGTCGAGCAGTTTGCAGAGAACCCCTGGATCGACGTCGCCGACCACCGCGATTTTGAGCATGTCTTTGGCGATCACGCGTCGGACATAGCTCTTGAGATCCGCGACCGCGATCTTCGGTACGCTTTCCAGCGAGCCGCCGGCCGGGCGAGCATAAGCATGATCGCTAAAGGCGACTTCGAGGAACTTGCGACGGGCCAGAGACGAAGGATCGGTTGACTCGCGCCGAAGGCGTGCAAGCACAGCGGCACGGATCCGTTCGACATCGGCCGCGTCGAAACGGGGCGAGGTTAGCGCCATCCGCAAAAGGTCGAAGGCTTCGTCTGCATTGTCCTCCAGGGTGCGCAAGGAGCCGCGGAAGTGATCATGAGTCGAGTGAAAATGCAGATCAATCGCACGACGGTCGAGCCGCTCATGAAAGGTCTTGAAGTCAAGTCCGGCAGATCCTTCCTTGAGCAGGCCAGCAACCATGTGGCTTACGCCAGGTTTTTGAGCGGGATCCTGAGTCGCGCCGCCGGTGAGGGCAAATTCCATCGCGATCAACGGAACAGTGGAATCCTGCACGAACCAGGCTTCTATACCGCAAGACGAAACCAGGCGCTTGATCCTGGTGCGGGCAAGTGTCCTCGTGGTGGCGAGCGAATTTGCCGAAGCGAGCATCGCGACTGAGAGCGAGGCTCCTCCGAGAAGGATCTCACGCCGTGTGCAAGGATGGATCATTAGAGCGTCTTTCCGTGTTTCGGGGTGGACTCTTTGATGAGATAGCCGGTCACCGACCGTTTCTTGTCGAGCCATCTCCGCGCGGCCTCGTGCACCTGCTGTGCACCGACCGCGCGGATGCGGTCCGGCCAGCCCCGAATATCGTCGACGGATAGTCCCGTTGTCAGGCCGCGGCCATACCAGCGCGCGAGCATTTCATGATTGTCCTGGGTGTAGGTTACCTGCGCGATCAGGCGCGTCTTGACCCTCTCGAGATCTTGGGTGCAAGCGGGATTACCTGCAATGTCGGCTATTACGTCGTCGATGGCGCGCTCGATCTGGCTCAGTCGGACGCCGGGTTTTGGCAGGGCGGAAATTGCGAATAGTGAGGGATCGAGCGCGGCAGAATGGTAGCTCGCGCTGGCGGTGACCGCGAGCTGCTGTTCGACCACCAGCGAACGATAGAGATATGAGTTGACGCCGCCGCCCATCAACTGCTCGAGTACGTCAAGCACGGGACCTTCGCCGGCGGCCGCGGCTCGAGCCGGTGCTACAAGATAATAGCGGTGCAGGGCCGGCTGCTCGACGAGGGCGTGGGCGAACGTTACTATGCGCCGCGCTGCCGGCGTCGGCTCCTGCGGCCGCAGGCGTTCCAGGGGAATCGATGTTTGCGTGGGGATGCCACCAAATGTCTCCATTACCATCGAGCGGATTTCTTTGGGGGCGACGTCGCCAGCGACAATCAGGATCGCGTTGTTCGGTGCATAGAAGCGCTTGTAAAAGTTAAGTGCGTCCTCCCGGGTAAGGTTTTCGATTTCGTGGCGCCACCCGATAATGGGGCGACCGTAGGGGTGGTTGAGGTAAAGCGCCGACATCATCTGCTCGGCGAGACGTTCACGTGGATTGTTGGCGACTCTCATGCTGAATTCCTCCAGCACGACGTCGCGCTCGCAAAGCACGTCCTCATTTTTGAGAATGAGACCGGTCATGCGGTCGGCTTCAAATTCCATCATCTTGCCGAGGTGCTCGCGCGGCACGTGCTGGAAGTAGCTGGTGTAGTCGAGCCCGGTGAAGGCGTTCTGATTGCCGCCGGCGCGCAAGACGGCCTTGGAGAATTCATTCGCGGGATGTTTGGAAGTGCCCTTGAACATCAGGTGTTCGAGGAAATGCGCAAGCCCCGATTTGCCAGGCGGCTCGTCGGCGGAACCGACCTTATACCAGATCATCTGAGTCACGACGGGTGTGCGATGATCTGGGATCACGAGCACCTGGAGGCCGTTCTGAAGCGTGATGCTAGCTGGTCGATCCGATCTGACTCTGTCGGCAAAAACGCTCTCCTCTTCAGGTAGATATAAGTCGGTGCTATCATCCATTCTGTGCTCGAGCGCCGGCGCGGTGGGCGTCCTCGAGCCGGAGGTATTAGCGGTGACATCTCCTGCCTCGGCGGCGGCCGAAATCCCGTTCTTCATGGCACCTTCCATACTGATCCACGTTCATGGTGGACAAATCTGACAAAGCGCTTAGCTGCGCGTCGTTCGCCAACAGCAGAGCAAAGAGCGGACCAAATTGGCGGAGGGGCGTACTCACGGCCGCGCGCACGTCAACCGGACACAAAACAGAACTGGCGCGCACCATCCTGGTAGAAGGTGAGCCGTCGACCTGTCGTGAACACTACATTTACGTATGACCCGCCAGCATGCTTTGGCGCCAACTGGCAGAATCGCAACTTGCAGAAGGGGGGATTGAAGGCGGTATGATGCCGGTGCAACTTTCCGCAAGCCCGTGGTTACAGATCTCGCTCTATACGGTGAGTGGCTTGGCAATATTTCTCATGGTAGCGAGGCGGGAGTCGGCGAGCAGCTCCCTGGAGTACACTGCGCCGAAGTAGTCTAGGACGAAGGTACCAGAATAGCGTAGAATATCGGCCGCGCGGATTAGGTTATCAAGAATTGTGCCGACTTGGCCAATGCGATCGCGATAGCGCGAGCGGATAACATTAACGGCGTTCATCGAGTGGACCGCCTCGTCGGCAATTATCTCCCGCAGCCAATGATGGAACGTGTTGTTCCCAAGGGCGTCATAAAACGGCTTTTCTGCTGCATAGGCGCGGCAAGTGCACATTTCATCAAAAGCGATCATAACCATCACGGAAAATTCGTCCTTCAGATGTTCAACGATCGGTCCAAAATCATGAGATCGAGCCTCCAATCTCTCCCGAAGAGTCCTTTCGGATCCATTGGCGACAAGTTCAATGATCCGGATAAATCCGTCGGTGTGGCGCTCTTCGTCAACCGCCCAGGCGTTAAAGAATGCAGCAGCTTCATCGGAAGCGATAAGATTTCTCGCCACTAACTCTTGTTTCAAGTACCGGGCGTCATATTCGGTGTACAGATCAGGCCACAATTTGTCCCAACGTGCGCGGACAGCCGACGGCTCGGCGGCGAACATCGCTGGCGTAAGAGTATTGAATAATTCGTTTGGACTCCAGTTCCGTCGAAACGGCGTAATCATCCGAGTGCCCCTAAACCCGTAGGATGCGAGCGCGCCGGCCCACAATTGTTGTCATCCGTACGCTCGCAGAGCATATGCTACAAACAAGATCCCGTCGTCTCCTTGTTTTGGTAGGCTGATGGCGAGAGGTCTTTCGGCTGGCTGAAGCGTCCCCTTGAATGGCGCAGTAGCCTTTTGTGATCTACACGGCGGCAAGACCGGGGGACACTTGTCATTGCTAGTTGCGGGTCTAAAACGGCCTCCTTGACCTCGCGAGGGGCGCTCTGGCGGGCCGCCATGCTGACAGGCACGATAGTTTCAGCAGATCCACGACGCCGCATATTGAGGGGTAGGACTGCGGCACGTTTTGAAGCACAATTAGCGGCACACGTGGCATCCGATGGAAAGCCCCGGCATCAATCGCGGTGGACCAATGGTGGTAGTCTGCGGCCCAGTGGATCCCGAACGTTAGCCTCGTTCCCATAGCCCTTTAATTTCAGCAGTTGCGGCGATACACTTCCCATGAGTATCGATGAGTATCTCTGGCCTTCTTCGATTCCGCTAAATTCTCGGTGAAACCCCCGTGCACTCCGGCCGCGCAAGCGCACCGCTAAGTCAAGTAAACGGAGCTACGGAAGAGACTCGGAACGTTATGCGATAAGCTTACGCTAGATTGCATAGGGTTGCGCGATTGAGAGAATCCGTCGCTAAGCAGCATCTCGGTTGTCGACCGGCGAGGTAAACAACTGCTCAATCTCGCTAGCTCCGATGAGACGGAGGAAGTCACAGTTGCGTGCCGTTTGCTGTCGAAGAATGGCGACAAAGCACCGGCTCTCTGTCTTTCAAATCACCAATAAACGGATTGCTCAAACGAGTTAGTGAGGATTCTAAAGACAGACCAGTTCACAGTCATCCTGATTGAGATTGCAAGCCGAAACGTGCCTCTCTCGCGCTAGCTGTTGCTAACTCCGCTATCCAACCAATAAACTGAGCCAACGGGGTGCAGAAGCGCCCGGATGGAGCACTGCCGAGCCGGGTTTTATGTGGATGTGTTCCTTGTGGAAGACATTCATCATCGGCCTCCGTCATGCCGGCAAAGTTCGGCCAACCATTCTCCGACCGCTAACGGATCGAAAACGGTTTTAGAGCAAGTTCTTGCCCGGGATAGCAGGGGAGGAGATCCACACATGACCGGACCGGCCGTTATGGAAAACGTGCGCCGCTATCGCGCGATAGCTTCGTTGTGCCGTCAGTCCGCCGCATTTCGGCCAATCCAACGGGACTCATTGCTAGCGCAAGCTGCAGAGTGGGAGGAACGCGCGATCGCGGAGATCGAGCGATACTTCAGTTGTTCTGCTGCACGTCCTGCTTGATTGCGCGCTCGACGATGAAAAGAACCCACCGTCTGGCCAATAGGTCGGCCAAACGATCCAGTCGCGCAAGCGGCCGCGCTGGGAATTCATCGGCGGGAGCGTCGAATAGAACGCTCAAACAGCTTCGTGATCTCCGCCAGCACATCCCGGGCCCTCGTCCAGCCACCGGATAGCTCAGCTCTATTGCTTCCGCCCTCGCCGACGCTGTGCCAAGGGCGCCGTTCCGTTGCCCGGAGGGATGATGCCTTCGCATTCGGCAAGAAGGAGTCCTTGGTTCGCCACCGTGCGTCGCGGTGCCATGTAAACATTAAGCCCTAAAGCCGACCGTAACAAACGCGGTTTACCCGCTTGTTGCAATTTGCATCCTTTCTTGTTCCATTTGCCCTCGTGCTTGGTGGGATCAAGCACCATGATCGAGTCACTTACCTCAACAAACCAAAAGCTGCTGCGCGGGCTTTCGCTTCGGGATTGAAAGACTGAGAGAGGACGAGCGGTTCGTTGCCGTCGATCCGGAGCTGATGTTCAAGCAAGAGATCGCCCGTGTTATCGACAAGCGGATGAGTAACCCGGAAATCTGTTATTGAGGTGAGTTCATCTCACCCAGTAAATTGTTCGCGCCAATCATTTTTGCGCTTGAACAGCTCACTCGGGCGACCTCCGGATTCCGTTCTCAGGAGCCCGGCGCTCTTGTTCCCGCTGATAGTTGAAATATCGCGCTTTCTCCGAACCAGACTTCGTGCCGAAGCAAAACGCAACGTCCGCTGTGCGTTGAGCCTTTCGGCACAGCCGAGCTAGAGTATCGCTGCGGATTCGCAGCAATATGCTCTATGTCTCCGCCATAAACACTGCCAGCGTGTTCTCGAATGATCTTGAGATCTCAACCACCGGCCGGCTCGTCAACCAGCGCGTATGGCGGGACGGGGGAAACTCGATGGCGCCGAGTTCAGGGGAGGGCAGTATATCCGGCGAATCGCTGGCGATGCGCGTAGTACCGGCCCTTAGTCGCGCTCGTTCTCATTTCATTTGCCTCGGAAGCGCATTGTGTATCGGGTAAATTGTTGGTGCGCTGAAACATGAAGCTTGCCATTTGTACCGACGAGGTCGCGGGGGCTCCCGCCGATTGAGTGTTCCGCGTTGATGGGAAGCCTAGCTGCCGGCATGCTGAGAGCTAAGCATCAAGACGTCACCATTCCGATCCGCTCCCGCATTGGCTTCGAGATAGCGCCGCGAAGTGCCGGACGTCCGCCTGCGGTGCTGGGTTGGCGCCGCCAGTCTCCGTCTTACCGTCAAGGTCGAGGGACAGGTTGAAGTTATTGCGCAGCATCGGGTTTGCGGGTTCCGCCGCGAGAGCTTGGCGGTAGAGTTCTTGGGCCTCCCGATGTCGGCCCTCGTGATCGAGAACAACCGCTTTGGCATTCAATGCGCGCAGGTCGCCAGGGGCTGCCAATAAGATCCCGTCGAGCACCTCAAGCGCATCATTCGGGCATTTGCGTGCCAGCAAAGCCCGCGCAAGAGGAATCGCGGCATCAACATTGTCCGGTCGTTGCTTCAGCGCATCGCGCAAAGCCTTCTCGTCAGCATCCTGGCCGAGAGCGCGAGCGATGCGCTCGCGCATCGCTGGATCGACATCCTTGGCCCCGACCAGCTCTGCCGTAGACGCCGGCTGCTGTGAAAGACTCGAGTTGTGCGAGTTAACGCAACCCGCGAGCAGCACAAAAGCAAGCATGGGGAGAAAGGCCGAGCACGAATGGCGACGAAAGTTACGCCAGCGCCGCAGAACGGTAATCTTACATGAATTCATAAGCGACCTCACGACCCCAAACCCGTGCTCGTCAGCCGGCCGCAGGGAGGAGGTCACGATGGCCGCCTATAGGAGTCTTGTCCTTGCCAGGCGCAAGTTTGACCGAGCCAATCGGCTGGACGGTGAAATCCGAGGCGAGATCCTGGTAGGAGAGAACAGGTAAGTCTATTCCATTGCGGGTGAGAAAGCCCCGGACGAAGCGCCGGATATCCATCGAGCCCAGGATAACTGGCTGGTTCTGGCTCCGTGCGATGCTCGCATGGATCTGGCGAAATTGTGAAAGCAGCATCTCGCTTTGCCGGTCCTCCAAAACGAGATACGGACCGACAGCGGTCTCGCGCACCGCACTGCGCACAATATCCTCGGTCTCGCGCTCAACGATAAAAGCCGCCACAACACGATGGGCGTTGGCGTAGCGGTGACAGATCTGCCGCTTCAGAGCGGAGCGCACATATTCGGTGAGTAGTACGGCATTTTGTTCCCGTTCGCTCCATTCTGCAAGCGCCTCCAAAACCAAACGGGTGTTCCGAATCGGGATGCCCTCGTCCAACAAGCGACGTAGGACATCCGCGATGCGAGGGATCGGTGTCGTGCGCAGCACCTCTTTCACCAGATCGGCATATTCCTGCTCCATCCGGCCAAGCAACTGACGCGTTTCCTGAATGCCCACCAGGCGCTGTGCATAGCGTGTCAACGTTGACTGGACCCGCAAGGCGATAATTTCGCTCGGACGGTAGTGTCCTATTCCGGCAGCTTTGAGAGCAGGCGCATGGGCTTGTTTGATCCATATCCGATTCGTGTCTTGGTCGTGCCAAAAGGGGATCCCGCTCAAATCAATGTTCGCCACGTCGTCATTAAGTAAGAGTTGTGTAGGGTCAATGGCGCCCTCTTCCACGGGCACTCCTTCGACATCCACCCGGAATTGCGATTGGGCCAGGTGCTTTGCGCTTTGGGCGGGAATGCGTGGAATTGTGATGCCGAGATCAGCTGAAACCAATGCCGAAACCCGAGCGACGCACTGCTCGAGTTCCCCTACGTCGATTGCTTGCATCAGGCTCGGCGCTAGCAACAGCGTAATTGGAAGTGCCTCCGCGGGCACGGCTTGCTTCTGACCCTGTGCGGAAGCGGGAGCCGAACCGGTGGGACCGGCGCCGGCTTTGGGAGCGATCTTGCCCTCTTGCACGCTAACCTTGAGAAGGCTGGCGGCGGAGAAGAGCGCGGCCAGTATGACAAAGGGGGGCAAAGGGAAGCCAGGAACGAGCCCCATCACAAGCAAGACACAGGAGGCCAAGCGTAGCGCTTGCGTGCTGGCCATAAGTTGGTTGACGATATCAGCGCCGAGATTGAGTTTGGAAGGACCGTTGACACGAGTAACAATGGTTGCTGCGGTAATTGACAGCAGCAGGGCCGGAATCTGCGAAATGAGCGCATCACCGATCGTCAGGATGGTGTATTGATGCATCGCCTCCTCGAGGGACATGCCCTTGGAGAGCGATCCGATCGTGATGCCACCCAGCATGTTGATGCAGATGACTATGAGTCCGGCTATGGCATCGCCCTTCACGAATTTCATAGCGCCATCCATCGCGCCGTGCAGTTGGCTTTCTCGCTCCAGCGCGCCGCGCCGGCTGCGGGCTTCGTGCTGATCGATATGGCCGTTGCGCAGCTCTGCGTCGATCGCCATCTGCTTTCCCGGCAGCGCATCGAGCGTGAAGCGCGCCGATACCTCCGCCACCCGTTCGGCACCCTTGGCGAGAACCATGAACTGCACCATGGTCACGATCAGGAATATGACAATGCCGACGGCGATGTTGCCGGATATGACGAAATCGCCGAACGTATGGATGATGCTGCCGGCATCGCCCTCGGCTAGGATCAGTCGCGTCGTTGCAACGGTAAGAGCGAGACGAAAGACGGTGGAGATCAGGATGACGCCCGGTAGGGACGAAAAGTCGAGAGGCGTGTTGAGATACAGGGCTACCATCAACAGCAATATGGCAAACCCCAGATTGAAGCCGATCAGCATATCGATCACGATGATCGGGATCGGCATGATCATCATTCCGATCGCCAGAAGAAGCATCAACGCGACCATCAAATCCGGGTGAGCCGGCGCGCGCGTGATGAGATTTCGTAGAAGGTTGGCCATGAGAAGCCTTATTGTTGTTCGATTGCAGCTGTGCTGCCCCGCAACAAAACATAACGTTTGAAGGCGGCTTGCGCTTCGGTCATGCGGCCAGCATGACGCAGGGCGTGGCTGCGCATCAGCATCAAGGGCAGACACGAAGACGGCTCGTCATCCAGTTTGTCAAGCTTGTCCAATACCGACAGTGCTTCGTCACCGCGACGCTCCGAGATGAGAGCGTAGGCCAGGATGCGGAGCAGGCCGATGTCTTGGGACTGTTCGTGAGCGACCAGCCGCAACAGAGCCAGGCTCTTGGCGCTCTGTCCGCACGCAAGGTAGACATAAGAAAGCACGCAGAGCAAATCTCGCTCCGGCCCGGAGATCAGCTCGACAGCGCCGGCTTCGGAAACGCGCTGTGTAGATGTGAAGTGTTGCACTTTGTCTGGCCCGGCCATCGCTAGCCTTTGATCAAGCCGTTGTGACTCTGCCGGAGCAGGATTAATCGCTGCAGCTCCAGTTGCAGAAGCGCGGCCCCTTCACGTGACACCAAATCCTCTGGCGCGGCTGATAGCGTATCAGCCAAACGCTCCAGAAGAAGGCCGTGTTGCTCTGGACGCAGAACATGCGAATGACGTAAGCGCGGCGTCACGAAGGAGAGCAGACCGTGCGCGAGATTGGGCTCATTAAGCCAAGCGAGTTCCGAGCCTGGCTCGACCTGACCTGGCGGGGCGCGCGCCTCGTCGAGATTGACGCGCGAAACTGCATCGATCGAACTGAGCTCGAGCGCGCTCTCGATCGTGGCGTCCACCAAGGGATCCAGCACGTCGCTGTGACGAGAAATTGAGGTGTGGCTCTTGTTATCATTGCCACGCGTCCGATCAATCGCGATGGACTTGCCTCGAGAACTAACGGGCGTGATGGCAAATGCATGATGATCGACGTTTGGCTCCTGAAAAGAGGTGCCAGGCTTGACGGGATTCGGGGGCAGCCTAGTCATGGCACTTTGCTTCCTTACCTGCGGCCTAAAACGCTAATAGCGTAGGGTGGCAAGCCGACCATCCCGGCTCAGCAAAACACGCCCTTCCTCAATCCCGCAGACGGTCCATCCATTGCTCAAGAGCGCGCCGACGAAATACTTTTGACCAGCAACGACAATATAGGGTTGGCTCCCGCGCCAAACAGCTTGGACTTCAATTGCTGGGGGCGTCTTCTCAACCTTGATGGCGACCGCATTGACAAGCGTATAAGCGCCATCGCTATTTTGATCAAACCGCTGCTGGACGTCTCGCCATGTGGCGAGCGAGGCGGGCGTAACGGTGCCGTCGGCGGTGACAACGCCCGCCCCAGAGCCGACCTTGATGCCGACAAGGCCCGCTCTGTCAACTTCCTCTTGCAGCCGCTCGGCAGCTGCATTGGTGGCCAAAGCATCAGGAGCGCTGAGCGCCAGCGTGGGTGCAATCGTCGTAGCAGGGGACGACCGACTTGACGCCACGGTGGTGTCGGTCTGGACAAAACTGGATGAGACTGCGCCAACCGCGGCAGAGCTGATCAGGACAAAAGTGAGAACGGCGAGCGATATACGCCGCCGGTCGATGGAGCCAGCTTGTTTGTAGTCCTCGATCGTCCAGCGAATGGACATCGCCCCGGCATGCAAAACGACAGGAAGAGGGACAACAATGGGCTCATTCGCTAAAACAGTCTCGTGCCCCTCGATCCTGACGTCCCTCGCAAGGGCCTCGATCTCGATTGAATTGGAATGCGGGGTGACACGGAGATGGTGCGGTTCGAGGCCTTGTTCGACGAAGATTAAGTCTGCATCGAGGCTGCTGCCAATCAGACACGATCCGATCCCCACTTTACTTGTCAGCCCAGAATAACCCCCCGACAGCACTTCGAAATGCAAGCAATTTGGTTCATTCACGGTCAGTTTCCTGAATAGCGAACGGGACCGTACGGCAAAACCGTACGGCCCGTTGCGACTTCACAGACAGCAGCCGGGGAAAGTGGGGCGGCGACGCCGCCCCATCTCATCCCTTACTGCACCCGCTCATCGGCCGCTTTTTTGATAGTCGAAAGCTCAGTCGAGACAACGCGAAGTTCCACATCCCTCTCAGCAGCCTTTGTGCTGGTCGCAGTCAAAGCGGCGATTTGCTTTTGGAATGCCGCCTCTCCAGCAACTTCAGCAGTGGTGGAAGCTGCTGCAGCAGTAGCGGTGCCGGCTACCCCACCTGCAGTCGAGGTACCAGACGCACCAACTCCTTTACCCATACTATTCTCCTGTTTGCTCGATTTCGCCGCCACGTGCGGCTCCTATTTCCTAACGTCGCAACATGCGACGTCAGGAATCCTCCTCTGTCTCGGCCATGACATCGTCGAAACGGCTCATTGCACTATTCGCAAATTGGAGAGCAACGGCTCCCAGAGCGACGTTGAACGCTTGCTGCATAGCGGCTTCATGCGAGTTACCGCCCGGAGTGGACGCGCCGCCGTTTACGGGAATGTTTGCATCAGGCGATCGGCCATGATCGTCGCGCTCGCCTGGCTTGTGAGATCCGTGTTTGCCGCCGCTTTTGCCGCCAGCTGCATGGAGGTCAGCATCAACGTGCCCAGCGGCGCTAGAGCTCGTAACGCGCATCGGGTTCTCCTATGTCAATTCGATGTGCCAATGGAGGCAGTTTCCACCCTCCACTCTGCATGCATTAGCTTTCGACAAGCTGACGAGTCGTAGAAAATACAATGAGCCGATGGTGGATCGTCATCAAAAGCCTTCACCAGCAGAGCGTATTTGAAAGGTCACCGGCGAAAGCTGGAGATCAGATGGTTAAGACAAACAATCGTTTGGGGAGCTTGATCTCATCGCGTCGAAAGCGTTCAGTTGGCGAAATATCAAAGCCGCCACTAATATAGCGTTTTGGGCTGGACGTGCTGCAATCTCTGGCTCACGTCCTTTTCGACGCCTCCAAGCTCTTTCGACAATTTGCTTGCGGTCAGGCGATGCGGCACGGAGCTTGACCTCGTCGGGAGCGAGGCTGAAAGCCAGAGTGACGGCCGATTCAGCGGCCAGAGCGGTCCATCGGCCTGGGGGGGGGGCCATGGCAGATCCTTCAATCGCGACCCACTTTCACGGAGACCGAGCAGGAGCGCGCTACTCGAGAAAGAGCCCTTTGGATCAATGTGCTCTCGATCCTTGCGTAACCGGCAGGCTCCGCGGCTGTGGCCGGTCTGTCGGGTATTGTTACTGCCTCGCGGGTTGACAGGCGGCGTATGCAGTCAATGGAACTTCAAAGCGACAGACTGGATTTGAGGTCGGAGTCGAACGACCGAGTGCGGCCAACATAGTTTGTGCGCAATGAAAACCCGAAATAAGTTCCTCGGATTCGGGGGCGGCTCAAGTATGCTGGTGGAGCTTGCGCGACCTACTGCTCGGCAGAGAGGCCCAACCGCGCGGAGGCCGCGCAAGCGCCGTTTCCGGCGTGATCCTGAGAAGATAGCGTCGCTCCGCCTAGGCGTTAGCGCCTGCAGTTTGCAAGCGCTCCGATTCGATGCGAGCCTTCAGGTTATTCAAATAATCCTGCGCGTAGGACTGGGCCACTGAAACCGGCAGGTTGATGCCGGCAGTCGCGGCTTCTTGAATTGCCTGCTTCACCAAGCCCTCTCGCATTGCTAATTTGACCTCAGGTCCGGCGATGCAGCCCACCGCCTGTGCCGCAAGGCTCAGCCCGGCTTCTTCCAGCGCTTGCTTTATGTTGCCGCCACTGATGGCAGTGTGAAGAAGATTTGCAGCTTGCGCCTCGGCTTCGAGCACCATTGACGCCAGATCGGCCAATTCCCCCAAGCCTGGAATGAAGCCAAGTACACCGACTGCTGTCGCGGCCCAGTCGAATACCTTAGAGCCAACTTTGAGCACGTCATTAAGTGCGTGCATGAAGGCGCCACCGTTCTTTTTGGGAGACTTGATGTCGGGCTGGTCTGCCACGCCAATCGTCATGTCCGCGACCGCGTCCTGCTCGGCAGGCGTTCGGACGGCATGCGTCTTCACTTGGAGGACGGTGCGGTTCGCACCCGACATGTTGTTGAAGAACTGGTTGAAGTCGCTGTTGCTGATGTTGCCGGAATCGACCGTATGCCCGCCGCCGAAGTCGAAGAACTTATGGTGGGTTTTGTAGCCGGTAATTGCGTTGTTCATCAACCCGAACAACACAGGATCGGAGAGCAGCTGGGAGGCCGCCTTTCGCACCTCGGGCGCGAGGCTCTTATTATCGACCATGCTCGCCAGCTTTTCCCGGGTCAGATCACCGTTCCTGAAGAAAGCGTTTTGGTTCTTGTTGATCGTATTGAGCGTATCGAGCTCGGCTTGCGTGAGATTCATCGATGATGAAGCAATCTGCAGGAAGTCCTCTTTGTGGACCTTGTCTATCGAGCCACCATACAACTGCGTCCATTCATCCGGGTGATCGAGGAAGTATTGAGCGGCCGCAAGGACCTGTGGCGGGCATTTGCCGGTTTTGGCTTCGCCGTCGACGATCCGCTTGAAATCCGCAAGGCTTAGGTTCTTAGGCAGGTTGTCGGAATACCGATAGAGCTCGCGCAATGCATCGGTCTGGGTCATAACCGATGGCTCGGCATTCCGGGTGCCGTCGGAAGGGATGTAGTTTTGCGTATAGCTCTTTGCCCGCTGCTCCTGGAACGCACCAACCTGAGGGTGGTGATCGGAGAAGCCGGAGAGATCACCTGCTTTAATCTTCCCGCCGCAGCGGCCGTCACCTTGCGAGCCTATCGCATAGAAGAGCTCTGGGTCCTGTTGCAGAGCCTCGATCGCCGCTTTTAGATCCGCTCGTGTGGAGGGATCGTTGGCCAAATCTCCAAGAGATTTCCAATCCAGCGGGCATTTGTCTTTGTGTCGGTTCAGTACCGACACGATCTGCAGCTCGGCATCAGTCAACGTGCCGCTGTTCCACGTGATCCTTGAGCTTTGTACGGGTGCCTCTGCAATCTTCGGTGCGCTCGCAGCGGAGGAGGACTCCGTGGAGGATGGCTCTGGCGGCTGCTGACATGCGTCCAGTGCGGCCTTGATCTCCGGCGGGAGGATGTTCCGCACCTCCTGCGTGAGTTCCTCCGTCAGCTGCTTGGCTGAGTCGGCAGCTGCCGGATTCTGCGGTGCGGAATGGTCATCGACCTTGTCTTTCAACGAGAAAATAGCCAGCATCGCCTCGAAACTTGAAAGATCCCGCGCCGATGAGGGCCCGGGCGCCAGCCCGGACAAAGTGGAGCTGGCGGTTAGCGACAGGTTGTTGACTGACATTCTACGTCCTCTGATTTGAGATCGCACCACAAGCCGGTCATGTGGCGCAGCCCGAGAGTCGCGACGAACAACGAGCAATAAATGTTGATAGGATCGATGGCTCCTACCACTTGCTTCCGATTGCTCAGTGCGCCCCAGCGCTCAGTTCCGCTACAATCTATGGGCACATCGCCGTCTAGATGTTCACGCCGTATGGTAGGTTCGATTAGCTTTCCAAAAGCTGACGGCATTCAGAGGTTTCATAACGAGGCGCGAAATGAAAGTGTGAAAGGCGGTGATGGTTCTTGATATCGGAATCGGCTTGCCTGTTTGGTTTCGATCGCTCGCCTCCACGCCAACTAGGTCGAATCAATGAACCCGAGTCTGCCGCTCTGCGGATGGTCACGTGCGCTGATTCCTGCAACAACGTCGCAGGTCTCCGCAGCATCTGATGGTGAAATCACCCACGCCTAGCGACCTCGCGCCTGCCCAACGAGAGTGTTGGGGCCTGCCCCGATGAGACCAGAATGATCGTATGAGATTGACTGGCGTGGGTGCTCGAAAAAGTCCGACGGTATTGTGCGGACCATGTTGCCCCGAGCGGATCGAAGCACAGCTGCGCCTGGCATTCTTTATGTCATCATGCTTATCCGCTTCGCGAGTGTTCGCTCGAACCTACAGGCCAAAAGGGCAGAGTTTAGGGATGGTTTGATACGAATAAACCTTCTTCTTGCCATTCCGCCCTGTGAGGCACACCCAGGTTGGAGAACGTGGTTGTCCGGGCAGCCCTAGTCGGTATGAGGTCGCGGCCTCTTAGCAGTTCGATCTGAGCAGGCGCAGCGGTTTGGCCAGTGAAGACCCACTCGTCCCTGGCGCGACGGCCGTTCGCCATGGCGAAATCTCCAAGTTCCGGCGGAGCAACCGCTGCGGGCAACGCGAGCTCCGCTGGAGATGGTCCAGCGTGAGGTGACCCGGATCTTGCCAAACAGGTCGTTGCCGAAATCGGACGCGTCCACGCGGTGCTTAGAGATCGGCTGTTGGGAATTGGTCCGCTCGCCGCCGCTCAATGCTCAACACGCGATGATCTGCCTCCGAGTTCCTGCCAAATTAGGTCCTGGCTGTATTCGGGTACTTTATGCAATGCGACTCTCTCGGACCGGCGGGCGACGAGGACGAGTGGGACGCTGGGCTGTTGTCCGCCGGGCTTAGCGAGTTGAAGTTCATCCTGTTCCTCCCTTTGGACAACGGAGGGGCTTTCATTCTTATGCGATGAAGCTCATTTGCATGGCAGAGTTCGTAGAGTTGTTCAAAAGCTCGCACGAGGCGCTAAAGCGGCAAAGCACGGTCACCGATGCTGCTGGCCAGGACTCTGGTTCGCATCAGTGGCTCCGGCCTGGACGTTTATTGCGCCGCCGTGCGGCATCGGCCATCTACATATCCGCGCTCTGACAATGGCAGCAGTAGCTTTCGAAAAGCTGACACAGGGCATAAACAGACGCATTGCACCTCTTCGTAGGCGATCTGTTGTCATCAGGTCATTTCTTACCTGCATCGGGTATGTGGACCATGCCGTCTTGATGTGGTGCCTCCGGCGAAGGAGCGTCATTCGGTCGTCCTTCGCGAATGACCACGCTGGAGGATCCCCGAAACAGCATCAAAACCGACTCGTGCGGTGGCTTTTCGTCACCGCTCGGGTTTCGCCGTGCCTGTGCCTCCGCCGCAAGTCCTTTGAGTGTTTGCTCCACAAGCGCGACAAAGCGGGGTGGACCAGAGGCGAAGACGAGGCCATCTCCCGGTACGGCTCTCACGATGTAACGCTCGTCGGAGATGTTGAGCGCATCGAGTGCCGCCTTGAACGCATCAAAGCTGATTGGACGCAAGACCAAAAGGCGGCTTTGCGCCTCATGCGCGTCGGATACATAGAGCACCAGCCCATCGTAGTACCATTGAAGATTGTAGAGATTGATCAACCGTTCGAGGAACTCTCGCGGTGGGAGATCGGGCATTCGCCCGCGAATCCGCCCCTTCACCCCGGTGCTGACGTTGACTCTGATATTTAGGTTGTTGCCGAATTCCTGCAGTGCGGCCGCGAGGTCCTGATCCAGAACTGTGTAACTATAAGGCGTCGATGGCAGCGCCAGGGGAGCGCCAGGCGCCTCGACGACGCCCAAGCAAATGAAAACACCAGCATAGAGAAGTTTCTTCAAGATGTGCCGCCTTGTGGATAGAATGAGCATTCCCGCTATTTTTACGCTTGAGAACAAGCACGGGAATTTGTCCCAAAATTTGGAAGCCGCTGCTCTGTCGCAAATTGGAAGCTGACCGTGATCATTAGATGACAGCTGCTCGTCAGTTTTTGGTCAGCTTGTGCCTCTAAAGTGCCGGCCCGTTCGTGTGAACCGACGGCTCACCTCACTACGTGACAGAAATGACTTCCTCCATGTTGTTTGGCATTACGTCGATCCCTGCCAACTCCGTCGAGTGTGCCTCCAGCGGCTGTTCGCCGGCACACGCCCAGTTTGATGAGAGTCTTGCGCAGGCGGCCTCGAACCAAGGTGCCGCCTCTTCTGTGACCGAGCGCGCGCCAGCTCCATTGCTGCCGGAAGTACAGCGCGCAGTCATGTCGGCGAGTCCGCTCGGCGATCGCGTCCTTCAGAGCATTTCTACTATCCATAAGGGCAGACCATTTCCGTCGGGTGCAGTTTCGCCGACGCTCGTCGGCGAGCCGGATCCTACCAAGGGTCTCCAGCCTGGGCCGGCAGCGCAACCAGTCTTGCCTGCACAGCAAGTCGAGGTACATCCAGCGGGCAAACCGGAAGGTGCGGATCATTTCGACTCTGCGCTGGCGAATCTGCGGGATGTTTACAATGGCGTCATCCAGGTTTCGCTCCTCTCCAAGGGGACAGGTGCTGTCAGTTCATCTCTGAACAAGCTTCTATCGGCGGGCTGAGCGGGCCGTTGGCTGTCTTGACGAAAGACAAGATCGGTAGCGGCTGCCCCGCAAGAAAGCGGCTTCATGCTCTCGCCCTGTTGCCGCTTTTTCTGACCCTCGCCGGTTGCAAAGCCGATCTGTATACCAAAGTGCAAGAGCGCGAAGCCAACGAGATGCTTGGGCTGCTCCTGAGCAAGGGCGTCGATGCCATCCGTGTTGTCGGTAAGGATGGGACCAGCACAATTCAGGTGGAAGAAAAGCAGCTCGCCTACTCAATCGAGCTTCTGAATGACCAGGGCTTGCCGCGCCAATCCTTCAAGAGCCTTGGTGAGGTGTTCAAGGGAGCGGGCCTCGTTGCCTCTCCGGTTGAGGAGCGAGCCCGCTACGTCTATGCTCTCAGTGAAGAATTGTCGCGCACGATCAACGATATCGATGGGGTTCTCTCCGCGCGTGTTCATGTCGTTCTGCCGAAGAATGATCTTTTGCGACAGGATGCAACCCCGTCTTCGGCGTCGGTGTTCATTCGATACGCCTCGAGCGCGAAGCTCTCAGCCTTGCTGCCGCAGATCAAGATGCTCGTCGCCAACAGCATCGAAGGTCTATCATACGACAAGGTGGCGGTCGTGTTCGTGCCGGTTGAGCGGGCTCAGCATGAGGTCTCAGTTGTGCCAGCGGCAGCTTCCGCCGAACCAACCAAGTTCATTGCAACCCACGTTGCCGTCGGTGCAGGAGGTGGGCTCGCCGCGTTGGGCATTCTATCTTACGTGCTGCTGAGCACACGTGGGCGACAGCTTCGTCAATCCTGGCGCAAAGTGACAAGTCTCGGCAGAGATGCCAGCAAGCCAGCGGTCCAGTCCGCCGGCAAAAAGCTCTCCTCCGATCCGAAATAGCGGCAGCAGGTCCGTATCGATGGCATCCACTAACCCAAGTGTTTCACTCAACCCGCATTCCGACCGCCTGCGCGAGCTTGCCGCTTTGATCCATCCCAGCCGGTTTGCCGGCCATCTTGATGGGCTCCTGTCGGCCGCCACAGTGCTGCAGTTGCAGAAGTCTCCGAGACTGCAGCAAAGACTGGTCGAATTGCTGCTAGGTAGTGAGCTGGTTTCGAACGGAAGCGACTGGGGTAGGGACGTTCTGCTCGGGCATGATCCGCGTCGGGCGGCGCTGCTCGCGGGCAGTATCTGGCATGCCCGTTCGGTGCTTAAATTTGTGTCGAGGCATGATGTAGCGAGTCTGATCGAAAATATCGGTGCCGAAGCACATGCTTTCGCAATCCGACACTTATCCAGCGCCGTCGCAACCACATCGATTGACGATCCGCAGAAGCTGGCGAGCCAGATTGAACATGACGGCTGCGCCTGCCTTGGCGCTTGGCTCAAGGACGCATCAGAGCTTGACCGTGTGCGCGTTCTTTTCCGCTTACCTGTGGGGACCACCGCCGAATCCCCAGCAGCCGAACACCACAATTCAGCGGGTCAGTTATTGCCTTTGGTGGTGGCCCACTTGGCCACGGAGGAGCCAGCGGCATGACGGCCGATGAAACAATCCTGCCGGATAGCCCGCGGATTCGGCCGCTTGGTCCGCTCATATCAGCCGCGGAACTTGGCATCTGGTACGATGCGGTGCAGACGCGCGCGCTAGCCGAGCGATACCTGCGGCAGGTTCGCAGTTGGGCAAGGAAGGCCTATCAGCAGGAGCGGGAGCGCGGGCACTGCGAGGGTCTAAGGTCAGGCTCGGACGAAATGGCACAGCTGATTGCCCGAGCGGCTTCCGATGTGGCCCGGCGAAAAGCCGTTCTGCAAGAGGAGTTACCACAGCTCGTCATTGAGATATTGAGCGATTTGTTGGGCTCCTTTGATCCGGGTGAGATGTTGGTAAGGACCGTTCGTCACGCCGTCGAGAAAAGATATGGCAGCGCAGAAGTATGCCTTCACGTGTCTCCTGTGAACGCTGATGCACTAAGGCATGAATTCCTGGCGTTCGACGGAACGAATGGTCGCCCGAAAGTCAGAATTGATCCGGACCCTGCCGTGGGGCCGGACCAGTGTGTTCTGTGGAGTGAGTTCGGCAGTGTCGATTTAGGACTTGCCGCGCAGCTCCGCACATTACGCATCGGCCTTAATCCTTCTTCTCAGGAAAGCTATCCGTGACGACGCAACGATCAGGCCATGATCAAGCTGGCGGAGAAGCAGATGTGCATGCGGCGATAGCATCTCTGAGATTTGCAGCAAAGGATGTCGATACGCGTGCCGTGCGGGGACGGATCACGCGTGCGATCGGCACCTTGCTCCATGCCGTGTTGCCAGGGGCCCGTGTTGGAGAACTTTGCCTGTTGCAGGATCACGCTTCCGGATGGTCACTTGAGGCGGAAGTCATCGGTTTGCTGCCGGACGGGGTGTTGCTGACGCCCATTGGCGATATGGTAGGCTTGTCCCATCGCGCGGAAGTGCTCCCGACCGGGCGCATGCAGGAAGTGTCAGTCGGGCCCGACCTGCTCGGCCGCGTGATCGATAGCTTCGGCCGTCCACTTGATGGCAAGGGGCCGATAAAGACGATCCACACTAGTCCGCTCCGCGGCAAGGCGCCCAACCCGATGAGGCGGCGTGGCATCGAGCAACCGTTTCCGCTCGGCGTTCGCGTGCTGGACGGACTTCTGACGTGTGGCGAAGGTCAGCGGATCGGAATCTATGGAGATGCCGGTTGCGGTAAGTCGACGCTGATGTCGCAAATTGTAAAAGGCGCGGCCGCCGATGTCACCGTGGTTGCGCTCATAGGGGAGCGTGGACGCGAGGTGCGTGAATTCATCGAACGTCACATTGGAAATGCCCTCGCTCGCACGATCGTTGTCGTTGAGACATCGGATCGATCGGCAATGGAGCGGGCGCAATGCGCTCATATGGCGACCGCACTCGCCGAGTATTTTCGTGATCAAGGTCTGCGGGTCGTTCTGATGATGGATTCGCTGACGCGATTTAGCCGTGCGATGCGCGAAATCGGCCTTGCCGCCGGCGAACCTCCCACCCGGCGCGGCTTTCCGCCTTCCGTCTTTGCGCTGCTTCCTGGTCTGTTGGAGCGAGCCGGTATGGGCGAGCGGGGCTCGATCACGGCATTCTATACCGTGCTTGTCGAAGGTGACGGCACGGGCGATCCGATCGCGGAAGAGTCGCGCGGAATTCTCGATGGTCATATCATTCTTTCGCGCGCGTTGGCCTCGCGAGAGCATTTTCCCGCCATCGACGTGCTGTCGAGCCGAAGTCGTGTCATGGATGCGGTCGCCTCTGGTCCACATCGCAAGGCGGCATCCGCCTTCCGCGATCTGCTCTCGCGCTACAATGAGGCTGAGTTCCTGATCAAGGTCGGTGAATACAAGCCAGGCAGCGATCCACTGACTGATCGGGCAATCGAGTCAATCGAGGAACTGCGCGCATTCTTGCGCCAGGGACAGGACGAGCCGTGTAGCTTTGAGGAGACCGTTTCATGGATGTCGCGTCTGACGGCCTGAATCTCGTACAAGCGTCAAAATTGCGGCTGGTGAAAGACATGAGAGAGCGAAGCGCGCTTCGTGAATTGTCGAACATGGAAGACAGGCGCCAAATGGCGGTCGCAGCGCTGCAGCGAGCGTCTGAGAATCTTAAAGGCGCTGAGAATCGTCGCGCCAAGGCCGAAGCTGAACTTTATCAGGAGCTGGTGTCCCTCGAGATGATGTCCGTGGCCGAGCTCGATCGTCGCTGTCAAGTCGTCCTTGGGCGGCTGGCAGCAGAGATCGAATCGGCACGCCAGGCGCGTGAGCAGGCGCGCATCGCGCATGAGCAGGCCGAGCGGGCAGTGAATGAGGCGCGCACCATATGGGCCAAGCGGTCGGCGGCGAGCCAGAAATGGCAGGAGATTGAGGGCGATGTCCAGCGCACTACCGCTGTCCGTTCGGAGTTTGCAGCCGAAGTCGATGCCGACGATGAGGTTTTGCTCCGATATCAGGGTGGTTCGCGCAGCCAGACGGTCGATGGCTCGAACTAATGGCTGGTTCTCTTACCGCGTCGCGAGCTGCACCCGCGGAACCTGTCGATAAATGCCATGGGTGAACCCGCACTATTTCAGCCAGCGGCAAAGCTGTCGCATGAAGTGGTCTCCTGGCTCAACGAGACCGCCGCACCGCGCACGGTTCTGCAGAGCCGCATTGGCGATAAGCCGCTGTCGATCCGTATGAGCCGGCTTGTTTGGCAGGCCGAGCCATATGCCATGTCGGTGCTCGACTGCGTATTTTGCGCCGGAGGCGAGACCGCTGTGTTGTCCTTGCCCCGCCTTCTCGTCGAGGCACTGATTTCAACGGTCCAGTCTGGCCTTACTTTACCTTCCGACCCAACCCGCTCGCTCCTTCTCGAACTTGCACTGGAACCTTGGCTCGCTCCACTCGAGATCGCGCTTGCGCGGAATTTGCAGCTGATCTGCGTCGAAGACGCAACGGCCAAAGACCCCTATTTGGAGTTCGACGTTACTTTCGGGGCGCTGGCGGCCAAGGCCCGCCTGTTCTTGTTCGAGCCTCTTGACGGTCTGGTTCCGTCTGCGTTTCGTGTCTTAGGCGAGCTGATCGGCCAATCACCGCGAGATTTAGGTAAGAGTTCTTCGGAATTGCCGGTCGTAATTGCGAGAGAGATCGGCTCGCTGCGCGCGCCCATCAAGCTTCTTCGCCAAGCACAGCCCGGCGACGCACTGCTGCCCGAAGTCATTCCCTTTGCTCATGGCCAGCTCATCCTCGCTGCGGACAAGTTGTGGGCGCCGGCGCAGGTCGCGGGCGACAGACTTATCCTTCGGGGACCATTCCGCCTGCAGTCCCATCCTCTAAGGTATGCAAATATGACGATACGCCCACAAGCTGAACAAGCAATCCCGCTCTCGGAAGCCGACATCGACAGTATTGAGATCACGCTTGTGTTCGAATGCGGCCGCTGGCCCATCCCGCTGGGTACGTTGAGAAGCATCAACGAGGGGCACGTGTTCGAGCTTGGCCGGCCGGTGGACGGTCCGGTCGATATTGTTGCCAATGGTCAATTGATCGGCCGCGGCGACATCGTACGTGTCGGTGAAGCGTTGGGCATCCGGTTACTTAGCAAGTTGGCGGTCAATGGTTGACATTCAACCGAGCATCCTTGCGCTTGTTGCGGCGACCGCCGGTCTTGGCCTGCTGGCGTTCGCAGTTGTCACAACAACGGCGTTCATCAAGGTTTCCGTCGTTCTCTTCCTGATCCGCAACGCGCTCGGCACTCAGTCCATACCACCGAATATCGTTCTGTATGGTGCTGCATTGATCCTTACCGTGTTCATAGGCGCCCCAGTATTCGAGCAAACCTACAACCGCGTGACCAATACGCAACTTCGTTACCAAACCGCCGATGACTGGTTGACCGCCGCCAAGGAGGGGAGCGAGCCGCTGCGCGCCCATCTCAAAAAGTTCACCACTGAGGAGCAGCGCACGTTCTTCCTGTCGTCGACGGAACATATCTGGTCGGAGGAGATGCGCGCCAACGCAACAGCCGATGATTTTGCGATCCTCGTGCCGTCTTTTTTGATCTCGGAGCTTAAGCGTGCGTTTGAAATCGGTTTCCTTCTCTATCTTCCGTTCATCACGATCGACCTTATTGTGACGACAATTCTGATGGCCATGGGCATGTCAATGGTATCACCAACAATGATATCCGTTCCTTTCAAGCTCTTTCTGTTCGTCACAATCGACGGCTGGTCGCGGCTCATGCACGGATTGGTCTTAAGCTACGCATCCCCGGGGGGGTGAGATGGACGAGGCGAGCATCCTCACCCATCTGAGCCGATCATTAGTCCTGTTCATGATCTGGGTTCTACCGCCGCTCCTGGCAGCCCTCGTGGCCGGATTGGGTATTGGCATCGTGCAGGCAGCAACCCAGCTCCAGGATCAAACCTTGCCGCTTACCGTGAAGCTCCTCGTCGTCGTCGCCGTGCTCGTTCTGTTTGCTCCGGTGCTGAGCGCGCCGCTGATCGAGCAAGCCCAGCATGTCTTCACTGAGTTCCCCGCGCTCACAGCGAGGTATTAGTGCGCGCGGAACGCAGGCCTGTCTAAGTTTCAGCTATAGCGTCGCGTTTGTTGGCGTTCATTGCGAACCACAAAAGGGCGAGTTCGTCAGCTTATCGAAAGCTCGCCTCACTATTCTGAGACAGATAAACATCCGAACTGTCCTGTTCGGCTCTATGAGCCTGCCGTATTCGGAGGAAGAATGACCCCATTTGGAATTTCTATCCGTTCGATTCAGGTTTGCTTACGATGTGATGGAATTACCTGCTGAGACCTGGTCCTCGATGCACAGCCTGGCGAGTTGTCGACGCAAGTGAACGGGCAAACCGCGTTGATTGCAAGCGGCCCCACGAGTCTGGCATTCTGGTGAATGAGCCTACGAATGAAGGTGCCGCTCGAGACCGATCTCCATAGACTGCGAAATTGATGGAAGCTTTGAGGCCCTCGGATCTTCAAACCGCGCTCGGTGAGAGCGGAAGAAGCGTGGCTTGCAGGCGGCGCGAGATTTCGCCGGTGCTCTCATCGAATGGTCATACCTCTGCGCCGGATGGCTGTAGTCATATGGATAGTTGAAGCCGAAGTCATCTGCGAGGCCTGTCGCTCTGCAACCGCTGGGACACGAGATCTGCAGAGTTCTTGACGTCTCACACCATGACGACGTGAGTGCGACGGTTGCATTGGCTGAAGGAACGACGAGCTGAGCTCAAATGGATGCCTTGTCAGCCACCGAGACGCAAACTCTGATTCAGACTGCTGTCGAGTTCGTCGTTGCGGCCGGTCTTGGCGCGGCCCGGGCCCTCGGGATTATGCTGGTTCTTCCGGTATTCACGCGACCGCACATTGGCGGGATTATCCGCGCAAGCGCGACGGTTGTGATTGGATTGCCGTGTTTGATGCAGATCAGGAACGGCTTGCAGACACTAGATCCGGGCACCCGTATGGTTGCGGTCTCGCTCCTCGGTTTGAAGGAGATATTTATCGGCCTGCTGTTCGGGTTTCTGCTTAGTATACCACTTTGGAGCATCCAGGCCGTTGGTGACATCATTGATACCCAGCGCGGCATCTCCAGCCAGGTGGACGATCCTGCGACACGCAGTCAAACCGCCGCGATGGGGCTCTTTCTCGGGACTGCCGCGGTTACGATCTTCGTTGTATCAGGGGGTCTGCAGACCATGGTCAGATGCCTCTATGGAAGTTATCTGATCTGGCCCGTGTATCGGCTGCTACCGCCCCTGACCCAGCAAGGGGCAATGGAGTTTATCGGGCTCCTCGACCATATCATGCACACGACCCTCGTGGTCGCCGGGCCCGTGCTGGCTCTGCTGCTTCTGATTGACGTATCCCTCATGCTGCTGGGGCGCTTTGCGCCGCAAATCAAGCTGAACGATCTCTCTCCGACCATCAAGAATGCCGCCTTTGGCACCATCATGGTCAGCTACGCCGTCTTCCTGATCGAATATATGGGAGCAGAGATCATTCGGTTCAACGACGTGCTGGAGTGGCTCGAGAAGTTCTTGAAATGAACGACACGAGCGAAGAGAAAAACCTTCCACCAAGTCACAAGAAGCTGAGGGACGCGCGTAAGAAAGGGCAGAGCCCGCGCAGCGCCGACTTTGCGACCGCGGCAAGCCTTTGCGCTGGTTTCGGTTGCCTGTGCTTCAGGGCCAGCTCGATCGAAGACGGATGGCGCGAAGCCGTGCGGCTCATCGACAAGCTGCAGGAACAGCCCTTCAACAGTGCGGCCCGGAAGGCGTTGCTCGGATTGATAGACCTTTCTATAGCAGCCGCGGCCCCCATCCTAGGTGCGGCGGTGGTTGCGGCGATTCTGGCCGGTGTCTTGGCCGGCGGGGGGCTAACGATTTCGGTTGAGCCGCTTAAACCCAGCTTTGAGAAATTGGATCCCGTCAAAGGGCTGAAGCGGATTGTCTCCCAGCGGTCGGCTGTCGAGCTTGGAAAGTCTATCGTCAAAGTTTTGGTTCTTGGCGCTACGTTCGTTTTCACTGTGCTCGCAAGTTGGAGGGCACTGGTATACTTGCCCGTGTGCGATTTGAGCTGCTTTGGTTTTGTCTTTAAAGAGCTCAAAGTGCTGATCGCGATCGCTGCCGGCGCTCTTCTGATTGGCGGCTTGGCTGATCTGCTCATTCAGCGTTGGTTGTTCTTGCGCGACATGCGCATGACGCAGAGCGAAGCCAAGCGCGAGTCCAAGGAACAGGATGGTAATCCGCAGATCAAGGGTGAACACCGCAGGCTCCGCCGGGAGTCGGCGAACGAGTCTCCGCTCGGCGTCCATCGGGCGACATTGATACTGACGGGGCGAGCGACATTGATTGGGCTGCGCTACGTTCGGGGCGAGACCGGCGTTCCGGTACTGGTGTGCCGCGGCGAGGGCGAAACGGCTTCACAGTTGCTGGCGGAGGCGCGCGCCCAACGTCTGAGCATTGTCGAGGATCATGTGTTGGCCCGTCAGCTGATCCGAAAAGGTACGATGGGCAAGGCCGTTCCGATGGAGTGTTTCGAGAGGGTTGCAAAGGCAGTCTTTGCCGCCGGCCTCGTTTAGCGTCGCGCAAACATCGATGCGCTCAAACCACTGGGCAATGACCGAACTGTCCCAGAACCTGATCTGCGAGCTGCACGATCCCCAAAAAAAGACCGAGCAAAGGCTGGAGTCCAGGAGGCTCGTCGGCCGATTCCAAACAGAATGCCAACCGACGTTCATGCTGTTCGAGTTCTACGAGCAGCTTATTGGGTTTCTGGCGCAACCCTGGTATGGGTGTCATCCTCCAAATTGCTCCTGTTGCCCACCGTCGTTGCCCCACGTGCGGTGATGGGAAGCACTGCACGATCACCACTGGTCGGCATGACAGCGTGATTGCCTAACAGGTCGCCAGGATCATTGATCGTGACCGCGAGGTTATTCCGGACTGAGCAGCCAAGGGTCGGGTTGAACGAATTCTCGTTCACCGTAGGACCGACGATGGAGAGCGAGGGGCAGACCGGAGGATGAGCTTCGAAAGTGATCGCTTCGATCCTCACCCCGGAACGAGCCGGCAGATCCACACGAGAAGCGGACAGGAGGATGTTGTAATTGGCAACACCCATGGCGCGAGCCTCGTCGGCGACCTGTGCGACGAGTCTGGGTGAGCCGATGACCCTCACATGGAGGGCATCCCGCCGGCCGCGACTGGTCGCTGCAATAAAGCTTCGCAGCCGATGCCGTTCGGGGCCACGAAGGCTCTGCAGGAACAGCACGCTACTCTTCTGCTCGACCTGGATCTCTTGGTCAGCCGGCGCGGGCTGGATCGAGGCCGTATTTGCGCAGCCACCCATTATTGCCGCAATAAAGATCGGGTAGCACAGATGTCGCAATGTCATTTGACGATCCTCATTCGACAATAAAGCCGGCGTTGCCGGTCAGTCCTGGCGCGCTGGCGCGAGGCGCATCGCGCTCTCGTGGCGGCCGGGCCACCGTGTTCGTCAAAATCCGCCCCGCGTCTGAGGGCGGCGAGATGCGGTCGCTTGGCGCACTCATCTTGTTCGGATTCGATGCGGGCCGCACGATGTAGGGCGTGACAATAATGACCAGTTCGGTTTCACGTTTTTGAAACGATGAGGAGCGAAAAAGTGCGCCCAGGATGGGCACATCACCAAGCCAGGGAAACTCGCCGATGTCAGTGTTGAAGTTGCGCCTGATGAGGCCGCCGATTGCAAAGCTCTGACCGCTGGCGAGCTCGACCACGGTGCTCGCCCGCCGAGTCGAGAGGGCAGGGACCGCCATGCCATTGATTTTGACTTCGCCTTCGCTCGACAGTTCGCTGACTTCGGGCTTCACCCGGACGTTGATCTGATTATTGTTGAGAACCGTCGGAACGAACTCGAGGCTCACGCCGAACTGGCGAAATTGGACCGAAACCTGCCGGTTATCCTGCATCACCGGAATGGGGAATTCGCCGCCGGCGAGGAAGCTTGCCGCTTCGCCGGACATCGCCGTCAGATTCGGCTCAGCCAGGATTGAGGCTAGGTGCTCGCTTGCGAGAGCGTCCAGAACAGCGCTCAAGTTGGTGTTGCCGGCGCTAAACCCAATCCCGATCGTGCCGCCGCCGCCGGCTGCGCCGGACCCTCCCCCTTTGCCGGTGACAAGGAAAGCGCCGTTTGGGCTCGAGGCGGTGAAGTTGATGTTGAGATCCTTGACCGCGCTGCGGGAGACCTCTGCCACCCGGACGCTGAGATTCACCTGTAATGAGCCGGCGACCTGGATCTTGTTGACTACCAGCGCGCCAGCCCCAAGAAACTGCTCAGTGACCTTCCTAGCGGTCTCGACGACCTCGGCATTAGGCGCCGTACCGCTAAGGATCGCACCGCGCGGGGTATAGCTGACCTGAATCGGATAGTCGCCGACCTCGGCCTTCAGCGCGGCCCGCAGATCCTCGATCGGCTGGGTGACGACAACACGCAGCTCGGCGAGAGCCTCTCCATTGTCGTTTAGCGCGAACAGGCTAGTCCGTCCCGACTTTTTGCCAAAGACGAAAATCGTGGTGTTCGAAGGCGCCTGATAATCCGCAATGGCCGGGTCGGCAATAAAAATGCTCGCAGCCGGTCCGGTCAGATGAACTGTCTTTCCCTGTGAGGAGGTAAGGTTGAGCGTGCCGGTGGTGCTGCCAGGCGCAGCACGTGGCGGTTCTCCTTTGCCCTCTCGCTTTGCCTGAGCTGCGGCAGCAAGCGGAAGTAGCAGAGCGACTGCGCACAGGGCGTAGCAGAGGCGGGGAAAAGCGGCAGAGTGCGAGCTGCTGGCGACCACCGACGGCTCATCGGCGGCGGCGTCATTGTTAACGACGTTCAAGGGATTGTTGCCTTCAAGTGAGACTGCTAGGCAGCCGATGCTGCGCCGATGAGTTCAAGGGTGTAGCCGACACCGCGCGCGGTCTTGATCCTGAGCGTTGCCCCGGCCTGGTTCAAATGCGCTCGTAAGCGGTAAATCCCGACCTCCAGCGCATTGGTCGAGACCTCGTCGTCAAATGCATACAAGCTTTCTTCGAGCGCTGTGCGGGGCACGGTACGGCCCGCGCGGTTGAGCAAATGTTCGAGAATGCACACTTCGCGGCGCGCAATTCTCAGTACTCGTCCACCGACGGAGACCTGTCTCGCGATCGGATCGAAATGCAGATTCCCGAATGTCACCACCGGCGCCGTCATCTGCGTTGATCGTCGCAAAATAGCTCGCATGCGAGCAATGAGTTCGTCGATAGACACTGGCTTTGGCAGAAAATCATCTGCGCCCGCATTGAAAATTGCAATCCGCCGGCTGAGATCATTGAGACTGCTCATCATCATAGCCGGCATTGATCGTCCCTCGCGCCGCAACTGCTTCAGCCAGTCCAATCCGTCTCCATCGGGCAAAACCGATTCGAGCAAGACCATGTGGTAGTTCGCGCAATCGAGCGCGGCCGACGCTTCATCCAGCGTGCGCGTCACGTCGACGACGAACCCACAATTTAAGAGCGTTTCCTTCACGGCGCGGCCAAAGTCCGCATGATCATCAACCAGGAGAATTCGCATTCATCGCCTCTCGTCCATCCTCGCCAGGACTTGAGCGTGTCACGCTTGACCATGAGAGTCGGCGGAACCCTGAGGCTGCCGCTTTGGCGTGAAATCGAAAAGCCGTAAACGACACGCAAGGGCTTGTTGGCAGGCGACCCATGTCTGCGCGTCCATCGTCATGGGATAGGTGGAGGCCTGCGGCGGATAGCTTGCGCGGGCGGCGCGGCTCACAATTTCCCTTACGCCGGCAAGAGCTCTGCAATCTCTGACGAGGCTGAGAGTCCTGGCCGCGCGCTGATGCATCTGTAGGCCGAGCATAGCGGTTCCTGCATGCGCTACGCGAGCGCCTGCAGTAGCGATAGCGCCAAACCGCCCGAGCGAAACGAAAGCGCAGGCGAGAGCGGCTGTATTTGGCGCCGAACAGACTTGCGAAACCGACATGGAAACTCCCTGATTCGTCTTGATCCGCGGTCAGTCCTGCAAGGCTGTTGAGCCCGTAGTGTCGTCACGTCACGACAACGCAAGTGTTCCGCGTTTGAGGACACTTCACCCGCTAAGCATCCGCCAATGGGCTGGAAAAGGCCGAGATGCGCGACGAGAGGATCAACACGCGCCCCATCGGCGGGATACACATCCTCTCGCTAACCGATGATAGCCAAGCAAGATGTCAACTGCCCCGAAGTTCGGTCGCTCCGGAGACGTTATCCGCCGCAGTCGAGCAAATGCTGCCAACGGAGGACAAATTGAGTCCGGCGTTGCCATCATGCATTGTCTGAGGTGGTTACGCCGGCTCCGTTTCGTCAGACGGGGTGAACGGCGAAAGAATGATCTAATCTCGAGCTTGGACTCGGCCTGTGGTCGGCATAGGCGAAAGAGCGATTGTCCGCGTTGTTCTCGCGCGCTGGATCCTGGTCTGGCTGCGAGGAGGGTGCGGCATCCTGCGCTCACAGAGCAGATGAACGACGCAAGCTTTGAAGGGGAGCAGTCGAGCACTGTGACGAGGCGGATCGGCCGAGCATTGAGGTGTTGAGACGTTCGCAAGTGTTGCTACCTGTCAGGAAGAATTCACGCGAGCGGATTCTGTCGCGAGACTGTCGGAAATCCTACAATCTGACGCTGGGTAAGATTCAAGTGCCCTTAAAGGCTCCTTGTAGCGTGCCCTCAAATTCGGAATCGTTGCGAGGCAAACGGCGACACAGTTCGGCCATGCCGTCGACCTGCGCGTGACGGTCGGTCTCGCTCTTTCCTACGTCGTGAGCATTTGTCCATCCAATTGAGAGTAGCGCCAGAAACCCCTTTGACCTGCGCGAAGAGCCAGTCGTTGTTATCAGGCTTTGCGCAAACCATGACGCCAGGATCGGGCGATCCGATCCGCCTCATACGTGGCAATTTAGCGGGAAGATCATGGCGAGGCGCGGGATGCGTCCACCCGACGACAGGAGCGTCGTGCGAGCAAAGTTGTGCGGCAAGGGACTGAGGAGAGAATCGATTGCCAGACGTCATCTTGAATGCGGCCTCCATACATTGCGATCGACTATGGGGCGTTTAGGTGTGCTCGGCAAAATCGATTGTTTTGATGGAACGCATCCAGGGGGCGGATCGGCCGTACTGCAACAGCGCCGCTTGCTGCGGACGAGTGAATAACTGATACGATCACGGCCGAAACACCTGTTGGTTGACCGCGCGGTTAATGTCAGGCCGATCTAGCTAAGGCGGGGAGCGTTCAGCGGCTTACCTCATCAAAGCCGCCCGTCAGCCGCGAGGGGCGGCTAACAAATTGATGCCGGGCGGTGTCACAACACATCCAAGATGCAAGGATGCTCCAACGAGAGGGCTGGGGAGAGAGGATGATCCGGCGTCCTCCCGACCGTCGGAGGCGCGTTCTTCGTCGCAGCCCTCAGCCGCTGTACCGGTCGATCGGCGAGTTGATCGTGCCATCGGTCACGCCGCCATTATGCTCAAGCTGTTATGCCTGAGGCGGAGCTGGTGTGCCGTTTTCTAGTTCCTTCTTGGGCTGTGTTTTGGTGCTTGACGCCTACGAACCCGCCAAACGGCGCAGTCGACAGACCATCTACTCATTACCCTCGCGCTTGTAGGGATTTGCCTCGCTAGCGGTCCGGTAGCCTTCCAAATTGCCACCCAGGAACAGGCGTTCGGTTTCTCGAGTTGGCGTTCTACCCAGTGAGCACATTAAATCAACGTCCCCATCGATGGTGTCCTGATCTTCGGCATTCATTCCAAGCGCAATGCTCCTCAGCACGTCGTCCGGCGTCCAGATAGTGGACTTCGGTACGGTGTAGGTGTGCAGCGCGTCCGCATTGTTGGCGATCGCTCTCGCCCAAGGATCGCGAGAGACGACGAGTTTTGTCGGATCCTCGACCAACGATACGAAGGGTGATGCTGTTGTCTTCCCGCGCATATGCCAACCAGCTTGGCGGGCTCGGTCCATGGGATACCGCTCCAGAGGATCTCCAACGGAAGAATGATCCCGAGCCGTGTTGCGGACATGAGATATTGCACTCGTGTTTTCTTCCGTGTGCGGCTTGCAATCACCGTCCTGGTTCTGAAAACGCCGCAGTGTGACATATGACGACCCCGCCACGTTGTCGAATACGCGATCTCGATCAATGGCAGGTTCGGTCGCCGACGACCAACGTGCTGCTTGCTGCTCGGCAAGTTCGATCTCGTTCCGAAGTGCTTCAAGAGTGGCACCTGCCAGTATTGCGGCAAGCTGAGCGCGCGCACTGACGAATGATGAGGCTGGATAGCGACTGGGTTCAGAAGCCGCCTCGTTTGGCGCAGACGAGGGCGGCGCGGCGGTCGCGGAATCTGCCGCTAACGAGACTGACTCCGAGGTTGAGTGGAGCAAATCCACATCGTCTAGAGCCAAGTCATTCAGCTGCTGCTCGAAGCTTGCTTGATCTTCTGAACTTGCCGGTGTGCTGGTTTGGGCGCTAAGCTCCTCCTGCTGTCGACCGACGTGGTGCGGCTGCTGAACCTCAAAGGAATTGTCTGCGGCATTCCGTGGATCAACATTCATCTCTCTCTCCCTTCGAAGTGCCGGCTGTCGGCGTGGATTGTTGCAGGTTCAGCTTTCCGGAAGCTGACGGACCATAAACGCCATTTAGCTTAAGCGCTGCCTTGTGGCTTCTGGCACTGCTGATTCGATTAGGTTCAGATCGGGGGCATCGACCGCCGCGAAGCGTTCGCTCCACCACCTCATTGCGGACGCCTCGCCTCGAGTAGACGGTCCTTGAGACTAAGAAGGACAAGCAAGCGGATGCGCCTGATCGAGTTATTCTTTCGTAGGTCGTCTGCTTGTGCAGATGTGACGGCTGCATTTTCTCGCTTAAAGGGCCTGCAGTTGGCGAGCGCGACCGCTCGCCGTTTTGTGTTCCAAACGGCCGACCATCAAACGAATCGTTCTAGTCGACGCCCGCGAGCCGAAGCCCCTAGAAAACCTGACCTACGAGGTTGTGACGTCGGAATAGCCGTCACAACGACTTGCGCCTGATTGCGGCAGGCTGTTCTTGTACAGGCGCGAGCGCGCTTGCTGAAAGAACGTCAAGCAATTTGCGAGCACGACATCTTGAAAAACGTAAGCTGTGGTACTTATCGAGGGAGAAGAGCATATGAAGATTACCGGCAAAGGACTGACGATCCTGTTGTCCTTGCTTTCGGTCGCGAGCGCTAGCGCTCTGGCGAGAGCCGATGAGCCCTCGCCGAAATACACCGAGGTGCTCAATGCCCTGCAGGCGGGGAAGAATGTGAAGCTCATACTGGACATGAGCCACTGTAACCCCGCGGAGGGCGGCAAACCTGCATCGGCGACGCAGGCCGGTCTGGCTATCAATGCATTCAGGGTGACGGTCCAGAACGGAATCAGCTTCTCCAATGCTCACCAAACGGTCGACAGCTCTGGACATGCGGTGACCGAGTACATCCGCCATAGCCTTAGCCGCGAAGGCAAGCTGACGGTGCGAGCCTCGAAGCTTCTTGTCGGAAGCACGGAGCTCGTGAACCAAGGCGAGTTCATCTGCGAACTACCTGATGGCGCAAAGTTCATCTGGTAAGCAAACAAGTACGGCACAGGGCTGGGATGGGCTGGGTAGCTTATTGCTGGTGGACGGCTTCACCAGCCGTGGCACGATAGCTTCGATCGTGGCACGACGGCCAGATAGTCTCTGGCCGTCTTCCGTCGCGGGGAAAGCTGTAAGACCTTGCGTCAGTTCGCCTCGAGCTGCTGACGAGGAGCCGTCGATCCTCATTGGATCTTAGTAGCGATCGGGAAGATCGCTCCGCGCAGCTAAACTCATATGATGCGGCGCGATGCTCGCCCAAGCTGCATGTGAGCACGCGCACCGGCTTCGTCGCCTGAAGCGGGGGCTGACGAGCTGCTGCAAAGGATGTGATCGGCGCGCGTTGCTGTTGAGATCACGCTCGAGAGGCCATCTTGGCGTTGTATTCGGAGCCCGGCCGTCGCTCCGCTGGTTCAGGAGAACGAAACATCCGGCATGCTTCGTGTTCGCTTGCGGAGCTTTATCACGGCGTGCCCGAGGTTAGCCAAATTGTGGCCGATGGAACAGAAGAACGCGGCCTCCGGGTAGGTTTTCGGCCGTGTACAACTGGCCGTAGATCAGGAAACCGGTCATCGGGACATGCTCGTTCGGCAGGAGATTAAGATTTTGAAGCATGTCGATCACGATAGGCGATGCCTCTTGTGGGCCGTGCCTCCAGTCGTCGCCGAACAGCTCTCCGAGTTCAGGCAGCTGCGGGAGTTGCTGATGGCCCGCAGCCATTGACGCAGACGGCAATGAAGGGTTCTGCGCCAGCCCCATATGAGCGCTCTCGGGCAATCCGAATAACGCGGGCGGATCAAATCCCGGTGCAAGAGTGCCGGGGATAGCTGAAGCAGCCGCTGGCCTCGTAGGTGGGGCGTCACCTGGCGAAGCGAGGCGAGGGTGATAAATGAGCTGGACGTCATTGAGTCCTTCCGGTCCCAACAAGGCCGTGTAGCGTTCACCGCCAATCTCGTAGTTCATGATCCGCTGTTCCGCATCAGGCAAGAAGTCCCACTTACCCAGGGTCGAAATCAGCATGTCAGGAGCCGCCTGGGTACCATGGGAAAACTCCTTGGGAACTGCGAACGACACGTCAAATGTGTCGCCCACAGGGGGAGAGCGAAGGTGGATAAGCTGAATGTCGTGCGGCCCTTCCGGTCCCAACACGGCCGTATAGCGTTCGCCACGAATGTCGTAGCTCTTCACCCGCTGTGCTGCATCCGGCAACAGACCCCAGCGGCCCAGTTTGGAACGCATCATGTCCGGCGCGGGCTGGGTGCCGTGGGAGAAGTCCTCGGGAACTGTCAAAGAAGCATCGAAGCTATCAGTGGCAGTGGGAGGGGCCTGCTCAAGCGCGGCCTGGGCCGCACCGGCTTCGCCCGTCATCCGCCGAGAATTTTTAGGTAGCGCGGGATTCTGCGGCTGAGGGCTGGAATGCCAAATTTCGGCATCGAAAAGCTCTTCCCGACCGACACTTGGAATGGGCGGGGGGGAGGCTGACCACGCGGACGACCAGGCCTCCTGGGCATCAAAACCGTCAGCAGGCACGCAATCGTGCGGTCCCGCAGCATTCAAAGAGCCTTCCTGCATTACACTTTGGACAGGTAAGCGAATTGCTGAACTCATTGGCTGCCCCCGCACCGGTGCATCGAAGTTCATGGCCGGCCGCGGACCATCCCGGTCAGCGGCATCGAAGAGCGCTTCCTGAGTGACACTTTGCATCGGCGAGTGCCCGCTTGAACTCGCCGTCGTCCAAAGCGCCGGTGCACGCAAGCTAGTGACTGGCGGCAAGCCCTCGCTATCCGCGGCATCGAAAAGCTTTTCTTGAGCGAAACTTTGGACGGGCGAGAGAGCGGATGAACGCATTTCCTGCCAGAGAACTGGAGCTTCGAAGTTGTGAGCTGGAAGGTTGCCCTCCGCCGCGTCGAAAAGCACATCCTGGGCTACACTTTGTGTGGGAGAATGAGCGGCTAACACGCCCCCTTGCCGCTGCGGAGCATCGAAACCGTCAGCCGGCAAGGCCCAATCCCGGTCCGCAGCGTCGTACAATGGCTGTTCATCGAAAACCCGTGCTAGCGAACCGGTCGCCGGCTGAATTATTGGATCGCGTGAGTTGTCTCCTTCTTCAAGAGAATTGATGTGTCCAATGATCTTACGATATTCACGTAGCCTATTCAGGGCGAAGATGACTTTCTTGTCATTCGGAAACATAGTGTTGGCATGGCCGAGCAGTGCATCATCACTGAGCTTGGCAATGGACAATGGTCGGAGCGCTGCCGCGAGCTTCCGAAGAGAGCTCGAATAATTTCCGATGGTTTTCGCGTCCATTTCTCGACCAAACCCTGCGCCCGCCGCCTCCCTGATCAGGCGGTCATCTTCCTTGCAAGGGCGGTAGTGTGTTGGAGCGGGCCGAGGGGCCGCATTGGGCTCGCGGTATCTTTCGATCATTAGCAATGCTGGGGCGATGATTTTGTCGTTTGGCAGCAGCTTCTTGGCGTAACCCAGCAACGTGTCGTTATCGAGGTCAGCCATTGATTTGCCCGACTGCTTCAGCGCTTCGGCCAATTTGCGAAGTCGACGATCATAAATACTGACGCTGGTAGGACCCGGCGGTGGCCCGCGCTCGAGGGCGGCGCCGGCCGCTGCTTGGATGAGGCGATCGTCTTCCTCAGTGACATCATAGAGGTCCCTATGGGGATATATCGGGCCGACCTGTCGCGCCTCTCCCAGATGCTGCTCAAATTCCGCTTGCTGCTGTTGCGGCTGTTGCACGGTGGATGCAGCGAAATTCTTGTCCGCTGGGTTGATATTGGTGAGTCGGTCCATGATCCCGTCCGTTGACATCGCTGTCTAGTTCCATCGCTACGAACGTTAGCTTTCCAAAACCTGACGTCACCCGAGAAACGAACTAGGGCGGGCTAGTGCCTTCTTCGAGCACGCTGCATCCTTCGATCGGTAAATTTGTCCTGGAGGGCATAAGAGCATCGGGCAACGCATCCTGCGGTCGTGGTTATCTCCAATCCGGCCACCAGGATTGGCTGCGCGTAAGTCTTGTAACACCATCGAGTATGCCGTCATTCTGTCTGCCCTTCAGATGCGGGAGCAGGTAGTCGCAAGAGAGGGAGCGCAGCATTCGGTATGCCGCGGATTGCCTTGCTGCTTGGGGGATTGCAAATCCAGCATCGGCTATTTGCCAAAATGCGCTAGACGAAGCGCGTGTCTCATCGCCAAGAATGCGCCGAGTTCGACAATCCGCTAGCGAAGGGGCCTGCTCTGTCGGCGCTTTCTACACGTTGATCGCCGCTTGGCGCCATGGCCGCCACAAACATCCCCGTTACGTCTCGACACACGCCAGATGCCGGGCTCGATGGCTCTTGCCAAGTTGCTCTGTGAAGAGGCGGGGTTCGGCTTGCGCCAAGCATTCGATTCCGGGACCGCATCGGCAATCCGTTTCAGGCGGCTGGGGGACGATCGCGGACATTGGGGTGCCCGCGGCTACATGCGTCCTGCCCAGCGGTGCTCGTATGCAGGCGCAGACCAATCCACTGACCGTATTGCGAGGCAGGTCACGCTTTCGCGTTTCATCGGTGCATCACTGGCGCCGCGGCCCCCGGCTAATATCACGACCGCTTCCGTTCCTGACTATGAAGTCTCGTCACCACCTCCTCGAATTTGGCCCTCCTTAAAGTGCATGCAGAGATCCGGACAACTGGGTACATAGTCGCCGACAAATGCTGGCCCGGCCTTTCCCAATCAGCCGGGCCTTATCTTACAAGGAGCATCGCGAATTTCGAGTGTTTCATCGCATTATTAGATAGTTTCCGAGTGCAAGCTTGCCGGCTGCGCTTATTTGCCAAAGTCGGCAGCTAAGCTGCTGATCAACATTGTCGCGCCGAATGTCTGATGTGTTCTCGAATGCATCAATTCATGTCGCTCGGTTCCGTGCCCATCCTCCAAATTGAAGCCGGTGCGATCGTAGGCATCGGTGTCATCCGTGAGCCTGATCGGCGACCAGCCTCTTGAACGAAGAGGATAGAGACTCGCGAGAGAAGAGGATGCCAAGTGAGGAGAGTAGATTGGAATACTCAACTATTGCGTTTGGCTGCTTTCAACCTCTACACATTCTTTCGCGACCCGCGCTCGCATCGGCGACGGAGTCCAGGCGTTTTGTGATCGCGAAGAGGCGTCCAAAATGCTTTCCAGAGAAGTGGCGGGGCATCTTGATGAGCTGTGCAGAGCCAATATGAAGGCACCCGTTTTGAAACAGCTCAGCGAGGAAATCGAGTTTAACGCACCTGTGCGCCAGTGGGCATGGTCGTGGTCGAAGGCCTCCTGCGCCTCGCCCCGCTGCGAGAAGGTGCCAAGAGGTAGCCAGGATGTCTTTGGTGATATCCCTCTCACACCAATGAGTGGCTTGTTGTTAGTCTCCTCAACATGTCTGTTCGCGGGCATTCAGGGCGGACCTTCGAGAAGGGGCAGGATGGTCGCCGAGACCGCTGGCGAAGGTCGGAGTTTCAAGATGTATCAAGTCGGCTAAGAGGCCGCTGCATTCGGGGGTGTGATGTCTTCGGTCAGTCCTATGCTCCATATCGGCCTAAATCTCCACGGTGCTGGCGGTCACTCTGCCGCGTGGCGCTGGCCGGGCACAAATCCAAGCGCGTTCTTTGATATCGAGCACTACGTCCGGGCTGCGAAGCTTGCGGAGCACGGTCTGCTGGATGCCGTATTCCTCGCCGATACCCCCGCGATCAATTCCGACATTACGCACCAGCCGCCGCTCAATGGGCTCGAACCTACGCTGGTTCTCACTGTGATTGCACGCGAAACGGAGCGGATTGGGCTGATCGCCACCGCATCGACAACCTACAATGAGCCATACAATCTCGCTCGGCGTTTCCAATCGCTCGATGTCATTAGCGGTGGCCGCGCCGCGTGGAACGCGGTCACGACGTCGAGCCCTGCGACGGTGGCGAACTTTGGCGGTCAGGAGGTCGCACGAGCGGATCGCTACCGACGCGCCGAGGACTTTGTTGAAACCGTCCGTGCTCTCTGGCTGAGCTGGAGTGGCGAGATGATCATCGCCGATCAGGCTGCGGGAGTTTACGCAGATCAGAGTCAATTCCGGCTGCTCGACCCTGATACGAATAGTTTTGGCATCCGAGGCCCACTTACACATCCCGCTTCGCCTCAAGGCCATCCAGTCATCGTTCAAGCGGGCGGCTCGGATCCCGGATTACGGCTTGGTGCCCGCAGTGCAGATGTCGTGTTTGCGGCAGCCGGAGACTTGACAACCGCGCTCCAGGAGGCCGAGCGCCTGCGTGCTCTCTCTCGTCAATTCGGCCGCCCTGCGGCTCCGCTCATCCTCCCAGGTCTTGTCACCTGCATCGGCGGAACCGAAGAAGAGGCGGCTCGTCGCAAAGAGCAACTTGACGAGTTGATCGATCTGGAGCGCGCCACCGCCGCTCTTGCACGAAGCATGGGAGTGGCGGTCGAGAAGCTCAGCCTCGAAAGGCCTATCCCGGAAGAGATCTTGCCCGATGCGGATACAGTTCCGTTTTCTGTGGGGCACCATCGCACGATCGAAACTCTGGCGCGTCAAGGCCGGACGGTTCGCGAGATCATCAGCAGCGTTCAAGCTTTTGGCCACCGCTTGGTCGTGGGCTCGCCCGAGCAGATCGCTCAGTCAATTGAGGCTTGGTTCCGCGCTGGCGCGGTCGATGGTTTCAACATCATTCCGGACGTGCTGGCCGATGGCACTGCGGCCTTTGTCGACCATGTCGTGCCCCTCCTCCAGAAGCGCGGTCTGTTTCGCACAGAGTATCGGGGAGAGACATTGCGCGAGCATTTGGGAATTCCCCTTCACATCGAACCGGAAAGAACGGCGAGTAGGTCGGCGGTCTGACACTGCATTCTCGCGTCCGCATTTATTGCCCTGGAGCTTGGATATGTCGTTATCGAATGCGCAATCATCGAGGCGTTTCACCTGCCAGTCGAACCATCGCGGAAGAAAAGTGGTGGCTGGCCTGTTCGTGCTCCAAAGCCTGTCACAGTTTGCGCCGAGCGGCCATGCACAAGAGGCGCCGGCCGGCAACGTCAAGCCAGGAGGCGTTATTCGTTACGGGCATTTTCAAGAGCCGCCGTGCCTGTTCGGAGGGTGGGTGCAGCAATGGTATCTGCAACGCCAGTACAGCGATAATCTGGTTGCCCGCAGCGAGAATGGCGAGATTGTGCCATGGTTGGCCGAGTCATGGACAATCTCCGACGACAAAAAGGTATACACATTTGAGATAAAGCCCAATGTGAAGTTCACGGATGGGACTCCTCTCGATGCGCAGGCCATCGCTGACAATATCAACGGATGGCTCAGCAACGACCCCGATCTTCGTAATCCGACTGCCGCTCCTTATCTTAGCGATAGCTTCGAATCGGCAAGGGCAATCGCTCCTCTGAGGTTGCAGATAAAATTGAAGGTGCCGTTCCAGCCCTTGCTGAACGTGTTCGCTCAATCCTCACAAGGCATCCTCTCTCCATCGGCCCTGAAACGTGGACTTGCGGTGAATTGCGAGAACCCTGTCGGTTCAGGTCCATTCATTGTTGACAAGTGGCGTCACGGGCAAGAAGTCACCTTTCGCCGCAATCCCGACTACAATTCAGCACCGGCCACCGCCAAACATCAGGGGCCGGCTTACGTTGACGGGATTAGCTGGAAGTTTCTGCCAGATCAGACTGTCCGATACGGCTCGCTGATCACGGGGGAGACCGATGCCATATACGACATCCCGGCTGTGGCATGGAAAGACGCAAATTCCCGCTTTCCAGTATTGCGGCACCTGACCGGCGGCACCCCCCTGCGCCTGGCGTTGTACACGGCCCGGCCTCCATTTGACGACGTGCTCGTCCGCAAGGCCTTTGCCTATTCTACTAACCGAAAGGCCGCGGTCGACACATCCTTCCTTGGCTCTTTGCCATTTGAAGGCAACGGCGCGCTAAGTCAGAGCTCGCCGGAATACCTGCATGAGCTCGGGCGCTCCTATGCGTACGATATTCGGAAAGCCAATCAGCTGCTTGATCAGGCGGGTTGGACTGAGCGTAATCCTAGCGGCGTTCGTGTGAAGAACGGCAACCCGCTTATCGTGCGCATTTCCTATTCGAACGCTTTTCTGAAGCCAGATGGCGAGCAAGCCTTGCAAGTTATCCAGCAGCAGGCAAGGGCGGCCGGTTTTGACGTACGTCTTCAGCCCACCAATCCCGCTGATTTCTTCGCCGGAAAAAACCTCGGACCCGATGATTATGAGGTCGTTCTCCTCTATTGGGTTGCCCCCGGCGCCGAGATATTCCGGATCTCGTGGAAACCGGACCAGAATGGCGAGTCCAATCGCTTCAATCCTTCACGCTACCAGGATCTGACGCTTTGGGACGTCATTCAAAAAGCGGAGCAGAATTTCAATGGGGCTGAACGTACGGACCTCTACCAGCAGGCGGAACGTAGGATCGTTGATGAGGCTCCCGTGATTGGCCTCACGGTGCTGGACGTAACTTTGGCGACCAAGCCGAACCTGAAAGACGTTTGGCTGGACCGCGGGTCAGTTGGAGAACCTGTCTTCTATGATGCTCATTTTGACGACAAGAAATGACGCCGTGAAGATAGTAGCCCATCGTCCCATTGTTTGGTTCGCGCGCCGAATACTGTCAGGCGTGGCCGTGGTCTGGGCTGCCGCAACGTTTGCGTTCCTGATTCAGTGTGTGCTGCCTGGAGATCGCGCCCAGATCATCATCAATGTGACGAGTGGCAACGTCGGGGCGGCGTCGTCGGCAGAGCTTGCAGCGATCAATGCTAAATACGGCTTTGATCAACCGCTCGCGGTTCAGTACGGCAAGTACATATTGCGAATCCTGCATGGAGACCTTGGCGAATCGTACCAGCAGCATCGGCCTGTCGCAGGGATCATCGCGGAACAGATTGGCCCCACGATTGTTCTGGCGATCGCCGGGCTGCTGATCGCATGGATTATCGCAATCCTGACAACCTTGTTCATCGCCGGCAGAGACAACATATGGTCGAAGCTGCTCAATGACATGCAAGTCTTTTTGGCAACTGTGCCGCCTTACTGGCTAGCCACAATTCTGCTGGTTGTCTTTGCGGTAAAGCTGCGCATTTTTCCGGTCATCGGTGGAAATTCGCCGATCGGGCTCGTTCTGCCGACACTTGCGTTGGCCCTTGAACTGTCTGGCTTTTTCGGACAAGTCGTTCAGAACGAGTTCACGCGCGTGCTCGAGCAGCCGTTCGTTACGTCGGCGCGCGCCCGAGGTATGAGCGATTTCGGCGTCAGGCTTCGCCATGTCCTCCGCCACGCTGCATTGCCCGGCATTACTTTATCAGGTTGGGCGCTCGGCAAACTTCTTTCGGGCGCGATTTTGATCGAGGTGGTTTTCGCCCGTCAAGGCCTGGGTGGAGTCCTTGTCGCTGCAACGTCCTCGAGAGATGTTCCGATTGTCTCGGGAGCTGTTTTGATCTCTGCGGGCCTATTCGCTGTGGTCAGTGTGATTGTCGATCTGACTTACCGGGTGGTCGATCCGAGGATCAAGTTGAGATGAGCATGTTCGCCGAAGTCACCGTGTCTCGGCCGTTCAAAGAAGTCCTGGCAATCGTCCGCCATGTTCCCTTCCGAGTTGCCGTCTGTCTCATCATCATTGGCCTCTTTGCCCTCGCGGCTATGGCGCCAAAGGTGCTGCAGACGCACGATCCGCTCGCTATTGATTTGAGATCGTCATTGCAGTCTCCGTCGATCGCCCATTGGTTCGGAACTGATCAACTGGGTCGAGATCTTTACTCTCGAGTAGTCGAGGGGGCAGCCCAATCCCTGGCCATCGGACTTGGTGCGACGGCGCTGAGCATGTCCATTGCGATGGTTTTCGGCGCCGCCGCCGCACTTTCTGGTGGCGTATTCGACAGCATCCTCAGCCGGATTGTCGACGTGCTTTTCGCAATTCCCACGCTCTTGCTCGCCCTCGTGTTTGTGAGCGTTTTTGGGCCATCTGTATTGACTGAAGTCATAGCTGTCGGAATCGGCACAGCGCCAGGCTATGCGCGCATGATCAGAGGCCAGATGCTCTCCATCAAGGGGGCAGGGTATGTGGAGGCCGCCAAGGTGCAGGGCCATCCATTTCCCCGTATCGTGTGGAGGCATATTTTTCCGAACGCCATGAACCCGCTAACAGCAATGATGACGATCGGCGTGGGGCAGGCGATTATCTGGGCCTCCGGTCTTGCCTTTCTAGGTCTTGGCGTCGCTCCCCCGGCCCCTGAATGGGGCGCGTTGCTCAATGCCGGGCGGAATTATGTGATCTACGCCTGGTGGCTGGAGATCATACCCGGTCTGGCCGTGACGGCCTTTGCCCTCAGCGTCACCATCGTCGGGCGCCATCTACAGGACCGTCTGGAAGGAAAAAGGTGAATGTTGCAGCTTCGTCCCAAGCCTATCTCGCAGCAGGCAGACCTCCTCACGGTCGATTCGCTGCGTGTTTCCTTCGGGCGCGGCATCGACGAGAAAACGGTTGTGCGTAGTATATCCTTCTCCCTCCGACCAGGACAGTGTCTTGCGATTGTCGGTGAATCCGGCTCGGGCAAGAGCGTGACTGCGCGGGCTCTCATAGGCCTCGCTGGTCGCCACGCCAATGTCCATGCGCGCCAGCTAAGCTTGGACGGGACGGACCTGATGGGACTTAGCGATCGTGCCTGGCGGCGCATCCGCGGCAACGAGATTGGCTTTGTATTACAGGATGCACTCGTCTCGCTTGACCCGCTTCGCCGGATCGGCAAAGAGATTGGTGAAGGCCTGCGCCTCCACCGTGCGGTATCATCACGCGAGGAGCTCGCGCAGCGCGTCATTGCTCTCCTTAAGCTTGTCGGTGTCCCTGACCCCGAGACCAAGGCTGAGCAGCTGCCGCATCAATTGTCCGGCGGCCAGCGTCAACGGGCTCTCATCGCTTCGGCACTTGCGCTCGATCCGCGCATCCTGATCGCCGACGAGCCAACGACCGCTCTCGATGTGACAGCGCAAGCTCATGTGCTGTCACTCCTTGAGGAGACCAAAACGAGGGGCAAGGGTCTGATCCTGATCAGTCACGATCTGGCAGTGGTCTCCCGCGTGGCGGATGAGATCCTCGTCATGCGAGGAGGCGAGGTCGTCGAACGTGGTAACCCCGTCCAAATATTCAGAGATCCGGGGCACCCCTATACTAAGCAGCTGCTGGACGCTGTGCCATCAGGCCGGCCGCGCGGCTCACGCCTCTCACCATCGACCATTGTGCGTTCGCCTGCCCGGCAGACGCAGCCAGCCGTGCAATCGCCGCCGAACTCTCGTCCCATCCTGCTCGAAGCGACAAGTCTGGTGAAGCGCTTTAAGGGCCCGGATGGCACTTTACGGCCGGCTGTGGACGGCGTCTCCTTCGAACTGCGATCCGGCGAGACTTTGGGCGTCGTGGGTGAGTCCGGATCAGGAAAGTCAACGATGGCGCGCATGGTCCTGGCGCTCGACGAGCCTGACGAGGGAGCCGTTCGGTTTGCAGGCCGGCCTTGGACCACGCTCGCCGAGCGCGAACGGCGGGCTCGGCGGCGGTTGATATCGCTCATTTACCAGGATCCTCTTAGCTCGTTTGATCCACGTTGGACGGTCGAACGCATCATATCCGACAGCCTTTCGAGCGACGTTGAGACACCGCGCAAGCGGCAGGAGCGCGTTATCGAGCTGCTCGACATGGTCGGACTATCCCAGGCCTTACTGGACCGACGACCGCTCGAGCTCTCGGGTGGTCAGCGCCAGCGCGTTGCGATCGCCCGCGCGATCGCACCAAATCCGGCTGTAATCGTCTGCGATGAGCCGGTTTCGGCGCTCGACGTCTCGATCCAGGCCCAGGTCTTGGACCTGCTCGGTTATCTGAAGGACCACCTCGGCGTAAGTTATCTCTTCATCTCGCATGATCTCAGTGTTGTTCGTCACATCAGCGATCGCATCATGGTTATGCGCCGGGGGAGCATCGTCGATAGTGGCGCCACTGACGAGATATTTCGCAATCCACAGTCTGAATATACCAAGAGCCTCATCGCCGCCATGCCGCAACTTGTGCGGGACCACCAGATAGGTCATTCAGCTACGATCCTGGAAGAAGGCATCGCATGAATTCCTTCCGAATTCGATCCGCATCATAAAGTTGTCTATGTCCGATCGCGGGGGCATTCGCCTGTGCGCGCCGATTTGGTCACGATTGCGCGCTCGTTCATCGCTCGTCGAGGACAATCTGTGGCACGGGTTAACACTAGAGGGACCGGCCGGCGCGCGGAGCAGGGCGAGCCGAGTTCGAACATTCGCTAGCCGTGAGGTCGGGGAGGTCCGCAAATGTCGGATTGCAAGTCATCGATTGCGTGCCCGCACGGAGGCCCGGCTCCTGTGCTCCTACAGACGAGCTCGCAATCTTGGCTTTGACGATAGCGTTGCGATCATGGTGCGGTCCCTGACAACGAGAGCGTGTTTGTCAGGTTCAAAACATTCGGCGTCAGTATCGATTTCATGGCGCCTATTCAGCCCTTAATTGCGACTGATGCGGCTGGCACGGTCATTGCTATCGGATGAGGTAACACCGAGTAGGGCTGACTTCAGCCCTGTGAACGATCACTTTTCCGCCGGGAAGCCGTGGGTTCATTCCGAAAAAGAAGCAATGCCTTGAAGTTTTCGCATTCGGTTTGATGGAGAGCGATTTGGATTTGCCTATAAGAGCCGACGAGACAAACCGCAACTACTGGACATATCGGCACTGTCGAACGACCGGTGTTGTCAGCGTTGCCCGGCTCGGTGAACAATCTCAGCGAGCGGCAGCGGGGGGCGCATGAGTAGAATTCGGCTGACGCGCTCAAGCGCGCCGGCTGCGGCGGTCGCCGGCACAATAGGCGCCTCATCGAGGCGTTGTGTCGCCATTTCTCCGACGAGTTCGCCGCCGGTCGCATAGCGTACCTCCAAGGCGGAGCAAAAAGAGGTCAATAACAGGCCCCCTAATCCGGGCAATACGGAATCGTCGTGATGTCGCAAACGATCGGCGCTGATAGCGAGTGCACCGCGAATGAAGGGGCAGAGCACTGGTCAGATCGGAAACACAATTTTGCATCAGATGGCGACTTTGTTCGGTACTGGAGCCGAGCTCCCGATCGGCTGCGCGCGGTGGCCGCGGTCGGGAGGCGAACCGAAGAGGCGATCAGAAGGACCGGGATTGGCTTGCAGCTATCCTCCGAGAACTTTAACGGTCATGACTTGTCAGATTTCCCGTTGCGACGCTGTACCCTCAATCGTGCGCAGCTCTACGGAGCAAAGTTGGATCGGGCAGACCTTTCTGGGGCGAATCTTATCTGTCCGGGGCTAGAGAGGGCAAGTTTCCTCGGGGCCAAGCTCGATTTTGCGTATATGCATGCGATTGCAGCGCAGGTCTGCAACTTCGATGATGCCAGTCTACGCAATGTCATTGATGCAACAGGAAGCCTGTTTCACGGTTGCAGCATGAAAAGGACGCGCTTTGATAACGCCATGCTCAGCGGGCTTCTCGCTTACCAATGCGACGCGAGTGATGCTGTATTCGATGGCGCGGAGCTACTGGGTTCGACCATCAATGAATGTTTCCTTCCTTCGGCTTCCTTCCGCTTTGCCAAGTTGAGCCAACTCACGATCACGAAAGCACATCTGGCATCCTGCTCGTTCTTCCATTCAAAGGGGAATGGTTTATCAATTGTGCGTCCCACCTCGGTCGATGGTCTGGTCCTGGAAGGCGCTCATCTTCCGTATCTGAGACTCTCAAAGGTAAGCGGCCGCATTGCAGCGAGAGGCATAAGCGCGCCCTTTGCTGATATTCACTTGTCAAATTTTCCAAATGCGGAGTTTGAGCAGGCAGACTTGAGCCAGGCGCGACTTTTGTCCGTAAGCTTGTCCAACGCAAACCTCGCCGGTGCCGTGCTCAACGGTGCATCCATTCATTCCTGCCAGCTCGACGGAGCGGACCTGTCGCTGGCATCAGGCGAATGCATTTCGATAACAGAGAGCACAATGCGAGCTGCCAAATTAGCGGGCTTTCGTGGCCGCTGTGCCTTTGTGCGCGACTGCGATCTCGAACGCGCAGACCTATCCAATGCTTATCTCTACAGGTCGATGATCAGCGGTGATCCCCCGCAATCAATGGCCCTGGATGAGGCGAATCTCGAAGGGGCGAATCTCGTTCAGGCCTATCTCGCAGCTGGAATGACGGGAACCAATCTGGAGGCAACACGGGCCGCGTACGTTCGCATGAACCAATCGTCCTTGCGCGAGGCGAACCTGAGGGGGATGTCGCCATTCCAGGCCAGCTTCGTAAAGGTGGACTTTTCGGGCGCTAAGATAACCACATTCGAGCCACCGTTCTTTGCAGACCGATGTCCGGGCCTACAGGCCGCTCTGAAGGGGGATGAGCCACACGAGCCATCAAGCTATCTTACTGAATTCTCGTCGTTGATCAGACGGGGTCGAGAAGGGTCCACCTGACGGCTTCGGAGACTGAAAAATAGCAGGGAATGCAGTGTCGGTGAGCTTAGGACATGTCTGGCCGGTCGTTCGAGCCGTGAGCGAGCGCTAAAGCGCAATGGGGTTCGGTGGCTTTGCAGGCACATACGAGAGGCAGGGCAGACCTTCTGCGCGATCCGACCTATCGAATCGCTCTTTTTGCGTTCAAAGAGACTGGAGTAGGAAAATGCATTTTGCATGTCTTTCCGCAGGTAAAGCGTTCATCCGGGAGGTGGCGAGAACAGGGCAGACTATCGGGACCGTACATACTCTCGGCGCCCTGCATCTTGGGCATGCAGAACTGATCAGAAGGGCGGCATCGGAGAATGACGTCGCGATCGTCACAGTCTACCCGAACAAAATCCAGCTTAGGCCAGGCGGGAGCTACGATTTCAACTTGGACGAGGATATTGGACTTGCATTGCGTTCGGGAGCAACTGCTGTGATTTCGTCCAGCGACACCGAAATGTTTCCGCCTGGCTATCGTACCCTTGTATCGCAAGGCGACTGTGATTTGCGCTTAGGGGGGCGCGATGCGTATTTGAAGGAAGCCGTTACCGGGGCAGTCCGCTGGATCTGCTATGCGAGGCCAACTCGCAGCTATTTCGGCCTGAAAGATATCGGTCAGGCGATCTTGGTGAAGCGCGCCGTCGCAGACCTCCTTCTGGATTGCGAGATAAGGTTTGTGCCGACCGTGAGATATAAGAACGGAGTGCCCATTTCGTCGCGCTTGAGGCGATTTAGCCGTTCCGACCTTGATGAGCTGTCGTGCCTTTTCACGGCACTCAACCACTCGAGGAAAGAGATCGCCCAAGGGCTATCTAAGGTGAACGATCTGGTCGCGTCGGCCACATCCCAGATCAAGTTCCGACACTTTAAACTTGAGTTTGTTCGAATCGTCAGCGCTGACAATTTCGAAGACCTGGAGCAAGTCAAGCTCCCTTTCATAATTTTTGGAGCGGCAACGGCTCATGGTCTCAGGATTTTCGATAATATCTACGTTCCAGATCAGGATACCCTCGTGCGGGGTCCTTCGGATATCTGGATCGATCTGCCTGAATAATCCTAGCCCGACGATCGTTCAGCCATGACGTTGAGAAAGCTGTCCGCTCCGGTCGTATCCGAAGGCGGGGGAGCACCTTATGAAGGTGCATTCGCCTTGATGCTGCCTCCAGCGCATAGCCATCTCTAACTGACGCTGAGAGCTCTCACTGATCCATTGAGTAGATCGACTTGGAAAGTCAATGCGATCCTTACTGCCCGACATGGTAGGGCGAGGCTAGCTGCACTGTGAGGTAGCCTGGTCGAGCGGCCTGTCGCAGCCGAGCGCCGCGGCAGCTCGAACCGATGAATTGCGCCGCACCGTAAACTCGCGAGCGCAGAATGTGCAGAGATGATGATGACAAGGCGATCGGAAGATTATAGGACTGAGGAGTCGTGTGTTATCCCGCTGGGCAAGCTGGATGTAAGTGAGGGCGAGCGCTTTCAGGACGACAGCATATGGGCCTGCTTCGAGCGGTTGCGAAAGGAAGATCCCGTTCACTACTGTCAAGACAGCGCGAATGGTCCATATTGGTCCATAACGAAGTACCGAGATATCGTAGCCGTAGACACAAACCACAAAGCGTTCTCGTCAGACCAAGGTGTCACTATTGTCGACGTGCCTGGCGAGCATTGCACCCCGAGTTTCATCAAAATGGGGCCGCCCAAGCACGCCGAGCAGCGCAATACCGTCAGCCCGATCGTCGGGCCGGGAAACTTGACGAAGCTCGAAAGCTTGATCCGGTCTCGCGTCAGAACGATTCTCGCGGGCTTGCCCCGGAATGAGGCCTTCAACTGGGTGGAGATGGTCTCCATAGAGTTGACGACGCAAATGCTCGCCACGCTGTTCGATTTTCCATTTGAGGATCGGCGACTGCTGACTTATTGGTCAGACGTCGCTGTTACGGCTCCGAAAGCGGGCCACGCGATCGACAGCTGGGACAAGCGAAGCACCATCTTATCCGAGTGCCTAGACTATTTCACACGGCTTTGGAACGAGCGCATCAAAGCCGAGCCGCGCCTCGACTTGATTTCCTTGATGGCGCATTCGCCTGCCACACGCCAGATGGAGCCGAGTGAGTTTCTCGGAAATCTGATTCTGCTGATCGTTGGGGGCAATGACACCACACGCAACTCAATTACCGGCGGCCTCCTGTTCATGAATCAGTTCCCCTCCGAGCTGCGAAAGCTAATTGACAATCCCAAGCTGATCTCGAGCGCGGTGTCCGAGATTATTCGGTATCAGACGCCAATTGCACACATGCGCCGTACAGCCGCGATCGACAGCATCGTAGGCGGAAAACAGATCAGGAAAGGCGACAAGGTCGTCATGTGGTACATTTCCGGTAACAGGGACGAAGAGATCATCGAGAACGCCAACAATTTCATGATCGATCGCAAAAATGTGAGCCAGCATCTCTCTTTTGGATTCGGCATCCATCGCTGTCTCGGTCGACATCTTGCGCAACTGCAGTTGAGAGTCCTCTGGGAAGAGATTTTGTCTGCGGAACTGTGGTTCGAGGTCGTCGGCGAACCCGAGCGGATTGCGTCTAACTTCGTGCACGGCTATTCCGCTCTCCCCGTGCGGATTGCAGCATAGACCTGATGGCTCCGGCCTGGGGAGCCGGCGCGCGGTGTGGTTGGGCTCGTTCCAAACAATCTTCGCGTCTGCAAGCAGCGAAGATGGTCTGATCGACGCCAAACAATCGCTGCATGTCGGGATCTAGTCATCAGCCGGCAGACTTTTGAAGTGCCGTGAGGAGCGATAGCGCGCGAACCGCTTGCAAGCGCCTGATAGACCAAAGGGCAACCCTAACGGTAATTCTGATGCCTGGTCTCCCGGCTGCTTTGACCGGAACCGTAGAGGCCGACGAACTTGATGTTGAAGATTGCAGCCGTGACAGCGATTTTCCTCGGAGAAGCGCTTTCGATACTCGCCGAGCTGATTGCCTCAAGGCAATTTGGAAAGACCGGCGGCGATTGGGCAATGCTATTGCCGATGTTTGTGTTGATATCCTTCGGTGGCATTCTCCTCGTTTTCGGATACGCCCTGAGCTACATGTATCTGAATATCTGGATCATTGTCGCGATATCCGTGGGAGCTATCCTGGTCGCGGAGCCTGTACTCACGGTTCTGCTCTTCACAGACGTGCCGACGACCGGTTCGCTGATTGGGCTGGTGCTCGGCGCGTTCGGTGTGCTCGCTGCCATATTGCTATAGGGGTGAGCTGACCGGGTCTGGATGGGCGCCGGCTTTCGCGAAATGGAGCTCCAAAGGAAGTTGTGCAATCGAGTCTGCGTTTGGAGGGAGAAATGTCCTTGCCTATCGCCGTTCACCGTCTCGTCGGATCGGTTTATGGCCGCTGGTTTCGTAAGCTCTCCAGTCGAGGTGCCCCATCGGTAGCGGGACGCATGCAGCGACCTGAGGGTCTCCGATCGGGAGCCATTTCTGCGCGACCACAATCCGCCGTTCAGGAGGGGAGCGTTCCCTGTTGCTCTCTAGACTCTGGATGACTTGGCCCAAAGTTCGCGTAGGCAGAACCACCCACAACAGGCACAGGACTTCTCCGGGATCGCCTCGCCGCGAGGGTACTTCGGCCGCGATCAAGTCTCAGCTGATTATGCGCAACTGGCCCAGTTTCCCGCCTCGCTCTCTTCACCAACACGAGAGCTGCGATCAAAGCCAAGCCGACATCGGCCTTCTTGCGGATCCAAGAACGCTCTTGGTCAGCTACTCGTCAGCCAGACGGTCTATCCAGACAGGCTGGCATTCTGGACTTATCGGAGATAAACATGACGGGCATTGGCCGAGCTGGCACATCGCAGGTTGGCGCTGCAGGAGCCGACCGCACCGAGCAATTGAGCCGTTCGAGCCCGGAAGCTTGCCTCTTCCCGCCGGAAGGCGGTCAATCCTTTGACGCCGCCATCGAGCGGATGCGCTCCGGATCTCAAAATAGAGCTGTCGCGCTTGCGAACCCGCCACCAACTTCGGACGTGGCGGCGCCTACGCGGGACGAGATCAAGGCAGCAAAGCGAAAATTAGGCAACTTGTTTGAGGAGCTTGAAAGGTCTCGTCGAGCGGCCACGCACGCCCGCAACGTGCCAGAGAAGCAAGAGCTGCTCGACCAAGAAGTCAAAGCAGGCGCGACAATTCTGGAGTACTATGCGAGTTTGCCCTTCGATCTGGCCCGTCGCATTCTGCCTGATGATCGGGCTCGCCGGCTCCGCCATGACACACTGGAAGCGGGCGACAAATCTAACGTTGAGGCCACCAAGATTATCTACCAGCTGGAGGCGGACAGAAGGAAAGCGGAACGCGTGCTCGCTAAGATCAAAGACAGCGCCACGCCCGCCCAACTGAGCGAGATATTTGCAAGTGTAGCGGCCCGCTATATGGCCTGCATGGAGTGGTGGGGAAAGAAGGCGTTGCGCTTTGAGTGCATGCAGTCGGTCTGCGCGGCGACTGCCGATTTGCCAAGCAGCACGCCTGAGGTGCGCAAGGCCGAAGAGGCCGGACTACGACATCAGACCGGCTGGGCGCTCAACACGAAGTGCATGTATCTGCAATCGCGGATCGCTCTCACACAGCTCTTGATTGATGCACGAGTGAGCACGCTCAACACAGATGTGCGCGACGCCCTCATGGACGACAACGGCCGCGTGCGTCTGCTCGGGACCTTTATCGAGGATGTTTTTCCGGCGTTCGTCTCGACGGCCGAGGCCGTTCTGTACAGCGATGGGGCCGTGCTCGACGCTGAGCATCGCGCCGTTTTGGAAGGCGTCATGGAGCGGCTTTCGGAATTCGCATCAGGGGTGAGCTCCATGGTCGCCACGCTGAGGGAGGCCGGAACGGAAGCTGACGTTCCGTTGCAGTTGTTGGACGAGATCGTGGAAGGTGCCTGGCTTACGGCGAACGAGGTCATGCGCCTGCTGGCAGTGCAGCCGAACACGCCAGCCACGATTGAACCGCCACCTTCGGCTGCGCTGGCGGAAGATAACGCCGCCCTCGGCGGAGCCAGTCCGGCCCGTAGGAAGGGTAAAGGAAGGCGCGCAGACGCCGCAGGCGAGGGAAGTTCGACGGCCCGCCCAACAGAGCGGCAACTCTCCAGGCGCGATGCCTCCACGGCACCGGCAGGCAAGGTTATCGTGCTTTCCGATCTCGGTACCAAGAAACTCGCGACCGCGGAGGAGGCAGGTGCGCGGGCGTCAACCTCTGCCACCGGGAACCTCCAGATGTGGCAGGCTCCACCGTCCAGAAAGTCATTGGCGGGGTTGCTTGAGCGACTGGACGAACTGCTGCAGTTCAATCTGCCAGCTCAGCAAAGGGCCGTCTCGCAAGCGCGCCAGATGAAGCCCGAGGACGCCGAACACGTCCTGGGTGTCGTGATTAAGCGCTTGCAGACGCAGGCTACCGAGATCGAGGCCTGTGTAGCCGCGCTGGAGGAGCCTCGCCGACGTGGCCTGCTCACGGCTTCGCAAGTGCCCGAAGTGCACGAAAAAATAGTACGGCTCAAGAGGATGGGGTCCGAGGCGCAGGGACAGATCAACTTTTTGGAGGCGCGAAAGGCAGATATCACGTTGGATTGCACGAAGACCTATGCATTTCCATCGCAAAGGTACCTTGAGCAGTTGCGAGCGGCGGGGGAACTGGAATCAGTGGATCCACCGCACGCCTTGAAAGGAGAGCCAGGGAGGCTGTTCGAGATCAAGCTGCAGCCCAAGGCGCTGGGCAGTGGTGCGACGCCTAGCCCGATGTGGGTGCACATCCATACCAAGCGGTCGGTACATGCCTGGCAATTGGCAACGCTCGGCGATCGTGAATTCGCCGCCTGCCACGTGAAGTCCGACGAACAGCGTGGATACAATCAGCATTGGCAGAGCGCTCGAGCCGCCGAGGGCCACGAGAACGTTGTCATCCACCGCGGCAAGCTGACGCCTGTGTTCTGCAGGTCCTTGTTGAGCACCGCGGCCGGCCAAACGTGGCAGCCTCTTCCCGATCCGGCGCACCTTCCAGCGCAGATGGCTCGACTCGGGATCTAGTGAGCTGGTTGTCTTGCACTGAGCCGTTCGGTGGCAGCGTCCATGCCTTCGGATCGGCTCGGCGAAGTGCCTGAGCAACACCGAGCCGTTCAGGCTCCGTCTCGCAAAAGGATCGAGCCTGGGAAGAGAGCACGCCTCGCGGAAGGCTTGCCACTCCTCGATCCCGGAGGGTTGACGTCATCCCACAAGCAAGCTGAATTCCGCGGAGCGGCGAATATCGGCGCTCGAGCGAGAAGCGCGGCTCTGAGTATGGCAGACGGAAGAGACGGACATAGCAATGCTTTCGCTTGTATTGCAAACTGGGCGCGCAAACACTCAGCGGATCGCGGAGGGTTCGGTGGCAGGTGAGGTGAGCATTACGGCCGCTTTGACGAATCGGATCGGGCGGTGCACAACAACGCGGCCTGTTTGCTAGTTTTGCATAAGGCTACGACGGCCCCAGCATCAGCCTCCTTGGCCCCCAAAAGATGCTGGGGCTCGTCGTTATTCCTCGAGCGTCTCAAGCCGAGTGGCGTTGGAGCTGCGTCGCTTCAACTGCAATGGCGGCCAGGGGTTCAGGCGGTTCAGTCAGCTGGTTGCTTGCAGCGTCGAGCTTCTCAAGTGATCAGGTCGAGCTCTTCTCTACATCAAGATGCTCTTCTGCCACGACCCCGAGCTGTCCATAAGCTGACTAGTTCCGAGCCGTTGCGGCTGTGCTGGCGCGGAGAGGAGTCTACCCAAGATGCCGTTATCGATACGTCTTCAATCTTCGGCAGGGCAGTCTGACGGGATCGGCAAAAGGCTGCTACCCGCAACCATATGCGATCATGGCTAATTTTGGCGAATGCAGTCCCGCTACACCGCCAGCATGCCACCGCGGTGGGCTCCGCCAAAGAGGTTCCGAGCGGGCTAACATTGAGCCGTACGGTGATGTCCAGACTTATCCATTCCGTAGATAGATCTAATCAAGAAAATCAATTTTACCGCATAAGGCGTCGTCAGATAGACCCGTCGAGGACGGTTGGGGCTAACCTAGGGAAGCGATTCTCGAATGAAAAAGTCTGTGTTAGTGACAGCGAGCGCCTTTGCGCTTGCAACGGCGGCGGTGCCTCCTTTTGCTGCAACAGTTGCCGCGCAACCGATCGCTGCCAGCGTGCAGGTAGCCGATACCTCCTATCCTGAGTGCTTGGAGGACCCGCTGGATGGTATCTGCGACCTGTTTTTTTGTTTGACCGATCCCTCGTGCGTACGGCACTGAGAACGGAGAACAAGCCAAGCAGAGAATGAGGATTGAGCCTCGTGCGGCCGCTTGCTTCGACGGCGGCCGCGCCCTCATGCCGTACGGCTAAAGACAGATGGTGCTGGCGGCGTCATCTGTTCTCGAGATGATCAAAGTGATCGTTCACGTTCAGCCAATCGGTGATTGCGGCCATCGCGCAATTGCCGGATCGACGAAGGTGGAGCAGGAAAGTCGCAGACGCTGTGTTTCGATGCGGGCCCCCTGCTCGATCTAAAACTGGTCAAGTTCTCAAGATGAATATTTCATGCTACGCCATCACGTCTTTGTTCGATCTTTCTATCATTTCGGATCTACGTAAAACCCGTCTTAACTTGTTCGGCTATGTCCGGGGCACGGATCGTGGCACTACGTTCGTCTATGGTTTCGCGTGAGTGGCGCCGTCTCCGGCATCATGAGCATGGCAAGAAGCCCGGCCGCGCCGGCGAAAAGCATGTACCAGGCGGGCACGAGTGCGCTCCCGGTAAGGTGGATCAGCCAGGTGACGATCGGTTGAGCTGTGCCCCCGAAAATCGCTATCGCCAACGCATAGATCGTCGCGAAGGCGCCACCACGAATATTCCTGGCTAAGCCTTCGGCCATGCTCACGTAGAAAGCGCTATACGGAATGGTTCCGATCAGCGTGAGGGCGCCAAGACCTCCTAGAAGTGCTAGAGCACTGCGGCTCTCTGCGATCCACAAGAATACCGGATAGGTCATCAGCAATGCCGTGACCTGCGGCCATATCATGATGCGCCGACGGCCTGCGCGGTCGGCGAGCAGGCCGCCCACAAGTGCTGCAGCGATTCCGACCGCATTGCTGCTGAGCGTGGCACCAAAGGCGAGAGGCGCGGAAAGATGGAGGGTATTCATCGCGTAAGTGGACATATATCCCATCACATAGGTTGTAATCGTGCAGCTGGCCAAGATGACAAATCCCAAGCTCATGATGCGGCGATCGGCACGCGATTGGCCTGCAGGCTGGGTGACCAGAACATGCGCCTCGGCCCGGTGCAACGTTTCGGGTAAGACGCTCCGCAACCAAAATCCAACCGGCAACGTAGCGGCGCCGAGCAACAGCGCGATCCTCCATCCGTACGCATTGAGCGCTTCGCTTGTCATGGTGAGCGAGAGTATTTCTCCAACCAACGCTCCGGCCGTCGCAGCTATCTGTTGGCTCGCGGGCTGAAAGGAGACAGCGAGACCGCGGGTGTCAGCGGGGGCTGATTCCATCAAGTAGGCGGTCGTCGGACCCACTTCACCTCCGAGAGCAAATCCTTGCAGCAGGCGTGCGAAGACGACCAGTGACGGAGCGGCAAGTCCTACTGTCTCATACGATGGTGTGATAGCTAACAACAGGACCGCGGCACTCATCATGGTAAAGCTGGCGGTCATCGCGGGCCGTCGGCCGGCCCGATCCGAATACGAGCCGAGTACGATGGCGCCGATCGGTCTGGTCACAAAACCTGCGCCGAAGGTCGCGAGTGACAGCATGAGACTAGCGAACGGGTCGGTTGCCGGAAAGAACGCTTGGCCGATCTGTATCGCGAAAAAGCTGTAGGTCCCGAAATCGTAGAATTCGAGAATATTGCCGATGGTTGCGCCCAAGACGGCGCGGCTCGTCAACCTTTCCTCTGTAGGATCGAGGACCGGCTGCAGCCGCTCTCGAGTAGATTGCTCCGACATCCTCGACCCAGTCTGAAGCCGATCGCTGACCCAAAAGTGCGGCCAGGCAGATAGCACTTGCATCGCACTGCCGCTCCCGTCCCCCACGGTCATTTCGCCATGCAAGATGTAGGCTGAAGCGTGTCACGACGAAGCTCACCGTAATGTCTGCAACAAAAATGCCTGCGTCTCCGCCACGATTTAGCCTTTGAGTTGATCGCTGGCCTGGCCGGCAAGGCAAATATGCGAACCTGCTGCATTCGTCGGGCGGCTGCAGGCATTTGCGCTACTGTGGCGAGTGTGCGACAAAATTGACCGGCATCGCACACGGCTGGCGACGACTCGAGCCATTTCGCCTCGGCAGGTTGCCTCCGCTCCCTAAGCAGATGGGCTTGGACCTTCATCATCAGCGCGCTTGCCGCCGCTCAGCGCGCCTGCGGGGGTTCTCGCGCGCGTGCAAGATTGCCACCTATCGGTGCTTTACCTACGGCGCGGCCGGGTTGCCTGCGATCGAGCGACTCGTCTGCCCAGGGGCCGCTCGTATCCGGCGACAGGACCCGGCGGCCCCGACATGTATCTCGGCTATAGCCGGCGCGAGGACACGAGGGCTTATTCGCCCCCCACCCCGACGATGGCGATCTCAAGTAGTCGGTGACCCCCACCAAAGTTTCAGGATCGTACATCTTGTCTACCACTTGGGGAGCTTTGAACGCTAATCACTGCCGCCACACGTAGGAGCTAGCGCTTGTATGCCCGGACAGGCGAGCACGAAGCGGCTTACGTTTCTTCGCCAACGGACCGTTGGAAGAGAATTCATTCATCCTGGATGAGGAGAATCGTCGTATTCGTGCGCGTGGTGTCGAGGTCGCCGCTGAAATGTTCGTTCCCTCTCAGCGCGCCCTGAGACGAGCGTTATCTGCAGGAAGCAGAGCGTCAATAGCAGCCAGGACAAAGTTGGCCGCTCGCATTGGCTCACCTGAGGATGTAGCGTTCCGCTCGAGCGATGTAGCTCCGGCCGGCAATCCTGCATCATGACGCGAAGGATCAGAGGCACTGGGGCGGTCGCGCAGAGCCATTACGCGCAGTGCCGTCCGCCAGTCCCGGACCGCCGGCACCGCCGTACCTGCATGATCGTCTCGGCTGCTTTGGGCTTGAGCGATTTCGCTCTTCATCCAATCAGGTGAGCAGTTCGCTCCGCGGTTGCCGGATCCTCACGTAGGTCGCGCTCTCGTCTGGTTTCGAGCTGGCGCGGCTACGGTTAGCCGCCAGTGCATGGGCTCGAAGTGTGAGCCAGAACGACTGGTTGCGAGCAGAATCGAAATGCACGCGTTCAGTGCAAGGCTTGATCTGCGCGGTCCGCATCGGCTGGGCCTCATAACGCGCTTTAGCGCCAGGTGAATGCGATGCATGACGCAGACCTGCGCGCCGAGTGGGAGGTCAGGCGGAACGAGAGTCGCTCAGAGATGATCGCATCAGACGTAGCAGATGCGGGGTTTGGCTCCCCTCTTCGACCCTTGTCAGCTTCTCGAAAGCCAACCTCTTTAAGATTCAAGCTTGGCCTCTCGATGACGAAGCCGCAAATGACCAACTTCAGCTCACTCGCGGGGAGATCTTCAAGAGGCCTTTGTTCTCATAAAAGGAAGGAGAGCTTTATGGATCCGAACCCGCTCAACAATGCCCGTTCACCAGAATCGCCAACCGCGCACGTGTGGACACAAGAAGATCGTGATTTCTTCGATCAGATCATGAATGAAGCGGGACCATCATCACCTGCCGCACCAGAGGAAGCGGTCGACGTCTCGTTTGCCGCTCCCGAGAGATTCTCACACGGTTCGCAAATCGCGCCTGACTTCATGGTCGAGAGGTTGTTCCACCATGGTCTCTTGCCGGACTCGGACCAGCCGACAATGACCTACGAAATCCAGGGGCATCGCTACACGGCTGGATTGGATGAATCCAATCGCGTTCGTCTTGTTCATAACCCTGCGGAAGACCAAGTGGTTAGGCCCGGCCGGGCGGGGGTACCGGATTTCGGAGCTTTTTTCACGGAGAGCTGGCGCTTCAGAATGCCGCTAGCAGAGCAATGGGCCACACCGGCCCTGATGGACAAGCTGCGCGAAGAAGGGTTTATGCCGACCGCTAATAATCCCACAACAATCCAGCTTAACGGACGGGGCTACAAAGCCGAATTGGCCGAAGGAGGGTTCGTTAAGCTTACGCGGGTATGAGACGCAACCCCGATGGTGAAGTGATCGCGCCGGACCGAAACCCTATGGTCACTTTGCGGCTCGTTACCTAGATAAGCATTGACCGCTTATCAGTGGATTGCTCGCGCCCGCCGGTGGGTACGCATGATCGGACCCGCTGGCGGGACCCATGATGCACGCTCGTCCTGACCACTTCGTCTGGGGGGGCGCACCGTCATCCGGGCTGCAATATTGCTTCCGGTATTGCCTCACCTGAGGACCGATGTAGCTTCCGGCTGTCGGCCAGTCCGAGGCTGCACCATAGCATGCAGGATCGGAGGACTGGAGGACCTCGCCGAATGCCAATTACACGCTGCCAGTGCCCTGCCTTGCCGTGTGCGGGGTGGTCATCTCGGCTGCTTTCCCTCTGAGCGGTCCCAACAAGCGCTGCACGATGGTGTGCTGCGGCGGGCCAATGTTCGAGGCGTTGTTCAGCGAGGCGGAGACTTGCCAGCGCGCTCAGACAGCGCTTGGCGCCAAACTAGCGCTCGGCCGGCTGACTTCGCGCAAATCGGGCAGCGAAGCCGGTGGCGGTGGAGGGCACTCGGAAGCGGCGGAGTCTTTGCCGGTGCGAGCCTACGTAGTCTTGGCGGCGCGGAGCTGTTCTCAAGGAGGTGGCAGCAAAGGTCGCGTGCCGCAACCGACCCTCGCCAGTGACGTAGTCGCTTTGCGTAGCAGTTGGATTGCGCCAACGTATTTATCTGATGAGAGTCCTACCAATTGGCCCTACCAGATCTGGGGATTTGGAAGCTGTACCGCCAATTGTAGGTCACGGTAGATCGCATGCACATAGGCGTGCGGAGCCAGCTTCGAAACGCGAAAAGAGCGCATGACGAACATTAAGCTTGACTACATTGCATTCCCGGTTCACGCGCACCGCGAACCTTCGCCCATCAAAGCACGAAATGGAGAACGCTGGCCCGGCGACGTCGAGTTTTCGAGATGAGGCGAGGAATGAAGCCGATGGCGCGGATGGTCGTGGCAATAAGGCGCGCGCTCGCCATGTACGATCTCGACCGGTGCTGCGCAATCTGGTGGCTCTATCGTCTCCATTTCGGAGTCACCCGCGACGTGATGTTGGGGCTGGCCGCCGTCACGGTTGCTCAGGAGAGATCCCGCTGCGGAATCTAGGAATAGTAGCATCGAGCCCATGCTGGCTCGGCCACCCAACCTGCCGCGGGTTACGGGTTTGGCTGGCGGACAAGAGCGTTGCGCAACGGCAATCGTTTCAAGTCTCTCCTGGGCAAAAGGCCGCAAATCACATTGAGTACCGGGGTCTGCTCGGTGCACTGATGGTGCCGGCCAACGCGATCAGCAAGCCGCGAAGATCGCACTTGTGCTCGCACTTCACACTTAAAGTCGAAACTGTCGACGGATGATGCTGCCCATAGTGGAGTTGTGAGTGGCCGAACGGTTGCGCAAGCGATCATCGAGGATGTACGTACTGCGAGCAAGGCGGCCGCTGCGCAACATGCCGCTCTTGCAAAGAACTGGTTGTCAGGTTTGAGACTGACGTCCAAAAGCCGACACTTACATGGGTTGGAAACGACTGGAGAACCTCCAATTCTCAAGCGGCACGCTGCTTGCACCACGTAGAGCCAGCGGACGCATTTCCCGCATGCCCGCTCTTCGAAGCGGAGTATGCATCTTCCGAATGCTTCCACTCACCTGGCAACACGCCGGGCTCCGGCTGGCTAACCTTCAGGACAACTCCCATGAAGAATTCGTTTGTTCTCGCAGCGTCACTATCGATGAGCTGTTTGATGGCCGCGGGACTGTCCCATGCGCTAGCGAGTGGAACCGGCGCTGAGGATCCATTTCTTTGGCTTGAGGAAATCGAAGGGCTGCGCGCATCGGCTTGGGCTCACACCGAGAACGGCAAGACACTCAGTGCGCTCCAATCCGACCCACGTTACCAGCGCTTCTACGGAGAAGCGCTCCACGTTCTTCAGGCTAAGGACCGAATTCCGTACGTCTCATTGGGACGGCGCGGTCTCGACAATTTCTGGCAGGACGAGAACCAGGTGCGCGGCGTGTTGCGGCGTACGACCCTTGAAAGCTATCGAACCCAAAGCCCTCGATGGGAGACCATCCTCGACGTGGATGCTCTCGCCGACGCGGACAAGAAAAACTGGGTCCTCAAAGGGGTGAGCTGCCTTCCGCCCGAAGAGCGCCTATGCTTGCTCAAGCTGTCCGAGGGCGGAAAGGATGCTGTGTTCGTCCGCGAGTTCGACGCGGTCGCTAAAACCTTCGTGACGAACGGCTTCGAACTTCCCGAGGGAAAACAGCAGGTCACTTGGGTAAACAGCGACACGGTCCTAATTGCACGAGATTGGGGCGAAGGGACCATGACGCAAGCCGGTTACCCTTTCGTCGTGAAGGAGCTCAAGCGCGGTCAGTCGCTCGCGGAAGCGCGCGAGGTCTTCCGTGGCGAGCCGACCGATGTCGGGGCCAGTCCATTCGTGCTGCGCGACAGTGAAGGCAGGGTCCATGCGACCGGCGCGGTGCGCGGCATCAGTTCGTTCGAACATGAGTATGTTCTCTTTGGGGCCAAGCCGACTAAGCTCAATCTGCCAAAGAAGGCGACCATCGGGGCCATCGCCAGTGGTCGCCTGCTGGTCACACTCAACGAAGACTGGATGCCACCATCCGGAGAGACCCCCTTCTCAGCTGGCTCGATCATCTCGTATGACCTGGCCGAATGGAAGCAGGATCCGCTGCGCGCCAGACCCTCGCTCGTTTTCAAGCCTGGGCCTCGACAAGCGCTCAGCGGATTCACCGCCACAAGAAACCTGTTAATCCTAACGATTCTCGACAATGTTCAGGGTAAGGCGTTCGTCTACAAGTACCATCAGGGCGCCTGGCGGGCCACGCCGATCCCGCTTCCAGAGAATGCGAGCGTCGGTCTGGCTGCAGCATCGCATGAAACGGACGAGGCGATGTTCACCGTCTCCAGCTTTCTTAGCCCGACGATGCTCTGGTACTTCGACGCGGCAACCGAACGCCTTGAGGCACTGAAAGCGACACCTCCGAGGTTCGACGCCTCCAGACTTGTCGTCGAACAGTTCGAGGCAATCTCGCGCGATGGCACCCGCATTCCTTACTTTCTGCTACGACCCAAGAGTGCAAGGTTTGACGGATCAACTCCAACGCTTCTCTATGGTTATGGTGGCTTTCAGACTCCGCTCATCCCCTCTTACGTGGGCCTCACCGGACGACTCTGGCTCGAGCAGGGCAACGCGTATGTTGTCGCGAACCTGCGCGGCGGGGGTGAGTTCGGGCCGCAATGGCACCAGACTGCTCAAGGAGCAACGAAGCAGCGCACATGGGATGATTTTATCGCTGTCGCGGAGGACTTGATCCGGCGCAAAATTACTTCTCCCCGCCGACTGGGCGTAGTCGGCGGTAGCCAAGGAGGCCTCCTGGTAGGGGCAGCAATCACCCAACGACCCGAGCTCTTCAATGCGGCCATCTTACAAGTTCCGCTGTTCGACATGATTCGGTTCACTAAGCTGGGCGCCGGAGCCTCCTGGATCGGCGAGTATGGCGATCCCACCATTCCCGAACAGCGCAAGTGGCTCGAGGCCTACTCGCCCTATCAGAGGTTGGTGCCAGGCAAGACCTACCCGGCCCCCTTCATTCTCACGTCCACCAAGGACGACCGCGTGCATCCAGCGCATGGCCGCAAGGCGGCGGCGAAGCTCGCTGCGTTGGGCCAACCGTACCTCTACTATGAGAATATCGACGGGGGGCATAGCGCCGCCGCCAACCTCATTGAACAGGCACGCCGGATTTCTTTGGAATATACTTATGCATCCCGGCGGCTTGTCGATGAGTGATGTCGAGGACTAAGATCTACTTCAATGATGAGCTTGGCGGACGAAGTTTTCGGCAGCGGTGTCAGCAAGCCCGTCTTTGCTCATTCTGCGCAGACTATGTTGGGGATGAATACGAGCGATCAGCTACGCCCTCAGTCTCGCTTATCAGTCCGGGTAGATCACTCAAGGCCGATTTCTCGTTAATACCCACGAGGCATTTGGTGTGAAGAGCCCCGAGAGCAAAGCCGATGCGTTAGCCTCTCGATCCCGTGGCTTCATTGGCAGTGCGGATGCGGATAGGGATAGCGCCTTTCTCATCAAGTCCCCCGATGCAGGCGCCAAGTCGCATCCGCGCTGCTTTCCATCTATCGCTGACTGGCGTTATGTAGCTCACTCGTGCGATGCTGTATTCTCCGTCGCATCACAGACCCTTCAATTTAACAGTAAAGTCATTATCTGGCTCGCTTTTCGTTAATCCGCAGTACTCCCAGATTGAGGCTTGCTAAATTCCACAAACGCACTTCGACAGTCGACCGATATACGGATCGCGATGACATGGCCGTACAAATATGCGCGGCAGAGCGACGGGCGGGCGCAAAGCACCGAATTCGCAATCTGATGGCACAGCGAGACCTACCCTCTAACTGGGGCGGAGAATCTAGGATGGTATGGTCCGCCAATCGACAATGTCTCACTGATCGCCAACCTGAGCCGTCCGGGTGATTCCTGAAGTCGTAACGGCTGACAGACTGAGAGCATGTCTGAGTGGTTGCAGGATTTGCGTGGCACATTGAGCGGGTATTGATAGCCCACGCAAAAGGCCAGTCAGCTTGCGGTAAGCTATTACAGATACAGAGCCCTTTGGGGTTAACGGGATGTGGCAGGGACAGCGCTATTGCTCCAGATCGATCAGCGCCGAGTCACCTTCCCGCTAGTCTCAACGGCAGTGCGGATGTGGTAGGGACTAGTTGGCCTGGTTTCAGCCCCCGGGTCCGGTTAGCACCGAGCCGCGCCCGCACTGTTTTACATCTCGCTCCAACTGATCGCGGTGGCCATCTCGACAAGCTTCGCAGGTACTATGGCGAAGGTCGGTTAGCCCATAGCGCTCTCAGACGGCGCTCGTAGAATACCGCGCCTCCGAGCAAAGGATTGGCCAAATGCCGCAGAGTTATCGCTTATCATCGTCTCACGGAAGCAGATGCAGAAACGATTGCTAGAGTCGACGTAAATCGCTGCGTTCCAGCTTCTGTCGGCGCATGGCTCCTTCAGCATGCGTACAGCTATAGCTTGGAGCACCGAATTTGATCACTTGGCTCCGGCTTGAGCTGTGTTGCAGGGCGGCGGAGTAAATCCAAGCTTCCGATCCAGGATGGGTTGTGCTCGTTGTGATCGCCGCGGCGAGTAGGTTCCTGGGCTCAAGTTGTTGACCGGCTAGGCGTCCCGCAGCTGCTGCTCTCTTGAAGGTTCTTGCATCTTCAACGCGGCGTGCAGGCGAGCCTTTTCCAGCCGTTGCCTGACTCCGCTAAGGCAACTAGCCAGCTTTGCAAAGTTCGTAATGTCGGGATAACCAAAAACAAACTCATCGAGTTCTTCCTGCTGCGCTGCGATGCTCGCAAGTTGTCTGCGAGCGCTGTCGGTTAGCGACAGATTGACAATTCGTGCATCGCTCGCGCAGCGCTTACGTCGCACAAATCGCTTATCCTCAAGCTGTTTCGAATGCCTCGTAATGAAGGCCGACTCAACTTTCATCAACTTTGCAACCACGTTGACCGGAACTCCGTCGTCCTGTTCCAAGTCGATCAGCGCCATCAAGATCATCATTTGTGGTGCAGCAATGCCCAGCGCATGGGCCTGGAAATAGCGAAGGTCGTCCAGACACAGGTTAATGGCTCTGATCTCCCACGTGAATCGCCTAAGTACATCCTGACTCGCGACAGGGCTCTTCTCGAGCCGTCTTTTCAATCCTGGCAGCTTGGACGGCATCAGATTTCAGGGCGCCTCTATCTTAAAACTATTCCGGGCGAGCAGAGCGCAGTTGCCGGGGACAACATATGCGCCGAGTTCGAAGCGTCGAATCTCGGGTCAATAAGCAATCCCACCAACTCGCTTCCGTGCCAACCCTCTTTGCAGACACGTCCGGTGCCGAAGCTGCCTAGGTGCAAAGCAGCTTCACACACTCATCCCGGTGAAATCACTCAAAAAACCACTTCCATATGCAGAATTCTGGCTTCATGAACTGCTTTTGTACCCGATTACAGCGTGTAACGCCCTGAACATCGCGCGTCCGCTCCAAAAGCCACACTACTCCGCCGCGCGATTGGACGGCGAGAATTTTTAGGGTGTCGAGAGCTGCTCACTGAATCACTAGAACAACGCGTACAGCGCAGGATCGACCTGTCGGAGCCGGCTCCACGCTGCTTCGAAAGCAGGGCCGGAGGTCGCCAATGGCTCCTTATTCCACGATAAGTCACACCCTGAATCGAAAGACAAGTAATCGCAAGTAAGTTCTTCACCCAGGCTGTACGTCACGGGCTGTGAAATAACGCGCCTTTAGGCAAACAAGTCGCGGAGAAAAGTCCAACACCGCCAAACTGGTCTGGCTTCAAAATGGTTTCAAAATCAACACCGAAGAAATCTCCCAAAGTAACCAACACCCAGAAAGCTAACTGACGTGAGCTGCGAAATCTCCTGTACGAACTGGTAGGGGATCCGCGCCTTCACCACAATTTGGAGTTCCTCGCGATTCGTTTCGGCTGCATGCTCCGGATCGCCTTCCGCGGCACCGCGATCGTGGTGATGCTGGAAAGGGGCTGCAGGTCGGTGGGATTCCGGGTAAAGATCCGCGCCGATCAAAGAGGCGAGCGGTCGTGTCCTGTAGACTCTCAGCGCGGCGCTGGGCTTTCTCGCGGTAAGATCATCGGCCGAATGCGTCAAAGCCATTCCTTCCTGTGCCTCGCCAGAAAGACACACATTATAGCGACGACGGCCCCCTGAGGGGGTCGGCAGTCACCTCCGATTTTTCTGCACTATCACCTCGTCGCAAGCAGCCCGCAACGTGATCCCCCTCTTCGCAAACAAAAGGGGCCATCGCTGTTCGGCTCAACAAGGAGCCGCTAAGCGATGGCGCCCGCAAGTTCATTGGGGCCGGCTGCGCTCATCCGCACCGCACAGAACCTCACTAAGCTCGCAAGTGTCGCTGAAGCAAGCTACCGTCCATCAACGAATCCGCTACCTGAGCTATCTGGACTGGCCGCTCACGTAGCGACTGTCTCTAGTGTCTACATCTGTGGATGGTGGATGAGCCGAACGTCGTTCGGTCCGCCCGGCCCCAAGAGAGCCGTGTAACGCTCGCCGCGAATGTCGTATTGCTTCATCGGCTCCGCTGCGTCCGGCAAGAGGCCCCAGCGGGCGAGCTTTGAGATCATTGTGATTGAGGCGGCTTGGGTCCCGTGCGAAAAGCCCTCAGGAACGGCGAATGATGCGGCGTAAATCTCGCGGGCCGCGAGCGGCGTCGTCTCAGCTCTGGCGGACGCCGGAGCGGCTTGCTCCACCGTCTGCGCAAGCAGTGCTGGCGAGAGCCGATTCGCCGGCTGTGCGCTCGGCTGCGAAACGCTTTCCGGTCGAGATCCGAAATGAATGGTTGCGCCTGATAGATTGAGTGGAGAGCCGCCCCTCATTGCCGCAGCGGGTACGAACAGCGCCGTGAAGCGATCGTTATGAACTATGAAAGGAGCCGGTGGGCTGTCCTGGCTCGGCGGGACGCTGCTACCCTCATGCGCAGCTGACGTGCGCTGGTCGTCCTGCCGCGAGTTGACGGAACGAACGGCCGCTTCTGAATCCAAGGCGAGGTCATGAGGGGCGGTTGCCTCGAGAGACGACGATGAGCCGGCGTTTCCCAGCATCGCCCACAGCATATCCTGACCGTACTCTTCCGCAGGAAGGATCAACGGCCCGCTGGCCTGAAACGGTGTGCCGGCGTCTTCAATCAGCTCGCGAGCGGCTGAATTGCTAGGGTCGCGGGGCTGGCGCTCAATGGCATCGCCTTCCGTCTGGCTTACTGTCCTCTGCCTCTTCGTAGGCCTCAACTGGCCGGTGTAGTCCTCGTCCATTAGGGCAGCGGCGTCCTCGCGTCCGGTGACCGCGTGTTCGGAATGAGAACCGTCGGCCCTCGGGTGCTCAAGTCCGAAGGCCTCGGCGAGCCTAAGGCCTTCTTCAGACAGATGAGGATAGTAGGGATCAGGAGAAACCGGATCCTCTGCGACGGCAGAGGTACCAAGCTTAGGCACTTCATCCAAGTACGGCTCAAACTCCGCTTGCTGCTGTTGCGCTTGCGGCATCGCGGCGTTGTAAGCAGAGAACTCTGGGTCGAATGGGTTGATGCTGTTAAATGGGTCCATGTCCCTCTCGCTTCGATGTGTCGCTCTCTTCTCGCTCTATTAGGACCAGCTGTCGACAAGCTGACGCACTCAGAGAATTCGGTGGGCCTGCCCGATCTCCACACTTGCTCGAGAAACGCGGCAAGATGCCGGATTGCGCTTCAATTAGCACGCCTTGCGGCCTTCGCGGGCGCCGGCTGGATCGTGGGCGACCTAAGCCAACACCAGTTCAGACCTTTTGCCGGCATAGCAGTTCAGGTTAAGATGGACCGGTACGGCTATCTTTTCAAATCGGACGACCACGACACTGCGATGGATATGGAAGCCATAGATTCAAAAAGCCGTGGCGTCAGAGCATTTGGTCAAGATTGTCTCTTTCTACGATGGCACCACTTATTGCGTTCCGGATGAGATTGCCCTTGCTGCGCACACCGATCCGCAATGCAGACCCAAATGAGCGCCGACGTGTTCTTGTAAGCGGGGCCATCGGTGCCAATGCCAAGTCCCCTTGCGACGGGTATCCCACGTAATACCAAACCGGACCGTTGGGACGCTACGATCAGGCTGGAAGCGGAAATGGCTTCCGCATTGGTCTTCAGGGCTGGCCAACATCATTCTGTCACGGTCAAGCTGAGGCATGTGGTGGTGCCTCCGCAAAACCCTGCTGACCCTTCTCCTGCTTGTGCATGCGGGATTGTTCTTTGGCAAAATCATTATTGTGGTGTTAGGCAGCGGAAGCCGCGCCCGTGCTCTCGGCACAGCCAACAACTGGGAAATGTTCTATTCGGCGTACGGAGGGAGAATGGACCAATAGTCGGCCGGATCGGCCGTTCTTTTTTGCGGTTCAACCAAGGACGGCATGGTCCCTGTCTTCGGGCCGATGGGCGCAGGCAAAGGAACAGGCATGGTTATATCCAACCTCTGTCCTACAAGGGCTCGGTCGTCTGCACGGACATCAAGGGCGAAAAATTTCACGGAGCGCCAGCGACAGAAGATGGGTAGGGTGCGTGCGCTCGACACCCTGAAACCCCGCTGCTCGGACAAATTCAATCCGCTCGGACATGGTGCGAACCGGCACCTGGCATGAGCGGCTTGACGCCGAAGCGCCGGCGAAGCTGATGGCTGCTCGACCCACGGAAATCCTGAGGCTTCCGGGCAAGCGCTCCATCGTGCTGTACCGCTCCGACATACTGCGATTTGCGTTGCTGGCCAGGAAGGTCAACCGCCTAACGTTTCGCACCGTACGCCGGTGATCAAATCGGACTCAAGGCGCGATCAGGCTGTGGCTTCTCAGATTGTGCGAGGGATGCTGGTTGGCTGCAGGCCACGATAAAAGGATCGCCTGATCCTCTGTCTTACCGGCAGATGCGATTTCGCGTTTTGGCGGCGTCGCAAGTGCAAGCTGAGAGGTGACCCAAGGTTAGCGAAAGCACAACTGAAGATTCTCTGATTCGGTCCGATCGGGAGCCGTTGCGACCAAGCCGAGAGTGTGTCGACATGCAGTGGTTTAGTTTTCGTTGAGCGGTTTTCATCATGCGGATTGTGGGCTTCTGCTTTGCGCGGCAGCTATTGTCCTTTTCGTCGGGGGCTGCGGGGCTTACGTCCCGAAGATGCAGGAGTGGCACGAGCCTCCTGAAACCCAGAAAATTACAGAGAATCGTAGCATCAACCACATCAAGTGCGAGCTGCACAAGGGAGTGGATGATGCGATCCGGAAATACTATGGGGCGGGTCAACGGAGCGGCAACAAGGCTGATTGGATCAAAGACTGGCTGGCAACAGTTACTCTAAAGTTGACTGTTGATGAGAAGGGCAGCGCGAACCCAGGCCTGTCGTGGGTGCGAACTCTTTCCGATACGAGGTCATTCACGCTCGGCGCTGGAGGGAATGCCTCTTCAGAAGCGACAAGAATAGAAACGATCTCCTTCACTTACCCGCTCAGGGAGCTGCGCTCAGCTCGGCCGGTTGTAAATCCGTGCGAGAAGGCAGGAGAGTTACTGATCGAGGGAGATCTCAAGATTGGCCAGTTCCTGGATAAGAAGATCTTCTTATCGACCGTGCCAGGAACAATCATTGGTCCTTACAGCGCATTCAGCTACGAGGTGACCTTCGTGGTTGTTTATGGTAGTTCGGTTACGCCAACGTGGAAGCTGGTGGAGTTTACGGCCAACCCGGACTCTCCATTCTTGAACGCTACGCGCACACGTACTCACGATGTGACCATCACCATCGCGCCGCCTGGGGACGCCGCCGCCGAAGCCGCCGCAATCCACAACGCCGCACTGATCGGACAAGCCGCCGCGGCAGCCATTCGCAAAGGAGGGCCGTAAATGGCAGACGCCGTAAGGATTCCGCAGACGGTCGAGGAAGCGCATCAGCTGGGTTACGCAACGGAGCGGAAGACGCCTGAAGAGGCGCAAGCAATAATGAGGGCGAGAGCCATCGCCGGTATCCTGCGCGAGGGCCCGCACCGGGATTGCAGCACCCTTCCTCCGGACCATAAATGCTGGGAGGGAGACTGTGACCCCTCCGGATGGAAAGAGGTTTTGTTCTGCGACGGGACGCAGGGCTGCACAATTTATGCGAAGGTGCGCTGCCGTTAGATGGCCCCGCGGCTAGCAAACATACGGGGGAAAGATTGACTGCGAAGCACTTCTTCAATTTGGCGAGCCGCTCTAGCGATCCTGGCCGCCGGTTTGTGGTTCTTGTCTGCGAAGGTGAATTCAGGAAACAAGTTTGCCGGAGTCAAAGGGACGATTGGGATGAGGGAAGAGGCTGAAAAGCTCAACGCGCTGGGAGCTGCTTATAACCTGCAGAGCACCTTCAATGCCTTGGCTGCTAGTGCAGCTGGTGCTTCGGCTCTTTGTCAGACGGTTGTTGTATTTTTGGACTGGTAGGAGCGCGGAGGTCGTGGCGAAACGCCTGAAATTCTCCAACTCGAGTTGCCCGAGATTCGGTCTTTTCGAATGGCAGATGGCGTAGGGCGCGCCTGTAATGTCGCGGAAAGCATAAGACTATAGTAGCTGTTTGCGATGCGGTACGTGGTGGGAAGCAAATAATATCTGGCACTTAGATGGAAAGCTCTGTTTTTTTATCGACTCTCTTGAACCGCTTCTTTCGCCTTCCAACATGATGAGAGCGAGCAACTCTACTGCTCGCATGGAGGATCTGATGCGCAGCTCTCGTCCGTCGGCACCGGTCATCGTCAGGGCAAACTCGACGCTCTGCGGCGGTTAAGGATGCAAAAGGCTTCTCGGGCGTTTTGCGCCCGAGAAGTTCTTTGGGGTGGGAGCATGGGTAAGTCGCGCAAGGCACGAGCTGGCAAAGAGCTTGTATTACCTCCGAGATTTCTGCTCGCAAAAAGCTATTGGAAGCGGGCTCGCGACGCGGTGCGGCCGCTGGCGCCTGATCTGGCGCGTCAGGGCCTGAAAGCAGCGCTAGGTTTTGTCGTGGCAGCTGTCGTCGTCGGCTTTATTCGTGACCCCTTCGAGCAAAACGTCATCCCTTGGCTCATACGGCTGATGAGTCTTGAGCAGGCGCTGTACATCTACACTGATCCTTCTGATGGTCCTGCTGATCAATACGAATTCCTAGTGCCCCGGCACGTTCTGGCCTCTGGAAGGATGATCCAGGATCGAGACGTTGCCGAGCGTACCAACAGAAAAGGGAATCCCCGCAACTTCAAAGTGAAGGGCTCCCGTTCCGGAGATCTTTTAATGTTCACGTACATTTCGAGTACTGACAAGCTAGGGATGGGCGCATTTGTTGGGCAGCGGCTCGAAACGGATAACGACGACATCTTCATTGGAAACCTTACTGGGTGGGGCCACGGCAAGAATGGGCACTGCACGATCGTCTCGTACTGGGCGGTAATCGGCCCTGCCGAGGAGAAACGTGAGCGTCATCCAGGGACCACGCACTGAGGGCTGATCTGGTCGGCTAAGAATATCTCGCGGAATGGTTTGTCGCGGGGTCACAATGTCCAAGGATAGTCGTAAGGATAGTCGTAAGAATAGCGATAAGGATAGGCATACGTCTATCCTTGAAGACGGCGCCGACACGCTGCAGCGCATCGAGATCATCACGGGGACGGGCCGGCGTCGGCGCTGGTCGACCGACGCGAAGGCGGCGATTGTTGCGGAGAGTTTTGCGCCGGGGGCGAGCGTGTCCGCGGTGGCGCGGCGGCACGAT
>NZ_RDQF01000139.1 GCF_004114425.1 Bradyrhizobium vignae | reverse complement strand
GGCGCTTGAGCTTGCGCATTCAGGTCTCCCTCTGGAATCGAGAGACACCCAAAGAATCCAGTTCCAACCGCTTGGCAACACCCTGCCAGCACCATATGCGATTCCCCTACCTGGAGGGGGAGGGTCGCTCGCGCCTAGCGCGAGCGGGGTGGGGTGAAGCCACAGCAATGGTGTCAACATCAATCCGACGCGCGGCCGCGAAGAAGCTGAGAGCCAACACCACGCCGCACGAGCGGATGTTATGGCGTGCGCTGAAGGAGCTCCCGCTCCAAGGCTCACACTTCCGCCGCCAAGCTCCAATTGGTCCTTATATTGTCGACTTCTTCTGTCCAGCCAAGCGCCTCATCATCGAGCTCGATGGCGGCCACCACAATGAAGACGATACGGCCGCACGCGACTTCGAACGTCAACGCTGGCTTGAGAACGAAGGCTATCGAGTCATCCGATTCTGGAATTCGGAGATCACGAGTGATCTGACCGCCGTTCTCGAATGCATCTATGTCGAGCTGTACGGATCGCGCGAGGCAGAGACGACACCCTTGAAGCACCGCCGAACGTAGCGGCTCGCGCGGCCCTTCTCTTACCCTCCCCTGGAGGGGTCCCCTCCAGGGGAGGGTGAAGTGAAGCGCCAGTTCAATACAATTGCAAGTGGTCAAACCCTACACCGCCGCCGTCGTCACTCCGCCGTCGATGACGATGGTCTGCCCGGTCATGAAGCTCGAGGCGTCGGAGGCGAGATAGGCGACGGCGCCGGCAATTTCGTGGGGTTCGCCGATGCGGCGGAGCGGCGTGGTGGCGGTGCGGCGCTTCAGGTTGGCTTCGTCTTCCCAGAGGGCGCGGGCGAAATCGGTCTTGACGAGGCCGGGCGCGATGCAGTTGACGCGGACGCCTTTCGGGCCCCATTCGCCGGCGAGCGAACGGCACAGTGCGAAGTCCGCGGCTTTGGAGATGCCGTAGGCGCCGATCACGGTCGAGCCGCGCAAGCCCCCGATCGAGGAGATGATGATCACGGAGCCGCCTCCGCGCTCGGCCATTTGCGGGATCGCCAGCGCGGAGAGCCAGATGTTGCCCTTGACGTTGCTTCCCATGATCTTGTCGAAGGCTTCATCGGTGATGTCGAGCAGCGGGCCGTAATAGGGATTCACCGCGGCGTTGCAGACGAGGATATCGATCTTTCCGTAATGCCTGGTCGCGCCTGCAATCAGCGCCTCGACCTCGTTCTTGCGCGCGATGTTGCAGGGGATGACGAGGGCATCGCCGCCGGCAGCAATGATGCCGTCGGCGACCTCCTTGCAGGGCTCAAGCTTGCGCGAGGAAACCACGACCTTGGCGCCGAGCTTCGCCAGGAGTTCAGCAGAGCAGCGGCCGATGCCGCGGCTGGAGCCGGTGACGACCGCGACTTTGCCGGTGAGATCGAACGGGGTGTTTTTCATTGTCGTTGCCTCGATGCTTCAACGGCCTCCGTCATTGCGAGGAGCTCTTGCGACGAAGATTCCATGGGGAGTGGATAGCGACCAGGTCTGAGGCCAGACTGAGGGTTGCTGAATCCATTCAACCTGGAGACGACGATGTTGCTCGATCATCCTTCCGACGGACTGGCCGCTAT
>NZ_RDQF01000138.1 GCF_004114425.1 Bradyrhizobium vignae | reverse complement strand
CTACGGGCCTCCGCCTCAGCCAACCATGCCAGCCGTACGTCACGCCATCGTTGATCTCATCCTTCGGCCGCCGTCTCAGCATTGCCCATATTGCCGAAGGCAAATCCGTGAAAAACAGCGGCGAAAAACACAATCTGCCAAAGTAGTGCTAGAACGCGGCCCGTCGTTGACCTCGGATGGATGGTCCAACACCGATGAGTTACTCAAGCCCACAAGAATACGCGTAACGATCCCAAAGCAAGCTCCCATAATCGCAAGCAGGACGCGAGCCCATCTTCAGTCTCGGCGAACTGATAGTTTCGAGCCGAGCATTTGAGTTCTCGAGGGAAATGTCGAAGCAGCTGCGATCTTTCGCACTTGCGATCTACGGCAATCATCTGACTGTCGTTTCATAGGCCCAACCGGCTGCGCAAATGGTCACGCTCCTCGAGCAGCTCTCGGAGTCGTTGAGCATTGTCACGTTGTATCTCCTGCCACTCGATGCGATCCTCTGCAGTCCACAAGTACGACTCGCGATTGAAACGATCTTTCTCGTTTGCATCAAACTCCATGTATAACTTTATGTCGCGTTCAACCTGGTCCAGTTGTTCTTGGAGAGTAGTTGGCATCAGCCGTTCCTTCGGCTCGCCTCCAGCCCGTCCGATCTACAACGCAATCGGCATGGCGATCAATGGGCGTTGTCCCTCGCGGCTGATATATCCATCCCATTTGAACTCGTTCGCCTCAAAGCGTCTCCGCCTCGGAGTAATTTTACTAAAGTACGTAGCTCAGATCGACTGATCTCCCTCCATGAGATTATGCAGACAGGCTAAACTCCCGGAGGAAGCGGCAAAGCATCCTCCAGCGCGTTAAGCTGCACGCTCGGAGAAGTTGTGGCCGCAATCAACCATTGTGTTTTTCTATCAATCACGCACGAACTTTGGGAACGCCTGGTCCGGGGCCGACCGGCACCGTCGGTCTCGTTACCACCACGGTCGCCGGTGTGAGACTGCGCTATCGGGAGAGCGTGCCGACCGCGATGAAAACGGCATCGGTCGCGGCGGTCGGCTTAGTCAGGTCAATGGTCAAATCCAGCCGCTTAGCTTTGACAGTGTCCGCCACCAGCCCGTCGAGCCCCAGGGTTAGCAGATCGGGATCGCCGCGGTCTCCTCGTCCTTGTGGACGCAGATCACGTACTGACCGAAATCCGCAAACAGTCGCCGGGCACCAGACTCACATACTCTGGTCCGATCATCGCAATGCGCACTTCGGGTGTTGCTTAGGTTCTTTGATAGTCGTCTTCAATCCGGATGATGTCGTCTTCCCCGAGATAAGAACCGATCTGGACCTCGATCAGTTCCAGCTGGATCTTGCCGGGATTCTCCATCCGGTGGACCGCGCCCATCGGGATGTAGATCGACTCGTTCTCATGCACCGTCTTCACGGTTTCGTCGACGGTGACCTGGGCCGTGCCGCGCACCACGATCCAATGCTCGGCGCGATGGTGATGCTTCTGCAGCGACAGCCGTCCACCCGGCTTCACCACGATGCGCTTGACCTGGTGGCGCTCGCCATTGTCGACCGACTGATAGCTGCCCCAGGGCCGGTGCACCTTCAGATGCTCCTCGGTCACCTTCGGCGCGACCGCCTTCAGCTTCGTCACCAGACGCTTCAGTCCGTTGGCATCCTTCTGGCGCGAGACCAGAACCGCGTCCGCGGTCGCGACCACGACGAGATCGTCGACGCCTTCGAGCGCGACCAGCGCGGAAT
>NZ_RDQF01000137.1 GCF_004114425.1 Bradyrhizobium vignae | reverse complement strand
CGCATTGCCTCAGTAAAAATGTTACCGGACAACTTCCCTGTCGTGTCTGGGGCGGAGCTGCCGAATCAGTTCGGTGGCGGGTATGGCAGGGAAGATCAGCATGCGCGCAAAGCGCGAGATCACATCAGCGCTGGTGGAGCGTTATCGGGCGAGCGGACGGCTCGAGAAGGCACGGATCCTGGACGAGCTGTGTGCCGTTACGGGATGGCATCGCAAGCACGCTATCCGAGCACTGTCGGTGGACGGGGCATCGGGATCGGCCGTGCCGCGGCGACGGAGCCGGACCTACGGAGCTTCCATTCGCGTTGCACTGATTGTGCTATGGGACGCCTCTGACCGGCTCTGCAGTAAGCGGCTCGTCGCGATGATCCCGTTTTTGCTTCCGGCTCTTGAACGGCACGGCAGATTGAAGCTTTCTGCCGATGAGAGGTCGAAGGTTTTGAAGGTGAGCGCGGCGACGATCGATCGCCTGCTGAGCGACGTAAAGATCGCAGCAGCCGGAGGACGCCGACGGCGGGCGGGCTTTTCCAGTGCCGTACGGCGGCAAGTCCCGGTGCGTACATTCAATGACTGGGGATCACCTCCGCCGGGGTACTGCGAAGCGGATCTGGTTGCGCACGGCGGCATGTCCGTATCCGGCGCGTTCATTCAGACGCTAACAATGGTGGATATCGCAACGGGGTGGACCGAATGCTTTCCGCTCGTCGTGCGTGAAGCAGCTCTTGTGGTCGAAGCTCTCGAGCGCGCGCAGAACCTATTTCCCTGGCCCGTTCGGGGGCTCGATTTTGACAACGACAGCGCCTTCATGAACGACACGGTCGTGTCGTGGTGCCGTTCTCACGATGTCGAAGTCACTCGTTCCAGGGCCTACAAGAAGAACGATCAGGCATTCGTTGAACAAAAGAACGGAGCTATCGTTCGCCGCCTGGTGGGCTACGGGCGGTTTGAAGGCATTGATGCTGCTCGCTCATTAGCTCGCCTGTTTGCGGCGGCACGGCTGCACATCAATTTCTTCCAGCCCTCGTTTAAGCTGAAGGAGAAGCACCGCGAAGGTGCCAAGATGATCAAGCGCTATCTTCCTCCCGCTACGCCGTACGAAAGAGCATTGGTCCACCCGAGGCTCAATGAGGCATTCAAAGGTCGGCTGCGGGAGATTTACCGGACGCTTGATCCGGTGGCATTGCTGGCACAGATGCGGGACGCTCAGAATGAGCTGGGTAAGCGCGTCGATCAACGGGCTGGAAAGCCAGCGATGACTGTCGCGCAGGGGCATGGCGACTTAGCGGCCTTTGCCCGAGAGCTCGGCGATGGTTGGAAACAGGGTGAGCAGCGGGGCATTCATCGTCGTCGCTATGTGCGGCGCAAGCCTGTGCCACGTCGGCCATCGATGCTCGACCCCTACATTCCCATCATCGAGGAATGGCTCGCCGCGGCTCCGCACTTGTCCGCGGTCGATCTTCTCTCCCGGCTGGAAGCGCATGCGCCCGGTCGGTTCAGCGGCCATCAGCGGCGCACGGTGCAGCGATTGGTGAAGAATTGGCGATCAAAGGCCGCTCGACAGCTCATCAGCAGCACAGAGATCACACTATCGGTCCAAGCTTCGCGCCTTCGTATTTAATCCTGACAGGTTCTTTCGCCGAAGCACCGCAAGCCGCTCGCTCGCTACGGCGCTCTGGAGGGCGCGCTTCGCGAGCGGCTTGCTCCGACTCGCGGCAGCCGATCCAGAAAGACACCAGGGTGCGCTTCAGTAACATTGTCATCTGAGGCAATATG
>NZ_RDQF01000136.1 GCF_004114425.1 Bradyrhizobium vignae | reverse complement strand
GCGGTTATCTCGCCCGCGCCAGCGATCCGCCGCCCGGTAATACCGTCATGTGGCGCGGGCTGTCGCGCCTCACCGACATTGCGCTGGGCGCCATGGTCGGAGCAGAATTTGTGGGTAATTGAAAGCCCCACCGGAGGCTTGCCCGGCATCGGCACGTAGCCGAGGAGTACCGAACCCTAGCGTTTGGTACGTCAGATGAGGGGCTGCGTGGGATGTACCTTAGACTTGCAGACAATTACGATCTGCTCGTTGCAAACGAAGATAGGATTGCCAGCAATCGCAAGCTCGTAAACTAGAGGTCGCTCCATTGCGACTTTATGCCGACTTGGCATTGGCCCATCTCGGATTTCTGGGCCCTTATGCTGGAGTGGTACCGACCTCGGCAGATGCCCACACTTCGACTGCTGTTGGAGCTTGAGCGGACATCAGCCGGCAAGCCGATCATGAGTACGTAGGCCCAGTTTTGGGCTATGCGGCGCCTCTGTCTGAGTCGCGATGATGCACTCAACGCCGGGGGGCGCAACCATGGCCCGCGGATCATAGGCGCATCCACACTGTAGAGCACTTTCCTGACAGGCGATCGATTTAGGCTGAAGGATGCGGTCCATGGTTTGCAGGGCGCAATCGTGGAGCGTTGGCAGGTCGCGATCATCGGCAATGCTAGCACTCAGCTCTACATCCTGGTGTAGCAAACGACGCACAAGAGCACTTCCATCGGGGCTGATCTACGACCTTAATCGGTATAAGCGCGTGGTCGCTCGGTTTCTGCAGTCTCGTTTGAGGGCAAGCAACGTCGCGCCCGTTCGATCTGTGCGTCAGTAGCGCCATGATTGCGTGCGTACATCTCGGCCACTTGTGCCGAATATTTCGCGACGTAGTATCTGACCTCGCTGCACGAGATGCGCCCCGTGGGCCTGTGGTGACGCGAAGCGAAGGCTTCGGACCCCAGCGGAATCAGCAACAAAGCAACAATAGCCGCGACCCGTACCATCATTCTCCCCGCCCCATCTATTTGTCTGGTTGGTTAGGAGAGAGCAGGCCTGAATCGCGCACGCGACGCAAATTAACAATCGTGCACCGATCCAAAGAGCTGTGCGACTGTTGCTCCGACGCTTCGGTGCTGGGCAGGTACCGGATAATGAGGTCGCAGTCGAGCGATCTGGCGCGAGCTTCCTAGAAAGCGGAAGTGGCAAGTTCGATCATCGCACTGCACGGCTCTACGAGCTCGCAAGAGCTATCTCCGACGAAGCACTCTCCTTCGACGACTGGCTTTAGAGATACGGCCAGTCCTCGCAATCGTTCTCGCCTGCGCGGCTCGGAGGCGACGCCGGAGGGTCTGCAGTTCTCGAAAAAGTGCGACCAGTCGCTCGACCCGCTCGCCCAGAATAGTCGAATAGTTGTAAACTCGACCTCGATTACTCATTGCTGCCCAAACCATGATTGTTGAAAGCAATAGGTGGTCGACAACGGGAAAAATATGCAATCCAAGGTAGGAACATACAACCCATAAATGACGACAGTATTAAAATGGGCCATGCCAAGGTCCCGTTGTGACAGCGCATTCCTTTCACTTGCCTTTCGGGTCGTTTTCGTCCCGCAAGTTCGGCCTGTTCGGCAACGCTACCGGCTTGGTCCCGCAGCATCACGCGCGCCCCGTCTCTCAGGCTAATTTTCGCTCGCTGGTTAACCGTGAGCGTCACGATAGTATCACCGGTGCCCGGGCTTGACTTGCGCGGAATGCTTTGGATGGCGCGGTCGGGATGATTGACGCCGCCGGCGCGCGGTGATGGGGTGACCCTGGTTCGGAGCGGGTAACGAGATCAGAATGACCAGCGAGTCGCAGCTGCGCGAGAAGCTTCGGAAGATCGAGGCCTTG
>NZ_RDQF01000135.1 GCF_004114425.1 Bradyrhizobium vignae | reverse complement strand
CTCTGCGCATATCCGTGTAGCCTGTAGCCAGCCACACTCGCACATTCCCTGGTACAGAAATCATCGGCGTCCAAGCACATCGAGGACCCGCGCCACCGCCTCCGGATCGACGTGCGCATCCACCCGGATGCACCGTCGGTTGCCGAGATCGATCTCTATCAATCCAGTACGCGCAGCTGCCGCCGAACGAACTCGGCCATCAACCGTAGGCAAAAGCTTCGGAGTTTCTTCAGCCGAGGCTGCTAGGGCGGCGATCTGCACCGGCGTAAAAGATGGTGCAACTTGTTCCGATGTCCGTGCTTGGCGACGCCAGGTAAACACCAGGCTGGCCGCTACTCCGTTGCGCCGCGCAACCTCAGTTACCTTCGCGCCCGGTGCCAGCGTCTCCTCGACAATCCGTGCCTTGTCGTCCTGCGACCAACGCCGCCGCCGCTCGAGCCCGCCCAAAACCTCGACCCGCATCGCCTGATGACCTTAAAGCTAGACTTAAGGTCACACGCTTCGCGAATTACCACCCGTCACGCAAGACGGTCCTCGTCGGAGGCGTACTGTCAGGCTGCACCGGCGAACGGGCCTTTAGGGTTCTTAGAGTTCGTCCGGCTCCGAGGTGCGATAGACTAGCATCCAACTGGCGGACCTTCGCTTGTGGGTACTTTCTGCATTGACGCCAATGTCGCAGAAATATCAACTCGGCGCATGAAGGAAATGCAAGCCCAACTAGACCTGCTGCGCGCGCAAATTGCTGAATGCGAGCGACTTCAGATTGTTGCAAAAAATCAGGCTAAGCGCGATGTATATGCGCGACTGATCGTGCGCTATCGGGCCATCGCTACTGAGCTGGAGCATGCGATAGCAAATCTACCGTCATCTTTCGACACCCCCCTACGCCGCACAGAGGAGGAGTAACACCACCGCACGACGTGCGCCTTGGCCTTAAGTTTGAATTGAGCGATGGGCTAATGCTGGCCTAGTAAACGCACTGTCGGACCCAGTAGCCACCGCTCACCCGTATCCACTGGCATGGGCTCGGCGGGGGCTCTTTGATGATCGGCCACCCATGAATATCGATGTCAGTTGGCGCGGTGATGCCGCGCCAAAAGACAGCATTCGCTTTGGACGAATGGCAAACCAAACCTCCGGCGAGGCAGACAGCGGCTACGCTGCACAGCAGGAAACGGCTCATTTGTCTGATCCCGGTGAGACGTTGAACCCTTGCCGATGCTACGCGAGCCGCCGGGTTTTATCCACACCCACGAGGAGAAGTATGCCACTCCGGGGGGCGCTCCCCAACGTACAACACGGGCCGTTGCCGCTATGTTGCGTTGGAAGTGCGCGTTTGTGAGATCAGGCGCCTCGCTCCTAATTCGGTCCTTCGAAACAGTTCATTAGCTTTCACGTGGCTTGCTAGGAACGTGCCGATTACCGCCGATTGCGGCACATTGGAATGGGAATGCCGGCCCCGGCTGTTTCTCCCGACCTGCGGCTGGGGCCGTTTTTGAACTTTTGCTGTTCGTTCAACCCGGTCCATAACTATGTTTAGAGGCGTTGCCACAGCGCTGTTTGGAATGGGTATCTTTTCGCAGCTTGATCGAGCGTTCTTCTATGGCCGCCATACCGACGCCGCGCTCAAGATTGCGCGGGAGATTGGCCGAGGCTTTGGGCTGTAGGTCCGCCGCGCTGCGCTCAACATCGCTCGCGGGACTACTTCTTCAACAGCAGCCCCAACGTTCGTGCCATGCGCCTCACCGATCCAGCATGGCGGCCGAGTTCGGCGGCTATCTTCGATGTGCCAAATCCCTGCCGGGCGAGCCTGACCAATCGTCCGATCTCCTGCTCGGCCCGTTGCTTTGGCTTCGGTGTTTTCATGATGCGGCGCTCGATCCGCACCGGTTAACCGTGAGCGTCATCCAGGGACCACGCACTGAGGGCTGATCTGGTCGGCTAAGAATATCTCGCGGAATGGTTTGTCGCGGGGTCACAATGTCCAAGGATAGTCGTAAGGATAGTCGTAAGGATAGCGATA
>NZ_RDQF01000134.1 GCF_004114425.1 Bradyrhizobium vignae | reverse complement strand
GCAAGCCGCTCGCTCGCTACGGCGCTCTGGAGGGCGCGCTTCGCGAGCGGCTTGCTCCGACTCGCGGCAGCCGATCCAGAAAGACACCAGGGTGCGCTTCAGTAACATTGTCATCTGAGGCAATATGCGGGGTTAAATCCGGACGTCGCTTGACATCATGACACGAGGGAAACGACGTGGGATCCCTCATCTTTAGGGAGTCGGCCTTCTTGTTTATACGTCATGGGCTTGAACCCGAGGGGGCACCCGCGCTGGAAATAATCACAAGGAGCAAAGTACTCCGAAATCTTCAACATAGTCTCAAATCGTGGCGCATTGCCGCTTGCGGCCGGTGAGCCCCGCCTCGCGATACAGCCGGTAGATCCAGTTGATCCCCGATGGCTCGCCCTCCCGCCGCAGCAGGACGAACAAACGGCGCTAGCCGAAACGCCGCCGCTTCGCGCAATTGGCCACGCAGAACTGCGTCCGGCGGGCGGCTGGATCGATAGCGGATCATCTTCCGATCCGCCCCGGCGATGGAGCAGGCCCGCTGTTCCGACAGGCTCATCACGGCCTGCAGATGCTCGACCGCACAGCGCGCTTGGCGGCGGGTTCTACCATTTTTTTGAACGCAGCTCGCGAAGGGCAGCCGCGTCGAGCGTCTGCTCGGCTGGAAGCTTCTTCAGCTTCGCGTTCTCCTCTTCCAACGCCCTCAGCCGCTTCGCCTCGGAATCGTCCATGCCGCCGAATTTGGCGTTCCAATTGTAGATGGTCGCCTCGGAAATACCGTGCTTGCGAGCCAGGCGGCTGTCTTCGCCCCAGCCTCATGCCCCTTTAATGCCGCGATAAACTGCTCTTCTGTGAACCTTACTCGCCTCATCTGTCCGTCCTTATTCGGGCCGGACTCTAACTCCTTCTGGAGGAAATGCGCACTGGCAGCTCAAATCGGCGAAAGCACCTGTCGGGATTAGATACTCAAGCACGAAGCGTGGAAGAAAATTGATGTACAGCCGTGCCGCCGCAAACAGGCGAGCTAATGGGCGAGCGGCATCGATGCCTTCAAACCGCCCGTAGCCCACCAGGCGGCGAACGACAGCTTCGTTCTTTTGTTCAACGAATCCAGATCGTTCTTCTTGTAGGCCCTGGAAGAGTGATTTCGACATTGTGAGAGCGGCACCACGACACGACCCTGTCGTTCATGAAGGCGCCGTCGCTGTCAAAATCGAACCCGCGAACGGGCCATGGAATATGTTCTGCGCGCGCTCGAGACCCTCGACCACAAGAGCTGCTTCCCGCGCGACGAGCGGAAAGCTTCGGTCCACCCCGTTGCGATATCCACCATTGTTAGGGTCTGAATGAAGTACGCATACGACGAAGGCCGCCTGATTGACGCATGCGCGCGAGCACGGCGAGTTCTACGATGGCGTTGCGTGAAGGGTCAGGCGGCTTGCTGATTGGCGGACTTGCCGGCTTGGTGCAGGAGCTTCCATTCCCAGGGCAGCAGTTCGCGCAGACGCGAGGTGGGAAGATCAGCGATCCGGGCGAGGACGTCGGCGAGCCAAGCCTTGGGATCGACGTCATTGAGGCGACAGGTCGTGATCATCGTCAGCATGATAGCTGCACGATCGGCGCCACGCTGGCTGCCAGCGAAGGTCCAGTTGCGCCTTCCCAAGGCAATGCCTCTCAATGCACGCTCAGCGCAATTGTTGGTCAAGCAGATCCTGCCATCGTCGAGGAAGCGGACGAAGTCGTCCCAGCGCTTAAGCATGTAGTTCATGGGCTTCAGGACCTCGGATGAGCGCGAGAGGGTTTCTCGCTCGCGGAGCAGCCAGTCGTGCATGTCGTCGAGCAGCGGCTTGCTCCGCTCCTGGCGCACGGCACGCCGCTCGTCGGCGCTACGGCCGTTGATGGCGCGCTCGATCTCGAACAACGCATCCAGACGCCTAACCGCCTCCAGCGCGATCGGAGAGACCGGTTTGCCCTTGCCTTCCCGGGCGGCTTTCTCGATGTCAGCCAGCTCGAAGAATCCCCGCCGCGCATGGGCCAGGCAAAATGCCGGCGTGATCGGCATTGCTTTCCTTTTTGGGTCGAACAACGGCTCGAAGCCGCCATAGCAATCCGCCTGCA
>NZ_RDQF01000133.1 GCF_004114425.1 Bradyrhizobium vignae | reverse complement strand
TGTGAGTGGCGGAGTAATTCTCCCCACTTATGGCATTTGAAAATTCCCCAGTTTTCGTGACGGCCGACCGGCCAGGGCATGCCCTGGCCGGTCGGCCGTCGCGTCGAATCGCCGACGTTCCTCCTGCAGGCGGAAGGGAGGGCGCGGTGCTCAAACTTGGGGAACTTGTCATGATCCTGGATTTGCATCGCCAAGGTCTGTCGGTCAGCGCTATCGCCCGGCAACTTGGTGTCGATCGAAAGACAGTCAGGGCCTACATCGCCAAAGGATTGGAGCCGCCGGTCTACAAAAAGCGAGCGGTGCGGCCCGGAATTGTCGACCACTTCGAAGCTTATTTGCGTGAGCGGCTGGCTGCCTATCCTGCGCTCACCGCCGTGCGGCTGTGGCGTGAGCTCAAGGAACGCGGCTTCGTCGGCGGCTACAGCATCGTACGCGATCGCGTGCGCGAGCTGCGGCCTGCCCAGCCGGCAGCCTTCCAAGTGCGTTTTGAAACTCCAGCAGGTGAGCAGGCGCAAGTCGACTTCGCCAGGTTCGAGGTCCAGTTTGTCGATGAGCCAGGAGTCAAGCGCATCGTCTGGCTGTTCTCGATGGTGCTCGGCTACTCACGACTGATCTGGGCGCGGTTCGTTGTCCATCAGGATCTGCAAACAGTGCTTCGCTGCCATATCGCCGCTCTGGAAGCGATCGGCGGCGCTCCGCGCGAGATCCTCTACGACCGCATGAAGACCGCTGTCCTTGGCCAGGACGCCGAGGGGCTCGTGGTCTACAACCGCGCGCTGGTCGATCTCGCTCGCCATTATGGCTTCCAGCCGCGCGCTTGCCGGCCTTATCGGCCCAAGACAAAAGGCAAGGTCGAGCGGCCATTCCGCTACATCCGCGAGGACTTCTTCCTCGGCGGGGTCTTCCGCAATCTGGACGACCTCAACGGCCAGCTCCGCCATTGGCTGGATACCGTCGCCAATCCGCGGGTGCATGCCACGACCCATCGGGTCGTCAATGAGGCCTTCGCCGAGGAAAAGGCGGCACTGCAAGCCTTGCCGAGCGCGCCCTACCGGGCGGTGTTGCATCTGGAGCGACGGGCCTCGCACGAAGGCATGGTGAGCGTCGGCGGCAATCTGTACAGCGTGCCTGATACGACGCGGCGGCGGGTCTTCGACGTCCACGTCCTCGCCGACGAAATCCGCATCTTCGAGGGCAGCGTGCTGGTGGCAAGTCATGCCCCGCTCGAAGGTCGGGGCCAGAAGCGGCTCGATCCGGCACATCGCAAGCTCGCCAGCTTCGGCCGACGCCGTCCAGGCAGTGCAGAACCCGTCACCCTCACGCGCGCCGGTGACCACGCCGTTCGTCGCTCGCTTGACTTCTACGCGGCCGTCGGTCGCCGCCTGGCAGCCCAGGAGATCGTATGATGAGTGCTTCCTCCGTCATCGAGCGCGTCAAGACCAACCTGGTCAGTCTGAAGATGCCGCGCGCCCTGGAAATCCTCGATGTCACCCTGCGCGGCCTCGAACGCGGCGAAATTAGCGCCCTCGACGCCATCGATGCCTTGCTCACCGAAGAACTCACGATGCGCGAGAACCGTCGCATCAAAATGGCGGTTCAAATGGCCAAGTTGTCGGCCATCAAGACGCTCGCCGGCTTCGACTTCGCCTTCCAACCGTCGCTCGACAAAAACCGCGTCCTGGCGCTCGCCGGATTGCAGTTCATTAATCGGGCCGAGGCGGTCCATCTCATCGGGCCACCAGGAACCGGCAAGACCCATTTGAGCCTCGCTCTCGGCGTGGAGGCCGTTAAGGCAGGGCGCAGCGTCTACTTCAGCTCCCTCGCCGATATCGTCGCCTCGCTCGCCAAGGCCGAACGTGACGGCGCTCTGCGCGAGCGGATCCGCTACTACTGCCGGTTCGCGCTGCTCATCGTCGATGAAATCGGCTACCTCCCGGTCACTCCCGGTGGCGGCAACTTGTTCTTCCAGCTCGTCAACGCCCGATATGAAAAAGGCGCTATGATCCTAACCTCGAACCGCGGCTTCGCCGAGTGGGGAGAGATCTTCGGCGATTCCGTCGTCGCTACCGCGCTGCTCGATCGCCTGCTTCACCACGCCGTCGTCATCCAAATCGAGGGCTCGAGCTATCGCCTACGCGAACATGCTGATCTCGTCCCCGAGACGATCCGACACAAAACGCAGGCAACCGCGAACCCCATTCCCCCGACCCTGAAACGGCGGGGCCGGCCACCAAAAGACGGAGGTGCTGATCACGTCGACGGCTGATCGCCATCCCGCCAACTGGGGAATTTTGCGGCGCCACTTCTGAGGAGATTCCGTGCGCCGTTGACA
>NZ_RDQF01000132.1 GCF_004114425.1 Bradyrhizobium vignae | reverse complement strand
GGCTTCGATCTGGGTTGTCGATCTGGATTGCGACGCAGCCGGTCGATTTCCGCCGCGGCATGGACTCATTGGCGATGCTGGTGAGCGAGGCCTTTGGAGCCGATCCGTTCGACGGCGGACTTTATGTCTTCCGCTCCAAGCGCCGAGATCGCGTGAAGATCCTGACCTGGGATGGGAGCGGCCTTGTCCTTTACTACAAAAGAATCGAGGGACAGTTCACCTGGCCGCCGATCAAGGGAGGCGTCATGCCGCTATCTCATGCTCAGCTCTCGGTGCTGCTCGATGGCTCGGACTGGAAGCGTCTGCCGATGCGAGTTGTGGATCAGCCACTACGAGCTGGTTGATCCTTATTAAGAGTCGTTCGTCACTCATGCGGAGTTGTTGTAGAATCACTCTGCATGAGTGATTTGCCTTTCGATCCAGCATTGCTCCGTCAAACCGTGATAGTGCTATCGTCACGGCTTGCGGCGTTGTCGGCGGAATGCAGCTCGCTTTCGGCCGAGCGTGATGCGGCAATCGCCCAACGCGACGCTGCGATCCAGGAGAACGACAAGCTCCTGATGATCCTGTCCCAGTACAAGCGCACGATCTTCGGTCCCCGCTCCGAGACACTGGATCTCGGACAGCTGTCTCTCTTCACCATCACGGCACAGGCGGTTCGTGCCGCCGCCAACGACGACGTGACCGGAGGCAGGCTGCCCGACGGAGCGGAGGACCGTGGAAAGCGACCGGCGCGACGCAACCGTGGGAAGCTTCCGGAGCATTTGCCGCGCATCGATGTCGTGATCGATATGGAGAGCCAGATCTGCCCCTGCTGCGGCGAGCAGCTGCACAAGATCGGGGAGACCGTCAAGGAAGCCTTCGACGTCATTCCGATGCAGTACCGGGTCAAGCGCATTGTGCGCCCGCGGTACGGCTGCCGGGGATGCCGCCAGGGTGTCCTGCAGGCACCCGCGCCGGCCCAGGCGATCGACGGTGGGATGGTGACGGAAGCGTTGCTGGCCCACATCGCGGTGATGAAATACGGGTACCAGCTGCCGCTGTATCGCCAGGAACAGATGTTTGCCGCCCAAGGCATCACGCTCGACCGGCAAACGCTGGCCTCGTGGATGGGCCGCGCCGCCTGGTGGCTGAAGCCGCTTCACACGTTGTTGCGCGACACAGTGATGTCCTACCCGCGGCTGTTTGCCGACGAGACGCCGCTGCCGGTTCTCGATCCCGGCCGTGGCCGGACCAAAGTCTGCCAGTTCTGGGCGATCGCCACCGATGACCGTCCGTGGGGTGGCCCGGCGCCGCCGGCGGTGGTCTACATGTTTGCCGAGGATCGCAAGGCGATCCGCGCCAAGCAGCTGTTCGGGGACTACCACGGCATCCTGCAGGTCGACGGCTATGCCGCCTACAAGGGCCTGATCAAGAACGGCGGCCATCTGGTGCAGCTCGCGTTCTGCTTTGCGCATGCGCGGCGGAAGTTCTGGGACGTTCACGTCGCGACGAAGTCGCCGATTGCCGCGGAAGCGCTGCAACGGATCGCGATGTTCTACGCCATTGAGGATCGCATCCGCGGTCTGCCAGCGGCGCATCGGGCTGCGGTGCGGCAAACCAACACCAAGCCGCTGATCGAGGACTTCAAACCCTGGCTCGAAGCGCGACTGCTGGAAGTCTCGAAGAAGTCCGGTCTGGGCAAAGCCATCCGCTACACCCTCAACCATTGGGACGGCCTGACGCGCTTCATCGATGACGGACGCATCGAAATAGACAGCAATACGGTCGAGCGCAGCATCAAGCCGATAGGCCTGGGAAAGAAGAACTACTTGTTCGCCGGCAATGAAGGCGGCGCCGAGACATGGGCCATTCTCGCCTCGCTCATCAACTCGGCAAAGCTGCAAGACATCGACCCGCGGCACTATCTGACCGATGTTCTCGAGCGCATCGTCTCTGGACGCACCAAGATCAATCAGCTGAACACGCTGCTGCCGTGGAATTGGAAGGCCGAACGCGACGGTTCGGAGGCAAAGCTCGCCGCTTGATCAGTTCGACGGCAAGGCGTCAGGAACTTCCTGCGCATCGCTGGCGTCGTCGTAGATCTCTTCGCGGATCACGCGCAGCGTCACCTCGTGCAGATACACTTGCAGCGCACCCTCCAGCTCGGTGAACTCCGGCAGCAGGACTCGATCGACGAAGCCTCGTGATGCACGGACCATCACCGTGTTGCGTCGCTGCCGGTGATAACGAAACGGCCGCAGCCCATATCGGCGGCAAAGCGCCAGAAAAAGATGCCGAGACCATTGGTCGGGAAGTGAGAATTGCTGTTCGATCGGTGGATCGTGGCGAGCGAGTTCCTCGACCCTAGCTCGCACCCGCTGCAGCGCGGCTTCCGCCGCAAGGCGCTCACCAGCAGTTCCGGCACCTGCGAACAAGGCCTCGATCTTCCGAAGCTTCTCGCGCAGCTGCGACTCGCTGGTCATTCTGATCTCGTTACCCGCTCCGAACCAGGGTCACCCCATCACCGCGCGCCGGCGGCGTCAATCATCCCGACCGCGC
>NZ_RDQF01000131.1 GCF_004114425.1 Bradyrhizobium vignae | reverse complement strand
CGCGCAACCACGATCCGCCGCCAGGAAACATGGTGGTGTGGCGAGGCCTAACACGCCTCAATGACATCGCCTTCGGCCTCTCAATCAGAACTCGTCGACGATGTGGGTAATTGAAAGCATCACCGGAGGCTTACGCTGCTCTCGAATGAACAGCAGGTGTGCCTTGCTGCGTTTGCCTGGAGGCTCCTTCGGGAAGGCAAGGCCAACCTGCTGCGTTTCATCCTCAGAGGCTCGAGCTTGCCCCGCGTCACCCCCGAACTGCTGTTTGATCAGCACCTGTTCGCCAGACAATGCGTCTTCCTGTTGTGCCGAGTTGAATTCGGTATTGGCCGCTGCGTCGAGCCGCTTCCGGTAAGCCGCCTCAACCAGTCGCGCGTCTGCTTCCCTGAGGGTGCTTTTGAGCGGAAGGCTTGTCTTAGCCCAAACGAGGAGACCATCTCCGTCGGCAAGCTCGCCAAGCTGGCTCAATAAGCGCTCCCGCAGCTCGGCCGACAAAGTCTCGCTGAGCACAGGTGACCGGTCCAGTACGGCCCTGACCGGTTTTGCTCTCGGTGCCGGCAAGATCTTCGGTTCGGTGAGGTCGGAGGCTGCCGCAACTGCATTCGGTGCATCCAGATCGTCCTCGCCAGCAATGCCGACCAGCGTGAAGAGCGCATAGCGCCGTGCATAGGTCAGCGCCGCCCCCATCCGGTGTGGCGCGGCGGTTTCGGCGACCGGGGCACACCGGCCAGTCGGACGCAATCCATTCGCCGGAGGTGTGGAGCAGGGTGGTCGTGAGCTTGATCAGACCGCTCTCACTTGCGTGCGTTTCTTCCGTGGCTCGCCAGAATTACGACCGCGGACGAGCTGGAACAGGCGCTTCAGACGCTCGACGCTCCTCGCGCGCGCCAGCTCAGAGAGGGCTGCCCGAGAGGTAAGTTCAGGAGCGCCAAAGCCTGGATAAGGCCGTCCGGAGTGCAGCGATCGACATGCTTGCGACGATGGTCATGGGGCTAGGGGCACCGAGCGCGGAGCTCCGGATTGCGATGGCGAGCGCCGTTCTGAGCGATGAGGTGCCTGAGCGCGAGCTTGAGCTCGAACGCGCATGTGATGCGATGTTTGACGAGGCGCTCGATCGCTTGATGCGATTGAAGGCGGCCGAGCGGCGCATCTCTTTGGAAGAGCGGAGCCGCTTCCATCAGGCGAAGGCTTCACGAGACGCGGCAAAGCAATGCAACAATTGGTGCTCTGGGGAGTAACGATGACACAACGAGATCGTGAGACGCACTTTGAAAGCGCGGCGGAGCGGCGGCCGCCCGACGCGTTCGACGAGAACCGTCGTCAGATCGAGGCCGCGATCAGGCCGCGCGATCGCATTGAACAACTATACGCTGAAGATTTTGCGTATAGCAGCCTGCAGATTTCGCCGTTGCGCCGGGCCGAGTCTCACTTCCTCGCCGCGCGTGCGTGGGAGGCGCTCTATGCGCAGCTTGTCCGCGATCAGCCAGCGATGGCCGACGGCGATCGCGTGGCCTTGATGGAGCGCTGGTCACGTGGTGACCCGGAGGCAAGGGGCGAGGTGGCGGCCATCCTCAAGAACGCCGGCCTGACCGAACTTGGCATCGAGTTCCGACGCGGTGCTCCATTCCTTGGCCACATTGATTGCACTCTAGCGGTTGCAAGCATCTAAGGCCGCGCGCCGCGACAAGGCGCTCGCCGCCATCCCGTTCCATCGGCGCGTGCAGGCGCAGGATCGACAGCACCAGCTGACACGGACAAAGCATGGCGACACCATCACCGGCGAAGGTCCGAATTTGGAGCAGCCGCCAAGCGATGACTACTGAACGTCTACGCGCCGCCAATCGCGCCAATGCGCAACGCAGCACCGGCCCAAGATCCCCCACGGGAAAGGCGCGCGCGAGCTACAATGCGCACCGCCATGGCCTCGCCGCGCAAGCGCAGTTGGATTCCAGTCAGCTCGAGCGCGCCGAGCAACTCGCCTGCGCGCTCATGGAGGCGATCTCAAGGGCGGGAGTCGCAAATGCGCAGAACGAAGCCAAATTTGCCGAGGCGATTCAATGCAGCTCTGCCCATTGCGGACCCTGAGAAGTTGATCAAAGCCGGTTCCAGGAACCCCGTCCCCCGACATGGTTAATGGCTCGGCAAGGAGATTGTCCGATGTCCCATGCCAGTCCGTTGGTCAGATGCGAGCCGCCCCGCTTGATCAAATGTGTAGAGGTCCACGAGAGCCGTTCCGCCCGCGCGCGTTTTCAGCGATCGGAAAAAATTCATGGTGAGCGCTGTACGCTCCAAACAAATATGACGCCGCCAAGACAAGAACCGCATGAGCGGCCCGAGACATAGGTGACAGTCCGTACCGGGCACATGGGTTACACTTTCCGCTTTTGTTCTGCGGGAGGTGTGGGTGGATGCCGTGGAAAGCGAGTTCGGTAATGGAGGAGCGCCTTCGCTTTGTCGCCCCCCTGTTGGACGGGGAAGCCATGACGGATGTCTGCCGGGAGTTCGGCATCTCCCGTAAGACCGGCTACAAGATTTTCGATCGCTACAAGGAACATGGCCTGGAGGCGCTGAGCGACCGCTCCAGGCGG
>NZ_RDQF01000130.1 GCF_004114425.1 Bradyrhizobium vignae | reverse complement strand
TACGCCTCCGACGAGGACCGTCTTGCGTGACGGGTGGTAATTCGCGAAGCGTGTGACCTTAAGTCTAGCTTTAAGGTCATCAGGCGATGCGGGTCGTGGTTTTGGGCGGGCTCGAGCGGCGGCGGCGTTGGTCACAGGACGACAAGGCACGGATTGTCGAGGAGACGCTGGCACCGGGCGCGAAGGTAACTGAGGTTGCGCGGCGCAACGGAGTAGCGGCCAGCCTGGTGTTTACCTGGCGTCGCCAAGCACGGACATCGGAACAAGTTGCACCATCTTTTACGCCGGTGCAGATCGCCGCCGTAGCAGCCTCGGCTGAAGAAACTCCGAAGCTTTTGCCTACGGTTGATGGCCGAGTTCGTTCGGCGGCAGCTGCGTGTACTGGATTGATAGAGATCGATCTCGGCAACCGACGGTGCATCCGGGTGGATGCGCACGTCGATCCGGAGGCGTTGGCGCGGGTCCTCGATGTGCTTGGACGCCGATGATTTCTGTACCAGGGAATGTGCGAGTGTGGCTGGCTACAGGCTACACGGATATGCGCAGAGGCTTTCCATCGCTGGCCCTCCAAGTGCAGGAGGTGCTGCACAAAGAACCGCTTAGCGGTCATTTGTTTGTCTTCCGTGGTCGCCGCAGCGATCTTGTGAAGGTGATCTGGCACGATGGTCAGGGAGCCTGCTTGTTCACAAAAAAACTCGAGAGAGGAAAGTTTATCTGGCCATCGGTTGCCGGTGAAGCGGTAACGATCTCGCTGGCGCAGTTGAGCTACCTGCTGTCCGGGATCGATTGGCGCAATCCGCAAGAAACCCAGCGCCCGACGCGGGTCGGATAATCGTTTTGGGTTTGAATCTGATGCTCGATCTGATTCAATGGCTTCATGACATCGAAGCCGGACGATCTTCCGTCGGATCTCGCAAGCGCCTACCTTGCGCTGCTGGCCGAGCGCGAGGCGTTGCAGGCTGAACGCGATGTGGCAGTCGCGGATGCCGCCAACGCGCGGGCGGAGCTGTCGGACAGCGAGGTGCTGATCGCTCATCTTGAGCTACGGATCGAGAAGCTCAAACGCGAACTGCACGGGCAGCGCTCCGAGCGCACGGCGCGGCTACTCGAGCAGTTGGAATTGGAGCTCGAAGAACTCGCCACCACGGCGACCGAGAATGAGCTGGCTGCGCAGGCTGCCGCGGCAAAAACCCAGAGCGTGAGCGCCTTCACGCGCAAGCGGCCGGTGCGCAAACCGTGGCCGGACGACATCGAACGTGAGCGCGTCGTCATCAAGGCTCCAACGACCTGCGCCTGCTGCGGCGGATCGCGGCTGGCGAAGGTCGGCGAGGATGTGACCAAGACGCTGGAGGAGATTCCGCGTCGCTTTAAGGTCATCGAGACGGTACGCGAGAAGTTCACCTGCCGCGATTGCGAGAAGATCAGCCAGCCGCCGGCACCGTTCCATGCGACGCCCCGCGGCTTCATCGGCCCACAATTGCTGGCGACGATTTTGTTCGACAAATTCGGCATGCATATCCCGCTCAACCGCCAGAGCGTGCGCTTCAAGGCCGAGAGGATCGATCTGCCGCTGTCGACGCTGGCCGACCAGGTCGGCCACGGAACCTTCGCCGTCATGCCGCTGTTCCAGCTGATCGAGCGTCACGTGCTCGCGGCCGAGCGCCTTCATGGCGACGACACCACCATCCGCGTCCTGGCGAAGGGCAAATGCACGACCGGCCGGATCTGGACGTATGTGCGGGATGACCGGCCGTTCGCCGGGCCTGCGCCGCCGGCGGCGGTCTATTATGCCTCGGGCAATCGACGGGGCGAAAATCCTCAGAGGCATCTGGCCGCCTTCGTCGGCATTCTGCAGGCGGATTGCTATGGCGGCTTCGAGCCGTTGTTCGACCCAAAAAGGAAAGCAATGCCGATCACGCCGGCATTTTGCCTGGCCCATGCGCGGCGGGGATTCTTCGAGCTGGCTGACATCGAGAAAGCCGCCCGGGAAGGCAAGGGCAAACCGGTCTCTCCGATCGCGCTGGAGGCGGTCAGGCGTCTGGATGCGTTGTTCGAGATCGAGCGCGCCATCAACGGCCGTAGCGCCGACGAGCGGCGTGCCGTGCGCCAGGAGCGGAGCAAGCCGCTGCTCGACGACATGCACGACTGGCTGCTCCGCGAGCGAGAAAGCCTCTCGCGCTCCGCCGAGGTCCTGAAGCCCATGAACTACATGCTTAAGCGCTGGGACGACTTCGTCCGCTTCCTCGACGATGGCAGGATCTGCTTGACCAACAATTGCGCTGAGCGTGCATTGAGAGGCATTGCCTTGGGAAGGCGCAACTGGACCTTCGCTGGCAGCCAGCGTGGCGCCGATCGTGCAGCTATCATGCTGACGATGATCACGACCTGTCGCCTCAACGACGTCGATCCCAAGGCTTGGCTCGCCGACGTCCTCGCCCGGATCGCTGATCTTCCCACCTCGCGTCTGCGCGAACTGCTGCCCTGGGAATGGAAGCTCCTGCACCAAGCCGGCAAGTCCGCCAATCAGCAAGCCGCCTGACCCTTCACGCAACGCCATCGTAGAACTCGCCGTGCTCGCGCGCATGCGTCAATCAGGCGGCCTTCGTCGTATGCGTAC
>NZ_RDQF01000013.1 GCF_004114425.1 Bradyrhizobium vignae | reverse complement strand
GGCGCATCAGCAGTTGAAGGAGGAACTTGGACTTGATCACTTCGAAGGGCGATCATGGCAAGGTCTTCATCGCCACGCCCTGATGACAATGATTGCCTACGCCTTCCTGCAACATCGTCGCCTCGCATACGCGGGGCGGAAAAAAAAGAATCTACGGGCCTCCGCCTCAGCCAACCATGCCAGCCGTACGTCACGCCATCGTCGATCTCATCCTTCGGCCGCCGTCTCAGCATTGCCCATATTGCCGAAGGCAAATCCGTGAAAAACAGCGGCGAAAACACAATCTGCCAAAGTAGTGCTAGTGAGCGGCAATGCTCATTGGACGTCAACCGGCCGGCCGGCCGCTGGTGATTGGCGGCGATAATCTGTCGCAAGCCATCCTGGCCTCACTCAGCTGGCGCGCCCTGCGGAAAGCGCTGTCGCAGTCCTGACTATGTTAGCATTCGTTCGTCGGGAAGCGGGCTAGAGGGGCGCATCACCCGGTCTAAGCCTCTGTGATGGCAAGCCGATCCCAAAAGGGCGGGCGATGGTACAACACTTGCTGTGCTCTCCGCAGCTGTCGCAGCTTTTGGAGCAACACCGTGCACAATGTCGTCTGCATCAAACAGGTTCCGGACTCGGCGCAGATCCGCGTGCACCCCGTGACCAATACAATCATGCGTCAGGGAGTGCCGACCATCATTAACCCATATGACCTCTTCGCCCTCGAGGCCGCGCTGGAGCTGCGCGATCGGTTCGGCGGCGAAATTACGGTGCTTACAATGGGACCGCCATCGGCGGAAGATTCTTTGCGAAAGGCGCTGACTTACGGCGCCGATCGCGCCGTCCTACTCACCGATCGCTGCTTTGCCGGCTCCGACACCCTGGCCACAACGTATGCACTTGCAACAGCCATCCGAAAAATCGGCAAGGAATATGGCCCGACAAACCTCATCTTCACGGGAAAGCAGACCATCGACGGCGATACGGCGCAGGTTGGGCCCGGCATCGCAAAGCGACTGGGCGTATTGCAGCTAACCTACGTTGCGAAGGTCAGATCCTTAGATCTCGCCGCCCATACAATTGAAGCGGAACGACGCTCCGAAGGTGGTGTTCAGGTGCTGCACACGAGGCTGCCGTGTCTGATCACAATGCTGGAGGGAACGAATCAGATTCGGCGCGGCGCGATGCCGGATGCCTTGCGTGCCGCGCGTGCCCAAATCGTTAAATGGAGCGCAAACGATGCCGGTATCGAAGACGTCTCCAAATGCGGCCTCAAGGGATCGCCGACCGTCGTCAAGCGAGTGTTCGCTCCCTCTGCGCGGGCTGAGAAGGCAGCGCTGGTCGAGGCCGGCGAGCAACCGGCGCAGGCGTTGATAGACGCAATCTTCAAGCGTCAGCCGAAGCTCGAAACCGATCTTGCTGCACTTGTCCGTGACGCTTGATCTGGAGAGCCCATTCTGGGTGGCGGCTGGCTTTTCGCGGTCTGCTGTCTGGCGGCCGTGTCAGGTTCAATACATTTGCAATGAGGAGTCGGTCGCGAGAGTTTTGTCAAAGCATTCAGACTGGGAGTGAGTGCACGAGTTGGCACGGTGATTGCTCTAAGCGTGCAAGAAGGCAGCGTAGTGGCGCTAGGGCGGTCCCCTTTTGAGAAGCGTGTGCCGGCCGGCAGCCGGCATTTCGCACAGCTTGCCCCCGAAGGCCCCACAGCCAGGTAGATGCGGATAGTCCTTGCAATGCTGTACGAAGCTCTTAGCAGTTCGATCAACTGGCAGGAGCAGCAACCGCGAGGGCCTGCGCGGCGCAATATTTCACCATGACTCTGCAAGCGAATGCTGACCGTGCCGGGAATTCGCGGCACCGGGATTTTCGTAAACCGGAATCCGTGTTGATCGCCGCCGATCAGTTGACCTACGCGTTCACTTCGATGCGCGTGAGCAGGACTGAGCATGGCACTGTCTGTTACCGCGAAGGTGGCCCCCAAGAAGTGCGCCTGGATGGTGAACGCGATCACAAGCCAATCGAAACTGACGAACTCGCGGTCGCCAATAGTCGGCCCGGATACAAAGTGGCGCCATCAACGATCGTTCTCTCCTCATTGCCAAGGGGTCAAATGACATCTCGAGAATCTCGATTTACACCCGATCAGCCTCCGCAGATATGCTGCGAGTACTTGTCTGAGCAGGCGCGAGCCCTGTTCGGCCCGCACCCGTTCGCTGCGGAGATGTCCGAGGACCAGGTCGCTAACCTGCTGCCTGAATATCTGGCGATGTCACAGGCGTTCCCGTACCTGCAGGCGGGGTCGCAACGGGATCTCATTTTCGATGCATTGAAGCACAATCGGGATATTGCGAGGGACGTTGAACTGACCAGCGTGGTCGCAAATTTCATCTGCTGGGATGAGACGGGCGGTTATGGCCAAATTCTCCAGGGCGGCAAGGCGGCGCTACCCGATATTCTCGTGACTGAGAACTTCCACTCAAACCTGTTTAGAAAAGATGCGTCGCAACTCCTCCGCAGAGCAATACGACCCAACTACAGCGCCGCGACCAAGCGGTATCTGCATTCTCTCTATGCCGGATTGTCGTCGAAAGATCCCTTAGTGCGTTGCGCCCACATGGTCGCTTTTGAGCTACATGCTGCGGACATGATCCAGTCGCTATGGACGACTGTCGTCAAAACCTTTAAGGCGCGGCCTGACGACCTGGAGTACTTCCGTAGCCATGTCGGCGGAGAAGATCCCGCGGAGAAGTATCACGGAGAAATGACAAGCCGGCTCATTGGCGAACTTGTCCCTCCTGACTGTAGCGCTCGCTTTTGGGATGAATTCCATCGGGCCTATCGGCTTAGCTTACAATGGTGCTGCGATCTGCTCCAAATTGTCTCACTTGAAGGAGATGATCACTCGGAGATCGAACACCGTGGCCGTTGTCATTGTGGTTCTGTCAAGTTCTACGTCCAAGCACCGCGAGAGCTCTCTGCAGTTCGATGCAATTGCTCAATCTGCCAAATGTCGGGATTTCTGCACTTGCTCGTACCTGGCAATAAGGTCGGAATAGAGTGCGGCGAAGAATTCCTGACGGAGTATCAGTTCAATAAGAACATCGCTCGGCACACGTTTTGCCGGGTTTGTGGCGTAAAGCCATTCTATAGGCCGCGGTCGAACCCCGCCGGGTTCAGCGTGAATATTCGATGCCTGGATAACAGGACCATCGAACGCATAACAATAAGCGAGTTCGATGGCGAGCATTGGGAGCAAGCATTTGGCTCGATGCACCGGGGCCTGGAGTCCTGCATCGAACATGAAACCCTGGAGTGAATTCGAATGGCGCGCGCAATGAATGATAAGTCTCGTCTGCTTTCAGAAGAAGCGTTGACAAAATACCGCATTGAGCTGTTGGTGAAGGGGACGGTGGTGATCGGCCCTCAGATGCTATTCACCCAAGATGAGTTGGCCAAGATCGATCAGCTGCAGACTGAGATTCCCGAAGAAGAAGTGAGGGAGGGAGATGCCGGCGACTCGCACAATGTTTTCGTCAAACGCGTGAGGGTCGACCCGCCCGGCCGCGCTCCTAGCAATGTGAGCGGTGCAGCTCCAGGGCAGATCATGGAACTGCTGGAAAGGAAAGACCGCAGCTTCGCGCTAAGAAAGATCTTGGGAGCAACGTCGGATTACGTGATTCGCCGGTGCCAAACGCATCGGATGCCTCCTGGTTCGTTTGTTGGCATTCATCTGGATGCTGCGAGCGATCCGGATTTCGAGTACGCGGTCATTGTGCAGCTGGCGAGGGACTTCGAGGGAGGTGAGTTCGTGGTATATCCAAGCGGGTACGAACACCAGGTATTCCGACCGCCATTTGGCGCCGTGCTTGTCACCACATGTAAGCTCCGGCACGAGGTGAAGCCTGTGCTGTCCGGCGAACGCCGATCGCTGGTCTACTTCTGTTCAAAACGCAGCGGCGCGAACCGCCGGATCATCGAAAACTCTACCGCTGGCGTGTGAGGTGGGGTGGCTGAGATTGCTTTTGAATGAAGTTGGTAAGGGGTGAGCTCTCAGGAGAGGGGGTAGCTTGGCCTTCTTGTGCTCAGACGATCCCTCGCAAAGGCTGCCAAAATGCCGGTCGGAAGTCATCGCAATCCTTGATGCCGGTCGTGTCCCGAGGAGTGGTGTAGCTGATTAGCAAAGCCGCTCGCGAAGCGCGCCCTCAATAGCGCCGTAGCGAGCGAGCGGCTTTGCGGGTGGTCACCGATGATTCGTCGGTAAGGTTTGGATTGCGACAGCCAACCTGATTCGAGGAACCACCGATGACCGACGACATGATGAACCTGCGCACGCTCGTAGAGAAGACCCCCGATGCAGATCTCTTGCGCGAGATGATCGGCTTTGCCGCCCACCGGCTGATGGAGCTGGAGGTCGAGGGCCTGACCGGGGCCGCGTACGGCGAGAAGAGCCAGGAACGGCAGGTCCAGCGCAACGGCTACCGCGACCGGAGCTGGGAGACCCGCGCCGGCACCGTCGAGCTGCGCATTCCCAAGCTGGCTCCTACTTCCCGGGCTTCCTCGAGCCGCGGCGGATGGCCGAGAAGGCGCTCACCGCCGTGGTGCAGGAGGCCTACGTGCAGGGCGTCTCCACCCGCTCGGTCGACGATCTGGTGCAGGCGATGGGCATGAGCGGGATCTCCAAGAGCCAGGTGTCGCGGCTGTGCGGCGAGATCGACGACAAGGTGAAGGCCTTCCTCAACCGCCCGATCGAGGGCGACTGGCCCTATCTGTGGATCGACGCGACCTACGTGAAGGTGCGCCAGAACGGGCGCATCGTCTCGGTCGCGGTGATCATCGCGGTGGGAGTCAACAGCGATGGCCGCCGCGAGGTGCTCGGCATGGATATCGGTCCGTCAGAGGCCGAGACGTTCTGGACGGCGTTCCTGCGCAAGCTGGCGCGGCGGGGCCTGCGCGGCGTCAAGCTCGTCGTCTCCGACGCCCATGAGGGCATCAAGGCGACCGTCAGCAAGGTGCTCAACGCCTCTTGGCAACGCTGCCGCGTGCACTTCATGCGCAACGCGCTGGCGCATGCCGGCAAGAGCGGCCGGCGCGTCGTCTCCGCCTTCATCGCCACCGCCTTTGCCCAGGACGACGCCGAGGCAGCACGGGCGCAATGGCGGCGCATCGCCGACCAGCTCCGCCCCAAGCTGCCGAAGCTCGCCGCCTTCCTCGACGAGGCCGAGACCGACGTGCTGGCCTATATGAGCTTCCCGGCCGCGCACCGCGCCAAGCTGCACTCGACCAATCCGCTCGAACGGGTCAACGGCGAGATCAAGCGCCGAACCGAAGTGGTTGGCATCTTCCCGAATGAGGACGCCATCACTCGCCTGATCGGTGCCATCCTGCTCGAACAGAACGACGAGTGGACGGTTCAACGCGGCCGCTACATGACACTGGAAACCATCGCCCCGTTGGGCGATGATCCCGCCGTCAGCTTCCCGGCAATCGCCAGCTGACCGATCCGGCCCATGCCGGCGAACGTGGTGACCCGCACTCAGCTACACCACGCCACGGGACACGATCCTTGATGCCTGTAAAGGCCACCACGCGTAATCCTAGCCGAGGTTGCTCAGAGTAACTGCGGCAAGCCATCGTCGCTGCGTCAAACCGGGAGGTGTGTCGGCGCGACGTGTACTCGCGCTTCGCGTAGGAAGCCCTGTATTGTCGTAAGGGTCTCCACAGCTATCAGACCTAGCAAACAGCCGAATGCTCGGCCCGGTTGGGACGGCACCTGCGCGCACTGGGTCTTTGGAACGGCCATCAGAAGAGAAGACTCTTCTGAAGCTCCTTGATCCCGCTCGGCCTTTTGCTCGACCGTCCTGCGTCAGCCGAGTCCTAAGTATTTATTTCGACAGAGAGAATGGATGGACTTTACCTCAACTAGGGGGGCTCCAGCAGTCGGGCAGCGGGAGCCCGCAAGAAAACTTGTCGGTTTCCTCGTCGGCAGATGCCGCGGCTTTCGAACAGCAGTTGCGGGAGATCGCCAATGCAGGTGGCGGCGTGCCGATGCAAGTCTCTATTCATCAAGTCGGCGCATCCTTGCCACGCGGTCGAGAGCAGGGACAAGTTCGGATTAATTGAGCGGTTGAAGATATATTCGCTGGGATCTCAATCAAACCATTCGCAGTAGCCGCTGCTCCAGGTCGCGGGCCGCCGGCCTATCGCGCGCAATCACAAGGCACTCCACCGTGCCAACCTCTGCGTCGGAGGCAAGCGGGATCACGCCCTCCTTGCGTGTGGGGTCGAACAGAAATCCGTCCTGGCTGAAACGCTCACACGCTGTTTGGAGGGATCGTGATCGAACATTTCTTACGGATAAAATAACGTTGCGACCGGAATAGTCGAAGCCCAGCAGCCGGACCGCAATGCTGTGTAACACCGAGCCGCCACCCCAGCGGCCGTTCGCTTCGTTAAACAGCAGCCGTCCGTCATCCGCGAAAATGGCGTCAATGTTGATCATTCCGCGATATCCCAGGTTTCGCGCAAGCGCCACGAATCGGTAGGCATGCGCCTGTGCAATCAACCATTGCTCGTTCCCCAGGTCGCTTGGAATCTCGAGTCCTGTCCAGATCAGAGCTCTTTCGGACCGATCGGCGCTTTTACGCAGACGTATGTTTCCACTGTTCGTGAAGACGATTGAACCATCATTCTCAATTTCATACTCGAGATAGAACAATGACTTGGCCAAGTGGTACGACTCCACGACCAGCGTCTTACAAGATGCGTTTGTCATCTCAGACCAAAGCGCGTCAGGATCAAACGAGGGCCACGGAATTCGCCGGGTATCTCTTGCCCCTGGTAGTGGATCGCTTTCGTTGCCGGTCAGGATGACGTTTCCGACTCCACCGGCTCCATTGTCCAGCTTTACAATGACGCTGCCAGTCTCGGCTCTGAGGGAAGTAACAGCTCTGGATAGTTCGTTTGGGTCTGCCGTGACGGAACCATTGGGCAGCGGAAGTGCGACGCTTGTCGCTAATTGACGGAAGTGGCTCTTGCGGTTCAACAGATCAGGCCCTCGCTGCAGAGCGAAGTCGCCGCCGGTCTGCGGTATGCCCAACATGGCCGCCAGGCGTGCGACACCTTCGGTAGAGTAACAGGGATATAATCGCCAGGTTGATTTCTGACGAATATGTCTGTTGATGCGCTCAACAACAGTCTTAGACAGAAGTGTGCCATCATCAAGGACCGGTGATTGGCGGCCACCGTCAGGTACAAGGAGACAGAGACTCGATGCGTCGAAATCGAGCGTCGCGCCAATGAAGGAGAGCAGATCCGCCGGGATGTCTACCGGGGACACTATCAGGTCACCTTGATGAGCAAACCACGCCGAACGGTATGCCGAATTGGCGGCGAGCGAGAGTTGAGCTCGCGTCAGATCGACGCCGGACATTTGAGCTGTACCGGCATTCATGATCAGGATCCGCGGCATGCGCGACCTCCGGGCATTTTGGCGCGATCAGACAGGGATCGTGATGCCAATAATGGTGAACTTGGTACGTTTTGGTGAGCACTAAGCGAAGTTTGATTTGGCGCCGTCCCGCTCCGAGAGAGGATAGGTCGATGCTTTCTCATCGACCATTGCAGCTCTGGATAATTCCGCCTGCTGATGCTGAGGATCGCGATCCGGTCTCCCTTCTGAACGCCGAGCTGATTGAAGGAGCGAGCGATCCGCTCAGTCTTTCCGTTGAGGCTGACGAAGCTGAGACTGCCCTTCGAAATGGATCGCAGGTTTGTCGGAGCATGCACACCGGTTCGGTTGATCGGCAGAGATCAAGCTCGTTATGCATGCGACTCAGGCCCGCATAGTATCCTTGCCGCGAGTTGCTTTCGCCTCAGCCCAGAATTGCTTGGCGAGGCCCCGATCACATGCTTTGCCCTTGTGCCTTAGCACATGCTTTGCCCTTGTGCCTTAGGATGACGCGGCATTTGATGGTTCTCATGGGTTGCGAACAATGGATACTGCTTGAGGGCTCGCGGCCGATTGATCACTCTCTCTGTTCTGCTGGGCGGCGGCCGTGTGCATCTGTCCGTAGTGGTACGCACACCATGAAGAGAGTTTCTTGCCGCGTCTTTGATATACAGGCTCGCCGCACATATAGGCCTCTCTGGCGTCTCCATCTTTGAAGCCGATGATGCAACGGCATTGGCCTTCAATATGATCGATTAACAGGACCTTCTTGGCCCCGTCGGGCTCTTTCAACTTGCTGCTCCATAATCCCAAGCGATATCTTCCGATGAACCGAGATAGGTGCCCTCCTCAAGAACGTACAACTTAACGTTACGTCCGATTCAAGCCCTTTTATGCAACGTCATGAACGGGACTGGGGCTCCAAACCGGGGCGCCGACCGGTCTGGTGTCCCACGCATTCAGCGCTGCGATTTGCGTCAAGAAAGTTCGTCTGCTTTTGAGATCAGGGTCGCTGATGGCAGCCGTTCGATGGATCGCATCGGATGAACCGTGTCGAGATGGCTCAACACCAAAATGCCCGGGACGGGCCTGCCCCCAAGAGGAGCGGGTGATCAAATGATTGCCGCAGCCGTCACGCCCCGCAACGCGCTCGACGTTGGCCGGTAGGTCGCGATACCCTGCTGCGACGACCCTGGCCAATTTGTTGATCTGATCTGGCCGCTCCGTCGGAGATTCGATCACGACCCAGGTGCGAATGCTCTCAAGGATCGGGGCGATCTCGAACGCGTTGCTGAACATAGCTGTCTGACGCCTTGGCATTCGATTGTCATCGCTTCCGCAAGATCATGACATGACCATTTACTCACATCAGAATCGAGCCAGAAGGTCTAGAGAGGCGCTAACGGTTGTGACTCAAGGCGTGCCGTTGATTCCGTCCTGCTGCCGGAACGATGCTACTCGCCTGTCGATCACAGGTGATCTACCAAAGCTGGTAGTTTTCGACAGGCCGCACATCGGCGCTAGCATAGACAAACAAAGCGCCGAAATCGCTGGAGCTCATGAGCCCGTTCAATACGAGCTCTAATCCTTGAAACCAGTCGCAGCCCAGGCAATTGTTCGAGTCGGATCGGCAATCGCGGCGGTAGAACTGAGAACTGCCGCCGCCACTGTTTTCACGGGGCTCCCATCAAACAGGAAGCGCCCTGAGCAACCCGGCGACGCGCCAGTGCACATGCAGCCGCGGTCGCGATCCGACTAGCCGAGGCTGGAGTCTCGCTGGACCCGTGCGGATGGGATGATGCCGATCGCGGTACGGCGCGCGCCTGCCAGATTGTCTCGGGATGTAGACGGCATCGGTGCACCTAATGCACTTTTAGGAGAATACGTCTTTTTGCATCGAGAAGATGCTCATCGAGTGTGGCGTGCAGCGCACCGCGCAGCTCCGGCGGGATCGAGCTATCTGTGTCGATCAACTCCCGAAACTTCCGAATGATGTGTTCCATCACTGCGATAGACCCGAGTGTTTCAATCCTCTGCGAGGACATCATCGATTCTCTCCTTTGGCGCGCGGCGCGCTTGATGGCGGGTCCTCACCTCGGCGGCCCGGGGTGAACAGGATTTCGTCGACAAAAAAGTGGGCTCTCGGGCCGCGTGCTCAGCGCAAATTGCTTTCGTGCGGGCGAGCATAGGCGGCGCACGCTCCTTGAAATCCGCAGAGGTGACGCGCATTCGAGGCCGCAATATTTTCGCACTCGTGATCCGCAGACTTGATCGCAATGGAACATCGGCCCGCTCGGCTGTCAGGCGTTCGAAACCGCGATCAGGCGCTTCAGTCGACTGGCTGCGGCGCCGCGATCAAGTGATTCTTGCCCAAGTGCTACGCCTTCCTGCAGTGTCGAGGCCCGCCCGGCCACGACCAACGCCGCCGCAGCGTTCAAAAGAGCGGCGTCGCGAAATCGACCTGGTATGCCATCAAGCACATTTTGCAGCGCGACGGCACTAGCCTCCGCATCCCTGCTCTCCAGCGCGTCGTTGCGGCAGCGGGCGAGCCCGGCTTCTTCGGGCGTCACTTCGAAGGTGCGGACTATACCCGCCTCGAGCGCAGCTACAGACGTTGGGCCGGTGAGGGTTATTTCCTCGAGCCCGTCCGAGCCATGAACAACCCATACCGACTCGGCACCAAGGTTCTTCAAGACGTACGCCAGAGGCTGCACCCATTCAGGAGAGAATACCCCAACGATCTGCCGCTTGAGCCCCGCCGGGTTGCACAGAGCCTCGGCCAGATTAAAGATCGTATGGGTTCCAACCGCGCTCCGGATCTGCCCGATGCGCTGCATCGCCGGATAATGCACGGAGGCAAAGATGAAGCCGATGCCGGCTTCCTTCAAGCAACGTGCGATGGCCTGAGGCTTGAGATCGACCTTCACACCGAGGCGCGCCAGCAGGTCTGCGGCGCTTGAACCCGAAAACGCAGCGCGGTTGGCATGCTTGGTCACAGGAATGCCGGCCCCGGCGACGATGAAGGAAGCACATGTCGACACGTTGGCCGAATACATAAGGGTCTCGCTCGTGCCAGCCAGACCGACGGGGTCGCATGCCGCCTCGACCCGCGGCACTCTATTCCGCATCGCCCAGGCGGCGCCGGTGACTTCTTCGACCGTCTCGCCCCGGACGCGCATCCCCATCAACAGAGCACCGATTTGCGAGGGAGTTGCGTCACCCGACATTATGCTGTCCAAGGCTGACGCGCTTTCCTCACGCGTCAGAGTGGCGCCCGTGGCAACTTTGCCGATGATCGATCTAAGCACTTCCATCGAACTTTACACGCTTCCTTGTCCAAACCTCGAGCTCTTCCGTACAGCGAGACATTGTTCAAGAGACCCAGGCACCGATTGCCTTGATGCAGTCGCCTGCCCCACGCGGCACGGCCCAATCGACGCTTGAGGCGGCAGTCGGTTGAGTGTGGGCACAGCTTGGCGAGGCTACAACCTGACGCTACGTGAGGGTCAAGCTCTCCATTTCTGGCCGCCACATCTTCACCTCGAGTTGCTGCTTTTATGGCCAGTGTCTCGCGCGGAGATCACGTAGCGACATTGCTGACTGAGGCTCGCTTGCTTGGATCTCAGGCAGGCAGTGATAGCGGAGCGATCTGGTATGTGGCTGCTACAAAGGCGGAACACGTCATCCATGCAAGCCTCTTTCTCTTCTGCGGTCGGTGTTTGATCGCCCGCGTTGACTGGCTTTGGGATTGCCACTGTCATTGCCACGACAAGGGCAATGGCGCAGTGGAGTGTGAGGCGCGAAGTGAACTGAGTTGTTTGATCTTGAGTCATGATTTACCTTCAAGGCCCGTGTGGCTGCGTTATTGTTCTTCCTGCGCGAAGCGCAACATGACCTGTCAATCGGGAAACAGGCCGGAACTGCTTAAGGACATGCCGGCAAGCTCGTTCTTCCGCCTTTCTGGTCCGTACGGTGCAGGTCATTTGTGCGGAACGACAGAAACGATATCTGCCGTAGTGGCAGAGCACCATTAAGAGTGGAGGCACTAGCGGCTGAGCTGGTCCTGCAAGTGATCATCCTGGATCTTCCGTTGATGCGGTGCATGCCCTAATGGCGCGAGGCATTGCTTGAGCGTGACATGTGCTTAGGTGCTCTGGCGCAACCTACTCGCCAGCCAACTAATGACGCCGTAGCAGCAGGGACGCCGGGTTGAAGGGCCTGCGCCAGCTATCGCACGGAGAGAGCAGGCAGAAGCGCAGGTGCACTCAAGCGACTGTTGATGATGCACTCGTCGTTTGGAGGGAACCATGGTGGCGCGCGCCAGGACGATGCTTGGTGTAATTGCGCCGGTGTTCCGCGTTAAGTGAAGACGTTCGGTGGGCGATCTGGGATCGAGCCTCCGTCTCGCGTCCGTTCCGGTGAGGTAACGGTCAGGGGACCGCCTGCCGTGCAGATCTCGAAACGCGCGACTTCGTCCAGCCGCGACAGGAATAGCTCCGACGCAGCGCGGGCAAGGATGCACCTGTAGGATCTTATCGTCCTGAGTGAGGCGCGCCAGGTGAGGCTCGATGTTTGAAGCATTCGTAGTACTCATGACGTGTTCGGGACGGTCTGGATTGTCGGACGTGTCCAGGATCGTACAATCTAACGCTACGTGCGATTCAAGTCCCTTCGTGCGTCCGATCGTCTGAGGATGTCGGGATGTGTATTCTTCGTTCGAGCTTCGGCTCAAACGCGCGCTGTGGCCCTCGAGAATAGCGGCTGTGCGCGGCGAACGTCTGCTTCGGAAACCGAGGCCGCGGGCGTCGCTGCTACGTGATTATACGGAGCGACGGTGTCGCACTTCTTTGATCTGCGAATTGCATGCTCTCGGCATGAATCCGAAAAGTAAACTCTACCAGCCCGACCACTGGCGAGGCCGTGCGGAAGCAACCCGAAAGAAGGCGGAAGCGCTCGCTGACGGAAGAGCCAAAGACAGGCTGCTTAAAATTGCCGAGGAATACGATAAGCTAGCTCGGCGTGCCCAGATGTGGAAGATGCACAAAAACGAGGACGATACGTGGCCTGAGGAAGAGCTGTAAGCGTCGCTGACGCCCCGGCCTGTTGATCGCTACTCGACCAATGGCGACCCAATGTCGCTTAGCAAGCAAGTCAGCGGCTGAGGGGTACCGCACTGCGGGTCACCCTGACGGTCCTGTGCCGCGCTCCTGATCGCGATACGTAAGGAAAGGCGGAGCAGGTCTGCTCAACGCCCGTCAGGTCGAGCTATTCAGTCAGCTTTCTCGAAAGCGAGTTCTCATATCTCGAAATGCGAAACCCTAGATATGTTCTGGTCAATGGCGCTTAGCGCGGAATCGCGGATGACGTCCGCGCGGGGACTTGTTGAGCTGTTAGAGGTCAGTGTTTGGCACTTCGTCCCGGCTGCAATGGCAATCAGTTTCGCCTACACCCGAGATATCTGCGTCACGTCTCAATTTTTCCTTTTGCGCTGTGGATGCGCATTTCCAGGTAGTCGCGCGAAGTATTCGCTGGAACCTGAGTCTGTGAAAGAGCTCGCCACGTCCGATCGATTCTGCGCATAAGGTGCGGCTGCGGCATGCGGGAGACGTCCGAAAGCCCCCGGGGGCTTCGTCCGATAGATTGCTTCACAAGAACGCTGCGACGATCCAGTAGATAGCTGCCCAAAGCAGCGCATTTATAAGGAGTGCGGCCAGCGGCCAAAGATTCCACCTCGTTTGCGCCCGCCCGGAGCGATAATCGCCGCCGTAATGCTTGATCGTTCTGTGCTTTGGTGTGCGCCAATGCGTCATTTCATCAAGTGTCGCGCTGGTCCACGGAAAAATACCGGGCTTTGCATCCCTCGTACCACTCATAAGTTCGCAGGCCTCTTTCATAAGGAGAGTATCAGAATCGTTGTCTGTTGCGCAGCGAGCATCCGGCCGATGGGATGCTCGTGTATCGTCGGTACACTTAAGGCCGCTTTCCGACACCGCAGCAATCTACATGCCACGACGGAGAAGTATCGGGACCGCTGTGATGCAAGCAATGGCGCGTCTGCCGTGCGTGGGCGACACAGAGCCGCTGCCCGAGGTCGGGTTCGCGACGTCCATGTCTGAAAGACGACACCCGCGTTAGCAGCAAACGCGTGAGCGCGTTCGCGAGCGCCATACCGTAAACAATGAGTGAGGACTTCCATCGTAGTGAAACAGGGAGAGCGGACGACCGTCGCACTAAATGAGATCGACTAATCATTGTTTCTGACCGTTAGCTTACGAGAGACGTCGATATGGCAGGCAATGCGCTGCATGTTTTCAACTCAAGAACGGTTCATGTCAGGCGCTCGCGGCTCTGGTACAGGCCTGTTCGACTTTACCTCGTACAATTCAAGCCGAGTTCATATAGATGGCGCATTGGCAGTATTCGGACTCGAGGAGAAAACGCGGATAGTCAAATGCTACAGTCTTAGCGAGCATTGATACGGCCTCGAAGCACCAACTGATGCCAGCACTGGTTTTGCGAATGGTCATCGAATGTGGATGTCGAGCGCAACTACAGGGGCGCGCCATGATTAGGACCAATTCATTGAAGAGGGGGTGGCGGCCAAGAGCCGCCAAGTTCTCTTGTTCAGGCAGGTCGCCGTCGAACATGAACGGGCGCTAACGCTTGCATGAAGCGCGAGAGAGCGGTGGCGGACATTATTGTTGCTGATGCGCGCTCTGTTCGGCCATGTGCGGCCAATACTGGCTGGCATCGATGAGCAAGATGCTTCGCATGAGAGAAGCTTGAGGACAGAGTTGCGTTGTGAACGGGAAGGTGCAATCGGCGGACTGAGTTGCCATCGCGCGCATCGTGCTGCCGCTCATACTCGAGCAATCAGTGGCCCTTGAGAGCGTTCGTCGCCCGCAGTGAAAGCGTTAAACGAGCATAACAGGAGAACGAGTGATGATGGACATCTGCGGCTTTCTCAGATGGTGCACTGAAGAGTGGTCTAGGAGCGCTGGGCCGAGGATCGAGCTGATTGACGAGTTGCGAGACAACGTCGTCCGCGTCGAGCTCAAGGCCATCCGAGAGGCAAAGGAGCGGGCGTGCGCGCGCAAATGATAGAGAAGCTGGAGGCCGGCCGCGTGCAACACGGCCGATTCGGTACCGCTCCGGGATCGGGACCTTGCGGCGTATTCCTTGTGCAGGGGCCTTGCGGGTGTGAACTAAAGATAAGTGGATTCGTCCGTCCCGGCTGGGAGCATGTTGCCGTCTCGACGCCGCGACGCTGTCCGAACTGGGAAGAGATGTGCTTTGTCAAAGACCTGTTCTGGGATGAGGAGGAGTGCGTCATGCAACTGCATCCGCCACAATCTCAGTACGTGAATAACAGCCGATATTGTCTTCACCTTTGGAGACCCACTCATCGGGAGATCCCGACGCCGCCGTCAAGGTTTGTAGGCATTGTTGGACTAGGGCCCTCAGACGCGGCAATGCTGTTCGCGCGGATGAGCGCGACAGCATGATGAGGTGAGTTGGTAATATCCGAGCGGAAGGTGACGCCGAGCGGCTGCAGAAGCACCGAGTCGGCGCGCCGATCTGAGGCGTCATAAGCCGGTATAGGTCAAGATCAATCGCGTGTTTGCCGTGCGGGCGGGCTGAGCCTGAAAGTTTCTGCTGTCACATTGGGCAGCTAACAGTGCACTGATCCGGGTAAGAATTGCGGAGCCGTGCTGAATGGGGTCCGGCAGCAACATTCCATCGAGCCGGCGACCGGACACAACGCAGTCACTGGCCGTTCCGACGACGCCAATTGCGCAACTCTTTGGAGCGAAAAAGTATGTGCCGATCGGCGGCATAACGCGGTAATGTGAGATCGAGGCCAACGGGACGGTCGAATTCAGTTTGACGAACGCGCTTTCCAGGGGCGCCACGACCCTGTACTGCGTCCGGAATTGCAAAGGGTCGGCCTGCCGTCGCTGAGCGACAGACATGAGCTCGTCGGCCACCACCCCGCACCCGGAGCGAGGATCGTGAGCTGTGGCGGTGGAGACACCAAGTGGGCGCGGGGGGCGGTAGCTTCGGCACTTATCTGGTTGTCAGCTCGTCGTCAGCTTGCCGCGAATATCATCCGCAGGCGGGGCGTAAGCAGCCCGCGCTCGCTCTGAAGAAACGTACGCTGAAGCAGGCGAACCGGCATCTATAATCGAGTTAGTGGGCAACCCACACGCCCTAATCAAGCTGACGAACAGAGTCCGTCGGCGGACAGTTGCGAATTTGCGCAAACTATGACGGATCTGGCTCAACGGCAGAGTGCGCCATCTGGGGATTTGTCCGATAAAATGGGGCTCTGCTGCAGCAAGCCACATGCCTCGGAGGCAATCATTTATAGTCCAAGCACCTCGGATCCCAGCATATCCTCTCTGTCCTCCAGCTCAAGTCCATCCTCTCCAGTGAGGTCTACGCACCCTCTGTTCGAATACAGGACGGCCGAATTGCCCGAGGCCAATGTCGATGGAATCTGCGTTGGATTGGCAGCGGAGTGGCTCCTCAATCTTCCAAGCAGCCCTTCATCCCGGATGAGGGCGCTACGCCCGGGGACTCAAAATCACAGCTCAGCGGCAATGCGTCAGCAGCGATATGAAGAGCTCAAGACCCTGTTGCAAAGCGATAGAGCGGAAGAGTCTCACAACCTTGAGGCAAAAAGCGTGATGTTACGCGAAGCCGGCCTAGAGCCGTCCGCCGAACAGACGCGACATAGGTTTGGGTACATCTTCGCGCATTGACCAGATCGTGAATGAAATCACCGACGATCCATCGGTCTATTTGGTCAGCTTGCGTTTCCGCGCAGGTGGTGCCCACACAATCGCAACGTCGACATCGAATGGAATGACGACGCTCTTTGATCCAAACTATGGAGAATTTACCGTTCGGTCAGGTCAGATGGGTGAGTTGCTCAAAATTCTCGCCGACCGTTACAGGAGCCCGAACGGACATGATATATCGATTGTCGTCACACAAAGAATGACGTGAGTGTTTGGGAGGTTGCAACAGACGTGTCGAGCCCCACGGATCGAATCCTTTCGCGATCGATGCCGGACAGCCGCATCGGGTCCGAAAGTGCAATCGCGGCAGGCAACACGGATTGTGGCCCCCCTGAACGTGCACCCGACGTGCTTGCTAGCGGAGCTCAACGCAGCCTTCGTTGCAGGAGTACGCTCGACAGAAGCTCTCTGAGAGTAGTGCAGCGAGACGAGAATAATCAAAGAGAGGTGGGCCGGTTCACTCAGGTTGATGAGCGCATGCCCTCGCGCGTCAGAGCCTGAAGGGGCTGCGCGTGCATTCAAGCAGGTCCGTTGGCCGGTTAGACCTTGTCTGAAAGCTGGCTCAGCTCCTGGTGTGCGTTTCGAGGCCTTGCTCGCTCAAGGCGAAGGGCGAGCATCACGCATCCACCACAGCCGGCACAAGCTGTATTTTCGTCTGCTTCGGAATCGTCGCCGACCACTTCTCTAGTGACCTCGCCGCCAAACAGCTGCTGTCGAGGATGATGCGTGTCGCCGCACCAGCTCACGACCGAGTCAACGCTCGTCACGAGCTCCGCAACGGTAAGGCCGTTGTCCTCGCCGCAGCGCTTCCGCTGCCGTCTGGCTCTGGTGACGTCGAAAACGGAACCGACCCAGTGATAAGCCTATGTGGGTCAGATCTGATCTCAGTCTCACACTGGAAGCAGCGCGGGCGCGACTCGGCGCTGGTCAGGTTGGACAGACGCTATTTCTGCCACGCCCGCACTGGTTGAAGTTAGCAGAAACGTGATTCGGCGCTCAAGGCCCCACGCATACACGGGGCAAGCGCTGTCCCTACCACGGGCCGCTAACTTCAACGTCACTGTACACGGGTTAGCTTTCCGAAAGCTGACGAACCCGATGCGTTAAACGAAAGCGGTTGGTGTGGGTCGATACATCCTATCTGGAACCCCACCCATCGGTCCTATGGTCAAGCATAGATATAAGCCGATCTCTTCAAAGAGGTCGTGAATTTGTGCCGATCCCCTCATAGCCCAAATGTTGCGATCCCCCTCTAAGGAGGTCGCCGACCGAGCATTAGGGTGGGTTCGCCATGATACAGCCGACTTCCTGTTCCTGCCGGTAAGCGATGCCAGGGATACGGAAAGATATCGGCGCGGCAGTCACTGGTCGCTGCTGTTGGTTGATCGCTGCGATCGGACGGTCGTGATCATCGTCAGCATAATGGCGGCACGGTCGGCGCCACGCCGGCTAGCAGCGAAGGTCAAGCTGCGCCTTCCCAAGGCAATGCCTCTCAAGGCGAGCTCAGCGCAATTGTCGGTCAAGCAGATCCTGCCATCCTTCGAGGAAGCGGCCGAACTTGTCCCAGCGCCTGAGCATGCAAATTAGGCTTTGGGACCTCGGAGGAGCGGGAGAGGGTTTCGCGTTGGCGCAACAACCAGGCGTGCATGTCCTCGAGAAGCGGCTTGCTTTTCCTGGCGCACGGCGCGCCGCTCGTCAGCGTCCCAGCCATTGATGGTGCGTTCGATCTCGAACAACGCATGGAGGTGTCTGACCGCTCCAGCGCAAATCGGAGAGACCGTTTGCTCTGCACCAAGTGGTCGACCGAGCGGATCGAGACGGCAGCGGCTAGCGCCTTCTCGGCCATGCGCAGGCGCTCCAGGAAACCCGGAAAATAGGTGGGTTTGCGGATGCTCTGGATCGGCTCTGCGAGAGAGCGTGCGCCGCCCTTTCGTTGGGCCACCTGCAAGTGTCGCAAGTTCAAGCACGGTTATCGAGTGGCTCGATGGTCTTGGTCCTAAGCCAGACCGTCACACGGCTGCGTCGCGCGCGGGACCACTAGGTAGAAAGACGTCCGGCATCCGGTAGATCTCAGACGTACTGCACCAGTCTAAGATAATCGTCTGTGAGGACAGGTGAGCGAATAGAACAAGCCGCGTCTTCAAGGAAGGTGGTCAGAGTCCGACTAGCCCGAGTCCGGACTTCGACAGATTGCCGTGCCGGCGCGCGAGCACGGAGAGTTGCTAGCTCGGAACTGACCAGGTCAGCCGCTGCTGGGGCGCAATCTGTGGCAGAGAAGCAACCAGCAGACATGACAGCTTGTGCCAGTCCCAATGTGGTGAGCCAACCCGCATAGATCAGCACGGCACCGTCTGTCTCATTGAGCCCAGAGAGCTCCTCAATTGCTGCAGCATGAACTGATGCCGCTCCAACAGACCGAAAGAGATCGGCTATTTCGTCACGGGTGGCTTTAGAGAGTAGGCACCGGCCGAGATGTGATAGGAGCGCCTCAGTCGGACCTTCGAAGATGCGAAGGATGCGAGCGTCTCGATAGATTTTGGCTAAAGGCGCTCCCTCATCGTAACCACGGCCACCTAACAGCTGGACGCATTGATCAGCGACAAGGCCGCACCACTCCGAGGATAAAACCTTCGTTGCCGACGCAAGGTGGACGTTTGGCGCGCCCTGTGCCGACACAAGTCGGCAGGATGCGGCCAGCATCGCCTTCACGACTTCCCGCCGCAGCACCATCTGCCCAAATAACTGCTCGATGTAGCTGTTCTCGATCATACGCAATTTACCGAGCCGACGATGGCTTGCATAAGAGGCTGCGACCTGGATAGCGCGCTCAAGGGCTCCAAGACCCATAGCAGCCACACCGACACGGCCTCGGTTCATACTAGATGCCGCTGCGCCCCAGCCGTCTTGATCGCGAGAGAGCACGTAAGAACGCGGCACCTCGACATCTTGGAACTCCAGGGTATTCTGAATGATGCCACGTAGACCGAGTGTGCGATGCTCGTGCGTGACCTTGAGGCCTGGAGCTTGCCTGTCAACGAGTACACCAACGAGCCGACCTTTCGCATCGGCTCCAGACGCGCGCGCAAAGCAAACGATCCAGCGAGCCCAGTCAGCGAGACCGATCCAGATCTTGCGACCAGAGATACGAACTTTATCTTCGCGCATGAGAGCCGAAGCCTCTATATGCCTCGGGGCCGAACCGGCTCCAGGCTCGGTCAAAGCAAAAGCGCAGAGATCGCCGCGTGTTGCACCCCAAATGATTTGCTTTTGTTCGGGAATGTGCGGTGCCGCTTGGATGCAGGGCAAGGCGAGGAAGTTATGGATGACGAGGGTAGAGGCAGCGGAGACATCAAAGGATGCAGTAGCGGAGATCAGGTTGATAGCCTCCTGCAAGGGAAGAGCTAATCCGCCGTGCTCTCCTGGCGTGGTGAGCCCGAACAGTCCATGCCTTGCCAATATGCTATGTAGGGTCGGAGGGAATGCTCGACGGTCATCCGCGTCTGCGAAATTCAGCTGACTGAGGTCAGCGATCAAACTGGAGTGTAGTGCAGCTGCACGGCCTTCGGCGGTGCGTTCCTGCGCCTCCGTGAATTGGGCGTAAACCTGAGTATACATGGCCATAAGGCCAACAATGAACCCGGTCGCGCTTCGTGCCAATTCATCCCCGTGGCTAGCTCGGTTACACATTGGTATAGTGTGGATGCCAGATCCTATGAGCACGTTCTCCGGGACTTGGATTTATTGCGGCCGCTGCGCGGGCGAATGTTCTTGCGCTCACATCTGCAAGCGGATCGCTCGCATTGTGTTGACGGCCGACATTGATCTCTCGCGACGGGCACCCGGGGGGAGTTCGACCGGTGATGTTGGGCACGGAAGAAACGCTCTCGAATTTGAACTGAAACCTTGTCCGATCGCTGGGCTGGCTCCCACCGATCGCTGCGCCGGAGCCTTTCGGTCGCCGCCGGAGACGGCAGACGAAGCGTTCAAGCGCTTGGTAGAGGCAGCTTCGTGACAGACAAACGCGACAGGCCCACTTTCATCGCAGTGCTGGACCGTCTTACCTTGGTCGTCTAGGCCCTACCGCCGTTCATGCGGATAGGCCGAGGGCTGGACCTTTGGCGCGGCTTGCAAGGGCTACGTTGCAAGCTCGCGCAAAACAAAGCCCTGGCATTCCTGCCAGGGTTTTGCATGTCATCATTGACACGTTGGCAGAGTGGATCAGAAGTCCATACCGCCCATGCCGGCGCCTGGAGGCAATGCCGGACCAGCCGCGACCTTCTTCGGCAACTCGGCAACCATGGCTTCCGTGGTGATCAGCAGCGCCGCCACCGAGGAGGCGTTCTGAACCGCGATCCGCACCACCTTGGTCGGGTCAATGATGCCCTTGGAGACAAGGTTGGTATACTCGCCTGTCTGCGCATCGAAGCCATAAGAGTACTGCTCGTTGTCCAGGACTTTGCCGACCACGATCGAACCGTCTTCACCGGCGTTGATCGCGATCTGGCGAGCCGGCCAGGACAGCGCCTTGCGCACGATCTCGACGCCGGTCTTCTGGTCGTCGTTCTTGGTGCGCAGGCCCTTGAGCTGCTCGGAGGCACGGAGCAGGGCGACGCCGCCGCCCGGGACGATGCCTTCCTCGACCGCCGCACGGGTCGCATGCATCGCGTCATCAACGCGATCCTTGCGCTCCTTCACCTCGACCTCGGTCGCGCCGCCAACGCGGATCACCGCGACGCCGCCAGCGAGCTTGGCGAGACGCTCCTGGAGTTTCTCACGGTCGTAGTCCGAGGTGGTCTCCTCGATCTGCGCCTTGATCTGGGCCACGCGCGCCTCGATGTCGGCCTTCTTGCCGGCGCCGTTGACGATCGTGGTGTTCTCCTTGTCGATCATCACCTTCTTGGCGCGACCGAGCATGTTGAGCGTGACGTTCTCGAGCTTGATGCCGAGGTCCTCCGAGATCGCCTGGCCGCCGGTCAGGATCGCGATGTCCTGCAGCATGGCCTTGCGGCGATCGCCGAAGCCCGGAGCCTTGACGGCCGCAACCTTCAGGCCGCCGCGCAGGCGGTTTACGACCAGGGTCGCGAGCGCTTCTCCTTCGACGTCCTCGGCGACGATGACGAGCGGCTTGCCACTCTGTACCACGGCCTCGAGCAGCGGCAGCAGCTCGTTCAGCGAGGAGAGCTTCTTCTCGTTGATGAGGATGTAGGCGTCGTCCATCTCGACGCGCATCTTGTCGGCGTTGGTGACGAAGTAGGGCGAGATATAGCCACGGTCGAACTGCATGCCCTCGACGACGTCGAGCTCGGTCTCGAGCGACTTGGCTTCCTCGACGGTGATGACACCCTCGTTGCCGACCTTCTTCACGGCGTCTGCGAGGAACTTGCCGATCTCGACATCGCCGTTGGCCGAGATGGTGCCGACCTGGGCGATCTCGTCGTTCGATGTGACCTTCTTGGAGTTCTTCTCGAGGTCGGCCACGACGGCCTCGACCGCGAGGTCGATACCGCGTTTGAGGTCCATCGGATTCATACCGGCGGCAACCGACTTAGCGCCTTCGCGGACAATCGCGGCGGCCAGGACCGTCGCGGTGGTGGTGCCGTCGCCGGCAGCATCCGCCGCCTTCGAAGCTACTTCGCGCACCATCTGGGCGCCCATGTTCTCGAACTTGTCCTCGAGTTCGATGTCCTTGGCGACGGCAACGCCGTCCTTGGTGATGCGAGGCGCGCCGAACGACTTGTCGAGCACGACGTTCCGACCCTTGGGACCGAGCGTGACCTGCACGGCATTGGCGAGGATGTCGACGCCGCGCAGCATGCGGTCCCGTGCGTCTACTCCGAACTTGACTTCCTTGGCTGTCATAAACAATTCCCTCAGTTCTTATTCTCTCATCCTTCGGCGCGCCCAAGCGGGGCGCTCGTCAGGGGGAGCTGTGCGAGCGCTGGATTAGGCGGCTTTCTTCTTGGAAGACACGTCGGTGAGAACGCCCATGATGTCGCTCTCCTTCATGATCAACAGCTCATGGCCGTCGATCTTGACTTCGGTGCCCGACCATTTGCCGAACAGCACGCGGTCGCCGACCTCGACGTCGATCGGGATCAGCTTGCCGGCTTCGTCGCGGCCGCCGGGGCCGACAGCGACGACTTCGCCCTGGGAGGGCTTTTCCCTGGCTGTGTCGGGAATGATAATGCCACCAGCGGTTTTCTCATCGGCGTCGATGCGCTTGACTACGACGCGGTCGTGAAGCGGACGGAAATTCATGCAAGGCTCCTGAGCGTTTGACGATTTAGAGATAGTCACATTGTGACAAGCCAAGTTGTAGCAAGGGTCAAGCCAAAAATGAGCTGAACGATCCATGCCTGCAGCTTTTGCTTGGCTGTGTCGGGAATGATAACGCCGCAAGCGGTCTTCTCGTTGGCGTCGATGCGCTTGCCGACGCGGTCGTGAAGCGGACGAAATTTCATGCAGAACTCCTGAGCTCAAGTTTGAGATAGTCACATTGTGACAAGCCTAATCATAGCAAGAGTTAGGCCAAAAACGAGCTCACCGAGAGACGCCCAGTTCTGCTGAATCGTAGCTGGGTCTCGCGTGTCTTTGTCCGGAAGCAAACGTCCTCAGGTACGCAGCCCGCCAAGCTGCGCTAAAAATGACATTGCGCCTCGTCGAAGCACCCGGATTGAGCCCAGCGTCCTCGACATTGCACGGGGGCCGTTGCATCGATCTAAGCGCTGCGATTTCAACTACGACGGCAGGGTGCAGCATATGATTGCGTCGTCTGACGCCAGCATCTAGCGGCTGACGCCGGCGAACCGTGCGGTGCACAGTCGATGAGCAGTGCTCAATCGGTCTGACGTAGTCACAAAAATATGCCAACTATCTCGAAAACCGCAAATTGCGTCAACGAATCTTATGGCGACCGTTGGTCGGCAGAACACATTTCGCCCAGCTGTGATCGAGCTGATTGGCTATTGCTGCGGACGAGAGATCACTCTGCCCGGGGACGCTCCACTGAGAATAGCTGTAAGACGAGATTCGAGCGAAGCCGATCGTTCGCCCGTCCCGAAAAAAGAGCCGCCGGCGAACGATTTGGCTGACAGAGGCGCCTCTGCCGACGCTGGGTTGGAATTTGTATTGCGAGGCAGTCGCTGCACCTGTCTGTCCGAGCGGTGTCCGTTTTGATATTGACGGCATCCAAATAGCCGCCATGGATCAAGGGGACTCAGTGGCATATGAACGATATACGTTGATATACGTTGTGCCAGTGCGTCTGGCGTGTGATTTCGGCTTCGAAGTTCGAAACTCACGCGATCTCCGGGCCAAATGGAAAAAGCACCTGTGTCTCCTGTAGAAGTACACCAGCACATCGTCTCACTTCTTCAGAAGCCGAATCCGGTCATCCTAGATATCGGCTGCAATGACGGGACCGATACGCAACAATTTCTCAATCTCTGCCCGCATGCTCAGCTCTACTGCTTTGAGCCGGACCCCAGAGCGATCGCGCGCTTCAAGAAGAAGCTGGGCTCATCTCTCAATAAGGTGAAGCTGTTTGAAATTGCCATCAGTGATCGAAACGGGATGATCGACTTTCATCCAAGCAATGCAGATGGTGATGCGAAGGAATGGGACCTCTCCGGCTCAATACGCCGTCCGAAGAATCATCTTACCGAGTATGATTGGGTTCGGTTCGATCGCCCCGTCTCGGTTGAAACGCGGCGGCTGGATGACTGGTGCAGCGAAGCGGAGCTGAACACGGTCGATTTCATCTGGATGGATGTTCAGGGAGCCGAAGCCGATGTTATTGCCGGCGGCAGGCAGACCTTAAGTAACACGCGCTTCGTCTACACGGAATATAGCGACCGCGAGCTCTACGAAGGGCAGTTGTCCCTGCAAGCCATTCTTGACCTGTTGCCATCATTCGAAGTGGCGGCCCACTATCCACGCACAGTGGAGGGTGATGTATTGCTCAAAAATACGCGCTTCTAGTGGCTGCCGCGGATCGAGCGCCTCATTGATCGCTGCAAGACATGACCTGCGCGGTCTGTGTCATCCAAAAGCTGCAAAACTGGTGATGATTAGGTGAGGGGATATGAGCAGCCGAACGGGCACCCCGGTTTCCGACCGCCATTGCTGACCCGCGCATCACGTCGGCGTTCGGCCGGTGGTGAGTCTCTGACCGTCACTTATTCAGAACGAGCCGGCACGACCGACGACGTCGCGGTCAGCAGGCCGTGCCGTTTCAGACCCTTGAATCAACACCGCCAGCCGGTGCTCAAAGCGCTGAATTGTCTGAGCGACTGCTGCAGGGTCTGGACTTCTAGGAGGTAGGTGCACTGCTTCGAGCAAATTGCAAAAGCAATTGCATCAGTTGTAGGCGTGAGTTTCTCAACGAGAAAGAGAGCTGAAGCATCTGTTCGTTCTAAATGAAGATGGCCATGACGCGTCCAGCATAACCCAGCAGCCGATTGTGCCACAAGCCGTCCCGGCGCGACGCTGGAGAAGGCGGCCGCATCATCAGCGGCCGATGTCGTGCCGGATCGGATCAAGATCATCATCGCAACCCGAGTTACTTGCCTGCTGATGTGGCTCAGGTGGAGCTGATCACCGATCTGCGCGCTCGCTTCGCCAGTGCAGCTGCGGCGCGATGACGAAGATAGGCGAGGACGTCAGTAAACGCCTCAACGTAATCGCGGCGCAATGCCCGAGGTGTATCCTAGCCGCGCCGCCTGATCACCCGCAGTTCCAGATCGGTCCGATCGGCGTCCGCGTCCAACATGGCCCGAAACTGCCGCCATTGTAGCGCCCTCCGCGGAAGCCGGGGGCCGAAATAGTGCCACTCGCCACCCCAGCGTAGTACTGAGGAACGGGGTCAATATATCAGTGGCGCTGGTCGGCGCGCGAGAGCCGGGGCATTGCGTGTTTCTGCTTGTAGAGCTGAATGCTGTTACTCAGCGGCTGGCGATAGCCGGGCAGGAAGCCGTAACCTTGCCAGACCGGCTTGGGCCGCTTTTGAATTGGCGCAGCGTTCGTGACGACCGGCAGCAGCGACAGGATCACAGTAGCAGTTAGGCACACTAAGCGAGATATGGATCGACAATAGTGGGTCGCGTGCGCGGAGGATATTCAAATGTCGGTGCAGAGTTCTGCGCATCTCGCGCAGAATGTTCCTGTTAGCTGATCACGTCCTTCCCTGATGAGAAAGCATGCATATGCCCGGCTGTCATCCACCTGCAGGACCCAAAGCCCCACAGCGTAGCAGCAAGGAGAACCCGAGCGCGAGAGCTTGCCGGGATTGATGACGCGGCCGACCGAGCGCTCGATCTCGGCCAGGATGTGCGCTGCGTCTGGGCACGCGTTCTCGATCCTGGACAGACATCATTACGAGCACGGATCCACAAAGTCGTCGAGCAGATAGAGAGCGTTAGGATGGCGCGTACGGTTCTCTCTATGACTCATGCCGTGCATCAGGTGCTCCGAGCAGAGTTGCGGCGATGCGGGTGGCCGGTGATAGGCATCGATGCCGCCATAGCCCATGAGGCGAGCAGCCAGGGCAGGTCGGGCGCTAGGACGGGATCGATCGATTTCAGCGAGTGACTGTCAATCGATCGCTTCCGTTTGCCTCTGGCTCCCGCTCCCTTCGCAAATCATGAGACACGGCGGGCCAGAACACTTGAAGCTGCCAGTCATTGCTCGAAAAAAAAGCCCGGCCTCTTCTCGATGGCCGGGCCAAAGTCAGCCACCGACAGAGGGAGAACTGCCGGCGGTTATTTGCGGAAAGACGTTCACCGCAAATTCCAATTGCGAATTGATCAATGATCGAAGAAATCTGGCGTCGTTTCGTTTGGATGGGACGACATTGATGAAATGCAGCTCGCGACTGTCTCGCACAAACCTTTAAGGTCGTATTCTCCGTTGTCCTGAGGATCGTCAAAGTCATGCAGATTAACTGAGCGGAGTCGAACAGACACAATTCGCAGCCCTTCGAACGGCGTCAACGTTCCGGCCGCAGAGTGCAGCAAGCCAGCATTCCCCGAGGCTGGGACGGAGTATGTTGTTGTTCGTATGCGAGCACTCCGAGATGTTCGTGCGAGCCCGCAGACGGCGATTGGGGCACCTGCTCCGCCATCTGCTGTACACACCATCGACTGCATTGGTATCATCGCCTCACCGACGGTAGCAGACAGCGGCCGGTCTGAGTTGCCGGGCATCCCCGTCAGCTATTTCGAAATGCTACAATCTGACGCCACGTGCGAGTCAACGTCTTTGAGCTGATCAGCTCAAAATTCAACCCGCCGACCTCTCACAGGCAGCTGCAGGGGATCTGCCAGCGATCGACATGCGCGTCGCGTTCTGTTTTTGAAAGGGCGTCGTCTTGTCCAGAAGATCAGGATTGAGTCCAGTCTCGCGCCGATGAAGGCAATTCGCCTACAGCGAAGCACTCGGCGAAGGTTTGGCGCCCGCACAGGATAGCGTTGCGGCAGAAGCGGTGAGCGATTACCAGAAGCTGTACATGCGACCCGAGGCGGAAGATCAATCGGTGCCATCAATAGCGGCTATGAACGCGGCGGAAAGCTGTTGCGACGAAGGACACAGACGAGACTTCCGGATGCTCGGACCACAACAACAGCCTTGCTGCGTGGGGCGGCGAGGGCGTCTTGAGGTCCACCGCTTTCCGCAAAGAGCAGCTCCTGGTTCTTGACGCCCCGAAGGGCATGTCGTGCCTTTCCGCCCATCAAGTGACAGACCTCAAACGAGTCTCCGCGCGTAAGTACTTTGATACAATGTCGAGGCGATGCGACTATCGGTGTTGATGGGAGGGATGCGCTGGCCGAAACCGACCTGTCTTGTCGCGAATACGACAGTGCGATCTAAAATAGCAGGGAATGCGCCTTACGGCCGCTGGCATAAGCCTCCACCTCCGCGCACACCTCACCGAGAAGGAGAACAGTGCGAATCTGCTGAGCGGGTGCCTACCAACCTCGAGTATTCGAGACTGCCAATGCGCACAAAGGAGACGCTATCAGATAGTGTCAGTCTTCCAGAAGCGGGGTCGCTATGTGTCTGGCTGGATCCAATTTACCGCGTAAATGCTGCACGGCTGCTGCGTTTTGCAACGGCCGTGAGCCCCGCGCGCTCAGGTTCATCGAAGTGATTTCTGGGCATTGCGACGCTCTGTGTCGCGGCCAGAAGCGCTTGTGAAAGCACAGAAAAGGCAAAATCCCGCGATGATCGTGAGTTGTACCGGAGAGCACATGACGACAGTCATCACAAATCTGTTCACCCGAAAGCAGATGCTCATTTCTCCTGTCGTTTAAACAAGGCCGGCACGCCACTAGGTCCTGTAGCTGAAGAGAACATCATATCGCAGGTCCGGCAATCCGTTGCTGAGGGGCGTGCGGAGCGTGGACAACCACTTCATGGAAATCCCGGCTGTGCTTCACTTCCGAGCAGGAGTCGGCCGGCGCTTTGAAGCGTTCCCTCGTTTAAAGCTGCGTGCTGGGCGACCACAAAGCTGTCGCACATGGCGCGGGCCAGATTGCTGGTGGTATTGAGCGACGCACTTCCGGCAAGACCGCTCGCAATCCTACAGACCTCAGCGCTCTGCCGCGCAGCGTTCGTCGCGGCGAGTCGCATCAGCGCCGCCGTGCTCGGGTTTACCGCACCTTTCAGCGCTTCCTTCCACAGCTCCTCGGTGGCCTCATAGAAGAAGGAACGGGCCGAACGCAGCAAGGCTTCGGTTTTGGCCATTTCCAGTTGGACATAGCCGCGCTCTGCCATCACAGGCGCTCCAGTGATTGAGGCGCGGCTTCCGGCCATGGCGATTACCTCGTCTAGCGCGGAGCGCGCAATACCGATGCCGACAATCGCATGCACCTGTGCAGCGAAAGCCACGGACGGATAACGATAGAGCGGACCGTCGAGTGTCGGCGGCCCGCCGCGGATCAAGGTCCATTCCTCCGGCACAATGACCTCGTTGACAACGACGTCGTGGCTGCCGGTGCCTTGCAGGCCAATGACGTCCCAATTGGGGCGGATTGTCACCTTTTCAGCCGGCATTACGGCTACCCGCGGAAGGCCACCGGTCTCATCGTCTTCCACAGTGATGCCAACGCCTATCAGATCCGCGCCCGGTGAGCCGCTGGCGAATGGCCACACGCCGCTCACGACAAACCCGTCGGTGCTTCGCCTGGCGGGCTGGAGCGGGAAAAGCGCACCTGCCAACACCACGTCAGGTCCATTCGCGTATACCTTGCGAAGCGTTTCGTCCGGAAGGGCAGCGAGGTAGCGAGCCCCATCGCCGAAGCTGGCGACCCAACCGGCGGAGCCGTCGGCTTCGGAAATGCGCTCGATCAGGCGACAAAAATCGGCCGGCGTTCGCTCGTCGCCGCCGAACCGCCTGGCGGCCAAGGCCCGATAGACGCCAACGCGCTTGAAACCCTCGATAATCTCATCGGGAATCTTCTGCGCGGGGACGAACTCGTTTCGACGCGCGCGGATATCGACCAGTAGCGGCGACAGATTATCCCAGGTCGCAGCCGTAGTGTCGGTTTCTGCAGTGATCTTCTCTGGTGGAGCGTTCATAAGCTGTCCTCGGTGTCTTGAGCCGACCCACGCCGCGCCTCATTGATTTGGATTGCGCGCGCATGGCGAAGCCGGCCGGATTGATAACTAGTCGGAAGGGATCGTCGAAACTGCCGCAGTTGATATTGTACTGTGACGCGATTGCAGGCGGTTAGCGCCCCAACGTATTGGCTGCAAGAAAACGTCTTGAGGGCCGGAAAGGCTGACAGAGTATGGCTGTCAATGCTGTCTTTGAGGCTCAAGCGGCAAAGCAGCCGATATGCGGCGGCGAGATCGATCCGCCTCTGCTGCACTATGTCTCCGACGGTTGACGGCACCGCTCGTTTTGTCATGTCGTCTCCAACGGACGATTTGTCACAATGGAGCCCGCCCGGCTCGAGCCACGTTGCGAATTCCTGACTTGGCGAACGCGAGGCGCTCCAAGCCTGCGGCTCTTTTCCGTCTGCCCAGCAATCGACGTGCCATCAAACATGGTTTGCCATCTGGGTCTTTAATCGAGCGAGATCACGTTCAGAGTGCGCACGCCAGCAGGATGCTCGCGCCTGCCGTGTCTGGTTCCTGGCACAAACCGTCACCAACCAGACACGGCGGAGGAGAACGACTGAATCGGAGCTCGACCGCGGACCAGTCGGGCTCGGCTTGCCAGTGGAGGTTCAGCCCGCTCCGATCTCCCGACATTACCAACAGCGCAATGTACCGTTGTTACGACTGTGGGTGTGTTGGTTGGAAGCGGACGTCAGAGGGAAGGTGTTCAACAAACGTGACGGCCGCGTCAGGCGCTGCCGTTTCGCGATCAAGTCGCTTTCCTAGACGCTGCAAGAGTGCCGCCGTTCATGCAAGCGAAGGCGAAAATCTTCCAGGAGAGTTTGAGATTTTCGAGGTTCGCAGCAACTGATCCGCCTGTACCAAAGGCCAAGCGATTCGTGCAGAGTCTCGCGTGATTCACCCTTTGCGGCCGCTGATGCCTCTATCTTCAGCGAACTTCAGATGCTTCGGATCCTAGCTTAGCTTGTCCAGCTCGCACAGCAATAGCGGCACAATCGTCGTCCGGTCCTTGCTGCTGAGACCAGTGCCGTACAGGACGCCGGGAGCCGATCTACGTTGCGCGCGACGTACTCGTTCATGTCGCCGCTCCTCTTTCTCCGGCATGATCCCGTCAAACCTGAGGTTGCCGTCCCCTGCCAGCAAGCGCTAGCAGGTTTTTCGGTTTGGGCCGACAGCAATCCCGTAGAGCGACTGAACTCTCGCGCATCCCCAGGCTGCTAAGCGCAGTACGACCTGGTGGGACTCCATCGCCGGGTGTGTCAGTCGTCCTCAACAGGGGCTGATGCAGGACGGACCGTGCGCTGCCGACGCAAGTAGTAGTTTTCTATACATCCGCCGGGTGGGCAGCCGTGGTGCTCGTCATCCTGCTCTATGTGATCTTCGGCCCTGGCTGAGCGTGGTGATCATGGCAGGAGCATAGGTGGTTTCCCGGATCGCGGCTGAGAGACTGCCGGAACGTCGCGTGTTCCGTTAGGCCGAGAGCTCAGACCCTGCATGCCGCGTACCGCGATTTGCTGCTTGCACCACCTCTGTTGGCCTAGCTATCAACGTGCAGGCGTGAATAGTGTCGCCCCCGGTATCAGTTTTTCTTGGTGCTGGCCTCGCGTTGCGAACATGAGCACGTAGAATACGAGGAGAATTAAGAGGCCGCGCATACCAAAGGTATTCCCGAAGCTATTACAATTGTGGACCGGATTGTACTCCGTGCATTTGATGCAGGCGATGCACGAGCGAATTGCGCGGAACTCGACCGAAGCCCTGTATCAGGCGGCAAACGAGTAGCTGGCCGCGCGAAGGGGCCAGCGTCAGCTCAGCAAATCGACCCTGCCGGTGTCGAGCCGATAAAGGCCCCCGACGACCTTCAGTCTGTTCTGCTCAACTGCCGCGTTCAAAATCGGCCCCGTCGATTTGAGTTTGTTGACATTATCGATTACATTTTGTCGGGCGGCTTCAGCGAACGTGTCACCGCCTTGCTGGCGGGTTACTTTTACCGCAGGCGCAAGCGCAGCGACGAGGGATGAAATGTGTCCCGGCGGCGGCTTATCGTCCTGGAGCGACTTAATCGTGGCGCCTATCGCACCGCAATGATCGTGGCCAAGTACCAGGATCAGCGGCGTGTTCAGCACGGCTACCGCATATTCCATGCTGGCGAGCGTGTCATCGTTGGCGAAGTTGCCGGCGAGGCGGCAGACAAACAGATCACCAAGTCCGCTACCGAAGACAAGTTCAGGCGCCACGCGAGAATCGGCGCAGCTCAGGATCGCGGCATATGGATTTTGGCCATCCACTAAGACTCGGCGCTCGCGCTGGAAATCGTCGCGTCGTGATGCGCCCTGGACATAGCGATCGTTGCCTTCCATCAGCCTCTTCAGGGCAGCATCCGGGGAGAGTAGGTTATCTGGCTTGGGGGGCGCTTCTGCTTCCTTAGCATCGACAATGTTGTTGCCAAGCCGCAGGCAAGCCGCCGAAACAGCGAACAGCAACAGCGAGCGGCGCGAAGACGCGAACTTGGTCAGATAGGGCATATTCGGAGAATGGCCTGCTTGCATGTATCTCACCTCATCGCGCGGCTTTACGCCACCCGGTGGCTTCGGCTTCCGCTTCGCTGCAGAGCCAGCGTTCACCGGGCTTCGTCATGTCGAGTTTTTCGTAACTAAGTTGCCCGGGCAGGTGATAAATCCGCTCGCCATTGCGGCCCACGGTGCCTTTTATCACACACTCGGACGAGGGCGGGTCCGATAGCAGGGCGGATCCGAGCAGGAGCTCCTGAGCGTCGACCGGAACCGAGCTCGCGCCGATGATGATCGTCCCCTTATTGCGGCGACGCCAGTCCCAGGGCGCGACGAACGCCCCCGACCATAGCCCTGCACAGGTTTTGCTCGCCACAACCTCATAGATGACGTAAGGACCCGACGAGAGTGCCCAGCCCGAGCGTACCATCCAGGCGTTCACGTCCTCGCCTTCGATGAAGCAACTGCCGCGTGACCGCCAGTACTCATCGACTCCCTTGGTATGACAATCCCACGTTTGTCCGTTTGAATACTTGATAAGCTCGTCGCGAGCAGCTACCCCGCAAGTCCATTTCCGGCCGTGGGCGTCGAGGCAAATCTGATCAGTCTCAGGAGCTTCGATGCCTGAGAGCCGAATCTTGGTCTGCTCAATCTCGATGGTATTGCCGTCGAGGATGCGCGCAGGGCCCCTGAGCTTCGCCGCGCACACCGGAGATGCGATGACAGCGAGCAATGCGACCACCATTATGCGCTGTTTCATCCCGACAATAACCTTTCGCTCTTGATCCATGTTCACGCGCGACCCGGCGCCGCCATTCGACTGCTTAAACGCACTATGCCCGTTATTCGATCGGCATCTTTCGACGTTTACTCTATGAAGGCGTGGCCGTAGTTTCCAAGCTACGACCTGACGCTGCGTGAGGTTCAAGAGATTTCTTCCGGCGTACGTGTCGCGGTATCCGTCGAGCCTCGCCGGTCTCTCTCTCTCTCTCTCTCTCTCTCTCTCTCTCTCTCTCTCTCTCTCTCTCTCTCTCTCTCTGTCTGGGCGCGCACTGCACCCTCTCGACCTGAGGAGAGAAGATCCCCATCGCGCAGCCGCGGACTCGGTATGCGGGAGAAAGCCGAACCTCGAACGCTGTTTCTCACGCACTTGAAGAACAAAAGTCGCCTGCGAATGTTGAGCGTCGAGTGGAAGCCAGGCGTCGAGTAGCAACCTGGCTATCCTTTGTGCCAACTGGGTCTACCCAGCAAGCCCGGGGTGAGGGCGTGCGTTTGCGCCAGGGGAACGGCAGCCTCAGTGGGTTCGTCGTATACGCACCGGGCGGGGATAAGCCGCCCGCATGCCATTCGGTGCGACGCGTCAATCCACAACATGGTTGCCCCATCGCGGCACTCGGGTAGGTCGCTCTGGTGCGGTTTGGCCGACTCAAGCTACAAATCATTCTCAACGATCTCACTACACAATGGGAATGAAATGGTTGCTGCCCCCCGGGAATTGCCGGTCTCTTCTTACGCGCTTGAAGTGGATGGCCGACTCAGAGCCGAATTCGCGACCAGAGACGGCGCCAGGGCAGGCGGAGCAGAACTGAAGAAGCGTTTTCCCATGGTTCAAATCCGGATCTATGACGCGCAGACGAATGCGCGCGAGGAAATTTAGCGCCGACTCAGCCGGCCCTCGATGCCTCGCGAACGGCTCCGGGGCTCCTCGCCCGGGCACTCGGAAAAGCCCGGTGTCCAGGGGGTGTGCCGCCCGCGCCGCCTCTGCGGCGGCACGCTCACCAGTCAGTCGCGCGATGCCCGGCGTGCACGCCGGATCGGGTTTGGGCCCGAGGCATCTCCAGGTCCGGTCTCTTGAAGAGTAGCATGAAAGAGCTGGTTCGCCCGCAGATTGGTGTCCTCTCACTGGGGCGGAGGGCAAATTCGCCAGCTGGCACGCGCCGCTGCGGCCGACCCTACTCCTCGCAGAAAGACTCTAGTTATCGTGCCGGCCGAGTGTTTCCTGACGAGCTGAAGGCTGCGGGAAAGGCTCGCGACTGTTGCGAATGCGTAAGCACCGACACTTTAGCGTTGATATGTCTTGCAGTTGTTCTGAAGCGTTCGGCGGCAGAAGGAGCAGCGGCGCGATCTTGCTCTGTGACCATTTTACAGGGCTTTTGCTCCTCTCTTACTCTTCCCGTTCCTTTGGCTCAATGCGAGCGAACCAGGAGCCAGGAGGAAAGGCCGCGATACGCTTGGCAAAGGAGGATTGCGGCTCCCAATCTTGACCTTCGCTCTTCTCGAAAGTGATGACCCCGTTGTGTGTAAAAGCAAGGGGTCCTGGAATATTACAGTTCACCAAAAGCAAAACGCGCCACAGATCGCCTTTCTCGTTCGGCTTGTCCTTCTGCTTCGGCAAGTAGTCCACTCCAACAGGCTCAACAATAGTGCAGCGGCCCTGCCGCAGAAGATCGCCGAGCCGGCCTTGCGTGGTCGTCACGAAGTTGAAGTTGCTCGGATCATGCAGAAAGCGAAGATTTGCGCTCCTTTCATCCTCCTTGACTTCAGTAGCGATCAACGAGAGCGCCAGGGCGTGCCAACCCAACTCCATCGGCTTTGCATAGGTCGACGCAAGTTGAAACGTGCCGTCGAGCGCGATTCTCCAGGCGATAACGTTCTGTTCGTCTAATGTATCATCCGGGTGCCTGGTCCACATAACGAAAACATAGTCGTTTTGGTCAAGTTCAATGACGCCCCACATTCGAGGGACAAAAAGTGCCACCTTCGAAACGTTGGAGATAAGTTGTTCTATTGTCTCACCGTCTTGCGCTCGCCACGTTGACTTGAATCTTTCGATATGGGGGCTCTCGATGGCGCGAACACTGTTGCTTGTCGCAGCCAGCGCGGCCATACAGATCAACGATCGGCCGAGATAAAACAATAGCGCGCGTCTTCCAGACACTTTCCTCATAACCGCCGGCCTATTTGGTTTCATCCACACGTCATTCCAAAGCGGGCAAGCTTCAACCTGCTATTCGCGAGCGCAAGAAGTTAGCGGCGACGCAACGGGGAGACCGATGGTGTCCCGTGCGAGCGGGCGCTCCCCTCTATGTCACGCGCCGCTAACTTCGCTCCCGGCGACAGCTTCAAGTTGCTGTGCTGGATATGCCCAGCAGGAGGACTGGGCACACCGAAGACTTGCATTCCTCGTGCCAGGTAATAGACGGCAATTCGCACCGCTTTTTTGTCCTCTTTGTCGGCTTTCCGACTTGCGTACGTCTCGATGTTTACCTTCAACGCTACGCAACGCGGCTTATGCGTCCTCGCACGCACCGAATATTCGACGGCGCAGCTGAGCGCCTCGACCAAGTTCCTGATGACAATTGGGAGCACGCTTGCCGCCATAGAACCGTTCCGTTCGTATCGTTGCCGGAATGTGGCTTTCGATCTCTGCCATCCTCTGGGCGCTAGCGGCCAAGAGGCCAGAGCGGCGTTTGCCGCTTCTTTCGCGACGTGCGGCTCGAGAGCAGCCTCCCGTTCGGTCCGCTTTGCGGTAGAAGGCCAACGACGACGAAGCCGATCTTCATCGCCGAGCATTTGGCGTTTGGCTGGTACTGCAAATCAACGTGCTGGTCAGGTATGTTGCTGGCTTTGCCAGGTGTGTTAGGCCTATTCAGCGCGGATCGAGCTGGTCGAGAGGGCGGCTGGATGGCGGACGCGCTCGAAGACCGGCGGGAAGCCGGGGGCATCAAATGCGTTCTGCTCCAGGCAGCGGTGCCCGCCGGCGCAAGCCGCATTTGTCCCTTCCACCATCTGGCGTGCGGGCCCGGGGCAGCTGCGATGGTCATTACAATATGGCTGACTGGAGAGCCTTTCTCCATCGATTCAACGATAAAGATGCGTGGCCCTTCGCGTAGCGGATGTCGCAGCACCAGCTTGAGACATAATCTGAGAGGTTGACGGAAGACTTGTCTTGCCGATATTCCAAGTCGTCGAGGTTCTCCGGTCCCACTTGATCCGGAGCTAAGAGGGAAGCCGGTGAAGATGCCGGCGCTGCCCCCGCAACTGTGAGCGGCGAGCCGCTGTCCAACGATGTCACTGAAGCCTGCGCGGCTTCGGGAAGGCCGGACAGCAGCAATGACCCGTGAGCCAGGAGACCTGCCCCGACAATATATTCGTCCACGGGCGGGGTGTCCCGGTGGTGCGCCAAGCAGCCGTCGCACCGTGCGACTTCCCCTGCCTGCGTCCGCCATGGCCTTTGCCCCCAACATGGGGTTAACGCTATGTCTCCTCTCTCCCTTCCGGTTGCCACGCTCGGAACGCCACGCATCGGTCCAAGGCGCGAGCTCAAACTCGCTCTAGAAAGCTACTGGGCCGGAAAAAGCAGCGAACAGCAGTTGCTTGAGGACGCAGCTGGCCTGCGTGCCGCGAACTGGGCTCGTCAAAAATCTATCGGCGTCACGGTTATTCCATCGAACGATTTCTCCCTCTATGATCAGGTGCTCGACACAAGTGTCATGGTTGGCGCCATCCCGGAGATCTACGCCTCGAAATCCGAATTCGTTTCACTCAAGACGTACTTCGCCATGGCCCGTGGTTCACAAGTCGACGGCCAGGATGCGAGTTGCGGTTATCAACCGTGCGGAGTTGGCGCACCGGCGCAGGAGATGACAAAGTGGTTCGACACCAACTACCACTACATGGTTCCCGAGTTTCACGCGGGACAGACTTTCAGGCTATGCTCTCGCAAGCCGATCGAGGAGTATGAGGAAGCCAAGGCTCTGGGCTTTCAGACCCGCCCTGTCCTGATCGGGCCGGTTACATTCCTAAAGCTTGGAAAGAGTCCCGATCCTGCGTTCCAGCCACTCTCACTACTGGATGAACTGATACCGGTCTACATCGAGGTTCTGCGGGAGTTGGCGCAAAGTGGAGCTAATTGGGTTCAGTTCGACGAGCCCTGCCTGGTTCTTGATCTGGATGAGGGCGCGCGAAAATCTTTGCGCCATGCCTATGACCGGCTGGCCAAGGAGGGGCCGGCCATCAAGATCATGGTTGCCAGCTATTTCGGCGACCTCGGCGATAATCTGCACACCGCCGTGAGCCTGCCAGTTGCCGGACTGCATCTCGATCTGGTTCGAGCGCCACAGTTGTTGGACCAGATCATCGCTGGTGGCCGAAATGATCTCGTCATGTCGCTCGGCGTCGTCGACGGCCGGAATGTATGGCGGTCGAATTTGTCCTCGCTGCGCCAGCGGCTCGAACCCGTGATTGCGAAGCTCGGCAAAGATCGTGTACAGATCGCCCCATCCTGCTCTCTGCTTCATGTTCCGGTCGATGTTGGACTCGAGACCGGGCTCGCGTCCGACGTCAAGAGCTGGCTTGCTTTTGCGGTCCAGAAGATGCGAGAGCTTGCGATCCTGGCGCGGGCACTCGCAGGCGACCAGAATGTCGCGCTAGCTCTTGCCGAGTCGGAATGTGCCGCGACTGTCCGCCGGACTTCGCCCAAAATCCGTGATGCCAATGTCGCTGTGCGGATGAAAGCGATCGATCAGACCATGCGTCGCCGCGTGAGCCCATTTGCTCGCCGTGCCGAGATCCAAAGCAATCGTTTCGGACTACCGCCTTTTCCTACCACGACGATCGGATCATTTCCGCAGACCACAGAAGTCCGGAATGCCCGTGCGGCGCATGCGCGAGGCACGATGAGCGACGAGCAATACGACAGATTCCTCAAGGAGGAGACTGCGCGCGCTGTACATTGGCAGGAGGACATCGGTCTTGACGTCCTCGTGCACGGCGAGTTCGAGCGCAATGACATGGTGCAGTACTTCGGTGAGCAACTCGCCGGCTTCGCATTTACCAGGAACGGATGGGTGCAGTCCTACGGATCGCGCTGCGTCAGGCCACCGATCCTGTTTGGCGATGTAGTCCGGTCGAAACCTATCACCGTAGAGTGGTGGTGCTACGCGCAATCGCTTACGAGGAAGCCGATGAAGGCGATGTTGACCGGACCCGTGACGATCTTGAACTGGTCCTTTGTTCGCGATGATATTCCCAGAAGCGAGGTCTGCCGCCAGATCGCGCTCGCGATTCGCGACGAGGTCCGCGATCTCGAGAATGCTGGAGCGACCATGATCCAGATCGACGAAGCAGCGCTTCGCGAAGGATTGCCATTGCGCCGATCGGAGTGGGCGACTTATCTTGACTGGGCCGTGGATTGCTTCCGCATCTGCTCATCGGGCGTCGCTGATCAGACGCAAATTCATACGCATATGTGCTACTCGGAGTTCAACGACATTATCGGTGCAATCGCCGCAATGGACGCGGATGTCATCTCGATCGAAACGTCGCGATCGAAAATGGAACTACTCGACGCGTTTAGGAACTACGAATATCCAAATCAGATCGGGCCGGGCGTGTACGACATCCACTCTCCACGCGTTCCCGAGACGGGCGAAATGAAGGAGCTGATGGCGTTGGCTCGGACGCGGCTGCACGACTCACAGCTCTGGATCAATCCGGACTGCGGCCTGAAGACACGCAAATGGGAGGAGGTTCGGCCAGCGCTGGCGAACATGGTCGCTGCGGCCCGCGAACTACGCGCATCATTCGATCCGCCAGGCCGTTGATCCAGGCTTGGGGCTCTTCTGGACCATGTGGATCCGCTTGTGGTCATTTTGCGCGCTCGGTAAGCGAGGTAGCCTTGGCAACAGAAAAAATGCCCGGTCCCGCTTAGGCGGGCCGGGCGAAAGTCTGGGAGGAGCGACGCTGACGCGTCGCAGCCGAGTTGAAGCAGAAGCTCAGCCTAGCTCAACTATGCCGTGGTATGCCACCGTATAGTCTGAGGTTTATAAATCTACACCAAGGTTTGTCGCTCATGAGCACGTCGGGAACGACTATGACATCAGCGAGCGACGGTGATCCCCGGCGGCCACCGCAGGGCACCACCCGCAAACTCGGCGCGCTTTCCTGCCTGGAAACCTTATGCTCGATCGCGCGATGATAGGAGAAGCCCGGCTTCAAGGATCTCGCAAGCGTAACCAATGCATGAACCGTCACGAGAGCTCAGGAAGGCTCGGATGCGCCGTTTGCACCGGTGGTCGAGCAAGCGATTATATTGCGCAGAAGCCATTTTGACGGTACGGCAGCCTACGCGCGCGCGAGTCCCCCATTTTCATTTCGACGGGATGAACATGAGGCCCCCTATCCGGCTGTGAAACGGCAGCGATCAATACAGCCCGTTCGTCTCGGCGCCGTGTCACGGGGGGCCGGCCTTGGCGGATGCAAACGCGACCGAGCTCCGTTCGGCCTCGGCTTCTTGCTCCAATTGCAGAACATGCGCTCTTAGCGCATCGGAAGTCGCTGCCGCTGTCTCGCTGAACAGCGGATCGCCATGATCGGTGCGTCCGGACGCGATTTCGGTCCAATCCTGAGCTGAGAGCGCCTTCAGAGCTGTCGGAAAGAAATCTCGTTCTTCCCACATCATGTGGTGCCGCTCGCGTACTATAAAGTCGCGTATGATATTTCCGACGTCCTGCCGAAAAAGTTCACGATCCGCGAGGATGGCCTCAATAGCCCGTGCGAAGTGGTGCAAACGGTCAACGACTTCCTGGTGTTCGAGCGCGAGATCGCCGATGATTGCAGCTGCATCCGGATCGCGAGCCTTGAGTTTGGAAAAAATCAAATCTTCCTGTGGATGATGATACACCTCAGGATAAACCTCGAAATAGCTGATAATCGCGCGAATGACTTCATAATCAGGACGGATCCCTCTCTCAAAAATCTCCACTTCGCGTTCAAGAGCGACCAGAAGCAGATCAATGTTGCGATGCTCTCGAAGCAAAAGATCGATGATCATTGCGGTGCTCCTGGGGACACAATGTAGGCTGGCGGCGTTTCTGCGGCTCGGAAGATCGCTTAAGCCGAATTCGGGGCCTTTCGCTGCGCCGCGTTTGTCCGCGCCGTTCAACGCGAAAAAGTAGCGCGCTCAAATTTGAGCTGGCGTAAAGCAACTTCGCCGAAGCGTTGAAGTTGCCCACGATGGCGGCTGCTCTCGGTAAAACTGGCGGCCTAGGCGTGCATGGCGGAGCCTATCTTGCGAACGTCGATGGGACGCAGATAGACTGTTCCTGACGAACTGGGAAATTTGGATGTTTTCCCTAGGTAGAAGCCCCTAAGTATTTACACGTAAGTCCGATGAGGAGGGTGTCTTGGGGCCCGCGCAGTCCCTTGGGTTGCTCAAACGGATCGATGTACGGCGGCCGACGCGGTCGCCGCGCTTGATGATTATGCACCTGCAACGCACGCAATCTTTGATTTCGAAGGCCGAGGTGAGTGTCGCCCAGCCAAGCGCAATGATCGAATGATGGTCCTCTCGTAACCGATTGCCACAGCGTCAACATGCGCACCCGCTTCCAATGCGTACGACATCGAGCCGTTCACGGCAGCCCGCGCCGCGAGCTCCGCTGGAGGATGGACTAATATATTGCCGAACTAACCGTCCTCCGGGCTGACAGACCGGCTGCTCACCGGAGCACAAATTCGGGCGACGCAATTGATCTGCTTCAGTTGGCGTCGCGAGTCCAAGCAAGCCAACAGCTTGTGTTGCATCAATAGCCACCACCGAAAACATGATCGGCCCGGTGCCTTGCACATGAAAACCTTCCGTTCGTCGTCTGGACTGCGCAGCTTGAATGCATGAATCGTCGCACCATTTGCGCCGCTGCTACAGTCCCGCGGTAATGGCGATCCGCATCAACTCGGAGATGCTGCGGACATTTGCCTTGGCCATGAGGTTTGCACGGTAAACCTCGACTGTCCGGGGACTGATGCCGAGATCATGAGCGATCACCTTGTTGATCTTGCCGGCTAACAGTCCCTGGAGGACGTCACGTTCGCGGGAGGAGAGGTCCGCGAGGCGGGCTTCCGCCTGCAGTTTCGCTGCGTCACCGGCGGGTTTCGTTGGGCGCGCTTTCAAGGCGCTATTGATCGCACGCAACAGCACCTCCTCTTCGAACGGTTTCTCGATAAAGTCGACCGCGCCCGTTTTCATCGCTTCGACGGCCAGCGATACGTCGGCATGACCAGTTATCAAGATGATCGGGCAGTCGACGCGATTGGCCTTCACTTTGCTGACCAGTTCGAGACCGCTCATACCCGGCATACGGATATCTGACACAATGCAATCCACTGGTCCCCCCGCAACGTCATTAAGAAACGCGGTCGCCGTCTCATAGGTTGCTACGTAGAACCCGTTAACATCCAGAAGAAATGCGAGGGAGTCGCGCATTGCGGCGTCATCGTCGATCACAAGAATGCGCCGCCCAATCATGCCTCTTTCGCTACGCTCCGCAAATGCCGACCTAAGGATCGTGCTGCCACTCGGACTCGCTTCCGCGACGATATGGCTGCCGTCTGTCTCGATGATCGCCCGGCAGATCGATGGCCTCACACCCATGCCATGGCTCTTGGTCGGCGATATCAGCGCTTGATGCCGGCGCTCTTATCGGCAAGGGTATACGTGTCGACCTTGGCAACTTCGCGGCGCGGACAGGAAGCCATGACCTCGATTCCACAGCGTGTCAGGTTTAGCGCGACGTCGACAATGATGTCGCGGTCGCTGCGGGTCATCACGCGTACCCCTCGCCCTGCGGCCGAGGACCGGAGCCACAGCTCTTCAAGAGAGCGTGAGCGGGTTCCCCACACTGTGCTCGCCCAGGAAACGAACCCCGCAGGCGCTTGATCATATCTTTCGCGCGTAGCGTGCTGGCGGCGCGTCGAGTGCATCACCATTGCCGTTGGCGTCCGGCTCGTTGCGCGAACTGAGCCATTATGTACCGCATGCACTGATCTCATTTGCGATGGACGATGCCCTTTCACCTATGGCGACCGGTCGCGACACCTGCACGAGTTCAGATTGCAGCTCTTCCAGCCGGCGTTCCTGCGCCCGCTCTCGGCGAGATTTTGGAGGGAATCGGTGAAGAACCGTTCGGCGCGCACTTCGGCCTCACCGACGGAGATCGAGCCGTCGCTCGGGGGCCGACCACGATGCGGCTGATGCCAATGATGTGCCGCTCGTCCTCGGCCAGACAACGCTCGATGTAGCGCTCGTGCTCGGCGCGGTAGAGCTGCGGCGTCAACTTCGATACATTCAATTCGACCACGTCGTCCGGAGAGCAAGCAAACGCACTGCTCGTCGCTGAACGAGACAATGATCCTCTTCTCCTCAATCACGATCATGGCGCTCGCGAATTCCGCGATATAAATCATGGCAGCGGGATTAAAGGCCACGCCGATCATGAGGCAGAGCAGGGGAGCGACGTTAGGCCGGGCAGATCACGAGAGCCAGCGCGGCGGCGGCCGCGGCAATGCCATAGCTTTACCAGACGTGGTCTGACATATTTCCTGGCAGACGCTCTTATTCGATCGATTCTACATTGTTTCCTACGAGAGGCCACCGGAGCTGAAGGCGCCTCAACTCACATCAGTTCATTGTGCGGGATGGCTATTTCGGCCATATGCGCCAGTGCGTCGGCTGCACGGCTACGTGTTCTCCTGTCTTGGCCTTGATCCAGCCGTCGAAGGCCCGACGGCAAGGAAAGACCACCCGGTGAATGGTATTACCCTCGATCACGGCAATCTCCAGATCCCGATCTGAGGGCGGCACCGTTTCGAGCCGCTCCCAGGTCAGGTCGCCAGGAGATCTTTCACGATGTTCATCGCTGCTGGCTGACAAATTCAGGCAACCGTCTGAACACTTCGCAATGATGGCTTGGCCGCCGCGAGCAGGCTCGGCACAATATTGCCCAGGCGGCGCCGTCTCGATTGCGCCGGTGGCGGCCAGGCTTTTATCGGCCGTGGCGCCGTCGAACCTTTCCTGCCGGGACATGATCGTCTCGCCCGCCGAGATAACGCTGCGAAACAAGTCTCGGGCTTCAGTCGAATCGATCGGGATCAGGTCAAAGCGCCGGTGGCTGGTATTAACTGCTGTTCTGCAGAAGTTTAACTCGACTGCCGCTCCGGGAGCCTGACCCGCGGCGCGACGAATGTCCCCATAGTCTGTCATGTCGAACATCCTTCGTTGGTGGGAAATCTCTTTGTCCCACGTCGTCAGCGTGGGGCGTTCGGTTGCAATGACGTCAGGCGCGCCGTTGTGAGCGGGCAGGCATTCCCGAGAACCCAAAGAGCCAGAACTCGTTTGACACCATTCGGATGAGCCCTAGCTGCGCTCGAGGCCGATCAGCGCACGTCCGCGGGTCGATGAAGTGGATGCCTTCGCACGCGACGCAGGTTGTTGTATGGAGGTCATCGGCACGCTTGGGTGCATCCGGCAGCGCTCCTTAAACTGCGGCGCCGATATCTGGACATGAAACGATGATGGTGCACCATGTCTTTCTGTCTCCATGTGTGTGACGTTGAGCAAGAAGCGCACTTCTATCAGTAGGCAGTCGCCGCGGTATTGATACAGGTCAAAAAGAACTGATGCGCATTGAGAATGGCCGCCCTCGCGCTGCCGCTGCGAGCCCCATATCGGATCGATCGTGATCGATAGCCGGGATTTCTGGCGTGGCGGTGCACGGGGTAATCAATCCTTTGTGCAAGACAATCCTCGAGTCATCGGCGATTCAACTTTATCGGTCGACGGCATGAGCAGACTAGAAGGCGTTATCCCGCGGCTCAAACCAGAGTGCGATCCGCGAAGCTGGACAATAGAGATCGCATAGTCTGCGGGACAACGGGAGCGCTCGGGCTGCCAAAGTCTAAACATTATGGAGGGGCGGACAACCCTTGGGATGCTGCTTGAGGCAGATCAAATACTCTTGTGGTGCGAGTGGCAGAATGGTGGATCAGCAAACCCAAGACAAGAGGTGTCATGCCTTCATTTAATGTTCGGTTCATTAAAACCGTTTGTGACGATACCGGCCACGAACATCGTGCCTGTCAGGCAGCGTTCAAGGTCGATGCTGCCTCGCTGAGCGCTGCTGCACAGCAGGCTGAGGCCAATTTCTGCAAGCAAAAGAGTGTCCACGATTGGACAGTCTTCGCCGATGTGATAGAGCTTCGAACCCCGCCTGCATTGCCGCCGGCATGGGCTGGTTAGCTTGACTTTGGCGCGGGAACTCCGCGAAATGAATTGTGGGGCAATCTGCAATCTAAGCGTGATCCCCGACAGGCTCGCGTCGATCGTCGATTCGAGAACAAGTGGCGTACCGCGTCAAATCGGCGCGCGGCCGTTGTCTCACGACACCTAAGCGGACCTGCTGGAGGATTTGCCGCCTGGCTTTCAAGTGGATCTGCAGCGCTCCTCCAAGCGTCGTGCCGGCAGGGATCCGGATCGAAGGATCTGCGCGCACAAATCGGTCTTGTTTGCATGTGTCAACAACCAATCTGCCTCCGGCAGTTGTTTGAACGAGTATGCATCGTTGGCAAATCTGCGCACATCGATGCTCTTGACGGGTAAGGCATCCGCTCAGCCGGTTGCGCGCGAGCCTGTCCCGCACATTCTTACCAGCTTACTTGATCGCGCAGGACATCGATGTGATGGCCCATGACCGCAATCTGTCTTCATCTGCCTTTCGAGCCGTGGCGCAAAGACGCTCTCCTGCCCCCCGTTATCGATTCCGCGGTTGCCTGCAAGGCTTATCACCATATCGAGAACGCCGCCTCGATAAGAGCATCTGTTAGCGATAATAAGGCGTGCGAAGGCTCCGGTACCCTCGCCGATGCGGAGCACGTGAAGGAGAAGCGGGATTGGCCCAAGGCATGCTCAAGTACGGGCGAAATCTGGCGAAAACTCGCGTAGAGTCTTTGAGCGCAACTGTTGCTTCGATGTCACCAAATGTATAGACCGGCGATCTACCCTCGTGTCAAACGGGGGACGACATGTTCGATATTTATTTGAACGGGAGACGCGATCTTTTGGTCGTTCCGCGAGGCTTTGCGATCCCGGCGGGGTTGGACGGCAGTTGGAAGCGAAAGAAGCGGGCGGTGCGTTCAGTGAGCGATGTCATTCGGCAAGATGTGGAACAGCGTGGGTACCACCGACGTAGTTTGATATCAAATCGATCGAAGACGTCAGTCGAGACCTCATCACACGCTTAGCTCTATCTCCGCTGGCCCATGCTTCAAAACACTGTGGGCAGGATGATGCCGTTGAGAACCTTGCTTACGGCGAAGCAATTTTGCGCTGGCGAGGAAGCAATCCAGGCTGTCATCGACGGCAGTCGGTATCCTGCTTCATTAGGCTGATGGCGCAAGGGTTTCTTTTGACAAGCGGCGCACGCGCCACGGCTTCCCTCAGGATGAGTATTATGAGGCTTTTGCTCAAATCGATGGCGTGCGCGCGTGACTGTTCAGCTGTCCATACTGAAGAGACTTGCCGGCCAGCCGCACGGACGGGCGAGCATCGAAGTCGTTAAGCAGCATTTGGCCATCTATTACAGCAGCGGCCCAGAGTGGCCGGTGCGTATGAAGCGCATCGCGAGCCGCGCGCCGCAGCTCGATATTTTCGGCCAAAGGCTGATCGAGCGAGAGGTCGGGTGCTGGATTATTACCGACGCGGGAAGGAAAGCTCTTGAGAGGCTCGAACTGCTGGATCTGGGTGCTAGGCAGGGGAAGGTTGAACGGGAGATCGCGCAAGAGCCCGAGAATGAGTAGCCACTCATGGTGTCTTCGCGCCTGCGAGCGAGCGCGCGCAGAAAGCGTTCCTTGGCAAGCGATTAAGCCGGCGCAAAGGTTATCGGCGTGACGGCTTGCCGCTCAATCCCTTGCTGATAGCCACGTGCCCTGATTAGATCGCGCAAGTTCAGTTTGGGGATAATGCAGTGTCTAGCAGTACTGTGAAGCGATTCAACGGGACCCGGGGATGATATGGCTTCCTCCGACCTGAGTGTGGAGGACCTGATGTCTTCATGCACTTGGACACGTTGAGCCGCGCCCGGGCGACGGACACGAAGGCGAGACCGATTTTTGTGTTCGCGCACGCTCCGAAGGAGCTCTGGCACTTAGTTAGCGAGAGCGGGGTAAATCGCCAATGCGGCTGCATTCAATAACGAAGCCTCTCAACACAGCGTCTGTACGAAGTTAAGAATTCAACAGCTGCAGCAGTCCAGACACCTTCTCTTCCAAAAACATGAGCGAGCTAATAATTGGCGCGAGTTCCGATGACTGTTCGTTTTTTTGCGGTCGTCGCTACGAAAAAACTATGCTACAAGCACTCCTCTCAGAAGGAGCATTCATCGTGAAAAAAGCAACCAAGAAACGCGTTAAGCGGCGCGAGTGGACGAAGGCTGATATCAAAGAGCTCAAAGTCCATTCGAAGGCTCGGACCCCGGTCATAAAAATAGCAAAGATGACCAAACGCAGCGTCGGCGCGCTACGCCAGAAAGCCTTAAATCTCGGAATCGGACTCGGACATCAGCGTTAATTTCAGCAACGCTGGCTAATGGTACGGTAGGGCGGCTCGCGGGCCGCCCTCTTTGGCCATAGCAACTTTGTTGCACATAGCTTTAGCTTTGCCGTCTGTGCTGAGAGAGTTTTTCACGCACGTGCCGGATACTCTTCAATGTCGCGGAACGGGGCTCCATCGTCTCCTTATCTTCGATCAAGTTTTTTGGAAGGTGGTTTCGACGGCCGCTTTCAATGTGTGATTGCAAGTGAAAGACATAGTCATGGCCACAGACCGGTCTTGAAGATAAAGCCGCGGTCCGGGAGCACATGCGATGGCGCCAACCGCCCAGTACTAGGGGCCTTACTTTGAGAAGCTGCAGACGAAATTCCTCCGGGGCGAATCTAGTCTTCGTTCGCGCTTCAGCTTCGGGCGCTGGGCCGAACACATCGGCTGACCGCTTTAGCCAAATGGAAACAAACTCGCGAATGGGGACATCCTCGAAGCTCATGCCAGCTAAAGTTTGGGTGTAAGCCGGCCTCGCCGAGCCGATCGGCTAGGTCGAGCTCCTGGGCGATATGGCGCGCTCAAGAGCAATTGAAAAAGCGCTCTGTTAGCTTGATAGATGGCGGCGGGGCGGTTACGTCCTGAACCCATCATCACCTGCGCGCCCTCAGCGTCGTGAACGGACCACAACCACCTTCGACCGCGCTGCTTTAAGACGTATTCGAAGAATGGGAGACTCATGATTAGCGAGCTCCATTTCTGACAGTTGCGTTTGGTCTTCTGAATACCAGAGCGGGCCCATTCCAGGCGATACCTCACTGTAGCAGCCTTGGCAATGAACTTGCTTGATCGGTCAATGCCGCTTTCATCAAAAGTGAGCTCATTCTGCGCTGCCTGTCGTGGTGCCAAAGTCGCGAGATGCTTGCGCGTTTTGGCCGTCAGCGACATCTGCAGGATCCGGTCATCGTTTGCGGAGGACTTATGCCGCAGCAACCGTTGTTCTCTAGCAACGTTGAGTAGGTCGTCACGAAGGAAGGGTCGACGTGCATCAATCGTGACACCAGATTGACCGGTACAACCCTTTTTTCTCTGCCCAAATAGGTCACCGCCATCAGGATCGTCCACCGTGGCCCAGTGATGCCCAGCACAATGGCAGGAAATCTGGCAAGTTCTTCGAGACAAGCATGGATTGATCTGCTCTCCCACGTGATCGGCCGGACAATCTCGTTTCCGTCAGTATAGATGCGGCCAAGCGCGCTTGCTGGATCAGGCATCTTAAGCCAGGTTCCGTCCTTTACAACCGTCCTTAGCGCCGATTAGGGGGGGCGGCAGTGCTGCAAGAGCAGGTAAATCAAACAGTTGGTATAGTTCGGACGGATGGGCTTCAACAGGCTGGCCGGAGCTATGGCTCAGTGTCTTGGACCAACGGCAGTATGCACGGCAAAGTCGTTAGGATCGATACGCGCTGACAAGATAGCTGCGCGTCGCCAAGTGAGATGTCCGCGATGTGGGCTGCTTCTTTGCCGCGCTCGCCGAGCTGTCCGCTCTTGTATGCCGAATATCAGTGAGGTGCATGTCGCATTACGGCTTCAATGCCCCAGCAACGGGCAACTTATGACTACACGTAATAGCCTTCCTGTACCGCGGGCGGTCTTCGGCAAACGTCCGTATAGTTCTTTCCAACCTTCCCCTATCCGCAATCGATCTTCGTGTAATTGAGCTGCCGCTTGACGTCGTTTTAACTGTCGAGCAATCGAGGGGCGATTGCAGTTATCTTTCGGTGATCCCGCCGATCGATCGAACTGAACGGATCTAAACTCATGAGTGCTGGACAAAACTCTTGTCTCGTTTTGATGCTTTGCACGGAAGCGGCTGCCCATGTGATCCCGCGGCTGGCTTTGTTTCGCTCAATCGAGCGAGCGCCGGCAGGGTTTGCTTTTCAGGCACGAGGGTCTGAACGATGAGCGGACGTTTTGGCCGTTCGCCTGCGGTGTGCTTTCTTCTTGGTCTTCCACGATCCGGGACGACACTCCTGGCGCATTTGCTCCAGCACCATCCAGACATTGTGGCTCCGCCTGAACCCTGGTTGATGCTGGCGCTTGAAGCATTTGGCAGGGTGGACCAGCGCCATCCGGCGGGCAGCTCACTGATCAAGGCCGCGACCTCGGAGTTCCTGGGGCGGATAGATCGCACGATCGCCAGCCGCGCTTATGCCGATGCAGCATATGATCAGTATCTGGCGGACGCGGGCAAGCGCATCATCATAGACAAGACACCACGGTATTGGACCGTGCTTGAGTTTCTTGAATCTGTCTATCCAGAAGCACCACACATCCTTCTGATGCGCAATCCCTATGCCATCGCCGCTTCACTGAAATCGACGTGGGGCATCCCACTGCGGACAGAAAGCCCGCATTCGGTTAGCGTATCCAGTCTCGCCGATCTCATGCTCCGTCTGCCCGACGTCATCATAACTTCACTCGCCGATTTGGTTCTGGGCCTTCCCAAGCTCGCCGCGCACCGCTCTCGCCCGCAGACACAGGTCGTGCAATACGAACTGCTCGTGGCGCATCAGGACGAGGAAATCCGGCGTCTGTTGAAGGGGCTCGGCTGTGACCCAGCGGCCGTCGCATCGGCTGGGATGAGACACGCAGATTATCTTCGATCCAGCAGCTTTGGGGATCGAAAAATCCTGGAACGAAACGTCGTTGACGAAAGCTCTGTCAAATCATGGCAATCTCAATTGAGCGTCGAAGAGATGCAAACCGTGACTGATTTGGTCGGCGCTGAGCTTTTGCTAGAACTCGGATATGAGCAGGAACTGCTGCGTGCACAGAAAGCCGGAGTGCTGGATAGGGGAGGTGAGGTAACCGAACTTTATCGTCGGATATTCCGAACATGGTGGGATTTGCGAAGTACCAAGGCCGGAGCATTATCCGACCCCTCTCACGCTGAAGAGCCGGTCCACACTGCTTGGAACGTTTCGGAGAACCGCGACGCGGCTATCGAGATGTTGCGAGGTGAGGTCGCGCGGCTTGAGCAGATCCTCAATAATTCCTAGGGCGGTCTGAATGCTTGCGATCAAAACACGCTGGTTGATTTAGGCAAGATCCTTAACCCGCACGAGCTGATCTCCCGATCAGGTGTGAGGCCGGCGCCGGCAGCACCAGCGGAGGAATACGATGTGCTGCCGCGTCTGCAAGTCTGCTGTCCAATGGAGCTTGACCTCATGGACGAGCCTGCCGCTTGGCCGGCCGTTTCCGCCGCGGATATTTCCCACTCTGGGCTGGAGCCACAGAACGGCGAAGAACAGCGATCCTGCATCGAAAAGAAGATATATGCTGCCGAAACATCTGCGCCGTCTCGAAGCTGAATCGATTGAAATCATGCGTGATGTGGTCGCCGAGTTCGAAAGGCCCGTCATGCTTTACTCGATCGGAAAAGACTCAAGCGTAATGCTGCACATTGCGATCAAGGCGTTCTATCCGGCAAAATTGCCTTTCCCCCTGCTTCACGTCGACACGACCTGGAAGTTCCGTGAGATGATCAGCTTTCGAGACGCGACAGCCAAGCGGCTCGGCCTCGACTTGATTGTCCATATCAACAAGGAGGGCATCGCGCGCGGGATCAATCCGATCGATTCCGGCTCCGCGCTCCATACCCAGGTGATGAAAACAGACGCGCTGAAGCAGGCCCTCGACCTCCACGGATTTGATGCCGCCTTTGGCGGCGCCCGGCGCGATGAGGAAAAGAGTCGCGCAAAAGAACGGATACTCTCCTTCCGTTCGGCGGGCCACGTATGGGACCCCCGTAACCAGCGGCCGGAGCTTTGGAGCCTGTTCAACACACGGATACGCCAGGGTGAAACCATGCGCGTGTTTGCGATGTCAAACTGGACGGAGCTCGATGTCTGGGAATACATCATGCTCGAGAAGATTCCGGTCGTTCCGCTCTACTTCGCAAAACAAAGACCCACAGTGCGTCGAAATGGTGCGATGATCATGGTTGACGACAAGCGATTGCCGCTTAACTGCGGCGAGACGCCGGAAATGCGGATGATCCGCTTTCGCACGCTTGGATGTTATCCTTTGAGTGGGGCTATTGAATCCGATGCGATGGCGATTGAAGACATCGTCGCAGAAATGCAGACTGCGACTTTGTCGGAGCGCCAGGGACGCCTAATTGATGTCGATGAAGCTGCTTCAATGGAGAAGAAGAAGAGGGAAGGCTACTTTTGATGTTTGTAAAGCCGGCAACGGAAGCGGTCCCCGCCAGGACAAAGGATCAGCTGCGATTCATCACGTGTGGCTCGGTGGACGACGGCAAATCGACGCTGATCGGCCGGTTACTGCACGACAGCAAGATGATCTACCACGATCAGCTCACGGTGCTGGAACGCGATAGCATCAAGCACGGTAGCGCCGGAAATGACATCGATTTCGCGTTGCTCGTGGACGGGCTTGAGGCCGAACGGGAGCAGGGCATCACGATCGACGTCGCCTACCGCTTCTTCACGACGCCGCGGCGCTCCTTCATGGTGGCCGACACTCCCGGCCACGAGCAGTATACCCGCAATATGGCTACCGGCGCCTCGCATGCCCAGCTCGCCATCATCCTGATCGATGCCCGCAAAGGCGTGATGGTTCAGACCCGCCGCCACTCCTTTATTTGTTCGCTGCTCGGTATTCGTCATGTCGTCCTGGCAGTGAACAAGATCGATCTTGTCGCATACAACAAAGAGTGCTTCGATCGGATCGCCCGTGGCTATCTGGCCTTTGCCGCCGGTCTCGGCTTCACCTCGATCGTTCCGATCCCGATCTCGGCCCGCTACGGCGACAACGTTGTGGATCGTTCCGCTCATGCCACCTGGTACGATGGTCCCTGCCTGCTCGAGCATTTGGAGAGCATTGACATCCCGTCCGGCACCGCAGGCCAGGCTTTCCGCTTTCCGGTCCAATGGGTGAACCGCCCAAATCCGGATTTTCGGGGCTATGCCGGGACGGTGGCTTCCGGGAGGATCTCGGCAGGAGACGAGATCGTTGTCGCCGCGTCGGGACGGACCACGCGCATCAAGCGGATCGTGACCCACGATGGCGACCTTGTCGGCGCCGAAGCCGGCGATGCGGTTACCATTACACTGGAAGATGAAATCGATATCGGCCGTGGCGACATTCTGTCGCGGCCGGACGACCGACCGAAGGTCGCCGACCGGTTCGCCGCTTATGTGATCTGGATGGACAAGGAGCCGCTCGCTCCCGGACGCAATTACGTCCTGCGGATTGGATCGCAGACGATTACCGGCAGCATTACCGCAATTAGGCATCGGATCGACGTCAACACTTGTGAGCATCTGGCCGCCGCGATGCTTTCCCTCAACGAGATCGCCTTCTGCGATGTTGCGACCGCAATGCCCGCAGTATTCGATCCTTACGACCTCAATCGAAAGACCGGATCGTTTATCTTCATCGATCGTTACACGAATCGTACGGTCGGGGCCGGCATGATCGCCTTTCCGCTACGGCGGGACAACAAAAATGCTAGGCAAGCGCTATCCGTGGACAGGAGGGAGCGCGCCGCGCTCAAGAATCAGAAGCCTTGCGTCATCTGGTTCACTGGCCTGTCTGGCGCGGGAAAGACGACGATTGCCAACCTGGTTGATCAAAAGCTGTGTGGCATGTCGCGGCATACTATGCTGCTGGATGGCGACAACCTCCGGCACGGATTAAACGCGGACCTCGGCTTCTCGGAGGCGGACCGCGTGGAGAACATTCGGCGCGTCGGTGAAGTTGCCAAGTTGATGGCGGACAGCGGCTTGATCGTGATCTGCTCCTTCATCTCGCCCTCTAGGGACGAACGGGACAGGGTGCGCGGCCTGGTTGGCAAGGAAGAGTTCATAGAAGTCTTTGTCGATACGCCGATCGAGGAATGCGCTCGGCGAGACCCAAAAGGCCTGTATTCAAAAGTGAAATCCGGCCAGATCAAGAACTTCACCGGGATGGATTCGTGCTACGAAGCACCAACAGCACCGGAGATTCATCTGAGGACCATGGAGCAGACCCCAGAGCATTCAGCGGAAGCGGTAGTGGATGTCTTGATGGCGCGCTCAATTCTTGATGGTTAGATGTCCCTCGCATCGCACCATCGAATATCCTGCTGGACCGGCCAAAGGCGATTCGGCTCGGGCGGGCCTGCGATCGGACTTTTCGCTCTAAAGGAACAAAATTGTCGCACCCACTCCTCGAGTGCCCGCTTCCGGTTACGTGCTCGAAGTGATGGACAATTCGAGACCGAGTACGCGAGCAGAGATTGAGCATGGGCGGGAGCGGAGGAGATCAAGAAGCGCCTTCCATGCTCCAGATGAGTATCTACGATGATAACAAAGGCCAGAGAGGAAGTCCGACTCCCAGTAAGTTGAGTTTCGCTACTTCTTGCTACGCGTGCGGCCAGCGACGCCGGGCTCCCATTAAGCAAGCCAGGCAGTGTCGGCCGGCTTCGATCTTTCGCGCAGCAGTATGAGGTTGGGGCCTCGGTTTTCCGAGCCTGGCCGCATCCAGCGAGCGGGCGCTTGCTTCAGTATATTGACCAATCCGAACTTAGCAGTCGCCCCCGACTCCCTCCTGTCGCGACCCTGACAGCTTTCGGGAAGCTTGCTTCCCTTTTAGCCCGCCGCTCGTCGACCGATGCGGCCCGCGTACGCGCCTCGCCTTCGCATCGCAGGACAAAGGAGCCGCGATCCTTAGCCATCCTGCCATGAAGCCGGCGATGGGCGCGGCCGAAAAGGCAAGGGAGTTCATCGATGGCAAGCGACAAGGACGATGTCTTGATGATCCGCTCTGGTCCACCGTCAACCTGCTCGACCGCGCGGTAGATCGCGTCGAACGCGAGTTCGCTATCAACGAGCAGGCGCTGCAGAGGAGTCAACGCGAGCAGGATGGCTCGGAGGTGCGATCCGTCCAACCAGATCGCCTCGCGACCAAGGTACTTGCGCTCATTGAGTGCCGCAACGGGATGGAACTCCGGCTCACCTTGGGCCTCACGTGTTGACCAACCTTCAACCACGGCACCCTCACAATGCCCATGATTGCTCCGTGAGACGTTCTCGCCGCGAAGCGGCGTGCAGAACCGAGAGATGCTGCCAGCCTAGCGATTGCTCGCAGAGAGGGACACGTGCCATCACCTGCAGTCGGCTCGACGTAGTCCTAAGCATGATGACATGTTCTGCTTCACGGCGACTCGCCGAAAGATGTCGAACGATCGTTGCTAAAAAGGCCAGCGATCCAAGGCCCCCCAATTGTCTTTCAAGTGGGACTCGACCACAGCCTGCGAAGGCCGCTCCATTGAAGCGCAACGACTGATACCAGCAGTCATGTGCGACGAGCGCGTACACTTTCCAGGCACCAGCATCCAGGAGGATCTCGCCTGAACGGCGGAGAAGCTCGGTACCTCCATCTGGGGGTATGGCGAGGATCGTACGTGAACGGAAGATTGGGCCATCACTTACCTGCAGGTATCCCGCTTGCAGGCGGAATTGCCGACGGTCCTGATGTCGAACTCTCACTCTAGCTCGCTGTGAATCTCCGCACTCTGCTGCCTACGTCGGCTTGTCGCCGCCACATGGGAGTACGTCAGGAAAAATTCACGCCAGAAAATCCCGCGAGAGGGTTGAAACGCCCCTAACGTCAAGTTGTACGATCTCGAAATGGACGTGACAGTCATCAGCGTCCGAAACCCTCCAATGAGTGACGGAGTGCGAATGCATCAAGCCTCAAGCCCACGCATCAAACTCCCGCTGCCAACGACGATCACCGTGTGTGCCATGCCTTGATCTGCCTCCCAGGCGCGATGACATCCGACTGCATCGTTCCGTAAGGTCAAGTTTGCCTGCATAGCGCAGGTTCACCGCAAATCGGTCGATCGGCCTGCCGCTTCGCGACGCAAAAGGCGAGCGCGCTCAACCCGGCACATCCGTGGCTGGATGAGAGCGCGCGTGGGTGCCAGTTGCGTTCGAGGGGGCGGTCGCAAAGCCAATTTCTGGGAGGCGTGAATGGCAACAGTGATGAGCTTTAGGAGCGCTCGCTCCGTATCTGCCATGAGATACGGAGGTTGGCATCCGGCAGGGTTTTCGGACGCCGAGGCGAAACGCGCCCGCGTATGGCGCCTGCCCCGAAGCTGTTGACCGAGAAAGTCGATGCTCGCCACAGGGGCTCCCTGGTGGCTCCAGATCAATTGACCACTACAACCTGAGGAGGAATGGTTTGACGAGACAGCGCTCTTTGCTGACGCCTGGTCCATTGTCGTTATCGCTGGCGGTCAGAAGCCAGATGCAGCTTGATCTCGCATCGCGCGATTGCGAGTTCAAAGAAGTGACTGCCTGCATGAGGCGGCTGATGCTCAACTTGCTGGGAAATTCTGAGGACTATTCGGTGGTGCCTATTCAGGGAGGCGGCTCTTTTGCAATGGAAGCCGCTCTCTCTTCATTTGTGTCCCAAGCCGACAGGCCGCTCGTTTGCATAAACGGCATCTATGGCGAGCGCATTTTGCGAATCTTGAGGCTGTGGGGCGTCGAAGCGCTGAAGCTCGTCAAGCGAGCGACCGATCCTTTGGATCCTCAGGAAATTGGCGAGTATCTGAGCCGAAATCCTGGCGTTACGCACCTATGTTTCGTGCATTGCGAGACGACAACCGGAATCGTCAATCCGCTGGACGCGATCGTGGAGGAGGCGAGGCGACGTGGCGTAAAGACCATCGTCGACGCGATGAGTTCTTTTGGCGCCCTTAATATCGATCTGCGCCAGCGTGGAGCTGACGTCCTGGTCACCTCCAGCAACAAGTGCATAGAAGGGCCGCCGGGAGTAGCGTTTGTCATCGCGTCTCGCGAGCTGCTGGAGAATGCGGTTCAAGAACGTAGGTCGTTTGTGCTCGACGTGAGAGATCAATGGCTCTCGCTCGAGCGCACCGGTGAGTGGCGGTCGACCCCACCAACCCACATCGTTCAGGCAACGACAAAGGCATTGGAGATTCTGCACGAGGAGGGAATTGATGCCAGGCGCCGCAGGTATGAGAAGATCAGGGACGATCTCGTCAAAGAACTCGAAGGAGTAGTGTCGCCGCTGCTGTCCACGGAGTTGCTGTCGCCGGTCTGCGTCGCGTTCAGTGCGCCGTCCGGAATCGTGGACCAAGCAGGATTTGATGGGCTGTACCGCCACTTGGCGGCTCACAACCTTTACGTCTACTCGAAGCTGCATCTTCCGACGCGGAGTTTCCGCATCGGTTGCATTGGAGAAATCCAATCCAGCTGGATCGAGCAGCTGGGGTGCGCCTTTCGTACATATTTCCGGTCCGGTCAGATGTGGTCAGCGGCCCCGATGTCGGCGAAAGAGACGTGCGCGGCTCGCGTAAAGATGCCGGCTCGAACGGCTAAAGAAATGCAGCTGCCGTTTTCGGCTGAGACTGCTGTTCTGCATGCGGGCTATCGACGTGACGTAGCGACGAAAGCCGTCGCAGTGCCGATTTACCAGAATACAGCTTATGAACTCGATGGCGATCTAAACCACATTGCCGACGTCTACAACGTCAAGGCCGATGGGTTCACCTACACAAGGATCATCAATCCGACGACCCGCGCGCTGGAAAGGCGCTACGCCGCCGTTGATATGGGAAGCGACTCGCTCGCAGTTGCGTCAGGTCAAGCGGCGACGTTCCTTGCTATCGTCAACCTATCAAGTGGCGAAGTGGGGGACAATGTCGTCGCTTCTCCGTATCTATATGGCAATACCTGGAACCTGCTCCACAACACATTAAAGCGCCTTGGGATCAGCGTGAGGACGGCAGATCCTCGAAAACCCGAGACCTTTGAGCGTGCCATTGATGATCGCACGATATGTCTGTTCGGAGAGGTGATTTCGAATCCTTGTCTGGTTCCGCTCCCCGTCAAACAGCTGGCCGAGATCGGCCGAAAGTACGGCGTGCCTTTGGTCGTGGACAATACGACAACGCCACTGGTATGCCGGCCCTCAGATCTTGGCGCGGCGATTACGACGTACTCCGCAACGAAGTATATATGCGGCCACGGTACGACGCTCGGCGGACTGATCGTTGACAACGGCGAGTTTAGCTACCGAGGAGCCTCTCGCTTTCCCTTGTTCAATCGTCCCGACGATGCGCATGGCGGAATTGTTTGGCATAACGCGGTGGGCGATGTCGACGATCTTGGAAAGAGCGAGTTCCTCCTCAAGGCTCGCATGACCTGGTTGCGCGATACCGGCGCGGCGATCGCCCCGTTTGCGAGCTTTCAACTGATCCAGGGGCTTGAAACGCTGCCACTTCGCATGAAGCAGCACTGCGCGAATGCCAGGATCGTAGCCGACGTTCTCAAGGAGCATCCTAAAGTGCGCCGTGTCTTCTACCCGGGGCTCTTTGAAGGCGCGGATCGGGAAACCGTCGAACAGACACTCAATGCTGCATACGGGCACGGGGCGATGGTCATGTTCGAAGTGGAGGACGAACAAGCCGGGCGCAAGTTCATCCAGAACGTCGACTTGATGTATCACGTTTCGAATGTCGGCGATGCCCGCACGCTCGTGACCCATCCTGTCTCGACGACCCACACCACCGTCCCGCGGGAAAAGCGCGAAGCCGCCGGCATATTTGGCGGCTCGATCCGGCTTTGCGTCGGCATCGAAGATGTCAACGACATCGTGCGTGATCTGGACAAGGCGCTTTCCGCAATCTGACAACCTGCAAGGCGATCAGGAGAGGTTCTCATGAATCAGGCAGACGCTTGGAAATTGAGGTCATCACGTTATGAGGCCGTTCAATTCAGCCGAGAGATCAATAAGCAGCTCTCCGAGCTGAGACCCGACAACATAACGGGAGCTGCTTATATTGCCAAAGATTACGCTGTCATCACAGCGTGCACGCTCGCGACTGTGTCGGTCTCGTGGTGGCTCTACCCGCTGGCCGTCCTTCTAATTGGTGCCTATCAGCGCGGATTGACAACCATCGCTCATGATGCGGCTCACCGCACGCTCGCGAAGAACACGACCTGGAACTACGTGTTGGGCATTCTGTTTGCTTCCTATCCCTTGTTCCAGCGCCACTGGGCCTACCGGATCTCGCACGTCTATTTGCATCATCCCTATCTTGGAGACCCGGACAAGGATCCCGACCTGAAGTTCTTCCTGGCCAGCGGCGTTTACGACGTGCAGCCTCCTGAGCGGTACGCCTTCAACATGATCTGGAGGCCGATCTTCGGCGGCGCGACAGTGGCGTATCTGAAGTATCTTTGGACCAATCGATTTTCGATCACAGATGTCGAGGATCAGAGCCGCTCCGGCATACTTATCGACAAGTATGGCTTCTATCTCTTCTGGATCAGCATCCTGGCCGGGTCATATGCTGTTGGGCTGCTCCATATCGTCGTCCTGTTTTGGATCGTGCCCTATCTCACCACGTTTCAGGTCCTCGGCTGGTTTATCGAGCTCGCCGAGCACTCACCTATGTGCGAAACCGAGACGCAGAACGTCTATCTCACTCGGAATCGGAAAGGAAATTTCCTCGAACGGGCCATACTTGGGCAGAATTTGGATGAGTACCACCTTGAGCATCACCTTTCGCCGGGTATCCCGTTTTGGCTGTTGCGCAAAGCTCAGAAAATCCGAATGCAGGATCCGAACTACGCGAAGGTTGCCGCGACCTGGGGCGGACTCTTTGTCAAGGGACCTCAAGGTCAGCCTAGCGTCATGACTCAGTTGAAGGAGCGAAATCGACGCTTGTATGAGCAGTCAGTTGCCGAGGTTCGCTCGCGAGGGCAGGTCGCATGACGTTGCTAGAGTCAGAGAGCACCCGAGCGGTGGTTGGCGTCACCTCGAACCGTCTTCTGGTCGATGGTGTGCATCGCGACTGGTTGCGGCGCAAGTATTTGCAGGCACTCCATCGTCATGCGGGAGTGGCTTGCGTCATATTGCCGACGGTGGACGCCGACGATGCGTGGGAGGAGGTCGCCCCGGCGATTATGCGCCGGCTCGACGGCCTGCTGTTGACAGGTGATGAATCGAACATCGACCCCACCGTCTTGAGAGCGCCTGCGTCCTTGACGGAGGCTGATCGGCAGGATGTTGAGGTTGGGGTCCTCGACCGTCCGCGGGACAGGCTCTCTGCCGTGACTATAGAGAGCGCCATCGCGCTCGGAATGCCTATTTTGGGCATCTGCCGTGGGCTCCAGGAACTCAACGTTTATTTCGGCGGCACGCTCCGCTCATCGCTTGCCGAGTGGAGGCCGGAAAGCGGCGCGATGCATGCCGAGAAGCCAGATCGTCCAAGAGACCGTCAGTACGACGCCGCGCACAGCGTCAGGATATGTTCCGATGGCGTGCTCTTTCCAATCACGCGGACGATCGAAGTGCATGTCAACTCGCTGCACAATCAAGGTATCGAGGCGCTTGCACCGGCGCTGAGACGTGAGGCGTGGGCGCCTGACGGTTTGGTCGAGGCGGCTTCGGTCATTGGCGCCCCGACCCTGCAAATCGGCGTTCAATGGCACCCCGAATGGCACGTCTCAACCGATCTCCTCAGCAAACAACTGTTCAAGGCATTTGGAGAGGCGTGTGTTGGGTACCACCAGACTAAGAAGAACTAGAGGTGGATTGTGACATTTCGAACCAAGCGTGGTCCGTGCACGTCGAAAGGACACTCCCTCGAAGCCGATGCACGCGCCTGGCCCTGCGAAGGCCCTGCGCCGCCTCGCGGGCGAAGGAAGAGTGGGCGATCGGCAAATCGCTTCGCTCTGGGAATTTTCTTTGTGGCCCTTTATGTCGTCGTGAGCGCGGCAGGCGAGGTTTATGCGGCGTCGTATTTTCAGCAGGCGGATGTGTTCGTCGCGCTCCTGCTGTCCTTTGCTGCGGTTTGTTTGATGTTCAATCTCCTGGCTCGCCACGAGGGAGGCGAGGCGACGGTGGCGAAATGGTCGCTCCTGGTCTTCGTCGCGCTCAATGTCGTGACAGCAATCAGCTGGATCGGGCTATTTATCGGACTGAAATACGCCGAACCTGCGATCGTCGTCGCCTTCATGGTGGCGCTGGGGCCCACCGCAACAGTGTGGCTAAACGCACTAATCAGGCGCCAGGGTGCCCCTCCAGCATCCGATATTGTCGTGAGCGTTACGATCGCAACGATCGGGAGTTACATGATTTGGATCTCGGCCAGCGGTAACGCAGGCGTGGAGTGGGGGGCGCGATCGTCCTTTGGCATCGTCCTGGCCATCGTGGCCGGCCTATCGCTGGCCCTTACAAATATACTTGTCAAACTGCTGTTCGACCGTGGGTTTTCTGGCCGACAAGTCCTGGCGCATCGCTTCTACGGAACGATTCTCTTGCTGCTGGGGCTGGTCGACCATTCATCTATCGTGCCTGAGGTCTCCCAGCATTGGTGTGCGATCGCAACAATTGGGCTGTCGACGATCATTATTCCTTTGCTCTTGATCCAGCAGGGCATTCGCCGCGTAGAGCCCTTCACCGTCAACATGGTTCTGTCTACCGCCCCTATCATCACCTTCCTGTTCCAGTATTTCGATACTCGCATCGTGCCTTCGTTACATACGTTCATTGGAAATGCTCTCATTACGGCTGTCGCTATCGGCAACATCTGCTTGCAGTATCGGAGATCCTCGTGAAAGAACGGAATTGTGTAATCGTAGACGCATACTCTACCGGCCGATACCTGCCGGAAGAATTCAAGCGCTACGGAATTGGGACGGTGCATGTGATGTCGGCTGCACAGATTCCGCCCATATTTCAATCGCATTTCAATGCGGATCTGTATGATGAAGTCATCCGCCCCAGCGAGCACATGGGGTATGACGACATCGTTGAATATCATCTTCAGGCTCTCGATGGCAGGAAATTCGAGTTCGTTATCGCGGGCTGCGAGACCGGAGTTGAGCTCGCCGATTCTTTGTCGGAGCGGCTGGGCTTACCTTCAAATGGGACCGCGCTATCCGCTGCTCGGCGTGACAAAGCGCGATTGTCTTGCGCGCTGACCTCCGCAGGCGTTCGATCGATCAGACAAGTCGTGTCCGACAGTGCTGTAGAGATCGCGAGCTGGAAGCGTGAAGCGAAGTTCGATCAGATCGTGATCAAGCCCCTGAACAGTACGGGTACCGAGGATGTATTCTTCTGCTCGACAGATGCTGATATTCAACGCGCTGTAAGCGCAATTGTCGGGAAGACGAACCGTGTCGGAGCGCTGAATCGTGTTGCCCTTGGGCAAGAAAAAATAAACGGCCAGCAATACACCGTAAATGCCGTCTCGATCGACGGGGAAGCCTTCGTTACGGAGGCCTGGACCTATGACACGGTTCCTATTGAAAGGGCGTCATCGGTCTGCTCACTCGAGAGATTGTTGGGGGGCAGCGAACCAATCGTTCAGGAACTTTCCGACTACTTGGTGCATGCGCTGCAGGCACTACAGATCGTCAACGGACCGGCTCATGCTGAGATCATCGTCGATCATCGCGGACCGGTTCTGGTGGACTTCGGAGCGAGGCTTCAAGGGACCATGTCGGCAAAAGCACGAACGATGGCGTTGGGGCACAACCACATGAGTCTGACGGCCTGGCGGTACGCAGATCCCATGGGCTTTGGTGAATATATGAGGCTGCGCGGGCCCTACAAGCGGCAGGCTCACGCACTTTGCGTCTCGCTGATCTCAGATATGGGCGGTGTCGTTGCCGGTTACCCGGGACTCGAAGCAATCCGCAAGCTCCCAAGCTTCGCGGATGCCATTGCATTCGTTCCGATTGGTCAAGAGCTAGTTCCCACGATCGACTTGGCGTCAACACCAGGCATCGTTTATCTCGTGAATAGCGACTTGACTCAGCTTGAGAATGACTATCGCAAGTTGCGAGCAATGCGGATGGACCAGCTGTTCGATTTAGTGATGCAGGACCGCGGCTAATGCCAACTGATCCCAGGTTGACCGGAGCGAATTCAGCCCGCGCGGCGATGGTCGGCGTAAGCGACTTCGATGGCGTTCTGCGAGGCAAACACGTCTTGGGTGAAGATCTCTCGGATGGAGATAAAGTTATCAAGTTCTCTGAAGCGGTGCTGGCGTGGGATTGCGCGGACCGAGTCATTCCGGCCAGTTTCACGCAAAAGCCGCTATCAGCGTTCGGAGATGCTGACCTGCGTATTCTGTCAGGCACCGGCCGTTCGGTGTCTCATATCGGCGATCAATATCTCTACCTCGCGGAGTTCACGGGCGCACATGAGGACATCTGCCCGCGCGGTATTTTGCGTAAGGTCCTGCGAAGGGCTGCTGAACACGGATACGACTGCACTGCCGGGTTCGAGTTTGAATTCATGCTGTTTAAGGAGAACGCAGAGACGATTGAAGAAAAGCCGTTCGGCGAATGGGCTCCTTTAACTCGGGGCCCGTTCGGCTACTCGATTGCGCGCTCTGTCGCGCAACATGAGCTGTTCGATGAGATCTTGGCGCTTTGTGAGAAGGCTAGAATACCTCTCAGCGGACTGCACTTTGAAACGGGACCTGGCGTGGTCGAAGCGTCACTTCGTCATTGTGATGCGCTGGAAGCTGCCGATCGAGCAACCATGTTCAAGTCGATGATGAAGGCCTGGGCGCAAACGCGAGGCATGATGGCTACATTCATGGCCAAGGTTTCCGAGGAATGGCCCGGCCAGTCCGGGCATATTCACATCTCGATGTTCTCGGATAGTCAGAATGCGTTTTACGACAGCGATGCGTTCGGCAACGTCTCGAAGCTTATGAGGCAATTCATCGCCGGACAACTAGAATACATGAATGAGTTCTGTGTGCTCGCTGCGCCGAACTTCAACAGCTACAAGAGATTAGTGCCTGGCTGCTGGGCACCAATCTGTCCAAGCTGGGGAGTTGACAACCGCTCCTGCGCGGTTCGCGCCATTCCGGGAGAGCCATCTTCCCATCGCCTGGAGTATAGGCTACCTGGCGCAGACCTGAACCCATATCTCGCGCTCGCATGTGCGATTGGTTCGGGAGTATTGGGTGTCGAGACAGGTCCGGCACTACCGGCTTCGATCATCGGTGATGCAAGCGCGCAAATGTGTCCTCCGTCCGCGAGACTGCCTCAAAGCCTATCAGAGGCAACTTCTCGGTTTGCAGAGTCTGCAGCGGCAAGTGCTATCTTCGGAGAAAGGTTTGTTGAAGCGTTTTCTTGCTCGCGCCGTTGGGAATGGGAAGCGGTTCAACATCAGGTCACCGACTTTGAACGTCGGAGATACTTCGAGATCATTTAGCTCGAGCTCTTCGACAGTTCTGAAATTCATTTCATTCCTCTGGCCGGTGCCGGCCGCACTATTGCGGCTGCCTGTTCCGCTGATGTTGGACTTCATACAGAGCAAATGTGCGTTACTCGTTAAGTGGGGACCTCGGGAACGCTGAGGAGGTCTGCTGTTATCTGCACTGTGGCAGCAACCGCGATTGCTCCGTTGGGATGCTAGATTATATCTAATGTCCGGTCCTTCTCGTGAGCTTTACATCGGCAAGCGGATGGTGGAGCTCAAGCATGCGCCCGGTTGGCAGCTATCCCTCGCAAGCCCTGGAAGGTGCGCGGGCTTGCCGGGTTGGTCCCAAGGCGGCAAGACAAGCGCTGCGGTCCCTCAGCCAGAAACTCACTCCGGCTGAAGTGAGCGAGCTGAAGCTCCTCGCCTCTCATTGCCAACTTGGCTTGCCAGACCGGTAAGCGGACTCTAAGCGTAGCTCTGCGGGCCTTTTGATGATTGACGCTTGACGGCTTCCAAATTTTTGACAATGCGTTAACGCCGGCCTCGAGCATCTTCGGGCCGACGACGTTGGGGTCGAACTGTGCGGACCTCAAAGGCGCATATTTTCATGTTCCAGATGAATAGGGTCGCCGCTGGCATCGAGGTAGTCGGCATAGCCGGGCGCACCGCCGACGTCCTCGAGCAGGAGGGAAGTCCCTCTATCGTCGTGATGTCGAACCATTTTTCGAGTGTGATCACTTGGTCTCAGCTGTCGCCGAAGTCATAGAGATAATGGACCGTCTTCGCGCCGGTCTCCTGATCGACATTGAAGAGCCGCGTCTTGCGGGCTGATTGCCAAAATCTCCTTCGGGATCAGATACCCCGACGTCCTTCGCCGGCCAGGAACTCGAAGAGATGGCTGTTCGTCCAGCCAAACGCCGCCTGAAGCGTCAGATGCAGCCGATCAAGGCGCAGCGTGAGCGGCACGACAAGGCACCGCGTCACCTCCGGTTTCACATCCTTGAGGTCACCTTGATCCGGACCGCGGTCGTGTTCAGGCTCATGCCGCCAGCCTCGGATCATGTGCATGCATCGTGTAGATCGACGGCCAAGCTGTCCAAGGCAGCCAGGAGATGCAGCCCATTGATTGGAGACCACCTTGATAGCGCTTTCGATACGTCAGGCGATGAGTTCAGCATTGAAGATTGAGCGGTGGGCGCCATTTTCTTTGGAGTAGCGCTTTCGCAGCGTTGATTGCCTCAAAAGCAGTTTGGACAGGCCGGCGGGGACCTCACAACGCTCTTGCCGATGTTTCTGCTGATACCATTCGGCGGTATCCTCCTCGTCTTCGGATATGCACTGGGATACATGCAGCTCGAAAATATCACGCTTCAGCTGTTTCGAGACGGGCCAACGGTAGGTTCGCCGATATCGGATTGGCGCTCGGTGTGCTTGGCGCGCTCACTGCGCTATTATTCTAAGTGCGCTTAACTGGTCAGCATCATCAGCGAGGTCCTATTCTGAAAAAGACTTGCGCAACGTAGGTTCTGCTCCTCGAACGCAAGAAGAAGAGGTTGTCTTGACGGAACGTTCCACATCGAGCCAGATCTACGCATTGTTGGATCCGAAAATCGTTGCTCGAACAATGGCATCTCCTCCCGGTTAGTAAGAGCTTTGCTGCTGCCTCAAGTCTGAAAATCGGCCTGCGGTTCGCCATGCTCGACGGCTTTCGGTATTCGGGAATGACTTTGGCAGGGCTATTTCTGGCAGCGCAGATTTCCATACTGGTCAGGGCGAGGCAACGGAATGCGGACAGGCGCTACAATCGACGATCCCGCACCTTATGGGCCATCCGATATTGCTGCCTCAGCACCACAACAGCTTCCATGAAATTGGAACTCGGACGGCGGGGTTGTGCGTCCGGAGAGCATCCTTCGTCAGCCAACCGTCAGCCAGGCGGCCTATCCAGGGACGCTGCGCATTGTTGACCGTATGGGAGATGGAACATGACGGGCATTGGCCGACCTGGCGAACCGCACGTTGGGGCTGCAGGAGCCGACAGCACGTCGGGATCGAGCAGTGCGCATTCGGAGCCAAATTTTGTCCCTGCGGAACGCCACCGAGTTTTCAACTCCGTCTTGGAGCGGATGTGCTTAGCGCCTGAAGATAGAATGGCGACGCTCGCGAGCGTGCCCTCAGGTTCGGGTGTGGCGGTCCCCATTTCCTCAAGCGGTGAGGGGATCAACGCAGCGAAACAAAATATGGACGGCCTGCTTGAGGAACTTGATGCTTGCCACAGTGCTGCCATGGGCGCTCAGAGCTCGTCTGAGGCGCAAGAGCTGATCGATCAGGTTGTCAAAGCAGGCGCAGCAGTTCTGGACTACTACGCGAGCCTGTCTCCAGATGTGGCGCGCAGCATTCTGTCCCAAGATCAGGCTCGCCGGGTTCGTGACCGGACTCTGGATGCGGGGAACGAATGCAACGCGCTGGCCGCACCGACTATCTACGCCTTGGAGCAGCGTAGGGAGAATGCGGGAAAGATACTCGAGCGGATGCGCCAATCCAATGCTCCGCCCGACCAACTGATCCGAGGGGCTTCCAGTGTGGCGAAACACTATTTGGCCTGCACGGACTGGTGGGAAAAGAAGGCATTGCGGTCTGAACGGATGCAGTCCGTCTGCGCAGCAACTGCCAACTTGCCAAGTGCAACGGCCGAAATGCGACAGGCCGAACAGGCGACACTACGGCTGCATACCGGCTGGGCACTGAATACGAGGTGCGTGCATCTGCAATCGCAAGTCCTTCTCGCGCGGGTCATGATTGAGTCGCACGCGAGCACGCTCGACCCGGCCGTCAGGCAAATCCTCTTGGGTGAGAACGGTCGGGCACGTCTACTCGGAACCTTCATGGGCGATGTTGTTCCGGCATTCCTCTCAACGGGCGACGCTGTTCTGAACAGCAAAGGACAAGCCCTCGACGCAGAGCACTGCGCCGTTCTGGAAGGGGTCATGGAGCGGCTATCGGAATTTGCGTCGGCGTTGCCTAACATGGTTGCCGAGCTAAGGAACAAGGGAGCAAGTCCCGAGCTTCCGTTGGATCTGTTGGATCAGATCGTGGAAGGATCGTGGGTCACTGCCCATGAAGTCATGCGCCTGCTAGCAGTGCAGCCGAAGACAACAGCCATCATTGCACCGCCAACGGAGGCTGGCCTTGCGTTACCGGCCGACGCTGCCGGCAACGACCCGGCGGCCGAAGGCAGTCCAGCGCGCAGGAAAGGGAAGGGCAAGCGGAGGCAGGCCGGAGGTGCGGGGAGTTCGGCAGCCGGGCCGCAGCTCGCTAGGCCCGACGCCGACACGACGCGAACCACCAAGGTTATTGTGCTCTCGGATCTGGGCACGAAGCGACTCGCGAGCGCGGAGGAGGCGCATACGAGGATGTCATCGTCGGCGAGGGAACACTTGGCGATGTGGCAGGCTGCGCCATCGAAGGAGACACTGACGCGCCTGCTCGCGCGATTGGACGAACTCTTGCAATTCGATCTGCCCAGTGAGCAAAGAGCCATTTCGCAAGCGCGCCACATGAAGCCCGAAGATGCCGAGCACGTCGTGGACACCGTGGTTGAGCGGCTGCAGAGCCAATCCGCGGAGATTGAGGCCTGTGTAGCCGCGCTGGACGAACATCGCCGACGCGTCCTACTCACGCCTATGCAAGTGCCCGAAGTGCAAAGAAAAATAGTCCGCCTCAAGGCGATGTGGTCGGAGGTTAAGGGGCAGGCACGTACTTCGAAGGCGCAAAAGGCTTCGATCGAGATCGATTGCATGAAGACCTATGCGTTTCCCTCGCAGAAGTACCTCGAAGGGTTGCAGGCGGCCGAGGAGTTGGCTCCCTTGGAGCCACCGCGCGCGTTGAAGGGCGAGCCAGGGAAGCTGTTCGAGATCAAGCTGCAGCCTGCGCCACTGGACAATGGTACGGTGCCAAATCCGATGTGGGTGCACATCCATACGAAGCGGCCGGCCTATGCGTGGCAGTTAACGACATTGGATGACACCGAGTTCGCCGCTTGCCACGTGAAATCCAACGAACAGCGCGGCTACAATCGCCTCTGGCAGAACGCTCGAGCTGCAACGGGTCACGAAGATGTCGTGATCCATCGCGGCAAGCTCACGCCTGCGTTCTGCAAGTCCCTGTTAGGTTCCGCTTTTAGCGGCTATCCAGGGTATCCTTTTGCCGGAACCGGAGCGCGGGGCGCCCAGGTGACTCGATACGAGACTAGTTAAACGACTCGATAGAGTGGCCGCTTGTGGTATGGCATCGGTCTTCTTCGCATCCGGATGCAGTGGCCGAATGAACCGCACCTTGGGCTCCACAGGCTCCAACTCCTGAGTTAAGAAGCCGGATTGAGCTGTGTTGGAGTGGCGAGCACATGCTGTGGAATGTCGGCGCGCGCGTATATGACGTGCCGTCGGATCGCTTCGCGTGCAAGATGACATGCAGTTTGTTACCCGTCTTGATCGCCGTTATGTTCGCTTGCGTGCAATGCTGCTGCAGGTCCCGAGCCAGATGGACAGCGAGCTTTAGCCCGCGCAACTTTCTTCCTCAGAGCTCGAATTGTCTTTGAGGATCGCAATCGCCGCCGGGAGACCGTCGAGGATGCAAGTTCCCTGGTCGTGTTCGTCCTTGCAATCAAGAGCGACGTCATATGTCGACGCTCGATGTGGATGTCTACGAAATGCCAGCAGCAAGTATCCTTTCCTTCCGATGTAGAATTTGTAGTCGTCCGCCCAGTTTGAGATGGCGGCCAGCGAGGTGTGCCAATCGGCTCCGTGAGCTTGGGCCTGCGCTGCCGGACTTAAGTGCCGCTAAGCCAGTTCCGCAATGACAGAATGACGTGGCTGTAACCGCGCTAGGGCGGAAGATGTGCTGCCTACAGCAGCGGTGCAGATCGCGTATGGGTCTGAGTGGTTGCCCAATGAAGTGCGTCAAGTCGTTTTTGCGGACAGAGGCAGGTGCCTGGGTTACGGCACGTCGACCGGGGGCATGGATGCCGTCGGGCGTGGCACGAAGCCATTTTGGTGCCGGTCACGTGCCGCCAAGATGATCGTAAAAGCCGCGAGGAGGATTAGGAGAGCGCGCATGCAACAAGGATTACTCGAAACGATATATCGCAATTATGAAACGGCTCACATCCCATGCTTTGGGGGAGCGGCTCTTACGGGGCATCCCCACCCACACAGCCTGTTGGCCAGCAAACACCTCACAAATTTTGATACTCGTTCGTTCTCGCCGGTAGCCGCCGAACAGCGGGACGATTGCGCTCAAAAAATGCATTTTCCCTTGCAGACCGCAGGAATAGTGCAGCGAGTTTGATTAGTAATCCGGGTGGTTGGCTATTCACCGCGAAGGCAGCCCCTCGTGCTGCTTCCGGGCGCCATGAAGGACTGTTCATGCGCAATCATGACATTGTGTCCGGCAGCCTGTTGGCGCTGACCGCCGCGGGCCTTGCGCTGCTTTGCTCTAGCCTGCTCGCATTTGCGTTCATTTAGATCCCGCAGTGGACCTTTTGGCGCGCTAGGATCTCTGCGAGAACCTCACGCAAGACGGTACGCAGCCGGACAGGAGCGCTGGTATGGTTTTCCACGTATGGAGACCCAGCGGTTGCAGATGATCTGCTCAGGCATCCATAGGGATCCGATTCCTCGAATTCATGTAGTGCCCGTCGTTCTGAACGGTGGACTTGATCTCCTGGCTCGGTTTCGTGCAATTGCACTAACAACGTAAGTCCCTCTCCATCGAACGATATAGTTAGTCTTATGGTTGCGCTCGCATCACGCGTTTTTGTGTGTGCATTGCGCAGCATTTTTGCGCCGAACTTAACTTCGGCGCGACAAACTATCACACCTCGAACAATCAGGCACAGGAGCGCTGGAAGCCTCACCTGGCGAATCCCCGACACGCACAGTCTTTCGGTGAGACGGACCCGTCAAGAGCAAGCAGGTATGAATGTGCTGCACGGGTAATCTCTTTATCGGCCCTCACTATTTACCTGTAAAAATCCTGATGCGATCAAGACCCGGCTTCGGGGACAACATTGCTGAAACGATGCAGCGGGGGGTACGGCTCGCGGCAGCTCTTGACGATCTTCTGCTATCGCGGCAACGAACAACCAAAGCAGATCAAGATGATGAGAGCGGGTGTGGCTGTGACGGATCAACCCCAAGCATCGGAGTTGCCGCCGGTCCTGCAGAGACCGTCGAAAGGCTTTCGGTGGATCTTTGCTCTTCTAGCCGTGTTGCTGGCTCTTTGTGCCGGAGGAGCCTATCTTTTGAGGAATATCGAATCGTTTGCCGAGGCACCGCCGGCGCACGAAGTCGTCCCTCCCACGCTCGGCTTGTCACCTGAGGATAGGGACGTCCTTATAGGGATCCAATCGGGGCAGCAGAAGACAGCCGATGAAATTGCGGAGCTCAATCGCAACGTCGATGCGCAGCAAGCCGAGCTAAAGCGGGTCTCGGATCGGATCGCAGCCCTGACCCAAAGAATCGAGGAGCTGCAGAATCCGGCCCCTGTTGCTTCTCCTGCTCCTGCTGTTTCCCCGCCGCCCGTGCGCTCCACATCCAAGTCAGCCAAGAGAGACGTCCGGCCCTCGAAACCGCAAGGTCCGGTGTCTGTCGGAGGCGCGCCGCTGACTGCGGAGCCGAGCACAGAACAGCGCTGATTACCACAAAATGCGTGCCATATGGCGCTGCGCCTTCCAACCACGTCGGAAACCAACGGTCCACCATCTTGATGGGCAGGCCGAGCCTCTCATTGCTTGGCGTGGTTTCGGAAATCCTCTGCCAGTCGCAAGAAGTTCATAAGCAGGACGTGGCCCTGTGAGGTAAGGATCGACTCGGGATGGAACTGGACGCCATAGGTGGGATAATAGCCGTGCGTGAGGGCCATGATCTCGCCTTCCTCGGAACGCGCTGTCACTCTGAGGTTCTGCGCACATGACTGATCAAGCTCTGCGACAAGAGAATGGTAGCGCCCGACGCCAAGCGGGGTGGGCAGCCCCTTGAATAACCCTCGGCCGTCATGCGCAACGTAGGAGCGCCGACCGTGCATGGGCCGATGCGCACGCGTCACCCGTCCTCCGAAAACGCTCGCGATACACTGATGTCCAAGGCAGATGCCGAGAATTGGTACGCGTCCTGAAAGTTCGCGAACCACTGCTGTCGATATTCCTGCCTCAGTTGGGGTGCAGGGGCCGGGCGATATGACCACCGCGCGGGGGTTGAGACCAACGAGCTCGCCGATGCTGATAGCGTCGTTTCGGATCACTTCCGTTGCTTCACTGAGCTTGTGGAAATAGCGGGCAATGTTGAACACGAAGGAATCGTAATTATCGATGATGACAATCAAAATGCACCAGCTGGTTCAGAACCAAATGCATCAAAGAGTCGCTCTGCCTTGGCGAGCGTTTCCTTGTATTCGGCCACGGGCTCCGACAGGGCCGTTATACCACCGCCCGCATGAAACACAGCCAGGTCACCGTCGATGGTGACAGTGCGGATCGCAATACTTGTGTCCATGTGCCCGTTGAAGCCGATGAAGCCGATCGCCCCACAATAGACCTCTCGCGCTATGCGCTCGATTTCTGTAATAATTTCCATTGACCGCACCTTTGGCGCTCCCGTAATGGAGCCCCCGGGAAAGCAAGCACGGAGCAGGCTAACGGCGTCTTCCCCTCCGGCAAGTTCCCCCGTAACGATCGACACGAGATGGTGCACCGAGGCATAGGACTCGAGATTGCACAGAGCCGGAACCTCGACCGAATGCGCAGTGCAAACGCGTGACAGATCGTTTCGCAAAAGGTCGACAATGATCGTGTTCTCGGCATGATCCTTTTCGGAAGCGAGGAGAACAGCCGCACGGCGGTGGTCTTCATTGAAATCAGGCGAACGCGCGATCGTGCCCTTGATGGGTCGTGTCTCGACTTGTTGCTCGTTAAGTTTCAGGAATCGTTCCGGCGAACTTGATGCGATGGTCAGCTTTCCCCATCGCAACAGGGCCGCAAAAGGCGCCGGATTCAGTGATCGTAGCTGGCAATAGAAGGCGAGGGGATCAAATGAGGTCGGCAGGCGGGTGCTGAAACGCTGCGCAATATTCGTCTGGAACACGTCACCCGCCAAGATCAAGTCGATCACGCGTTGTACCGCCGCAATGTAGCCCTCGCGGCTGAAGTTCGAGCTCCAAGCGCCCGCTTTGCTGGCACAACCATTCTGTGGCGCCACTGGACGGTCAAGGAATGCTGCAAACTCATCAGCTCGACGACGCGCTCGCTCGCTCCGTCGCACGCGATCGTGCTCCGGCCATCCGGTCGAGACGATCCAGCATTTGTTATCCCGATGGTCGAAGCTGATGACCACGTCATAGAAATGCAGGATGGATTGGGGCAAACCCAGACCGGCAATTGCCGGCGCAAACAATCGCTCCAATGTCCTGTTCATGTCGTAGGCAAGGTAACCTGCCGCTCCTCCCTGGAATGGCGGGAGATCGGGACGATGCTCTTGCGGGTACTTCGCGAGTAGCGTGCGAAGGACCTTCCATGGATCGGCCTTGAGAGTCAGTCCGTTCCAACTGGCTTGGCCGTTCGCGACCCTATAGGTGCTGAACGGGTCGCACGTTACATATGAGTAGCGCCCAAGCAGCTCGTGCCTTGCTGCGCTATCGAGAAACGTGAGATGCGATCGATGCCCAAGACGTCGCATCGCTGTGACAGGGTCAATCCACTGCAACTCGCGGACGTACATCGACTTAACGGTCACCGGCTGCTGACGTTCCATCTGTTGCCCCACCCGATGAGAGCGACGCCTGTCTGCGATGGCACGAAACTTGAGGCCGTTGCCAAATTAAGCCGGCGGTTGACCTATGCTGCCACAGCACCTCGATCATCCTGCCGTCGAGGCGAAAGGGGTATCTTTTGATACATCGTAGTCGGCCGCGAACCGCAGCTCGCGGAGCGGTCGCACCCGTTTGATCGATTCCTGGTAGAGATCGTGTGTTTTGTACGCTGCTAACTCCGTCTCACTGTCGAACTCACCATAGACCACGATGTCAATATCGTTGCCGAGCTGATCGGTCTTGCGGTTGCGGGCAACCTCAAGCCGGCGCGCATGTGGTATCGCGGTGAGAAGCGAAAGACCTTCGATGATCTGGTCGATATGCGCCTTGTCCTTGGCGCTGAAGAAGACGATGTGACGAATCATGGCCGTCCGGAGATGTCGCTAGCGGGGGGCATAACTATCTGGGAATAGAGCCCGTTGCAATGAGGCTAGTGACTTGCTGCATGCTCGTCACTTGCGATCGTCGGCGATCCGCAATGAAGCTTGCCAGATTTGCTCAGGACGCCGGAAGGATAAGGCGTTCAATGGTTTGAATGTGCCGCGTCAGCAGATTACAGGCTTGATCGATGTTGCGCGTTCGCAAGGCTTGCAGAATCAGGCGGTGATCTTGATTGGAGCGCGGTCGCCAGCCGACCGATCGCGCCGTCGCGAACACCAATCGAGAATTGGCAAGCTGCAGTCCGTCGAGGCTCGCGAGCAGACGCGGCATTCCGCACGGCGCGACCAAGGCTTGGTGAAAGGCGCGGTTGGCCATCTCAAACTCCTCGATCGTCTTTGCATTGTCCCCTTCGATCAAAGCGAGCTCGATCCGAGCCAAATGAGCTGTTGTGAGCCTAGGCCCCGAATGGCGCAATGCCACCACTTCCAGCGCGGCGCGCATTTCGGCGATCTCCTTCACTGACCGGGTATCGAGCGGGGCAACCCGAACACCGCGACGCGGCACAGCGACAACAAGATGTTGAGCCTGCAGCTGCCGAAAGGCCTCGCGCACCGGGACGTGGCTGGAATTGAATTCTCGTGCAACGTGATCCTGGCGGAGTGGCGCGCCTGGCTCTAGGGCGCCGCTGATAATGCGCTCAGCGATCGAGTCCGCGATGCGCGCGACGGTCGTCATGTTGTCAGCAGCGATCATAGATTATCTACCGCAATAACCGGTGCATTTGCGAGGCAGCTCGATTAGCATCTCTTGGAGAGCGATGACTATAGATAATTCACGCGATTATCTACAATTGGCGGGATAGGTTATGGATGCTGCTGCGCAAATCCAACGGAAGGAAACAGGCGACGGGGCGCAGGTTCGTAATCATTGGAACCTCGAGGAGGCTAAGGCGCTCTACGACCTTCCTTTTGCCGACCTGATGCTTCAGGCGCAGCGCGCTCACCGCAAGCACTTCGATCCAAACCACGTCGAAACTGCAAGCCTGCTCAGCATCAAGACCGGCGGCTGTCCGGAAGACTGCGGTTACTGCTCGCAAAGCGCGCATTACGAAACCCGCCTGAAAGCCACCCGTCTGATGCATTGCGCCGATGTGGTTGCGACCGCGCGGCGCGCGAAGGATGCGGGCGCCACGCGCTTCTGCATGGCCGCGGCCTGGCGCACTCCAAAAGATCGCGATCTCGATTCCGTCTGCGACATGGTCAATGCGGTCAAGGGACTCGGCATGGAAACGTGCGTCACGCTCGGCATGCTGACACCGAACCAGGCCACGCGCCTCGCCGAGGCCGGCCTTGACTTCTACAATCACAACGTCGACACATCCCCCGAGTTTTACAGCAAGATCATCACTACCCGCAGCCTGCAGGACCGCATCGATACGCTGGCGCATGTGCGCGATGCCGGCATCAAGATCTGCTGCGGCGGGATCATCGGCATGGGCGAGCAGGTCGAGGACCGCCTCGGTATGCTCGTGCTGCTCGCCAATCTCCCCCGCCATCCCGAAAGCGTGCCCATCAACCTGTGGAACAAGATCGAAGGCGTGCCGGTGGAAGACACCGCGCGGCCTCCGGATCCGATCGCGCTGGTCCGGCTGCTGGCGACCGCGCGGATCATGATGCCGGGGAGTGTGGTTCGGTTGTCCGCCGGGCGGCAATACATGACCGATGAATTGCAGGCGCTTTGCTTCTTGGCCGGTGCAAATTCAATTTTCATCGGCGACGTGCTCTTGACGACCAAAAACCCGAAAGTTGATCGCGACGCGGATTTGCTTGCCCGGCTCGGCATCACGTCGGGGCTCGCCTGACGGAAGCAGTGCGCGCAATATGTTGCCCCTACATCCAGCCTAGGTGAGAAATGCAGATTACTTTGATGAAGGGTAAAATCCATCGCGCCTCAGTGACCGAAGCTGATCTGCACTATGAAGGCTCGATCTCGATAGATCGTACGCTCCTTGAGGCAGCAGGAATGGTGATCAACGAGCGCGTCGAAATCTACAATATCGAAACCGGGACGCGCTTTGCCACTTACGTGATCGAGGCGCCGCCGAGGTCCGGCACGATAAGCCTGAACGGCGCGGCCGCACGACTGGCCATGCCCGGAGACAAGATCATTATCGTTGCATATGCCTCATTCGACGAGGCCGAAGCAAAGATATTCAAGCCACGTATTGTGCGTGTGGACGGAGACAATCGCATCCTGGCAAGTTGAAGCTCAAGGGCGATCCTTCCTTCTTAAACGGCCAACGCATTTTTTTTGCGTGATTTGATGCGATTCGGGGAGTGATGAATGCGGTCAATCCAAAGAGCCAAACTTACTCCCTACATCGCAGCGTTGAATGCCTTGAACGAAGATAAACGGCTGCGCTGCCTCAAGCCGCGCGTGGGGATCGATTTCGCATCAAACGACTATCTGGCGCTCGGGAGCGCCTCGCGCGTCAAAAAGGCGGTGGTCGCCGCGCTCGAGGCGGGCACTCCGGTTGGAGCCGGCGGGTCGCGGCTTCTGCGCGGCAATTGCGAGGAGCATGAACGGCTCGAAACGGAAGCGGCTCAATTCTTTGGCGCGGAGGCAGCGCTTTTCTTTGGAGGCGGCTACATCGCAAATTTTGCCCTCCTGACAACGCTGCCGCAGCGCGGCGATCTGCTCGTTCTCGATTCGCTCGTACACGCCAGTATTCACGAAGGGGCGCGAGCCGGCCGCGCAGAGTACCGAGTTCACGCGCACAATGATCCCCAGTCAGTCGAAGACGCAATTCGCGAGTGGCGAACCAAAGGTGGAGCGGGCCGCATCTGGATTGTGGCCGAAAGTCTCTACAGCATGGATGGCGACTTCGCTCCACTCGAAGAGCTGGTGGCAATCGCCGATCGCCATGACGCGTTTCTGATCGTCGATGAGGCTCATGCCACAGGTGCTTACGGGCATCAGGGACGAGGGCTCACGGCTCCTTATGACAGGCGCGACAATCTCATCGTCGTTCATACCTGCGGCAAAGCGCTCGGTGCGGCGGGTGCACTTGTTACGGCCTCCGGCATCCTGCGCGATTTCATGGTCAACCGCTGCCGTCCATTTATTTTTACTACTGCCCCATCACCATTGATGGCCGTTGCCGTTCGAGAGGCACTCCTCATCTTACAGAAGGAGCCGGAGCGGCAGCAACGGCTGGCCAAGCTCGTTGCGTTCGCGCATCGGCAGATCACCTCCCTTGGTTTGCACACGCCGTCGACCTCTCAGATCGTGCCGTATATCGTCGGTGACAATGCTCATGCAATGCGAATTGCCTCTGCTCTGCAGGCGCGCGGCTTCGACATCCGCGGAATTCGGCCGCCAACCGTCCCAGCAGGCACCGCCCGTTTGCGAATTTCGTTGACGCTCAATGTTGGGGAAGCGGACGTGTGCGCAATGCTCGATGCGCTTGTTGAGGTGACGAGGGGGTCGTTTTGATCAATAATCGGATCGTCGTGACCGGTACGGACACCGGGGTCGGCAAAACGGTATTTTCCGCAGGACTCGCTGGCCTGCTCGGCGCGAATTACTGGAAACCGGTCCAGGCTGGACTCGAACAAGAGACCGATTCCGAGTGCGTCTGCCGCCTCGGCGGCCTCTCGTCCGATCGCATTGTCCCGGAGCTCTATCGACTTCGGACGCCTGCCTCGCCCCATTACGCCGCGGAGATTGACGGCGTTCGCATAGACACAGAGACACTTGGACTGCCGGACAGGGGCGAGCGGCCACTCGTGATCGAGGGCGCCGGCGGGCTCATGGTGCCGTTGGCAGCGCGCACTCTTTACATCGACATCTTCGAACGCTGGCAGCTTCCCGTCGTGCTTTGCGCGAGGACGGGACTGGGCACAATCAATCACTCTCTGCTCTCCATAGAGGCTCTGCGGAAGCGTCAGATTCGAATCCTTGGAATTGCGTTCATTGGCGAAAGAAACCCAGAAACTGAAAGCGCGGTTTGCGAGATCGGGAGAGTGCGTTGGTTGGGACGGCTCCCGTGGCTTGATCCCCTCACGAACGATGGGCTGCAGGCCGCTTTCAAGGTCTCCTTTGTTGGCAGTGATTTCCTGAACCTATGAAGATGGCGAAGAGGTCGCCGATCTGGCACCCGTTCACGCAGCATGCTCTACAGCAGGACATGACGAAGGTGCTGCGGGGAGAGGGGGCTTATCTCTACACGGAAGATGGCCGACGCCTTATCGATGCAATCTCCTCCTGGTGGGTCGTGACCCACGGCCATTGCCATCCACGCATCGTGAACGCGATCCGAGAACAGGCAGGCAAGCTCAACCAGATCATCTTCGCCGGATACACTCACGAACCGGCTGAGCAAGTTGCGACGGAACTATTGAAGGTGACGTCCCCGGCGCTCGAACATGTGTTCTTCTCTGATAGCGGGTCAACCAGCGTCGAAGTCGCGCTGAAAATGGCGCTCGGCTACTGGTACAATACCGGAAGACAGCGAACCCAAATCGTGGTGATGCAGCACTCGTACCATGGCGACACGATCGGGGCGATGTCGGTAGGTAGCCGAGGCGTCTTCAATGCGGCCTACGGGGCGCTGATGTTCGAGGTGACCTCGATTCCGTTCCCGGCAAGAGATCGTGAGCAAATAGCGCTCGATGCGCTTGAAAGCGCCTGTCGAAACCAACATCCCGCAGCCTTTATTGTGGAGCCCCTGATATTGGGTGCCGGTGGAATGCTGATGTATTCTCCCTCGGTTTTAAGGGAGATGAAGCGGATCTGCGAAGCCTTCGACGTCCTGTTCATTGCCGACGAGGTCATGACGGGCTGGGGCCGGACGGGTAGCTTGTTTGCGTGTGAGCAGGCCGATGTCACGCCCGATATCGCCTGCTATTCGAAGGGCCTCACGGCTGGGGCGCTGCCGCTCGCCGTCACACTCTGTCGTGCCGATATTTTCGATGCGCATTATTCTGAAGATCGCACGCGTACGTTCTTTCATTCGAGCTCATATACGGCCAATCCAGTGGCCTGCGCCGCCGCCAAGGCCAATCTCGACCTATGGCAGGATCAGGACTACCGCCGGCGGGTCGCATCCTTGGCCAGGATGCAAGAACGGGCACTCGCGCCATTTTGCGACGATTCACGGTTCGCAAACGTCCGGCGCACAGGAACAGTCACAGCGCTTGAACTCAACACGAGCGATGCCGGCTATCTGGCGGACATCGGGCCGAAGCTTTTGGCTTTCTTCCAATCGCGGAATCTGCTGTTACGCCCGCTTGGTAATACGATCTACGTGATGCCCCCTTACTGCGTAACGGCGACCGATCTTGATGAAATCTATGCTGCCATCCGCGACGCTGCTGACTTGCTGATGTGAGGTGCATGAGTGCTGCAATCGTCTGCTGTGACAGGGTCTTGCAAGCCGGAAGCGTCCGTATTGCTGCCGTTTGATAATGCAAGGGGGATGCAGCGCCCACGGCTCGCAGGCTGACCGTGCTTTAAGCACTTGCTTTAATCGCTCCTGATCCAACTGCCGCAGCAATCCTGCGGACTAGCTATGAGAGGCGCAGAATTTGGCCGAAATGCCGAGCGAATTGCGGTAATCACGACTGAGAAATCCATTATCTTGAGCAAATTCTCGGCGATGCATTCTGTGAAAAGTACTGCTTCGCGAGGCAGCCGCAATCAGAGTCAGGCTCTTGATGGCTGCAAGACCATTGAGACAGACCGTCGGGCGGCCGCTCCTTTGGTACGATCGTGGTGCCGCGCTGAGAGGGTAGCGGGGCTTCCCAAGTGAATGTCTGACAGGAGGCGAGAATGCACATTGGCTTCCGTAATTCACTCGACCATTCAGCCACATGCTGCGCGATATGCGGCGGAAAGTTTGGGCTGATCCGCTATTACTGCTGGCGAACAGGCCTTTGCTCCAAGAAATGCGTCAACCGCTTCAAGGCGCGGCGAGAGGCCGATCAGAAGTGGCTTCGATCGTTGCGAGCGGCTTAGGCTAGACCGAGTTGTGGGTACCGCCCTGGTCAGACATGTTGCGAATTCGATTCGCCCTCTAGAGCGCGTGGACAATCAAGTGACAGAAACATCGGCAAAATAATCGACTTCAGGACCTACAGGGCCGGCAGGCCGGGGCGGTCTGAGCGCGTTCCCGACGACATCTACTCGACCGCCGTTCTCACTGCGCTTACAATGGCCTGTCACCTCTGGACGTTCCTGGCCCGGGATCCGTTTGCTTTGCTCGGTGCGCCAGCGCCGAAGCAGGAGCCTCACGAGTACCCTAGGGCAGCAGACGCGGAGATGTGCCCCTAAAGACGAAGCCCCTCGCTGCGTGTATCTACAGCGCGCTTCGATCGAGCCGTCGCCGTTTGAAGAGACTGCAATCAGCCCAGAAACGCCTGCAGATGGTAGCCCGTCGCGAGCGCCACTCCTCGATCGAGGCGGCGGCCGGCATAGTCGTTGAAACTGTACGCGAAAAACGAGCCATCGGGTGATGAAATCGCGATGAGGAAGGTCTTGCCTCGTGGTTGCGCAACCATTGGATTGTTTTTGCGTTGTTCTCCAGTTCAAGAGAACTGGGGTTCTCATCCTCCATCCCATTGACAGGTTTCTCCCGCCTTCTCTAGGAAGCGCCGACAGCGTGTGGGGAGCAGATCCAATATGAGCCACAGTTCAGAGCAGCCTCTAGAACGTGTCACGATTCCGGCACTGCAGCATTGGAAGGATGAAGGACGTCGTATCGTGATGACCACCGCCTACGATGCGGTTGCGGCGCGCATCGCGGATCCCGTTGTCGATATCATCCTGGTTGGCGATAGCGTTGGAAACGTCTGCCTGGGATTCGATAACACGCTGCCCGTTAGCGTGGCCATGATGAATCATCACCTGGAGGCTGTTGCGCGTACGAGGCCTCAAGCCCTGCTTGTGGCCGACATGCCCTTTCTGAGCTTTCATATCGGTTGTGAGGATACCATCCGCAATGCAGGAGGTTTTCTGCAGCGTGGCGCCGATGCTGTGAAACTCGAGGGTGGCGCCAAACGCGTCGAGATGGTGCGCGCCCTGGTCGATTGCGAAATTCCTGTCATGGGACATCTCGGTCTGACCCCGCAGAGCGTCAACGTCATGGGTGGATTCAAGGTGCAGGGAAGGACAACGGATACCGCCTTGCGTCTGCTCGATGACGCCCACCGTCTGCAGGAAGCCGGCTGTTTCGCTCTGGTCCTGGAAGGGATTCCTGCCGAGCTCGCCGCGCGAGCGACCCAGTTTCTCACGATACCCACCATCGGCATCGGAGCAGGACCCGATTGCTCGGGCCAAGTGCTTGTGTTCCATGATGTCTTGGGGCTAACCGAAGGCCATCGCCCCAAATTCGTTCGTGCCTATACAAATGGATTCCAGCTGTTGCAGGAGGCGCTGTCGCGCTGGGCTGCCGATATCCGCAAAGGTGCATTCCCCGGCTCAGAGGAATGCTATCGGCTTCCTGATCAGCTTCGGAATGCCATCGCCAACTGGCTGCCCTCCAATTCAGCGTGAAGCAAGGTAAGAAATGCAAGTAATTACGAACGTCGCTGAGCTGCGTCGGGCCCTTGCAGACGTCCGGAAAGCCTATAAGCGCATCGGGTTCGTTCCGACGATGGGGATACCTGCACGACGGCCACCTGTCCCTGATCTCGGCTAGCCGTGGACACTGCGACGTCACTGTCGTTAGCATCTTCGTCAACCCCACTCAGTTCGGACCAAATGAGGATCTCAGCAGGTACCCTCGCGACTTCGCGCGCGATGAAGCCTTGTGCCGTAGTGCCGGAGTCTCCATCATCTTCGCACCAAGTGCAGAGGAGATGTATCCGGCTCAATTTGAGACCTTTGTCGAGCCGGGCGAACTCGCAAAACCGCTCTGCGGAGACTTCAGGCGCGGACATTTTCGTGGTGTAGCGACTGTTGTCTGCAAGCTATTCAACATGGTGCAGCCGGACGCCGCGTACTTTGGCCAGAAGGATTTTCAGCAATGCGCTGTGATACGCCGCATGACGGTTGATCTGAATCTTCCGATCGAGATTGTCACCGTGCCAACCGTACGGGAGCCAGATGGACTGGCAATGAGCAGTCGCAATCGTTATCTCAGCCCGGAAGAACGTGGTCGGAGCCTTGCGATCAGCCGTGGCTTGTTCGCTGCATCCCAAGAATTTGCCTCAGGGGAGCGGGAGACGTCAACGCTGATTGCGCTTGCAAGAACGCATCTGCAAAGGGTCGATCGTCTCCAGTACCTTGAGCTTGTCGACGCTGGGACCCTCAGGATTGCCGAGAGCCCTCTGCGTTATCCGGCGGTGCTCTGTGTGGCAGCGTATGTGGGCTCGACGCGGTTGATCGATAATGTAGTCCTGACCTAGCGCGTAGCCAGATCCGCAAGCGACTGCACTCAGAAGTAGTCGAACCCGATCAGTTGGCCCTGAAATCCTCAGCATCCTGAAAGAGCTCTCGAACGCGATCCGAAACTGCTCCTTTGCCTCCTGAACAACTGGCCCACGCTCGAGCTCATGATCTTGGCTCTGCCGCTGACAAGTGAGCAAGACCGGACCGCTCCACGCTCCCGAGCGCAGCCAAGTGCGAGTTCGCTTTCCGTATTATGACTTCGGCGGCTCGCTCAGACGATCTGGGACATTCTGAGCGCTATGCGCGCTTTCTGCGACGTGGCGCAACGCAATTTCAGAAAGTCGTACAACCAGCTGTTTGAGGCGCGCATTCTCCTGCTTGCAGCGCTCAAGCTCGTGCTGTTCGGCCGTCATCACAGATGTTGTGCGACGTTGGCTGCTGCCGAGATGATTCATGTAGCTCCCTTTCCGATTCGACAAACACAGCAGAAAATCTGAACAGCCCAGTCTCTTCTCCCCGCTGAACGAAGCGCCTTGGCCTCAGATCGGAGCGTTTTTCACATGCAGCCCGCGGCAGGCTGGTTTGCTAGCTCACTCCCTGCAAAGGGGCTCGCGCCCAATTCGCAGATGCGACGGCACCTTCCGCGACGCCATCTCGCTCATGGCTCATGCTAGTTGCAGTAATGGCTCACAATGTAGCCGCGGAATATGCCGCCCCCGGTTGCATGTGTTTGCTCTGGGCGGAGAGTGTAACAAAATCGCAATATCGATTTATGCGACGAGCCGCGCTCCCGCGCTCAAATCCTGCATTGCGGCAGCGCCCCCGATGAATTTTCACAGGACGTTCGCATGTCCGTGCTGGGGTCACTTCTACACCAGGCTTATGTCCAAAACGCAGGGCGTTACTGAGATCATCCGCCTGCAAGCGGGCATTCCCAAAGCAGGCTCGCTCAAAATTGTTTGCTGCCAGTACCTGCGGTTATGGATCATAGCCACGCCCATGACCATGAGTTTACTGTGATGCTGCATAAATCGCCCAGAGCGTTTAGGGGGTGAGTCACGGGTTGCTGAGGGTGGCCGCCGGATCTCGGCGCGATTTCCTCGCCAGACATGGGGCCGGCGCTGTTTTTTGGCGCAAAAATATGCTTCACCGAAACAAATGCGCGCGATGTCCCTCTACAGTGCAAGATGCGAAGCGCTCGGGCTTGGCTGGACGCAGCACGCTCGATAGGCGGCAAATCCTCTGGCTGCAATGAACCTGATCAGGTCGAACTAGCACCGTCCGAACATTGGTCTGCCGCAGCCGACCGGCCAGTTCAGCGCGCTATAGATGGCCGAGCATGCCTTAGATAATCGCAGAGCATGGTGGCAGCCCGTCACCTTGGGCTCTGAGCCCTGCCAAGGTTGTCTGTTAAACCGAGAGGGGCGACGAGAAAAACAAAAGCAGCTCGATCGAGCTCTGCAATTGATCAACCATCTCAGAGATGCTGGACATTGCAGCGCCGCTAAAATTGGCTGACCTGTAGTCGCGAAGTCTCATACGATCTGATGTACTTGCGTTGCGGTCCAATAAATGCCCATTATCTTCCTCGGTGGGATGAGGAAGATCTCTCAATGCTGGACGGTGCCACGACCGCGCTCCTGCGCACGATCCTGGATGAGGTTTGCGAGAACGTCCCACCGTATGACACCGGCGTCCGCGCCTACGTCGCCTCCAGAATCCTGGAGGCCGCCACCAGGGGTGAGACGCGCCCCGATCTGCTTAAACAGATCGGTCAGGAAGCTCTTTCGAAAGCACCAACGATGTGGCGAGAGATCTAGGACATGGCTTGTCATCGAGGTGAAATTCCAAGCCACAGTGCTGAAGATCGTGGCCTCTTATCCAGGTTCGCGCGCCTTCGCGTCGCCTGCGGCGCAGCGATCTGACCAGCTCGCACGGGTGTATCGTGGTCGCAAATCGATGTCGGCTAACGTCACATATCGAGATTAGACCTTGTCTTCCCGCGAAGCGGTGAGCATCCGCTTTATCCGTTCGGCTTGTTCAACGGTTAGATTGGCTGCCAAGCTGGTCCCAATCAGCGCTGGGCCCTTACGTTCTCGATCATAAACCATCCAACCCTTTCCGCCCTTCCGAACAAAGAATCTGCTTTGCGAACAAGCGCCCTCAGCCAATCTTAGTTCCCCCAGTTCATTACCCCGATACGTCACGATAGGCCCATGCAAGCCGCCGCCCGCATTTGCATATGTGAATCGGTTGGCGCGTTGCTCGATGGGAGCGGCCGATCGTTGAAAAAAGAGGGCAGTTCGCACAAAAGGCAGTGCGTCCAAGCCTTGGCGCACGCATCCTTGCCCGCCAGGATGCCGGTGAGGCGTCGTGCCCTAACACTCATCCGCAAACGCGGGCGAAATCAGTGTTCGGCGCCCAAGCGCCGTCAACTCATGCGAGCCGGTGCGCCCTTTGCTGTTTACTCCCGTGCGAGCGCCGCAAGTGCCGTTTCGATCACTGTGATTTCTTGACTGACCTGAGCGATCGCTTCCTTCGCATCAATTCCGGTAACCCGGTTCAACTTCTGCAGTAACTCCCGCCGATGCGTCAGAAGGTTCTCCAGCGCGCTGCGGTTGTTTAGTTTCACATAGCCGTCCACAATCAATCCAATCGAAAGAGACATCGAAACTCTCAAACAAAGCGGTTCTCAACGCAGATGCCTATAGCACATCAGCAAATGATGTTCAGCCCCGCCGGGGGAGAGTACTGAGGCGCGAGCTTGTTAGCGACAAGCGTCGGGCACCCGGGACGTGACCGACTATTCCTTGCACGTTACAAGCGTCCAGCTCTGTTAGAGGGACTAGACGAGCAGAAACACGGCGTGTAGCGAGCCAAAAACGCTTCGGATCGTCGCGTTGGAAATGGTATGATGAGGAGAGAACGATTTCCCGAACTGCTAGGGTCCTCATCCGCCTGCCGAGCGGCTTTCGCGATGCGCTGATAGCGGCGCGTTGACCGATGACATGCTCGCCTGAATATCTCTTGGTAAGGATTGCGACGACGTAAGGAGCGTCCAGGATGCTCGATGAATTTTTGGCCCGCATTCGTGCTCACCGCAACAACATCCACCGTTATCGTCGCCTGCTGAAGTCGAACCTGTCGGATGTCGAACGCCAGTTCATCGAAAACCGCCTCATCGAGGAGCAGACCGCGCTCGAGTCTCTTTCGACCGAGACCTTCCCGCTCGCGTTTAGCCTTCGGAAGGGGGCGGACATGCCGGCAAGCTAGGCGCGGAGCCGCGAACGACGCGCGCGTTCGAGACTACGCGATTTCTCGGCGGCGGCATCATCATGAGCTCGCGACCTGGCAAATAATCGATGATATCCGCCCGCTGTTGGCCTAGCCCTGAGGACCTGATCTGCTGACCTGCACGTGAGTTCATTCGGCTCGTGTATCAGGTGCTCAATCTATATCGGCATTAGCCCATAGCGGATTAAAAAGCCGCACTGTTCGATCGGTCCTCGCTCGCGGACCTGTTTGTATTCGGCCATATCTCGGCAGTTTGTTAGATTGGCTACACGCCCAGCTAAATCGTTCTCAGTCGCTAGCCAGCTGAGACAGCCACAACTTCATCTTTTCATCGGTCTGCGACCACGGCATGAGATTTGCTCTACTGGCTGAGACGCCGCGGAACCGTATTCGCGGCGAGAGGCACAGCAAGGAAGGAAACGACTTGCCAAGTTTGCGACTGGAGAGAGTTTATGTCGCGGGCAATAGCCCCAGCAGCATTCTGGGGAGTACAAAGGTAAGCGTCCGCCCCACGCGAAAGGTGGAACATCAAGTTGGTACGCGCCGATGGGGCTTGGCTGCGAAAGATCCTCGCCGATATTTTCACTAGTCGCCGTCGGGAAAATGGCAGGCCTTGCGTGTAACCGATCCCGTAGGCGATTGCCCGGGTTCTCCGCGGCCGACGGTTGGTTGTTCCGACCGCAGTCGGCCGCGCGACAGAGAAGTCGCAGTTCCGCGGCAAAACAACGGCCTCCAGCTTTTGGATCAATCACTTCAACCTGGCACCAGCAATCGAACACTATGATTGTGCGTAGCCTGCACGACGTCGAAGCGATCGATCACTTCGTCGATTGGGCAATGATACTAGCCACCGCCTTCTGACCGATAAGGACGGCATGGGTTTTAGCATCTGCCACACCGTGGTGCGCGCTAACACCGTTTTCGCTTCTGCAATACCGGAATCATCTCGAAGCCTGCTACTGCATCGGCGGAGAGGGAGAGGTCGAGGACATGGACGGCAATGTCTTTCCCATTCGCAAGGGTGACATGTATGTGCTTGACAAGCATTTCCTACGCGGGGAACGGGACAAGGACATGATCCTCGTTAGCATCTTCAAACCGCCCCTCACCAGAACCGAGCGCCACAAGCTCGACGACCCGGCAGGCTCCACATATTGAGCGATGCGAATAAGCGCCAATCCAACATGAACTGCCGCTAATGGTGAGAAACAGTTAGTCGAGCGATCCAGCACTGCCTCGTACCGCACGCGCGGACCTCAGAAAAGTCTTTGTGCCGGTGTTTCGAAATGCGCACGCGATGCGCTTCGGCTGAGCTGACAAATTATTTTGGCATTCCATGTCCATTTTCCTCTGTCCGGAAGACCAGGCGAGCGGAGGCTTGTGCCGATTGATAGCGCGCTCAGTTGTACGATGAGGTTTGCGCTCTGGATGGGAGCTTCCGCTGGCATTTTGCTGTCGCTCGATTAGCGCCCAAGCAGATTGACCGCATGGCGGCGCTGCAGGCCGAACGTGAGGCGCGGCTGCAAGCCGAGGCGGTAGCTGCCAGCGCGCAGGCGGAGCTGTCGGCCAACGAGGCTCTGATCGCGCATCTTGAGCTGCGGATCGAGAAGCTCAAGCGCGAACTGTACGGGCAGCGCTCCGAGCGAACGGCGCGGCTGATCGAGCAATTGGAATTGGAGCTCGAAGAAGTGGTTACCAAGCGAGCGAGGATGAGCTTGCCGCGCGGGCCCCCGCGGCGAAAACCCTGAGCGTGCGCGCCTTCACGCGCAAGCGGCCGGTACGCAAGCCCTGGCCGGACGACATCGAACGCGAGCGCGTCGTTGTCGAGGCCCCGAAGAGCTGCGCCTGCTGCTAGGAGACAAGCAAGCCGCTGTTCGACGACATGCACGCCTGGCTGCTGCGCGAGCGAGAAACCCTCTCGCGCTCATCCGAGGTCCTGAAGCCCATGAATTACATGCTCAGGCGCTGGGCCGACTTTGCCGCTTCCTCGGACGATGGCAGGATTTGCCTCAGCAACAACGCCGCAGAAAGAGCGTTGCGCGGCATCGCCTTGGGAAGGAGCAATTGGACCTTCGCCGGCAGCCTGCGCGGCGCCCACCGCGCCGCTATCATGCTGACGATGATCACCACCTGTCGTCTTAACGATGTCGATCCCAAAGCCTGTCTCTCCGACGTCCTCGCCCGGATCGCCGATCTTCCCGCTTCGGGTCTGCACGAACTGCTGCTCTGGGAATGGAAGCTCCCGCACCAAGCCAACGAACCTACCGATCAGCAAGCCGCCTAACTGTCACGCGGTGCTATCATAGCGCTACCCGGCTCTCGCGCGCATGCGTCAATCAGGCGGGCTTCGTCGTATGCGTACTATGGGGATCAAGAGCGTCATCCTGCATCGGCGCTCGAAGTCGAACGATAAGTTCGCCTGCTCGCTTACCGTCCTTAGCGATAGTATTAAGTGCTCGCCGGGCTTCTTCCAGATCTGGCGGTTGAGTGCCCAACCATTTTAAGGCGGCCTCTGCATTGAGAATCGTGGCTGTGAGCGCGTCGACGACAGCACTATAGGTGCACACAAAATCTGCTGAGGTCTGCAATGGCGCTTCGCCCTTCGCCTTGCGCGGATTTCCTTTTGGTTCGCTGAACCGGCTGCGATGCACCTTGCGCCGCCTTAGGTGCAGAAGGGCGTTTGCAGCCTTGCGGATCAGATCGAGTACCAAGTCGGGCTGGGCCCGCTTGGGGACGCGGCAGCCGTCGATCTTAAAGACAGTCGAGCGTTCTGTGACAAAACATTGATGGGCCGGTTGCACGATGCTGTCCTTGCTCAAGATGTACCAACTCGGCTTCCACTTCCAGGACATAGCGCGCTCCTCTAGCGGGTTATGAGAACGCCTCGGCGCTGTCGGCCGGGGGAGCCGTTTCAACGTCGATGCGACGAACCAGCTCGTTCCGGCCAGCTCATTGTGAGTTTGTGAATATATGCTCATATGCCAAGGCATCTGCGCTTAATGAGTACACGCCTAGGCTAGGGCGCGTACTCATTAAATCACGACAATACCAGGCGTCAGATCAGTTGTCCGCGCAGTTCCGGTTCAGGTGATCAAGCGAGTTTGCGGCCCAACCATCCCTTCATTTTGAGACCGTCCCGCATGTTGAGAGCAAGAAGTGTAATGTTTGTTGCGCCCGCGACGAGCTCGATCGCCTGCACAGCATAGAACGTGGCATCGAATTCTGCCGCCTGAGCCTTGGACGCAAGGAAGAGCGCAGACGGAATAAGAATCAGGATGCCGTTCCCTGCAATGAACGGCATGCGCTTGAATTTGGCCCCGATCAGTCCGGCCCGGCGCCCCTTTGCCAAGATGACACCTGTACCACCGGTCGCAGCGAGCGCCGGAATCAGCAACAAGAAACCCCACGGTATGGTGCCCTTAACCGCTGCAACTGTGGCATGGGGCGCGAACAGCTCACTGAGTACCGTCGATAGCCAAAATGTGCCGATCGTTGCGATAGCCAAGGCGCCAGCGACAGGATGGATCAACTTGATCATGGGTATTTTCCCCTCCTAAAAGCAGCAGGGCTAGGCAACGCAGATGCCGGGCACGGCAACTTTCTGGAACAGATGAGGGGAAGCTATCGCCGAGGCCGGATAGCTGGCGATTTTTGCTAGAAAGTCAGGATGGGTGAAGGCCGCGCGGAAGTGTGCGGTGGATTCCCAGACGGCGTAGTTCAGATAGGTCGAGCTGTCGCCGAGAGCTCTGTGCAGCTGAGTGGAAATGAAGCCCGGCTGTCGCTTCATGAACGCTGCGTCGTCCTGCCAGGTCTTGAGAAAAGCCGCCTCATCGGCTTTGTCGAGAGTGAATGGGTTCACCAGGACGACCGAATTTGCCTCGATAGCGATCTGGCGGTCGATCGGGAAGGAAGGGTCTAGTGGGCGTAGCAACGACATGAGTGCCTCCATCGCTGTTTAACATGTGGTGCCTAATTGGTATTATGGTTACAAACATATTGACACTATGATGTCAACATAAAACAATGGTGACGAATGAAAAGAGCCGAGCGAACCCCCGAGGGGGACGCCCTGAGCGACCTTGTTCTCGATCTATTCAGGCTCGACGGCCTGCTTCTGACGGCCGGCGACCGTCTGGTCGCCCCGCTTGGCCTAACAAGCGCACGGTGGCAGGTGCTTGGCGCCATTGTGTCCGCCGAACGTCCCCAACCGGTCGCTTGGCTCGCACGCGACCTCGGCGGCAATCGTCAAAACGTGCAGCGGATTATCAATGATCTGCACAGGGAGGGCCTCGTATCTTTTGAGGTCAACCCGCATCACCGACGGGCGCAGCTCGTCGTGCTCACTGAGAATGGACAGCGCGCCTTCGAAGCCGCAATGGAATTGCAGGTTCCCTGGATCAACGATCTTTCAGAAGGGCTGTCTGTCAAGGATATACGGATTGTCCATCGCGTGATCACGGCCTTGCGAGATAAGCTTGAGGGCAGCCGTGAGGACAAGTCGGCCTGACATGGCAAAAGCATTGTGCTCGCCCCGGCGCCCGTGATTCTAGCTCCCAAACTGAGGCTTCGAATCATGCGCCATGAACTGACTGACTAAGAATGGGCAGCTATCAAGTCTATGCTACCAAACAAGCCGCGTGGAGTTCCTCTGACCGACGCGTCCTCAATGGCATCTTCTGGGTCCTGCGATCTGGGCTGTCATGGGCCTCACCAGGCGTCAGTGCCAGCCGTACGGGCACGGGCCCATTGCCACCTACAAGCGCATGAATCTCGCTGGTCAACCCGCCGCGTGAACGTCCTATCAATTTGCCTCTGGTTCTTGGCGATGCACCGTCCGTGCTGATGAACGCGAACAATAGAGGTGTCGATCATCTGGACCGCCGCATCGTGAGCAGCGGCTATGATTCGGCTCCAGACACCCGGCCAGCGCGAGCGAACAAGGCGGTTATAGCAGGTAGTGTAAGGGCCAAAATGATCCGGCAAATCGCGCCAAGGTAATCGACTCGCCGGAAAACTTCTGTCTCGTCTGAAGCCTGGATCGATGCTGCTCGCCGATCGTGGTTACGACGCTGACTGGATCAGAGACCTTGCCATGAAGAAAGGTGCATGGGCAAACATCCCGCCAAATGCAACCGCAATGATCCGATCTGCTTCAGCCCGTACCTTTACCGCGCTCGAAACCAGATCGAAAGACTCTTCAACAGGATCAAGCAATGTCGTCGGGTCGCAACGCGCTACGACAGGCTCGCCGCCAACTACCTTGCCTTGGTGCAACTCGCGTCAATCCGAGACGATGTCGCCCACCTCTCCAATTTGATCTCGCCCAGTGGCGAGGCGTTCTGGCTGGTTAGTTTTATGGCATCGGTCAAGTTGCGCGCCTTTTGCTGTGGGCATGTGGGCAACGCGATTGCGTTGTCCAAGCGCAGCGGCATGTTCACAGCGCCACGGGCTCAGGTCTTTCGGGCGGATGACGGTGTTCGGCGCAGGCTCTTAAGCTTGGACGAGGCGCGATCTGGGATTGGTGGCGTCCTCGCCAGCTCCTCACGTTGTCTGGAACCTGCCTGGTCCATTAATGGACCATAACAGCCGGTCTGGTTTTTTTATGCACCAGCTCAGTTGAAGATTTTGCGACCCTGGTCTATATATGATCCACGAAGCACTTGACGATCTATTTATGAACCAATGGGATCCATGGCTAAGATCCATCACCCGATTTCTGTCTATGCAGCCGATGCTGCGGTGCTGCTTGGGCAGCTTCTGCGCAAGGCCCGCATCGAACGGAAGATGAGCACGGTCAACGTCGCCGAGCGGGCAGGGATCTCGCGCGGGCTGCTGCGGCGCATAGAGGCAGGCGACCCGCGATCCACCATTGGCGCTGTCTTTGAGGTCGCTGCAATTGTCGGCGTCAGGCTGTTCGACCTCGGGCCGGCGACAATGTCTCAGGCGATCGAAACCAATCGCGAGGTCCTGACGCTTCTGCCTAAATCCGTTCGTGCCCGGCGGGGTGAAGAGGTCAAGGATGACTTCTGATCCCAAATTCACTGAGGCCTATGTCTGGACTTGGCTACCAAGTGAGACGAAACCGGTTGTTGCGGGCCGTTTGTCGGCACGTGGCGAACAGCTCGTGTTCAACTATGGACGGAGCTACATCGAGCGCAAGGATGCCATTGCGCTTTACCAACCCGAATTGCCGCTGCGGAGCGGAATCCTTCCGCTTCTTGCGGGTCTGAACATGCCGAACTGTATTCGCGACGCCGCTCCCGACGCCTGGGGCCGACGCGTGATCCTCAATCGGAAGTTTGGCGCGCGCGGGAAAGAGATTGACGCGGGCAGTCTTGATGAGCTGACCTTTCTCCTCGAGTCGGGGTCGGATCGCATCGGCGCGCTCGATTTTCAAGCCTCGCCGTCGGCCTATGTCGCGCGTGAAGGCGAGGGCGCGTCTCTCGATGAGCTTTTGAATGCGGCGGCGCTCGTCGAACAGGGAACGCCGCTGACGCCCGAGCTCGACCGGGCGGTTTTCCACGGTAGCTCCATTGGCGGGGCGCGGCCGAAAGCGACGATTACCTCCGACGATAAGAAATTCATCGCGAAGTTTTCTTCGCAAACCGACCTCTACAGCGTGGTGAAGGCGGAATTCATTGCAATGCGCTTGGCCGCGGCGGCCGGGCTTCGCGTCGCGCCTGTGAGCCTTCAACGCGTGGCGGGCAAGGACGTCCTCGTTATCGAGCGCTTCGATCGTGCGAAGGCTACCGGCGGATGGTCCCGCAAGGCCATGGTATCCGCCCTAACATTGCTTGAGCTGGACGAAATGATGGCCCGTTACGCCAGCTACGAACAGCTCGCCACGACCATCCGCCACCGTTTCACGGAACCCAAGGAGACGCTACGGGAGTTATTTTCGCGCATTGTTTTCAACGTGCTCTGCGGTAACACGGATGACCATGCCAGAAATCACGCAGCCCTCTGGGACGGCACGAATCTGACGCTCACACCTGCCTATGATATTTGCCCGCAAAGCCGCACGGGCGGCGAGGCGACGCAAGCGATGCTTATATTGGGCCAGGATCGACACAGTCAGATTGCGCTCTGCCTGAAAGGCGCGCCATCGTTTCTTCTCAACGAGGCGGATGCCGTCGCAATTGTCGTGCATCAAATCAAGACCATCAAGGACCGCTGGTCGGCGGTTTGTGATGAAGCCGCGCTTGGACAAGTGGATCGAAACTTGTTTTGGCGTCGTCAGTTCCTCAATCCTTACGCCTTCATTGGCGCGCCGCAGGCCATAACGAGCCTGGTCAGCTAGTTCGAACAAACAAATGAGCGACAAACACCCGGATCGAACTCTTCCAGGATCTCTCCATACCGGTCTGAGACCATTCGTGCAGAGCTGCGGGAGGCCCTTATTGCCGCGGCAGCAACGCCATGGGAGCGTGGGATAGACGCCGAGAAGGAGCTTAGTCGCATGGCGCGGCGACGATATCAGTCACGCCCAGCGCCTTAGACCTCGTGCGCAGTGCCTCGTGAATACGTCCGAGCTCCCTCAGAAACGAAGTAGTGCCTTGGCATGCCATGCAATGCAGACGAAGCGGACTCGTTCCGGCCAAGGCACTGCATTATTGCTGCTTTCGGGAGTTCTGAGGTGGACGCCGAACGGGACCAGCTACTAGTCGATATGTGGCACCGAGGCCGTATTCCAAATCTCCATCGTCTCGCCGCAAACGGCGCGCTCGAAGCTGCCGATCTAGGGCGCGGACCATACGCACATGCTCAGGCAGCGGATTATTCTCCACATAAACAATGCACCCAAAGCCTAGCTCGTGCCCACGTCCGCGGGGGGACGGTTAGGGAGGTGCAGGGTGGCTATACCGGTAGCTCTCACGAGAGCACCAGGGAAGTAAACACTGCGCGAAAAACTGCAATTTGTCACGCGCTTGCTATGGCCCCCGCCTCGTAGGCTGGGATTGGAAGTTGGCATACGAAGAAGGCCGCCACCCTCCTGTTCTTGCGCGACTACGGAAAGCGCTTTTCCGCAAAGCCGCTTCTCCGGCTTCACGTCTTTCCGCCTTGGGCAAAGATCGCGTCGCTTCTGCCGACTCGCACGCACCGCTCTGCCGAGCGCGGGATTTCCAGCGATTCTCGACGCCGACCACTCTCGGCCTGGCAGCGCTGCGCGCCGCCGCCATTACGGCGGCCAATCGCGTGTGCTCGAGCCGTCCGCGGGCACCGGGCTGCCCGCCATCCTCTCCGAGATCGCCGGCAGCACCCCTCGTGCTCAACGAGCTGGCCGAGTGCCGGGGCATGTTGCTCTCTTCCATGTTGCCGGCTAACTGCGTCACGCGCTTCGACGCGGCCAAGTCGACGATCACCTCCATCCAGGTGTTGCCCGAAGTCGTGCTGATGAACCCACCTTTTTTCGGCGAGGGCGAACGTTTCCGGCCGCATGGCTGACACTTCGTAACGTCACATCGCTGGGCGTGGCGCGTCTTGCTGATGGGGCCGCCTGGTCACGATATCAGGCGCAAACTTCTCACCAGAGGCTCAGCTTGGCCCGACGCCTTCGTCCGGTTGCAGGAACGTGGCCGCGTGGTGTTCACCACCACGATCACTGGCGCGCTCTATGCCAGGCATGTCACCACGACCGAAACGCGCCTCACCGTCATCGACAAGGTGCTGACCGATGATCCGCGCGCGTTCCCGCAGTCGCCGGGAATGGCGCCCGACGTCGACGTTAAATCGGCGAACACGTTGCATCTCGCTTGCCAGTCGCCTCGACTGGCACGCATTCCGTATCCCGAGCAGAGTTTTCGTGGTGGGCGGCGACAGGTCATGAGCCTAGTCCAATCAAGCTGCACAAAGGCAACTTAAATCGGCAGACTTCCCGCGCTGGAAATGAAAACGCCGGCGTGAAAGCCAGGGCTCCCGTCATGTCACAGCGTACATCCCGCCGGAACAATCAGACGATAGTTAGCACGGAGTTTTCGAAGAAAATGTGACCGTCGCGGTCGTCGCTCTTAAAAGTCGGAGTTTTCGTAAACGCTTGTAGACCGTACGCCGAGCACTTTGTTGCCTTCAGGGGTGTAGATCCGTTGCACGCTGCCCCGAGACGGCAAACAACAGACCTACGAGGCGACGGTCATTTTGATCTGTTGAAGTCCCAAACCGCCTGTCAGAGACCTTCGTGCATTTCTGACGAAATCAATGCCAGTTGATCTCCGTCAATGCAGTGGTCGCGTCGGTCACGGACTGATTTGAGAGATTTTATTGCTAGCAATTGCTGTGCGGACGGGGAGCCAAGCCACGCGCGTTCCCGCGGTATTGTTTTCGTCCTCGCGCGGCAGGCCAGTCCTGCTTACGCCTGACGGGATATGGGCGACATGGAAGTTGCCGCAATCGCTTACAGGCGGCTCGATGATGCGTTGCGGTCGAAGATCGACCATCATCAAACAGCATCCGGCGTATCCGCCTCGGCGCCTTGATCGACTTTGAGAAGTCGTTCTGCGGGGATGTCTGGGCGGACCTTACCATTGTCATCTTCAAGACCTTTGCCTGTCAGCGGCGGAGCCAACCGTCAACCGACATCATGAACCAGGTGGGGAGTTCTTCATGATGCAAAGGGAGCAGGTCCGGATGTCGCTTGGCAGCTACACGGGGAAGCATCTGACCTCGGTGACACCCTTTCCCTGACTTGTCAGCTTCTCGAAAGGCGCCCCTGCAAAAATGAAGCCTGAATGTATCGAGTCGACGGGAACAAAATGATTATCGATCTACCGAACGCCACACAAGCGCCGCAACGGCCAGAAGATTTGAATGCACAATCCAGCTCACTAGCAGACCCTTCTGTCGATCAGGCGAACTTTGAGCGGCAACTTAATGACGTGCGGCCAGTCCTGCAAACGTGGGATTCGACTGCCCCTTTGAACTGTTCCGAGGTTGGATCCCCCTCGACCCTCACGAAGGGAAATGTGCGAGCGCGTGCTATCCAGGAACGCGAACGGTGCCCGGCCCTATCCTTTGTCGCGGGACGCGCCGAACTTGCCGTTTCGCTGGCCGGAGCAAACGTTGAGACTCTGAAGAACGAAATCAGGCTGGCTGCGCGGCGAGTAGCGCGGTGGCCAGCAACGAACGAGTCCTCGGCCGGTGGTGTCGATGGCGGTCGCATTCTCGACGATGTGTTAGCATCGTCATATTTGCGGCTGCACCGCTTTCAGGACGAGGCCATCGATTGCAAGCCGCGCCTAGATGAGGATGTGAGCGCCATCGAGCATGTGCGTTCCTTAGCGGATTTTCGTTGTCACGCTAGGCCCCATGTTTCTAAGTCGGGTATCTGTTCCGACGACGAGACGGAGGACGAAATTGATATGGCGCGCCTCGGCGCATGGCACACGCAAGGCCTTACCGATAGTGCTTTTGTATCATTGTCCCAGGAACCCTCACGACTGCTTCTTTCAAATGACCACAGTGAGCATGGCGCGCAGGCGATTGCAAAGAATGCTAAGGAGCTACACACCTACACGGTGCCGAGTGTTACCGCTTGGACAACCGAGAAAATCAGGGGTATTCTAGAGCGCGGGCGCGCTCCCGGAGATAAGGAGCTGCTAGATTGGGTGAGGGGAATACCGTCTCAGGAGACCGAGGTCTTGTTTTTGGGCGGCAATCTGGGTGACTATCAGACGACCAGCGAACCGAATCCGTACAGGGTCGACCCACCGCAAAATGTTCGGCCGATCAAGAAAGCAAGGGCCAGCTCCGAGCGCGACATGATTGCAGCCTCTCGAACCCGCTGAGCGCCGCTACCTCTTCGCCGACGAGGAAGGTGAGGGCTTCAGCCTGATCTGGTACCGCCCCAGGCGCCGCAAAGGCGACTGACCCGGCCCACATTGCCTCGCCTCCCTGGTCCTGGCGGGGCATTACCTTGCGCAGGAGCCGGCTGCGATCTTGCGGCAGCGACGCACCCGACCATGCGAGCTTCGCAGGAGGGACGCACCGATTCCCTCAAGGAGCTTTACTCGCAAGTAACCGAGGGCGCGTCGTCGTGCTTGAAGTGTCGCTTTCGGACATTGTAACTCACCAGCCAGATCACGCCGACCGCGATCGGCACGAAGGCTGCGGTCAGGAACGAGGGCTCTACTCGCAGTCCGACATCATGCGCGCCCTTGGCAACATAGCTAAACAGGCTGACCACATAATATCCTATCGCCGCGACCGACAATCCTTCGACCGTGCACTGCAGCCGAAGCTGCTGTCTCGCGCGCTCGTTGATAGCCTGCAACAGATCACGATGCTGTCGCTCGATTTCGACGTCGACCCGCGTTCGCAACAGATCGGCGGCACGCGCGAGCTTGACCGACAGAGCCGCCTGACGATCCTCCACAGTTGCGCAGGTTCGCATCGCCGGCGCCATGCGGCGCGCCAGAAACGACGACCAGGTTGGATACCCCGAGACATCGCTGCCTTCAATAATGGATAATCGCGATTGGACCAGCTCGTTATAGGCCCTGCTGGCGCCGAATCGAAACAGGCTGCTGGTCGCGCCTCTTTCGAAGGATGCGGCCAGCGCCGTCAGTTCGGCAAGCAGATGGTTGTTGAACTGCAGCCCCTCACCGCGTTGCATTTTCTCGAGTGCCTCAACAAGACGGCGGTCGATGCGATCAACAGCCGGTGCAAGCTCAAGGGCCGCCGACAGGCCAAGCAGCGCCAATGGACGGTAGGTCTCGATTTCCAGGAGCCGTTGCACCAGCGCTCCGAGATCGTGCGACGTCAACCCCAGGTCGCAGACGAGGATTTTCGTGAAGCCTCTTTCGTCTACGCGGAAGTCTGAGGCTGCAACGGCTGCGCCGTCCTTTGTGGCAACCATGGCCAGGCTGTCCTTGTCAAAAATCTGTTCGGCCCGCTTGGTCGGCGAGGCGTCTTGCTCCACGTCTAGCCTGATCGCGACCAGCAATTGTCCGGTCTGACGCAACGCGCGGATCAGAGATCGGACGGTACCGTCAAGTTTGTCAAATTGGTCTGCGGCAGAACAATTTGCGTGAGTCCAGATCCAGGTGAATGTTGTAAATTCCGAATGCTGCTCCCAGCGTAGCGTAGCAGGCCCGATGACAATCTGATGAAGTTTCGCCGATTGCTCAGGCGGCGTAAGATTGTGCTCGAGGCAAAAATCGATAAAACGGCAGCGATCGCTTGTGGCCGCCTCGCCCTGTGCAAGAAAAGCGAAGTGGATCACGCTGAACGGCGAAACAAGGCGCATGAAGGGGCGCGCGTGCACTTCTCCGAGCACAGCGTCGCGTTGCGGATGTGGCGTGAAGGTTCGCAGATCCAGTTCGTCGATCATGTATTGGTGCCTCGCTTCAGGGTTAGCAGGCAACCGTCAGCCTTGACGCGGCAGGCCATGGCGGCGCTGGGAAACGGTTGAACGCCGCTAGGCTGTCGACCGAGTCATGTCGACAATCACTACCGAGGCCGCCTTGAACTCGGGAAAGAGGTCTTGCCGGAGGCAGGTCAGGCCAGGCAGATTCAGATGCAGCCGCCTCATTCAGCCTTCGAATGACGCCATCAACGTATGGTCCGGTATCTATGACGAAATGCCGCATTGTCGATCAACAGGTGTATCGGTGCGCCAGCAAGCCGTTCCGCGACCTTGGCGCGGGTGGCACCGCTGGACGAATGCCTAGATTTACGTGGACATCCGTCTCCGAATCGCACGACGTCGCCCCCGAAGGGGACGCGTGCAACTGGTGCGGCAAACGCATTGTCGATTGAACGATCGAGGTCCACACTCGACTCCCATCTTGTTGCCGGCACCAAACTTCCTGGCGCCGAGAGGCGCTGCAGGATTCGGGCCAGCACCACAGAACACTTTCTCTTCTTTTTTACGCAATGTGGCTTCGTAGACAGTCGGAGGCGGGTTTCAGACAAGAGCGCGCTTGTATTCTGACAAAATGCGCAGGTGGCACAGGCCACAGGGAAGGGTGTGTCTTCGGCAAGGTCATCGCTCAAAGGCCGCTGCCATTGTTTCAGCGGCCACGCTTTCGTTGGACTTGTCCATGCAGAGCCATGCGAGTGATCGCGCCCCTAACCCCGGAGCAAGGCTCGGCGATGCTCGGATAACGTCACCTCGAGTGAAGTTGACTGGATCACGCAGCTGGAGCGCTCTCCGCGCCTTTGAAGCGTCGCTCAGAGCAGCGCAAGCCTTGCGGCTCAGCCGGTTTGTCGAAGGGAGGCAGATACGTGGCGATCGTGCTGTTGACGCTATTCTTCCGCAGTCAAACACTTAATGCGAAGACGATGCTGGCACGGACGTTGCTACTAGGGTGCGGCAGTACTGAAAGTGCTGAGCGCACCCAACGCGAGACCAGCGATGCTCTCCTTCCTTGAACCGATGTGGCCCTCGTGTGAAAGGAAGAGCTTGTTGGCGTGTGATCTTGTGTGTCGTAGGCCTTAGCGCGGCGACAGCGACATTTGCTGCGGACCTCGCTCCGGCAGCGCGTCTACACCAAGGCAGCCCCACTAGCGGTCGCGATCAGAGACGAGCTGGCGCAAACGTCGCGCACCCTTTGACAATAACTTTGGAGAGTAACATGGTGCTGGGTTTAGAGTCCCCTGCTCCTCCGATCACGGTGGAGAACTGGCTGCGTGGCGAGCCCCTCACGAGCTTCGAGCCGGGAAAAGTGTACATCGTCGAATTTTGGGCAACTTGGTGCGAGCCCTGTGTCGCCGCCATGCCCCATCTGGTGGAGCTGCAAGATAAATATAAAGACAGCGGAGTTGAGGTCGTCGCAGTCGCAGCTTATGAACAAGCTCGAACGACGGACGAGGCCCGAACCAAATTGGACACATGGTTGAGCGAAAAGCTTCCGAACCTCAACTACCGGGTCGGATTCGACTACACAGAGAAAATGGACAAGCTTTGGATGGATCCCAGTCTTTCTGTCGGGATTCCCACCTCGTTCGTCGTCGACCGTGACGGCCACATCGCCTTTATCGGTTTTCCGACGGAACTCGATGGCGTTCTGTCGAAAATTCTTAACGGCAGCTGGCGCAGCAGTGATGAAGCTAGAAACGCCGATAAAGAGCGGATCGCCAAAGGCGAAAAGGAGGCGCGCGAGAGAGCGTTGACTGAGCCGATCTTTGCCAAACTTACGCCAGCGATGGAGGCGAAGGACTGGACGAAGGCGCTTTCGGCGCTCGAAGAGGGCGTCGCGGTGATGCCGGACGACCTCAACTTCCGTGTGCTCCGTGCGGATCTGTTGCTTCACAAAGTGCGCGACTTGCAGACCGGCTTGCCGGTCATGAGCCAATTGGTTCGCGATGCGATAGACAAGAAATCCGAGCTGTGGATGGCGGAGGCGATGCGCCAACTTTTCGATCCGGCGAATGACAACTCCCACTTGCCGCCTGCCGAGCGCTTTGCGATGGGCAAGGAGTTGTCCGAACACATCCTGGCACTGAATCCTCCGCAAGGCGGTCAGGCCCTTAAGTTCCTGTCCTATCCGGCGATCGCGCAGTACTATTACGAGAGCGGCAACAAGGATCGTGCGATCGAGGTGGTCGAGGTGGCGCTGAAGTCGTTGGACGGTCCTGAGCCTATCCCCGAAGAACTGAAACAGGAAGTTATGTCCCCGTTGGTCCAAGCGCTCGCCAACTACAAGGGAGAGAAGGCTTGCTATGGATCTCTTTGTGCGACTCCGCGACGCGGGGTCTCGCAAAGTACCAAAGCGCAAGCGCCGGAGGAGAAAAGATGAAAAAGAGAGTGCCGCGGATCCCGCCTGCCTGGCTCACACAAGCTTGGATCGCGCAAGGCTGGCCGATGTCTCAGATCGATGCTCTCAGCCCGAGGGGCTCGCAAAGCGTGAGGCGCTCCAGCTCAGCCAAGCGTGGGAGAAATGGCTAGAAGAGTTAGGCCGCAGCGCCCGGACTGCGGGCATTTATCGCACTCCTCCGCGACAACGCCAAGCATTGTGCACATCGGGTCCGTATCGAACGGTTTTTACACCGTGTGCGCCACAAACCCCCTAGCGGCATGACCAGTCAAGATAACAAACGAGATGGCCTCCGAGCGTCGGAGGCCATCATCATTTTATGGAGACCCACGTGGGACTGAACCGTCACGTGCGTACCTTGTTCGTGCTTGGCGATAAGAAAAGGCGCTGGCTCAGCGGTGATGCTACCTCTATAGCTTCTCTGGCCCTACGCCGACCGAAATGGAGGATGGAGAGCCGTGATGCGAACGGCGAGCCCTCGATAAGCCACATGCTGGGCCGCAATCGCAAACTGGACATGTTTGAACAATCGGCGCCGCTCGCAGCCTGCGACTACGCGGCAGTTCTCCTGACCGCTGACGCGAGAGTTTGAACCTCATCGATCGTATTGTAGTAATGGGGGGATGCGCGAACAATGTCCGGCAGACCTCTGCGTGCTGCATCTAACGGTGTACTTGCTGGTGGCGAGACGGATACATTAATCTTGTGCCATGCAAGCTTGCACATGACCTCGCGGGCACCTGCGCCCCGTACTGTGAACGACACGATTGAAGCCGGACGTTCTCCAAGATCGTGAAGCAAGACCCCAGGGACGGTGCCAAGTGCTGCTCGCAACTCGTTCGCAAGCTGGCGGCAACGTTGTTCGATCCTCTCGATACCAATCGAAAGCGCGTAGTCCGCGGCGATACCAAGTCCAAGCCGCGCCGCGTAGTTCGCTTCCCAAGTCTCGAATCGTCGTGCGTCGGGCCTAAGTTCGTAGCGCTCAGGTCCAACCCAAGGTGCGCCAAACAGGTCTATCATGGCGGGTTCGATGTCCTTGATGAAATCGTCTCGCATGTAGAGAAAGCCTGTTCCGCGCGGACCACGCAAGAATTTCCGTCCTGTTGCCGTCAGCATATCGCAACCAAGTGCACGGACATCGACGGGGATCTGACCAACAGCCTGGCACGCATCCAGCAGGTAGGGAACGCTATGAGCGCGTGCGATGCGTCCCACGGCTTCAGCTGGGTTCACCAAGCCGCCGTTGGTCGGTATCCACGTGATGGCGATCAGCCTTACGCGCTTATCAATCATGCGCTCCAGCGCCTCCGGGTCCAGAACCTGATTTGCGTCGTCCGGTATAACCTCGACCCGTGCGCCCGTACGGCGGGCAACCTGCAAAAGCGCAACATAGTTTGCCGCAAACTCTGCGGAGCTAGTGAGAATTCGGTCGCCAGGGCTAAAGCGGAGCGAATAGAAGGCGCGTTGCCATGCCAAAGTGGCATTCTCGGCGAAGGCGATTTCTTCGCGCTTTGAGCCGACCAGTCGAGCAATGCTATCGTATACGCCCTCCAACCGCCCCGTGCTTTCGGCACTGGCTTCGTATCCACCAATTTGAGATTCGCGCTGGAGGTATGCGACCATACCATCGACGACGGGGCTCGGCATCAACGCGGCGCCCGCATTGTTGAGATGGATTCGATGTGCAACGCCGGGCGTATCCGCTCGCAAGCGAATGACGTCGGCATCAGAAAGATCCCTGATCGAGCTTGCAGTGTGCTTCCGAACGTTATGCACCTGAAGTTCCTTCTTCGCGACGAAGGTAGATGGAGAGATTCGCAGAGACGACCGGTCCTCGCCAAGCCAATCTCTGGAAACATACCTGACAGAAGGGCCCAAACCCGCCATTTTAAGGCTCACAATGCCAAAATCCTTCATTTGCGGCTTCATAGATTGCGCCAAACGGCCTCACGGGTTGGCAAAGTGGTTCGAGAAAATCGTACTTGCCTGCCCAGGAGGATGACCTTGGTCCCCACTTCAAGATCCGCGGAAACTGCGTCGAAGACGCTCGTCGACCATCGGCCCCTTCTGCTGCGCAATCGCTCACCCGAATTGAAAGAGGCTCCTTGGTGGTGCGACCGCAACGCAGGAAATGATCCTCTGCGCCTTCTTCGGGCTTGTCCGCGCTATGCGCCGACCAGATTGATTTCTTTGCCGCATATGGCGGAAAAGCTGGATCTCGGCGAAATCTGGATCAAGGACGAGACTCAGAGGCTTGGCATAGGCAGTTTCAAGGGGCTTGGCGGTGCCTATGCAGTGCTTAAGCTCGCAATGAATTACGTTGAGAAACGGACCGACCGCTCGATTCTGCCTGCAGAATTGGCGGAGCCTGGCGTGCGGTCTATGCTATCGGAGCTCACATTTTCATGTGCTTCGGATGGTAACCATGGCCGTTCGGTGTCGGCTGGAGCAAGGCTCATCGGAGCGCGGGCGGTCGTATATCTCCACGAGGGTGTGAGCGACGAGCGAGCCGCTCATATCTCGCGGCTCGGCGCTGCAATTGTGCGAGTGGCTGGAGACTATAACGATTCCGTCGAGGCTGCGGCCAAGGCTGCCTCACAGGATGGTTGGATCGCTGTCCCGGATACGGTCGGGCCCGGGGAGGATGCCACTGCTTGCACGTTTGTGGTCCAGGGATATACGGTGCTGATCGACGAAATCATTGCAGCAACGGCAGGACAGTCAAAGCCGTTTACGCATGTGCTGGTTCAGGCTGGTGTGGGAGGTCTTGCAGCAAGCGTTTTCGGCCATGGCTGGGCGCGTGGTCTATTCGGGCCGGATACCCATCTTTGGATCGTGGAGCCGGAACGATCGGCTTGTCTCTACGAGAGCGCCCGAGCCAAGATGCCCGTGCGGCTCCCGTCCGGACCGGCAACGAACATGTCGATGCTTGAATGCCAAAGCCCATCGTTGTTGGTTTGGCCCATCATCCAAGAGCTGAGCAGCGGCTACATCACGGTCACGGATGAAGAGGCTGCGAACGCAGTACGTTTGCTTAATGACGGCGTTTCAGGCGATCAGCCTCTTCGTGTCGGAGAATCGGGAGCGGCGGGATTAGCAGGCCTCTTACGGGCGGCCGAAGAGAAGGACCGAGAGGGGCTTGGGCTCGATCAGTCCGCCAAGGTTCTGCTTTTCGCGACGGAAGGCCCGACTGATCTATCAGCTTGGAGTGGAAACCCATAGGCAGGACCAAAGCGGCCGGTCAGGATACGTCAAGATTGACGCGGGTGGTGAACTTGACCGTCTGCATCGAAACGTATGTGTTGAACGACTTGATGTTCTTGTCGGGAAAGAATGCTCGCTCGGTGAAAGCCCCATATTCCTCCATAGAGCCAGTGTTGACGACCAGAATAAAATCAGCCGAACCCGTTACGTAGTAGCACTGCGTAACCTCAGGATAGGCGCTCATTCGACTTTTAAAGGTGTGCAGAAGGTCGAGCTGCTCTTGCTCGAGCGCCACAAGCACGATCGACGTGACCCGTTTGCCAGCAACCGAAGGCGATATGATCGAGACGTCGGACATGATCGCCCCGTTTTCGCGCAATCGCCTGAGCCGGCGGAGGCAAGAAGTCGGCGAAAGTCCCACGCGCTCTGCCAATTCCTCAGCGGTCTGCAGGTTATTCTCCTGCAGCAGCATGAGAAGCTTCAGATCGAGGCGATCCAGGTCGGTGCGCGTGACAGCCATTTAAAATTTAGATTTGCAGCTTTCTGGCATTTTGGGTGGCAAAACGGCGGATTTAGCCAGCCGCTTGTCAGATTATATGCGCAAGCCGGATCGAGCAAGTCTTCCACACATGGAGGGAAGGATGGTGGACGTAGTCAGACGCAAGCTGCTTCAGGGCACCGCTTTGGCAGGGGGACTGGCGGCCGCGCGCTCGCTGTTCCCGGCCCCCGCGATTGCACAAATCCCGAAAGGTACCGGTGAGGTCGTGGTCTACGACGGCGGCGGCTCTTGGGGAGAGGCCAAGCGGATCGCCTATTTCGAGCCATTCGAGAAAGAAACTGGCATCAAGGTCATAGCTCAGCCCCGGACCGACACGGGGGCCGTGCGGGCGAGCGTGCTCGCCGGCGCTCCCAGATACGACGTGACAATTCTTCCTGGCGGCAAGGCCCCTACTTTCGAGCGGGACAATTTTCTGCTTCCGATCGACTATGGCTACTTCGACAAGGCGGACCTTGACGCGTTCAGTCCTGTCAAGGTCGGCAAGTTCACCGTGCCTGCGATCATCTATTCGCTGTTTATTGCGTACGATGCGTTAAAGTTTGCATCCGGTGCGCCGAACACGTGGGCGGATGTCTGGGACGTACAAAAATTCGCAGGTCGGCGTTCGCTCATGGCCGGTACCTGGGCCTCGGATGGCGGCACTTTCGAAGCGGCTCTAATGGCCGATGGTGTCGATCCGTCAAAGCTGTATCCGCTTGATTGGGATCGCGCGTTCAAGAGCCTCAGCCGTGTCAAGCCCAGTATACTGAAGTGGTGGAACAACGGCGCGGAAGCTCCGCAGATGATCATTGATAGGTTGATCACGGCCGGTAGCGCCTGGAACGGTCGGGTTTCGGCAGCCAACGAGCAGGGCGCCAAGATCGGGTACACCTGGAATCAGGGGATGCTGCAGTACGACACCTGGGTGGTCTTGAAAGGAACGAAGAATGCGGACAACGCATTCAAGTTTCTGGCGTTCTCAGCGAGAGCCGAAAATCAGGCGAAGTTCGTCCAGCACATCCTTTACGCGCCGCCGAATGCGCGCGCATTCGAGCATGTGCCGCCCGAACGGGCGAAGCTCCTGCCGACCTCACCCGAAGCACGGAAGCTGCAGTTCGTCCAGGACTACGAATTCTGGAACACTGTGAGCTCCAACGGCAAGGCCAACAATGAAATTGCCGTCGCTCAATGGGAACGTTGGATTTCCGGCGTACGGTAGCTCAAAATGGTGGATGCGAGTGTCGCCATGCCGCACAGGAGAGACGCCTTAGGGCGGGAGCACCTGTTGCCCGTCCTCCTTCTCTTACCGATCGTGGCCCTGTTCTCGGTTGGGTACATCGTGCCGCTTGCGCAACTCGTACTCAAGAGCCTGCAGCACGAGGGTGCCTGGTCGCTCAAAAGCTACATCGAGATCGCCAACTCGCCGGCGTTTCTATGGATCGTCCTCAAGACACTTGCGCTAGCCGCGACTGTCACCATCGTCTGCTTGCTCATTGCTTATCCGCTCGCATATGCCATATCGAAATGCCCGCCGCGCCCGGCAGCATTTCTGCTTCTTATTGTCACTCTCCCCTATCTGACGAGTGTCCTGATCAGGACCTATGCTTGGATCGTCCTGCTCAGCCCCAACGGGCCGGTTAACCAGCTCCTCTTGCACCTTGGCCTTATCTCTGAGCCGCTGCAAATGGTGTTCAATTCGGTCGGCGTCTATGTCGGCATGGTGCAGGTGCAGTTGCCGCTCATGGTGTTTCCTCTCTACGCCGTGCTGGCGCGGGTTAATCCAAGCCTTGCAAAAGCAGCACAAAGCCTCGGAAGTCCTCCTAGCGATGCCTTCCTGAGGGTCACGCTACCAGCCTCGATGCCAGGCGTGATTAGCGGCTGCACGCTCGTCTTTCTCTCCAGTCTCGGCTTCTATATTACGCCAGAGCTTCTTGGTGGTCCTGACAGCTATCTGATTGCTCAAGGCATTAGCCTGCGCGTGCTGATCCTCGGCAATTTTGATGAAGCCGCAGCCCAATCATCGATCTTGATGCTGACGGTGATCGCGGTCTTTCTGATATTTCGTCAGCGGATTGCGGAAGAACTCGATGATCGCCCAAATAACAACGTTTCTTCGACCGGCAAGTCGTCAACCGGTCTCTCCCCGCGGTCGCCAATACTGGAGCGACTGACGGCGGTTTTGCATGGCCCGTTAATGAGGCTACATGAGGCCTTGACGGTCGTCCGCCGACCCGCGTTATACGTGAGCGCCGGGCTGACGCTCCTTCTTCTGGTGCTGCCTTTCGTGGTCGTAATTCCTCTTGCGTTCAGCAATGCACCATATCTCACCTTTCCGCCGCCCGGCTACTCACTGCGGTGGTTCTCAAGTTTGCTCAAGAATACCCAATGGCTCGATGCCCTAAGCTTCAGCCTGAGATGGGCAGGACTGTCCGCTCTCCTGAGCGTGGCGATTGGTGTGCCTGCCGCCTTCGCTCTCGTGCGGTACCGGTTCTCTGCGCGCGTGCCTGTCTATCTTCTCCTGATTTCTCCACTGATTGTTCCTCACGTCGTCATCGCAGTTTCCCTGTTCTTCGCTCTCGCCGGATCCTCGCTCATCGATAATCCGCTGGCATTTGCCCTCAGCTATACGATCATTGGCGCACCATATACGGTCGTCGTCATGATCGCGGGGCTCAAGCGCTTCAATCGCACCCTCGAGCTCGCTGCCGCGAGCCTAGGCTCTAGCCCTCTCGTGACGCTGAGAACGGTGACGTTTCCCTTGCTGCTACCGACGCTAGCGAGCGGAGCGATCTTCGCGTTCATCGTGGGGTTCGATGACGTTGTGTTCGGTCTATTCCTGAGCGGACCCACTGCGACACCGTTGCCCATGAGAATGTGGGACAACATCCGCCTGGAAATCAGTCCCCAGATCGCCGTCATCGCCGTTCTGTTTCTCATTGTACTTGCGCTTCTGATGGTTCTGCGGCTCTTCGTGGGCGCTGTTGTTCAAGGTCGCCGCCCGCAGGAAAGCCTCCATGCTTGAGCAGATGGATGGATCGCTCTTGCGCATTGTTCATCTTACGACGGAGCCACTGGCGCCTTTCCTCGAGCACTCCACTCGACCCAATCTGGCTAGGTCTCGCAATTGTAACGGAGCATCGATCATGAGCCGCGATCTCACTTTCTCCGGCGAGGAGTACAAGCGTCGATGTGACGCCGTCCGAAAGTTGATGGCAGAGCGTCGTCTTGACTGCGTCATCTTTGACGAGCCCGAGATGATGTCCTGGCTGTCGGGCTACACGGTCTCGGAAAATCTCTGGCGAGCCTGCATCGTGCCGGCATCATCAGAGCCGTTCCTGCTGGTGCGCAAGCTTGATATGCCGCCGGCGCGGCAACGCACGTGGATGGATAACATCGTGGGGTTTGGCGATTGGGACGATCCGCTGACAGTGCTGGTCAGCACTTTGCGGGAAAGGGGTTCGGTGCCCGCCCGGATCGCCGCTGAGTTTCAATCGAATTCGTTCACGATCCAAAGACTCCAATCGCTTCGAAAGCTCTTGCCGGCTACCGAGTTTGTTGACCTTGAGCGGTCGGGATGGGATCTCAGGCGATGCAAGTCGCCGGAGGAGATCGCGCATATGTCTCGCGCCGGTTCACTCTTGGATGCGGCCTTCGACGCAACTGTCAAGGAGGTGGCGAGCGGCAAGAATCAGCGTGATATCGCTGCAGCTGCCGCTGCGGCCTACTATCGGCTTGGGTTCGACGATGGCTTTGTTGGGCCTCTCAATGTCGGATCAGGCTGGGATTCGCTGCATGGGTTCTTAGCAGAGCGACCGCTGGTCGATGGCGACATCGTTCATATCGAGCTATTGCCGCGATTACGGTTCTATACGGTACGGATCATGCGGTCCGTCATCGTGGGACGGGCAACCGAGGAGCAGCAAGCTGCGGCTCAGGCTCTTATTGCGTTGCAAGATCGCCAAATCGCCGCGCTCCGGCCCGGCGCGATTGCCGCTGACGTCGACCGTATCGTCCGGGAAGGCGTTGTCGCGGCGGGGTTGCGCGAGAGCTACGATAACATCACCGGGTATACGCTTGGTACCGCCCCGCTCGTTTCCCAGCACACGAGTGACCTCTACCGCTGCTTCACGCCTCGTTCGGAGTGGACTGTGGAGGAAGGAATGGTCTTTCACATGTACACATCCGCTGCTGGCCTTGCCTTCAGCGAGTCCGTCGTGGTGACCAGTTCGGGTGGGAAGCGATTGACCTCAATACCGCGCAAGATATTCGAGACGAGGCCGAAATGAGCGTCAGCACAGCAACGGTGAGCGCAAAGGTAACGGCAGGCCTAGCAACGTCGCAAAGTCGGCGAGGCGCCGTTTCGGTCAACTCGTTGACCAAGAACTTTGGTCCAGTCAAGGCGGTCGACGACGTCTCTTTGTCTATCGAGCCAGGAGAGTTCGTGGCCTTGCTTGGATCGAGCGGGTCGGGAAAATCAACGCTGCTGATGATGATCGCAGGGTTCGAAGCGTCGTCATCCGGCGATATCATGCTCGACGGCATGCGGATCAATGATGTTCCAAGCTATCGTCGCGGCTTCGGCATGGTTTTCCAGAGTTATGCGTTGTTCCCCCATATGACCATCGCGGAGAACATTGCTTATCCACTGCGGCGACGCGGACTGCGTGGAGCAGATGTTGAGCGTGAAGTCGTTAAAGCCCTCAAGCTCGTTGCACTTGACGGCTATGGTACGCGACTTCCGAGCCAGTTGTCGGGGGGGCAGCAGCAGCGCGTCGCTCTGGCCCGCGCTCTTGTCTTCCGTCCACCCCTGTTGCTCATGGACGAGCCGCTCGGTGCACTTGATCGCAAGCTCAGACAGCAGCTCCAAATGGAGATCAAGCTGATCCATAAGGAGGTCGGCAGCACGATCATCTTCGTTACCCACGACCAGGAGGAAGCGCTGTCCATGGCCGATCGCGTTGCCGTTCTCGAGCAGGGCCGCTTGCAGCAGTGTGGAACACCGCGTGAGCTATACGAGCAGCCGGCGATTGCGTTTGTCGCGGATTTCATCGGCGAGATGAACTTTCTCCCGGTCGAGTTGCGGCAGTCGGGAGGCGAGGTCTGTGCCCGTAGCGCTGATCTCGGGCTTGAGGTTATGCAGGAGGCAGGTCAGGTGCTGACGTCGGGCGACCGAGGATTGCTGGCGGTTCGCCCGGAGTATGTCGGTTTGACACCGGACGAGCGTGCCACCGCGATGGTTTTGGAATCTGCCTACACGGGCACGAACCAAAGCGTGCTCGTGCAGGTGGGATCCATTCGATTGACCGCCCGGACTTCGGTGAGCGCCGGGCGGCCGCTGTTCCAATCCGGTCAACGCGTCCGCTTTGAGATCGATGCTGCGCATACCCGGGTGTTTCCAGCCGCCCGTTGAGCTGCCTTTGGCGTGCGAGGAGCTGCCCGTAATGAGCCGGAACGCCGCAATCTCGCGCGCGAGAAGCCATCTCGATTCTGGGGACTTCGAGACTGTGCTCTCGCGGCTCGTCGCAATTCCCTCCGAGAGTCAGAATCCGGAGCGGACAGACCAGATTGCCGAGTATCTCGACGAACTCCGCTGCATGCTTGAAGAACTCGGCTGCGATTGCCAGCTCTTGACGGCTGCAGGCGCACATTTCCTTTATGCAGAGCGCATAGAAGATACGGCAATGCTGACTGTGCTCGGATATGGGCACGGCGATGTGGTTCGGGGAATGGACGAATCCTGGGCCGCCGGAATGTCGCCTTGGCGCCTCGCAAAGCTCAATGATCGCTGGTATGGGCGTGGTGTCGCAGACAACAAGGGACAGCATGCCATCAATATTGCCAGCCTCCGTGCTGTCCTCGAGACGAGAGGTCGGCTGGGATTCAATCTCAAATACCTCGTTGAAATGGGTGAAGAGGTCGATTCGCCCGGCCTTCGCGAATTGTGCACGACGCAGCAGCAACTCCTGCGTGCCGATCTCTTCATCGCATCCGACGGACCGCGGTTGTCCGAGCGTCGGCCGACAATATTCCTGGGCTCGCGCGGATGTGTCACATTCGACATTTCAATTAACGCGCGAGAGAGCGCGTACCATTCGGGCAATTGGGGCGGCCTGCTTTCCGATCCCGCAATCCAGCTCGCGCATGCCTTGGCGACGATCGTCTCCCCGACCGGCCGCATCCTGGTCCCAGAATGGCTTCCAAGTGCGCTGCCTGACTCCGTCCGGATGGTGCTTGCCGATTGTGTGGTTGACGGGGGTCCTGGCGGACCTGAGATCGATCCGGCTTGGGGTGAGCCGGGACTGACTCCGGCAGAGCAGGTGTACGGCTGGTGCTCTTTCGATGTCCTCGCCATGAGTTGCGGAAATCCGGGGGCGCCGGTCAACGCCATTCCCCCGAGTACCTGGGCGCGCTGTCAGCTCCGCTTCGTGGTCGGCGTTGATTACGAGGACATTTTGCCGGCGCTTCGGCGACACTTCGCGAAGTCCGGTCTCGGCATGGTCCAGGTGACGCCAAGTCCCGATGACGGTGTTTTTCTGGCCACGCGTCTCGATCCTGAGGGACCCTGGGCCGGGTGGGCTCAAGCCTCGATCGCTCGAACGACACAAAAATTGCCGGCAATCTTGCCCAACTTCGCAGGATCCCTTCCGAACGATATCTTTGCCAACGTGCTGGATTTGCCCACGTTGTGGATACCACATGCCTATCCTGGGTGCCGGCAACATGCAGCCGGCGAGCACCTGCCGATCGGGCTCGCGCGTGAAGCTCTAGAGATTATGGCGGGGCTATATTGGGATCTTGGTGAGCCAGATACATTGCCTAGCGCGCCGACAATGAACTGATCGCCTGCGCTTTGCTGCCGCCCCGTGGGCCGGGTGATCGCTTTTCTGCGAAGGCCCTTGCGCATTTTCAAAGTACCGCTTCCCGACTGATACGCCAAGCTTCGTCCAGGTGGCGCCGGACGCCATTTTTGAAATGAGGACGCTGAAGGGGGAAAGCACATGGGTGATGCATCGAAGCATCGTCGCTTCGGCGGCGAGAGTTGCGATTGCTGCGCGCCTGGTCCGGCTCAGCGGCCCTTGAGGCTGCCATCTCAAATCGAGTCGAGCAGGCGCTTCTGCACGGTCTGTTCCCGTGCGGCGCGATTTGCTGCGAACCGTCGGGACGGGTGCGATCATCGGAGCGCTTTCTAGCATTCTCCCGATCGAGACGCTGAAGGCGATCGCCCAGGAGCTTAAGCCTCTCGAGAAGACGAAACTTGCCGTGGGCTTCTTGCCGATCACCTGTGCCGTCCCGCTGATCTACGGCGAGAAGCTCGGAAGCTACAGCAAGGAAGGTCTTGAGGTCAGCCTGCAAAAGATCGCCGGCATCGCCTTGATTCGCGACAAGATGCTCAATGGAGAGCTGGACGTCTCACAGCAGGTCATGCCAGTCCCCTGACCATGACGGCAGGCCTCGAGGGCAATGTCCAGTCGATTAAGGTGCTTACCATCCTGAATCAGAATGGAAACTCCCTCGTCCTCGCGAACAAGCACAAGGATAATCGAGATCCGAAGAACTGGAAGGGCTTCACCTTCGCCGTTCCGTTCGAACAGAGCCACCAGACCCTGCAGCTTCGTAATTATCTGGCCGCGGCCGGCCTCGATCCCGACCAGGACGTCAAATATCGGATCGTTCCTCCTACCGAGTACGTCGCAAGCCTTCGCGTCGGGAGTATCGATGGCTTCTTTGGTGGCGAGCCCGGCGGCCAGCGCGCCTGCTCGCGGCTACGCTCACCTACTCGATTGGTCGAGGACGCACTCGATTGTGCGACTAAGGAGCGTGGTGCCTTTATGCGGAGATTTGCCTTTGCGAAGATAGTGGGACTGCTCGTGTAAGCCCCCACAACAGCTGACAAGCGTCGATGTCAAATCGAGCGCAACCTGAAATTACACCCGATACCCCTCTTCGCCTTGTTGATGCCGTGAAGATCGCGTTCCCTCTGGGAGGAATGACGGTCGCGGGCCTACGTCGCGAGCGCGATCGTAACCGATTGGTTATCGAGAAGATTGCCGGCAAGGAATTTACGACCCTGGCTCATATCGAACGGATGCGAGAGCTATGCCGCGAAGAAGCAAGGGGGCCAGACTCCAGCTTAAGGCCGCCCGCCGAAACAAAAGCGGAAAGATCACCCACCAAGCGACCTGGATCATCAGAGACAACGGCCGGGATGTCGGCACGGGCTGCGCTGCAGATGAGATTGCGGCCGCGGAAGAAAAACTAAGGGATTACATCACGTCTAAACACACGCCCAAGCGACGAATTCGTCACATTGACGATATCGCCGTCGCGGACGTCCTCTCAATCTATTTGGATGCGCAATTGGACAAGCTTCGCGCCCGTTTCAATGTTGATAGCGAGAGCGAAGACACCATCCCCGATATCCGCAAGTTCAAAAAGCGGATCGAGCGGTTGAACGACTGGTGGGGAGCAAAAATGCTGGGCGAGGTAAATGGGGAGGCCTGTCGCTCGTACGCCAAGAAGCGCGCCAAGAGGGGAGGCGCGCGCCGAGACCTTGAAGACCTCCGCGCAGCCATTGGTCTCCATGCGGCCGAAGGATATCATCGGGAGATCGTCAAGATATCGCTGCCAGAGAAGGGCCAACCTAGAGACAAGTGGCTGACGCGAAGCGATGCGGCCAAACTGATTTGGACCTGCTGGCGCTATCGCGAAATGCAAAAGGGCTCGCGTCGGCCGACCGACGATGTGAAGGTCCCGACAAGCAAGCGTCCATTGCGCCATCTTGCACGGTTTATTTTATTGGGGATCTACAGTGGAACTCGTGCCGGAGCTATCGCAGCTGCATCTCCCATTCCGGCGATTGGTCGCTCTTACGTCGACTTAGAGCGTGGCCGCTACTATCGCCTGAAGCAGGGCAGCGCGAAAACCAACAAACGGCAACCGACCGTGCCGATCCCCTTGCGCTTGCTCGCGCACCTGCGGCGCTGGCACCGAGTTAATCCAGAGGCGAAGCATTTTGTGGAGTACAATGGAAAGGCTGTGAGCTCAGTCAAGACGGCATTCAAGAGTGCTGTCAGGCTCGCAGGACTCGGCCCGGGAATCTCCCCTCACACTTTGCGGCACACCGCAGCGACCTGGCTCATGCAGAGAGGTGCGGATCCTTGGCAGGCAGCTGGCTATCTCGGGATGTCGCTAGAGGTGTTGCTCAACACCTATGGTCATCACCATCCCGACTATTTGTCCGATGCTGTGGAAAAGATCGCCAGACGTGATTCGGCTGGCGAACGAAAGGCGCACGTATCTGGTGCGATATCTGGTGCGGTGCTTCCGATGAAACGAAATCATCCCTCATAAGTTACTGATTTTATTGGTGGGCCCGGCAGGACTCGAACCTGCAACCAGACCGTTATGAGCGGCCGGCTCTAACCATTGAGCTACAGGCCCCGCCGCGAGGCGGCTCGCGGGAACACGCGGCCGGCAACGGTGCGCGGTTCGTTTACAGGGATGAAGGCGGGGGTGCAATGCTGGCGCCAAAGCATGATCCGGAAAAGTGCGAAGCGGTTTTCCGGAAAGGTCATGCGTAAACAACAACCTAAAGCGCGATGACGATTCATCCAAATCTCATCGCGCCGGCGGAAGGAGCGCCAGCGCCCGAATTTTTGAATACCCGAAATCTGCGATGATGCCCTTATAGTCCTGTTTTGCCCGACGGGTCAAATCGAGCTTACGGCAAGGCTCGTTTCGTGCTTCCGTAACCCCTTGTAATTGCTGGCCTCGTCTACTGTGCATGGGGTTGTTTTTCGACTTTTTGTCTGAGGGGGACCGCACGGTCCCCACAGATGTCTCGCAAGCAAGCGGACGGGCCGCCGCCTAGTCCACGGAGACCCCGGCGAACTCCACCACCTTGCGCCACTTCTCGGTTTCGTCCGCGACCAGCTTGCCGAACTCGGCGGGCGTCATCGGCTTGGGGAGGCCGCCGACCTCAGTGAGGCGCGCGACCAGCTTGGGGTCCTTCAGCGCTTCGCCGACGGCCTTGTTGAGGATCTCGATCACCTCGGGCGGCGTGCCCTTCGGCGCGGAGATGCCGTAGAAGCCGACCGATTCGAATCCCGGCACGGTCTCGGCGATCGCGGGCACGTCGGGCACGCTCGGCCAGCGCTGCGGCGAGGTCACGCCGAGCGCGCGGACATTGCCGCCTTTCACCTGCTCCATCGCCGAGGGCAGATTGTCGAAGATCAGCTGCACCTTGTTGGAGATGATGTCGGGGAAGGCGATGGCCGAGCCGCGATAGGGCACGTGCACCATGTCGCACTTCGTCATCACCTTGAACAGCTCGGCCGACATGTGCACCGAGGTGCCGTTGCCGGAGGAGGCAAAGGAGATCTTGCCGGGATTGGCCTTGCAATAGTCGATGAACTCCTGGACCGTCTTCGGCGGAAACGCGTTGGAGACGACCAGCATGTTGGTGAGCTGCATGATGCTGGCCACCGGCACGGTGTCGCGCAAAAAGTCGAACGGCAGCTTCTTGTAGAGCGAGGTCGAAATCGCGTTGTTGGGCGCGACGAACAGCAGCGTGTAGCCGTCCGGAGGCGAATTGATCGCGGCAGCCGCGGCGATGTTGCCGCCGGATCCGGTGCGGTTCTCGACGATGAATTGCTGGCCGAGACGGTCCGACAGCCACTGCGCCATGATCCGCGCCACGATGTCGACCGGGCCGCCGGCGGCAAAGCCGATCAGCCAGTGCACGGGACGGTCGGGGTAGCCGGCGGCGGCGGGAGGGGTGGCGCTGAAAAGACCTAAGAGAACTGCGAGCCCGAAAACACCGTTACGCAAAATTCGCAACATGACGCCTCCCATTGCTTTATTGTCGTTGGAGGGCATGCTTTCACAAAAACGCGCGGCTGCCTACATCGCCGCAAGTCGATGTTGACGCAGGCCCGCCGGGAGCGACCATGAGATTCGCGATGATGCTCATCAGTGCGGCGCTGCTCGCCAGCTCCGCCGCCGCCCAAACCGGAGGCACGGCCATTCCGACCACTACTCTCAGCCTCGGCACCGCGACACCCGGCGGCGGCTTCCCGCTCTATGGCAATGCCTTCGCCGAGGTGATGAACGCGGCCGATCCGGAAATTTCCATCGCACCGCGCAACACCAAGGGCAGCAACGAGAACATCCCGCTGCTGGAGAAAGGCGAGCTCGATCTTGCGCTGGTCGCGGGCGAGCCGGCCTATGAGGCCTTCGCCGGCATCGGCCGTGCGCCGGTACGATTGAAGATTCTCACGGCGATCTATTCCAACCCCGGCATGTTCGTGGTGCGCGCGGACAGTCCCTACAGGACCATTCGCGATCTCGTTGGCCAGCCCGTCGCGTTCGGCGCCAAAGGCTCCGGCCTGCCGATCCTGGCGCGCTATGTACTCGATGGCCTCGGCCTGAACCAGGACGAGGACTTCAAGGCGATCTATCTCGACCGCGCCGGCGACGGCCCTGCGATGGTCGAGGACGGCCGCGTCGCCGCGCTCTGGGGCGCCGGCATCGGCTGGCCCGGTTTTGCCGCGGTCGCCTCGAGCGCATCGGGCGCGCGCTTCATCGCGCCCAATGCCGAAGAGATCGCGCGCATCCGCGCCAAGCATGCGTTCCTGAAGCCGCTCACCGTGCCGGCCGGCAGCTATCCGAAACAGTCCGAGCCGATCGCTTCGCTCGGCTCGTGGAGCTTCGTGCTGACGCGCGAGGATCTGCCCGACGATGTCGCCTATCGGCTCGCGAAGACGCTGCACGGTATCGAGGCGACGTTCTGCAGGAAGCTCGCGCAGGCCTGCGAGACCACGGCCGCGAACACGGTCGCGGCCGCGCCGAAGGTGCAGCTGATCCATCCGGGCGTGATGAAGTACTTTCGCGAGATCGGCGTGGTGAAGTGACCGCGTAGCGGTCATTCCCTGGCGCACGAAGCGCGAACCCGGAATCTCGAGATTCTCAGGTGCGCAATTGCGCACCGTAGTTCGGTCCTGCGGACCGCCCCGGAATGACGGCTACCTCGTCACTTCTTCACCAGCGCACATGCCGGGTCCGGCGGACCGAACGCCTTGTCGCCGGAGATGGTCGTGAGGATCCTGTAATAGTCCCACGGATATTTGCTCTCCTCCGGCGTCTTCACCTGCACCAGCCAGAGGTCGTGCACCATCAGATTGTCCTCGCGCAGTTTGCCGTTGCGGGCGAAGAAATCCTCGATCGGCTTCTCGCGCATCTTGGCCGCGACCTTGAGCGGATCGTCGGTGCCGGTCTCCTTGATGGCGTTGAGATAGTGCATCACGCTGGAATAAACGCCGGCCTGCCACATCGACGGCATCTTGTTCATCTTGGCAAAATAGCGCTTCGACCATTCGCGGGTCTTGTCGTCCATGTCCCAGTAGAACGACGTGGTCAGGAGCAGGCCTTGCGCCGCTTGCAGGCCGAGGCCGTGGATGTCGGTGATCAGCGCCAGTAGCGCCGCCATCTGCTGGCCGCCCTTGAACACGCCGAACTCGGCGCCGGTCTTGATCTCGTTCATGTTGTTGGGGGGGCCGGCAGCAATGCCGATGATCTTGGCCTTGGAGGCCTGCGCCTGCAGCACGAATGAGGAGAGGTCCGGCGTTGCCAGCGGCGGCCGCACCGAGCCCAGCACCTTGCCGCCATTGGCGGTGACGACGGCGGAGGCGTCGCGCTCCAGCGAATGGCCGAAGGCGTAGTCGTCGGTGATGAAGAACCAGCTGTCGCCGCCGCGCTTGACCACGGCGTCCGCGGTGCCGACCGCGAGCGCGCGGGTGTCGAACACCCATTGGATCGCGTAAGGCGAGCAGAACTTGCCGTGGAAATCCGCGGTGCCGGTGGAGTGGGTGATGAACAGCCGCTTCTTCTCGTTGGCGATGTTCTGCACCGCGAGCCCGACCGCCGAGACCGGCACGTCGACGATCAGATCGACGTGGTCGACGTCGTACCAGCGCCGCGCAATCGCGCCGCCGACATCGGCCTTGAGCTGGTGGTCGCCGATCACGACGCTGATCGGCTTGCCGAGCACGGTGCCGCCGAAATCGTCGATCGCCATTTGCGCCGCCGTCACCGAGCCCTGGCCGGTCGGCGCCGAGGCCGGGCCGTTCATGTCGGTGAGCACGCCGATCTTGACGACGTCGTCGGAAACCTGCGCCGACGCCGCACCTGAAAGCAGCGCCGCAGTCAAAGCGGCCGCGACCGGCAGTCCAAATCTGGTTGGGTTCACGCTGTCCTCCCCTGAGCCGGCTCGTTGGCCGGTGTTGCGTCCGGGTATGCCCGGCTGAATTGGTTTCTTTTGCAACTGTTTGGGGGCGGGCGTCAACGTCAGGCCGCGAAGCGGATCAGCCGTGCGGGCGAGGGATCGTAGCCGGTCAGCTCCTCGGCACGCTGGCGCAGCCGCCGTTCGTTCAGGAAGCGGAGCAAGGCCTGCATGGCAGGGCGGAAATAGCTGCGCTGCCGCATCGCGAGGTCAAAGTTCTCCCAGACCAGCGGCACGAAATCGAGACCGGCCGAGCGCGCCGCGGCGCGCGTCGCAATGCCGCAATCGGCCTGGCCGGCGTGGACCAGTTCGGCGCGGGAACCATGCCCGATCATCTCGCTGCTTTGCAACACATCCGCACGCGCGATTTCTGCTCTGGTGAACGATCCCAGAGCGCTCTGCGTTGCCGAAGTTTCCCGGCTAAGCAGCGCAAGCGCGTCACGAGCGCGGCGCAATCGATCATCATGATCGCGTCATAGCCAGTGGGGAACTTGATCATGGGCCGCCTATCCGTTGCCGCCGCGCTTCTCTGCGGCCTTGCTGCGGGCGTTGCCGCGTCGTCCGCGCAGGACCGCGGCATAGTCCTCGCGACGACGACGGCGACGCAGGAGTCCGGCCTGCTCAACTATCTGCTGCCGATCTTCCGCGACAAGACCGGCATCGACGTCACCGTGATCGCACGGCGCGCCGACGAAGTGCTCGATGGGGCGCGACGGGGCGAGGTCGACGTCGTGCTGATGCACGCGAGGCCTCAGGAGGAGAAATTCGTTGCCGACGGCTTTGGCGTGAAGCGCTACGACGTGATGTACAACGATTATGTGTTGATCGGGCCGAAGAGCGATCCTGCGGGCGTGAAGGGCAAGGACATCGCGACGGCGCTGAAAGCGATCGAAGCCAAGGGCGCGCCGTTCGTGACGCGTGGCGATCGGTCGGGCACTCACGCCGCGGAACTCGCGCTTTGGATCGTCGCCGGCATCGACATCGCGAGCGCCAAGGGCGCCTGGTATCGCGAGGCCAAGCAGGGCATGGATGCGGCGCTCGAGGCCGCGCGTGCGGCCAACGCCTATGTGCTGTCGGATCGCGGCAGCTGGACCGGCTTCAGGGATCGCGGCGATCTCGACATCGTCGTCGAAGGCGACCGGCGACTGCTCAACCAGTATGGCGTGATGCTCGTGAGCCCCGAGAAGTTCCCGAACGTGAAGAAGGACCTCGCGCAGACCTTCATCGACTGGCTGACGTCGCCGGAGGGGCAGACAGCGATCGCCGGCTACAAGGTCGACGGGCAGCAGCTGTTCTTCCCCAATTCGGACAGGTCCGGCGGCTGAGGCCGTCGTCGCCGGCGGTTGCCAAACCGGACGATGCGTGATCCATCATGGCGCATGACCCAACGCCTGCCATCCTCGCTCACGCCGCTCGACACCGCGCTCGCCGCTTTGCTGCGAGGCGTTGATCCCGTGGCGCCGGTGGAGGTGCCGCTGGCGGACGCGATCGGCTGCATCGCGGCGGGCACTCCGCTGCCTGCCGCCTATCCTTCGCGCGACATTGCGGCCGCAGACGGTTGGGCGTTATCCGCCAATGATCTCGTCGGTGCGTCCGCTTACTCGCCGCTGCCTTTGACTAAACTGCCGTCGTGGGTCGAGGCCGGCGACGCGATGCCTGCGGGCTGCGATTGTGTGCTCGATGCCGACGCGGTGGAGGTGGCGGGGCCGCTCGCCCAGGTGCTGGCGGAGGGCGTGCCGGGGCAGGGCGTTCGGCGCGCCGGTAGCGACATCGTGGAACGCACGCCAGCCGGTGCCGAGGGCTGTCCGATCGGTGCGACGGATCTGCTGCTCGCGCGCGTTGCGGGCCTGGAGAAAATCGGCGTGCGGCGGCCCCGACTGCACATCGTGAACGTGCCGGGCGCAACGGCAACGATGCATCTGATTGCCGGGATCGCGCGCGCCACGGGATTGAACGCGGAAACGCGTCAAGCCCGTGCACGCGATGCAGCATCGATTGCCGACGTGCTTGATGCGTCCTCCTGCGATCTTCTGCTGTCCATCGGCGGTAGCGGCGTCGGCCGACAGGACGCCGCCATCACGGCCCTGGCGCAGCGCGGCGAGGTGATGGCGCACGGCCTTGCGCTCCAGCCCGGGCGCACCGCCGCGGTCGGACGGCTCGGACGAGTTCCCGTCGTCGCCTTGCCCGGCTCGCCCGATTCTGCGCTTGCGGCGTGGCTCGCGCTCGTGCTGCCGCTCGTCGACCGTTTGTCGGCGCGTCGGCCGCGACTAAAAGTGTCCCTGCCGCTCGCGCGAAAAATCGCATCCAGTGTCGGCATCGCTGAGATCGCTTTGCTGGCCGAGGAACATCGTGCCTGGCTGCCGCTTGCCGTGCGAGAATGGCCGCTTCAGGCCATCGCCGGTGCGGACGCATGGCTGCTCATTCCTGCCAGTCACGAGGGATTTGCGGCAGGTACGCCGGTGGATGCCCATCCGATGCGGGAGTGATATGGGTCCTGGCATGACGATGATCCCGAAATCACCAGACCGCAGCGCGCTCGAACAGGAGCAGTTCCTCAAGATCCTCTCGCGCGAGGAGGCCCTGGTGCGCTTCGAGGCGGCCTTGTTGCCGCGCGCGCTTCGCAGCGAAACGCGCAAGCTCGCCGCTGCGCTCGGCGCGGCGCTCGCCGAGGACATTACCGCGCCGATCGACGTGCCGCCGTTCGACCGCTCCAATGTCGACGGCTTTGCCGTGCGCTCTGCCGACCTCGCGGGGGCCGGCGAGGGCGCGCCCGTGCGCCTTGCGTTGAATGGCGAGACAATTCATTGCGGCACCGCGTCGTCGCTGCAGGTGGCCGCCGGGACTGCGACGCCGATTGCCACCGGCGGTCCGCTGCCGCGCGGCGCCGATGCCGTGGTCATGGTCGAGCACACCCAGCCGGCCGGGCCGGATGCGATCGATGTCCGCCGCGCCGTCTCGCCGGGGCAGTTCGTCTCATACGCCGGATCCGACATCGCGCGCGGCGAGGCGCTGCTGCGCGCCGGCACCGTCATGGGCTCGCGCGAGATCGGCATGCTGGCGGCTTGCGGCATTGCCGAGGTGAGTGTCGCGCGCCGGCCGCGGGTTGCCGTGATCTCCACCGGCGACGAACTGGTTCAGCCCGGCCAGCCGCTCGGACCTGCCGAAATCTACGATACCAACGGCGCCATCGTCGCGGCCGCGGTCGACGAGAATGGTGGCGAGGCCGTTTTCCTCGGTGCCATTCCCGACGATGAAGCCAGGCTCGAAGCCGCCATGTGCAGCGCGCTTGCGGATGCCGACATGCTGGTGCTGTCGGGGGGGACGTCGAAAGGCGCGGGCGATCTCTCCCATCGCATCATCGGCCGACTCGGCGCGCCCGGCATCATTGCGCATGGTGTGGCGCTCAAGCCCGGCAAGCCGCTTTGCCTTGCGGTCTGCGACGGCAAGCCGGTGGTGATACTGCCGGGCTTCCCAACCTCGGCGATGTTCACCTTCCACGATATGATCGTGCCGGTGCTGCGCAGGATGGCCGGCCTGCCGCCGCGCTCCGATGCCAAGGTCAGCGCGACCGTGCCGGTGCGCATTGCGTCCGAGCTCGGCCGCACCGAATTCGTCATGGTCTCGCTGGTCCAGGGCAGGGATGGCCTGATTGCCTATCCCTCCGGCAAGGGCTCTGGTGCGATCACGTCATTTGCACAGGCCGATGGATTCCTGCGCATCGACGCGCTCGCCGATCAGATGCCGGCTGGGACCGCGACAGAGGTGACGCTATTCACGCCGCATGTGCGCGTGCCCGATCTCGTCATTGTCGGCAGCCATTGCACCGGCCTCGATCTCGTCACCGCACAAGTCGCGCATGCCGGCCTGACCGTGCGTTCCATTGCGGTCGGCAGCCTCGGCGGCCTCGCAGCGGCCAAGCGCGGCGAATGCGATCTCGCGCCGATCCACCTGTTCGACGACAGGAGCGAGACCTACAACACGCCTTATCTCGTCGACGGGCTCGAGCTCGTCCCAGGCTGGCGGCGGATGCAGGGCATCGTCTTCCGAAAGGGCGACACGCGCTTCCAGGGCCTGAACGCGAAGGATGCGGTCGCTGCCGCGCTCGCGGACTCCAGCTGCATCATGGTCAACCGCAACCAGGGCGCCGGCACGCGCATCCTGATCGACCGGCTGCTCGGCGGCGTACGGCCGGACGGCTACTGGAACCAGCCGCGTTCGCACAATGCGGTGGCGGCGGCCGTCGCCCAGCGCCGCGCGGACTGGGGCATGACGATCGCGCCGGTCGCCCATGCGGCCAGCCTCGGCTTCATTCCGCTGGCGGAAGAGCATTATGACTTCGCGCTGGTGACGGCGCGCAAACACCGGCCGGCAGTGCAGGCCTTTCTCGATGCGCTCGGCTCGGACGCGGCCCGCGTAGCACTCGAGCGCGCCGGCTTCCGGCCCGCGTAGATACCAGCTGGGTCTATCCCGGGTCACGGCCAGAGCTCAATGCACCGCCTTAGGACGCGTCATCCAGCGCCGCCAGCCGCTCGGCCTCGGCAATGTCCTCGACCGTGTTCGCATTGAAGAATGGATCGAGCGGCTCGGTCGGCCATGTCACCGTCGCCAGCGGATAGCGTGCCGTCCAGCGGTCGATCTTGCGGAGGTCTTCGACGACAAGGGCGTGGCGCAGTTCGTCGCGCAAGGCGACGCGCCACAGGCCGATCACCGGATGCGACTGCTCGCCTGATGCGGCGACCACGAGCTGCGCGTTCTCACGCGCGCGCGCGTCATGTAGCCGTGCGACGAGATCGCGCGGCAGGAACGGGCAGTCGCCGGCGGCGCTGAGCACCCATTCGATCTCCGGCCGGTTCGCCGCGGTCCAGTCGAGCGCGGCGAGGATGCCGGCGAGCGGGCCGGGGAAGCCGGGCACGTCGTCGGCGACGACTTGCAAGCCGAACGCGGCGAAGCGGGCGGGATCGCCGTTGGCGTTGAGGATCAGCCCGCTGCACTGGGGCGAAAGGCGCGCGATCACGCGCTCCAGAATGGTGCGGCCGCCGATGGTGCGCATCGGCTTGTCGCCGCCGCCCATGCGCCGCGCGAGACCGCCGGCGAGCAGCACGCCAAGAGTCGAAGGAACACTCGTGGCGGGGATGTCAGTCGTCACCGCCTTCACCCTTGCGCTTGTGCTTGGCGGACTCCTCTTCCACATAGGCGAGGTTCTGGTCGTAGACGATGCGCTCCTCGCCCGCGAGCGCAATGAAGCGCTTGCCGCGGGTGCGGCCGACCAGCGTCAGCCCGACCTGCCTGGCGAGGTCGACGCCCCAGGCGGTGAAGCCGGAGCGCGAGACCAGGATTGGAATGCCCATGCGCACGGTCTTGATCACCATCTCCGAGGTGAGGCGTCCCGTGGTGTAGAGGATCTTGTCGGAGGGATCGACGCCGTGGCGATACATCCAGCCTGCGATCTTGTCGACGGCATTGTGGCGGCCGACGTCCTCGGTGTAGCAGAGCGGCGTGCCCTCCTTGCACAGCACGCAGCCATGGATCGCGCCGGCCTCAAGGTAGAGCGAGGGCATGGTGTTGATGGTCTGCGTCATCTGGTAGAGCCAAGAGGTGCGCAGCTCCGCCTTGGGCAGCGCGGCGCTCTCGACCGCCTCCAAGAGGTCGCCGAAGGCGGTGCCCTGCGCGCAGCCCGAGGTCTGCGTGCGCTTCTTCAGCTTGGCCTCGAAATTGGTGTGGTGCTCGGTGCGCACGACGACCACCTGGAGGTCGTCGTCGTATTCGACCTCGGTGACCACGTCATTATATTTCAGCATGTTCTGGTTCAGCAGATAGCCGAGCGCCAGATATTCGGGGTAATCGCCGATCGTCATCATGGTGACGATCTCCTGGGCATTCAGGTAGAGCGTCAGTGGCCGCTCCATCGGGACCTTGATCTCGACCCTGGCGCCGGTCTGGTCAGTGCCGGTCACGCTCTGGGTCAGGCGCGGGTCGTCCGGATTGGGGACGATCAGGGGCACCGGGGCTTTGTCGATCTTCATCATGGCGGCGAGGTTAGCATGACATTCGGGTCAAGCCGATATAAGCATGGCGGCAAGAGAGCGAAATGCCGCCTCGTCGTCATTGCGAGCGCAGCGAAGCAATCCAGAATAATATCCGCAGTGACGGTCTGGATTTGTTTCGCTGCGCTCGCAATGACGGCCGGCGGGTTCCATCGGCTGGCGAGCCGTTGGCGGAGATCGAACGGTTATGAAAGTCATCGGCCTTGCAGGCTGGAGCGGTGCGGGCAAGACCACGCTGTTGACGCGGCTGATCCCGCATTTCAAGGCGCAAGGCCTGCGCGTCTCCGTGATCAAGCATGCGCATCACCAGTTTGACGTCGATGTGCCCGGCAAGGATTCCTGGCGCCATCGCGAGGCCGGCGCGGCGGAGGTGCTGGTCGCTTCGTCAAAGCGGTGGGCGCTGATGCATGAGTTGCGCGGGGCGGCGGAGCCGCGGCTGCCGGAGCTGCTCGAGAAGCTCTCCGCGGTCGATGTCGTCGTGGTCGAGGGCTTCAAGCGCGAGCCGCATCGCAAGATCGAGGTGCATCGTGCCGCGAACGGCAAACCGCTGCTCTTTCCCGACGATCCCGGAATTGCCGGGATTGCGACCGACACCGCGGTTGAAACCCGGCTGCCGACCGTCCATCTCGATGATATCCCTGCTGTAGCCGCGTTGCTGCTGCTTGCGGCGATGCCGGTCGAGGAAGTGGTGGCAAGAAGCACCGCGATACGCTGACGAGGCACCATGGCGCAATTATCGGACGATTGCTTTGCCTTCGGCGGCCCGATGATGTCGGTCGACGAAGCCGTCGGCCTCATCACGACACGCGTCAACGCGATCACCGATCTCGAGACTGTTGCGCTGGTCGATGCCGACGGGCGCGTGCTCGCGCGCGATAACGCGGCGCCACTGCCGCTGCCGCCGTTCACCAACTCCGCGGTCGACGGCTACGCCGTGCGCAACGCCGACCTTCCGCAAGCTGCGGAGCAGGCATTCCCGCTCGATGGTCGCATCCAGGCCGGCGGGCTTGCGCAAGCGCCAATCAAGCCCGGCCACACCGCGCGGATCTTCACCGGCGCGCCGATGCCGCCGGATGCCGAGACCGTCTTCATGCAGGAGGACGTCCGCATCGATGAGTCCGGCAAGATCGTGTTGCCGCCGGGGCTGAAGCCCGGCGCCAATGTCCGTCCCGCAGGCGAGGACATTCCGCAAGGTCACGTCGCGCTGCGCGGCGGCCAGCGCTTGCGGCCGCAGCATGTCGCGCTCGCCGCCGCATTCGGCCTGACGAGGCTCGACGTCGTCAGGCGCATCCGCGTCGCCGTGTTCTCGACCGGCGACGAATTGGCCTCACCTGGCGAGCCGCGCTCCGCCTCGCAGCTGTTTGATTCCAATCGCTTCATGCTGATGACGATGCTGCGGCGGCTCGGCTGCGAGGTCAGCGACCTCGGCATCCTGCGGGATGAGCGAACGTCACTTGCGAGCGGCCTGAAGCAGGTCGCAGGTCACCACGACCTGATCCTCACCACCGGCGGCGTCTCGACCGGGGAGGAGGATCACGTCAAGGCGGCGGTCGAGAGCGTCGGCTCGCTGGTGCTGTGGCGGATGGCGATCAAGCCCGGCCGTCCCGTGGCGATGGGTATCATCGACGGCGTGCCGCTGATCGGATTGCCGGGCAATCCCGTCGCGAGCTTCGTGACGTTTGTCCATGTGGTGCGACCGACGGCCTTGGCGCTGGGGGGAGGCCTACCGGAGCCGCTGACGCCCATCCCGCTGCGGGCGGCGTTCACTTACAAGAAGAAGGCCGGGCGGCGCGAATATGTGCGCGCCTCGCTGCGCCGCGCTGAGGACGGCGGCCTCGAGGCGATCAAGTTCCCGCGCGAAGGAGCCGGGCTGTTGTCCTCGCTGGTCGAGACTGACGGACTCGTCGAACTCGGCGAGGACATCACCAATGTCGAGCCGGGTCAGGACGTGGGCTTCCTGTCCTACGCCGACCTGCTCTAGGGCCCTTCCGTTGACGCCATCGCTTCGTCCCGCCATGTTGCGGCCATGGCCAGAACGACGCTCGATCTCACCGGACTGAAATGCCCGCTGCCCGCCCTCAAGACGCGCAAGGCGCTCAAGCCTTTGCAGCCGGGTGATCAGCTCGAGGTTCACTGTACCGATCCCTTGTCGGTGATTGACATTCCGAACCTGATTCGCGAGACCGGCGACAAGGTCGAGATCACCGAGCGCAACGAGACGCGCATCGTGTTCCTGGTCGAAAAGAGCGACGCCCCGTAGGAAGGCGAATATTCACGGCGGGGACGTTTGACTATGCTGCGCCTGGGGGAACGGCCGGAGCTTCGCTGCAATGCGAAAGGCGCCGATTATTGTGGTGGATGATCTCAAACCTTAAACATCGGGCATGACTTTCTCAACATCGAGGGCAAGCGCAGCCGCAAACCCCACGGTGGGTCGCGAGCCTGCCGTCAAGCTCGGCAAGGCAGCTGCAGGGCCGGAGTTCAGCGCGCTGGCGCAGGCCTCCATCCTGATCGTCGACGACGAGCCGGGCATGCGCAATTTCCTGGTGCGCACGCTGGCGCCGCGCTGCAAGCTGGTGGACGAGGCGGCCGATACCGACCAGGCTTCGCGCAAGCTCGATTCCAATCGCTACGACGTCGTCATTCTCGATAACATCATGCCGGGCAAGAACGGCGTCGACTGGCTCGCCGAGCAGCGCGCCGTCGGCTTTTTCGCCGACGCCATCCTGATCACCGCCTATGCCGACCTCGACACCGCGATCCAGGCCCTGCGCGCCGGTGCGGCCGATTTCGTGCTGAAGCCGTTCCGCTCCAACCAGATCCTCAACGCGGTGGCACGATGCCTCGACCGTGTCCGCCTGCAGCGCGAGAACTATGTCCTGCGCTACGCTTTGCGTGCCTCGTCCGACCGCACGTTCCTGCGTGACAATCTGATCGGACGGTCGGCGGCGACGCTGCGCGTGCGTGAGACCATCGCCCGCGTCGCGCGCCTGCCGACCTCGGTTCTCCTCACCGGCGAATCCGGCACCGGCAAGGAAGTCGCCGCGCGCTCGATCCACTCGCTGTCCGATCGCGCCGACAAGCCCTTCGTGCCCGTGAATTGCGCGGCGATCCCGCCCGAGATGATTGAGGCCGAGCTGTTCGGGCACATCAAGGGCGCCTTCACCGGCGCCGATTCGGGGCGCGAGGGCCTGTTCCTGTATGCGCATGGCGGCACGCTGTTTCTCGACGAGATCGGGGAGCTGCCGCTGCCGATGCAGAGCAAGCTGCTCCGCGTGCTCGAGGACCGCCGCGTCCGTCCGGTCGGCTCCGAGCGCGAAGTTCCGGTCGACCTGCGCTTCATCTTCGCAACCAATGCCGAGCTGCAGAAGGAGGTCGAGAAGGGACGTTTCCGAGCCGATCTGTTCTACCGGCTCAACGTGATGCAGATCCGCCTGCCGCTCCTGAAGGATCGCGGCGATGACGTGCAGGAGCTTGCCACCATCTTCATGAGCAAGCTCTCGGCTCAGCTCGGCATGCCGCCGGTGCCGATCGACGCCTCGGTGCGGGCGGCGCTCGCAAGCTATGACTGGCCGGGCAACGTGCGCGAACTGCGTAACCTGATCGAGCGCACGCTGATCCTCGGCGCCTTCCCCGACGATTTCGCCGGCCCCCGCGACAACGGTCAGTCGGCGCCTGCCGACAGTCTCGCGGAGCTCGAGCGCCGTCACATTCTCGGCGTGCTGAAGGAGGTCAATGGCAATCGCGAGGAGGCGGCGCGGCGCCTCGGCATCTCGCGCAAGACCATCGACCGCAAATGCGCGTTGTGGGATGTCTGATGCTGGCGGCCGCAGCGGCGAGCCCGTGCGGGGACGCTCCGTCCGCTTCCGGCTGCTCGCGATCGCGCTGCTGCCGATGCTGGTCATCCTGCCGCTCCTGCTCGGCGTTGCGATCTATCGCTGGAACGCGAAATTCGACGCGACCCTGATCTCCAAGGTCAACGGCGATCTCACCATCGCCCACCAATATCTCGCCCGCATCCTCGAAAAGACCGGCGTCCAGCTCCGGGCGCTCAGCCTGTCGGCCCGCTTCCACGAGGTGCTGGCGCCGGATGCGCGCGGCTCCCTGCAGGATCTGCTCGATGAGACCCGCAAGGAAATCGGCCTCGATTTCCTGTATCTGGCCAACGGCCACGGCGACGTCCTGGCCTCGTCGCCGCCGCTGCAGCATCGACCGAGAAGTGACTGGCCGATCATCATGTCGGCGCTGTCGGGCCAGGCTCCTGCGACGGGCGTCGACATTTTCGGCAATGACGAGCTCGCCGCAATTTCGCCGGCCCTGGCCGAGCGCGCGCGCTTGGACCTCGTGCCGACCCCGAACGCAGTGCCGACCGACCGCAGCACGGAGACGCGCGGCATGGTCGTGCATGCGGCCAGCCGGGCGATGCTGCCTGACGGTGGCGCCGCTGCGCTGGTCGGCGGCACACTGCTCAACCAGAATCTCGAATTCATCGACACGATCAACGATCTCGTCTATCGCGCGGCGAGCCTGCCGGAGGGCAGCCAGGGCACCGCGACGCTGTTCCTGGACGACGTACGGATATCGACCAACGTCCGCCTGTTCGAGGGACGGCGCGCGCTCGGCACGCGCGTGTCGGCGGCGGTGCGCTCGGCCGTGCTGGGCGAGGGGCGCACCTGGCTCGACAGCGCTTTCGTGGTCAATGACTGGTACATCTCCGCCTACGAGCCGCTGGTGGACAGTTACGGCAAGCGGGTCGGCATGCTCTATGTCGGCTTTCTGGAGAAGCCGTTCAGCGAAGCCAAATACCAGACATTGGTGATCATCATCGCGGCGTTCATCATCATCACCGCCGCGACCGTACCGATCTTCCTGCGCTGGGCGAGCTCCATCTTCATGCCGCTGGAGCGCGTTACGGCGACGATCACCGAGGTGGAGCGCGGGAACCTCTCCGCCCGCACCAAGATGCCGGTACTGGGCGACGAGATCGGCCGCGTCGCGGTTCATCTCGACAGCCTGCTCGACCAGATCCAGGAACGCGACCGGCAACTCCGCGAATGGAATGAAGAGCTGAACGTGCGCGTGCGCGAGCGCACCCGCGACCTCGAGCACGCCAATCTCAAGCTCGAGGCAACCACCAAGCAGCTCATCATGTCCGAGAAGCTGGCTGCGATCGGCGAGATCACCGCCGGCGTTGCGCACGAGATCAACAATCCGATCGCGGTGATGCAGGGCAATCTCGACGTCATCCGCAGCGTGTTCGGCGGCGATGCCGACAAGGCGAAGGTCGAGTTTCGCCTGCTCGACGAGCAGATTCACCGCATCAGTCAGATCGTGACCAAGCTGTTGCAGTTTGCGAGGCCGGAGGAATATGCCGGCTATGTCGAGCGCCATGCACCGGCAAGCGTCATCTCCGACTGTCTGCCGCTGGTGCAGCATCTTCTGAACAAGACCGAGATCGCCGTGGTCAGGGATGATCGTGCCAACCGGCTCGTGCTGATGAACAGCAACGAGTTGCAGCAGGTGCTGGTCAATCTCATCGTCAACGCGATCCACGCCATGCCGGAAGGCGGAACCCTGACGCTCCGCTCCTTCGATGCCGAGCGCGAAGGCCAGCAGGGCGTCGCCATCGAGGTCGCCGACACCGGCATCGGCATGAGCGCTGAGGTGATCGAAAAGATATTCGACCCCTTCTACACGACGAAGCGGCGGCAAGGCACCGGGCTCGGCCTCTCCATCAGCCAGACGCTGATCAAGCGCCAGGGCGGACAGATCACGGCCGAAAGCCGCGTCGGTTCCGGGAGTACATTCACGGTGTGGCTGCCGGAAGCGACCTGATTGGACATTTTGTCCAAGGACCTCGGGACATTCTGTCCGACGCAGCACATTGCGCTGCGGGAAGTCGTTGAATTGTCACGATGCCATTTCTGGCACGCGCGTTGCTCATTTCAAGACAGGGTGTTGAGGGGATGAGGGCGCGATAGCCGTCACTGCAACGCTGCTCGCAAGGCGAAGGGACATCACCCGCGATCAGCTGCTTGCTCGGTGCGCATGAGGCGATGTGCACCAGACATTCCGCTTCGACATGAAGTCCGACCCGTCATGCGCGGCTGGGAGCACGCATGCCCGGTCTCAAACCGATGTGCCGGCAAGGCCGCGCTTGGGAGGTAATGCTTATGACGACTGCCGATACCGTTCTTGCACCGGTTGGTGCTTCCGGCTTTCTCGATCGTGAACGCACGATCGCGACGGCCGGGTTCAATCGCTGGCTGGTGCCGCCGGCGGCGCTGTGCATCCATCTGTGCATCGGCATGGCCTACGGCTTCTCGGTGTTCTGGCTACCGCTGTCGCGCGCAATTGGCGTCGCGGCGCCGAAGGCCTGCCCCGACATGTCGCTGTGGCAGGAGCTGTTCACCACGACCTGCGACTGGAAGGTCGCGAGCCTCGGCTGGATGTACACGCTGTTCTTTGTCCTGCTCGGCGTTTCGGCCGCGATCTGGGGCGGCTGGCTCGAGCGCGCCGGTCCGCGCAAGGCGGGCGTCGTCGCTGCCTGCTGTTGGGGCGGCGGGCTTCTGATCGGTGCCTTCGGCGTCTACGTCCACCAGCTCTGGATCATGTGGCTTGGCTGCGGCGTGATCGGTGGCGTCGGTCTCGGCCTCGGCTACATTTCCCCGGTGTCGACCTTGATCAAATGGTTTCCGGACCGCCGCGGCATGGCGACCGGCATGGCCATCATGGGATTTGGCGGCGGTGCCATGATCGGAGCGCCTCTGGCCAATCTCTTGATCAACTACTTCAAGACGCCGACCTCCTTCGTCACGATGGGGGTGGTCTATTTCGTCTTCATGATGATCGGCGCCTTCGCCTATCGCGTGACGCCGGCCGGCTGGCAGCCCGAAGGCTGGACCCCGCCGGTCAAGGCCAACGCGATGATCTCGAAGAACAACGTCCATCTCAACGACGCGCACAAGACGCCGCAGTTCTGGCTGATCTGGTGGGTGCTCTGCCTCAACGTGTCGGCGGGTATCGGCGTGATCGGCATGGCCTCGCCGATGCTTCAGGAGATCTTCGCCGGCAAGCTGATCGGTTTGCCGGAAGTCGGCTTCAACGCGCTCGATGCCGGGCAGAAGGCGCAGATCGCCGCGATCGCCGCCGGCTTCGCCGGATTGCTGTCGCTGTTCAACATCGGCGGCCGCTTCTTCTGGGCGTCGCTGTCGGACAGGATCGGGCGGAAGAACACCTACTACACGTTCTTCATCCTCGGCATCGTGCTCTACGCGCTGGCGCCGACCTTTGCGGCGATGGGCTCGAAGCTCCTGTTCGTGGCCGGATTCGGCATCATCCTGTCGATGTATGGCGGCGGGTTTGCGACCGTGCCGGCCTATCTTGCCGACATGTTCGGAACGCAGTTCGTCGGCGCCATCCACGGCCGTTTGCTGACGGCGTGGTCGACCGCCGGCATCATCGGCCCGGTCGTGGTGAACTACATCCGCGAGTTCCAACTTGCGGCCGGCGTGCCGCGCGACCAACTCTACAACACCACCATGTACATCCTCTGTGCGATGTTGATCGCGGGCCTGATCTGCAATTACCTGATCAAGCCGGTGGATTCGAAGTGGCACATGAAGGAGGCCGACGTCGCCAAGCTGCAGGCGGCGAGCGCCAGCGCCGCGGCTGCGGGGCCGCACGGCTCCTACGGCATCGGATTTGGCGGGCTTGACATCAAGGCGGCGTTCTTCTGGGCGATCGTCGGCGGTCCTCTCCTCTGGGGTGTCTGGAAGACGCTGGAGAGCGCGGTCAAGATTTTCTGATCGCACGTTCGCCACGGGCGGGAGCGCAGCTTGCGCGCTCCCGCCGTAGCCTCGGAGCCGGAGCGCGATACGATTTCGCTATCGCAGCATGGGAAGCCTTTATTGATCTCCAGACCAATTCAGGCTTCGTTCCATCGGTTGGCGCGTTAGACGAACGCAAGGCTGTGTCCGGCAGCGTTCCAGGGTTGCCTTTCGAGCCGCGCTTAACTGCTTCCGAGAGCATGAGAATTTGCTTGGCATCTGGCATGCCAGAAGCTAGAACTGGAGCCGTTCTAAAAGACGAGATCGAGACGAATCGATGAGCCACGACGTGCACAAGGTCCGCCCGTTCGAGCATCCCGGCGAGGGGCGCCGACGCGCCAAGGCGACCCCCAAGGGGCGGCAGGTCGATCCCACGGCCGCGCACGAGATCGAGAAGTTGCTCGGCGACAGGCCGCGGCGGCGCGATCTCTTGATCGAATATCTGCACCTGATCCAGGACAAGTACCATCAAATCTCGGCTGCGCATCTGGCCGCGCTCGCCGACGAGATGAAGCTCGCCTTCGCCGAGGTGTTCGAGACCGCGACCTTCTATGCGCATTTCGACGTGGTGAAGGAAGGCGAGCCCGACATTCCGCCGCTGACGATCCGCGTCTGCGATTCGCTGACTTGCGCGATGCTTGGCGGCGAGAAGCTGCTCGAGGATCTGCAGAGTGCGTCAGGTCCCGGCATCCGCGTCGTGCGCGCGCCCTGCGTCGGTCGTTGTGATACCGCGCCTGCCGCGGAGGTCGGTCACAACTTCGTCGATCACGCCACCGTCGCCAATGTGATGGCGGCGGCCAAGGCTGGCAACACTCACGCGCATCTGCCCAAATATATCGACTACGATGCCTATGTCGCCGGCGGCGGCTACAAGCTGCTGGGCCGGCTGCGCTCGGGCGAGCTGTCGAAGGACGATCTCCTCAAGGCGCTCGACGATGCTTCGCTGCGCGGCCTCGGCGGCGCCGGCTTCCCGACGGGACGGAAATGGCGCGCGGTGCTGGGCGAACCGGGCCCGCGGCTGATGGCGATCAACGGCGACGAGGGCGAGCCCGGCACGTTCAAGGACCGCTATTACCTGGAAACCGATCCGCACCGCTTCATCGAGGGCATGCTGATCGGCGCGCACGTGGTGCAGGCCTCCGACGTCTACATCTATCTGCGCGACGAATACCCGGCATCGCGCGAGATCCTCGAGCGCGAGATTGCCAAGCTCCCGCCGGGCGGCCCGACGCTGCACATGCGCCGCGGCGCCGGCGCCTATATCTGCGGCGAGGAATCCTCGCTGCTGGAAAGCATCGAGGGCAAGCGCGGCCTGCCCCGGCACAAGCCGCCATATCCGTTCCAGGTCGGCCTGTTCGGGCTGCCGACGCTGATCAACAACGTCGAGACGTTGTGGTGGGTGCGCGACATCGTCGAGAAGGGCTCCGATTGGTGGAAGGGCCATGGTCGCCACGAGCGTCATGGCCTGCGCAGCTTCTCGGTCTCGGGGCGCGTGAAGAATCCCGGCATGAAGCTGGCGCCTGCCGGCATCACCGTGCGCGAGCTGATCGACGAATATTGCGGCGGCATGGCCGACGGCCATCAGTTCTACGCCTACCTGCCGGGCGGTGCGTCCGGCGGCATCCTGCCGGCCTCGATGGACGACATCCCGCTCGACTTCGGCACGCTGGAGAAATACGGCTGCTTCATCGGCTCGGCTGCGATCGTGATCCTGTCGCAGAAGGACAGCGTGCGCGCAGCGGCACTGAACCTGATGAAGTTCTTCGAGGACGAGAGCTGCGGCCAGTGCACGCCGTGCCGCGTCGGAACCCAGAAGGCGGCGCTGCTGATGCAGAGGCCGGTCTGGAACCGTGCCTTGCTGGAAGAATTAAGCCAGGCGATGCGCGACGCCTCGATCTGCGGGCTCGGACAGGCGGCATCGAACCCGCTGTCCTCTGTGATCAAATATTTCCCTGACGAGTTCAAGGAAGCGGCCGAATGACGAAGATTACGTTCGAGCTCGACGGCAAGCAGGTCGAGGCCAATCCCGGCGAGACGATCTGGCAGGTCGCCAAACGCCAGGGCCGCGACATCCCGCATCTGTGCTACTCGCCGGCGCCCGATTATCGCCCCGACGGCAATTGCCGCGCCTGCATGGTCGAGATCGAGGGCGAACGTGTGCTCGCGGCGTCCTGCAAGCGCACGCCGTCGGTCGGCATGAAGGTGAAGACGGAATCCGCGCGTGCGATTGCGGCACAAAGAATGGTGATGGAGCTGCTCGTCGCCGACCAGCCGGCACGCGAAACCTCGCACGATCCGGATTCGAAGTTCTGGCACTGGGCCGAGACCACGGGTGTCACCGAAAGCCGCTTCCCCGCCGCCGAACGCTGGGCGACCGACGCCAGCCATCCGGCGATGCGCGTCAATCTCGATGCCTGCATCCAGTGCGGCCTGTGCGTGCGCGCCTGCCGCGAGGTCCAGGTCAACGACGTCATCGGCATGGCCTATCGCAATGCCGGCGCCAAGATCGTGTTCGATTTCGACGATCCCATGGGCGAGTCCACCTGCGTCGCCTGCGGCGAATGCGTGCAGGCCTGCCCGACCGGGGCGCTGATGCCGGCCGTGATGCTCGACGACAAGCAGACCCGCGTCACCTATGCCGACAGGAAGGTCGACTCGCTCTGCCCATTCTGCGGCGTCGGCTGCCAGGTCACGTATGAGGTCAAGGACGAGAAGGTGATCTATGCGGAAGGCCGTGACGGCCCCGCCAACCACAACCGTCTCTGTGTGAAGGGTCGTTTCGGCTTCGACTACATCCACCATCCGCATCGCCTGACCAAGCCGCTGGTGCGGCTGCCCAATGCGAAGAAGGATGCCAACGACCAGGTCGATCCCGCCAATCCCTTCACGCATTTCCGTGAAGCGAGCTGGGAAGAGGCGCTCGACATCGCGGCTGAGGGATTGGTCAAGATTCGCGACGAGAAGGGCGTGAAGGCGCTGGCGGGCTTCGGCTCGGCCAAGGGGTCCAACGAAGAGGCGTATTTGTTCCAGAAGCTGGTGCGTACCGGTTTTGGCTCGAACAACGTCGACCATTGCACCCGTTTGTGCCACGCCTCGTCGGTCGCGGCGCTGTTCGAAGGACTGAGCTCGGGGGCGGTGTCGGCGCCGTTTGCGGCCGCGATGGACGCCGAAGTGATCTGGGTGATCGGTGCCAACCCGACGGTGAATCATCCGGTCGCGGCGACCTACATCAAGAATGCGGCGAAGAACGGTGCCAAGCTGTTCGTCATGGATCCCCGGCGACAGACGCTGTCGCGTCACGCGACCAAGCATCTGCAGTTCAAGCCCGGCTCCGACGTTGCGATGTTGAATGCGATGATCAACACGATCATCACCGAAGGCCTGACCGACGACCAGTATATCGCCGGCTACACTGAGGGCTTCGAGGAGCTCAAGGAGAAGATCAAGGAATTCACGCCGGAGAGGATGGAGCCGATCTGCGGCATCCCGGCGCAGATGCTGCGCGAGGTAGCACGGACCTATGCGCGCGCGAAATCGTCGATCATTTTCTGGGGCATGGGCATCAGCCAGCACGTTCACGGCACCGACAATGCGCGCTGCCTGATTGCGCTTGCATTGATCACCGGCCAGGTCGGCCGTCCCGGCACCGGCCTGCATCCGCTGCGCGGCCAGAACAACGTGCAGGGCGCCTCCGACGCCGGCCTGATCCCGATGTTCCTGCCGGATTACCAGCCGGTCGGCCGCGACGACCTGCGCGGCGCCTTCGAAGAGCTCTGGCAGCAGGACCTCGATCCCGTCCGGGGCCTGACCGTGGTCGAGATCATGAACGCGATCCATGCCGGCGAGATCAAGGGCATGTATATCGAGGGCGAGAACCCCGCGATGTCCGATCCCGATCTCCAGCATGCCCGCGAAGCGCTCGCCATGCTCGATCATCTCGTGGTGCAGGATCTCTTCGTCACCGAGACCGCATTCCATGCCGACGTGATCCTGCCGGCCTCGGCCTTTGCGGAGAAGGAGGGCTCCTTCACCAACACCGACCGCCGCGTGCAACTTGCGCGCCAGGTGATCAATCCGCCGGGCGATGCGCGGCAGGATCTCTGGATCATCCAGGAGATCGGCAAGCGCATGGGGCTGCCGTGGAATTATTCAGGCCCCGGCGACGTCTATACCGAAATGGCGGAGCTGATGCCGTCGCTGAAGAACATCAGCTGGGAGCGGCTGGTGCGCGAAGGCGCGGTCACCTATCCGGCCGACGCTCCCGACAAGCCCGGCAACGAGATCATCTTCACCACGGGCTTCCCGACCGCGACCGGCCGCGGCAAGATCGTGCCGGCCAAGGTCATCCCGCCGGACGAGATTCCGGACGATGAATATCCGATGGTGCTGTCGACCGGCCGCGTGCTGGAGCATTGGCACACCGGCTCGATGACGCGCCGCGCCCAGGTGCTCGATCAGATCGAGCCGGAGGCGGTCGCGTTCATGTCGCCGAAGGACATGCGGAAGAAGAACCTCGCGCCGGGCGATTTCATTCGCCTGGAGACTCGCCGCGGCGCCGTCGAGGTCAAGGTCCGCTCCGACCGCGACGTGCCGGAGAACATGGTGTTCATGCCGTTCTGCTACGCCGAGGCGGCGGCGAACCTGCTCACCAACCCGGCGCTGGACCCGTTCGGCAAGATCCCGGAGTTCAAGTTCTGCGCAGTACGGGCCGAGCGCGCCGAGATGCGGGACGCGGCGGAGTAGGGGGGCGTCGCGGGTGGGGCGCGCATCTGCACCCACACCGTCATTGCGAGCGAAGCGAAGCAATCCAGACTGCCTCCGCGGCAAGATTCCGGGTTGCTTCGTCGCTTCGCTCCTCGCAATGACGGTGGTAAATACCGTTTATGTCCAAAGTCACCCCCGCCACACGTGCGCTTGGCGCCGCCGGTGTTGCCTTCACCGTTCACACCTACGACTATGATCCCGACGCCGAGAGTATCGGGCTTCAGGCGGCCGCTGCCCTTGGCGAGGACCCGGCGCGCGTCCTGAAGACGCTGATGGCGCTGGTCGATGGCAAGCCGGTCTGCGTGGTCGTGCCGTCCGACCAGGAGGTCTCGATGAAGAAGCTGGCGGCGGCGGCGAGCGGCAAGTCGGCGCAGATGATGAAGCCGCCCGAGGCCGAGCGCGTCACCGGCTACAAGGTCGGCGGCATCAGCCCGTTCGGGCAGCGGCGGACGGTGCGCACCGTGGTCGAGCAGAGCGCGCTCGCCCATGACCTGGTCTATCTCAACGGCGGGCAGCGCGGCTTGCAGGTGCGGCTGAAGCCCGGTGACGTCAGGGAAGTTTTGAAGGCGGTCGTCGCGGACGTGCTGGCGTGAGCGTCTCGGCTATTGCTTCTGCAGCAGCTTGAGCCGGCAGCGCAGCGCTTCGCGGATGTGTGCGCGCGCCAGCTGCTCGGCCTTGTCGCCGTCGCGCGCGGCGATCGCGTCGATGATAGCCTGATGCTCGGCGTGGCTGGTCGAAGGGCGGCCCGATACGGTGAAGGTGGTCGGGCCGAGCAGGGCGATCCAATCCTGCAATTCCCGCGAAGCGTTGTCGAGATAGCGGTTGCGTGCGGCGCGGCAGATGGCCTCGTGGAAGGCGCGGTTGAGCCGCGCCATTTCGGCTGCGTCTCTCGCGGATGTCTCGACAAAGGCCTGCTCGATATCGCAGAGCGCGTCGATCTCCGTCATTGAAGCGTGCGCGGCGGCGAGGCGCGCGGCAGCGCCTTCCATGATCTCGCGCATGGCGTAGAGCTCGAGCACCTCGGAGATGTCGAGATTGCGGACGATCAGCCCGCGGCCGCCGGCGGGCGCGACGAAACCGCGCGCCGCGAGCCGGCCCAGCGCTTCCCGCACCGGCGTGCGGCTGACCTTGAGCCGCTGCGCCACTTCCTCCTCGCGCAGGCGGTCGCCGGCGCGGTAGCTGCCGGCCTGGAGCGCCTCGCACAGTGAGCGGAACACGGCTTCGCCCAGCGCCACGCCGGCGCCGCGCGAAACCGATCCGCCTGTCTTTGCCGGGCGTCTGGCCATGATCCCTCGATGCGCATCCTGCCCATGCAGAGATGCCGCTTGCGCCTGTTATGTATATCTTTGTATACAAAAGTACGCAATGGCGGATCGGCGGCAATCGAGCCCGCCGGCCGGCAGAATGTCTCCAACTTCGTCGCATCGGGCAGACGGCATGGGCAGCAAATACGACGTGCTGGTGATCGGAGGCGGCAACGCGGCCCTGTGTGCGGCGATCAGCGCACGGCGCGGCGGCGCCTCGGTGCTCGTGCTCGAAGGTGCGCCGAAGTTCTATCGCGGCGGCAACACCCGCCACACCCGCAACATGCGCTGCGCCCACGATGCGGCGACCGAAATCCTGACTGGCCCCTATACCGAACAGGAATTCTGGGAGGACCTGCTGCGCGTCACCGGCGGGCAGACCGACGAGGAGCTGGCCCGTCACATGATCCGGGAGTCCAAGGACATCCTGAACTGGATCGTGGAGCAGGGCGTGCGCTGGCAGCCCTCGCTGGGCGGCACGCTGAGCCTCGGCCGCACCAACTCCTTCTTTCTCGGCGGCGGCCGGGCCATGCTGAACGCGTTGTATCTCACGGCCGAACGGCTCGGCGTCGAGGTCGAATACGACGCCGAGGTCATCGACCTCGTGATCGAGGATGGCATGTTCCTCGCCGCGCGCCTCAAGCGGCCGGTCAAGGGCGAGACCGAGATCCGCGCGACTTCGCTGGTCGCGGCGGCTGGCGGCTTCGAGGCCAACGTCGAATGGCTGAAGCGATATTGGGGCGAGGCTGCCGACAATTTCCTGATCCGCGGCACCCCCTATAATCGCGGCTCGATCTTGAAGCTGCTGCTCGACAAGGGCGTGCAGGAGGTCGGCGATCCCACGCAATGTCATGCGGTCGCGATCGACGCCCGCGCGCCGAAATTCGACGGCGGCATCATCACGCGCCACGACTCCGTCGTGTTCGGCATCGTCGTCAACAAGCATGCCCAGCGCTTCTACGACGAGGGCGAGGACATCTGGCCGAAGCGCTACGCGATTTGGGGCCGCCTGGTCGCGGCGCAGCCCGACCAGATCGCCTACATCATCTTCGATTCCACCGTCGTGACGAGCTTCATGCCGACGCTGTTTCCGCCGATCGCCGGGCAGAGCGTCGCCGAGCTTGCCGGTAAGCTGGAGCTCGATCCGACCGCGTTGGAGAAGACCATCACTGAATTCAACGCCGCGGTGCGGCCCGGCACGTTCGATCACACCATTCTGGACGACTGTCGCACAGAGGGCATAACGCCACCCAAGACGCACTGGGCGCGCAAAATCGAAACGCCGCCTTATCTCGCCTATCCGGTGCGACCCGGCATCACCTTCACCTATCTCGGCACGCGCGTGAACAAGGAGGCGCGGATGCTGATGAAGGGCGGCAAGCCATCAAGCAACATGTTCGCCGCCGGCGAGATCATGGCCGGCAACGTGCTCGGCCAGGGCTATGCGGCCGGCATGGGCATGACCATCGGCAGCGTGTTCGGGCGGATCGCAGGACGGGAAGCGGCGGAACATGCACGGAACTAGGATTTTGGACGAAGCCGACCGTCTGATGACGGTCTGCAATTCCTGTCGCTATTGCGAGGGTCTGTGCGCGGTATTTCCGGCGATGGAGATGCGGCGCGCCTTCTCCGACGGCGACCTCAACTATCTCGCCAATCTCTGCCATGCCTGCGGCGCCTGCTACGTCGACTGCCAGTTCTCGCCGCCGCACGAGTTCAACGTCAACGTTCCCAAGACGCTTGCGGTCGCACGCGCGGAATCCTATGCGGCCTATGCCTGGCCGCGCATGCTGTCCGGCGCCTTCGCGCGCAACGGCCTCCTCATCAGCATCATCGCCGCGCTGAGCATGGCGGCCTTCATCCTCGGCTTCGCCGTGCTCAACGATCGCAGCGTGCTGTTCGGCGTCAACACCGGGCCGGGTGCGTTCTACAAATTGATGCCGCACAATGCGATGGCTGCGCTGTTCAGCGCCGCACTTCTCTATGCCATCCTGGCCCTCGCCATGAGCGTGCGCGCGTTCTGGCGCGATATTGGTGCGCCGATCGGCGGCCGCGTCGATGGCGGCTCGATGTTCCAGGCGATCCGTGATGCCGGCGAGCTGCGCTATCTCCATGGCGGCGGCGTCGGCTGCTACAACGAGGACGACCGTCCGACGGACCGGCGCAAGCTCTATCATCATCTGACGTTCTATGGCTTCCTGCTCTGCTTTGTCGCGACGTCGGTGGCGACGCTGTATCACTATCTCTGGGGACGCGAGGCGCCGTATCCGTGGTGGGATCTGCCGGTCGTGCTCGGCACGCTCGGTGGCATCGGTCTGATCATCGGGCCGATCGGCCTGTTCATGGCCAGGATGCAGCGCGATCCGGCGCTGCTCGACGAGAGCCGCTACGGCATGGATGTCGGCTTCATCGCCATGCTGTTCCTGACCGGTTTCACCGGGATGCTGCTGCTGCTCCTGCGCGAGACTGGCGCGATGGGCCCGCTGCTCGCGCTGCATCTCGGTGCGGTGTTTGCTCTGTTCATCACCATGCCCTACGGCAAGTTCGTGCACGGCATCTATCGCTTCGCCGCGCTGGTGCGTTACGCGCAGGAGCGGCGAACGGCGGCATGACCGGCGAACCCGCTCGCCGTCTTACGCCACCTCGCGCTCCGGCGCGGAAGCCTGCTCGCGGGCCATCGCCGTCGCCGTGACGTGCTCTACACCAGCACCGGCTTGCGCACGCGGCCGGCGTCGCCGAACACGCGCAGGTAACGCTCGATCTCCGAGGGAAGGCCGGTCGCTTTCTCCGGATTGTCGGAGAGCTTGACGGCCGGATGGCCGTCCACCGACGAGACCTTGCAGACCAGCGAGATCGGATCGAGATCGAACGAGCCATCCGGCGTGCAGCCGACGAAGTCGTTGGTGAGGTTGGTGCCCCAGCCGAAGGAGAGCCGCACGCGACCGGCGAAGTGATGATAGGTCTCCTCGATCGAGCCGACGTCCATCGCGTCGGAAAAGACGAGGAGCTTGTCCTTGGGGTTGCGGCCCTTCTTCTGCCACCAGGCGACGATCTCCTCGCCGGCCTGGATCGGCGGCGCGCTGTCGGGGCGGAAGCCGGTCCAGTCGGCGACCCATTCCGGCGCATCGCGCAGGAAGGCCTTGGTGCCGAAGGCGTCGGGCAGCGCGATCAGGAGGTTGCCGCCATAGGTCTGGCGCCACTGGTCGAGAATCCGGTAAGGCGCCCAGCGCAATTCCTCGTCGTCCCTGGCGAGCGCGGCTGCGACCATCGGCAGCTCGTGTGCGTTCGTGCCGATCGCTTCGAGATCGTTGTCCATCGCGAGCAGCACGTTGGAGGTGCCGATGAAGGATGAGCCCAGGCCTTCCTTCACCGCCTCGACGCACCAGCGCTGCCAGAGGAAGCCGTGACGGCGGCGGGTGCCGAAGTCGGAGAGCCGCAAGTTCTCCAGCTTGCGCAGCCGCTCCACCTTGGTCCACAGCTTGGCCTTGGCGCGGGCATAGAGCACGTCGAGCTCGAAGCGGCCGCGGCCCTTCATCGCCGCGCGCGAGCGCAGCTCGTTGAGGATCGCAAGCGCCGGAATTTCCCACATCGTGGTGTGGGTCCAGGGGCCATGGAAATGCAGCTCGTACTGGCCTTCGACCTTGCGCAGCTCGTACTCAGGCAAACGGAATTCCGCCAGCCAGCGGATGAAGTCCGCCGAGAACATATGAGTCTTGCCGTAGAAGGTGTTACCGGCGAGCCAGATCAGCTCTTTCTTGCTGAAGCGGATGGTGCGGGCGTGGTCGAGCTGGGCGCGCAGCTCGCCCTCGTCGATGATCTCGGCGAGCCGCACATGGCGCGAGCGGTTGATGACCGAGAAGGTCACCTGCTGACTCGGGTAATCCTCCCGAATCATCTGTAACATCAATAGCTTGTAGAAGTCGGTATCAAGCAGGCTGCGGATGATGGGATCCAGCCGCCAGCTGTGATTGTAGGTCCGGCTCGCAATGTCGGTCACTGTCATGAGCGGATTTTAGCGCGGCTCCCCTTGCGCAACCAGTGGGTTTGCGAAGGGCAGTCTTGCAGACGACGGCACCTGACATCAGGACTTGATATCAGGGCTCGATGTCAGGGCTCGATATCGGGGCTCGATGTCAGGACTCGATGTCAGGACTTGGCGGCCGTCGCCGCGACGGCCTCGAGCTGGCTCCTGACCCAGCGGTGGGCCGGGTCTTTCTGGTAGCGCTGGTGCCAGACCATGAACATCGGCAACTCGGCCAGGGTCCGCGCGCGGGACGCCAGCGGTATCGGCGTTTGTCCAAAACCGCGCATCACGCCGGATGCGAGCAGGCTCGGCATGCTCGCAAGCATCTGCGAGCCGCGCAGGAACGACGGCACGCCGGAGAAGCTCGGCACCGAGATCGCGATGTCGCGATGGAGCCCGTTGGCTGCCAGCCGGCGATCGAAGTCGAGCCGCTCGTTGTCAGTATAGACCACGGTGATGTGACGCGCCGCGAGATAAGTGTTGCGGCTGGCCGGCGCGGCACGCGCCTTTGCGTCGTAGTAGCAGACGTAGTGATCTCTCAGCAGCCGTTTCTGCACGATGTCGACGCCGGATGGCGGCAGCGGGGTGATCAGGAGGTCGCAGCGGTTCTCGCGCAGCATCGCCGGCGAAGGCGATTGCGAGGGAATCACGCGCAGGTTCAAGCTCTTCACTTGTGCGGCGACGTGGTCGAAGAACCGTGGCAGCAACAGGTCGCGCTGGAAGTCGTTGGCGGCGATCGTCAGCGACAGCTGGGCCTGGGCCGGCGCGAAGCTGACGCCGCCGGCAAAGCTGCGCATCTCATCGATCAGCGCGCGTGCCTTGCCGGCCAGCGCCTGGGCATGAGCCGTCGCAACGATGCCACGGCCGGACTTGGCGAACAGCGGATCGCCCGCGATGCGCCGCAGCTTGTTCAGGGCGTGGCTGACCGCAGATTGCGTCAGGCCGAGCCGCGTGGCCGCCGCCGTCACCGAACCTTCCTCCAGCACGGCTAGGAACAGTTCGAGGGCGTGGCCGTCGAGAGCCAAATGATCGATTTTCTTCATGAAATATATTATAATCGATCTATTTATCTGTGGAAAAGTCCGGCCCATGATCTCCCGATAAGCCGCGCCCGGACCTGGGCGCTTCAGGGAGAGACAACGCCGATGAATGCCCAGGCGCCAGCCTTGCGGGATCCCCGCCTCAACCGACCCGAGCCCTTTACGCCGCCGCTCGGCGACGGCGGCTTCTTTCAGCGCGACCGTTCCATTCATCCGCCGGCGCATGCGCCGGGGTACAAATCCTCGGTGCTGCGCTCGCCGCGCCAGGCGCTGCTGTCGCTGGAGAACTCGATCTCGGAGATCACCGGGCCGGTGTTCGGGCACAATGATCTCGGCCCGCTCGACAATGATCTGATCCGCAATTACGCCAAGGACGGCGATCCGGTCGGCGAGCGCATCATCGTCCATGGCCGCGTGCTGGACGAGACCGGCCGCGGCGTTCCGAACACTCTGGTCGAGTTCTGGCAGGCCAATGCCGGCGGCCGCTACCGGCACAAGAAGGACACCTATGTGGCGCCGATCGACCCGAATTTCGGTGGCTGCGGCCGCGCGCTCACCGATGACACCGGCTACTACTACTTCCGCACCGTGAAGCCGGGGCCCTATCCCTGGCGCAACTACGTCAACAGCTGGCGCCCCGCTCACATCCATTTCTCGGTGTTCGGCTCGGGCTTTGCCCAGCGCTTGATCACGCAGATGTATTTCGAGGGCGATCCCCTGATCCCGGTCTGCCCGATCCTGACGACGATCCCGGACAAGGATGCACTCGACCGCCTGGTGGCGCCGCTCGACCTCAACGCCTCGACGCCGTTCGACTCGCTGGCCTACCGCTTCGACATCGTCCTGCGTGGCCAGCGCTCCACCTATTTCGAAAATCGCACCGCGGGGAACTAAAACCCATGCCGCAGCCGCTCAACTATCTCAAGGAAACCGCCTCGCAGACCGCCGGGCCCTACGTCCATATCGGCCTGATCCCGGCGATGGCCGGCTTCGACATCTTCGAGAAGAATTTCTCCAACGTGCTGGTGACGCCGAATACCAAGGGCGAACGCATCACGCTGGAGGGCAGGGTGCTCGACGGCGCCGGCACGCCGTTGCGCGACGTGCTGCTGGAGATCTGGCAGGCCAATGCGGCCGGCCGCTACAACCATCCGGCCGACCGTTCGGCCGGTGCGCTGGAGGAAGAGTTTCGCGGCTGGGGCCGCGCCGGCTCCGACTTCGACAGCGGCCTCGTCACCTTCGAGACCATCAAACCGGGCGCGATCACCGACAGGACTGGGCGCAAATGCGCGCCGCACGTCAATCTCTGGATCGTCGCGCGCGGCATCAATATCGGTCTCAACACGCGGCTCTATTTCTCGGACGAAGAGGCCGCCAATGCCGCCGATCCCGTGCTCAACCTGATCGAGCAGCCGGCCCGGCGCGCGACGCTGATCGCAAAGCGCAGCGAGCGTGCCGGCAAGATCGTGTACACCTTCACGATCAATCTGCAGGGGCCGGAAGAGACGGTGTTCTTCGACGTGTGAGTATCCTGCGGTCGTCTCGCAGGGTCACTCGACCCGGTCGTCGCGCTTGATCGTTCCGCGCGCGAGGAATTGCTGCGGCTGCCGCAGCTCGCGCGATCCCGTGCGCTCGACCGGATCTCGTCCCAGCTTTGGTCTCAGTTCGGCCAAATCCATGAAGACGTCCGCCTGCCGGCGCAAGTCGTCGGCGACCATGGGGGGCTGAGTGGACAGTGTGGAGACGACCGTCACGCGGACACCGCGGCGTTGCAAGGCCTCAACCAGCGAACGGAAATCGCCATCGCCCGAGAACAACACGATCTGGTCGACGTGCGGGGCGAGCTCCATCGCGCTTACGGCGAGGTCCACATCCATGCGGCCTTTCACCTTGCGGCGGCCGGTCGTGGCGTCGACGAATTCCTTGGTGAGCTTGGTGACGACGGTGTATCCGTTGTAGTCGAGCCAGTCGATCAACGGGCGGATCGACGAAAATTCCTGATCCTCGATGAGGGTCGTATAGTAGAAGGCCCGAAGCAGCGTACCTCGGCTTTGAAATTCGCCGAGCAGGCGTCTGTAATCGATGTCGAAGCCGAGCGCCTTGGCGGTGGCATAGAGATTGGAGCCGTCGATGAAGAGCGCGATCTTCCCAAACGAAGACATTGTGCACAAATCCCCAGTTCGACACGAAAGCTGACCGTCCAGCCGGAATGGCTCGGTGTGTCGGCCGGAAAATACTGAAGGCGCCGATGGCTTGCCTAAAAAGCGGCGCAGACGACCGGACAGGGTTGGCCGCCTTGCGCCGAGGTTAGGGAGGTTCCATGCCACCAGCGCCAGGGCGCCGAATGCAGTCACGCTAAGGCGTTCGCATCCCCTGCTCAATTGTACGGAGGTAAAGGGCCTCTATCCAAAGGATGGGACGCCATATACGAAGGTAAGTGGCCGCGAAGACGCCGGATTGAGGCGGTCGGCGCGCACCGCGGCCTAGTAGAATGCGACGCTTGCAGGTTTGGCTTCCGGGGCCTCAGCTTTCGCTGCCATGGAGCTGCGCGCGGAAGGCGCGCGGCGATACGCCCGTGGCTGCGGCGTAGACCCGGCTGAAATAGGCAGGATCCTCGAAGCCGAGCGCGTAGGCGATCGTCGAGACCGGCAGGTTGGTGTAGACGAGGTTGCGTCGCGCCTCGCGGATCAGGCGATTGAGGATGAGATGCGAGGCGGTGTCGCCGGTCGCCGCCCGCGTGATCCGGTTGAGATGCGTCGGGGACACCGACAGCGCCTTGGCATAATCGGCGACTCTCCAGCGCTCCAGGTGGTGCTGCTCCAGCAGTGCCTCGAAGCGGCGGAATAATCCGCTTTCTGCCGTACCGCTGCCGCCGCACTCGCCCGTGAGTGCGCGTGCCACGAGCCCGATCATGGCCGCCGACAGGGCGCGGAGCACGTGCGCACGGCCGAAATGGCGAGCGGCGTGTTCGGCGAAGATCTGCTTCATGATGGCGCGGATCTGCGGCGTGCCGCGCACCACGCCCGATTGCGACAGGACACCGCGCAGGCCCTCGGCCGAGAGCAACGCCTCATCCAGAATCTCCGCCGCGATCGTCAGTACCCAGCCCTGGGTACCGGGCACGAAGCGGAAGCCATGGACGTGGCCGACAGGCACGTTGACGATCTGCATCGGCCTCAAGGGCACCAGGCGCCCGTCGAGTGTCGCCTCGCCGCCGCCGCGCTCGATCAGCAGCACCTGGTGCAGCCGGGCATGGCGGTGCACGGCCAGCGTCCAGTCGTGCAGCACCGAGCGGGACGCGATCGTCTCGCAATGCACGACATCCGGCAGATCGCCGGACTCGCCGAACAGATTGTAGACCCGGATCGGCGGAGCAGGGGCGGCATTCTTCATGTTCGAATAGTACAAGACAATGACGAAACCCTCCATCGGTTTGCGGCGCCGATTCTGCAAAAAAGTAGCGACGGGAGGATGCAAAAATGAAAGTTCAGGTCTGTATCATCGGCGGCGGGCCGTCCGGGCTGCTGCTGTCCCAGCTGCTGCACCTCAAGGGCATCGATACGGTCGTGCTGGAGAAATACAGCCGCGATCACGTGCTGGCCCGGATCCGCGCCGGCGTGCTCGAGCACGGCTTTGCGAAACTGATGCGCGAGGCGCAATGCGGCGAGCGGATGGACCGCGAGGGCGAGATCCATCGTGGGTTCGAGATCGCCCATGACGGCATGCTGTCCCATATCGACCTGCACAAGCATTCCGGCGGCAATTCGGTGCTGGTCTACGGCCAGACCGAGCTGACGCGGGACCTGTACGAGGCCCGCGACCGGCTCGGCGGCAAGGTCGTGCACAACGCCGAGGATGTGACCCCGCACGATCTGACATCCGACCGGCCCTATGTGACGTATCGCTCGAACGGTGAAACGATCCGCGTCGATTGCGACTACATCGTCGGCGCCGACGGCTTCCATGGCGTCAGCCGCAAGTCGATCCCGAAGGACGTGCTGCGTGAATATGAAAAGGTCTATCCGTTCGGCTGGCTGGGGGTGCTGTCGCGCACGAAACCGGTGTCGCCCGAGCTGATCTATGTGAAGCACGCGCGCGGCTTTGCGCTCTGCTCCCTGCGCTCGCAGGTGCTCAGCCGCTACTACATCCAGGTGCCGCTGACCGACAAGGTGGAGGACTGGAGCGACGATGCGTTCTGGGCCGAGCTGAAGCGCCGCCTGCCGGAGGAGGTCGCGGGGCCGCCTGATCACGGGGCCGTCGATCGAGAAGAGCATCGCGCCATTGCGCAGCTTCGTCGCCGAGCCGATGAGCTATGGCCGGCTCTTCCTCGCCGGCGATGCCGCCCACATCGTGCCGCCGACCGGCGCGCGCGGCCTGAACAGCGCCGCCTCCGACATCTACTATCTCTACCATGCCATGCTCGCGCACTATCAGCACGGCGACGATTCCGTCCTCAAAGGCTATTCCGCCAAGGCGCTGGCGCGGATCTGGAAGGCGCAGCGCTTCTCCTGGTGGATGACGATGCTGCTGCACCGCTTCCCCGACCGGATCGAATATGAGGATCGGCTGCAACACACGGAGCTGGACTATCTGCTCTCGTCCGAGACAGCGCAGCGCCTGCTCGCGGAGAATTACGTGGGCCTGCCGTTCTAGGGAGCGCTCTCGCAAGATGCGTGCTGCCATCCCTTCTTCCCTTGTGGAAGAAGGTGGCGCGATGCGCCGGATGAGGGGTTCTGCGCTACTTCCCTTCCAGGATATTGACCGGTGTCCAACCCGACGGCGTTGGACTTGCCGCAAGCGCTCTCGCGCGTTTTTCGAACAATGCCGACGCCGCATCGGTCTCTGCCGTCTTTCCGAACGCATCCGCCGCCTTCGCAAACTCCCTTGCCCGCCAGCACGTCAGCCCCTCTGCATACGCGGCGGCGACCTTTGCCTGCGCGGCGGTTTCCGCGCCCATCTCCGCCAGCGGCTCGAACACCCTGATCGCCTCGCCGCGTCCCATCACCCTGATGGCATCGAGCTCGCGCCAGGCGAAGGTGTCGCCGGTCTGCGCGACCGTCGCCTCCGATGCCATGATCGCGGTGCCGTAATATTTGTTGGCGCCTTCGAGCCGCGAGGCGACGTTCACGGTGTCGCTCATCACGGTGTAGTTGAAGCGGCGCCGCGAGCCGATGTTGCCGACCACGGCTTCGCCGCTGTTGAGCCCGATGCGATGCGACAGGCCGTGGCCGGCGAACGCGGGATGGCCGGCATTGAGCTCCGCCAGCTTCCCGTGGCACTTCAGTGCGGCACACACCGCGTTGCGCGCGTGCGCGGGATCGTCGGCGGGCGCGCCGAACATGGCGACGATGGAATCGCCGATATATTTGTCGACGTAACCGCCATGACCCTCGATGATGTCGGTCATGGCGGAGAGATATTCATTCATCAGCGTGACCAGCTCACCGGGCGTCATCGTCTCTGCGATCGAGGAGAAACCGCTGAGGTCGGAGAAGAACATGGTGACATTGCGCATCTCGCCGCCGAGCGCCGGCATCTTGCCGGAGGCGACCATCGTCTCGATCACTTCAGGCGCGAGATAGAGCGCAAAGCTCTTGCGCAGGAAACGCTCGTCGCGGTCGGCCAGCACGAAGCGATAGCCGGTCATCATGGCGAGCGCGGCAAGGCTCGCGAGCGCAGGCTCGGTCAGCGGCAGTGCCAGCGCATGCACGAACACGCCGACGGCCGCGGCCGCGTAAACGGCGGTGAGGGCGAGCCAGGCGATCACCGCACCGAAAGGCGCGAGCATGCAAGCCGCGCAGGCGATGATCACTGCGAACGCAAATGTGAGAATGGTCCGCATGGGAGAGCCGAGCTCGGTCACGGCGTCCTGCTCGATCAGGCTGCGGACCACAGTGGCATGCACGAACACGCCTGCAACGTCGCTGCGGGTCTTCGCGGTGCTGGCAGGGGCGGGCAGCGCGCATCGCGACCCCGGCGAGCCGTCATATCCGCCGGACAGCCGCATCGAGGTGAGCTTGCGATCCTCGAAATTGAGGATGGTGCCGAGCAGCACGACCTTGCCCTCGAAGGCGCGGCGGAAGAAATCACGGTCGCCTTTCTCGACGCAGGCGCGCAGGTCGGCGAATGAATAGGCCGGGACGTCGCGGCCGAGGCCGCGGAAGTTGAGCGTGAGCGTGTTGGGCACCGCGCTGGGGACGGCATAGCCCGACAAGTTCGTCATTCCGGTCGGTCCGATCTCAGGCTTGGCACCGAGGGCGCGCGCGGCAAGCTCGACCGCCATTGCAGGCGCCGGCTGGCCCGCAATGGAAAAGCTCAGCGGCATCCGCCGGATGACGTCGTCACTGTCGGTATGGACGTTGAGCGCGCGGATGTTGTTCTTCGCCGCCAGTTGCTGCGCGCGGTCGGGCCTGTCCGGATGGTCGTTGCTGAGAATCTCGCCCAGCACGAGCTTGCCGCTGTCGGAAAGTCGCCTGAGCGCAATCAGATAGTCCCGGTCAAATCCCTTCATGCGCGCGCCGAGCGGCGCCTCGCCAAAGGGAATCTCGGACTGCTCGATCGAGCTCGGAAAGATGACGTCGAAGCCGATCACCTTGGCGCCGCCCTCAGTGATGCTCCCGAGCACCCGGCCGATCTCGCGCGTCCAGGTCTGCGTCGGCGACCCCTTGAAGGGTGGCGTGTCGTAGGTCTCCCCGTCGATCGCCACCACGACGACGGGTGATGTCGCGGGATCGCGGCGATCGCCAATGATCTTGCCGCGCAGCGCCGTGAGGATGTCGAGGGAGAGACCTTGCAGCGTCTCAAGCGGGGGCGACGTGAAGACCCCGCCCGCAAGGAGCGCGATCAGGATCGCCGCAACCATATCCCGCCTGCCGATCCGCCGCATCGCGCCTTCGCCAGGCTTCCTATTCGAGACGCAGCAGGCGGCCGATGATCGGGGTCGGCGAGGAGGTGGCGCTCGCGTCGATCTGGAAGGTGTAGCGCTTGGCACCGAGAATGGCGAGATAGCTGCCGCCCGGCGTCAGTGCCTTCCCGGCCTTGGCGAAATCATAGAACTTGCCGCCGATCATGGCATCGCCCTTGAGCGGCACGCTGATCGTGGGCTCCTTGCCGTCGGTGCGCTCGATCACCAGCGTGCTGCCGGCCTTGGCTTGCACCAGCGGCGAGACGCCGTAGAGCGTCGGCAGCTTGGCCGGCATGCCCTTCGCGTCCGACCGCATGGTGCGGAAGGTCGTTGCGGCACTCTGGTTCGCCTCGCGCTCGGACAGTTTTGCCGCATTGGTATCGCAGGGCACCTTTTCCCGCTTGACCTCGCCGAGCTGCACGGTGCTCTGCTCGGCGCCGACCAGGACGACACCCTCGCTGATGGTCTCGCGCTGGCAGGATTTGAGGTAGCTGAGCGTGATGCTCGCCTTGGGCCCGAGCTTGATGATCTTGCCCGGCGCCACATAGTCCATGAACGCGATGCCATCGACCTTGCCCTGGACGTCCTCGACGATCGCGGCAGCGGTCTCCGCCAAAGCAGGGGCCGCAACAAAAAACGCGCCGACACAGGCGCCGATCAGGCATTTCATGGGAATTCTCATCCAATTCGACGATGCTCTGGTGCCCCGTCCTGGTTCGATGCCTAGCAGCAGGGCGCCGGGGCAAGTGTGACCAGAATCACTCTTAGCTGTTGGTGCCACTCTAGCAGGAACAGGTTCAAACCGGCGACCGCAGAAAAATGAAGCCGCGGCAAGATGTTCGCGAACTGATCATGTCAGGCGGTCGGCCTCGGCCGATTGGCCGGACGGCTCTCCGCCGCACCCTCCATAGCTGGAACGAGAGGGGACTCGATCCTCTGAAAAGAGGTCGTCCGCTGACCGGCGGCGATCTCGATCACCTCGTCCCAGCGCGACAAGAAAGCCTCGACGCAGGCGGGATCGAACTGCCGGCCCGCGTTCTCAGCGAGGTAAGTCCGCGCCACCTCGAGCGGCATCGGCTCCTTATATGGCCGCCGCGTCGTCAGGGCGTCGAAGACGTCGGCGACTGCGACCACGCGCGCGGCGACCGGGATTTCATCCGCCTTGAGCCCGTTCGGATAGCCCGCGCCGTCCCAGCGCTCGTGATGTCCTGCGGCAATTTGCGCACCGAGCCGGATCAGCTCGCAGCCGGAATCGGCCAGGATTCGCTCGCCGATCGTCGCGTGCGTCCGGATCACCGCCATCTCCTCGTCGGTGAGCTTGCCTGGCTTGAGCAGGATATTGTCGGGAATGGCGACCTTGCCGACGTCGTGCAGCGGCGCGGCGAGATAGATGTCGCGGCAGAGCCGGGCCGGCAGGCCGAGCTGCTCGGCGATGATGCGGCTGTAGCGGGCGACACGCAGCGTATGCTCGCCGGTGTCGTTGTCGCGGTATTCGACCGCGAGCGCGAGCCGCAGGATGATCTCCTCCTCGCGCTCGCCGAGCTTTCGTGTCGCGGCCGCGACTTCGCTGGCCAGGTGCGCGGCGCGATCGTTGAGCTTGCGCACGGCTGCACCGAGCTGAATCAAATTCCGCAGGCGCACCGTCATCTCGACGCTCTGCGGCGCCTTGGGCAGGAAATCGGTTGCACCGGCCTGCAGCGCTTCCATCTTGACGTCATCGGTCTGTCGCGAGGTGATCATCGCGATCGGAATGTCGGAGCAGCCGGCCAAGGTCCGGAAGACACGGATGAAGCTGATGCCGTCCATATGCGGCATCTCATAGTCGACCAGCACCAGATCGAAGACGCGCTCCTGCGCGCAGGCCAGCGCCTCCACGGGATCGAGGAAGGCGGTGGCCTCGACCAGACCTTCGGCCTCGATGTGACGTTTCAGGAAGTTGAGGACGGAGCGACTGTCATCAACCAGGAGCGCTTGGGTCAGCATCGGCGGCCGGGGCTCTCTTCGCTGGCAAAAGCACGGCCCCTTGCATACCGCGCACGATTTAACGCGAAGCAAATGCATCGTGCAGATACGCGGCGATGGGCTTGCGCACCTTGCATGAGATTTCGCCACGCTATGCACGGTTGCAGGCATTCGCGCGAAGTCTTTGGGAATGTGACCCGTAGTTGTACGGAGCCCTCCGTTAGGGGTTTGCTCATCTGATTCGCGTCAAACGTGTATTAGAAGTTTCGCAAAGGCGGGGCAGCGATGGCGCTCAATCCCACGGAGCCGAAGTGGTCGTTACGGTTGCCCGCCGACTGCAGCATTGCGGCCATTCGCAGCGTCTACGACCTCGTTCGCGAGGCGTTCGGCCGCCAGGAGCGGCTCGAGATCGACTGTTCGAGCGTCGATAAGGCCGACGTGACCTCGATCCAGCTTCTGCTGTCGACCGCCAAGACGGGCGAGGCCCAGGGCCGCCCGGTGGTCCTGACCTCCTTCTCCCAGTCTCTGCGCAACACCCTGCGCCGCGCCGGCTTCGCCAGCGATTCACTGATCGATCAGCATTTCCCGCAAAAGAAAGATGGCATCTAATGGCCACGATTCTGACCGTCGACGACTCCCCCAGTATCCGGCAAATGATCAAGGTCGTGCTCGAGCCGGCCGGTCACAACGTGATCGAGGCCGGCGACGGCGCGCAAGGGCTCGCCAAGGCGCAAGCGGGCAAGCTCGACCTCGTCATCACCGACCTCAACATGCCCGTCATGAATGGACTGGAGCTGATCCGGGCACTGCGCAAGCTGCCGAGCGCGGTCGGCATGCCCATCGTGTTCCTGACCACCGAATCCAACGATGCCGTAAAGCAGGAGGCCAAGAGCGCCGGCGCCACCGGCTGGATCACCAAGCCGTTCAAGCCCGAGCAGTTGCTCGCGGTGGTTGGCAAGCTGGTGCGCACATGAGCGCAATGGACCCGGCCGAGGTCTTCCGTCAGGAAGCCAGCGAGCTCTTCGAAGTTCTTGAAGGGGCCTTGCTCGATCTCGGCCAGTGTCCCGACGACCGCGAGCTGGTCGATTCCGCCTTCCGCGCCCTGCATACGATCAAGGGATCGGGCGCCATGTTCGGCTTCGACAAGGTCGCCTCCTTCACCCACGAATTCGAGACCGCCTTCGACCGCGTCAGGAAGGGCGAGATCAAACCGACGCAGGAGCTGATCTCGGTCGCGCTCGCCGCCAAGGACTACATCCGCGCGTTGATCGAGGACCCGCAGTCGACCGACGACATCATCGGCGAAGCCATCCTCGACGACCTCAAGCGCTTCGTCTCCGCCGACAAGCCTGCCGCTCCGGTCGTCGAGGCACCGCTGCTGTCTCCACCCGAGAGCAAGCAGGCCGGCTGGCACCTGTATCTGGAGTTCGATTCCCATATCCTGCGCAACGGCTCGAATCCGCTCGATCTGTTGGAAGATCTCTGCAAGCTCGGTCCCTGCTTCGTCGTGCCCGTCACCGACGGCATCCCGTTCCTCGACGAGATGGAGCCGGAAGACTGCTATCTGAAGTGGGACGTCAAGCTGCACGCCGCCTGCACCAAGGACGCCATCGACGACGTCTTCATGTTCGTCCAGGACGAGATGAAGTTGACGCTCTCGCCTTTGCAACGTGTCGAAGCGCTCGCGCCGGTCCCGTTGTTCCAGCTGTCCGAGGAGGAGCCGGTGATCGCCGAGATGGCTGCGCCGGTGGTGGAGGCTGTTGCCGAGCAGCCCGTCGCAAGGGCGAAACCCCAATCTGAGGCCAAGCCGGAGACGAAGCCGGAGATCAAGCGCGAGGCGGCACCCGCGCGCCGCGAGGACGGAAAGCAAGAGCGTGGCATCGCCACGGTTCGCGTCCAGGCCGAGCGCCTCGACGAGCTGATGGACCGGGTCGGCGAGCTCGTCATCGCCCAGGCGCGGCTGACCCAGCTCGCCGCCTCCGGCTCCGACCTCTCGATCAAGATGATCGCCGAGGAGATCGAGCGCCTTGCGTCCTCCTTGCGCGACACCACGATGGGCGCGCGCATGGTGCCGATCGGCTCGTTGTTCGGCCGCTTCCGCCGCCTCGTGCACGATCTGTCGCGCGACCTGTCCAAGCCGGTCGAATTCGTCACCTCGGGCGAGGATACCGAGCTCGACAAGACCATGATCGAGTGCCTCGCCGATCCGCTGGTGCACCTGATCCGCAACGCCATCGACCACGGCATCGAAGACACCGCGACGCGCGCCGCCAACGGCAAGACCGATCAGGGCCGGATCGAGCTTGCCGCGGTGCATTCGGGCGCGCAGGTGCTGGTCACGGTGAAGGACAATGGCGGCGGCCTCAACACCGCGCGCATCCGCGCGAAGGCGGAAGAGCAGGGGCTGATCGCGGCCGGCGCCGTGCTGACCGACCATGAGATCCATCAATTCCTGTTCCACCCGGGCTTCTCGACGGCGCAGACCATCTCGGCACTGTCCGGCCGCGGCGTCGGCATGGACGTGGTCAAGCGCACCATCGAGAACATGCGCGGCTCGATCGACCTGTCGACCAGGCCCGGCCAGGGCACCACCGTGACGCTGCGCCTGCCGCTCACGCTCGCGATCATCGAAGGCCTGCTCATCCGCGTCGGCGAAGGCCGCTACATCATCCCGCTGTCGGCGGTCGAGGAATGCGTCGAGCTGACGGCCGAGGACGAGCGCTCGCGCGGCCGCAACTTCCTCAACGTGCGCGGCAACCTCGTGCCCTTCTTGCGCTTGCGCGAGCTCATGGCCGCATCCGGTGCGCCCGACCAGCACCAGAAGACGATCATCATCTCGACCGGCGAGACCCGCGTCGGCCTCGTCGCCGACCAGATCATCGGCAACCACCAGACCGTGATCAAGTCTCTGTCCAAGCTGCATTCGGACGTCACGATCTTCTCCGGCGCGACGATCCTGGGTGACGGCACGGCGGCGCTGATCCTCGACGTCGCGCAGCTGGTCTCGCTGGCGCAGTCGAAGTTCGAGAAGCAGCATATCAACGAGGCGGCGTGATGAACGGCGGGTTGGCGGGCGAGCAGCAGTCGAGTGCGATGCAGGTCGTGATGATCGGCCTCGGCGAGGAGAAGTTCGCGCTGGACGCGGGCCTCGTGCGCGAGATCATCGATCCCGTTCCCGTGACCCAGGTTGCGGGCGCGCGAGCCTTCGTTCCCAGCGTGATCAACGTGCGCGGCAACGTCATTCCGCTCGCGGATCTGCGCATCCGTTTCGGCATGCCGCAGCTCGACAACTCCGCCGACACCCGCATCGTCGTGATCGAAATCGAGATCGATAACGAACCGGTGCTGGTCGGCGTGACCGCGGACAAGGTTTACGAGGTCACGGAGATCTCGCAGGCCGATGTGCAGCAGACGCCGCGTGTCGGCATGCACTGGAAGCCTGAGTTCATTCGTTTTATCGCGAAGTGGCGTGAAGAGTTCGTTATTGTTCCCAACATGGAACGCATTTTGAATTGAGAGCGGTCTCGAGAAGGCCGGTAAATTGGGGGCTCGATATGCGATTCACGATCAAGGCAAAGCTGGCTTGCGCGTTTGGTGCGATCATCGTGCTTTCGGGACTCACGGGTGGACTGGCTTTTCTGAAGCTTTCGGATCAGGTCGAGGTCTCCGCGGATTTCGTGGTGCGCGCGGCGCGCATCGACAGGGCCGGCGAGCTGCAAAACAACGTGCTCTATCAGACCCGGGCGGAGCGCGACATCATCCTCGCGTCCACGGACGCGGAGATGCAGAAGCTGGCCGATGAGATCAAGAAGTATCGCGCCGAGGTGAGTCGTCTTCTTACCGAGATCAAGGCGACCGCTTCTGACGTCGGCAAGCACCTGCTCGACAAGTTCTCGGCGTCTTACGACAAGATGAATGCCGGAGAGGACGTCATCGTCGGGCTCGCGATGAAGAATTCGAACTATCGGGGCGGCCAGCTGTGGACCACCGACGCGATGCCGATTCTGAAGCATTGGAACGACTCGCTCGATGCGTCTCTCGCCGAGCTGAATCGCCTGCCGCCTTCCGCCGAGAAGAACAGCGCCGTTCTGGCGATCCATGCCATCAGGCTCGAAGGTGTCCGCCTGCAGCGGCAGGTCGCCTTGTCGTTCTCGGCCTCCAGCGTCGAGGAGCTGAATGCCGCGATCAAGTCAATCAGCGAAGGAGACGAAGCGCTCAAGGCGGCAACCAAGCAGGCCGTCGCCCCCCTCACCGCGGCCGGCGTGTCGCCCGCGAGCTTTGTGGCTCAGACGGATCGCCTCGTCAATGTCGTCTCCCGCGTGGCGGAAATCGTGAAGGAGGGCGGTAATATCAGGGCAACCACGCTTGCCGCGACCGAAGGGAAGGCGAACGCTATGGACGCGATCGCAACCTCGGGCGAGTACATCACGTTGGTCAAGAAGCAGATGGCGGAGATGTCCGCGGAGTCGGTGCAGAATGCCGCTCGCGCAAAGATCATGTTGGTCAGCGTCATCGGATTGTCACTCCTGCTTGGCGTAGGATCGGCAGTCATGATGGCACTCAGCATCAGCCACGGCTTGTCGCGCGCGGTCAGCCTCGCCGGCGCGGTCGCCAATGGCGATCTGAGCCAGACGATCGCCGTCAAGAGCAACGATGAGATCGGAGATCTCGTCCGTTCTCTCAACGTCATGGTCGAGAAGCTTCGTCAGGTCGTGTCCGAAGCTCTCACCGCGGCCCAGAACGTATCTGCCGGCAGCCAGGAGCTTTCCGCCAGCGCCGAGCAGCTGTCGCAGGGTGCGACGGAGCAGGCTTCCTCGGCGGAAGAAGCTTCGTCTTCCATGGAGGAAATGGCGTCCAACGTGAAGCAGAACGCCGACAACGCCAACCAGACGGAGAAGATTGCCGCACAGTCGGCGCGCGATGCCGAATCCAGCGGCAGCGCTGTCGGTCGGGCCGTTCAGGCGATGCAGACCATCGCCGAAAAGATCACGATCGTTCAGGAGATCGCGCGGCAGACCGACCTGCTCGCGCTCAACGCTGCCGTCGAAGCCGCCCGTGCCGGTGAGCACGGCAAGGGCTTTGCGGTGGTCGCCTCCGAAGTGCGCAAACTCGCCGAGCGCAGCCAGGCCGCCGCCGCCGAGATCGGCACCTTGTCGAGCGAAACAGTCAAGGTTGCCCAGGAGGCCGGAGAGATGCTCTCCAAGCTGGTGCCCGACATCAAGAAAACGGCGGAGCTCGTTCAGGAGATCACCGCGGCCTGTCGCGAGCAGGACGTCGGCTCGGCCCAGATCAACCAGGCGATCCAGCAACTCGACAAGGTCGGCCAGCAGAACGCCAGCGCATCAGAGCAGGTCTCCTCGACCTCCGAGGAATTGGCCTCCCAGGCCGAGCAGTTGCAGTCGACGATCTCGTTCTTCCGTATCGATGACACTGCGCGCGGAGCGAAGGCCGCACCTCAGGAGATCGACCGGGCCGTTGGACAGCTCCGCGCCCAGGCGGCGAAGATGGCGGCGGTCGATCGCCGCGGCAAGGCGCCCGCTGCCAAACCGGCCCGAGCCCTGAAGGTTGCCGGCGCGGGAGGCGGCTTCGCCTTCGACATGGATGCTGGCGGCGACGATCGCGACGCGGAGTTTCAACGCTGACTGGCTGGTCCGAACAGGCCTCTCCCAACATCGAATGGACGCACCATGGCCGCAACCTCGCAATACCTGACGCTCGGTCTCGCCGGCGAGACGTTCGGCATCAGCATTCGCAACGTCCGGGAGATCCTGGATATGCGGCCGATCTCGCGGCTGCCGCATGCGCCGAGCTTCCTGCTGGGCATGATCGACGTGCGCGGCAGCGGCTATCCGATCGTCGATCTCAGGACCAAGCTCGGCTTGCCAAGCGTCTCGGCGACCGAGGCGACGCGCATCATCATCCTCGACGTGCCGATGAAGGACCGCCTGGTCGGCGTCGGCTTCGTCGCGGATTGCGTGTTCGAGGTCACCGACATCGACGAACAGGCGATCGAGCCCGTGCCGGAGGTCGGCGGCAAATGGCAGTCTGACTATGCGGCCGGTATCGGGCGCAAGGGCGAAAAGTTTGTCATCATCTTTGATCTCGCCAAACTGATGGCGAAGGACGAGTTCCCGGACGGGCGCGATGCTGCCGTGGACGCGTCCCGCGCCGCCTGAGTTTGTTCGTTTTAGGCGTTATCGAGCGTACGCAGCTCCATTCGAACCAAAAGGGATTGAGATGAGATTCACCGTCAAAGCCAAGCTGGCCAGCGCATTCGGTGTGGTCATCCTGCTGTCCATGATCGCCGGCGGGGTCGGTTACATGAAGCTGTCCGATATGGTCGGCACCACCGAGGCTCTGGTCGCTCGCGCGAATCGCATGGAAAAGGCGTCCGAGCTCAAGGAAGGCATCCTGCTCCAGCTTCGCGCGGAGAAGAACTCGATCCTCGCATCGGACGCCGAATACGATCAATTCGTCGCCGACCTCGCCAAGACCCGCGAACAGCTCGCAAAGTCCAAGGACGAGATCTATGCAGCCGCCAGCGAAGGCGGCAAGAAGCTGATGGATGGCTTCTCCGCCGCCTATGGCAGGATGAACGCTTACCAGGACGAAACGGTCAGGCTGGCGAAGACCGACAAGGCCAGGGCGATGGACCGCTCGATGCATGACGGCCGCAAGGTCGTCGCCGATGCGCTCGAAGCGGCCAATGCCTACATCAACAACGTCAAGAAGAACATGGCCGAGCAGGTCGAGCAGGCCAGGCAGGATGGCTCGCGCGCCGAGCTGCTGTTGATGATCCTGGTCATCGCTTCGCTCCTGATCGCGGCGGTGGCCGCCATCTTGATCGCACTCAACATCAGCCGGTCGCTGGGGCAGGCCGTCGGCCTTGCCGATGCGGTGGCGATCGGCGATCTCAGCCAAAAGATCGAATCCTCCAGCGACGACGAGATCGGTGATCTCATCAAGTCGCTGAACGCGATGACGGTGAATCTGAATGCCACCGCGGCGGTCGCCAACGAGATCGCACGAGGCAATCTCACGATCGAAGCCAAGCCGCTGTCGGACAAGGACACGCTCGGCCTCGCGCTCGAACGCATGGTGGAGAAGCTCCGGCAGATCGTATCGGAGGCGCTGACGGCGGCGCAGAACGTCTCTGCCGGCAGCCAGGAGCTCTCCGCGAGCGCCGAGCAGCTCTCGCAGGGCGCAGCCGAACAGGCCTCGTCCGCCGAGGAAGCTTCTTCATCGATGGAGGAGATGGCCTCGAACGTGAAGCAGAACGCCGACAACGCCAACCAGACCGAGAAGATCGCCGCGCAGTCCGCCAAGGACGCCGAGGCCAGCGGCGCCGCCGTGGGCCGCGCCGTCAACGCGATGCAGACCATCGCCGAGAAGATCACGATCGTGCAGGAGATTGCGCGCCAGACCGACCTGCTCGCGCTCAACGCAGCGGTCGAGGCCGCGCGCGCCGGCGAGCACGGCAAGGGCTTTGCGGTGGTCGCCTCCGAGGTGCGCAAGCTCGCCGAGCGCAGCCAGGCGGCCGCCGCCGAGATCGGCACGCTCTCGGCCGACACCGTCAAGGTGGCGCAGGAGGCGGGCTCGATGCTCGCCAAGCTCGTTCCTGACATCAAGAAGACGGCCGAGCTGGTCGAGGAGATCACCGCGGCCTGCCGCGAGCAGGACGTCGGTTCGGCGCAGATCAACCAGGCGATCCAGCAGCTCGACAAGGTCGGCCAGCAGAACGCCAGCGCCTCCGAGCAGGTGTCCTCGACCTCGGAGGAGCTCGCCTCGCAGGCCGAACAGCTGCAGTCCACCATCGCCTATTTCCGCATCGAACAGGGCGCAAAGAGCCAGGCGCCCGCGCCGATCGACCGGGCGGTCAGCCAGCTGCGCGCCAAGGCGGCCTCCATGGCGGCGGCTGAACGACCGGCCAAGAAGCCGCAGGCCAAGCCGGTACGCGCCGCAAAGGTCGCCGGCGGCGGCTTCACTTTCGACATGAATGACGGCGAGGACGACCGCGACGCCGATTTCCAGCGCTAGGCCCCCGCGAGGCTCCTGCGGACCGGTCCGTTCGGTGACCGGTCCGCTTTCAGCGGTGAACGTGAACGCGTGGGATTCAACATGGCCAGGATGACCCGACATTCAGTGCAGGCGGCCGTTACGAAGCAGGGTCGTCATCCATGATGCCCGCCATGCAGGATACGGCCGTGCATCTGTCCGACCGCCACTTCCGGACCATCGCCGAATTGATCGAGAGCCAGGTCGGCATCAAGCTGCCGCAGGGCAAGCGGCTGATGCTGGAGGGGCGGCTGCACAAGCGCGTGCGCGCGCTGAACTTCGCCGGTCTCAATGAATATGTCGAGAACCTGTTCGAGGCGGATCTGTTCGAGACCGAGCTTACTCATCTCATCGACGTGGTGACGACCAACAAGACCGATTTTTTCCGCGAGCCGCAGCACTTCACCTTCATGAGGGACGTCGCGGTCCCTGCTCTGCTCAAGTCGCATGGACGGAAGAATGCGAACCTGAAGATCTGGAGCTCGGCGAGCTCCACCGGCATGGAAGCCTACACGATCGCCATGGTGCTGGACGACATGACGCGGAACGGCTCGCGCTTCCAGTACCGCATCCTCGGCACCGACATCTCGACCGCGGTGCTGCGCCTCGCCAGGACGGCGATCTACACCCGCGATGTGCTCGCCCCGGTGCCGGAGCCATTCGCAAAACGATACTTCTCGTCGTCGCGGGACAGGTCGCGCGGCGAAGTGCGGATCGTGCCCGAGTTACGGCGCATGACGCACTTCATGAGGATGAACCTCATGGACAAGTCCTATCCCGTCGACCGTGACGTCGATATCATCTTCTGCCGCAACGTCCTGATCTATTTCGAGCGCGAGACCCAGCGCAAGGTGGTCGAGCAATTGTGCGGCCATTTGCGTCCGGGCGGCTACCTGCTGGTCGGGCATTCGGAATCGATGATTCACAGTACCGTGCCTGGGCTGAAGCAGGTTCAGCCAACCATCTTCCAGGTCTAGCCGGAGCGCAACCACGATGCCGAGGGGGAAAGTTCGCGTGCTGATCGTGGACGATTCGGCGTCGGTGCGCCAAATCCTGCAGACGATCCTTTCCGAAGACCCTGATATCGAGGTGATGGCGACCGCCTCCGATCCTTTCGCCGCGGCGCGCCGGCTCGAGAAGGAGTTGCCCGATGTCATCATTCTCGACCTCGAAATGCCGCGCATGGACGGCATGACGTTCCTGCGCAAGATCATGGCGCAACGTCCGATCCCGGTGATCATCTGCTCCTCGCTCACCGAGGAGGGCTCCAACGTGATGTTCGAGGCGTTCGAGGCGGGTGCGGTCGACATCGTGCCGAAGCCGAAGATCGACACGCGGCAGGCGCTGCTCGAATGCTCCACGCGGTTGCGCGAGGCCGTGAAATCGGCCGCCCGCGCCCGGGTGCGTCCGCGCGCGGAGCGTCGGGAGATCGAGAAGAAGCTGACTGCCGATGCCATCATCCCGCCGCCGGTACAGGGCAAGGTCCGGCCGACCACCGAGCGCATCGTTTGCATCGGCGCCTCGACGGGCGGCACCGAAGCGCTCAACGACGTCCTCGAGATGCTGCCGGCCCACTGTCCGCCGATCGTTATCGTCCAGCACATGCCGGCAGGCTTTACCGCGGCCTTTGCCAGGCGTCTCGACAGCGTCTGCCAGATCCGGGTCAAGGAGGCCGAGGACGGTGAGCCGGTGCTGCCGGGCTGTGCCTATATCGCGCCGGGCGCCCGCCACATGCTGCTCCAGCGCATCGGTCTGCGCTACCAGATCGCGATCAAGGACGGACCGCCGGTGTCCCGGCATCGTCCGTCGGTGGACGTGTTGTTCCGCTCGGCCGCCCAGCATGCCGGCGCCAACGCACTCGGCGTGATCATGACCGGCATGGGCGATGACGGTGCGCGCGGCATGCTGGAGATGCGCAAGCTCGGCGCCGCGACGCGGGCGCAGGACGAAGAGAGCTGCGTGGTGTTCGGCATGCCCAAGGAAGCCATCGCCCATGGCGGCGTCGAGAAGGTCGTTTCGCTGCACCACATCCCGCGCGAGATCATGCTCTGGTATCAGGCCGGGCATCCAGCGGTGGCGGGCTGATGGCAATGTCGCTCATTCCAGCCAATATGCTCACCGAGGCCATCGCCGGGATCGAGGACGTCTCCTCGCGAATCGAGGCCGTGTTCGCGCGCGTCGGCAACGAGCTGGGACGCGGGCATCTCGTCTTCAAGGAGCTGAACCAGGGTCTCGCGGCGCTTTCCGGTGAGCTCTCCGGCGCCGAGATCGAAGGCGCTGCAACGGCGCTCCAGGAGATCGCCGCGCGGCTCAACGACCTGGCGCAGGCGCTGCCGGCCGAGGCCGCGCTGCTGGAGACCATCGGCACGAGCACGGCGGAGGCGTCTTCGCTGCTCAAGCCGCTGTTCAAGCACATCCAGATGATCACCATCATCGCGCGTAGCGCGCGGATCGAGGCGGCCTCGCTCGACGGCGACCGCGAGGGCTTTCTCGCCTTCACGCAAGAGGCCTACGATCTCGGCAAGGCCGTCCAGGGCGCGATCGAGGGCTGCGCGCGGGATCAGCAGCGCCTGTCCGAGGCGGTCGCCACCGCATTCGGCCGGCAGAAGGAGTTCGAGAGCCGCTACCGCAATCAGCTGGCGGCGGAGAGCGTCGAGCTCGCGTCCGCCTATTCCGGGTTGCGCGACCAGCGCAGCAACAGCAGCCATCTCGCCGATCTTGCGAGCGCCAGCACGAGGAAGATCGCCGAGGCGGTCGGCAGTGCGATCATCTCCTTGCAGGCCGGCGACAGCACGCGTCAGCGTCTCGAGCACGTCTCCGATGGCCTCACGCTCGCCTCGGGATCCACCCCGAGCCTCGTTCCCGAACCTGTCGCGAGCGACGACGGGGTGCGCATCATTTGTCAATTGCAGGCGGCCCAGCTCAGAGATGCCCAACGCGAGTTCGGCGGCGACATCGGCCAGATCGTTCACGCGCTGACCGCAATCCTGCGCGATGCGGGCAGTGTCGTCGGCCGGGGCCGCACGCTGTTCGGCGGCGAGGAGGGCGGGTCGTCATCGTTCCTGGCGCGCATCAAGCAGACGCTGGCGCACGCCTCGACCCTGATCGCCACCTGCGAGGGCGCCGGCCGCTCGGTGGACGAGGCGCTCGCGATCGTCGAGGAGACGCTGACGAAATTCCGCCACGCCATCGCCGGGCTGGCCGAGGCGACCGTCGACATCACGCTGATCGGAATGAATGCGGGCCTCAAGGCAAGCCATCTCGGCAGCCGCGGCAGCGCTTTCGTCGTCATTGCCAACGAGCTGAAGGCCACCGCCGACCAGGTCTCGGCGGGGGCGGGGCGTCTGAGGCCCGTGCTCGACGGCATCGAGCGCTCGGCCAGGGACCTGAAGGAGCTCCGCGTGCAGGGCGATCCCACCCAGCTCGCCAAGCTCGAACCGCAGATTCTCCAGGCGCTGCGCGAGGTCGAGGCCGGCAATGAACGGCTCGGCAAGCTGATGAGCCGGCTGGTCAATGAAGGTGCGGAATTCGAGGAGCTCATGAATTCGGCGCAAGGCCTGATGACCACGCTTGGCGAGGCCTCCGCGGCATTGCCCGCGGTCGCAGCGCGGCTCGAAGCCGCAAGCGCTGGCGCGCAGAAGCCGCGGCCGCAAGCGCAGGACCAAGCGATGCTCGACCAGCTGTTCGCGCGCTACACGATGGAGCGCGAGCGGCACGTCCACCGGGAATTTCTGCAGACGCTCGGGCTGGCGTCGATCGCGACCACGCGCCGGGTCGAGGCGATCGAGAGCGCGGACGATGGCATCGAATTGTTTTGATGCTGCCGTGGGCGTCGCCTCGCGCCCGCGGAAATTTGACGGATTGACTTTGCAGGGCGTTAACCGTGGCGGAATGCTCGCCGCGACGGTCATTGTCGCGCCCTCACGGTTCGTTGCAAATACGCATGGAATTCATGGGTGGACGTTTCCATGCTGAAAGAGGGCAAATACGCGGCGTGGTTCAGAACCGCGCAAGCACAAGGCACTGGTATCGTGCATCTGGCCCAGGGTCGGATCTCGGGCAGTGACAGCTTCTTCACCTATGGCGGCTCCTATCGGTTCGACGACGACCAGCGTTTCACGGCCGTTCTGACCACACGGCGACATGCCGACGGACCGCCGACCGTGTTCGGGTTCGACGAAGTCGAGGTCGAGCTCTCCGGCGTGTATAGCGGTGCGATGGCGACCTGTTCGGGCACGGCTCGCCAAGCGCCCGACGTGAGGTTCGAAGCGACCCTGATCTACAGCCAGGAAGTCGCGCCGGCTGCCGACGCCCGGAGCGCGGTCGTAAAGCTCAATGCCGACAAGCTGCCCAAGGGACTCGACGGCCGTTCCCGACCGCGGCCTCCGTTCAAGGCGGGCTCGCCCAAGCAAAAGCCAAATCGGCAATAATCCCTCCATGGCGGAATTTTCCGGTTGCGGTCGGTGTTTCGATCACGATAGGGAGCGGAGTGTGCGGGAGGAGTGCATGAGCAAAGTGGCACTGTTGGGGACACTTGCGCTCGTCGGAGGCATCATTGCGGCGAGCGGAACGGCAAACGCGGAAGTCGTGAAGCTGCAAGCCGAGCTCAAGGGAAGCAATGAAGTGCCTCCGAACGGCTCGACCGGGTCGGGCAAGGCCGAGGCGAGCTACGACACTGAAACCAGAGTTCTGACTTACGTTGTCACCTATACCGGGCTCACGGGGCCGGCGATGGGGGCGCATTTTCACGGTCCCGGCGAGGCCGGCAAGAATGCCGGCATCGTCCTGCCGTTCAAGACGGTGCAAAGCCCGATCCAAGGCCATGCCACGCTCACCGACGCGCAGGCGGCAGATCTGCTGGGCGGCAAATGGTACGCGAACATCCACACGGCCGCGAATCCGGGCGGTGAGTTGCGCGGTCAGATGATGAAGTAAAAGCGCGGTCCGCCGGTCATCTCGCCAAGGAGATGCGGGCCGCCTCAGGACGGGGGTCTCGGAAGGAACGCCAGGATCATCTGGGCGAGCATGACGCCCACAGTGCCTCCTGCCGCCTTCTGCAAAACGTCGAGGAAGCCCGGATCCCGGTCGGGGATGAACGCTTGCATCAGCTCCAGTCCCATTGCGACCGCGATGACGAGCGAGCAAGCCAAACCGATTCGTCCGGGCAGCAGGAAGGAAAGCAGAAAACCGAGCAGACCATAGGCGCTGAAGCGCTCGATCACGACGACCCAGTACGCCTCGTGATGCCCCATGAGCGCCGGCCTTCCCGATAGTTTCGCCAGCGTGGCGTAGACGATCAGGGCAAGGCAGATGCTCGCGGCTGCAATGACGTGGTTTCTGCGCATGGCGCCAGCATAGCCGGTTGGTTGCCGGTCTGGTTCGAAAGCCGAAAATATCGTTAAAGGCCCGCGTCGGGATCAGGCCACCAAAACCGTGTCGCCGGAGACCGCCGCGCCTGACCGCCTCACGCGGCGCGATACCACGAGCTCATTGAAGCGGGCGAAGGGCAGGGGCGGCGCAACGAGATAGCCCTGGCCCTCCTCGACGCCGGACGCGATCAATGCACGGAGCTGCTCCTCCGTCTCGATGCCCTCCGCGACCACGGTCATATTGAGGTCCTTCGCAAGCGCCACCAGCATTTCCACGATCGCCGTCGTCGATGCGTCCACGGTGATCGTGTCGACGAAGAACTTGTCGATCTTGATCATGTCGGCGCCGAGGCCCTTCAGCCGGGACAGTCCGCTATGGCCGACGCCGACGTCGTCGATGGCGACGCGGAAGCCGTGGTCCCGCAGCTCGGCAACGACCGCCGCGGCGCGCGCGAGATCGTCGAGCTCGTCGCGCTCGGTGATCTCGACCACGATCTGGCGCGCGGAGACACGCGCCGCCAGGACCGTGCGGCGCAGCGTTTCGACGAAGCCCGCACTCAGGAGATGATTGGGTACGACATTCAGGGACAGCTTGAAATTCTTGTCTGTCTTCAGCAACGGCTTCAGTTCGGTCAGCGCCGATCCCAGCAGATGCCACGTCATCGCCTGGATGCGCCCACTGGATTCGGCGAGCGGAATGAAGTTCATCGGCGGGACGACCGAGCCGTCTCGGCGCAGCCAACGCGCCAGAATCTCGCAGCCCTTGATCTGACCTGTCCGCAGGTCGAAGATCGGTTGGTAATATGGCTTGAACTCGCCGGCTGCCAGCGCCCGATCGAGATCGGCGACAGGCTCCTCCATGCGGCGGCTGCGTGCCAACAGGATGCCAAAGATTGCGCCAAGTCCGAGGGCCACCGCGACTGTGGGCCAATATGCCTCGTTATTCCAGCTCGCAAGCACCGCGCGCTCGAGCTGGATCGTGGCATGAAGCGGGAAGCGAACGGAATTCCGCTCGAAGCTGATCGGCTCCAGCAAGGACTTACCGGCGTCGCTCTGGAATTTGCCGAGCTTCTCGCCATTGCCCAAGGCGAGGATCACGTCGCTGCGTGCGCGCAGCTCGGCGGGCATGATGTCGAACAGGCTGGCGTTGATGCCGACAATGGCGACGAGCGCGGAGCTGCCATCGATGTCCCTGAGCACGCCCAAGGCGGCGCCTCCGAACTGCTCCACGCGAAACAGCGAAAGCGCCTTGTCGCGCGAAGGCAGCATGTCGCGACGATCCACCCATCCCTTGTCGAATTCGAGCGTCTCGGAATAGGCCGAGCAGATCACGGAGCCATCCGGCTTGACGAGCCGGACGTCCTTGATCGCCGAGCGCTGATAGACGTGCAGGCGGATGGCTTGCAGTGCGCCCGGCTCGCAGCTGACCAGCTTGCGCCTTGCGAGCTCGTCCAGGCTGGCCGCGGCAAAATCGACCGCAAATTCCGACCGGCGCAGAACGACCTCGGTCAGCTCGTCGAGTTGATGCGCCTGCTGGCGGCGAATGACGGCCTCAGCGGCGAAATGGCCCGCCAAGGCGAACGCCATCGTGCTCGCAAGCACGAGCGCCGCAAACGGAAAGGTTGGTCGCAGCAATCGCATCCGGCTTGGGTGAAATCAGGCGAGGCTTGAATTCGGGCGAGGCTTGAATTTGGGCCAAGGCTTGGCGATTGATCCTAGCCAGCAAGGGCTAAGATAGGGTTTAACGGAGAGACCGGCCGGACGGCCGACCCGAGGATGGCCTGACCAATGGTCCGGCGGCCCGGATAGAAACGAGCATGGAAAGTTGAGCAGTATGATCAGGACGTTAAGCCTCCTCCTGGCGCTAGCCGTCGGGATCTCTGTGGCTTCGGCGCAGGGAACCAAAGACACGCCATCGGGCACGCAGCCGACTTCCGCGACGCGCAGCGGCACGGGCACCAACTCCGGTTCGGACAGCATGGGGGGTGCGTTCAAAGGAACGGGGACGCCGAACTACGGCACCAGCCCGGGGATGGGCTCCCAGAAGAGGACGCACAACTAGTTGAGCAGGCCAGGCCGCCGGGCAGGACGCTCAATCGATGCTCACTGCCCGGGGCGCTGGCGGACGGGAATGAGCTCAGGATAGGACCGGTTAGGCCCGTCGATGCGGTGCGCGGCGGAATGGCGAATCGTCCGCAACCGGAGCAGCACGAAGGCGATGTTGATCGCCAGCCAAACCAAGATTGCGGAAATGGCAAAGTGGAGCACCGCCAGACCTCGCTGCGAGATCGGGACCAACATCCGAAGGTTGATTTGGTTCCGTCCCGCCGAGGGCAGGGCTATCGCATATGGGTCGTGGCTGCAGCCTGCGTGCACGCCTCGTCCTTCGAGACGGCGCGTACGCGCCTCCTCAGGATAAGGCCAATCAGCGTCAGTGCCCGTTGAAGCTGCTGCCGCGCACTCCGTCCTCATGCTGAGGAGCCCGCCTCAAGCGGGCGTCTCGAAGTATGGCCGCAGGGAAAGGATCTCATATGCGATGGCCCTGCGCCGAAGGGAAGCCGTGCAGACTGCGCCGCCTGCGGCGAGCGCGGTCGTTTTCGCAATCAGGTTTTCTTAGCCGCCTTCGACTTCAACGAAAGACCAAGGCGCAACGCCATGCGCTTGATCGCATCGGGCGAGCGCCCGAGAGCTTTCGCCGCTTGCTCCAACGAGGCTGAAGACTTGGCCAACTCCATGAGCCGGCGATCTTCCTTGAACGACCAGGGCCTGCGCGCCATAACCGAAATGATCCTCTCGTCGACACAACGACAAAGCCGCCAAGCGGACCCATGTTCGCTCGACGGCTTTGCTTGGGTGGGGCCGGGCTTGGGGGAGCCCGGTGCGGAAGATGGATAAGCAAAGCGCGAGGGTTCGCAACAAACAACGGGGATTAAGCTAACCTCTCAACCTTACCGCGCTGAAGTTGGTGCATGACGCTCCGTATAACCACGGGTGTTTTCGTCAGCAGTCTCACCCGCGACGGCTGCCAGACGTGTTCGAGAACGTGCCGGAGACACTAGCGTGCAGATCGCAGCTGTGCCCGACCACAGCGCGTTCAGCCGCTTCGTTTGAGGCTGCTTGTCGAAATGAACAGGGGTTAACATCGCCCGCTGGATACTGCTCTCGAACAATGAGAGATTGCGTCATCTTCTGCAGGGGCTATCGCATATGGCTCGCGACGGCAGCCTGCGCGCACGCCTCGTCCTTCGGGACGGCGCTTCCGCGCCGCCTCAGGATGAGGCCAATCGGCGTCAGTACCCGTTGAAGCTGCTGCCGCGCACTCCGTCCTCATCCTGAGAGCCTGACTCAAAAAGGAGCCCGCCTAAGGCGGGCGTCTCGAAGGATGGCCGCAGGGAAAAGCCATCAAATGCATAACCCCGTCATGACGACCGAGCTTCGAGCATCACGTTGCACAAACTTCATGTTCGTCTGACAAAAGTTTCAGCGCCGCTGATCTTGAACTGGTTACAGCATCACGTTGAAATGTACCGGGAGGTGCGTTCCGAAAATTGGGAACATTCCAAATGCTTGCAGTTCTGGTTTTGATTTCGATTTTTGCAGCTGGCTTTTGCTGTGGCTATGGTGTGCGGGCGTGGCGCTCGCGCAAGCGATCAGCCCGATATCGTCTCTATGCGCCCTACACGCCGGCATCGATGGGCGTCAGGCAAAATGAGCATCCATCGTGATGGCAGAGCCATGGCCGCGGTGTCGGCTGGGGTTGATCTTGCCTTGCCGAAAGATCGGATAACCATGTGCAGTTAGGTTAACATGGTGCGGTCCTTGAGAGCTTCGGAAAGGCAACCTAAAACGTATCAGTTCATGGCGAGAATTTGGCTGCTTCGATATTTTTCGCGGCGCGCATAGGTAGCGTGAATGGCGTATTTGATTGCGTTGCTGGGCGCGATTTGCGTCCTTATTTCGATCGCGTTTGTTCGTAGCTTTGATCGGCGGCTGAAACATCTTCCGGGTCCTTGGATCCTGAACGAGGGCCATTCGAATGATTGATCAAAGGCACAACGCGCCCCGCAGATATTTCGTCGACGCCCAAGGACATCGTGTTCTGATCGGCCTGTCTGCGGAAGAGACGGCAGAGTTCGAGGCGCTCGATCTTGCACCGGACGAGACAGTGCAGCTCGCATCCGGGATCTGCGTGCGCGAAGGCGCCGCTGCCAGGCACGAAATTCGCTGGCGCGAGCTCTATGCCAAGCACGAAGGAGCTTGGCGGGCGTGGATCGTACAAAGCCAGGCAGGGCGAGCGCAGGATTTAAGCTTTGTTAACTATGTCTGACCGATGGTAGCCGTCTGAATCTCGAATGTGGGATGGCCCAGATGTTTCAGCTGTTCCTGAGAGCGCGCGCACACAATCTTCTCGGCTCCCGCCGCGAGGACAAAGGCTTCAAAGCCCGCTCCGTCGAGCGTGATGCCGAGACCGACCGCGTGCGGATCGGTGCCGTCCTGGCGGCGATCGAAACAGCGTTGCAAGAGGCGGAGAGGGAACAGGTCGGGCTCAACCGGCGTGTTGACGATGCCCTTGCGCGTGCATCCGTCACCTTCGGAAACGGCACCGACGAATATCTCGAGCGCGAGGCGCTCGATAATTATCATCAGGATCTCTTTGCAGCCGACATCTCGAACGGCCAGCGACGGCTCAAGGAATTGGCCAGCACCATTGCCCACTTGAAGTTCGTCAAGACCGCAATGCTCACCCGTTTCCCGGACTTCAAGCCGCCGCAGCTCAACAGCTAGTTGGGACCTCGGTGCGCGCTTTGCGGCCATCCTTCGAGACGACCGCTTCGCGGTCTCCTCACAGGATGAGGGACGGCGTGCGCGGCAGCAGTTTCAATAGGCTCTGACGTCGATTAGCCTCATCCTGAGAAGCGCGTACGCGCCGTCTCGAAGGACGAGGCGTGCGCTGAGGCCGCCGCCGAGTCTTGCGATAGCCGTTGCAGGCAGACCGCGTGACAACTCGGCATCGCTTTGCCGTTTGGCGCTTCGTTGCTTTTTGGTATGGTTCCGGCAAGCATTCACGGACTGAAGGAGCGAAGCGGTGCCGGTCAAGAATTTGCGGACGTTGGTTGGATTGGCAGGTGCCTTGACGCTGGTCGCGCCGGCGACGGCTTCGGCCATCACTGCCGAAGTGGCGCGCGCATGCGATGCCGCGGTCGCCAAGGCCTTTCCGCCCAGACAAATCGGCAACCCCGCGGCCGGGAGCGCCAAGGGAACGGCCAAGGATCGGCGCGAATACTTCCAAAAGTGCGTCGCCAACAACGGCAAGGTCGACGACATGCCGGCGGATGCGCCAAAGGACAACAAGCCGGTCAAATAGGAAAGGGGGACGCAGCGTTATCTTCGCGGCGGCGGGCAGGGCGAGTAGAACGCGCCGTTGGTCGCATTGATGCGTTCGACGCATTGATTGGGATCAGTGATCGTTCCAGCCACGGTGAAGTCGTAGCCCATGCCCTTGACGACGACGATGTAGCGGCCCGGCGCAAGCGCAAAACCGTCTTGCTCCGGCTGCAGCAATAGCATTCTCGATTGATCTTCGATCGGACCTACCTTGTAGGGGTAGGACATGCTGCGGATGACCCAGGAATCGCCGGCGCTGACCATGGCGGCTTTCCCGGTGGCATCGACGCCCATGGCCCGGGAGACCTTCGCGACCACGCGAACTTCGGTCCCGCTTGCATCGACACCTCCGTCGGGCCTGAACACGATGAACTTGACGTCGCCGTCCGGCAATGTGGTCACGCTCGGCGTGTTGATGGCGGCGGAGATCGCGACGCGCCGGTCCGGGATTTTTCCAGGAACCGGCTTGAGTTCATGGAGCTGGCCCTCGCTCAAGGCGTAGACGCCGAACGTCGTCGGCAAAGGCATCGAGGGTTGCGCAGCTGGCGCCGGATCCTTTGTGCTCTCCGCCGTTCGTTCCATGGTCTCGCCTGCCGAGCGAGCCGGGATCGCGGTCGGCTGAGGCTCCGGACTTTTCGGCGCACGCTCGGACAGCGGCGCCACCTGCGACGATGCGGTCAGTTGTGTCTTCAGCCGTGGCCAATAGATGGCCGCGGTCCCGGCGCCCGCGATGAGCAGGAGGATGGGGCTCAATCGAACCAGAGAATTGAAGGCGCCGCTCCGTTTGGCTCGGTCGGGCGATCGTGGCGGTGCGGCAGGATGGCGCGGCGTCTCGGCAGCCGTTGGAATGGCCGCTGAAGCCGAGGCAGCCGGTGCCGGAACAGAGACGCTGACCGGCGTCGCGGGGGCGGCCTTTGGCGGTGGGGATGTTCCGCTTCGTTCAAAGGTCCGCTCGACCTCCCGAATGGCGCGCTCGAGGACTTGCTGGAGCTCTCGCGCTTCCCGCGCATCGGTGTGGGTGAATTGTTCCAGGAGCTTGATCCGGGCCAGCTCGTACACGACATCCCGCATCTGCCTGGGATCGTCGGAGATTTCGCGGATCCGCTCCGTCAGCAGGCGGACCAGTCCGGCCTGGATCTCTTGCGCCTGCGAGGCGCTGGCTGCTGTGTCGCCGGGCTCCGTCATCAAGGCCGATCAACTAGCCCGGATGGTGCTGTTTCGCTAGGGCTTTTCACCTTCGGATCCCACCGGTGTCAACGGCGCACGGAATCTCCTCAGAAGTGGCGCCGCAAAATTCCCCAGTTGGCGGGATGGCGATCAGCCGTCGACGTGATCAGCACCTCCGTCTTTTGGTGGCCGGCCCCGCCGTTTCAGGGTC